>NZ_FOGL01000012.1:60986-140778 GCF_900111195.1 Gracilibacillus ureilyticus
GGCTTTCAGATCACCTCCGAACCACTTCGCTCAAATTTTTCCGGGCGCCACGGCTTTCAGCGACCCTCCGAACGACTTCGCTCAAATTTTTCCAGACGCCATGACTTTCAGACCTCCTCTGAACGACTTCGCTCACACTTTTCCGGGAGCCATGGATTTCAGACCACATCCGAACGACTTCGCTCCTGTAGCTGTGTTTTTATTATATTTAAAAAGTTTTCTAAGCTTTTCACATAATCCACTGTTTTAGGTGGTGCATCACAGTGATGTCCCATCTTCTATTCTCTTTATTTATCTTTCAATTTGGCGAGTGCTTCTGCCAATGCATTGTTTGTGAATCCTTCATCTTGTTTTTTCAGATATTTATTAACATCCCGTTTTGTCGCTTTATTTTGTCCCTGTTTGTCTTTTCTTTTCTGGAATGCGGACAGTTTCTCTCGGTAACCACAAGCACAGGAAAATGTCTGCGCCTCCCCTTGCCCACGCATTTCCATACGCTTATGACAATTGGGGCACCTTGCATTAGTTTTCTTCGCTATCATTTTTCGCTCACCGCAATCTCGATCCTGACAAACCAGCATGCGGCCATTCTTCCCATTAACTTCGAGCATTAATTTGCCACAATTCGGGCATTTCGTTCCCGTCATGTTATCATGCTTGTATTTTGCCTCACTTGTTTTCACCTGGTGAACTACTTCTTTTGTATAGGATTTAATTTCCTTAAGAAAAGCCTCTTTTTTCAAATCACCATTTGCAATTCTAGCTAACTTTTCTTCCCACTTCGCTGTTAGAAGCGGTGAACGCAAATCACTTGGTACTAATTCTAATAGCTGTTTTCCTTTGGATGTTAAATAAAGATACTTACCCTTTTTTTCCATATAAAAAGTATTAAAGAGTTTTTCAATTATATCTGCTCTCGTTGCAACTGTTCCAAGCCCGCCTGTTTGCTGTAAGGTTTTTTGAGCATGCTTTTCATCTTTCTCAAGAAATTTAGCAGGATTCTCCATTGCATGCAACAATGTCCCTTCCGTCAATCGCTCTGGCGGCTTTGTTTCCCCTTCTGTTAGAGAAAGCTTCGGATTATTCCATTCGTGTGTTTCTGCAATATTGGAAATGTGCTGTTCTTCCTCCTGATCATCCTCTGATGACTGGTCATATACCGCCTTGAAGCCTTGATCAATAACATTTTTCCCGCTGGCAGTGAATGTTTCCCGGTCTATTTCTGCTCTTAACTGAATATGTTCAAACTGAAATGGAGGTAATAAAACAGCTAAAAATCTTTTAATTACAAGATCGTAAATTTTGCGTTCCTGCTCATTAAGATTGGAAAGATAAACAGGTTGTTCTGTTGGTATAATTGCATGGTGATCAGAGACTCTTTTATCATCCACAAATGATTTATTTGCTTTTATTGGCTGCCTTTTTATCTTCGCAGCAACAGAAGCATACGGCCCCACACCACAGCTGTCAACCCGTTCTTTTAATGTTGGTACAATATCTGTGGAAATATATTTAGAATCTGTTCTTGGATATGTTAAAATTTTGTGCTGCTCATACAATTTCTGCATGATTGATAAAGTTTGCTTTCCGGAATAACCAAAGATACGGTTGGCATCCCTTTGTAAATCGGTTAAATCATATAATGTTGGTGCATAGCTCTTTTTCCGTTTCTTTTCAACCTTTGTAACTTTCAGTGGCTTATTCTTCAATTGATTTAGTAAGCTGTTTGCTTTCTGCTGATCAAAAATTCTTGATTCACCTTTCGCATTTTTCCATAACAGGGTGATTCCGTCATTCGTCCTAGCTTTTATCTGATAAAACGTCTTGGGATGAAACTGTCTGATTTCTTCTTCTCTTGCTGCAATCATAGCAAGAGTTGGTGTCTGTACTCTTCCACTTGAAAGCTGGGCATTAAATTTTGTCGTTAAAGCACGTGTTGCATTCAAACCAACATACCAGTCAGCCTCTGATCTTGCCGCAGCAGAATGATATAAATTATCATATTGCTTTCCTGGCTTTAAGTTTTGAAATCCTTGTTTAATTGCCTGATCCGTTACAGAAGAGATCCACAATCTCTTCACAGGCTTATTGATTCGAACTTTATCTAAAATCCACCTAGCGACAAGTTCCCCTTCCCGACCCGCATCTGTTGCGATGACAATATCTTTTACATCTTTACGGATTAATTGTGATTTAACGGTCTGAAATTGTTTTCCTGTCTTTTTAATAACGACAAGCTTCAACTGCTCAGGAAGCATAGGCAATTCTTCTAATTTCCATGATTTATATTTATTGTCATATGCCTCAGGATCAGCTAATGTAACTAAATGCCCCAGTGCCCATGTCACAATATATTTGGAACCTTCCATAAACCCATTTGCCTTTTTTGTACAGTTAAGTACACGGGCAATATCCCGACCTACCGAAGGTTTTTCTGCGATAACTACTGTTTTGCTCATACTTGACAATCCTTCCTCAATTTGCGATACTTCCTTTTACTTTAACTCATTGTGCCGAAAAAAACAAAAGGTACTTCCCATTGCCTTCTTCATCCTAATGCTACATCCAATATCATCATCACAGTAAAACCTATCATTAAACTCATTGAGGCAAGATCCTTGTTCCCTTCTTCCTGAGATCCCGGGATGACTTCTTCTGCCACAACAAATATCATAGCTCCTGCAGCAAAACTTAGCGCATAGGGCAGCAGTGGTTCAATGGCAGTAACAGCTAAAACACCGATAACGGCGGCAATGGGTTCAACCATCCCCGACAATTGACCGTAAAAAAAACTTTTTCTTCTTGACATCCCATCCCTTCTTAAAGGCATTGCCACTGCAACACCTTCAGGGAGATTCTGGATACCAATCCCTAAGCCTAATGTTACTGCCGCTGTAACAGATGCCGAGGAAAGGTCCGCAGCCACTGCACCAAATGCAACACCAACCGCCAATCCTTCGGGAATATTGTGCAAGGTGATGGCAAGTACCATCAATGTGCTTCTTTTTCGATTTGTCGGCTGATACCCTTCAGCATCTGCAACTTGTGAGGTTGGATGAAGATGAGGGATCAGCTTATCAATCCCCACAAAAAAAATCCCACCGAGCATAAATCCAATTGCTGCTGGTATCCATGCCGCCACATCATCCTCCTGAGCCATTTCGAGTGCAGGCGACAGCAATGACCAGAAACTTGCTGCAATCATTACACCACCAGCAAACCCAAGCATACTGTCCATTAACTTTTGGTGGAAAGCCTTTGCAGCAAAAACTAATGCCGCACCAATTGCCGTCATTCCCCATGTAAATAATGTAGCGATGATGGTTTGTGTTAACGGACTTAGTTCCATAAAGTGATTTAACATAATGATACCCCTTTTATATTTCCTGCATTGTCCATTTATAAAATAGTTTTGCTTGCAACTTCAAATGAAAATGGTATAGTAAATAATTATTAGCCATACTACTTATTCCCCTGTTTCCATCCTTTCAATCTTCCCGACAAATCTCACAATATATTAGAAAATTTCATAACAGGGTGTTACTATGTTTTATAAATGGAATTTTCTTAACCGTTTTTATTATGGTTGGGTTGTCTTAATAATTGGCGGACTAGGTGTCTTTTTCTCGGGTCCCGGCCAAACATATTCTAATTCACAATTTATTGATTTGTATATTCAGATTTTTGGCTGGTCAGGGTCACAAGTATCTTGTGTTTACTCTGCCGTTACATTAGCAGCCGGTTTATTAATGATGTTTGTAGACGATTCATAGACAGGTTCGGTAATGATGGGAAAAATGATAATAAGAGTAATTCTCCTTCCATAGAATCACACGAAGATGACTGGACATTAAATGAAGCGATTAAAACAAGATCTTTTTGGGCGATACTGATTTGTGTAGGTATTCCTGCCATGGTGAATACAGGGATTACGTTTCATATTGCCTCTATTTTTGATACGAATGGTTTGTCTTTAGAGGTGGCATCCCTTGTATTAAGTTTAATGGCATTAGTTGGGATTCCTATTTCTTTTGTATTAAGCTTTGTTCTTGAAAAGGTAAAAATTTAACAAAGCATGATGAGGTGAGTAGTTTTGAATATAAAAAAAATGTTGTTAGGATGTTTTATATTAGGTATCGTTACAGCCTGTTCCAGCAACTCGGATCCATCTTCTTTTGAGCAGGAATTAGACGGGCCTCTGACTCATGTCCATGGCATGGGCTTTAATGAGGAGGGGAACAGATTATTATTCGGTACACATGAAGGGCTGAAATTTTCCGATAATGGCACATGGTTTGAAACAACAGAAAACTTAAACGATTATATGGGATTTACCGTAGTAGATAAGGGATTTTATACTTCAGGACATCCCGGTCCGGAGTCTGATCTGCCTAATCCTTTCGGGATTCAAAGGAGTTTTGATGGTGGAAAGACATTAGAGAGTATCGGATTTACTGGAGAATCAGATTTCCATTTCCTTGCGGTCGGTTACTATAGTCATGATATCTTTCTTTATAATCCGGATACCAACTCTGAATTAAAGCAAGGGTACTATCTAAGTGAGAATAACGGCGAAACATGGTCACAATTAAATGGGGCAAATATTAAAGGAGATCTCTTTAATGTAGCGATCCATCCAAATGACCCGCAGTTTCTTGCTGTCGCTTCGTCTACCGGGATTTATTTTTCTAATGACAAAGGAGAGACATTTGAGCTCATTTCAAACAATCAGGAAAATGGGCTTGGGGTTTTCTTCAATGAGGATACATTGTACTATTCAACATATAACGGGAAACCTTCACTCGTTTCTTATGATTGGGATACCGGCAAAGAAACGATGCTGGGATTGCCTGATTTAGGAGAGGATGCTCCTTTGTTTATTTCCCAAAACCCGCAGGCTGAAGAAGTGTTTGCAATCTATACCTTAAATGGATCGGGCTTTATCAGCACAGATGGCGGAGACTCCTGGCAAATGATTATTAATGAAGAGACTGTGGAAGACGGCCATGCCCATGATCATTCCAATAACAGTAATGAAAGTGCCCATCAGCATCATTCCAGCTCCGGAGAAGTCCCTGAGCAACTGGAAGCTGCTGAAGAACCAACCTTTGAACAAGGGAGTACAGCAATTATCCGGACAGATCATATGCCGGGAATGGATGGAGCATTGGCTACAATTACTGGTGCGTATAGTACGGTCGTATATGCTGTTTCTTATAACCCAACTGATGGAAGTGAACGTGTCGAAAACCATAAATGGGTCATACATGAAGAGCTTTCAGGGGTCGGTGATGAACCATTATCAGCTGGAGATACGGCAGTTATTAATACAGACCATATGCCTGGAATGAAAGGTGCAACAGCGACCATTGACCTTGTTGAAGAAACTACAGTATATATGGTGGATTTCAGCGCAACAGACACCGGTGAGAAAGTCAGCAATCATAAATGGGTTACAGAAGATGAGCTGGAGCCTACTGAATAATCCAGCAAAAAAAAAAGAAGCGCATCTATCAGAAAACAAGATCGCTTCTTTTTGGCTATTTTACTGAAACTATTATGTTAACAATCTATGATGGGATAATAACTATTCCAGCTTTTCATATTCTTCCATCATCCTGTCAAAAGTCAATGGCCCATATGTACGAAATTGGATAATGCCATTAGAATCTATTAAATAGGTAGCAGGTATAGGCACAATGCGGTAAATATCGGCTGCTTTGTTGCCATTATCTAATAATACAGGAAAAGTCAATTCGTTTTCCTGCCGAAAATTCTCAATCACCTGATAACTCGTTTCCGTTTCTACCAGATTGATTGCTAAAATTTCAATATTAGTATTCTGGTAAAACTGTTCCATTTCTGGCATTTCCTCACGACAAGGAGGACACCAGGTTGCCCAAAAGTTAAGCATCACTTTTTTTCCTTTAAAATCAGATAATTGGATAAACTCCCCTCCCATTGACTGCAGTTCAAAGTCTGGAGCTTTATCACCTATATCCAGGCCAATACTGTCATCAACTATTACAGACCCGTCAGCTATTTGAAAACTGTTTTCCAATCCCCTGTTACGGTCATTGATAAAATCATATAAAGCAAAACCCAGCATCCCGGCCAGAATGGCAATAATAAACAGATTTTTCATCGAGAGCTCCTCCTGTTAGTGATCTACTATATAATTATGGTAAGGAATGTCCTCTTATACAAAGCATTTTGGTTTTTAACAGATGTGAAATTTTTCACTATCTGTTATGCCGTTTTTTCTGTATACTATGATGGTAATCAATACACCAACAGGAGAGAGATATGAAAAACATAACATGGCTTCGCTTTAATATGATGATAATAGGAAATTTGTTTATTGGTATTGCAGTTGCACTACTGCGAATTAGCGAACTGGGCACAGATCCTTTTTCAACAATAAATCTTGGTTTGAGTGGGTTTTTAGGAATTTCATTTGGAGTCTATCAGTTAGGATTTAATGCAATTCTCTTAATTGTTATACTTGTTCTTTACAGGAGTTCGATCGGAATTGGAACATTAGTTAATATGGTTGGGATTGGTTTTATATCAGATTTTTTCGTTTACGGATATTTCTTCATCTTTGAGGATCCCGCTTTCTTGTTTATTCGAATAGTAATGATGCTCAGTGCTGTATTTTTTGCCAGTATGGGTGTGGCCCTTTATATCACACCTAATCTGGGGATGGCGCCATATGATGCGTTAGCTTTTGCTATTGAGAAGGTTTCAGGGAACAAAATTCGGTTTCCTGTCGCAAGAATTGCAACAGATATTACCTGTGTTGTAATCGGTTTCTCATTTGGTGCAATTGTGGGTGTGGCTACAGTGATCTTTGCTTTCTTCACAGGCCCTTTTGTACAATACTTTCGCAAAAAAATTGCCGAACCTTTGTTAGCTGCAGATAAGTAAACAGAGACTTTTGCTCAGCCTGGTATTCGTGATAAAACTATATCCAAACAGAAAGCAGGGCAATGTCATCATGCCCTGCTTTCGATTATTGCTTATTAAGGACGAATAAACGGGAAGCATAATCCCCTTCTACATTGTGCTCACCATTTTTCCGGAAACGTTCATGATCTAATGGAATACCAGCTTCCATTAATTCATCACCATTATACTCTCCATCAAAACCTTCAATCGTATACGTATAATCTTCGTTTAATCCTTTCAATATAAGGCGGTTAAAACTCCGGTTTGGTTTACACAGGACATGGTAATCAGCAACAATCGCCTGCGACTTATCTTTTGAAACAACTAGCCAAGTTGTTCGATTGCCATCCTTTTCGAAGGGGCTGTTAATCCGGTAAAAGGTTCCAAACTGGAATAATTCGCGGTGCTTTTTATAAAAGGCAATCTGGTCCTTCATTGCCTGTTTCTCGTCCTCTTCCATTTTTGTAACATCCAACTCATAGCCAAATGCCCCAAAGTAAGCAACGTTTGCTCTTGTTTCCAGACTTGTTATACGTCCAACCTGATGATTTGGCACAGCAGAAACATGCGCTCCCATTGAACTGATTGGATAGACGAAAGATGAACCGTATTGGATTTTTAATCGCTCTACCGCATCGGTATCATCACTTGTCCAAGCTTGCGGCGCATAATACAGCATCCCTGGATCAAAGCGGCTGCCACCACTTGCACATGATTCAAATAAAATATCAGGAAATTCAGATGTTAGACGTTCATATAAGTCGTACACTCCTAAAATATAGCGGTGAGCAACTTCTCTTTGACGATTAGCCGGCAATTGTGCTGATCCAATCTCTGTCATATATCGATTCATATCCCATTTCACATAGGAAATCTTCGCATCTCTCAAAATAGCTGACATCATTTCATATAATGCATCAACAATTTCCTTTCTTGAGAAATCAAGCACATATTGGTTTCTTCCGTGGGATAAATTCCGATCAGGAACATGTATCAGCCAATCTGGATGTTTCTTATATAACTCACTTATTTTTGAGACCATTTCCGGTTCAAACCAGAGGCCGAAGTCCATGCCTAATGCAGTTATTTTTTCTGCTAAGCCGGTAATCCCATTTGGCAGCTTATCATAATCAACAAACCAGTCTCCTAATGAAGTCGTATCATCATTCCGTTTCCCAAACCACCCATCATCTAATACAAACAACTCTACACCTAGTTCCTGGGACTGTTTCGCCATTTCGACGATCTTTTCTTCATTGAAATCAAAGTATGTTCCTTCCCAGTTGTTAGTTAAAATCGGGCGAACCTGATCACGCCATTTCCCTCTCGCAAGCCGTGTCTGGTATAAATTGTGATAACGCTGGCTCATTCCGTTTAACCCCTCATTGGAATAAATCATCACCGCTTCCGGTGTCTGGAAGCTTTCCCCTTTTTCAAGCATCCAGTTAAAATCGAATGGGTTGATTCCAATACTGACACGTGACACCTCCAGATAATCCACCTCTACTTGTGCAAGGAAATTACCACTGTAAACAAGACTGAAACCAAAAACATCCCCATGAAATTCGTTTGTATGAGGTCTTTTTAGCGCAAGAAACGGGTTTTGATGAACACTGCTGGTCCCCCTTGTACTTGAAATATTCTGAATTCCGGTTTCTAACTTCCGGGTTTTCACATGCCGTTCCCTTGCCCATGCTCCAGAGAGCTGGATCATTTCATAGTCAGAATCAAGCAAATCAATGTTCGCACTCATTGCTCTCGTTAAATTTAACTTTCCGTTCCCGTTATTTGTAAACCTGGCACTTCTGGCAATTGCGTCCTGTTCCTCAAAAACCGAATATAAGAGGATTAATTTTGCATCAATCACCTCATCATAAAGAGTGATTTCAAGAGTTTCTGTATTATCTCCATCCTCCACATATGTTGCAGGCAATCCATCCAGTTTAGGCTTACCTTGAAAAATACGATGGCTCTCATATTTAAAATCTGTTATTCGACTGCCATTTTCCTGCAATATTTGAAATGCAGGCTCCCGAAAGTCTGTCGTTCCATAGGATGGATATTCCTGTTTCGTTTGTTCTAATGTAAAGGTCATATCACCTTCCTTTAAGTAAGGGGTGTTTGGCCGATCTCCTTTCTCAAATAAGTGTTCGAAAGAGTTCTTGTGACGAATTTTCTTTCCGTAATATAATTGACCCAGCTGGTCATTTTCTAAAACGTGTAAAATGTAACTGGAGTTTTCTGTTTGTAAATGAAATTCTTTTGTCTGTTCATTGTATAATATAGCCATGTTCATGCTCCTTTTTTGTAAAATGTTTCAGCTGTATGCCGGTAGCCAATCTCCATGCGCTTCAATTAAATCATCACAAAGTGAAATAATATCATCCAGCGACAGTTCCGCCGAAGTATGAGGATCCAGCATTGCTGCCTGGTAGATTTTCTCTTTCTTTTTTGTTAGGGCAGCTTCTATTGTTACAAGCTGTGTATTAATATTTGTCCGATTGAGCGCGGCAAGCTGTACCGGCAGGTCACCAACATACGTAGGAGTAATACCGCTGGCCTCTACGAGACACGGAACTTCCACTACCGCATTCTCTGGAAGGTTACTTATTAATCCTCCTTTATTTGACACATTCCCGCCAATTTTAATCGGTTTATTTGTCTCCATCGCCTCGATAATATAGGAACCATATTCATGGGTTCGCTCATGGGTAAGATTCTGATCGTTTATTAAGTCATCGCGCATTTTTTTCCAGCCTTCAATCTGGTTCACACACCTGCGCGGATATTCATCTAACGGAATATTATATTTATCAATTAATTCCGGATATTGACTCTTAATAAAATAAGGATGGTATTCTGCATTATGTTCAGATGATTCCGTCACATAATAGCCAAACTTATCCATCAGTTCAAATCGGACCATATCGTTATGTTTCTCTTTTTGCTTTTCTTTCGCTCTTTTCTTAATTTCCGGATACAGATCTTCGCCATTCCGGGTAATTTCCAGTAACCATGCCATATGATTAATTCCGGCAATTTTCCACTGAACATTATCTTTTGGCATTTCTAATGACTCAAGTAAATGGTCAGCACATACTTGCACGCTGTGACATAATCCAACTGTCTTTATTCCTTCTTTCAGCATGATGCTGGTTAAGACAGCCATTGGGTTTGTATAATTTAAAAACCAGGCATCAGGGCAAACCTCTTTTATGTCTCTTGCGAATTCCTGCATTACCGGAATTGTTCGTAAATTTCGAAATATCCCGCCAATACCTAATGTGTCAGCAATGGTTTGACGTAATCCATATTTTTTCGGTATTTCAAAATCGGTTATCGTACATGGATCATATCCACCAACCTGAATGGCATTGATAACATATTTAGCGCCTCTTAATGCTTCTTTTCGATCATGATAAGCTGTTATTCTTACGTTTGCATTCATACTATTTCTTAAATTATTTAACATCATTTCTGAATCTTTTAATCTTTCATGATCAATATCAAATAAAGCAAATTCAAATGATTGTAATGCTTCTGTCTTCATACAATCCCCCAGGACATTTTTCGCAAAAACCGTGCTTCCTGCACCTAGAAATGTAATTTTCGACAATTCATACGCCTCCTCTTTCTCGCAAAATATTGCGAAACTAGAAACTCTTATATTATGTATAATATCGGGGATTGTAACCATTTACAATCGTAAATAAAATTGAAATGAGTAAAATATTGCTATTATTTTCAATCAATAAACAACTGATCTACCGGCATATATGACTGGTTATTACGGTACTCACTTGGAGTAATGTTTAAGATACTTTTAAATACTTTACTAAAATAATTCCCATTCCTGTATCCAACTTGCTTTGCTATATCCTCAATAGATAAGCTGTTGTCCTGTAATAATTCTACCGCTTGCTTCATTCTAATCTTTGTTAGAAACTGAATCGGTGTTACTTGCATTGTTCTGGCAAATAGACGGGTAAAGTGATATTTGGACAAACCTGAAACCTTCACAATATCATCCAATGTCAGGTCATCAGCATACTTTTTTTCTAAAAAACTAACAGCCTTTGCTATCGCTAGCGGTAGTTCCACTTCTTTGCTCTGATCATGTTCAATGTACTGCATAAATTCCATCAGAAATGAATATGCATACCCTGAAGCTTCATAGCCATGCAGAATACCCGTCGTTTCTATTTTTTCAAGCAAGCGAAAGATCTGTTTAATCGGCCGGGAATTTGTTGGAAATTGAAAAATATGGCCATATTTTTCCGTTATTAGCGTATAATAATGAAGAGCTTCTGTACCAAATAGAGTAATGTAAATAAATTCCCATTGATTCGATTCAGCTGGTAGGTAGTAACAGTGATCACTGGGGAGTTTCACTAAAAAGGCTTGTCCTTTCATCAAGGAGTAAGTTGTGTCTTCAATTCGAATTGCCCCATTTCCATTTAACGTATATTGAAAGACCACTTTCCCCTCTTCAGATCGTTTCAATCCGTCCCATATATACGTATGCTCTGTTCTTATTTCCTTCCCAATTGTATAAATTCCTGCTACCCGTTCCTGATGTTCACCTTTAAAATGGAAACCATATGCTTTATGCGAGTTATTACGATTCAATTTGGAGTCCCCCACAAATAATATTTAATATGAATTTTACCATAGGAATACTTGTATTATGGTAAAATAAGGTTTAGATAAGAAAGTTATTAAAAGGAGTGAGTTGATGATTGCATCAGGTGTTTTAAAATTGATTGGAGCAGTATTTGAATTTTTTCTGGGAATTCCGCTTATTGGTGGTTCATTTATTTTAAACTTGTTATGGACTCCGCTTATATTTATGCTTATTTACCATATCATTACGCTTGCAATTTCCAAGTCAGGTCGAGCACCGATTTGGGGTCCTGCAGTCGGTATTATCGCAAGTACAGTCGGAATTATTCCAGGTGTCGGAATGCTGCTTCACTGGGCTGCATTTTTCTGTTTATTAGTTGACGGGATACTGACATTAATGAAAAAAGAGGACTCCTCTACAATAAATCTATAGCTATCCAGGATTGACTTCCACCTGCAAATTGTTTAAGCTTGCAATATGATGAGATAATGGAGGAATTATGACAATATGCTACAAGCTACAAATGTAAGTTTACGTTTTGGTGATAAAAAATTATTTGAAGATGTGAATATTAAATTCACCGCAGGTAATTGTTATGGATTGATCGGGGCAAACGGTGCAGGTAAATCAACTTTTTTAAAGATTTTATCAGGTGAATTAGAACCGCAATCAGGCCATGTTTCATTAGGCAAAGATGAACGTCTAGCTGTATTAAAACAGGACCACTTTGCTTATGAAGAATATGAAGTGTTAGAAACAGTCATTATGGGCCATGCACAGCTTTATAAAGTCATGAAAGAAAAAGACGAAATTTATGCAAAAACCGAATTTACTGAAGAAGACGGTATGCGTGCGGCTGAGCTGGAAGGCGAATTCGCTGAGATGAACGGTTGGGAAGCTGAGTCAGATGCCGCTATTTTGTTAAAAGGTCTGGGAATTGGAGAAGACCTTCATACTAAGAAGATGGCAGAATTAACAGGTTCCGAAAAAGTAAAAGTATTATTAGCACAGGCTTTATTCGGCAACCCGGATATTCTTTTACTTGATGAGCCAACAAACCACTTGGATATTCAGGCAATTCAATGGTTAGAGGAATTTCTAATCAATTTTGACAATACAGTAATCGTAGTATCACACGATCGTCATTTCTTAAATAAAGTATGTACCCACATTGCTGATGTGGATTACGGGAAGATTGAATTGTTTGTCGGAAACTATGATTTCTGGTACGAATCAAGTCAGTTAGCGTTACAGATGGCGAAAGATCAAAATAAGAAAAAAGAAGAGAAAATAAAAGAATTACAAAACT
Source organism: Gracilibacillus ureilyticus (assembly GCF_900111195.1). GTDB lineage: Bacteria > Bacillota > Bacilli > Bacillales > Amphibacillaceae > Gracilibacillus > Gracilibacillus ureilyticus. The sequence goes on from NZ_FOGL01000012.1 coordinate 73,871, forward strand.
TTATCGCAAGGTTCAGTGCCAATGCATCCAAATCCAAGCAGGCAACTTCACGTAAGAAAATGCTTGATAACATTTCACTGGACGATATTAAACCATCATCCCGCCGCTATCCATATGTTGCCTTCCAGCCGGGACGCGATATCGGGAATGACTTACTGCGGGTAGAAGGAATCTCGAAAACGATTGATGGAGAAAAAGTATTAGATAATGTGAGCTTTATTTTAAAGCCATACGATAAAGTTGCTTTTGTCGGAAGAAACGAGTTAGCGAAAACTGTGTTATTCGATATTCTAATGGGTGAAATGGAACCAGATGAAGGAACGTATACATGGGGCGTAACAACTTCCCAATCCTATTTCCCTAAAGATAACTCGAAGTTTTTTGAAGGAAATAATATGACACTTGTAGAATGGCTCCGCCAATTCTCACCAGACGACCAGACAGAAACTTTCTTACGTGGATTCCTTGGACGTATGTTATTCTCTGGAGAAGAAGCTTTAAAGAAAGCAAACGTATTATCAGGTGGAGAAAAAGTGCGCTGTATGCTTTCTAAAATGATGCTCAGTAATGCGAATGTGTTAGTATTAGATGAACCTACAAACCACTTAGATCTGGAGTCCATTACATCTGTGAACAATGGACTAATCAACTTTAAAGGCTCGATTCTTTTCACATCACATGACCATCAGTTTATTAACAGTATCGCAAACCGCCTAATTGAAATTACACCAACAAAGGTTATTGATAAAGAAATGAGCTATGACGAATATGTAGCAGACCAGAAATTACAGAAAGAGATTGCCGCATCATACGCTTAAAGATGAAAGAAGTCAGCCAGGAGCTGACTTCTTTTTTAATTCCGCTTTTTTTGCAGATTTCTGCTTCTTATTTGCAACTTCTGCTCCCTTCTTGCAACTTTTGCTCCCTTCTTGCAAATTCCGCTCTCTTCTTGCAACTTTTGCTCCTTTCTTGCAACTTTTGCTCTCTTCTTGCAAATTCCGCTCCCTTCTTGCAACTTTTGCTCCCTTCTTGCAAATTCCGCTCTCTTCTTGCAACTTTTGCTCCTTTCTTGCAACTTTTGCTCTCTTCTTGCAAATTCCGCTCCTTTCTTGCAACTTTTGCTCTCTTCTTGCAAATTCCGCTCCCTTCTTGCAACTTTTGCTCCCTTCTTGCAAATTCCGCTCTCTTCTTGCAACTTTTGCTCCTATCTTGCAACTTTTGCTCTCTTCTTGCAACTTTTGCTCTCTTCTTGCAAATTCTGCTCTCTTCTTGCAACTCTGCTCTCTTCTTGCAACTCCGCCCGCTCTTTTCATAGAAAAAATCCCCGCTCCATATCGGTGCAGGGACTTCTGATTAATTAATTATTCACTTTAGAAATTTGTGCTGATTGAATTAACTCACGAATCGTATCTCGTTCACCTTTATACAGTAAATCTACAATTCTGCTTCCTACTACAACACCATCACAATGTTCTGTTAATAAGGTGACATGTTCTGGCGTAGAGACACCGAACCCTGCCAATACAGGTACATTACATGCTTCACGCAACTTTTCAAGGTGTTGTCCCAAATTTTCTTTAAAGACTGAACGCACTCCGGTTGTACCAGTAACGGTAACTGCATACAAGAACCCTTCCGTGCGCTTCGCAATTTCTGTTAATCTGTCTTCTGTACTAGTTAATGCTGCAAGCCGGATTAATGCTATCCCGTTTTCCGCCAATGAATCTGTCACTAATCCTTCTTCCTCTAATGGCAGATCTGGGATGATCAGACCATCAACTCCTGCTTCTGCACAGCTTGAAGCAAATTCTGTTACGCCATATGCATGGATCGGATTAATATAAGTCATCAAAACAATAGGAATATTCCGCTCATCTTTCTTCTCTTTTAATTTATCTAAAACAGATCTTAGCGATACACCATTTGCTAATGCCCTTAGTCCAGCTTCCTGAATAGTTGGACCATCTGCCACAGGATCAGAAAAAGCAATCCCTAATTCTACTGCAGTTGCTCCTGCTTCCTCTAAAAAAGAAAGTTGATCATCTAATTGATCAAGCCCGCCATCACCAGCCATAATATAGGGAACAAAAGCTTTATCTCCTCGTTTCTTCACTGTTTGAAAAGCTGCAGCTAGTTTTTCTTTACCCATTTGCTTCACCTCCGAGCGCCTCACGTACTGCTTCCACATCTTTGTCACCGCGGCCTGATAAACAAATTACCATTATTTCATCTTCTTTCATTTCTTTCGCCAATTTCATTGCGTAGGCAATCGCGTGCGAGCTCTCTAATGCCGGGATAATACCTTCCGTTCTGGAAAGTACCTGCAATCCTTCTAATGCTTCATCGTCCGTTATATTAACATAATTCACTCTGCCAATATCCCGGAGGTGGCTATGCTCCGGACCTACTCCAGGGTAATCAAGACCTGCAGAGATAGAGTGTGCTTCCTGAATCTGGCCATTTTCATCCTGTAATAAATATGTCATTGTCCCATGAAGAATCCCTTTCCGGCCATATTCGAGTGTGACAGCATGCTTGTCTGTATCGACACCTTTTCCTCCAGCCTCAACACCATATAAACGGACTTCTTCATCCTCCACAAAAGGATAGAACATTCCCATTGAGTTACTTCCACCGCCAATACATGCAACAACCGCATCTGGCAGGCTTCCTTCTTTATCTCTTATTTGTTTCTTCGTCTCTGTTCCGATCATACTCTGGAAGTCACGGACAATTTGCGGGAATGGATGCGGCCCGACAACAGAACCGATAATGTAATGCGTATCCTCTACGTTGCTAACCCAGTAACGTAATGCCTCATTTACTGCATCTTTTAATGTTCCGCTACCCTGATCTACACTCTCGACACGAGCTCCTAACAACTCCATGCGGAATACATTCAACTTCTGGCGGCGAACGTCCTCTTTACCCATAAAGATGACACATTCCAAGCCGAGCAATGCACAAACTGTTGCCGTTGCTACCCCATGCTGGCCTGCTCCCGTTTCTGCCACAACTTTTTTCTTACCCATCCTTAGGGTTAAAAGTGCCTGGCCAAGAGCATTATTAATTTTATGGGCACCAGTATGGTTTAGATCCTCACGCTTTAAATAAATCTTTGGTCCACCTAATTTTTTTGAAAAACGTTCTGCATAATATAATGGCGTTTCGCGTCCGACATATTCCTTTAAGTAATAGTTAAACTCATCCAGAAATGCTTCATCATTGATTGCTTCATTGTACGCCTTTTCTAATTCCAGCACTGCAGGCATTAACGTTTCCGGAACAAATCGTCCGCCAAAATCGCCGTAATGCCCTGTTTCATTTGGTACATTATATGATCCCATTTGTCTCACCTTTCTTTGCAGCTAATATAAATTCTCTTATTTTGTCCAGATCTTTCACACCATCTGTTTCTACACCACTTGATACATCGACCCCTGCTGGATTCACTTCATCAATTGCCGCTGCTACATTGTCCGCATGCAAGCCTCCGGCAAGTAAAATTTTCTTATTTAAAAAATCCCGTTCCTTTACAATCGTCCAGTCAAATTTTTCTCCATTGCCGCCTCTGTATTTGCCAGCTGGACTGTCTAATAAATAGTAGTCACAATCATATCGGGCAACTTTATCAAGATCTTCTGGCGATGCTACATGAAATGCTTTAATTACCGGCAAACCAATTTCCCTGCAAAAATCAGGGCTCTCATCACCATGAAGCTGGACATAATCCAATCCGGCTTCCCGGGCTATCTCCTGAATGACTTCCATCTCTTCATTAACAAATACCCCTACCTTCTTCACATTTGGCGGAATATATTTTGCCAAATCTGCCGCTTCTTCCTTCGTAATACGTCTTTTACTTCTGGCAAAGACAAAACCTATCAAATCTGTCCCTGCATCAACCGCTGTTAAAATCGCTTCACGATTCATTAATCCACAAATTTTCACCTGTACCATGATTACTCTCCTAACGGAATGCGTAATTGATCAAATGTTGTCTTTAAATCGTCCGAGCGCATCATTGTTTCTCCAACCAGAATCCCTTTAGCCCCCGAATGCGCCACTCTCTCTACATCTTCTCTGACTTTCATTCCACTTTCACTGATCAGTAATGTTTGATCAGTATCCACCATTTTCGCTAACCTCTCTGTTACTGCCAGATCCACATGAAAAGTTTTTAAATCCCGATTGTTTATTCCAACAATTTTGGCACCAATTCTTTTCGCTGTTTCCATTTCTTCTTCATTATGGACTTCAAACAAAATTTCGAGGCCTTTTTGCTCCGCATAGTTGTACAGCTGTTGCAATCTGGCTTCAGGAAGCGCTGCTGCAATTAACAGAATTAAGTTGGCTCCTGCATCGTACGCTCTGTCAATCTGTATTTCATCGATAATGAAATCTTTGTTTAGAACCGGAATATTAACAACTTCCCGTACATCCTGCATATCTCTCATAGTTCCCTTAAAAAAGGGCTGGTCTGTTAAAACAGAAATTGCTCCTGCACCACACGCTTCATATAGCTGTCCTTGATCGGCAGGTTCTACACCATCATTAATTAATCCTTTTGATGGTGAAGCACGCTTCATTTCTGCAATGATGCTCATTTTTTCTGATTTCATAAAGCTGTCATATAAAGAGATATTGACTCTTTTCGCTTGGATTGAGCCCTGCACATAATTCTCTTTTAATTCAGCTACTTCCTTTTCTTTTTCAGCTAAAATTTTATCTAAAATCGTCATATTACACCTCTTGCTTAATCTTTTTGCTTATCGTAATAAGATTCTCTAATTTCGCTAATGCTGCACCAGAATCAATCGATTCACGGGCCATCTCTACACCTTTTTGCACCGTTTCGGCTTTTCCATCAGCAAAGATCCCTAATCCGGCATTTAATAATACGGTATCACGATGCGGTCCCTTTTTTCCTTCCAGAACAGCGCGGAGTATTTCGGCATTTTCCTTCGCATCGCCACCTCTGATGAGATCATTTTCAACTACGGGTAAATTCACTTCTTCCGGTTTTAAAGTAAATCTCATAATTTCCCCTCGTTCTAATAATACCAAATGATTCTCCCCAGCTAAAGAGGCTTCATCCATATACCCGGCACCATTAATGATCAGTGCGCGTTTGCGTCCTAATTTATGCAATACACCTGCCATTGTTTCTAAAGAGTCACGGCGGTATGTCCCCATTAATTGGGAGGTTAATTTCACAGGATTTGTTAATGGTCCAATCACATTAAAGATCGTGGGAACTCCCAGCTCTTTTCTTACCTTCATCACCCGTTTCATTGCAGGATGAACATTTGGTGCGAATAAGAAAGCAATTCCGTTCTCTTTTAAAATTTCATACGTTTCCGGACGAGTGAACTCCAGCGGAACTCCAAGATGTTCTAATACATCTGCACTGCCTGTTTTACTGGAAATACTTCGGTTCCCATGCTTCGCGACAGTAATACCTGCACCCGCAATTACAAAAGCAGACGTTGTACTGACATTGAAGCTTTGCGAACCATCTCCACCTGTTCCACAGTTATCCATCGCATCTGTCAGTTCATCTGGTAAGGCAAGCGGAGAAATCTCCAGCAGGACGTTAACAAGAGCCGTAATTTCATCAACTGTTTCCCCTTTTGTCTTTAATGCGGCTAAAAACGCACCTATCGCTGTGTCACTAGTATCCTCCGAAAATATAAGCCTTGCCGCTTCTTCCATTTCGGTTAAAGTTAAGTTCTCTTTTTCCATTACCTTTTTTAAATATGCTTTCATGCTTTTTGCTCCTTTCTTATTGCTTCAAAGAAATTGTTTAGTAGTTTTTTTCCTTTTCCTGTTCCGATCGATTCTGGATGAAATTGCAATCCATATACAGGTAAATACGTATGTTTTACTGCCATGATTTCACCGTCGTCCATTGCTGTCGCTGTAATGAGAAGTTCTTCCGGGATTGTTTCCCGCTCAATTACTAATGAATGATATCTCATGACTTCTAAAGGTTGTTCCAAATAACTGAACATTTCATCATTATTATGGCGAATCATCGATGTTTTCCCATGTTTGATTTGCCCTGCATGAATGACCCTTGCTCCAAACGCTTCTCCTATTGCCTGATGACCTAAACATATACCAAGAATGGGGAATTTCGTTGCAAGCTGCTTCACTACATCAATGCAAATCCCTGCTTCATCCGGGGTTCCAGGTCCCGGTGATAAAATAATGGCTTGAGGATTCATCTGTTCAATTTCTCTAATGGATATTTTATCGTTTCTGATAACTTCTACTTCTTTTCCTAGCTCTGATATATATTGATACAGGTTATATGTGAAGGAATCATAATTATCTATTAATAAAATCATTTTTTGCTTACCTCCAATAATGATTTGGCTTTATTTAATGTTTCCTGATATTCCGATTCAGGATTCGAATCATAAACAACTCCTGCACCTGCCTGCACATATGCTGTATTGTCTTTAATCACCATTGTGCGGATTGCCAGTGCTAAATCTAAGTCACCGTTCATATTGATATAGCCGACTGCTCCTGCGTACACACCACGTTTCATATCTTCCTGATCATTAATAATTTGCATTGCCCGGATCTTCGGTGCCCCGGAAACCGTACCCGCCGGCAATGTGGAGACCAATGCATCCAATCCTGTATACTCGGCTGTTAACTGTCCGTGAACCTCTGATACGATGTGCATTACATGCTGATATCTTTCAATTGTCATATATTTCGGTATGGCAATCGAACCTGTCTCACATACCCTGCCTAAGTCATTTCTGCTTAAGTCAACTAACATTTTGTGTTCTGCAAGTTCCTTTTCATCTGCCAGCAGTTCTGTCGCTAATTGCTGATCCTCTTCGACTGTTTTTCCACGCGGCCTTGTTCCTGCAATCGGGTTTGTGACAACATGCTTGCCTGTTGTTTTAATCAAGCTTTCAGGTGATGCACCTAGCACAATATAGTCATCAAAATCAATAAAATACATATATGGCGAAGGATTAGCTACCCGTAATTTTCTGTAAAAAGTAAACGGATCTGCATCGAATGTTGCTCTCATCCGTTGTGACAGCACTACTTGAAAAATATCTCCATCCACAATATGCTGTTTTGCTGTTTCTACCATTTCAAGAAATCTCTCTTTTTTAATCGATGTCTCAAAGTGAATATTCAATTCTTCCTGCTGACTAACTGCCTCTGGTGTTGCTATTTGTTCTGTTAAGGATTCCAGCTTACCTGCTAATATGCTGTCACTTCTTGTTCCATCTAGATCGATAGTTAGCAGGGTTACTTTTTGCTGCATATGATCGAATACGATAACATCCTGATAGAAAAGCATATGAACATCCGGCATATCAATTTCATCTTCCAACAGTTCGCCTATATACTCGTATTGCCTGATCGCATCGTATCCGATATAACCAATTGCTCCTCCATAGAATGCAAAAGGTAAATCTAACGCTTCATTTGGGATATGGTCTTTTACAACTTCCAATGGTAATTGCTCAATAGTTTCTTCCGTTTTAGTCGTATGGTCTACTACTTTAGTATATTTGGATGTACCAATAATTTCTTTATAGGGATTTAACCCAATGAAAGAAAAGCGACCTTTTTCGTTATGGTTTCCAGAGCTTTCTAATAAGAACTTTTTCTTTCCGTTAATGCGATTGAAAACAGATATCGGTGTCAATGTATCTCCATTTAATGTTTTGCTTTTAAAATTCACCATTTTGCCTGACTCCTTTTAAATTAATTTCATGTATTCTATATAAAAAATCCCTACATATACCACTGGGATATATATAGGGACGGTAATTTCTAACCGCGGTGCCACCACTATTTGAAGTAATCACCTGTATTGATGATATACTTCCTCTCTTCATCTGTTAACGGGGATAAGCCGTTCCTCTGTACTTACCTTCCAGAGCACTCTCCAAGGTCCATTCAGCCTATGATGTATACTGGTTTCCAGCAATCCCAGCTCTCTTCAATACATTACATAAACTTACTCATCCTTATCAGCGATTTTTCTATAATTTCAACTAAACAAAAAGGGTCTCCTGTCCTGAAAAGGACGAGGAAACCCGTGGTACCACCTTTATTAACTGTAAAAATTAACAGTTCACTGTTCACGTCAAGCTATGTCGCTTATAACGCTACCCCTTTGCAACGAGCGGGTCTCTCGCCAAAGCCTACTTAGCTTAAGCTGTTCGGTTTGGAGCTCGGAAGTCCATTCACTAATTTCCGCACACTGGTTTTCACCTGCCACCAGCTCTCTTCAGTGCTTCCCTTTAGTTACTCTTCTTCGTCTTAGCTAACGTTTATAAATGTTGTTACTATCATAGTACGGAAACATACTGTTTGTCAATGCCTTTAATTAAATTTTCAGAATATTTACAACTCCGTTATCTCTTCCTCGATTTTTTCGCCAAGGTGTCTCCCCGGCTGATCCGTCTTAACCATAATTCTGTCACCAGGCTGTAACTGAAGGACCTGCTTTTCGGCACCTTCCTCCCCCAATACATGGACACTGTCAGCTTTCTGTACAGTAGCCGATATTTCTTTCCCGTTTACATTCACCACAAGACGAAGGAAAGGTCTTTTCTCTATTTTGATTCTTCCTATTGCAACTTTTCTTATCTTTCCATCTGCTGACATGACCATCACACGCTCACCAGGCTTCAGTTCAGCTAAATATGCCGTTTTCTCTTCATCCACCATCGTATAATGATGAACAGCTCCGACATTTACACGAAATGGACGAGCCGGATAGGTTTCCGTCGTTCTATTTTCCGCAAGCATAATAATATATCCATTACCAGTATTACCAACGAGTACCCCTTCTGATGGTTTTAAATTATCAATAAAATCTAAACATACACGTGTACCCTCTCCTAACGGTTCCACGCTAATTACTTCCGCATATTGTAAGGTTGTCTCCATCTTGATCTCCCTTCCAGCTTACCCCATTGCTAAGCATCCTGATAAGTTCGCTAACGACCAGACTAGCGTCAATAACCACCGCTGATCATAAGTCTCACTTTATACAGTTTTTCCATAATTTTTTCATAGCTATTTACTGGACAATCATATACAATAAAACTTGATTTTTCAAATGGGAGGGATACTCATTGCGGAAGTTTTTAGTAATGTTATTTCTTCTATTAATAGTAAGCTTTAGTGTTATTGGCTATAGCAATTCAAGTCAATCCGCCGGTGAGGAAACCATCGAGATTGAGGAATAGAAGAAAATAATGATGAAGAAACAAAAGGAGATTCGAAACTACGAATCTCCTTTTTGATACAGACCTGCAGTCCGCCTTACCTCTTTAAATTTACCAGTTCGTCTACTTTAACCGCCTGGCCTGTTTGCAGTGATTTATTTCCAGCTATTCCTGTAAGAATAGAGATTGCTCCATCGATATGGGAGGCAGCTCTGTTAAATTCATCTTCTTTCGGCACACCGAACAGATCATTTAATAATTCCGGATCACCGCCGCCATGACCGCCTTCTTTTTCTTCCACTTCTACTTCATACGGCTCGCCAAACATTGGGATAACGCGGAGAACTTTTTCCTTTAACTTACCTTCATCCCCTTTTTCTCCACCAGAGTTGATATAGGATTGTTCTCGTACTTGCACTTCAATCCGTCCTTTGGAACCATTGAAAGCAATCTGGAACCCTTCCCACGGTAAGTAGGCATTTAATGAGTAAGTTAAAATGGCTTTATTTTTATAGGTTACGACAACACCTAATGTATCTTCAATATTAATTCCATCACCAAAAACACTCTGGTCACGCTGGTAACCATCTTCCTTTTCCGCTTCTAAGTACATTGATTTTAAATGTTCATTTGCTTCTAAATCAATTGCGAACGGGTCATTCTTAGCATGTTCACTGCCATGTGCTCTCTGATAAAATTTCGTTTCCCCGCGGCGTTCCGCATTTTCTTTGCCATAAAAACGAAGTCCGCCTGTTGCATAAACAGTTTCGGGTTCCGTATTTAACCAGAAATTCACTAAATCAAAGTGGTGAGTTGATTTGTGAACAAGAAGCCCTCCACTGTTCCGTTTATCCCTGTGCCAGCGACGGAAATAATCTGCACCATGCTGAGTATCTAATGCCCATTCAAAGTGAACAGAATTTACTTCACCAATTACCCCGTCACGGATTAATTCCCGAATTTTTGTATTATGAGGGGCATAACGGTAATTAAATGTCACACGAACTTGTTGTCCTGTTCGTTCAATTGTATCTATAATCGCCTGTGTTTTTTCCGCATCAACTGTCATAGGCTTTTCAGTGATAACATCGCAGCCTAATTCCATCGCGCGAATAATATACCGGTGATGTGTTCTGTCCACAGATGTAACAATGACAATATCCGGTTTTTCCGTTTCAACCATTTCATCAAAGCGATCTGCAGTATATGTGTTAATTTTCTCCACATTGTACTTTTCTTCTAATAATTTATTCGCATAATTTAATCTCGTCTGGTTTGAATCGCAAAATGCAACTAATGAACATGTTTCCTGGAAGTCCCGTACCATTGCTCCATAGAAAAATTCTGCTCGACCGCCAGTACCAACTAATACATATTTTTTCTTCAAAGAAAACACTCCCACCCATTTTGTAATCGTTTGCAAAAATATAAGGATAATAACAACGTTGTTATTATTATAAATCATCTATTCTAAAATAGCAACTACTAATCTTTGAATTTGTTTGTCTTTTTTTGAATATCTTTGATTTTGGAGAAGGATAATGCGGGGTTATTAGTATTAAGGAAGATTATCATTTTAGATGATTACACTTATGTGAAATGGGTAAAAGTATTATAGGAAGCCGAAAATCCGCTTCCCTAAAACAAATAAATAACCCTCTCAAAATTGAGAGGGCGTTACAGCTAGTCCAATATAGTTACTTGTACTTGTCTTCTGCCCCAGTTGAGCGCATCTTGCTTAGTTGGAACATGAAGGTCAATTTTATTACCGTTAATTGCACCACCGGTATCGCCAGCAATTGCCTCACCATAACCTTCGACATATACTCTCGAACCGAGCGGAATGACGTTTGGATCGACAGCAATTACTTTCATATTTGGATTTTCCAGCAAGTTAATTCCTGTTGCTGTCACACCTGAACATCCAGCACATTTCGCTGTATAGGCAGTTGCTGTTACATTAATTGTCTGGCCTGATTGTTCCTGATCGTTTGATGACTGTGCAGCAACTTCAGCTGTTTTTATTTCGGCTGGGTCTGTAGCCACCGGTGTAGCTTCTACCGACGCTTCACTGTTATTTTCAGTTTCCTTTTGCGACTCTTCCCCATCCGTTTCTTTAATTGATAATTCTTCACCGACAATAATTAAATTAGTCTCAAGGTTATTCCATTCTTTGATATCGTCTACAGTTACATTATGTTCTATAGCAATCTCACTTAATGAATCACCTTTTTTCACTGTATAAGTAATTTCATTTTCTATATTTATAATTTGCTTAGGGATAATGATATCAGATTCTAAGCTGTTCATTTCTCTTAATTTAGCAACAGATGTATTATGTTCCTCCGCAATATCCCATAAACTGTCACCTTGCTTTACCTCGTATTCAGCTGCAGACAATGTCGTTAATGGAACGATAGTTAGAAAACTAGTAGCGATAAACGCTGTGGACAATAATAATTTTTTCATCCATGTTGCCTCCTTTCATGTTGACAAGCTACAATATAACATAAAAGAATACCCTTTGTGGTTACAGAGAAATTAAGAGTCTGTAACAAAGATTACGTTATAATCAGATGCTTGTCACATTTGTCATTATGGGGCAACATTTCCTGTTTTTATACGTCAAGATGTAATATTTTCTACTTTTTTACTAAATTTCTAATCTATTATTTACCAGTTAATCACTAACAACAGAATAATTCTGATTACATGAAGCTGTTAACTTTCCCTTTTTAAGTAAGTTATCAGCAATTAGTTCTGTCATATCAATCGGAATATCTTTGACTATCTCTTTTCCCTGGAACATAAAATAGTTTCCTCCGCCACTTGCACGGTAATTATTCATTACTACGTCAAATTCTTTATCTAATTCCAGCGTTTCTCCTTGGTAATTGAGCTTTGTTACACGTTCGCCTTCAGGGCGTGATATATTTAATTCGTACGTAATTCCTTCCCACATGTCATAATTATAATGTTGCGGTTTCGGTTCAATGAATGCTGGGTTTACCGTTATTTCTCCATTACTGTCTATTGTGAAATAACTTGCTGATAATTCCAATGCATCTTTTATATCTTGCCCTTTCAAGCGTAATACCTTCAGTGTGTTCGGGTAAATATAGTTAGAAACAATATCTCTCATCGTAACTTTTGCAGGAAAACCAGGGGATTGGTCATGAAAGAGTGCTGTACAGGAGATATTTACTCCCGCTGCTTCCATTTGCAATAAATTGATATATTCAATAAAAGGGTGTTCTTTCACCCGAGCCTGAAAAGTGCTATGGATACGCATATCTCCATCTACAGTTGTTATTGGCTGATCGAGCCACTCTTGTACTCTTGCTTCCTCGTTTTTTATTAATTCTATAATCTCGGCATCTGCCTCAATCTCGTCTGTCACGTAGTGAAGCTTACTGTCGATAGTAGTTACTGCCCCACCGTTCCACTCAACAGACACTTCTCCAACTGCCTGTCCTTTACTACCTGGCTGGATAACTGTGACACCGTTTATTTTAGTCGTAATTAACCTGTGCTGGTGTCCGGTAATAAGTATGTCAATTCCATCCACCTCCTGGCAAATCTGATAACCCTGATTTTCACCAGTAAGCGGCTCAGTCGGTTCTCCATTGTCAGGATCTCTTTCTAAACCACCATGATAACAAACAACCACGAGATCAGGTTTTTCTATTTCTTTGACTTTACTTACCCATTTTTTTGCTGATGTGCAGGCATCCTCAAAAACTAATCCTTTTATATGGTCAGGATCCTCCCAATTAGGAATATAGTGTGTCGTAATTCCGATAAATGCTATTTTCTGTTCATCAATTTCTTTTATAACATACGGTTTTCCAAAATAGGGTTCATTCGTTTTGCTATTTAGAATATTAGCTGACAGCCATGGAAATTCCGCCTGCTCCACAGTCGCTTCTAAATAATCCAACCCATAATTAAATTCATGGTTTCCGAAGACAGAGAAATCGTAGGGTAAACGGTTCGCAATATCAACTAATGGACTCGTTTGTTCTTTATGATATTTTGCAAAGTAATATGTAAATGGACTTCCCTGAATAAAATCACCATTATCCAATAAAACAACCTGGTTCTCTGCTCTTATCTTTTTTATAATAGCTGCTGTTTTAGCAAGTCCCTGGTTTTCCTCTTTTGTATCCCTGTAATTGACCGGCGCAATATAACCATGTATATCACTAGTTATACAAATTGACAGTTTCTGCATGTGATCACTCCTTTCTCTCATTATAGCGAAGAAATAGGCTGATAAGGAAAAAGTTTACACTATCTTTACTTAGTTTTAACACCAGGTTTTCATTCATTTGATATATTAAGAGTGTTCCAAATTGAGCAATGCTGCAAAGATTGCTTTCTCACAAAATGATAGCCCCTTTTTCTTGTTTGCCGATGAATCTTTTCATCGGCATCTTTTTATGTATATCTCAAGATTCACCGTTCTTTTTCCCCACTGACCAAAATTATTAATCAATAAAAAAATAGCCACACCTTTGATAAGATGTGGTTATTGTTACGGTAATTCTGTAATTCGTTCTGTTGCGGGTATTCTCGGAACAGGTGTCTGGTCTTTCGCAGGATATCCTACCTGCAATAATCCTACCACACGTTCATCGTCTTTTAAGCCAATTAATTCGGCTGTCTCTTCACAAAAAGTCAATTTGCCCGTTTTCCAAAATACACTCATGCCTTCTTCCCATGCTAGTAAACTAAAATTTTGAATGAGACAGCTGGCAGAGGCATAATCTTCCTCAATTAATTTCTGAATTGGATTAATCTTATTAATAACAAAAATAATAAAAGGTACCTTCATTATTTTTTGATAGCCTATTTCTCCTATTTCATCCAGCTTCTCTACTGGAGCAGTATTCGCTTTCTCTTTTGCTATTTCACGGTTAATTTCTGCAAGTTTCCTCTTTGCTTCTCCATTGACAAAAACAAAACGCCAAGGTTCCGTCATTTTGTGATTCGGTACCCAGACAGCAGTATTCAGTAATTCTTTCATAAGGTCTGCGGATACCGGTTCTTCTTTATATATAGAAATTGAGCGACGTTCTTTAATCAGCTGTTTGAGATTCATACCCATTCCCCTTTCCGACTTTAATTGAGAATCATTTTCAATGGTAACATATTCTTTTTTTGAAAACAAGATATTAATATTTTTAGGTGAAATATTCAAATTTTTTCAAAAATATCTTGATAAACATTTTCAAATCATGTAATATGTTGACAGCGAAAACTTTATAGCATTCTCTTATCAAGAGAGGTGGAGGGACTGGCCCTGTGATACCTCAGCAACCGTCTATTTAAAGACAAGGTGCTAATTCCAGCAAGCAAATGATGCTTGAAAGATGAGGAACAAGGATTATTCCCATTAAGGGCCTTCATCAATCAAGGATGAAGGCCCTTTTTAATTTATTCGGAAATAGAAAAGAGGTGAAAAGAATGAAAAGTCTCCAGAAAGAATTACAGGAAAAAATCCTGATTGCTGATGGGGCAATCGGGACATTACTTTATGCACATGGCGTAGATCAATGTTTTGAATCATACAATGTTTCAAAGCCGGAAGAAGTTCTGCAGGTACACCGTTCTTATATCGAAGCAGGTGCGGACATCATACAAACAAACACATATGGTGCCAACTATATTAAACTCTCACGTTTCGGTTTAGAGGAACAGGTTCACCAGATTAACGTTAAAGCAGTGCAAATTGCTAAACAAGCAGCAAGGAATAATACATTTGTATTAGGAACAATCGGAGGCATCCGGGGTGTACAGAAATTAATTACATCAAAAAAAGAAATCACCCGCAGTTTTAAAGAACAGTTATTTACACTACTATTGGAAGGTGTAGACGGAATCTTATTGGAAACGTATTATGATCTGGAAGAATTACGTACCGTTTTAGAAATCGTTCGAAAGGAAACCGAACTTCCTGTCATAACCAATGTGTCCATGCATGAGCCCGGAATCCTGGAAAATGGCACCCCGTTAACAGATGCATTCTATCAATTAGAGGAATTAGGAGCAGATGTTGTTGGGATAAATTGCCGTTTAGGACCACATCATATGATTGAATCACTAGAAAGTGTCCCATTACTTGATAAAGCTTACTTATCCGCTTTTCCAAATGCCAGCTTGCCTGCATATGAAAATGGCAGACTTGTTTACAGTGAACAAACTGATTATTTCAAACAATGTGCTATAAAGTTTCGCAATCAGGGAGTAAGGCTTATTGGCGGATGTTGTGGGACGACACCAGAACATATTAAAGCACTAAAAGAAGGAATTAACGGACTCGATCCAGTTACAAGGAAAGAAATTAAGGAAGAAAATCCGCTTATTATCACGCGAGACGAACCTCAACAAGAAGATCATAACCCTACCATACTCGATACTGTTAAGGAAAGACAGACAGTTATTGTCGAATTGGATGCGCCTAAACATTTAGAAATTGATGAATTTATTGAAGGTGTGAAGCAATTAGAGAAAGCTGGTGTCGATGCCATTACTTTAGCAGACAACTCGCTTGCAACACCAAGAATTAGTAACTTTGCAATGGCTATGAAAATGAAAGAACTGAATCTTAACGTGAAACCGCTCATTCACCTAACCTGTCGCGACCGTAACTTAATTGGACTACAGGCACATCTCATGGGTCTGCATACATTAGATTTCCATGATATTTTGGCGATAACAGGTGACCCAACCCGAATTGGCGGATTCCCTGGTGCATCTTCTGTTTTTGATGTCACTTCATTTGAATTAATCCGCCTGATCAAACAATGTAACCAGGGTCTATCCTTTTCTGGTGCGTCATTGCGGAGAAAAACAAACTTCCAAGTTGCTGCAGCATTTAACCCGAATGTTGCCAACTTAGAAAAAGCTGTAAAGCGGATGGAAAAGAAAATCGAACATGGTGCAGATTACTTCCTAACCCAGCCAATCTTTAACCATGAACAGATTATCGCTTTATACCGTGAAACAAAACACTTAAACACACCGATTTTCATAGGAATTATGCCATTAGTGTCGCATAAGAATGCCGAATTTCTTCATCATGAAGTTCCTGGCATGAAGCTTTCTGATGAAGTAAGGGCAAGAATGCAAGCACATTCCAATCGCAATGATGCAATACAAGAAGGTATACAAATTGCTAAAGAATTAATCGACACAGCTATTAACTATTTTAATGGAATTTACTTAATTACGCCATTCATGCATTATCAAATTACGACAAAATTAACCAAATATATTATAAAAGTGAATAATGAGAGAAAAATTCTACATTAAATTACAAATTATAGGAGTGTGTTATCATGACAACATATATCAGTTCGAATTTAGGATACCCTCGTATCGGGGAAGACAGAGAGTGGAAAAAAGCGCTGGAATCGTATTGGAAAAGTGAAATTACAGCAGATGAATTAAAATTGCAAACAAAAAAATTAAGGCTTGCCAGTTTGAAGAAACAGCAGGAACTTAACATTGACCTTATCCCTGTTGGAGATTTCTCTTTCTATGACCATGTACTTGATACTGCCTTTTCTTTCGGTATCATTCCTAAGAGATTTCAGCATTTAGATGAACAGTCAATTGATACTTATTTCGCTATTGCCAGAGGAAACAAAGAGGCTGTAGCTGCCGAAATGACGAAATGGTTTAATACCAACTATCATTATATTGTTCCTGAATTAAATGATGTAACACCTAGATTAGTAGAGAACCGTGCATTAACTTATTACAAAGAAGCTAAGGAAGAACTAGGCATTGATGGGAAGCCTGTACTTGTCGGACCCGTTACTTTAGTAAAATTATCAAAAGGATATGATTCCGGACATTTGGAATCAATTGTTGATTCATTTATTCCGCTATATATCCAGGTTCTCCAGGAACTTGTGGAAGCTGGAGCAGAGTGGATCCAAGTCGATGAGCCTGTCCTTGGTACGAACCTGTCAGAAAATCAAATCGCGCTAGTCGAAAAAGTATATCAGAAAATAACCGCTGAGGTTCCTGAAGCGAAAATTATTTTGCAAACCTATTTTGAAACAGTACAGCATTACGAGAGAGTCGTTAAATTGCCTGTCACTGCAATCGGATTAGACTTTGTTCACGGTGACCATTTACCGGCAATAAAAAAATGGGGCTTTCCGAAAGAAAAGATATTAGCTGCAGGTATTATTAATGGCCGGAATGTGTGGCGCTCAGATCTTGACAGCAAATTATCATTAATTCAGGAGATTCAATCCGTTACAGATGCAGATACAATTATTATCCAGCCTTCCTGCTCTTTACTGCATGTACCTGTTACGAAGAAAACGGAAAAGAAAGTGGACCAGGTGATTCTTGATGGATTGAGCTTTGCTGATGAGAAGTTGGCGGAAATTCAAATATTAGTTAAAGGAACGAACGAAGGAAAAGCTGCAGTAGAAAGTGAGCTGAATGAAAGTAAAACAGCAAGAACCGTACTCGCTGAATCACCTTACCGCCAGAACCATCAGGTGGCTGAGGAACTGAAGCAGATTGGTGACGAAGAAGTAAAACGAGCATTGCCTTTTGCAGAAAGAATAAAACTGCAGCAGAAACAGTTGAATTTACCTTTACTGCCAACAACGACAATCGGCAGTCTCCCGCAAACGAGTGAAGTAAAAGGAACTCGTACAAAATGGCGGAGAGGTGATATTACCGATCAAGAGTATAATAAATTCATTGAATCAGAAACGAAGAAATGGATTGAAATTCAGGAAGAGTTAGAAATAGATGTACTTGTTCATGGTGAATTTGAACGTACCGACATGGTAGAGTTTTTCGGTGAGAAACTGAACGGTTTTGCTGTCACAGAATATGGCTGGGTACAGTCTTACGGGTCACGCTGTGTGAAACCACCATTAATTGTAGGCGATGTTTCGTGGGGCGGACCGATGACAGTAAAGGAAATCGTTTTTGCCCAAACACTTACAGATAAACCAGTAAAAGGCATGTTGACAGGACCGGTAACTATTCTGAATTGGTCATTTGTTCATGAGGAATTACCTCGATTTACTATTCAGGATCAAATTGGCTTAGCATTAGAGAAAGAAGTTTTAGCACTTGAAGAAGCGGGTGTAAACATTATTCAGGTTGATGAGCCTGCATTGCGTGAAGGCTTACCACTTGATCACTTAAAATGGCCGGAATATTTTGATGCTGCAACGAGGGCTTTCAGAATATCTACTTCATCAGTAAAACCATCTACACAAATTCATACACATATGTGCTATTCAGAATTCAGTGAAATTTTTGAAGTTATTGATTCACTGGATGCTGATGTGATTTCCATCGAAACATCAAGAAGTCATGGGGAATTAATTGATACTTTTGAGGTGAATGATTATGACAAAGAAATTGGTTTAGGTGTTTATGACATTCACAGCCCACGAGTTCCTAGTGTAGAAGAAATTAAAGCGAATATCGATAGAGCTTTGCGTACGATCGATGTAAAACAGTTCTGGATTAATCCTGACTGCGGGTTGAAAACAAGGGGGAAAGAGGAAACTGTTGCCGCATTACGCAATATGATTGAAGCCGCAAGGCAAGTCCGTGAAGAAGTTACTGCAAAGGTTAGCGGATAATTTATCTGCTATACCTGGTGCCATCCCTTGTATTGTATAGCAAGCCGGGTACTACAATAACGTGACCCCTAAGAACGAACAAGAAAAACCGAACTACTCGAATGTCACAGACATTCGATCATAGTTCGGTTTTTACTTTAGCTTAGGCTCATCTTTTGCATTTATCTTGGGAAGCGAGACCAATCTAACAATCCAAAAATGTAATCAGTCAGTTCATCTACAAAGGAATCTATTTCTTCCTTAAACGGATTTTCGCCAATCCCCCAGTCTGGGTTTCCTCTTTTGGCTGATACAATAGCTGATGAATTTGTTGGTTTCAACTGATAGGTGTCATTAAATTTGCTTGCTATCCCAGTAACATCAACCTTGTCACCATTTTCATACTCAAAGTCCTCATAACTCAAGCCTGTACGATTGTCCACACGTACAACTGCTGATTTATTGCCTTTTTTTGCAATAAACTCAAATGTTCCGTAAGTCCCAACTTCTGTTAATTCAGTAATAGTAACACCTTTCAATATTACAAGTTGACCCTGGTTACTTTCATTTAATTTACCTGGGTGTATAATTTTCGGTTTCGGGAGGTCATCCTGTCCAATAACTTCAATGGAGGAAACCTGACCTAATTGTTTTTCACCATTATACTCTCCAGTAATTGCAGTGACTTTTACTATATCTCCTGGTGATACCTTATCATCACCAAACACATAAATTCCTGCCTTTTTGTCCTGGATGTAAAAGCCATTTCCTCCCCAGGCACCAGGTGTTGTAGTCACAACTCCTTCAACAGTTACTTTTGTTCCGATTGCTGCATTTCTTGCTTCAGCTATTGATACTGCCCCTAAATCCTCTTCATGTTCATCTCCAGATTCAGTGATTCTCCCTTGCGGGCCGATCACAAGAGGATTCCCTTCTGAAGTATTTAAATATTGGACATAATCAACGAATGCATCTAAATCAACAGGTCCCATCTCTTCATTTTCTCCAAGTTCCCCTATTGGGCGGTATTTATCACCTGATGATGTACCCATAAAGTTATTTACAACCAACGTATAAGTTGCGGTCTTATCAATCGGTGTTCCATCAGGTAATGTGATTTCTGTTACTTTTGATGTTGCTGTATCCCACTTATAATGTAAGCCAGCAACACTGTAATCTGGACCATATACTGGTGAAAGCTGTGCATCCAGAATGGTATACAGGTCTTCTCCTGTTACTTCAAACTTCATAAGTGTATTACCAAACGGCATAATATTGTAAAGATCACCCCATGTAACTTCACCTGCTAATAAATCGTCACGAATTCCTCCACCATTCATCATAGCGAAATCTGCATCCATTGCCCATTGCATTCCGTCTGCAATTAAATTCCCTAATCCATGATCACCATCATTTGTATAATCACCTGTTAAATCTTGTGCATTATATCCCAATACCTGATTCATTTTCGGTTCAATCAGTTCCTGATATTTATTAAGAATCGCACCAGCTGCGGAATCTGGCTCTATTTGACTTTGATCAACCCATACGATTTCTGCTTCCTTCTTAACAATATCACCTGTTTCCCTGTCAATTTGAATATCAATATCCGCAAATGCTTTTCCGTATTCACTTGCCTGGACTATTAATTTATTATCGACAACGCCATTTACTACCTGATGGTTATGTGCCGCAAAAATGATGTCAACTGCATCATTTACATTTCTGGCAAGGTCGGCCGATTCCCCTGAAACACTGTCTCCATCCTGCTCAGCCGGCATGTGTGCGAGGACCACAATAGCTTCCACACCCTCTGCCTGTAATGCAGCTGCAGATTCATTAACCGCTGTTACTTCATCCGTAAATTTAATGTCTTCAATACCTGCAGGCATTACCATTCCTGCAGATGCCTGTGTATTAATCCCGATAAACCCTATTTTTTCTCCATCAATTTCTGTGACGGCATACGGCGGTAAAACCGTTTCACCTGAGTCCTTATAAACACAGTTTGCACAGAGATTAGCAAAATTCATGCCATCATAATTTTCTGTCCCTAAACCTTCCGGATGTTCTCCGCCATTTACCATTCTCAACAATTCGGCAGTACCTTCGTCAAATTCATGATTACCTACTGTACCAAAGTCAAAACCGATCTCTTCCATCATTTCTACTGTTGGTTCATCCTGGTACAGGCCGGAAACTGGTGAGCTTCCGCCAATCATATCCCCTGCATGGACAATAAGAGAATTAGGATGTTGCTGATCACGAGCCTTTAAATAGGCTGCGACATAATCCATCCTGCCGTATACTCCGTCAATTTCTCCGTCACCATTAATATCTAATTCATACTGCTGATCAATTTTGCCATGAAGATCATTCATACTAAGCAATTGAACATCAAGCACTTCTCCGACCGGTTCACCAACAGCTGCTGTATACCCCTGTGCTTTTGCTTCTTCAGCACTTGCAAAGAAAATGCGGTGTTCTACTGGAACTTGGTTATATTCTGCTGGCTCAACATATTTCTTTGTATCAGAATTACCGACATACCGGTGGAAATCCCCACCTTCGGTAATTGCACGGTATTCAAAAGGTAATTCTTTTAGTGGATTCTCTGAATTCCAAATCCCCAACCCTGCATCAATCGCTGTTTTCACTGTATTTTGGTAAGTTTGGTATGTTTCCTCATCACCAATTGGCCAGATGAAATATGTTGTTGCCAAACCTTCTTCGACAAGCTGAAGATTCGTATTCACTCCATCTTCATTTATTACTTCTGCTAATAATCTTCCATACGCATCGGCAGGTTCCTGACCAATTTTCAAAGTGACTTTTGAACCTTCAGGTAACAACTCTTTTAAACGGTTGGTCGCATTTTCACCATGTTCTTTCTGATTTGCTTCATCTGCCCCATTCGCACCAGGGACACTTGTTTCTGGTGTGTCAATGTTAACAAAACGAACGCGGTCCGCGCCTAATACTGGTGTTGTTAAACGAATGGTATCACCATCTGTGACATACTCTACCGTGGAAGTATATTCCCCGCTGGCATCCGGAGCTTCAGGCTGATCTTCGGCCAAGACAATATCACCAGCATTCCGCGGCAGCAGCTGGTAACTATTATACTGGCTCAAAATCGCTGTAATATCATACCACTTTCCTTCTTCCAGGCTTTCTACATCCATTGTTCCTTCCATTACTCTTAATGTCGTTCCATTGAAATCCTGATCCATTAATGAGATATTATAACCGCCACCCGCTGGACTTTCCGGGATATTTTGGATGTAACCAGCAAGCGAAACAAGCTGGCCTTCCAGAGGTTCTACTGTTGCCTCATTGCTGAGATCAGCAAGTGTTATTAAGGCTGGTTCGGGCAACTCTGTGTTATTTGCCAAAACTTCCACATCTTCCGGACTCTGTGGAATGATTTCTGTTAACCCATTATAAATATCTATCTCCCCTGTCAATTTAACACGGTCACCTTCTTGTAATTCCGGGAAGCCAGCGCGGTCAAAAACGAAAATATTTATACCGGCTGTTCCATCCTGCAAATAAACAGACAATTGGCTGCTGGCTGGATTTGCCAGGTTGTCCGAAGTAATGACACCTTCGATCGTAGCTATACTTCCTTTTGAAAATTGGCGTGCTTCCGCAATGGTTGTTACATCACCAGGTTCTTCCTCTTCCGGATTTTCAGAAGGTGATTCGCTTGCCTGTATGTCACTTGCTTTGGTTGGCTTCAACTGATAAATCCCATTATAAATACTTGCAATACCTGTTATATTAATGGAGTCTCCTGACTGATATCCAAACTCCTGATAAGTTAAACCAATCCTGTTATCCACTCGGACAAGAACCGATTCGCCATTTTTCGTTGCCTTAAATTCAAAAGTTCCGTAGCTGTTCACTTCTTGCAAATCAGATATTTCCGCATCTTTCACCATTACTAATTGCCCCTGGTTCGTTTCATTTACCTGATTCGGCGATATTTCCTTTCCTTCAGGAATTTCTGATTGTCCAATAACATCAAGAGAAGCAATCTTACTTAACTGAATCTCTCCATTATATTCCTGTACCTCTGCTGTCACTCTGACTACATTACCTGGCGTCACAGAGTCATCCTCAAAAACATAAATGCCCGCCGTATTATCCTGGAGGTAGAAACCACTTCCGCCCCATGCTCCCGGAGATGTTGTAACAACGCCTTCTACTGTAACTGTTTCACCAACTAATGATCTTACTTCACGAATGGTAGAATCATTATCCACCGGTTCTTCAACAGCTGCTTTATGTTCACCCAGATTTTCAAAATAATCTTTCCCCTGATCTGTCCACTCTGCGGCATCATAGGCTGGATTAGGACTTGTGACATTATCATTTCTGATTAATGTTTTATCCTTTCCAAAATTATTACGGAGCCCAATTTCTCCTATGACATCAATGATGGTATCACCTTTTATTAAGGCAAATGCATCATCCCCATTAAAATTTATTACCGTACTGTTCGTTTCATCCGCCACTGCAAGTATTGGCTCATCAGCCTGGTTGTGTGATATAACGAACACTTCCCCACTAGCGAGATTACCTGATAATGTGGCAGATTGAGATACTTGTTCAGCCCCATTGGAATATAGTGCAATACTGTAATTAGATAAATCGATGTCAGTGCCTGTCCCATTGTAAATCTCTATTGCTTTGTTGTAGCTGCTCCCCTCGATATACTCCGAAATAAACAATTCATTTGTGTTTGCCCCGGATTCTGCAGCTTTCACACTAATGAATGGAATAAATGCATTCGTTATTTGTGTAAACATGACTACCAAAGCAATGATCAAAAAACCAACTGATTTCTTCTCTCTTTTCATCAAAATCCTCCTTATTATTACTTAAAATAGTTTATACCTACATTCTAACAGCTAAAATTTGTTATATTATTAATTAAATGTAAATAGTATGTAAGTTTACTTTCACATTAATTTCTGAAAATACTCTTGTTATTTTTAAAATAATCCGATAATATTAAGTTAGTAAATTAAATTAATTAAGTCTTTAACTTTTATTAACAGGAGGATATAAAGAATGAATCTATCTGCATTAATTAGCAAGTTTCACGATGTGTTCCGTACAACATCTTCACCTAGAGCTTTTTTTGCTCCAGGTCGAATTAATTTGATTGGTGAACATACAGATTACAATGGTGGTCACGTCTTCCCTGCAGCAATCTCCTTCGGGACTTATGCCGTTGCCGTTAAAAGAAAAGACCGGAAAATGCAGTTTTACTCCGAAAATTTCCCTGAAAGAGGAATAATTCAAGGATCATTAGATCAGCTAGAATACAGGAAAGAAGACGACTGGGCGAATTATCCGAAAGGGATGGTCGATTATTTTATTAGGGAAGGATATGCCATTGATCACGGTTTTGACGTATTATTTTACGGTAATATCCCTAATGGCGCAGGGCTGTCCTCTTCTGCATCGATTGAACTGGCAACAGGAGTTTTACTGGATGGTTTATTCTCATGTAATATTGATCGTGTCCGTATGGTACAACTAGGACAAATGGTGGAGAATCATTATATTGGTGTGAACAGCGGAATTATGGACCAGTTTGCAATTGGTATGGGGAAAGCGGACAATGCCATGTTATTAAATTGCGACACCCTGGATTTTGAATATGCACCAATTATGTTAGAGGATCATGACATTATCATAATTAATACTAATAAACGACGGGAACTTGCTGATTCGAAATATAATGAACGAAGAAGCGAATGTGAGCAGGCATTAGCTGACCTTCAGAAAGAACTGTCCATCAACAGTCTTGGGGAGCTTACTCCTGAACAGTTTGAACAGCATAAAGCATTGATTCATAACCCGACTCATCAGAAGCGGGCAAAACATGCCGTCTATGAAAATGCAAGGACGATAGAAGCGTTAAACCGACTTAAAGCAGGTAAATTAAAAGAATTTGGTGAATTAATTAACCAATCCCATATCTCTTTACGAGACGATTATGAAGTGACGGGACTTGAATTGGATACAATTGCTGAAACAGCATGGCAACTTGATGGTGTACTTGGATCCCGGATGACTGGTGCAGGATTCGGTGGATGTGCAATTGCGATTGTCGAAAAGTCAGAATCAGAGATATTTCAAGCAAGACTAACAGATATTTATAAAAAGAAAGTAGGTTATACGCCATCCTACTATATTGCAGCAATTGGCGATGGTGCAAAGGAATTAAACATTGGGGAGGCTGAATAATATGAGAATTTTAGTACTAGGGGGCGCAGGTTATATTGGGTCACATGCTGTATACCAGCTGCAAGACCAGGGGCATGAAGTGATAGTTATTGATAACTTGGAAACAGGCCACGCTGAAGCGATTCATCCGGAAGCTGCTTTCTATCAAGGTGATATTCGGGATATCGAATTTTTGCGGGAAGTATTTTCACACGAGCAAATTGATGGAGTACTCCACTTCTCTGCTAATTCTTTAGTTGGAGAGTCAATGGAAAACCCGCTGAAATATTTTGATAACAATGTTTATGGTACCCAGGTTCTATTAAAAGCGATGACAGAATTCCATATCAAACATATTGTTTTCTCATCAACTGCCGCAACATATGGCGAACCGGATCAAGTACCGATTACAGAAACAATGCCGACACTGCCTACAAATGCTTATGGTGAAACAAAACTGACAATGGAAAAAATGATGCGCTGGTGTGAAGCCGCACATGGTATCCGCTTTGTGTCACTTCGTTATTTTAATGTCGCCGGTGCCAGAAGTACTGGTGAAATTGGTGAAGACCATCGTCCGGAAACACACTTGATCCCGATTGTTCTGCAAGTTGCACTTGATCAGAGAGAACATATTTCTATATTCGGGGATGATTATCACACTCCTGATGGAACGTGTATCAGGGATTATATCCATGTGGAGGACCTAATTGATGCACATATTCTGGCACTTAACTATTTAATAGACGGTGGGGAGAGTAATATATTCAATCTTGGCAGCAGCCAGGGGTTCTCTGTTAAGGAAATAATTGATACAGCACGCGAGATTACCGGCCATGACATCCCGGCAAAAGTTGCACCAAGACGTGCCGGAGATCCTAGTACATTAATTGCATCTTCGGATAAAGCAAAAGACGTGTTAGGCTGGAAACCATCCAGAACTGATATTAAGAGGATCATTTCAGATGCATGGAACTGGCATAAGAAAATGCCACACGGTTACAGTGAGGAGGCATAATTCATGACAGATATCTCTCAACTGGTAGAGTCCCTTGTAGCCAAAGCACTTGAGAAAGAACTGATTCAACCTAGTGACGCCATTTATACCAGGAATCAATTACTCGGAATACTGGAAATTAACGGCTTCGAAGAAAATGTCTCTCCAAATTTCGATAGAGATATTCCTGATTTGCTGGACGCATTGACAGATGATGCAGTTCACAGAAAAATTATTGATAATTTATTAGATGAAAGAGAGAAGCTCCAGGCGCTTTTGATGAATGTTTTCTTATCAAAACCGTCTGAAGTTAATCACTTATTCTATCAAAAGTATAAACAGGCACCCGAAAAAGCAACAGACTATTTTTATCAGTTAAGTAAAGACAGCAACTATATTCAAACGAAAAGAATCGAGAAAAACATTCAATTTAAGACAGAATCTGAATATGGGGAACTGGATATCACTATTAATCTATCTAAACCCGAAAAAGATCCTGAACAAATAAGACGCGAACGTGAACTAAAACAGGACTTCTCCTATCCAAAGTGCCTTCTTTGTGCGGAGAATGAGGGGTATGCAGGAAGGATTGGCCATCCTGCACGCTCCAATCACCGAATCATTGAAGTACCGTTGGAAGGAGAAAAGTGGTTCCTGCAATATTCTCCATATGTTTATTATAATGAACATAGTATTGTTTTTGCGAGAGAACACCGGCCAATGAAAATAAACCGTGATTCCTTCTCAAGGTTAACTGCATTTGTAGAAAAGTTTCCACATTATTTTATCGGTTCAAATGCAGACTTACCTATTGTTGGGGGAAGTATCCTTTCACATGATCACTATCAGGGAGGGAATTATACGTTCGCCATGACGAAAGCGGATGATGAATTCACCTTTAATTTAGAGTCATTTTCCGATGTGGATGCTGCTGTAATTAAATGGCCTATGTCTGTTATTCGTTTACGCCACCGTGATCGCCAAAGATTAATCGAGGCCGCTGATCATATTTTAAAAAATTGGCGTGAATACAGTGATGAAGATGCTGATATTTACGCATTTACAGGGAACACCCCGCATAACACTATTACACCGATTGTCCGTAAAAGGGATCAGCAATTTGAAATCGACTTAGTATTGCGTAATAACAGGCAAACAGATGAACATCCGATGGGATTGTTCCACCCTCATGAAGATGTTCATCACATTAAAAAAGAAAATATTGGATTGATTGAAGTAATGGGTCTCGCTGTTCTTCCTCCACGCCTGAAAGATGAAATGGATGATATTAAGAAACATTTACTTGATGAAACTGTTAACATTGCAGAATACCACTATAATTGGGTACAATCTATAAAGGAGAGGTATTCCAATATAACGGATGAAAATGTCCAACATATTATAGAAAAAGAACTAGGGCTCAAGTTTGCTAGAGTATTAGAGGATGCTGGCGTTTTTAAAACATCTGCAGAAGGAAGACAGGCATTTAAGCGTTTCCTCAAACAATTATAAACTTAGCCGGCAGTTGATCAGGAGGAATGACAAATGGAAATGAAAACAGAAGTAATTACAGTAAATGACCAAAAGTGGAAAGAGTATACACTTGTGAACAACAATGGAATGGCAGTGTCTATTCTTGATTTTGGCGGGATTATTACAAAAATTCTCACACCAGATCGTGATGGCAAGTTAGAGAATGTTGTCATTGGTTTCGATAACTATAAGGATTATCTCGATAATCCCGGGTACTTCGGGGCATTAATCGGCCGGGTAGCGGGACGAGTGGAAAACGGTCAATTCGAAATTAACGGCAAAACTTATCAGCTCCCTAAAAATGAAGGAGAAAACCACCTGCATGGCGGAGAACCGGGTTTCCATAAATCTATCTGGTCAGTCGTACCATTTGAAAATACCGAAGAAATCGGATTAACGTTAACATTAAACAGCCCTGATGGAGAAAACGGCTATCCTGGTAATCTTCGTATGACAGTTACTTACACTTTAACAAATGATAATGCACTGTCCATTACCTACGAAGGTGTGGCAGATCAGAAAACTGTTTTAACATCAACGAACCATTCTTACTTTAACTTAAGTGGAAATCTGGAATCAGACATTCAAGAGCATGAGATTACCCTTGACAGCAGTAAATTTGTAGAATTAGATGAGCAATTAATTCCAACTGGTGACATTGTAAATGTTGATAACACAGCATTTGATTTCCGCCAGGGAAGACAAATGAAAGATGGTGTTTCTTCATCATATAAGCAAAATCTAGTAGCAAATCACGGTTATGATCATTATTTCTTATTTGATCATTCCAAGGATGTGAGCGCGGTCGTTCGCGACAAAGAAAGTGGACGTGAATTAAAAGTTATTACAGACCAGCCTGGTGTGGTGATGTATACTTCTAATAATCTGCCGGAAGGATTGAAATTGCGCGAACGTGAATCTGCGCAGTACTTAGGTTTATGCTTAGAAACACAAGCATCTCCTGCCTCTATTCACCATGATGGTTTCCCATCGGTCTGGTTAGAAAAGGATGAGAAATACTTCGCTAAGACTACTTTTGTATTTGGTGTATCTGAATAAGGATAGCTTGTTAATGTGAGGATTATCATTTTAATCGTTCACTACTCAAGTTAAGAATTTAAGAAACCACCCTGATTCTATATCAGGGTGGTTTACATTTGCAAAAAGGAGGGTAATAGTTAAATATTATTCTCTGGTCTGTCTTTTAATAAATATTTGTCTAAAGCTTTTTGCAGGGTTCCCAGTTTTTCTGTCTCTACACCAAATTGTATTCCAGATTCTGTAATTTCTTTAACAACTTCTTTCCGTAATCCCGTAAGGACTGTCGAACATCCCATCATCGAAATCCCATTAATGATATTTAACAGTTCGAGAATAACTTCTTTTTCTAAAGTTAAAATACCTGATAAGTCAATTATTAATGTTTGAATTCTTACATCTGATACCTCTGTTAGAACTTTCTCTTTTACAAAAGAAATGCGACTATTGTCAATCGAGCCGATTAGCGGGAGGATACTAATACTGTCATCGATAGGGATAATCGGTACCGAAAGATTTTCAACTAACTTTTTCTGCTCCTGTATTAAAGCATCTTTATATGTAGAGTAATTTATGAAAAATGTATTTAAAAACATATCTACTCTATTATTGTAATCTGTTTCTAAAGTGAATATTTCGTCAATATTTAATTTTCCGGATAGATCCTGATATTTCTTTATATAGATCCATAGTGCTCTACGAATAGCCTGAATCCATTCTAGCTTAAAAGTTAACTCTATTGACTGGGACGCCCATGCTATCCCTTCTTTTTTTGCAAAGCGCTTCAGATCATCTACTTCCCCATTAATTATATAAGCAACTACCTGATGTGCATTATTAACTAAATCTATATTTCCAATTGTTAAAATCTCATCGATTTTATCTTTTACATTTACGGCTTCGGTAAGTAAAGTTTCTTCAAAATTATTCTTATTGGCATTAAAAAAATCCTTTAAATGAAATAAAGAATCGTATGCAATATCCATTCATAACGCCCCCTGTATTTATAATTTTCCTAAAAATATAAATAATAATACCCTTTATTGGCAATGCCTAAACTTAATTCTTTCATTATTGACGTTAAAAAGCAAATGAACTGCAGACTTTAATATATATAAAGGCAAATTCCTTCCTTTTCCATTCTAACTTGAGAATAAATAGGAGGAGAGAGGTGTTATCCTCTCTCCGGTAACCTGATTTCCGTTTTTGCTAATTCCGCTGCACTTATTTCATTTTTTTGATAGGGAACTAATCTTATCGAAAACCGGAAATCTTCTGTTTTTAATTGGTACTTCTCTAAAACATCTGGTCCACAACTTGCTGAACCAATACCATGTTGTTTGTAGTCAAGATTTAGTGTAATACAACCATCTTCCAATAATTCATACGTATGTTTAGCATGATCTAAATTTCTCATATCAAATGGATGTGCGCTGAAGTCAAATACAGGGGCACCAATAACCATAAGTCCTGTACCACTTTCCTCGTAAAGGGATGCCCATTTAACTTGGTGGCGATTACCGAATTCCTGTGGATACGCATAAGGAGTATACATCTCCTCAACTGTTCTTTTCCATATACCGAACCTGCTCGCCTGCTTACTGTCAAAGTATGCTTCTCCCGGTCCTCTGCCAGACCATGTCACCTGATTCATCTTATCAGGAATCTTTAACTGCAATCCAATTCTAGGTAGGGTTTCAGGTATATTACCGTGAAAGGACCCTTCCGTATTTATTACAATATCACCACTGGAAAAAATCTGATAGGAATAGAATGCTTTTAATCCCCAGTCCAGCTTTGGCGGTGCAATTCTTACCTGGACTTTAACTGTTATACTTTTTTTATCATTACTTATCTCATACTGAAAACGATCTAACCGTTGCGTGAGCCAGTGTAAACCAAATTGCTGCCAATAGGATTTATTACTAACAGGCTTCCATTGACCGGTTGTATAGATATCATTATCAATTAACGCTCGCCAGAAGTTTAATCTTGGTGGCTGCTCAATTAATTTGCGTCCACCTGCAGTCCAATCAGTCAGCTCCCCAGTAATCTTGTTAAATACTACGTTGAAATTATTTCCAGTAACGCTCACCGCTAAGCTGTCTTCGTCAATTTCTATATAACCTGACTGTGGCCGCTCAACAGCCAATGACTTCTTCTCTGTAGATATTAATTCAAACTGTTCCCAGGCTACTTCATGGCCTGCATTTGCCCAATCTGTTTCTTTTGCTGTAACAACTCTTAGATTGAGCCAGTAATCTGTGTTTGCTTCTGCCTCTCCTTGCAGACAGCATGGAATCTCCAGTTCCTTTCTATCTCCTGGACCAGCCTGAACGAGAGGGGTAACTCCACTATTCAATATTTCCCCATCGGCTTCCACACTCCATACTAGTTGAAGATGGTCTAATGATACAAAATCATATCGATTGGTAACTTGCACTATGCCTTTACACAGATCAACTTCTTCCAATTTAACAGGTTCCAACACTTTTTTATACTCATATAACGAGGGCGATGGCGAATGGTCGGACATAACAAGCCCATCCATTACAAAGTTTCCGTCATTTGGCTGATCACCAAAATCACCACCATAAGCAAAAAATTCAATGCCATCCTCAGTAACGGCCCTTATCCCATGGTCCATCCACTCCCAGACAAATCCACCCTGTAATCTTCTATACCGGTAAATGGTGTCCCAATATTCTTTCAGTGCCCCAGGGCTGTTCCCCATCGCGTGCGCATATTCGCATAGGATGTGCGGAGTGGATAGCATATCCTTTTTCCCTAAACGTTCCAGTATCGCAATATCTGTATACATTGTCGTAAATACATCGGAAGATATCGGATCTTCCTGAGGATCCATCCCGCTTTTGTTCATAATTTCGCGGCATTCTCCTTCATAGTGTACAAGTCTTGAAGGATCACGTTCTTTAGTCCACTGATACATCACATCCTGGTTTCTACCGTAACCGGACTCATTGCCAAGTGACCACATAATTATAGATGGATGGTTTTTATCCCTTTCCACCATGCGAATGATTCTGTCCAAATAGGCTTCTTCCCATTCAGGGTCCTTGCTGATCCGGTGCCAGTCCCCCAAATAATCAAATCCGTGACATTCTAAATCAGCCTCATCAATTACATATAAACCATATTCATTACACAGATCATAGAATCTGGGATCATTTGGATAATGAGCCGTTCTAACTGCATTAATATTAGATTGCTTCATCAGTTTTACATCTTCTTCCATCCACTCATAGGGAACAGCTTTTCCAAAGTCGGGATGATGATCATGGCGATTTACACCTTTTAATTTAATTGCTTTCCCATTAAACAGAAAGACTCCATCTACTAATTCAACAGCTCGGAACCCGACCTTTACAGGGATCACTTCAATTATTTTTTCGTCCTGCTTTAATGTAATCAGTAAATGATAGAGATATGGATCTTCTGCACTCCACTTTCTGGGGTTGGTCACCGCTATCTTTTCTTTGATTTCCATGCTGGCAGCTCTTCTGCTCTCATGGATCATTTGCCATTTATGATCATAAAGAGAGAACTCCACAACGTAATCAGCATTTATTTCCTGATTAAACACTGTATTGATACTTAAATAGGCATCCTTGTATTCTTTATCCATGGCAGTTTGTATGAAATAATCATAAATATGGGTTTCCGCCCGTGATAATAAGTAGACATCACGGAATATCCCGCTTAACCACCACATATCCTGGTCCTCAATATAGCTCGCATCAGACCACTGATAGACTTTCACTGCTATTATATTTTTACCTTCCCGAACAAAATCGGTGATCTCAAACTCTGACGGTATTCTGCTGCCTTGACTGTATCCAACCTCCTGCCCATTAACCCATAAATGAAAAGCACTATCCACCCCTTCAAAGCGCAGAAACAATTTTTCTGTTAACCATGATGGATCGATTATAAACTCCCTGCGATAAACACCTGTGGAATTTTCGGAAGGGACTCGTGGCGGATCGACCGGAAAAGGATACTGCTTATTTGTATATTGCGGAATCCCATATCCATTCATCTGCCAGTTAGATGGAACCTCAATCCTATCCCAATCCTCACAAAAATATTTTTCCTTATAAAAGTCATCAGGTACTTCTTCCGGTGCAGAATAATATGCAAATTGCCACATTCCGTTTAAGAGCTGAAAACGATCAGAATTAGCCCTTTGGTAAGTCTTTGCTGCAGACGTATTAGAAAAAGGAACATAGTATGCACGTGCAGGCTGTCGGTTTCTTTGTAAAACGGCAAGGTTTTCCCAATCTCTTTTCTGTTGTTGAACCATTATTCCCAACTCCTTATTAACTGCGGATTTTTGCTAATTTATCCACATATGCTTTTGCCCGTTTTGTTAATTCTGCTAAATCCGATTTACTGTATTTATCCTTCATTTGGACAAGTGAACCTCCCAATCCTGCAGCAACTGCCCCAGCTTCAAAATATTCAGTTAAATTATCCAGTCCTACACCTCCTGTTGGCATAAGCGGTATATGTGGCAGCGGACCTTTAATATCTTTAATATAATCAGGACCAGCCGCCCGTGCAGGGAATACTTTAATTACATCCCCTCCCGCTTCATATGCTGTCAGTATTTCTGTTGGCGTCATTGCACCGGGGATACTTACAATGCCATAACGTTTTGTTATCCGGATTGTTTCTGTATTTACAACAGGGGAAAAAATAAACTGTGATCCAGCCATAATGGCTGCTCTGGCTGTTTCCGCATCTAATACTGTTCCTGCACCGACAATCACTTCTTCTGGTAGTTCATTTCTTAATTGTTCAATCACTTGTAATACTGCTGGTGTATCTACAGTTATTTCTAACGTGTGAATACCTCCATCGTGAAGTGCATTTGCAACAGATAAAATATCTTTAGGGTTTACACCCCGGATAATTCCTACTAATCCATTCTCATATATCTCGTTTAAAACATTCACTCGATTCACTCCTTTATCTGCTTACATCTTCTTTTTCCGGCTTAATGAACCGTTCAATTTCTTCTTTTTCCGGTAATCCTTCGACATCACCATTAACCATTGTCACCATTGCACCGACTGCGTTACCTCTTTTTACCGCTTCTTTCAATTCCAGGCCATCTAATAATCCGGAGATAAAACCAGCTGCAAATCCATCCCCTGCACCTACTGGATCAACAACATGTTCAACCGGAAAACTTTTCACAAATCCAGAGTCTTCTTTTGTAAAGTAATGAGTTCCTTCTTTTCCTGCTTTTAAAATCACCATATCAGACCCTGTTTGAAAGAAATCAGCTGCATAGCCATCCGGCTCTTTATCACCAAAAAGAAATGCTGCTTCACTTAACCCCGGCAATACAATATCTGATTGTGAGGCAATGTGAAGAATAACTTGACATGCCTTTTCCTTATCCTGCCACAGCTTCATTCTTAAGTTGGGATCAAAGATAATCTTCACCTTATTCTTTTTCGCCAGACTGATTGCCTCCATCACTGCTTCATAGCAATTGTCACTTAATGCTGGCGTGATTCCGGTAATGTGTAAAAATTTAGCCTGTGAAATGTATTCCTCGCTAATATCTTCCTTTTCAATCATACTTGCAGCTGACCCTTTACGATAGTATTGCACCCGTACATCTGAGCTATTGCGCAGTTCTTTAAAATAGATGCCTGTAGGAGCATTATTATCTGTTTTCACATACGAGACATCCACACCTTCACCTCTTATAAATGAAGTCGTCGCCCTGCCAAATTCGTCATCGCCAACTTTACTGATCCAGCCTGTTTGATATCCGAGTCTTGCCAGACCAATCGCCACATTGGATTCAGCACCGCCAATTTTTCTCGAAAAAGTTGCAGCATACCTCATCAGTCCATTTGATTGTGGAGTTAACAAGATCATTGACTCCCCTAACGTCACTACATCCATTTACGCTTCCTCCTCTCTACCATTCAGCAACTGTCCCATCCTTGTGGCGCCATACCGGGTTCTTCCAGTTGTGTCGTTTTTCAGCCATTTCCTTTACTCTCTCTTCATTAATTTCTATTCCAAGGCCAGGACCTTGCGGAATTTTAACATGACCGTCCTTATAGTCAAATACAGACCTGTCTAACATATAATCTAATAAATCACTGCCCTGGTTGTAGTGAATACCAAGACTTTGTTCCTGAATAAATGCATTGTGAGCGGTTGCATCTACCTGTAAACAAGCTGCTAAAGCAATAGGCCCCAATGGACAATGTGGTGCGATTGCAACATCATAAGCTTCTGCCATTGACGCAATTTTCTTTACTTCAGTAATCCCACCGGCATGGGATAAATCCGGCTGGATAATATCCACATATCCATCAGATAATAGCTTTTTAAAATCCCATCTTGAATACATTCTTTCACCAGTTGCAATCGGAATACTCGTATGATTGGCAATTTCTCTAAGTGCTTCATTATTCTCCGGTAAAACCGGCTCTTCAATAAACATTGGTCGAAACGCTTCCAATTCCTTTGCCAGTATTTTTGCCATCGGCTTATGGACTCTGCCGTGGAAATCAATACCGATACCAACATAATCCCCTACCGCTTCACGGATTGCTGCAACACGTTCAACTGTCTGGTCAATTTTTTCATAAGTATCTACATATTGTAATTCTTCTGTACCATTCATTTTCACTGCCGTAAAACCTGCATCAACAACAGCCTTGGCTGCTTTTCCGACGTCACTTGGTCTGTCTCCGCCAACCCAGGAATAAACACGGATTGAATCACGGCATGCACCGCCAAGCAATTGATAAACAGGTGCATCAAAGTACTTTCCTTTAATATCCCACAATGCCTGGTCAATTCCTGCAATTGCACTCATCAAAATAGGACCTCCGCGGTAAAAACCTGAGCGGTACATTACATTCCAGTGATCCTCAATACGAAGCGGGTCTTTACCGATTAGATAATCAGCTAATTCAAGTACCGCAGCTTCCACCGTAGCAGCACGACCTTCAACTACCGGCTCCCCCCATCCGACAATCCCTTCATCTGTTTCCACTTTGACAAAACACCATCTTGGTTCAACTAAATAGGTTGTTAGTTTTGTAATTTTCATTTGTTACACACCTTCCTATTTTAGATATCCTAATTTTCTTGAAATCATTTGACTTTGTGCTAAAATTTCTTTTGCAAGTTCACCATTGACCCTGTCTTTTGTCACACGGTCTGCTGGGCCGGCAATACTGATAGCAGCGACTACATTTCCTTCATGATCGAAAACCGGTGCGGCAATACAGCGAATTCCCAGTTCGTGTTCCTGCTCATCAATGGCATAGCCCCTTTCCCGTATCTCTGTTAATTCTTTTCTCAATGCATCTTTTTCTGTAATAGTATAATCGGTAAATTTTCGAAGTCCTTTTTCATCAATTAAATGATTTAGTTTCTTATCAGTGAAACCTGAGAGTAACGCTTTTCCAACTCCTGTACAATGCATAAAGGCCCTTCTTCCAATCTGGGAATACATACGAAGTGTCTGGTCACTTTCCACTTTATCAATGTAAACGACTTCATTTTTATCTTCGATACAAAGATGGACAACTTCACCCGAAGAGACAGCTAAGCTGTTCAGAGATTCTTTTGCTACTGTTCTTATATCGAGATTATTAAGCAATGAGCTTGCAATTACGAGACATTGGATACCTAACTGGTAATGTCCATTTTGCTCATTCTGCTGAACATATCCTTTAGAGACGAGAGTACTAAGCAAACGATGGACCGTACTTTTTGCCAGCTCCATCGTCTTAGACAGTGCTGTCACACTTAACCCTTCAGGAGAATCAGCTAATATTTCCAAAATCTTTAATGTTCGTTCTACTGATTGTACATGAGACATCATCATTCTCCTTCGTTCCATAATACGGAACATGATTCTTCTTTGTGGAACAACTTTATTTTACCGCTCATGACTGATACTCGTCAAGATTTTTATATAGAACGTAAGTACAATTTTGGCTGATAAACAAAAAGGTATTGCGAGCTCCTCTTAAAGGAAGTCCCTCAATACCGGTAACATTTCTAAAAATTCAACCTAATCTATTTAATAAGATAGGTGAAACGGTGCTGGCTAATAACTTAAACTTTTGAACGGTGGCTATTACATACATTGAGCGCTATAAAAAATCCACCTCATTCCATCTTGTGTATTATATATATCTATCTATAAAACTCCAAATAGTTTCCCAATATAATTTTGGATTAACTAATACCGCTTCACCATGCCCTGCCCCTGGAATAATCAGCTTTTCCTTTTCAGTGTCAGCTGCTGCAAACACTTCCTCTACCATCTTAAATGGAACAAACCGATCGGCATCTCCATGAATAAATAACATGGGTAACTCACACTTTCTAAGCTTTTCTAACGCAGAAGCTTCACTCAAATCAAAGCCTGCACGTATTTTAGTAACCATGTTTGCAGCATTAAGTACTGGGAATTTTGGCAACTTAAATAGATCTTTTAATTGGTAAGCAAATATATCCTGAACTGAAGTATAACCACAGTCTTCCACAATGACTTTGACATTAGCTGGCAGATTCTCTCCAGAAGCCATCATTACCGTCGCTCCACCCATTGATATACCAAACAATGTGATCGTCGCATTTTGATTTTTTGCTAAAATCTCATCGATCCATTGCAGAATATCTAAACGGTCGTGCCAGCCCATACCAATATAATCCCCTTCACTTTCTCCGTGTCCACGCAGATCTGGTGCAAGCACATGATAGCCCTTCTCGTAAAAGCCACGAATCCATCTAGTCATAACCGAAGCCCTCGCTCCATAGCCGTGGACGACAATAGCCCACTTATCCGTCATCTGTTCCTGCTCATATATATTCGCATGTAACTTCAGCTGAAGTTTATCTCTGGAAAGAATAGAAATACTTGATGAGGGAACTTGCTTTCTAAATGCATCATCATTATAATTTTCCAACTCAGCAACATCTGGCATCACTGCTTCACTTCTCGCTAAGTTGGGATTGTCCTGAATAAATTTCTTTTCCTTACGGGCATTTAATGCAAAATTGTAAAAATAGTTACCTAGCCAGAAAAAAGCTGCTGTTATTATTACAATAGCTAATAATATGTACACTACTATCATATATTAATCAACCCTCCACCTCTTAATCATCAGATTCATTAAAAGGATAGATATCCATCCCTTTATAAATTCATTTCAAAATACCTCTGTATTTCTCCACATAATTCCATTTATTTCTCTGATTATATCTTACTTTCATTAGAAGCATTTTACCAATAGAAAGATTTGCAATGGTGATAGATTGCAGAAAATTATATAGTATAAGAGCTGGCAGACAGAGATGAATAAGGAACCAGCATTTGGCCAAGTGACCTTTTTCATCTTCGATCCTTTAATAATCAGTTATAATTAGTTATAATCAGTTATATTTACTTATAAAAAAGGGGCATCAATATGTCGAAAAAAATAGTTATCTTCGTCATTACAGCATTCTTCTTTCTCACTAGCTTAGCAGGGTGCACTCAAAATTCAGTATCTCCAGAAGAAAAGGTGGAAATTACTGTGTCCGCTGCTGCAAGCTTACAGGATGCACTAATAGAAATAGCAGCATTATTTGAAGAAAATAACCCTAATATAGAATTGAACTTAAATTTCGGTGGTTCCGGTTCCCTTCAGCAGCAAATATCACAAGGGGCTCCTGTCGACATCTTCTTTTCAGCAGCTGAAGATAAATTTAATAAGTTAATAGATGAAGGGCTGATCGAACAAGAAAACAGTATAAAATTGCTGCAAAATGAACTAGTTCTAATCATTCCTTCCAGTTCTGGTGTCCCTATGACTAGTTTTGAAGATCTATCTTCCGCAGATAAAATCTCAATTGGAACACCTGAGTCCGTACCTGCAGGAAAATATGCGAAGGAAACATTAGAAAATCTGGGAATATGGGATAAACTAGAAAGCAGAATGGTATTTGCAAAGGATGTTCGTCAAGTGCTTACATATGTAGAAACAGGCAATGTGGATGCAGGTATCGTCTATCAAACAGATGCAATGATTTCAGATAGCGTTAAAATAATTACTGCAGCGGAAGCAAATTTACATACTCCTGTTATTTATCCTGCAGGACTTGTCAAAAGCAGTTCGAAAAGAGATGAAGCTGAGCTTTTCCTTACCTATCTTCAATCCGAAGAGACGTTGAAGATTTTTGAAAAATACGGTTTTAAAGGATGGAAACAATAACATGCCGTCGGATTTTTGGTCACCTGTCAAATTATCATTAGAAGTAGCTTCCGTTTCGATCCTCATTGTTCTAATAACAGGTTTATTATTAGGAAGGTTTATGGCCAACAGGAGGTTCAGAGGAAAGTCAGTTGTCGAAACTGTATTTCTGTTGCCATTAG
The DNA here is from genome assembly GCF_900111195.1 of Gracilibacillus ureilyticus. Taxonomy (GTDB): domain Bacteria; phylum Bacillota; class Bacilli; order Bacillales; family Amphibacillaceae; genus Gracilibacillus; species Gracilibacillus ureilyticus. Next base: position 112,952 of record NZ_FOGL01000012.1, read on the forward strand.
TGTTACCCCCCACAGTAGTCGGTTTCTTATTAATTATTATTTTCGGCAGAAACAGTCTGGTTGGGCAAATGATTGAGGCGGTATACCAGCAACCTGTTATGTTTACCTTTTGGGCAGCAGTGATTGCTTCTACCGTTGTTGCTTTTCCATTGATGTATCAATCATTTAAAACCGGATTGGAAGCAGTCGATCAGGATATTGAGAACGCTGCACGTGTGGATGGTGCAGGAGAATTCAAATTATTTATGTATGTTTCTATCCCGCTAGCTCGCCGGTCAGTGATTTCGGGGGCAATATTAAGTTTTGCTAGGGCATTAGGTGAATTCGGTGCAACACTTATGTTTGCAGGGAACATTCCCGGAAAAACACAAACCACACCGACTGCCATTTATATTGCGATAGACTCCGGTAATATGCAAATGGCATGGTTATGGGTAGCTTGTATGATTGGAATATCCTTTATTATGCTGTTACTGGTTCAACAAACGAAAAGTTAAAAAAGAAATCGAGGCAGAAGTACTAGACTAGTGAAAACTCCAATGCATATAATATGGATTATGTGCAGTAAATGTGTAGAATTGATGTGTGGATATATTGTCGCTCCGGTCTAGTATCCCTCTACAATACTTGTGATAAAATAACCCTTTGTAACATCACATAAGATCTAATATCACCTTTTATCTTGCATTGGAAAGTTATACTTAAAATTAAAATACTCATGAACAGGCCACGTATAAAATGTTCATGAGTATTTTGATATGTTGCTATAATCTTAACTTTCTTACAACAATTGTAGAGTATCATTCCAGCGTAGGCCGATTGTGTTGACTCCTATGGGAACAGGACGAGCTGAAGATCCACTTGGTGAAGCGGGTTTCTTCATCAAGTTAGCTGAAGCCGTCCTCATGGTAAAGAAGACACTGCGAAAGCACATTTTGCTTGAGTAGATGTCGCACTTATGCCCTTGGGTGAAAGCGAAGCAATCGGACGTAGCGTCATACTTGCAATTTAGATATTCCAAAGTTACTGTATTCGTGTTACTGCACATAATCCATATTAGGTGCATTTCATTATTCTTTTTTAGTGTGAAGGCGTGGGGATGCCTTGCTTCTTTATTATTTTTCTACTTCTCTGATCCATACTGTCATTTCGTTTTCGCCTCTGTTACTCCATGCATAGTAAGGGATAGCTTTTACTTCTTTTTCTACCACTGGGACCACTTCTGTTGTATACAATTGATTTTTCACTTTTGTTTTATCTGTCGCTAAAGCTTTTGCCTTAATCGTTGTCACACCTTTCAGTAAATCTGGTTCAAAGGCCGCCTGGAATATTTGATTGGTAAAAATCCGAATATCCTGTAAATTCGCCCCATTATCAGCTTCCTCCATACAGTAAACAAGCGGTCCGCGTTGCAATGCCACTTTACCTGCGTTAACACGAACTTCAGGGTGGGATCGAACAACTTCCACAGGCATGTCAAACAACACTTCCACCACATCGCCATTTTTCCACTCTTTTTCTAATTTGGCATACCCTTTTACAACAGGTGCTTCCATTTCTTGCCCATTCACCTGGAACTTCACTTTATTACACCAGCCGGGAATTCTTATTGCAACAGAGAATTCTGTTGGCTTATCCAGTGACAGTTCAAATTTCACATCCCCAAGCCAAGGATAATGGGAAGTTTGATTAATATTTATCTCCTGATTATCGATTACAAAGGATGTTTTACTGCCAATAAACAAATGAACATATATTTCTGAATTGTTAGCAGAATATATATATTGGCCGAGTGATGCTAAAAGTCTTGCTATGTTCGGCGGACAACAGGCACAGCCAAACCACTGCTGTCTAGTCGACTTTACAGTTCCCATATCATGACGGCAATTAGCAGTGTGAGGCCATACCTCTAATGGATTTACATAAAAATAACCTTTTCCATCAAGTGATATCCCGCTCAGTGCTCCATTGTATAATGCCCTTTCCAAAACATCTGTATATTGATGATCTGCCTCAATCTGTACCATTCGGTGACTCCACATAATCAACGCGATTGCCGCACAGGTTTCCGTATATGCACGATCATTTGGCAAATCATAATCAACTGTAAAACGCTCTTCATATGCCGAAGATCCAATTCCAGCCGTAATATACATTCTTTTATTCACAGTATTCTCCCATAAAGTCCGGCAAACTTCCAGCATTTCATGGTCATTCAATTCATTCGCTAAATCGATCATGCCACTGTATAAATAAGTCGCTCTTACAGCATGCCCTTCTGCTGTTGCCTGCTCTCTTACAGGGAGATGTGCCTGATAGTAATCATATGTTCGTCCACTTGGGTTATCAGGTCCACTTCTCTCTTCCAATTCCCTGTCATAATAATGAACAGGATTTCTTTTCCCTCTTTCCTCAATAAAAAACTGGCATAGGTCGATATATTTTTGCTCTTTCGTAATTTTATATAATTTCATCAATGCTAATTCAATCTCCGGATGACCAGGATAACCCCGTTTCTGACCTTCTCCATCACCCAATACTGTCCGGATATGATCAACCAGTTTACTAACAACCTCCATAATTGCCATCTTCCCTGTTGCTTCGTAATACGCCACTGCTGCTTCAATCAAGTGTCCGGCACAATATAGCTCATGGTCATCTTTTAAGTTGGTCCATTTTTTATCAGGACGGTTGACTGAGAAATAAGTGTTCAGGTAACCATCTTCTTCCTGCGCTTCCTGAATTAATTCTATTACTTCATCCAATATTTTCTCCCATTTCTCATCTTTTTCTATCGACAGAGAGTATGCAACGGTTTCCATCCATTTGTACAAATCACTATCCTGAAAAACCATTCCATAATGCTTACCCTCTTTCCTGCCTGCAGCTATTTCAAAATTTTCAATTGTATGGCTGGGATCAGCACCAGGAATTCTGTCGTTCAGTGCATCCCACTGATATGGGATAATGGATTCCTTGACAAGACCTTTCCATGGGTTCCAAAAGGAGTCATTGATTTTTACATTTTTGTGTGACACAGGATCCATTTTTGCCAACCTTTGTTTCATTTCGATCATTTTCCATACACTCCTCTTTTCGATTAAATTTACTCTTCCTATGATACTATCATTAAAGCCTCACACTGTAAGTAGTGTAAACGTAAGAATAGGTGGACTTTTCTGACATACCCTCATTCTTTGAACTTTAACAAGTTAGCAAAAAGTGATATGATAAATGAAAATATATAGCTAAAGGACTGTCTAAATGGAATATCTGAAATTGAATATCGAAAAACCTGTCCAGTATATTTCAGGTGGACAATTCATTACGAACAAAGAATGGAAACATGAAAAAAGAGTGATTGACAGTTATGAAATGATTATTGGGGTGAATGACACATTATATATAGAACAGGATGGTATAAAATACGAAGTGAAGCCAGGTGAAGTATTATTTATTCTTCCGCATACGATACATAAAGGCTATAAGATTTGCAATAAATTCATTTCATTCTACTGGTTTCATTTTATTAGTGATACCATCTACAGAGGAAAAGAAATTAATGATACTACAGTTTTAAAGATTCGGACTACCCCTGAAATAAGTCACTTAATAAAAGATATATATCTTCCCAGATACGGTTCTCCCATAGCTGTTCAGCGGCTCAATATTTTAGCAAACCAGTTACTGGACGTGGATAATTCCAATTATTACACAAGGATGAGTCTGAACTATTTAATGACTTCTTTACTTATTGAATTGTCCGAACAAACCTTTCTCCATTCCATTAACAGACAAGATAGTTTATCAGAAACTGATATAAACATTCATTTCATACTTGAGTGGACAAGAATCAATGCCTTTGACGGGATTACGGTTTCAGACATAGCAGAACAATTCAGCTACAATAAAGACTACCTTTCCCGGCACTTCAAGCAAAGGACAGGAAAAACACTGCAATCATACCTTCATTCATTGCGAATATCCAAAGCAAAAGACTTACTTACAGGGAGCAGGCAAAATATTAAAGTTATTGCTAACAGGGTTGGTATTGATGATGAAAAATATTTTATGAGATTATTTAAAAAGTATGAGAAAATAACTCCTACAGAATATCGGAAAGCATTCAGCAAAACACACTTAAATAATAAATAAAGAATATTAAACCCCCGTTTCTTCAAGAAGCGGGGGTTGTTTTGTATTATTTTTTTATTACTTTTACATCATAGCTATTCAGCATAACCGATTTAGTAACCTTATCACCAGTAAGCATATCCTCATATTCTTCATCGGACAGATTAATTACTTTCGATTGTTTAGAAAAATTCATCAGGAATACATAATCATTCTCACCATCTGTTCTGACTTGTGCGCTGACATCTTTCGGCAGCAATCCGCCTAGTGCTTTTTTCAACTGTAACTGGTTAGCTAACTCTCCGTAGAAAGCCTGATGAAAGGCGTGATTATTTCTTGAGGCAATATAATAAGCTTTTCCGTCACCTACGTTATTCACAGTTAATGCAGGTCTTCCAGCATAAAAATCGCTCTTGTAGTATGCTAATGCCTCTGCACCTTCTAAATGGATCAGATCACATAATTCCCTTGCTTCATACTCACCTTTTAAGCCAAATCCGTTATTTCCGACAGCTTCAATTTTATTTACTTCACTATCGTAAAGACCATCAATCTCTTCTGACCAGATTCCCAGGGTTTTGCGTAATGGTCCAGGGAATCCACCTAAGAAGCATAAATCATTTTCATCAACAATACCTGACCAGTATGTTGCAACAAATGATCCGCCATTTTGAACAAAATTATCGATCTTTTCCCCAACACCAGGTCTGACCATATATAACATTGGCGCTACAACTAACTTGTATTTAGAGAAATCTTTTTCCATGTCAATGACGTCCACACTAATACCTTGCTCCCAAAATGCCTGGTAATGTTCCCTAACTGTTCTTTCATAATGTACACCGCTATTTCTCGGACCTTGTGCATCCTTCACTGCCCAGCGATTTTCTGTATCAAAAATAACCGCAACTTCAGCTTTAACAGTCGAACCAACTACGGCATCCAGTTTTGAAAGGCCATCCCCTAATTCTTTCACTTCATTGAAAACCCGTGTATCACCATGTCCTGCATGATCAACAACCGCTCCATGGAACTTCTCGCTTGAACCGCGGCTTTTTCGCCATTGGAAATACTGAACAGAATCAGAACCGTGTGCCACTGCCTGTAATGAGGAAAGTATGTGCATCCCAGGCTTCTTCAATTTACTTATTGGCTGCCAGTTTGTCAGACTTGGTGTACTTTCCATTAATAAAAACGGCTTGCCATCTTTTAATGAACGGAACCAGTCATGATTCATCGCTGTCCATGCTGCCAGGGCAGATGCTTCTTGTTCGTCATGCCATGTTGGATAAGAATCCCATGAAACAATATCTAAGTCATCCGCAAATTTGGCATAATTCAATCCTTCAAATGCCTCCATGAAGTTAGCGGTTACTGGCAAATCCGGATTCTTCTTCTTTAGAGGTGAGACCTCATGACGGTAGAAATCCAGTGTCTGATCAGTTACAAAACGCTTCCAGTCAAGATTCTGCCCATGCACCATTGTTTCTCCATGCGGGGCTGGCGACTCCACTTGTGACCAGCTTGTATATGTGTGACTCCAGAAAGTTGTCCACCATGCGTCATTTAGCGCATCCAATGTTTTGTACTTTTTCTTTAACCATTCTCGAAAAGCTTCCTGGCAATAGGGACAATGGCAATCACCGCCATATTCATTAGAAATATGCCAACCAATAACTGCCGGATGATCAGAGTAACGTTCTGCCAATTTCGCATTCATTATAGCGGTTTTCTCCCGATAAACTGGTGAGGTATAGCAGTGATTATGACGCATTCCGTGAAGATTACGAACACGGTTAGCCCTTACTCTCAGTACCTCCGGGTATTTTTCTGACATCCAAGCAGGTCTTGCTCCAGTAGGTGTTGCTAACAATGCATAAATTCCGTTTTCATGGAAAGTATCCAGTAATTTGTCCATCCATTCAAAAGTAAATTTCCCCTCTTCCGGCTCTAATTTACCCCAGGAAAAGATACCTACAGACATAACATTACAGTTCGCTTGTTTCATTAATCGAATATCTTCTTCGAGGACTTCAGGATACTTCTCCCATTGCTCTGGATTATAGTCCGCCCCATGAAGCATTTTCGGTATTTTCTCACTGACTGGTTTGAATTTCATATTGTCCCCCTACTATTAATTATTTATTTTTGAAAAATTTAACGTTATCGATATTAACCCAATTATTAGCTTGGGCATATGAAATAATACCTATCTCACATTGACCATTAGTCACATTAATATCATCAATCTCTATTTTCATCCAATTAGAGGAGCTAACAGGTAATTTCGTTTGAAGTTCCTCTCCACCATAACTCTTTGCATAAATATATGCATTCTCCTGGCCTCCACTATTTAACACCCATGCTGTGAGTGTATAATTTCCATCTTCAAGATTTTTTATTGTTTGATACGTGGAAACACTGTAATCCTCATCACTCCAATGTACAAGCTTATAGTCCCCATTGATACCTGGCCCTTCTACAAATACTGCATTAGTATCAGTACTATCCTCAGCCCAAACTCCCCAGTCTGACGGTGTATTTGTCCAGCCATCAACTTCAAAGTCATTATTGTTTACCAGATTGTTATGATTTGGGTTATCACTGAAAATGGACATACTCTCTAATGCATTACCATTAAAGTCAAATAGTGTTTGATTATCCCATGGATTTGACAGTAAACCTGTGTCACTGTTATATAGCTTACCCGCTTCAGTACCCCAATTAGCACCCTCTACAGGTATCCATGTTGGCTCCCACCAGAAAATACCTCTTCCCCGATTGTTAGGAATGTCTTTTACAATTTCCTTTAAATCATTCATATATTGAATTTGACCTTCCGGGGTAGCAGGGTAACCTCCAACACTCTCTTCTGTTTCAAAAAATGAATTTCCTAATCCATCCCCATCGTCTAAAGTAAATCCATATGCAGTCTCTACAATCATAACATCTTTGTTATACCGCTTACTAATATCATTTAAATTGTAATGTAACTCACCCATCGTGCCATGCCAGAATGGATAATAAGATAAACCAATAATATCGAAATCTACTCCTAATGCAGTTATATTATCAAACCACCATCGATATAAGCTATTATCCCCTCCATGATCAAGATGTAATACTATTTCTATTTCCTCACTCCCAGACACAGCATCTTTAATTCCTGATATCCCCGCGGAGAAAAGTTCTGCTAATTTTGTAAAATCATTAGTACCTTCACCTACCTTACCATCAGTCCATAATATTCCTGATGTAGTCTCATTTCCAACCTGGACCATATCAGGCAATACATTCTCCTGCTTCATACTCTCAATAACATTTTTAGAATACTGATAAACTTGATCCTTTAACCCCGTATATTGAAGGTCTTGCCATGCCTTTGGTTTAGTTTGAGTTCCAGGGTCTGCCCAAAAATCACTGTAATGGAGATCTAATAAAATATTCATTCCAAGTGCTTTAGCTCGCTTAGCTAATGAAATAGTTGTATCTAAATCATTGGTACCTCCACCGTAAGGATTTCCTTTACTGTCATATGGATCCACCCACAATCTCAAGCGCACATAGTTCATACCATTAGAGCTTAATATCTCCATTGCATCTTTCTCTATGCCGTCTTCATAAAACTTCCCCCCTAACTCCTCTACTTCTTCTAACATCGATATGTCTCCACCCGTGATGAATTCATTTGCTAGTAATTCGCGTTCATTTTGATCAATTAGAATAATAAACAAACACACAAAAAAACTAATTACTATTTTTTTTGTCATAATGAATTCTCCTTTTTAAAATAATTTAAACACATTCAATGACTCTAGAGCATTTCCTTCAAAATCAAACAAACCTTGATTCGCCCAGTGATTACCAGTATTTCCTATATCATTCCCATATTTCATTCCTTCCGTGCTTGCCCAGCTTGAATTTTCTACCGGTAACCAGGCTGGCTCCCAATAAACAATTCCTAATCCTTTATGGGTTTGGTTATCAATTTTTTTTACTGTATCCATTAGTTCTGTTAAGAATTGTGCTTGTCCGTCAACTGTGGGTGGATAGCCAGCAACATCTGCTAATTCTTTACTAAAAATACTGCCCTCACCTTCTGGGACTTTATCCGTATAGGCATATGCAGTCTCTACAATCATTAAATCCTTTTCATAGCGCTTACCTATATCTAATAAATTCAATTCTAATTCTTTCAGACTTCCATGCCAATAAGGATAATAAGAGAGACCAATAATATCATAATCTACCTTTCTCTTACTTATCTCATCAAACCAGGTTCTATATAAATTATTTGCACCACCAAAGTCTAAATGCAGAATAATCTTTAACACTGAACTCATCTCTCTAACTGCCTTCACACCAGCATTTAACAACTTAGCTAACTGATCATATGATTTCCTTTTCTCTTCCTCCCTCCATTTCTCAAATTCTCTTTTTTCCCACAGAAATGTTGGTGTTTTTCCATCTGGCCATAACATTCCATTAGTAATCTCATTTCCTATTTGTATATATTCGGGAGTCACCCCATTTTGCATACAAGTAATAAGTACATCTTTTGTATATTGATATACTTTATCTTCTAACTCTTTACCACTTAACTCTTCCCAACTCTTTGGTTTCTGTTGTTTTTTTGGATCTGTCCAAAAGTCGCTGTAATGAAGATCCAGCATGAATTTCATGCCTTTTTCTTTAATTCTTTTAGCTAAGCTTATTGTTGTCGCTAAATCATTCGTTCCACCCAAGTAAGGATTGCCCTTAGCATCGTATGGATCTACCCATAATCGCAATCTAACTAAATTAATTCCTTTAGCTCTTAATATCTCTATCAAATCTTCCTTTCTATGATCTAAGAAATACTCACCTCCAAATGTTTCAATTTCATTTAAGATAGATACATCCACACCTTTTATAAAACCTTGTGTCAAGAAAATCATGCCCTTCTTATACAGTTAATTTATTTTTTATCTTTATCCTTTCGTTCCACCAGCTGTAAGTCCTGTTATCAAGTATCTTTGTAAGAATAAATAAAGTACCGAAACTGGTGCTGCGATTAATATTGCTCCTGCGGCAAATCTAGTAAAATTGTTTGAAAATTGATCATTAATAAAATTAAATAATCCTAATGCTAGCGTGTAATTATCTGAGCTCTGTAAAATAATTGATGGTAATAAAAAGTCAAATAAAGGTGTCATAAAATTGAATAATGCTACCACAGCTAATATTGGCTTTGCTAGAGGTATGATAATTCTTAGAAAAATAGTCATATGGCCTGCACCATCAATTTTAGCTGATTCATCTAACTCTCTTGGAATTGTATCCAAGTATCCTTTTACTAGCCAAGCATTAAATGGTATTTGACCACCTACATAAATTAGAATTAATCCTGTTAACGTATCTAATAGTCCTACAAGATTTAACAATATATATAGCGCTACCATTGCCATCATTGCCGGAAACATTTGAAGGATTAAAAATGTATATAATCCGGTTTTCTTCCCTACAAAATTATATCTCGAAAATGCATATGCTACGAGTGAAGTCATAATCACAGAGAATACAGCCGAACAACCAGAAACGATCATACTATTTTTATACCAAAGTAAATAGTCACTATTTGGATCTGTAAAAAGCCATTTATAATGTACTAGAGACCAGTTTTCAGGAATAATAGTTGATGAGTAGAAGCTTGTACTCGAATTTAATGACATACCTATCGCCCAAACTATAGGATAAATGATAATAACTGCCATAAAAGCGAAAATTAGATAAATCCCTGCTACTTCTAAATTTGATTTCATTTTTGAATTCATCAAATTTTCCCCTCCTGTTTAAATGAACTTGTCCGACGGAATTGGAATATAGCAAATATGGAAACTAATAATCCAATAATTAATGAGATTGCTGCAGCCATACTGTAATTGTTTGTCTCAAACGTTAATTTATAAACCCATGAAATCAGTATGTCTGTTCCTCCTGCATTTTGCCCCTGAACTGCTGGGCCGCCTTCATTAAATAGATAAATAACATTAAAGTTATTGAAATTAGTTGTGTACTGAATAATTAATAAAGGCGCAGTTGCAAATAATACATGAGGTAAAGTAATATTTCTGAACTTTTGCCATCTTGTTGCCCCATCAACCTCTGCTGCTTCATACCAATCTTTTGAGACACTTTGTAACACACCGGAAAATAAGGCAAAAATGAATGGATAGCCTAACCATGTCTGAATTACTATTAGAACGATTCTTGTATAAAGTGGATCTGATAACCAGGGTATTCCATCCCCACCAAATAGCGGAATAATAATATCCCTGTTTATCGTTCCAAAGTCATTATTAAACATTGCAGCAAATATCAAAATAGATACAAATCCAGGCACAGCCCATGGAAGTATCAATATAGTACGAATTAATTTCTTAAATTTAATTCGACTATCATTAGCAAGCAGTGCTAAAAATAAACCTAAAATTATTTGTAAACTTGTAGCAACCAATGTCCAAATAATGGTCCATGAGAACACACTGAAGAACGTATCCTTCCATATTGGTACTGTTATAAGTTGAGTGAAATTGTCAATACCAACCCAATCTAATAAATTTTTTGGAGGGGAATTATATAAATCATAGTTAGTGAACGCTAATGAAATAGCAAATAATAATGGTAATAAAACTGTAAAAATAAGGAGAGCAAATCCTGGAACAGTTAGCCAGTATACAAAAGAACGATCATATCCTATTCTTATGGATTCTCTTAATCTGGGAGGCTCCCAACCTTGAGCGATCAATGTAGCTTGCTTTCGAGCATCCTTAACATTTAAAATATAGAATGCAACAACAAAGACTAACAAGATGATAGAAATTAAACCATAGACGAGTAAGAAAATAGAATGATCTACTCCTTGAATTGTACCTAATGTTCTGATTCCCCAAATCCCTAAATTGATAAAATCGCCACATGATATAATGAAGGCAATCTCAAGAATAATAAAAATTATCCCTTTGAAAAACCTTCTATTATAGATTTGTCCAAAACCAGCAAAGATAATGGATAAGATTGTTGCAATGGCAGCATTGTGTTTTACAGGTTTTGGTTTATTAATACTTCCCTTTTCACTAAGAGAATTATCTACTACCTTTTCTCTTTCAAGCATTGTTATCATCCTTTATATACCTAGAGTGAAAAGGAGACCTTTTCACTCTGGAAATTACTGTGCTGACATATCTATTTTCTGCTTAATATTACTAACTACATCGTTTAATACTTCCTCTACGTCCCCGCCATTTACTATTAATTCAATAGCATCATCAATATCCCATACAATTGACATTTCAGGTATATTCGGCATTGGTGTGCCATTAGAAATTTGCTCTGTATATCCTTCATAGATCGCATCATCTATCTCATTTAATATCTCTGGTCGTGGAGGCATTTCACCAGTCAAATCATAATACAGTTGGGAGTTTTCCCCGTTTGTCATGAATTTTGCTAAATCCATTGCCCATTCAGGTTGTTCACTATACGAAGATACTAACCAAGATTTTACTCCAACAAATGATGGGGCTGTCTTACCATTAATCATAGGCAATGGTGCAGTTGCTAAATCATCACCTAGTGCTTCTTTATAAATTGGTATGTTCCAAGGTCCACTGACTACCATCCCTACTTTACCTTCTGTAAATAATCCATCAATTACATCTACTGTTAAACTTTTAGGTATTAGTCCTTCATCTACAAACTTTTTAAATTCTTGCAATCCTTTAATAGACCCCTCATTATTTAATCCAATATCTGTTGGATCATACACACCATTCTCCTCACCAAAAACGTAACCTCCATAACTATTTATAAAAGAATATAAATAATAAAACTCGGGTGAAATTAAAAATCCATACTGATCTTTACTTGCATCTGTCAATTTTTTTGATAAATCATACACTTCTTCAATATTCTCTGGAGGAGCTTCAACTAAGCTTTTATTATAATAAACAAAATAAGTATCAATTGTTACAGGTGCTCCATAGGTTTCCCCTTCATAGGTAAAGGCATCAATCGCTACTTCACTGAACCCATTAAGTTCTTCAGCGTTGTATTCCATTGGAACAGCAAGCCCCTGTGCTACTACATCTCCAAGACGATCCTGCGGTTGAAAGAATAGGTCTGGGCCATCCCCAGTTGGACCAGCTAAACTAAGTTTTTGTAGTTGGTCAGGCATTGGTACTTTTTCATAAACAACCTCAATTCCAGTTTCCTCTTTATATGCAGAAAACATTTCCTCTGCTGCAGCAATTGCTTCTTCTTCATCATTCACCCAAACTTTTAGTTGCTCTGGTTTCTCTGTTTCTTCAGACCCTTGGTCTCCTGGACTTTCTCCTCCACTGTCTTGTGCTGTTTGTTTTACTCCTTCACGATCGGGCGCACATGCCGCTAGCATAAGTACAAATAAAACAATTAATAGTAATCCCCATAAAGTTTTACTCTTTATCAACTTCATGACCTCCTTAATAAATTAATTTAATTATCTTTACATTATTTATTATAAAGCGATTTCATAAAGATAGATATTTAAAATTCTTCTAACTTAGTTTCAAAAAACGAAACCTGCATCTTATTGATGCAGGTTTCGATAAGTAGACGGTGTAATCCCTTCACGCTTTTTGAAAGTGGTAACAAAATGACTAACCCCATTAAACCCCACTTTATTCGCGATCTTATTTAGCGATAATTCTGGATTAGTGATTAGGATTCTCTTTGCCTCCCTAATCCTTAGCTGAACTAAAAAAGAATATGGGCTTATGCCAAAAGTATCGTGAAACATTGAATTTAGGTGTTGGGGACTAACTTGGGCTTTTTCTGATATCTCTAACAAACCAATATCTTCAGGATAGACCTGTTCTAGCCACTCAACAATTGAACGAATTTTTTCATAAGATTGTAGAATGGACAATCTATCATTCATTTGACCATACTTCTTCAAATATACTAAAAATTGATAAAGTAGAGCTGAAATTTCATGTGCAATAAGGTGTGGGTCAGTATTTTCTTCCAGCTTATTTAACATTTTTTCTACATGATCGGTAAACGAAAGTCTATCCGTCTCTTCATAAAAAGCAGAATAATTCATATCAAGTGCATTCAAAATTGGATCGATTGCTGCTCCCGTAAAAGTAATATAATAAGTTTCCCATCTGATTGAATCTCTGTGATCTGAATAGTAAGCATGCGGTGTATAGGGTGTTAACAATATTCCTTTACCAACAGGAAGAGAAAAGGTTTGATCTTGTAATTCAATCCATCCCTCTCCATTTACTGTTTGTAACCAATGATAATAAGGATAACCTTCTGGTCTCTGAAAATCTAATTCTTGGGGATTATAGCCTATACTTTCAATAAATAAAGGTAAAGGATTCTCTGAAACAGATAACGTAAATCTTTTTTTCTCCTTCATTGGGAACAACTCTTTTCCTCGCAAGTCTCTATCATTTTATTATAAAGGTTAATTTACTTATATGAAAGTACTATTAGAAAATTCAAAATACGAGATATGCGATTACAAAAGAGTCGGTTCAAACAATTCACTTAATATCAAGGCAACTGACCCTAAAGAAGATCCATAGCTGCCTAACTGTGATATGGTAATTAAAGTTGTCTTGGCTTTTTCCGTAATCGTCCTCTCTACTAGAGTCTCTTTAATTGATGTCATAATATAATCCCCAGCTTTTGAGACTCCACCACCAATTATTATTATGCTCGGGTCCCAAACATGGACTAAGTTAGTCAATGCAATCCCTATATATACACCAGTATCATGAAGTATTTTAATCGCTAATTGATCGTTTTGTAATGCTGCTTTATGAACAAGTTCTGCAGATAACTCTTGCTCATTTATCCACTCAGCAATAATACTCTCTCCTCCTTTTTCAAGGAGTTCCTTTGCTCTTTCAGCGATAGCCGGTCCTGAAGCCAATGTCTGGAGACAGCCATGATTTCCACACGAACACTTTTTCCCGTTGATATCTATCGTCATATGACCAATCTCTCCGGCAATGCCATGTTCCCCGTTGTATAATTTGCCGTCAATTACAATACCTGCTCCAATACCTCGACCAATGTTAACAGCAACCATACTTCTATGATTGATCTGACCTTGGAACCAAGCTTCTCCTAAGGCAAATGCTTTGGCATCATTTTCTACCTTTACATCCATGCGAAAGACTTCTTCTAAGTGAGATTTAATTGGTATATTACGTAACCGTAAATTTGGAGCAAAAATTGAGACACCTGATTCTGATTCAACTACACCATGCATAGCTACACCAATCCCTATAAACTGTAGTGAATCATGACGCTCCTTTAAACGATTGACACCATTCGTTAATAATGCTAAAAAATCTTCCTTGGTCACTTCTTCCGCTAGCACTTCTTCCGTTTCATCAATGACCTTCCCTGACAGGTCGGAAATAACAAATTGAATATGACTTAAACCAACATCTATCCCGATTATATGGAAGCCTGACGTGTTTAAAACAAGCATCGTCGGCTTCCTGCCACCTTGTGATTCTCCTAACTTGCTTTCCAGAATTAACTGTTGTTCCAACAGTTCTTTTACAATGGTACCAACTGTTGGAGGCGTCAGTTTTGTTTCCTTTGCAATCTGAGCTCTAGAAATTGGCTCAGATGTGCGTATTTTATTTAAAATAATTGATTTGTTTAATGACTTCATCCATTGAAAACTACCACGTTGCATGACGTTTCCCACTTTCTTAAGATACTTCATTAAGTATAACATGAGCAGCAGGAATCGTACATGCACGAAATATTCGTTTACCTGTTAGGAGACTTGGGCGTTTTTCTTCCCTAATTGCATTTCATACATTTTCAGGTATTCACCATTCATTTGAAGGAGTTCCTCATGATTACCTTGCTCTATTATTTCGCCACTTTTTAGTACAAATATCTGATCTGCCTGTTGAATGGTAGATAATCTGTGAGCAATAACCAGTGTTGTACGGCCCTGTTTTAAAACTTGGAGTGCCCTTTGTATCAATCCTTCCGTTTCTGTATCAATATTTGCAGTTGCCTCATCCAGGATAAGAATAGCCGGGTCAAATGCTAATGCGCGGGCAAAGGAAAGCAGCTGCCGCTGGCCTGTTGAGAATTCATTTCCTTTTTCCTTTACAGGTTCGTCATAGCCATTTGGTAACTTTTCAATAAAACGATCGGCTCCCACAGCTTTTAGTGCGTTGATTGCTGTTTCTCTGCTGATAGTTGGATCATTCATTGTAATGTTTGATAATATCGTTCCAGTAAAAATAAAAGGATCTTGCAGGACGATACCTATATGTTTCCTCACCTGCTGCTTTGTATTAGTTGTAGTATCAGTACCATCAATTAAAATCCTGCCTTTTGTCGGATCATAGAAACGGAATAACAGATTCATAATCGTACTTTTCCCGGAGCCTGTATGACCGACAAATGCAGCAGTTTGACCTGCTTTTATTTCAAAACTCAACTGTTTTAACACATATTCTTCCTCATTATAAGCAAAAGAGACTTGATCAAACACAACATTACCTTTATACCTGTTAACAGGAGTGTCACCCACCTCTTCTGCTTCCTCATCCAATAAATGAAATACTCTCTGTCCTGAAGCTCTTGCTAATTCAAGTTGCTCAAGCTGACTGACAATCTGATTGACCGGTTCAAATAATCGAGTTAATAAATCGACCAAAGCATACAATAAACCTGCAGATACAATCGTTGTTCCTGTTAATGAGTTTCCACCAAAATATAGGATAACAATTACAAAAGCAACATTGCGCAACAAATCAACAAGGTTAAATGAAGAGAAAGCATTAAATGTGTTCATCTTTGTTTGGAAATGACGCTGCTTTTCATTTAAGACTTCAAATTCATCAGTAATCAGGTCTGTCTGATTATATGCCTGAATCACTGTCATCCCTTGGATCGATTCATTAATATTAGCATTAATGTTACTATTCGTTTCACGGATAATCCGGTTATATTTCCCGCCAACTTTTTTATACACATTCATCCAGATAAATAATATCGGCACTAACAGTAAAGAGATCAGTGCCAATTTCACATCTAAAATAAACAGTGCAACAAAGATACCGAACATATAGATACTCCCTGAAGCAAATACTTCGAGTACTTTGACATACAGCTCTCTAATTGCTTCCGTATCATTCGTTACCCTTGCTAAAATTTTTCCGGCAGGCTGATCTACGAAATATTTAATCGGTAATCTTTGAATATGATGGAAGACATCCCGCCGCATTTTCTGAATAATACGATTGGATGCATATTGCAGCAAATATGTTTTGTAATAAACAAAGATTGACGCAAATAAAATCAGACTGATATAAAGTATAAGCAGCCACATAATTGGCTTTAATTCCCCTTCGAAAAAGGCAAAGACTTCATTTGCAGATAGAGCCGCTCCTTCTACTTCATATGTGTTCCCTTCATATTCCAGTCTGACCATTCCATTATCAGCTTCAATTAATTCGGCTTGCAGCGGGATCTCATCCTCCAGTAAATAAAATGTCAGTCCGTCCTGAAAAAGTGTGGCGATTTGGCCGGAATTTTCATCCGTCCGGTCAATTCTCACATATTGCTGACCATTTAAGGATATACCAGCTTCATTCTCTGTTACAAGATAGTGATTGGCCACACCTACGATATGCTGGTCTATTAACCGTTTCGCTATAAATGGCCCGCTTAATTCAAGAGCAACTGCAAACATTAAACATACCAGACCAATAATGATCGTTTTCTTATAATTCATTGCATATTGAAAGAGCCGTTTTTCTGTCGTTACTTTTTTCATTATTCCAGACCTCCTTCCATCTGCTGGACCATAAACTGATGGTAATACCAGCCTTTGTTCAACATTAATTGCTCGTGTGTACCTCGTTCTGATATTTCTCCATCTTCCAATACAATAATCTGGTCTGCATGCTTCACTGCAGATAATCTGTGGGCCACAATAATTGTGGTTTTATTGACCCGTGCCCGCTTAAGATGGTTAATAATATTTGCTTCCGTTTTCCCATCAACCGCTGAAAGGGAATCATCCAAAATTAAAATTTCCGGGTTTTTAATTAAAGCTCTGGCCAGCGATACACGTTGTTTTTGACCACCTGACAACGTCACGCCACTTTCCCCAACAAGTGTATCAAGACCGTCAGGTAAATTCTCAATATCTTCTTTCAAGGAAGCTGTTTCAAGGATTTGATAGACTTCTTCATCACTCGCACTGCCTCTCCCAAACAGAATATTTTCCTTCACTGTTTTAGAAAAAAGAATATGATCCTGTGGTACATACCCGATCCAATCTCTTGTGTCAGAAAGCCTTAATTCTTCCAACGGGATATTATCAATGAGTAATTTGCCCTCTTTAGCAGGCGGATATTCTCTTAACAGCTGCCTTACCAAGGTTGTTTTCCCTGACCCGGTTATTCCTGCTATCCCAATGGTCTCGCCACGGTTAATTTCCAAATTGATATTGGCAAGGTCCTTTTTCTCTGTTTCGGGGTATTGAAATGACAATTGGTTAAATTGTATTTTATTCGGAACTTTCACGCTTTTTGGCTGCTGCGGATCCGCAACATCAGGTTCTTGTGATAACACTTCTTCAATTCTATCAAGGGAGGCATTCCCGCGCTGCATTACATTAATCAACTCACCAACTGCGAACATCGGCCAAATCAGCATACCTAAATACACATTAAATGTGACAAGCTGGCCAATTGTAATATCCCCCTGAATCACTAAGTATGAACCAAATCCTAAACCAATCGTATAAGATAATCCGACCAGAATTTTAATAGTTGGTTCAAAGAGTGCATCAAGTCTGGCAACAGCTATATTTTTTTGAAATACTTCCTCAGCCTTGTCATTAAACCGCTGTTCATCCTGCCTTTCCTGAACAAATGCGCGGATGACCCGCACACCCTGAATCGATTCCAAAGTATTGTTGTTCAATTCACTAAAGAGTGCCTGCGCCTTCATAAACCGCTCATGGATTTTTGCTCCATACTTTTGCATGATCAATGCCATGATCGGCAAAGGAATAAGTGCAACAAGCGTCAGTTTCCAGTCAATCACAATTAACATCACACCAATAATAAAGGCCATAAATACAGTTGAGTCAATCAATGTTAAAATACCGAATCCGGCAGTTGTTGCAAGAGCCTTTAAATCATTGGTTGATCTTGCCATCAAGTCACCAGTACGGTAGCGACTGTAAAAAGATGGTGTCATTTTCATAAAGTGATTCATCATTCTGGAGCGGATTGTTCTTTCAAGCAAGATTGCTCTGCCGAATAATGTATGTCCCCAGTAAAATGACAAAATATAAATAATAATAATTAACCCCGCAAACAATAAAACAACTTCCATCAGTCTCTGCTCAGTTAATTGATTTTGAGCGATGGAATCAATTACATTTCCAATTAACATTGGCGGTATAATAAATAATATGCTTGCACTAGTTAAAGCAATGATAGCCAAAGTATAGCGCAGCCATTGTTCTTTAAAATACCAGGATAATTTTCGAAAAACACTAAACACAACTTACTCCTCCTTCATATACCAGCTAGCCATCATCATAGCTGTCCTCACATTCAATTAAAGTTAACAAGAGACTAAAAACTCTGTGTTTCTCGTCTTCCTTTCCCATTACCTTTTCTCCTTTCATTGTTAAAATTAAAAAAAACGCATTTGACCGTGGCCAAATGCGTTTATAAACATGGAAAGTTAGGCATTATATCCCTAGGGATATGAAAAAGTCACGATCAATTTATTGAATCGTGACTTTTAAAATGCTAAACTATACAGCTTTCTCTGACGAATTTATGAGAGATCATCTATGAATATTTTAAGCAAGGTCACGTTATTACTTTTATTAAATTTATTAGGTGAATGATTAAATCTCCATTTCATTTTCCGCGACCTCCCTTACCTTTTTTTGTTAATTTCCTTAAAAGTATAACTTTTCCTAAGATGAAAATCAATCTTTTTTTAAATTTTTTACCATTTCTTCAAATTAATACGGCCCTCGAATATGTTTATGCACTTCCGCATCATAAAATGAACGCAATTGTTCCATTTCATTTTCTGAAAAATCCGGGACATCAACTGCTGCTAAATTATCTTCCACCTGCTTTACTGTTTTAAAACCAGGAATAACCGATGAGACTGCATCATGGCTTAAAATCCATTTAAGGGCAGCTCGAGTCATATTGCCACGGCTTTCCGCAATCCATTCTAACTTATTGCTAAGTTCCACACCTTTAGAGAATGGCAGACCTGCAAATGTTTCACCAACATTAAACGCATCACCATCTTTATTAAAATTACGGTGATCATCTTGTTCGAACTGATGGCTCTTTGAGAATTTTCCCGTTAAGAGACCGCTCGCTAGTGGAACACGGGCTAAGATACCAACATTTTTCTCCTTCGCTGCAGGAAATAGTTCTTTTACAGGTTTCTGACGGAAAATATTAAAAATTACCTGGAGTGCTGCTACATTCGGGTTCTCCATAGAAAGCAAGCCTTCCTCAACCGTCTCTACACTTACTCCATAGTGACGGATCTTTCCTTGCTGCTGTAGCTTATCCAGAACTTCAAATACATGACCGTTCCGTAAAATTTCTATTGGAGGACAGTGTATTTGTATAAGGTCCAACTGTTCACGCTGAAGACGTTTCAGGCTGTTCTCCACATAATTCGTTACAGATTTTTCTGAATAAGTTTGCGGATCATGAATATCACCAGCCCGGCAAAACTTTGTAGCTATGTAAATCTTATCTTCTTTACCCTTAGTAGCTTTTGCAAGAAGTTCTTCACTATGCCCATCTCCATAGACATCTGCTGTATCAAAAAAGTTCACGCCCGCATCCATTGCACGAGCCAATCCATTTAACGCTTCTTTATCACTAGTTTCTCCCCATGCACCACCAATTGCCCATGTTCCAAAACTCAGCTCACTAATTTTCATATCCGTTTTTCCAAATTGACGGTAATTCATTATCATCATACCTTTCTAATTTAAATTCCTCTCCTCAGCAAGTTTTAATATAAAGTGAACTATGCTCAGCGAGGTTCTAATCCCAACTGTAAGTTCCCAAAACTTAACAGAATATTAAGCGCGCGCTTGAATAACAGCGGTTTCATTTTCATCTATGGACCTGCTTTCAATTAATATTATACTCACTTTTTAATGAAACTAAAAAGAATTCGATTTATAAGCCAGGAATGTTTCTATCCTATCTCCGTTCCTCCCAGCATTATATGCAATACAACCTGTTCCGCGGAAAAGAAAACACTCCCCAAGTGAAAATTACTTAAGGAGTGCCCATCGGTAAATCGAAGTAATCCTGCTTATCCTTTTACAACATCAATTAATTCGAATGTCGTTACATCAACCAAACCTCGATTTGATATTCGAACCTCTGGAATAACCGGAAGTGCAATCAATGAAAATGTCATAAAAGGAGCATGCAATGTACAGCCAATCTCTTGCCATGCCTTTTCTAATTGCTGAACTTGTTTGACCACTGTTTCCAATGGCTGGTCTGACATTAATCCGGCAATAGGCATTGGAACTTTCGCCAGGACCTTTCCATTATTCACAACAACCATCCCGCCGCCTGATTCAGCCAGTGTGTTTGCAGCAATGCTCATATCTTCAGGATTTATCCCCATCACTAACAGGTTATGACTATCATGGGCGACTGTTGAAGCAACAGCCCCTGTTTTGATTTGAAACCCTTGAGCAAAGGCAAGCGAAATCTGCCCTGAACGGTGATGACGGTCAATACATGCAAGTCTGATAATATCCTTCTCCAGATCTGGCTGGATGACTCCATCAGCCACATGTAATGTTGCGGTCATTTTTTCAGTCCTTGCACTATTTTCTATCACTTTGATTCCATTAATATCCACAGTATTATCCACAGAAGTTGTGAATAAAAAATCTCCAGCAGTCAACGGACGCTTAAGTTTAACTGTTTCCAAAGCGAATTGTGGATAATTATATTTCGGCATGTGTATAACTATCTTTTTATTGTGGACAACTACTTCTCCATTTGTAATAACTGTTTTAGCTTCTACTTTTTCTAAATCTTCTAACAAGATAATATCCGCAATTTTTCCTGGTGTAATACTGCCAAGCTCTTTATCCATATGGAAGTACCTTGCTACATTAATAGTACCCATCTGAATTGCTGTAAGAGGATCCACCCCTTCTTCAATAGCTCTTCTGATGACATGATTGAGCTGCCCTTTATCCACAAGGGTCTGTGGATAAACATCATCAGTTACTAGAGACACGTTCGTTGGATCAATGCCATCCTCTGTAATTATCTTAATAACTTCCTTTACGTCGTGCCATGCAGACCCTTCCCGAATCATAATATGCATGCCAAGTCTTGCTTTTTCCAAACCCTGTTCTCTTGAAATAGTCTCATGGCAGGAATCAACCCCTGAAGCGATATATGATTGCAGCATCTTATCAGAGCCTTCCGGAAAATGACCTGTCACAGTCTTCCTCGCTCTTATTGTTGCTTCAATTTCTCCTATCATTTTCGGATCGTCGTAAACTACTCCTGGAAAATTCATTACTTCTCCTAAACCGACAACACCATCCCACTCTAAACCGGCTTCAATGTCATTCACATCTAAAACTGCTCCGGCATCTTCCAGATCACTCGTGGCAGGAACACATGAAGGAAATGTGGTAAAAACTTTTAATGGCAGTTGTCTTCCTTCTTCATGCATTAACCGGACACCTTCAGCACCAAGTACATTCGCAATTTCATGGGGATCCATAAACACGGAAGTTGTACCTTTTAGGAGTGCCGCATTTGCAAACTCAGTTACGGAAAGCATGGTACTTTCCACATGCATATGACCATCCATTAAACCTGGTGCAATAAACTTCCCTTCAGCATCAATTACTTTTGTATTTTCTCCAATTAATTCAGTCGCATTTCCTACAAAGGCAATGCGGTCATCTACTATTGCAACATCTGTATCTGGCTGCATTTCTCTCGTCATCACATTAATAAGCGTACCGTTTTTTATTACAATACTTGGGGATTCTTCCCCCATTAACACTTTACGAATACTGCTTCTTGCCTCAGACATTTTCTGACCTCACTTTTTATATTTTCATACTATCGTAAGCTTATTAACAGCAAATCGTCAACGTTTTTTCTTTTGATTTATGTTAAAATAAAATTATCAAACAATTGAAAGAGGTTACATTATGCGGAACTCTCTATTTGCTGCAACAGAATGGATTACACGCTTTGCGTATATTAATATACTATGGATAGGATTCAGTTTACTAGGCCTTATTGTTTTCGGTTTCTTTCCTGCCACTGTTGCCATGTTTACACTAATCAGACAATGGATTATGGGGAATGTAGACCAGCCTGTTTTTTCAACGTTCTGGACTGAATATAAAAAAGAATTTATCAAAAGTAACCTGATTGGTCTCGTTATTGTCGTGATAAGTTTTCTCTTTTATGTGAATTACCAGTACATTATGTTCTTTCAGGGCGGTTTTCATGATCTGATAAAAATACCTTTATATGTATTTATGATTGCGGTTTCTTTAACTGTCTTATATGTTTTTCCCACATTTGTTCATTACAACATTAGATTTACTGAAACATGGAAGAATGCCTTTTTCGTTATGCTGTTACATCCCCTTCATAACATTTCAATGGTTGCAGCTATTTTTGTACTTCTTTACGTGATGCAATTAATTCCTGGGACTATCTTCTTTTTCAGTGGCAGTCTAATTACCTTTATTATCATGGGAACGTGCTATCACACCTTCCAGAAAATTGAAGCAAAACAGCAAAAACTAGCAGAAAAGACGAACCAGGCGTGAATCCACGCACATAGTTCGTCTTTTTTTATTAATGGGGTAAATTCGTATGTTCAGAAATCTCTTCTAAAGCTCTACCTGCAGCAGTGTCAGACATTTGGTCTAATGATAGGTCACCTAAGGACAGCATACCAATTAATTTTCCCTGGTTCACTACCGGTAAACGGCGAATTTGATAATCTGCCATCATTTGACTCGCTTCCAGTAAAGTTGCTTCAGGCTGCACTTTATACAGCATATCACTCATTACTTCTTTTACAGGGGCAGCAGCGTCTCGATTTTCTGCGTAACCTCTTATAACCAAATCGCGGTCTGTAACCATTCCAAGTAAATCCTGACTGTTTTCACAAACAGGGACGGCCCCAATATTTCTCTCTTTCATGATTTGTGCAACTGCACCAATAGAATCATCAATACGGCAGATTGCTATGTCCTCTGTCAT
Organism: Gracilibacillus ureilyticus; assembly: GCF_900111195.1. Classification (GTDB taxonomy): domain Bacteria; phylum Bacillota; class Bacilli; order Bacillales; family Amphibacillaceae; genus Gracilibacillus; species Gracilibacillus ureilyticus. The sequence goes on from NZ_FOGL01000012.1 coordinate 136,456, forward strand.
CACATCTCGTACTGTCTTCATGGGAAAACCTCCTCCTGGTTTGTTTAAAAACCTGAATCAAAAAATAGTTTACCCACAATGAGACACTGTATACTCCTTTTATTCCTGATAATGATGTTCTTCATTTTGTTTATTTCTAACCTTTTATCGACCCTGCAGCAATTCCTTCAACAATGCGGTTACTTAAAACCAGAAATGCAATCAGGATTGGAATAATACTAATAATTAGGGTTGCGCCGATCGCTCCCCAATCGGTTAAATATTGACCAATGAAGTTCTGGATCCCAACCGTTAATGTTTTAAATTTATCGGAACTGATAAACGTGTTCACAAAAACAAATTCGTTCCAATTATAAATCATATTAATAATCGCGGTTGTTGCCAGAACAGGAGTCGTCATCGGCAGCGTAATCTGAAAAAAGATCCGGTGTACGGAACAGCCATCAACAACTGCTGCTTCCTCGACTTCACGCGGCAATGTATAGTAAAAACCAAGTAAGATCATAATAGTTAATGGCAAGTTGAACGCAGTATAAGATAAAATGATCGATAATGGATGGTCAATTAAATCCAGTGTTAAAAAGAAATCAAATAACGGAATTAACGCTGAATGAATCGGGACCATTAAACCAACCATAAATAAACCGAGCACTAACTTATTCATTTTCCAGTTCATTCTGGTTATTGCAAATGTAACAAAACTTGCTAATAATACGGTTAATAAAACCGAAGATACAGTGATCCATACACTGTTGAAGAAATACAAGTCAATATTCCCGTCTGTCCATACCCTGATGTAATTTTCCCATTTTGGGTCTTGTGGCAAGGCAAAAGGTGAAAGACCAAACACTTCTGCATTGCTCTTTAATGAGAACAGGAATAACCATATAAGCGGATATATTTGAAATACAGCAACGATAATTAAAGCAATATAGAGCACAATCATACCAACCCTTGAATAGATACTTCTGTCCGCTCCTTTGCTCTGTTTATTTACAGCCATTATGTCTTTTCCCCCCATCAATATTGCACCTCATCACCAGAAGCAGTTAATTTTCTGGTTATCCATGTAATTATAAGTGTGATAATTAGTAAGAAGAATGCTACGGCACTACCATAACCAAACTCATAGCTGCCGAATGCTTTCTGATACATATAGGAAGCGATAACTTCACTGGCACCATTCGGGCCACCGCCTGTCATCACATAGATAAGGTCAAAATATTTTAAAGAACCAACTATTGCTAACACAACCGTTACTTTAATCACACCAGCAATAAGTGGAACTTTTATTTTATAAGCAATTTGGACAGGATTTGCCCCATCAATTTTTGCTGCTTCAATTAATGATTCCGGGATCCCTTTAAGTGCTGCGTAATAAATAATGATATAAAACCCTGCATACTGCCACAAAATAGCGACAAAAATTGCATACAATACAAATTTAGGGTCAGCAAGCCATGCAGGAGGATTCTCAACACCTAATGCCATCAATAAACTATTTAACATCCCGTTATTCGGATCATATATTTTAATCCACAGCTGGGCGATAGCTACTGAAGATAAGAGCATGGGAATTAGATAAATTTTCCTCAGTAAATTGGACCCTTTGATCTTACCTGCTAATATTAATGAAATGATTAGATATCCAGCTAAACTTAAGGTAGAGAATATCGCTAACAAAAAGGAATGAAGGGCACTATCCCAAAATTTGCTGTCCTGCACCAGTTCAATATAATTATCAAAACCAACAAATGTCATCGGACCTACGCCGTTCCATTCCATTAAACCGTAATATCCGGTTAATAAAATCGGGCCATATATAAGTGTTACAATTAACAGCAAAGCCGGTAACACATATAAAGCAATGACTAGTTTATTTGACATTACTTTGTTCATAGAAAAATCCCCTTTTTATTTTTTTCTTTCCACTCAAACTGAAAGTTGCAGAATAGAAAAGGACATATTTCCATTTTAAATATGTCCTTTTCCCATACATTGTTTATTCTTCTTCTTCAGCGAGAGCGGCTTCCTGTTCCTTTGCAAACTCTTCCGGTGTTACTGCTTCACCAAATAGTGCCTGAATCATATCAAGATGCACTTCTGCCACACTCGGGCTCATTTGAACGTCTGCATATAACGTCAAGTTGGATGCTTCATTTAAATCATTAAGAATATCAATATACATCTGAGGTAATTCAATACCCTCTGTATCCACTTTTGTTGCAGGAATTACACCAGCATCTGTTACTGATTTTTCGCCCCATTTTTCAACAAAGAAAGCAACAAAGTCTTTTGCTTCTTCTTTTACATCAGAGTTTTCTGCAACGAATAAACCAACACCTGGACCACCTACATAACTGTTAATGTCCCCTTCTCCACCTTCTACTTCCGGGAATTTCATGTACTCTACTGAATCTCTGAATTCCTGAGGGTTATCTTCATTTGTTGTCCATTCTGGTAAATCCCATGTTGCCATTAAATACATTGCTGCCTGCTCGTTAATAAAGTAACCTTTCGCTTCATCATTACCTAATCCGTTAAATCCATTAATAAATGCTCCCATTTCAACAAGTTCCTGAATTTCTTCTGCTGCCTGAATTAATGCAGGATCTTCGAAACTGCCAGTACGATCAATGGCTTTATTCAATGTTTCCGGGCCACCAATACGATCAGCCAGATACATATACCACATGGAACCTGTCCAACGGTCTTTATTACCTAACGCAACAGGTGTAACACCATTGTCTGCTAATGTCTGAATTGCAGTCTTTAACTCTTCATATGTTGTAGGAACCTCTACTCCATTCTCATCAAAGATACGCTTATTGTAATAGATTGGTGTAATATTTAACTCCAATGGTAAACTGTAAGTACTTCCATCAATCTGATATGCTTCTGCTGTACCTGCTACAAATTTATCTTTAAGCGGTCCTTCCAGAATGTCATCTAATGGCGCAAACATATTACCGCTTACATATGGCTCAAGGAAACCTGCCGGCCATGCCATACCAACGTCCGGTAATTCATTGGAAGTTGATAGTACTTTAAGTTTTTCCTTATATTGCTCGTTACCTAAAATCTCTACTTCTACTTTTACGTCAGGATTATCTTGTTCAAATTCATCAATGATTCCATTAACAATTTCAAAATGCTGCTTCGAACTGCCTTCAGGCCATAAATGCATAAACTCTATTGTTTTTTCCGCGGACTCTGAACCGCTTTCATTTTCCTCACTGCCTGAACTTGTTTCACTTCCCCCGCCACATGCCGTTAACACAAATAAAACAATAAAAGAAAGTGTGAATAATATCTTTGTCCAGTTGCCTCTCATTAATAAAACCCCCAATATGTGATATTTTTTATTACATTTATAGTGTAGCATCAGGCCTGATCAATCGTAAGGTAACAACGATTAGGTAAAATACCACATATTTTAGGAATCGCTTTCATTCTGTTTTCTATATGCATGCGGGGTATTGTTTTCATATTGCTTAAAAATCTTAATGAAATATTTAGATGTTTGATAACCGATCTTTTCAGCGATCTCTGTCACAGTAAGATCTGTTGTGAGTAAAAGCCGTTTCGCTTCCTGGATTCTCCTTCGTGTTAGATATTCACTGAATGTCATATCCAGTTCATCCTTAAATAGACCACTTAAATAACTAGCGTTCAGATGCACTTCCTCTGCGACCTGTTTTAAAGTTAGTTCATTCGGGAAATAGGATTCTATGTAATCTAATGCTTCTCTAATTGCCCGGTTATAGTGAACTTCCTCCCTTGTATGCATCCACTTTTCGTCAATAATTTTATTCATTACACCAGATCGTTCTATTTGTTCTTCAATAGACAAAGCTTTCTCCACAGCTTCCATCAATTTTTCTTTGGAGATAGGTTTTAATAAATAATTGATGACACCTAATTCTAATGCCTGGTGTGCATACTCAAATTCTGAGTATGCCGAAATAATAATGACAACAGGGTCCTGTGCTTTTTGTTTTAATTGTTTCAGTAACTCCAATCCGGTAATTTCCGGCATCCTTATATCTGTGATTAATATATGTACTTTTTGTCTATCAATCTTAGAGATTGCTTCTGTTGCGTTTTCAGCTGTTATAACTTCAAAGCGGTCGATTGCTGCCCGTTCAATCGTCTTCTTTATGCCATTCCTGCTACGCGGCTCATCATCCACTACTAAAATAGTTTTTCTAGTCATCATTCTCTCTCCCCTCGTATAGTGTATTTAAGAACATAAAATTGCTCTTAGAAAATTGAATAATAAAGTTACATGAATACCTTTTGCTTGGATACTGCGTGATGTCC
>NZ_FOGL01000013.1 GCF_900111195.1 Gracilibacillus ureilyticus
CCAATGTTATAGGAAGAAAAAATTGGCTTTTTAGTGTAAGTGAAGCTGGTGCAAAAGCGAATGCCATTTGTTTGAGTATCGCTGAAACTACCAAAAGTAACGGCGTTGATTTCTATGAATATATAAAGAAACTTTTTACGGATCTACCAAATTTCAGTCTCCAACAAAACCCTGAAATTTTAGATCAATATATGCCCTGGTCAAAAATGATTCAGGAAGAATGTAGCAAATAAATGAAATAGCCGTTATTCGATTAAAAAAATCAGAATATACGGCTATTTGTGATGCGTACTCGAAGGTACGCTTATTTTTTTATAATTCGGGCTTACAGTAAACCGTTACAATCCCTTTTAAAACGCTTATGAAAGCATTGTGTGTTTGGAGAGTTATTTTAAAACAAATGCATAAGATTGCATTAAGTATGAAAGAGGCTAATAAAGATTCAAATGTAGATTATATACAATTAAAAGAAAAAATTGAAAAGAGATTCCCAAATTTACATCCTGATAGTTTAGAATTCCTTACCACGGGAGAATATCTTTATCAAGTTCATCAAGATAATATAATTGATTTTGCTCCTATAGTAGTTGAATTTTCGAAAGTTGTTGAAAATGAGTTAAACCATTCATTAAAAAATCATAATATTATTAATAAAAAGCAGAGTTTAACTTTAGGTCAAATTTATCATAAATTTAACAACGTTAGTATTAAAAACTGGCCTAACATACATGAATTCTTAGAACTAGTTATTAAACTCAGAAATGGTAGTGCGCATACAGGGAAATCTACTAAATCTAAAGTTAACTCATTAAGAAATATGCTATTTAATGATAATTGGCTACAATTAATAACTAACTAAATTAGAACTTTCCTGCTTCATATCAATTCCATTTTATTTGGGAAAATATAAACTTTTGACTAGATAACCCTAAAGTTTTAAATCGTTTTCTTAAATAAATTTTATAATTGATCTGTTTAATTCTTTCAATGCCCTAATCCAATTTTAAGAGTTAGACCCCAACGAATTTACCTACATCTAATAGGTATTTGTTGGGGTACTCTATGTTTGATATCTTTACAATATGGTCAAAACTTTGGCATCGCTTCAACCGCATCTGCTAAATCACTATATGAATCTTTTAAATACCTGCTAGTGGTAGCAATATTACTATGTCCAGCCAACCTTCTTACTTTCTCGATATCATTATTAGTCGCTTTAAGCATCCATTTACAAAACGTGTGTCGAAACATATGAGGAGTGAGTTTCTTATTTGGTAAACTATATCCCTCTATCATTGTCTGGATTCCTCTCACACTAAATTTCGGTGAACGTTGACTGTAAAAAACAAACGTAGAAGCGGATACATTCTCCTTAACCTTTGACATTTCATTGCGGTATTCTAACCAATCTTTTATTTCTGCTAATAATATATTTGAAATAGGAATAGTTCTAACCTTTATTCCCTTTCCAACAATACGGATCCGCTTCATTTCTATGTCTATATCCGTTAATTTCAAATTAGATAATTCTTCTACACGCAAACCTGCATAAGTAAGTATAAAAATAATTGCACGGTCTCTCCGATATTTCTCTTCCGGATCGACTGCACGACTTTTAATAGGCTTCTTTCTCATTATTTGAAGCAGATCCTCAAATTCATCTTCAGTTAGCCACATGATTTTTTCAGATTCCTCATCAGCCGATTTTAATTCCTTAATATTTTTCATTGGATCATGTTGAAGCTTTCCATTCAAAGTCGCCCAAGAATAGTAGCTTCTTAAAGAATTAATACGTCTATTAATAGTAGGAACCGACAATGGTTTAATATCAGTAGGATTTAACATGCTATCAACCCATTTTCTAACATCAGTGGAAGTAATATAGTCATCCAGACTAATATTTAAATCCTGACAAAATGCATTTAAATCATTTGTATAAGCAACAATCGTATTATTAGAAACGCCCTTCTCTCGAAGATAAGATATAAAATCTTTAATCAGAACCACCACCCTTTCACTTATATGACGAGTTTAACAAACTATTAATCAATGTATTTTTACGATAAATCATACATTATATGTCGAGTATAACACCTCTAGTAATCTATGCAACGTATATAATGTATATTATATGATGAGTTTTTTCTACAAAATAATTATTACTTTTTATTTACTAAGACAACCCATTTACTAATTGGGGAAATGCCAAGAGAGTCTATGTGTAATAGGTTAAATATTTATAAAATATAAAAAAGCCTAACTCTCCTCCGTACCTGTAGTGAGAAATTAGGCATAAATCTTCAACAAAAGCGATCATTTAGCTATACAATTTAATTCACAGCCATTTCTATTTTAGTTCCTCTAATCTGCCAACTATTCTTAAATTTTTCTTGTACCTTATCCGTCCAATCATCTATATGCATTGCAAAAACAAATAAATGCGTAACTCTACTCATAGCTACATATAATAAGTTATGATTTGTGTACAAATAGTTATCGTCATTATTAACACCATACCTATGGAATAAAATTTTAGTTAATGGCTTTTCAACAAAATCCACTACTAATACTGTTCTCAATGTCTCGCCTTTTACTGAGTGAATAGTATAGATGTCATTTTTATCTTTCTCATTTTCTGGTACTTCTGGATTTAATAAGATTAATTCTAGTTGGTCAAATATATTATTTCTTATATTAATACTTGCCACACCTTTTTCTTGCAATAGTTCATTAATGAATTTTTTTAATTTGTTTTTTAAAGTATCAGTTAAACCATTTTTTATTATCTCAATTAATATGATATTGAGTTGCGTAATTTGGTGATGGTTTTCAATCCACAATTTTGCCTTAGAAAGATTCTCTCTATCATCTATTATTCTTTTTACAATAAAATCTTTAACTAACGTTTTTAAAACATGGTTTATTGATTTTAATTGGTTTTGTTTCTTTTCTATATATGGTATACCTTTTTTTACTATAGAAGACCAAGGTTTAGTCAAAACCAGTACTTTATCCTCCTTTTGATTCTCCTTAAAATTTTGATTCTTATCTTCATACTCTTTTATGATTTTTTGATATTCTGGATAGATTTCCTCTTCTTTTGTATATAATAAAATTATTGGTTTAATCGACCTTTTTCCTGGAATTGTTTGGATATTTGCATTAGGCATTAATATATTTAAATGTTCTGCGATTTCCTTTCCAAAACGGTTGGTTATATTCAACCTAAAAACTTTATGTTCATCAATGTATGGCATTAGTTGATTATATGTAATAGTTTGATAAGGATCACCAACTTTTTGATAAATATTTTCTTCTGTTCCAAAAAGTTCTTCCAATAAACTAGCTCCAGCAGGGGTTGTGTCTTGAAATTCATCCAGAAAAACATATTTAAAACGATTTATCAGTATCTCTTTAAATCTGCTTTCTTGTAAATAAATACTTGAAAACAAAAAAGTATCTTTATGGGTTAAAAACCCTTGTTTTTTTCTAGAATATTTGGCGATCAACATTTGTGATTTATATTTTTCGAACTTGTCCCAATCAGTAGAGTTATATAAATCTAAGTTATCATTTTCCTTGTCAAATAATAATTCACTATTATGAACCCTTTTTGAAATAGCATCTATCACACCATTATTCATCCAAGAATTTTTACGACCAAGAAAAGTTTTATAATATTCTAAGTCACTTTTATGTTCTTTATCAAATATTAAACTGTTATGTTTGAATTTATATTTGAAGAAAGGAATTACACAAAATCGATTAAAAAATTCATGAATTGTACCAATAAAATGTGGGTGATTAACATGACCAACTCCAGCTTTACTTAAAACATTATTTATCTCATTAACCGCAACGTTTGTATGTGTAATAATACAAACTCCATCCTTACTATTAGTTGCACTCAAATTTTTAAGTAACAATGCTATTTTTGCAGCTAAGGCTGTTGTTTTTCCTGCACCCGGACCAGCCACAATTGTTTTTGATTCATTTAATTCAATAAACTCCCTTTGTTTACTATTAAAATAGCCATTACCTAATAATATTTTCTCAACTAATTTATAGTCTTCTTCCTTAAATTGCACCGTCCTCTCCTCCTGTAACATGATAAATAGCATCAACAAGATGTTTTAGAAATTCATCTGAAAGCAATACTTCTTTTAAGTGAGATTTATTATCTAACATGAATTTAGCAAACTTTTGAGCTACAACAGCCTTAGAAACTTCTTTTTCTAACAAAAACCTATAAACAGCTGTTGCTCTTTGATTTGGTTTTGAAAATCTTTCCCACTCTTTCTTTTTAGTATCTCTATTTACTTCTTGAGTATAGTGAGATTCTAATAAAATGTTTTCAAAGTCCTCTCCTAAACTACTCAAAGCAATGGAATGTTCGAGAGTCCAAGGCCTAGAAATAAAAACTTTTGTTTTTTCAATGTTATTAAAATATCTCTCATTTATTTCATACTCATTTTTTTCTTTAAACTCTTCGAATTGTGGTTCAGTCATCTGTAAAATCTCTGCAATTTGAGTATGAATTTCTTTAAATTTTTTGCTTTGTTCATCAAGTGATAAGCTTTCTTTTATTTTACTACCATATAATGTCCTAGACTTACTAAACATATCTTTAGTAGTAACATATATTTTCTCTAATTCCCTATTTATACCTTCACAGCCATATAAATTGGCAATTTCCCTATTAAGTTTTTCATTTATCATGATATAACAAGGTTCATCATAGTAATCAATTGGCTTTAAGTCTAAATCTGTTATTATAGATACTGGAAAATTCAGAAGTTTACTTTCATCATATCTTAGAAAAATAGATGTATATCTCTTAAAAGCAAGATTACCAACGTTAATAATTGAAACACCATACCTATGCAAAGGTCGTCCAATAACTTCTGATATTGCTGGTAATAATATGTTCTCTGCATCTCCCTCTACAAAAATAACCCCTTGAGCAAAAAACATATTAGCCTTAGTAGCATCTAAGAAACGTTCTAAAAACTCATAATCTGCTTCATCTAGTTTTGTGTATCCTTTTCTCATTGGATAAGCCTGTTTATTGTAAACAAAGATTATACTTTCAAGAGATATGGAAGAAGCTAAGACTGGACTATGTGATGTAAATATGTATTGAATTCCCGTATCAATTGAATCCTTCTCAAAATGCTTTATAATACGCAACTGTGCTTGTGGATGTATATGTGCCTCTACTTCTTCAATAAGGGCTATTTTAGGTCCAACCTCTGCTTCACTCAATAATAATAATTCGACAGCCATAAATAGTAAGTTAGAGCTTCCTAATCCTGTTCCAACTTCTCCTAAATTCAATTCAAGTTTTCTCAAAATCTCAACAAAACTCATTTCTTTGCTTCTGATTTCAGGTTCCTTCCTATTATTATCCTCAAAAAAATGATCAACTGTTTCCCCAATTTTTTTTAACACAGGATCACTTAAAACTGTTTTTAATTCATCAAATGCATGGGCAAAGCTATCAATTATTTGCTTTTGCTCTGGACTATCATCTGCAAAATCACTCAGATTTTTTACTACTTGGGCTATTCGAGAACGTTTACCCGGCCTTAATTCAGCTGCTGCATCTCTTAAAGGTTTTAAATATGTCACTGACAATAGATGTCTAACAGTATCTTCCATACCACTTTCTAGACTTTCAGGCCCAGCTTGTACAATCTTTTTAATTTTCATCTGTTTATTTATATCTTCGTAAATTTCTGCTTCCATTACAACTCGAAGTTCAGTTTTTTCAGGATTTATTGTTAACCATTCGTAAAAGAAAGCTTCTTCTCTTGGCGTTAAACTTCTAAATATGCACTCTATTTTCAAACTTGTGTATTTTGCAAGCAAAAAGTTTAGAAAAATGCAAAGAAAAGTTTAGAACTATGCCAGCCCTCTTTTTTCGATATGACTAATGATTTGATAGTGCGTGTTTTACACGGTAACTATCTCCTGTAAAACTCAAGATATGCGCGTGATGAATCACGCGGTCCACTAAGGCGGCTGTTAGCCGCGCATCCACAAATATACGATTCCATTGACTAAATTCTAAATTAGATGTAATCACAAGGCTACACTGTTCATACCAATCAGAAATCAGCTGAAACAATAGTTCTGCGCCATCTTTACTGAAAGGGACATAACCCATTTCATCTAGAATAATCATATCTACCTTCTTAAACTTGTTGCGTAATGATTGAAAGCGTCCTTCTCTCCACGATTTTTCGAGTAAATCTACTAAATCAGCCACCCGGTAGAAACGGACTTCATATCCGTTTCTACAAGCCTTTCGGCCTAATCCTGTTACGAGGTGCGACTTCCCAGTCCCAGGAGCACCTGTTAAAATTACATTCTCTTTCTTATCTATAAAATAGAGGGATTCAAGCGTTTGTCTATCCAGTTGTGGTGGAAATCGTATATGATCGCTCCATTGATAATTCGTAAGTTCTTTTTCATTCATAAATTTTGCTTTCTTGATTAACCGTTCTCCTTTTACAGCCTCTCTTAGCTCTAATTCTTGTTGTAATAGTGCTGTTACGTATTGCTCTGGGCTCTCAAATGGGATTTTTTCATAAATATCGGAAACATATGCTAAACGCAGTGATTTACATTTTTCTTTGATTGGATTTGACATCTTACACCTCCTCCTTTATTAGGGAAGCATTCAAAGGTTGGAGGGAGTCATATATGTTCCAATTCACGTCATAAGGGTGTTCGATGGAATCATGAAATGATTCTCTTTCTTCGGTCTCCATCGGTAGTAATTCATAAAATCGTTCAGCTATTTCCTGCATATCATATTTTATAATTAGGCTTATTAGCCAATGAACCCGTTCTTTTCTTAGCTTCATCGATTCGATATCTAAGTAATGGGCGATTCTACCAGGAAGATAAGGAAAATATCGAGAATACACAACAGATCGCGGCTTCCTCATCCAATTTTTTAATATGGATTGCCATGGAATTTCTCTTGTTTGATTCATATAAGGCCTAGGGCCTTTAGAAAGTACCTCTCCATGTTGAGAAATAACTTTATAGTGGTCCCAATAGACAATCAGATATAATTTGTTATAGTGATAACTATTTGGTACGTGAATTGCCTTGCCATCAATCATTACCTCACCATATTTATTCGCCGTTACCATGGTTTCTTTAAATACAGGGTATTCGGTTTCGGGAAATGCCAAACCGTACTTCTTCTCTTCCTTCATCAAACCTGAAATAGTTATCCCTTTCTTGTAATGATTTCGTTCATGATCTATCTTACAGTGTTCTCGTAATAAATCACGTAAGTGTGTTAAGTCTTTAATAACAGGTGTTGGGGTGAAAAAGTTGTATCGAACATACCCCACCTTATTTTCTACATGTCCTTTTTCATTTCCTTTTCTTGGATTACATGCTTGTGGTTCAAATCCATAATGACTCGCAAAACGTTGAAAAGCACCTGTAAAAACAGTTTCTTGTTGACGACCTCTTGCCGTTACAACCGCAGCTGAAAGATTATCAAGACGAAGCTTTCTTGGGACATATCCCGCCTCTGCGAAAAGCATCTTAATGCCTTCTAAAAAGCATTCTTGATTTTCCGCAGGTAAAGGTACAACCAATCCCCCATTACTATATGGGAAACTCATTATCAAGCAATGGATATCCTTTACCTTTCCATCCTGTACCACTTCTGTAATACCGAAGTCTATTTGTGCTTCTGCAGGAGGATGTGTTAGCCTTTCTGATTCTTCTTTAATTCCATCGGCTTCATCCAGCGTTTTATCTTTCCACTCTGCAATATAGTTACACACGGTTCGATAAGAACCTGGAAACCCTAACTGCTGTAATTGTTCAAATATATTTTTATTGTTTCTTCTCAATTTCTTTTTTAGTGCATAATCCTCCATTAGCCAGTCTGATACAATTTCTCCCCAGTGTTCTTCATACATCATCCCTTTCTTTACAGTTATTTTTTCTTTAGGCAATTGATCTTCATCCGCATACTTTTTTACGGTTTCCCAACAAAAACCAGTACGTTTTGAAATTTCATTGATTGATAGTGATTTTATATTCCTTAATTTTTTGATATGATTAATTTCAGGCATTGCTAGCATCCTTTCACTTCCCCCCACCATTAATTGATTAGACACCATTAACGGTAGGTTATTTTGAGAGGACTGGCAAGCCTTATTTTATGTCTGCAACCTTCTAACATTTTGGTTGCAATACTCTATACTTTTATTTTGCATTAAACAACTTGTACTACCTTCGTAAAAATCTTCTTCCCTTACCCAGTTCACATCTTGATTATTTGTAGAAAGAACAGTTTTTATTGCATCAATAATTGCTGTCTTACCTGAATCATTTTCACCAACTATTACATTTAGACCATTATTGAATTCTATTTCAAGTCCACATTCTCCATTTTGACTTTCACTAAATTTCCTCCAATTCCACAATCTCAAAGTATGTAAATACATTTAATAACCCTCCTCCCATTAAGCATATCATGTTTGACCGCCACTCATTATATTTATAGTTTTCTCTTTAAGCTGATATCATAGGTGTGTTTCAATATTTGGACAACTTTCAGAGAGTATTTTATTGAATGGCAACTTAACATTAACCACATTAACCTAATTATGCAAAAACCGTAATCTGTAAATCTACAACCATGTTATTTAATATTTGACTATCTAGATGGTGCGAATTGGTAATCAATAACTAAATTGAATTATTATTATGAAACCAGTAGTTCTCACTATGTTTTAATAATACCAATAATATAATTCGTAATATATCCAGTAATAAAATACATAATATAAATAATTGGCTCTTCATTAAAAGATAGAAATGCCAGTAAAAGCCCTTATATATCAAGGGTTATGGGGTACTTATTAAAAACACGCCTGCAATACTTTTCCCGCATAATTTAAAATGTATCTTAGATAAAATAAAATTTATTGGTTTGAGTAAAAAAATCCCCATATAAAATAACTTTTTTGAGGATACTATAAAAAATTCCCAAAAGGTGAAAGCGTATCTTTACCATCCGCTAGTATAGAGAGTTTAGTTAAATGATTTAATATGATGATTATAAAGGGGAATAAATAGAGGGACGACAAATAGCCCTTCTCCAATTAGGCAGAATGGCAGAATTATTAATATTTATTTTTAAAATTTTTAAAATAGATTGTCAACCAATGTAAATAGAACTTCATTATCCTAGTCTATCAATTATTTTCCGTAATATTATTGCTGGCCAGCTAACCACGATCCATCTCAGTTCCAGATACTATATAGATTTAATAACAATTTATTATTTTCTTAACCACCATTATTCCTTTAACCAATTATAAAAAAGAATATTATCTTCAGGTTTTTGATAAACTTTTTTCTGCTTGTTAATGCTAATATCTTGCATTTGTCGACTCTTATTTGTGAGTAGACCTTGTTTTGCTAAATACAGCACTTGATCTGAATTGTTATCATAAGCCCTTTTCTCGTACTTATAAATTTCATCGACTTTGTTCCTGAACAAGTACCATTCCCGACTTAATTTGGAAATATCATCGTACAGCCTATATTCATTTTTCTTCATGTCGTAATCTAATACGATTTTTCTATCATCATATGCATAATCGATAAAATATGATAAATAAGATTTACTCTTTTGTAGAATTTTAATTGCATAATCCGAATCAAATTCAACATATGGAAGTCCAATTTTATTTTCAGCACATTCATTTTTAACTTCATTAACAATACCTTTTAGTTCTTTTTCAATTAAAGGAATTACATAATAATTTTTTAGGACATTTGAACACTCACCATTTCTCATTAAATTCTCAAATGAATGTGTTTGTTTTTCAAAGAAATCAACCATTGCCTCTCTATATAATTGGATACCAGTGATTCCAAATTCTTTATACAAAGCTTCCTTAGTGGCATGAATTTTTTTAAATATATCTTCTTCATATACATCTATACTGCAGCCATATTCCATTGCAATTGATTTCAAATCTAATAGAGTTGATAATCGCGATGAGTCGTAAATATCCACGATTTGGTCTTTAGAAACCAAGTTTCTTGATATACGGATATGAATGATCTTATTATTCTCTTTCTTCAAACTCATCCGTTGCTTTTTATTATCCTTGGTTTTTCCAGCGTAAATACGAATCTTCTCTTTAATCTTTTCTGTTCCTTTATTAAGAAATAATTTACTTTTTCCAAGTCGTACTTCAAAAAAGCCAGCTTCGATGAGTTTAATAAGATTTGTTAGCATATCTTCAAAACTAATAAAAAATGGCAATTTTACATTTTCCCGATTTGTTCGATTATTATATAAATGTTCAATTGCAATTGAATGTTCAGTTCCCGGCATTTTTACACCCAGAATATAATAGAGAAAAATTAATTGACGTTTGTATAGGCTGAAAAACTTTTTATCTGTAAAGAAATTATATAAATTAATATAATGATAATCTTTTCTAGATTTTTGGGAATTAATGTTAAATTTACTATAATAAGAATAATCATCAGCAAGATATATCCAGTTTTCTTTTTCTAAATATTGTAGAGCTTCTTTTACTACCTTTTTAGACATGATTCCTGTATTTTCTATTTCACATATCGAGAAATTGATTCGCCCATCCAAATCTGTTTTGGAAGCTAGATATGGAATTAGTCTCAATGAAATTGCAGGTAATTTTCTGAGATTATCTGTTTTCATTATCATTTTTCTGTCTATTTTTGTCATTTTTCAACCTCCGTTTGAATCCAAAAACACAAAAAAACCCAAAACTATAATGGCCATTTTTTAAAAGACCTAGTAGTTTTGGGGTTTTCCCTTTTTGTATATTTAATTTTCATACATGATTAATTTAGGATTATATATCTTATAAATAAGTTGGACAAATAAAATTTTAATCTTCTATCTCATCTTATCAAGACTATATTACTCAGGTCGCCATTGTAAGCAATACATGAATTAGGACACTAATCTTTAACGACTTCTTTTCACTTATATTTTTATTATATCACAATTATCCATCGTAGGAAATAGTTTTCTTCGTTTCTATCTTTGCTTCATCTACAGCAAAAAAATACATGTACAATGTATATCTCAATTAAACAATTTACTGCTCTGTTTATTATTACCTTTATTTTTTTCATTACATAAATATATCCATTATTGATCCTTACCTTACGCTTGTATACATATTGCCTTTAGTATCACAATCTTTTGTTACTTTAATGCCCATGCTTTGCAATTTTTCAATATTCATTTGTCTCTGATTATCTAAATCAATCAATAGCTTCTTAAATAAAAAATGAATCATAACTTTAATCAATTGGGTCCAAAAAATCTTTAAAATACAAAATGTTGCTACAAAGATAATTAATAAGATTGCAAAGTTAGTAAGCGTATTAATCATAGTAACTGCTCCTTTTGTCATATTCAACAAACATATTTAAATAATTTCAATCAAATATGCTTAGCCCTCTTACAAAAATTTTTAAACTTTTTAATTTCTTCTACGAACGAGTGATAGTTGTTCTCCAAAGCAATTTAAGGCATGAAAAAAATTTTAATATCTATTCCTTTCATTTATTATAATTTTTACAACATCCCTTGACAACGGTTTTCATAATAACATATGATCTTAATATAGAATTAAAAGTATCCACTTTATCACTTCCTACAGAGAAAATGGGTGAGTTTATTGAGTGAACAGATGTTTATGTTGTTTACTCAATAAATCACCCACTAGTTTTTTTCGGAACATACTAAATAAAACTTTTATCATCAGTCAAGATCCAAACTACAGATAATAAAGTTCGGATGTTTCTATCCTTTCATGTCTTGCCAGCCGTTGTAGTTCTTCCACACAAAATCCTTCATCCACTAAATTCCGACAGAAGCTATGTCGCAACTTTAATGCGGTGACCTTTTCCATTTTTGCTTTCTGTGCATATTTTCCAAGCAGTTTTTGTATTGCAGTTTCCGTTAGTAGAGAGGTTGCCTCTGATACAAATACATTGGCAGATTGCTGGTGTATTGGCCTTGGCATTTCTTCACGTATTTTTAACCATTCACGAAAATTCTCAGCATATACATCCTTTAAAACAAACGAATTCAAATAGCTTTTCTCATCTTCCTTTAAATGGATTACTATTTCCTCGTTTTCAATCAATATATTAGATCACGATCTACTAAATAATCAAAAAAGATTTTAAGCAGAAGAATATACTTTTTTACCATGGCCTTTGATAATTTTCGATTACTTTCTAAATCATCAATATAATTTACAATATGTCTTGGCATGATAGCTTCCGGATAATTGGTTATACACTTCTTTTCCAGCCATTGCTCAAATTGGCAGAACATTGATTTATACGTTTTCACTGTGTATGATACTTTCCCCACTTTCACAGAATGTTCTAGGAAACATTCATGAATCCTTTCCATTTCTAACACTCCTCTTCCTTTTCCTTATTTAGTTGGACATAGTCGTTCTAGGACTATGTCCAATGTTCTACTACCAACCAAATCGAATTTCGAAAGCTTTACGAACGATCATTTTATTTTTATGATCTAGAATATCAATCTCATTAATGTCTATATTTTTATTGTTAGTGTATACATGTAAAGCTAGTTCCAACAAAAACTTTTCACTTCGCGACCATGTTTTGGAGTCCCGCTGTAATCTCTCCACATCAATAAACGAATCATGTAGATCCACATATTCTTCTGTTAAATAGTTTTTCAATTTGCTATGATTAGTAAAGATGTGTAGAAATGCCTTCATATATTTATCATAGGTACCATTTGACATGTCTGACTCCTCCTTTCAATCTTATAAAGAGCCAATTTCACTTAAAAGAGGGATACAATATGGATTCAGCAAATTTCGGCAATTACCTACGAACATTACGGAAAAGAAATGATTTAACTATCAACCAATTAGAAGAACTGACAGGTATCAGTAATGCTTACATTTCACAAATCGAAACAGGTAAACGAGGGGTGCCTTCATCTGAGATTTTAAAAAAACTCTGCTTACCCTTAAAAGTTTCCCATCAACCTTTAATGATTGAAGCGGGTTACTTGAAGGAACCAACTACTTTTCCTGAGCATGTGGATTTAGGAAAATTGCTATTACAACAAAACAACATTTTCTTTCGTGGAATACAAATAAATGCGAAACAAAGAAAGATATTGCTCGATATTTTGGAGCAATTTACTGATAATGAAATGTAAAACAAGAGATAGCAACATTATTGATTAACTCTCTTGTTTTCCTCCTCTTCTAAGCGCAAATACTATAACAGCAATTCCATGTAATTCTAAGTACCTCTTGCAATTTTTTTCTATACTTCTCTTTCTACATCTATTAAAATCCCTTTACCTATAACCCTAGATGTAAGGTCGTTTCAACATTTTACACTTATGTTAAAATAAAATAACTTTTGTTATATAAAGCGGCCATTAGGTCAATAAAGTATTGACAAACCTCAACTTATAAGGGTGATTTCTTTTATATCATTTGATTGATCACTCATGTTGATTTTCTCTTGTAAAAAAACAAGTCTAATAAATGAGGAATTTCTTTCTGCTTATAATAGGGTATTCGCAAAAATGGAAGATCGTTAATTTTACAATAAACATCTTTCATTTGATCTTTTTTAACTCTATCTTTATACGCATCTTCTCCTCCATAAAATTCTATCGGGTGATAATGCATTTGCCCATCAAATTCAATTAAAAATTTTACTTCTCCGTTATCCATTACTGCAAAATCAAAGGGCAGTGTATATCTATCTCGACAATCTTCAAATCGGTATTGTTGTTGATACGGCCAATTACGCATTTCCATTTCATTTCTAATCATTTTTTCTCCAGTGGACTCTTTCCTGTCGCAAACTCTACATTGAGGGTAGTACAACAGATCCCGGGCAGCTGATAATGTAAATATTCTGTTACATTCCACATGTCGCAAGGTAATAGATTCATATGCCCCCCGGTATTTATCTACCACTACGAAATTATCTATAGTTAACTTATTTAACTCATCTTGAAATTGCAATGTAGTCTTACGCTACCTTTCACTAAACCTACTCTTTATACAGTGATGACAGCGGTTCCCCGATAAGAATCTAGATCTCACAATCTGAATAGTTCGTCCACATGTATGATGAATCATCGCTATCGGTGAATTAGTATTCTCATATTCACCGATAATAGTATATTCATCGCCTACTAAATTTTCACTTCATCTTGGAATTGTTGTTGCGAAACTCGTAAGTTGCCACAACAGTAAGGACAACGTGATCCATTTAAAAAATGCTTAGGCTTCGAGTACCATTTCGTTCCACATTTATGAGGTTGCATTAATATTGGATTATCAGTTAACGTATATTCATCCAAAACTTCATACTCATCCTGTAGTAATTTATACACTAGATCTTTATATTCTTTTGTGGACTATTTATATCACCTATTGCACTTTGGACAACGTCGCCCTTGTAAAAACTTATTTGGTGTTACCCAATATTTATATCCACATGCGTTATGCTTCATTATAAGTTTTTGATGGGCAATTATATATTTAGTTAGCGGCTGGTAATCCTCTCCTCCTAAATCGAACACCTCTTTTTTAAATTGATCATCTGTTTTTCTTTTACCCATTTGCTCACCCCTTTGTTAACTTTTCATAACTATTGTTATAAAAATAGTACACCAGGTCACGTTAATGCACAAACAAGAGTTTGAATACCAAATTTAGAAAAGAACCGTATCATTTAATCACTTGCTATATCACCAAAATTAGGATGACAAAATTCGCCATCCTCTTGTTATAAATATTTCTTGTTCACTTATATTTCATTATTACTCATATAAACCTAATCACCTATTTGTGATATAGATACCCTTATTAGTATCGATTAACTATCGAACACCCTTATTCAATATTATTTATGCTAAAAAATCCTTCTGTAATGTGTATTAGATACGTATATTGGATACTCTTGAAATGCCCTTATAACAACCATTTCATACCTATTAAACAATGATTTAAGATAAGTTACCTTTATTAGTATCTAATTGTAGTAACAACATTACATCAAAACATTGTTAGTATGATAAAAGAACATAAATTAGTTTTCATTGTGAAAGATTTAATTACAAAATATAATTAAAATTTTCGAATAGCTCTTGGACCGACATGAAGCCTCTACGGGCATGGAATTTTGCGAAAAAGTGCTTTATATAAAGATTAAGCACTGTCTATCAGACAGGGTACCTGCATTCCTCTCCATATCAAGCCTTCTTAATGGATAATAATCTTATATTCACAAACTCTTAGTGGCTCAATATTCGATTACCATATACACTTACACAACTAAATTAATTATTTCACATATATACCCTGTACATATGCTATACATATTTAGCACTATTTGTAAATTCGATATCGCCTTAGAAAAAAATCTCTAAAAGAAAATTTTAGCTTTATGCAGATATAATTCGAGTCCATAGCTAACGTATAAAAGGCTTTCTATTTGCATATGTTTATTTGTTTTTCTTCCCCAGAATATATATATATTATATTGTTTTATGAAATCCGACTTAGAAATCAGGATGGTTCATACACTTAATTGGGTACCTTTTTCCCTACCCAATTAACCCTATGTACGGATTCATAACTCCAATAACTTTTAAACCCCATTAATTATGTAAGTTAATCGTAAAAATATACAGCTTTTCTCGAGACTATATAATCTTATTTACCCTAAAATTACTTGCTTTTTTATTCCTTTGATTAAGAGTATTCAGTGGTGTTACCGTCAAGTTAAATGACACAGTTATTGCTCAATTAAATGATGCAATTAATAGGAAATTTAGTTAAAGCAAATAACAAGTGATGTATAAAAAATTGTATAATTTAGTGTCTTTAAGCAACTTCTTTGTTTAAGAAAAGCCATTCGCTACTTTAAGTGAAGCTATTCAAAAATTCTCATTACTTACTACATTTCAAATCGCTTATAAAAGTAATAATTAATCTGATATAATTTAAAGAAAGGTGGTGTTCCTTATGTTAGAACAAAACAATGAACCTAAGAGAAAATAT
Organism: Gracilibacillus ureilyticus; assembly: GCF_900111195.1. Classification (GTDB taxonomy): domain Bacteria; phylum Bacillota; class Bacilli; order Bacillales; family Amphibacillaceae; genus Gracilibacillus; species Gracilibacillus ureilyticus. Next base: position 16,146 of record NZ_FOGL01000013.1, read on the forward strand.
GAATGGTTAAGTAAATGGGTTAAAATGACTGGTGAGCGAGCGAGAATTGATGCTAAAGTAAATAACACATTTATCGTATATGAAAAAGACGGAAAGCTTGTAAAGGAATTCCCTAATGGTGATATTGTGCCATTGAACAAAAATGGTGACTTGTAATGCATAGCCACAAACCTATATTCTTTGTATTTGCGGGTAATAACGGAAGTGGTAAAAGCACAATACGTAACTTAATTATTGATAAAATTGGTATGGATATTAATATTGATCCAGATGCTATCTCTCGAAGAATCGATCCAAAAAACCCTGAAAAAAATAGGGTTTCAGCAGGTAAGGAAGTCATTAAATCTGTCAATAAGTACATTAAGGAAGGTAAGGACTTTTCAATTGAGACAACCCTTGGTGGTAAAAATGCTATTAAACAAGTGCAGAAAGCTAAAGAGATAGGCTATGAAATAACTATGTTTTATGTTGCACTAAATAATGTTCTCCAAAACATAGAAAGGGTTGCCATTAGAGTTAAGAATGGCGGACATCATATCCCTACTGAAGATATCATGAGGAGGAATAAAACTTCTTTTGAGCATCTTTATGACTATGCTTATATGATTGACAACCTAGTATTAATTGATAACAGTGAGGAAGATGGAGAAATTGTGCTTGAAGTAAATAATGGTTTCATGACTTTCGAAGCTACCTACCTTCCCGAATGGGCATATCCTGTTCTCCAACAGTTTGAAAAGGATTAATTGATCAAGCGAATTTCTTCTTGCTTTAAGAAAATTGGCTTTTTAATATCATGCACCACCGATAAAATAAAAAATTTTATTGAAGATACGTCTCTGTTAATGGAATAACTTATTTCAATCGACCCATTAATATACTGTCAGAAGATTCTCCGTGTACAATTATTGTTATTCCGTATTACTGCCTCATTAGGGCAACATCCACAGCTTCGTTAATGTGTCCATAAAAAGGGATTGCTAACTAAAAATAGGATTGTATTATATCAAGTAACTCTATCAAGCGGTCACAGAGGAGCATATCAGAATGTAATTACTCTCAAATATAAGAGTTTTATATACAGTGGATTTGCTGTTTTCCACAAATCATATTATACAATTCAATATATTCTTCATCTTGTCCCTTTATTTAGTATTGTTTGGACGATGTAAAATGCTATCCCCCTCCATTGCATCTTTAGAAACACTTATAACAAATTTCAAGATTGCAACTGCTTTTACTGGCAATATTGCAATATTAACCCCGCGGAATCTTCATCTTTCTCCTTCGTTTCTATCTTCATTCTCCCTCATAATCCGAATAACTAAAATCAATAAAATCTTCTATCTTTGCATCTTTAGGCTGATTTCCTCCCCAGCCAAATCGCTGGTAATCCTTCCCTCCATCTATAAATATAGATCCACATTTACATCTCTTAAAATCATGGCGATGTATCGATTCAATGATATCATTGCACTGTTTACATCGGATCTTGTTTACTAATACTCTTTTCATAGATTATCATTCCTTTTCTACTGAATTGGACTGCTATTTTTTTACCGGATAATTATATCATTATTTTCGAATTTGCTATATTGTTAGTGTTTTCGACAATCAAAGACATTATGTAATTAACAACAGGATAAAGATTGTAGTAATGAATAATGATGGTGAAGGTCAAAGCGATGAAGGATTAAGAAATGGAGACTATGGAAAATTAAAAATTAAAATCTAAATCCTGCAAAATTCCAAAAATCATTAATGTTAAAGATTGAATAACAACCGCTCATCGCTTTCCGTTACAACATTAAACACCACATTATAACCCTCACATGCATAAATATTATTCAACTTATTCTAACAATTTGACCAAATCTACATACTCTTCATACCTTATGGGGCTTATTTCGGTTACATTTTATATAAAAATAAACACAATTATTCGGTGTGCTTAATCCACCTTTTGATTTGGGCATCTTATGATCAATCGTACCATGTAAACTGTAATAAAGGCATGTATGGACATCCCGTAGGAGTACGAATTTTGTTGAAAATTTCTTATTGAAAAACCATTAATTAATCTTCTAGTGTACAATACCTGCTGTTCCCTCTTTCACTAACTTTTTTGCTTTGTCATAGCTAACTATAGTTTCATATCTATAATTATTTGTATCACGACCTCGAATGGCAATTTTTTTAGATACATCTATCAGTCGTATCAAACTTAAATTCATGTCTTGAGTCAAGTATTATTTCTTCCTTACGATCTTTGCAGTCCCCACAGTAGGATTTCCTACTAGATAGACCGCTCTTATTCCCGTCGGAAGTTGGAAATCTTTTTAGATATTTTAATTCGCCACATATTTTACACTTCTTATAAAGCCTACAAGTATCACCTAATACTTACACCCACTTTAATCGCCTCCCACTATGACACTACTCTTATTCTCTGGTGTCAATCAAACTGCTGGTCTTTTTTTCACATTGAAGATGACACTAGTAACCTGAAATTATACCAAAAAAACCTTCTCCTTGGCATTTCCATCACATCTACCGCATTTTTAATATTGGCTAATTCAAATTTAGAATCTATCTTCTTTAAGCGTAATTTTTTATCACCGATCAACCTAACTAACTCGCTAATAACGGCTTGCCATTCTGCTGAGGAAACATGCCGAATTCACTGACGCAAATGAAATATATTCGCACTCACTTTTACTTTGTTTGCTGCCAATCAATCACTAATCTAATGGAATACCTGATAATAGACCAATTGTTAAAAATTTGCCTTCATACTGCAGACAAAAAGCCAATTCATTTCTATCCGTTCCTCCAATCGAATCAACGGCAGCACTGACATTACGCCCTCCTGTTATTTCCATTACCAATTGATAAAGTGAGTCCTTTGATCTGTCAATCACATAAGAAGCACCATTTTGAAGCAATTCTTTTTTATATTTTCCATTCCTAGTTACTGCGATTAACGTATTGCCAAAAACATTTGATAATTGAGCAAGCAGGTGAACAATTGCAGATCCACAAGCATTTACTAATAAAATATCGGTATATTTCAGATCGAGAATTTCTGTACAAATGATCCATGTTGTAACTGGATTAATATACAGTTGTGCAGCAGTATAATCATCAATTTGTTTCGGTATAACGACAGTTGAATCTGCAGAACTTATGGCAAACTCCTTCCAAGTCCCCTCCTCTCTTAGTGGCAACGCTCTTTTTCCTATAAAGTCCGAGGAAACACTTGTACCTACATCTCTTACAATGCAAACTCCCTCATATCACGGAACATGAGGTAATGAGATCCTATGAGAAATAACCCTGTAAATGGTATTAAATCGAATGGATTGATAGGGCGTGCTAACATTTGAACAAGAACTTCCTTAGCCTAAGGTGGTTCTATCGTTTTACATTCTTCTTTTAAAACTTTTCTTGTGTTTCCAAATTCGGCATATGTAATATATTTGCCTCCAAATAGTTGTTTCTCCTTACTCTCTACTTTCTGCTAGTTATCTTCCTCTAATAAAATAACTTTCTCAACTGTAAATTCTCGGCTGCTTTTATCTTTTCGTATAAGCTTCCATTTTGGTATGGTTACCGAAACTGAGTTACCTTCCGAACAAATTAACAGGAACTTTTATAGGGCCAACTAAATAAATAGCTCATTTGTCAGTTTTTATTAGGTTGATATTATTTTTAAATATGGAAAGTACCTTGGATTCGAACTTTGTTTATGTCATTAGTATCCACCTTATTCTAATTTTTTTGTTATGATTATATTTTAAATAAGTTACAAGATTTATACATTTAATTAATCCTTACACAAAGAAAGCACACCCCCTGTAATAGAGGTAATGCTACTTTGAAAACTAACTTAATTTATTTGTATCTGCATTCAAAAGGAGGACTAAGAATGATGATGGTAGAATTCCCTCCCGGCGCAACGATAGGAGAATCCCATTCTCATGAGGGTGAGGAATGCCATGTAATCTTGGAAGGGAAGATCCTCGCTGAACAGGATGAAGTCTCAGTTATTGTTGAAGCAGGCGATTCATTTAGTTGGAATGCAAGTGTTCTCCACTATGTAAAAAATGTTGGAGATGAAAAAGCAGTGGTATTGATCTCCATTTATTCAGATACTGAATTAATCGATGTTTTGTAGAAGACGATTTAAATAGGAAATCCTATACATAAATTAGTGGTACTGGATTTCCTATTAAAATAAACACTTGTGTAGTAGTTATGGAACCGGTACATATAATTACTCTAATGAGAAACAGTTTTTAATTTTCACATCTCCTGTGTGTTATTAATACTTCTTTCCCTCCAACCTTCTGACAGTTTAAGCTGGGTATAGCCTCTTTTAGAAAAACAGAGAAAATAATGATTCTCTTTGTTTTTCTATTGTTTCAAGATACTATCAGATCATACTTGTAGCCATCCATACCATTATAATATTACCTTCGAAGAGATTTCTATATGAGCTTTGGTTACTAGGATACTGGCTATAAGTGGATGGTATGCCGCTTTATAAATTAACTTTTTTCGTCGCCGTAGTATTCATGTTTGATTTATCACTATCATGTTTAATTATTTGTGGTTTTTCTGTAAAATTTATTTTCCCCATGATTAGATGTATTACTTTCGGAAAAAAATAAGCTCCAAAGAAAGCACAAACAAAAGCCTGAGACCATGTTCTTAACCATGTAACTACAAACCTATGGTCATAACCTTGATTTATTGAGACTAATATAAAGGAAATAAAAAAGGACATACTAAATGCCATAAAAAATGCAAAAATAATATTTCTGTATTTAGAGTTAATATTTATTCGTATTCGCCTCCTTACTTCTGAGTTGCAACATTTCTTAAAGGTGAATTTTGTTCTCATTAATACCACACTCAAAAACTTCACGGTTAAGAAAATCATATCATCTGAGTTTACATTAGTAAAACGAATATTTATAATAGATATATAAGAAATTCTAATATAAGGAGGATAATGAAAGTGAATATCTACTACGCTTTTATAAAATCCATAGAAACAGGAAGTTTTACAAAAGCTGCTAAAGAACTTGGCTATTCTCAATCTGCCATTAGTCAAATGGTGAATTCATTGGAGAAAGAACTTTCTACCACTCTTATTTTACGTTCTCGAAAGGGTATTAGACTGACACCAGATGGCGAGGATTTTTTACCCTATATTAAAAATATTTGTAATTCACATAGGGAACTGATACAAAAACTCAAAGAAATGGAAGGACTTCAAAGTGGACTTATCCGAATTGGGACATTTTCTAGTGTTACCTGTCATTGGCTACCAGGGTTAATAAAAGATTTTAAAAAATACTATCCAACTGTTCGTTTTGAATTACACCAAGGTAATTATACAAATATCTCTAATTGGATTAAAGAAGGAAGTGTAGACTTCGGCTTCATCAATTCTACTATTGTGTCGGACCTTGCCATTACTCCGTTGCAAAAAGATCAAATGCTTGCCACCATACCAAAAAACCACCCTTTAGCAGCATCCAGTAAAATGTCATTAAAAGATTTAACTACTGAACCATTTATATTATTAGATGAAGGAGTAATAAATGAATCCCTTTCTATTTTTAAGCAAAACAATTTAGAACTCAATATACAGTATGAGGTTCAAGATCCTTATGCAATCATGTCCATGATTGATCTAGAACTTGGTATTTCTATTTTACCGAAGCTTCTTTTGAATAGATGTCCGTATAATGTAGAAACAAAACCCATTGAACCATCAATTAATCGAACAATAAGTCTTGCATACAAAGATAAAAAGGTGCTACCAATAGCCAGTAGAAATTTTATTGACTTTATCATAGAAAGGTTGACAAAGTAGGCCTTATTGAAACAGTTTGTTACCGAATAAAGTTTATGTGATATTCATAAACTTCATCGATCGTTAGAGTTTACAATTATTTCGGTCAAAGTTAAGTGCCGCAACTGGCACCTAACTTTATGTTACCTTACTTCTTTTCTAAGCCAACTAATTTCAACTTTTTTCCTCCCCTTCATAAGTAGGGTGATAATCTACTCTTGGATTTAATACTATTATTACCCTTTTATATTCAAAACAATTTTCCCTCTTGCATGTCCTTCTTCACTACGCTCATGCGCCTTACGCACTTCAGATAGTGGAAAGATAGTATCAAAGTAGGCTTTTACACTATCATTTTCATATAATTTCGCGACCTCCATCAGATCCTCTCGGTTAACGTCCATATCTCAATAATAAGCTTTAATATTTTTCTCCTTCGCTTTCTCTTCATTGACTCGGCTTCGAATGGAAACTAGATGTCCTCCTACTTTTAAAACATCATAACTCCGCTTTAACGTGTCCCCACCTCGTGTATCTAACACAATGTCATAGACTGAAATAACATTCGCAAAATCTTCCTTGCGGTAATCAATGATTTCGTCTGCAACCAACATTCTTAAAAAATCATGATTATGTTCACTCGCAGTGGTAGCGACATAAGCTCTATTTGCTTCGGCCAGCTGAATAGCAAAAACTCCAATACCACCTGCGCCGCCATGGATGAGTATTCGATCACCTTGTGAAATATTTGCATTTTTAACCAAAGCTTGATAGATCGTTAAACCATTAATAGGAATTGTTGCCGCTTCTTCTAAAGAAAGAGAATCTGGTTTTTTAATAACTGTTTCTTCATTCACCACCGTGTATTCAGCATATCTTCCATTCCATTGTAAATCTTGTATCACCACAACCGCATCGCCTGCTTTTAATATTTTCACGTTTCTTCCAACATTACGAACAACTCCTGAGATGTCCCATCCTAAAACAAAAGGTTTCGGATGAAGTCGTTTCCCCTCTTGTTCACCGAGACGAACATGAAAATCATAAGGGCTAATTCCTGTGTTTTCTACCTCAATTAATACTTCGTCGTTTTCTCCTATTTCTGTTACTTCTAAATTATACTCTTGCAAAACCTCGGGACCGCCGAATTTTTCTAATGCAAATGCTCATGAACGCTCGTTAAGGAATGATTTATGTGGTTACGAAAATAATTCCTTTTCCAGCCAGTTGTCCCACTGATAATAAGCCATAGAAAATAGAAAGCTTATCAAGAAGCTAGTACCCATACCTAATGCAATCCCTACTTCCCCAAATAGAGAAGAAGCCATATGTGTTAATGGGACACGAAATATCCACAATGAAATGATATTTAAAACTAATACCTGAAACATCGCTCCTGCTCCTCGCACAATACCATTTAAAATAAAATTCAAGCCCAAGAAAGGATAAAAGAAAACAATCAGCTCTATGTACAATTTACCAAATGCAACACTCTCCGGATCTTGAATAAATAACTTAACTAGTGGTTCTGCCCAAACAAATAAGACAACAGCAACCGCGAACATAAAACCAATATTGTAAATGACACCAGCTCTTGAAGTTTGCGATACGCAATCCCACTTTTTTGCCCCTATGTTTTGTGCTTCGATCGCATTCACAACTGTGCCAATCGCCATTATTGGCAGTAAAATTAGGTTATCTAAGCGTTTGTGCAGCACCAAATCCGACTACGGCATCGACCCCAAATGCATTCACTGCGGATAAAATAACATTCATTCCCGCATAAATGACAATCATTTGTATAATCGATGGAATGCCTAATTCTAAAATTGTTTTTACTTCTGTCCATTTCGGGATTTGAAGTTTGAAAGAATGCTTTGAATACTTCCTTGCTACATAAAACAAGCTATACAAAAATGACACCATGTATGCCAACACCGTAGCATAGACAGCGCCTGCCACCCCTATGTCAAAACCTGTAATGAGTAGCGGTGTCAACACAGCATTCACAACCGTTCCCGCTAAGATAAAATATAACAGAGTTCTACTATCTCCAAATGTCCGTAATACTGTACTAACAAAATAATAACCTACTATAAATGGGACACCGATAAAATTAATTTGTAAATACTCTTTTGCAATAGGTATAAGCGATTCCGGTATATTAAGTAGAGCAAGCAACGGTTCAACAAAAATGTCTCCTATACCCTTAACAGCAAACGATAATATTACTAATAAAATGACAGACCTTTCAAACAGTATTCTGATTTTTTTTGAAAATTAATGAATGTTTATTTATATTGATGACATGCGATTAAAAGACAATGCTAAATATAACCGTATTTTTAACTCCGCTATTGAATCGATTAATGAATTAGGATTATCAGGTACATCTATTTCAAAGATTGCTAAAAAGGCAGATGTATCTGTAGCAACCATTTATATTTATTTTGAAAACAAGGAGGATTTAATTAACAAGGTATATTTAGGGGTAAAAGAGGATATTAGCGAAGCAACATTTAGAGATTTTCGCGATAGTTTAGAATTATTTGAAGCTTTCAGCCATGCATTGACAAACTTTGTTAAGTTTTTACCTGAAAACACAGCACATTTATTGTTTTTAACACAGTTTGCTAACTCACCTTTAATCAATAATTTTGCACAACAAGAAGGACAATCTCTATTTCATCATATTTATAGCGTGTTTGAAAAAGGAATACAGCAAAACCTATTTAAAGATGTGGATACGAAACTTCTCGTCACCTATATATTCGATCCTATCATGAATTATTTGAAAGGGCGCATTGATAATCATTCCATCGATCAACGCATGATTAAAATATTTATTGATATGAGCTGGCAAGCAGTGATTCGCCACTAACACTAAGGTAGAGCATTCGTTAAAAATCAACAATGCAAATGAAATGGCATACTAATTAACATTGCAATTAGCAAATTGACAGCTATTGGAAACTATGTTATTTCGGTTGTGATTTTGTATGCTATTTCAAGTGTTTATATCCTGGAGTCGTTAATATATAAAAAAATAAGAGACTAAATCATATGCGATTTGGTCTCTTATTTAGTATACTTTTTCTTATGTTCCTCCACCGAAACGGAACTACTTATTGTTCGAAGACGTTCTTAAAAGTCTTATTAGATTTTATAAATTTTCCTACTTGATATCCTAGCTATAACTCTCGCATCAAACAACCAAATTAACTTAGTGTGAAGTGTTTTGAAGCTATTATTTTGATACTTTTCTTACAAATATCTCCACTTCTTCTGCGGTATTCATAGAAAGAAACTTGTCTTTATATGAAGCCATCTCTTCTCTAGACAAACCTCTTAGCTTTGATTATTATTTTTTTCATTTATTCTCCTTCCATATCTATACTATTTTCGAATTCGCATATTTTTTTCCGTTTTCCACCATCGCCTGTTACAATTCCTGATTTTCAGTAATTTTTTTAATCATTCGATCAATATGTACCATAACGATATAAAGAAAAATAAAATACATGAATTCTCTAGATTCATTACTTAATACCTTCTCATCAGCTAATTTTACATGTTATTCTCAATTAAAAATTTATTCTAGTTGTTCACCATTAGTTTTTATCACATGCTTATACCAATAAAATGATTGTTTCTTTATTCGTCGTTTAGTCCCGTTTCCCATGTCATCCTGATCAACATAAATATAACCATATCTTTTTGAAATTTGATTTGTTGAAGCACTTATCATATCAATACAGCCCCAGCTAGTGTAGCCAAAAACATCAACCCCGTCTGCTATTGCTTCTTTAATTTGTTTAATGTGTTCTCTTAAATACGAAATTCGGTAGTCATCATTTATAATGTCACCTTCTTCTAATGTATCTACAGCTCCTAAGCCATTTTCAGCAATGAATAATGGTTTTTGATAGCGATCATATAACTGATTCAACGCAGATCTTAAACTTTTGGGGTCAATCTGCCATCCCCAAGCACTTTCTGGGAGATAAGGATTTTTGATTCCTCCAACCAATAAGTTGCCTATAGCTCCTTCAAGATTTTCCGGTTGTGCGCTAACCGCACTAGACATATAATAGCTGAGAGATACATAATCTACTGGATTGTTTCTTAGGATTTGTTCGTCCTCCGGTTCCATTTTCAACACAACATTACGATCAGCTAGTAACCTAGCTGTATAGCCTGGATAATATCCTCTTACTTGAACGTCACTAAATAGTAATGCATCACGTTGTCTGTCCATTGTTTTCTGGAAATCTTCTGGTGCGCAACTATATGGAACAAATAATGTGTAACTAACCATGCAGCCCATTTTCGCTTCAGAATCTATTTCTTTTAAGACTTTTGTAGCAAGTGCACTTGCTACAAATTGATGATGAGCACCTTGATATTTTGCCTGTTCAAGATGAAGGTGGTCTTCATCTATCAATCCAAGACTAACATATGGATGATGTTTACATGAGTTTATTTCATTAAATGTCATCCAGTACTTTACTTTCCCTTTATATCGTTCAAAGACGGTTGTAGCATAGTGGACGAATAAATCTATTACTTCCCTGTTCACCCATCCATTATACTTTGTTACAAGGTTCAGTGGCATTTCATAGTGTGATAACGTAACCACTGGTTCAATTCCATATTTATTTAATTCATCAAAGACGCGATCATAAAACGCTAGTCCCTCTTCATTTGGTTCCTGCTCGTCTCCATTTGGAAAAATTCGTGTCCAAGCAATAGACATACGAAAAGCCTTAAATCCCATCTCTGCAAATAGTGCAATGTCTTCCTGATAATGATTGTAAAAATCCACACCATGTCTTTTAGGATAATACTTCTTAATTGTTGGATCCTGAGCTTCTTCTACTTGTTTACGAGTCATTTTAAGCCATTGATTTGACAACTGCTCTTTTGGAATATCCTCATCAAAATAATAAACATCAGAGACAGAAAGCCCTTTACCACCAACGTTACTTCCTCCTTCAAATTGATTAGCAGCCGTTGCACCTCCCCACAAGAAATTATCTGGAAATTTTGTTTTTATTTGAAACATTGTTAATATTCCTCCAATTCATATAATTATAGATTCAAAATATAAAAGTCCTTGATAAAATGTCTTTTCATCTACTTTTATTTTCTAATTTCATCAGCTGAGCTATTTACTTTTAGACTGAAAGTTCAAGTAAAGCTTCTGTTTCATCTATTTTTTCAAGATTTTTTTTGTGCGTAACATCGGTAAACTCCTTACTATTTGTAACAATGATTGGCGTTATTATATCATAACCCTCGGTTTTAATTGTTTCGAGATCAAATTCAATAAGAAGATCTCCTACTGATACTTCATCCCCTTGTTTAACATGGGATTCAAAAAATTCACCTCCTAGTTTCACTGTATCTAATCCTACATGGACCAAAAGCTCAACTCCAGTATCACTAGTTAACCCAATTGCATGATTTGTATTAAAAAGAGAAGTCACGGTTCCATTAACTGGAGAAACTACACGACCTTGTGTAGGCTCAATAGCTATCCCCTCACCCATAATTTTACTTGAAAATGTAATATCATCCACTTCTTCGACGGGTTTGACAATCCCTTTCATTGGACTAAATACTGTAGTAGGACGAACCTCTACCTCTGTTTTCTCTTTCCCCTTCTCTTCTGTGCCTTGTTCAATAATTGTTTGATCGAATCTGAGGAGTAAAGTTATTCCTATCGCAACCACGATTGAAATAATAGATCCAAGAATGGCATAAATAAACGTCTCACCAATAAACATTGGAATTCCTTGAATACCAGTTTTTCCGTAAAAATAAGCTTTTGCATCAAAAATCATCATGAAAGCAGAACCAGCAGCACTCCCAATCATCGCTGCTATAAATGGTTTCTTTAGTCGAAGATTAACCCCATACATTGCAGGTTCAGTCACACCAAACATACCTGTTATACCTGTTGAAAATGCAAGTGATTTGAATTTTTTGTTTTTTGCTATAAAAAAGACAGCAAAGGCTGCAGCACCCTGAGCAATATTGTTTGCGGTCAAAATTGGTAAGATATAATCATAACCATTCGTTGCAATAGACTCTATAATAATTGGAACAAGAGCATAATGCATTCCTATCATTACTAGTAAAGGCATCACAGCACCGAGGACTAAACCTGCAAGCGGACCAGCAAATTGAAAGAGAAAAGTTACTCCTGTAGCAAGTCCTTTGCCAAGAATAGCTCCTATTGGACCAATTACAATCAGAAACACAGGGACTGCGATTAGCAAAGTAACTGTTGGAACAATGATTATTTTAAGAGCATTAGGTGTATAGCGATCAGTAATTTTTTCTATATAAGATGCGAACCAGATAGTTAAGAACATCGGAATAACAGAAGCCGAGTATGTTGCAGGTGTAACCGGCAAACCAAGAAATGATAGGTTCTCTCCAGTATCCTTAGCCATTGTCATCAATGTTGTCAAACTCGGATAAAGTACAGCTCCAGCTATAGCAACACCAACAAAAGGGTTCATTCCGAACTTCTTCGAAGCACTAAATGCAATCAAAACTGGCAAGAAGTAAAAAGCCCCATCTGCTAAAGCATTAAATATTTGATATGTTTGACTCTCTTCTGATACGTAACCTGCTATTAGAAGCACTGACAGTAAACCTTTAATCATCCCTGCCCCTACGATAGCAGGTAGAATTGGAGTAAATACCCCAGCTAGTGTATCAAGAAAATTATCTAGAGCTCCTTGCTTTTTATCGTTCGTTGAGTTTTTTTGTTCTCCTGTTATTCCGGCAATTTTCACAAACTCTTTATAAAGATTTTTGACATCATTTCCGATAATAACTTGGAACTGCCCACCCTTCTCCATAACGCCCATTACTCCAGGAGTGTTTTCAATCTCTGTTTTGTTTGCAAGCTTGTCATCCTTCAGATTGAAGCGTAGTCTTGTCATGCAATGTTCAAGATTATTAATGTTTTGACTACCACCTACATTTGTTAAGATTTTTTTTGATATATGTTCATAATTCATATTCACAGCTCCTTTTGACAAAAAATAAAATCCTATAAAAAAACCTAAGTTATATACAGAAGGATGATTATCCTTTTATTGCATACAACTCAGGTTTTGCCTTTAACAGTTACAATCCCAAGATTGTGTATTTATTTTTTTGACCTATCTGTCACTCGTTGAATATGGAGCATCAGATAGACCATTTCTGATTTAGAAAGATGCGTATTCCTTGCATTCTTTAGATATCCATTAATTACCTCAACACAGTCATAGACATTTGGATATTTCTCTCTTACAATTTCAAAAAGGTCATTACTCTCATGAGGATTTGTTTGCTTTTCCAGTAGCCTTTGACCAAAGAAACGAAGATGTACTACAAATCTGCTATAATTTATTGAATCCTCGTTAAAGTCAATTCCAAACTGATATTTAACTATTTGTAAAATGTCTTGCACTATCTCGGCTATCTCAATTGTTTGATCCATTTCATGGACACCGTTCTGAGCATTCACTAGATGTAGTGCAATTGATCCCGCCTCATCTTCTGGGAGAACAATGCCCAATCTGTCTTTTACAGTTTCTAAGGCACTCTGACCAATTTTATATTCTGTAGGATAAGTTTTTTTTATTTCCCATAGCAATGGATTACTAAGGATTTGTCCATTCTTCGTCCTTGTTATAGCAAAATCCAAGTGGTCGGTTAAGGTTAAATAAATATACTCACTTAATTTTTGGGATAACTTAGATTTTGCATTTTGAATGATTTCAATTGCCAGATCTAAATGAGATTGCGGAATATCCACTAACAACTCTGAAAGTTGATTTGACAAGCCTTGTACAAACTTTTTATCCACTTTGGATTTGTCTATTAAATCGCCGACTTTTTTTTGAAAGGCTATTCCACGTCCCATTAAAATAAGTTCATTATCCCCTTCTGCTTCAGCAAGGACAACGTTATTGTTAAATATTTTTCTGATTAACATTTTGTTTTTCACCCCCATAGCAACTTAGCAATAAAAAAACCTAAATCGATAACAGTATTACAAACTTGTAATACTTTCATCAACTTAGGTTTTGCCCAATTAGGTCACAATCCAACATTAAGATTTTATATTTAATTATGTTAACTATCCTAACCTATTTTGTAATCGGTGTCAATTATAAATTTAAAAAAATTGACTCCATATCATAAAAATATACCTTCACAGTAATTTTTGAACTAATAAATGTAAAATTATCAAATATGAATACCTTCACATTTAAAATGCAAAAAAGGGTGGGAATTAAACTATGTTAATTAATAGAAAGTCATCATTTCTCACTTGCACATTCTATTACTCATTACGTCTTGTTATCTTTGTCTCTAATTAGTTTAAAAAGAAGATGAAATTAGTGATTTCTTTAATCAGTAATCTAAATGATATCATATAAAAAAGACCCTACCAATATTGAAAGGGTCAACAATGATTCATTCATATCATTATTATTCTCCTGATTCGCTAAGAACTGTGTTTTGATATTCCTTTCCCCAATCTTCCATAACATTAATAATAGGTTTTAGTGTATTTCCTAATTCACTTAATTTATATTCTACTCTTGGCGGTACTTCAGCATATACTTCTCGTATGATAATTTCATCTTCCTCCATAGATCGTAAATTCTGGGTTAAAACTTTCTGACTTATAGCAGGAATACTTTTCTTTAATTCTCCAAAGCGTTGGGTACCTTTTAAAAGTTGTTGAAGAATCAATAATTTCCATTTATTGCCTATCAATCCTACTGTAGTTGCTACTGGACATGGTGGTAACTCTTCTTTTGTAAGCATCCATTTCAACTCCTTTTACCCTTTTGATACTAAACATCTAAAATATTGTAACCTTCAAAATTGATATTACTATATTTATTTTAAATCTGAACAACTAATAATACAAGTAATAAGCCTATATAGCGATAATATATTTTGATTCAAACCTTATCATTATCATATGATTAAAGCTATCAACACAAATATTGCTATCATAAAGGAAGTTGCAAGAAAATTTGAATATTCGTTACACCACTCTCTTTCTTGATACTAGAAAAAATAACTTGTTCATTAATTTTAATGATTGACATCCTTTCATAAACCCCTTAATATAATCACATGACCAATAAGTCATTAAATTAAACCAGACAGTCATACGGAGGGATGGAATATTGAATAAGAAAACTGAAATTACCCAAGTCGCCTTACAATTATTCGCAGAAAAAGGGTTTAATGAAACATCTGTTCAGGAAATTGCCAATGGCGCAAAAATTTCAAAAGGCGGTTTTTACAACTACTTTAAATCTAAACAAGAGTTAATGTTAGATTTAATTGATGAATACCAACATAAAATTACTCAACGTACAAATAAATTTGATTGGAAAGAATCAACTTCCATAAATTCGCTAACTAACTATATTGAGTTAGAAGTCGAAGCATGGATGGAAAACCAACCTTTTTTCTATGTTCTTTTCAGAGAATTTACACCTAATTCTAATGGTGAAATTACCGATCGTATGGAAAAATTACATGAAGCAACGCTAAACAATCACTACGATATCTTTTTCCACATATATGGAAAAAGATTGGAAAAGTATATATCAGATTTAGTTCTACTATTAGAAGGGATGATGCGTGAGTATATCATCCAGATTGTTATCCATCGTCAACTGCATATTTCTCCATCATCAATTGCTAGTTGGATTAGTCACCATATGCATTCTGTCATCCAGCATATTGAAGAAAAAGAACCTTTACTAGCGTACAGCAATCCAAGAAATATGACACAACTTATCCAGGATTTGAAGCAAATGATTCACAATATTAATGATAAATCTGAGCAGTCAAAGTATAATGAAATACTTCTGTTAATAGAAACAGAATGGAATAAAGAGAATATCAATATTCCTTTATTAGAAGCATTGTTGCATTTTCTAAAACAAAAAAAAGAATTAAAAATAAAAATATGGCAATTAGAACAATTGCTACAACAGGGGGAAGATTTATGAATCAACAAACGAATTTAGCAAATGTTAAGCGAATACCTATGGTTGCAGTCATGTTAATTGGGGCTTTTGTAGGCCTTTTAAATGAGACATTACTGGCAACAGCATTACCCAGTATCATGGAAGATTTTGGTATACTCGAAACACAGGTACAATGGCTAACTACCGCATTTTTACTTACAAATGGGATTATGATCCCTATCTCTGCCTTTCTCATTGAACGTTTTACGACAAGACAATTATTTATTACTGCAATAACTATATTCGCAGTAGGTACATTCATTGCTTCCATATCACACAGTTTTGAATTATTACTTGCAGCACGTATCATCCAAGCGTCAGGGTCCGGAATCATGCTTCCACTAATGATGACCGTTATGTTAGCTGTCTTCCCAATCGAAAAACGTGGTGCAGCAATGGGTATGGCAGGGATTGTTATCTCCTTTGCACCTGCAATTGGTCCAACATTATCTGGATGGTTGCTTGAATTCTTCTCATGGAGAGGACTATTTTACGTAGTATTGCCAATTGTAATCATCGCAATTATTTTTGCATCTATATATGTTAAAAATGTTACAAAGCAAACCTTTCCGAAAATTGATATACTATCCATCTTGTTGTCATCATTTGGTTTCGGTGGCTTACTATACGGATTTAGCAGTATTGGCGGACACGGTCCAGGTGAGGCATCAGGCGGTTTAAATAGTACTGCATTAACAATTATTATTAGTGGTGCGGTTATTTTAACACTATTTATCATTCGTCAACTTAAAATTAAAAAACCAATGCTCGAATTTCGTGTTTTTAAATTTCCTGTCTATTCATTATCATTAGTCATCACGATGATTGTACTAATGGCATTAATTGGTGCTGAGACGATATTACCACTCTATATGCAAAACACAAGAGATTTCTCTCCTTTAGACTCTGGTCTAATGCTACTTCCAGGTGCAATTGTGATGGGGATTATGTCACCAATTACCGGTATGTTGTTCGATAAGTTTGGTGCGAAATGGTTAGCTGCAAGCGGACTTACGATAGTTACGATTACCACATTCTTGTTTACGAACCTTGCACTTGATACAGCATTTAGCTACCTTGTCATCATCTATGCAATTCGTATGTTTGGGTTATCACTTGTTATGATGCCAGTAATGACTGCTGGATTAAATCAATTGCCAGATGAATGGCATTCACACGGTACAGCAATGGCTAATACTATGCAACAAGTATCTGCATCTATCGGGACAGCGATCTTAATTACCTTAATGACAACAACAGCAAGTAATTATCAACCAGATCAAGCGGATTTAACAGGCTTGTCCGAACAGGAAGAGATGGCACAAGTAGCAGGAGATGCTGCGATTAGTGGTTATAACACCGTGTTTTGGGTCGCAACCATATTATCCATTGTCGGACTGTTGCTATCTTTTTTCTTAAAAACGAAAAAAACAGCTATAGCTAATGAAAAAGCAGCATAGACGATATCTTTAAAGTGACAAACATAGTTAATGAGAGAATGGCTTTTAAAGCCACTCTCTTTTTATACTTTTCAATGAGTTTAATTATAGTATTTGCATCAATTTCCTTATTATAAATAGTATGTTTACGTTTATATATTTTGATCAGTTTCTATATTAGCGAAATACCTCGCTAATATAGTTTTATCTAATATAACATCACAAATTAGATTATTAAACGAATGCGGTTTCCGGAAGGATCTGCAGTAATAATTGAACCATGTTCTTCCTTTACAAATGCGCCAATATTTTTCAATTGAGTAACAATTTTATTTCTCTTTTCTTCACTAGCAATCATCAAAGAAAAAGACTCTAGACCCACACTGTTAATCGGAGGTTGCGGAGCACCTATCCCATTCCATATATTTAAAGCGACATGATGATGATACTTACCTTCTGACATAAATATTGCATGATTATCATATCGACTCACAACTTCAAAACCAAGTCCCTTTATATAAAATTCCTGATTTTTCTTTAATTCTGATACATGTAAGTGTATGTGACCTACTATAGTACCGACAGGGAGACCACTCCACTCCTTTCCTTCTATGTTCTCTAAGAGGTCATTAACATCCAATTCTTCTGATGGCATTACTACTTCATTTCTTTTCCATACCCATTCAGACGGATTACGGTCACAATAAATCTCTATGCCATTTCCATCAGGGTCAGATAAATACAGTGCCTCACTCACAAGATGATCGGCACCTCCTTGCAAAGGATACTCTACTTGAAGTATATGTTTTAAAAATTCGCCTAAATCAGAGCGATTAGGTAATAGTAATGCGAAGTGAAATAAACCAACAGTACGATTTTGTTTTGTTATTACGTCACTAGGTTGTTCAATAGATAATAGTACTTTCTTTCCGTCAGCACTTAATTGTGCTTTACGTTCGGTTTCTTCCAATACTTTAAGACCGATAATTTCTTTATAGAATTTTACTGATCGTTTTATATTTTTTACCTTTAAATTAACTTGACTTACAAACGTAATGGGTTTCCGATGAAAATTCATTTTTTCCTCCTCGTATCATCAATATTTATACACAATGAAAGTTATTAAAAATCATACATACAAATATTTAAAATCGTTATTTAAGAAAAACATCCTTTTACTTTTATTTTTTTCTAGCGAAATACAAAAGCACCCTATAAATAGTCTAGTTCTTGGCTATTATATAGGATGCTTTTGTTATAAGAAGCTTAGTTATTTAGCAATTTTCACAATTGGTTTAAGTGTTACACCGGTCTTCGATTCTTCAAAGGCTTTATTAATATCTTCAAAATCATAAAATTTTACTAATTTATCAAATGGAAATTTTCCTTCTTTATAGTATTGAATTAATTTTGGAATATGTAATTGAGGAATAGAATCACCTTGCACGGTCCCTATAATTTTTTTACCTTCCATTAATATATCATCTGTAAAATTTAAAGTAACATCTCCACCCATTCCTACAATGGCTACTGTACCTGATACACGTAGTGCATGAATCGATTGTTTTATTACAGGAGAAGCACCAGTTGTTTCAACTGCAAAGTGAACGCCACCATTTGTAATATTTTTAATTTCTTGTACTACATCTACATCCTTACCATTTAATACATGGGTAGCACCTAGTTCTTTTGCAAGATCTAACCGATTTTGATGAAGGTCTACTACAATAATATGCTTTAATCCTATAATCTTAGCCGCCATTACCGCACTAAGACCTACTGAACCACCACCATAAATAGCAATTGAAGTACCAGGTTCGGGACGTAAACTATTCATTACGGTACCACTACCTGTTTGAATACCGCATCCTAATGGACCTAATAAAGCTAAATCTACTTCTTTATCTACTTTTACTACGTTGTTCTTATTTGCTACAGAATAGGTAGCAAAGGATGATTGACCAAAAAATGTTGAGAGTTCTTGATCATTCTGATGAATATTATATGTACCACCTATTGATTTACCACCAAAGTTAAGTTCTACAGTTCTTTCGCATAAATTTTGATTTCCTAATAAACATTGTGAGCATTCTCCGCAATAACTGTAAGATAATACAACATGATCTCCTGTATGTAGATTTGTCACATTAGAACCAACCTTTTCAATAACTCCTGCCCCTTCATGGCCAAGTACTGCAGGAAATGGTGCCCCTCTTCCTTTAATTGACTCTGCATCCGTGTGACAAACGCCTGTGGCTACAATCTTAATTAAAACTTCATCACTGCCAGGTTCTTTTAATTGTACCTCTTCAATTACTAAATCTTCGTCAACATTATGCGCTACTGCTGCTTCAATTTTCATCAATATCTTCCTCCTAAGATTCGAAACTATTGATTTATTTTTAAATTATCTTATCCTATCTCTTTAGATAATATTTATGACTAAAATTATCATCAATAAAACTACCATTATTCAGGTAGAACAGTAATCCCATTTTTCAATTACATAATCAGATGCATCACAGTATACTGCTCTGCAGTTTTTATCTTGGAATAATCATTCTTAATTTTCAATTAATGAATATTTCAAGAATTTATACCCTTCTATAGAACTAAATTTACCTATTGTATACTGGGTATCCAATTAATTTAAAATCATTTCCTATTTTAAACAGTTCTATATTGGACAGTTCAACAGCATCCTTCATCTTGCTTATTCCAACACCTTCTAAAAATGTCGGTGCATCTTTGCCTCCAATTAATTTTGGTGCTAAATACAGAATTAATTTATCAATCAATCCATTTTCTAGAAAAGATCCACTAATATTTCCTCCACCTTCAATTAACAAAGAAGAAATATGGTTTTCCCCTAAAATTTCTACTACATCGTTTAAATCCACATTCTCTAATCCGCTTGTACGAATTACTTTTATTCCATTTGATGTAAATGATTTTTCTTTATCAATGTCCGCATTTTGACTTGTGAAAATCCAAGTACTCGCTTTCTGATCAGTTACTACTTTAGCGCTTAGAGGAGTCTTCAATTTAGAATCTACTACTATTCGAACAGGGTTTCGACCGTTCGGGATTCTTGCAGTAAGTGCAGGATCATCTTGAATAACCGTATTCACACCGACGAGAATAGCCATATTTTCATTTCTTATTTGGTGTACATCCAACCTAGAATCTTCCGAAGTAATCCATTTACTATCTGATGTATGTGTAGCAATTTTACCATCTAATGTAATACCTGCTTTTAATGTAATAAATGGTTTATTTTGAACAATAAATTTGTTAAATACCTCATTCATTTGTAATGCTTCTTCTTGACGAACACCAATTTCCACTTCTATTCCTGCATCCTCGAGTATTTGGACACCTTTCCCTGATACTATAGGATTTGGATCGAGTGTTGCAATAACCACCTTTTTAATTCCTGCTTCTTTTATTGCAACGGCACATGGGCCAGTTTTTCCATGATGTGAACAAGGTTCTAAAGTAACATAAATTGTTCCTCCACTTGCTTTATCACCTGCCATATTAAGTGCATGTATTTCAGCGTGTGGTTCTCCTGCTTTCAAATGGGTACCTATACCAACAATACGATCCTCATTTACTATAACAGAACCTACTAATGGGTTTGGATCTGTCTGACCTTTCATCGCTCTTGCATTTTGCATGGCAAGATCCATGTAGAATTCATTGCTAGTCATTGTCGCAAGGTTCCTTATCTCTAATGTGACCGGATCGATTAATTTTTGTCTCAAGATATTTCTCGTTGTACTCTGAGACATCCCCCCACAAAGCTTCTCTTCCTGATAGAGTCAATCCATCATTGCTAAGAGCATCTAATTTTCTAGGGTTGTTAGTTAAGAGAGAAACTGGTTTACTTCTTAATGCTTTTAACACTTTTATAGCATCACTATAATCTCTAGAATCGTCTTCAAAACCAAGTGCATGGTTAGCTTCAACAGTATCAAATCCATTTTCCTGCAGGATATAGGCCATTGCCTTACTAAATAACCCAATACCTCTACCTTCATGATTGGCTAAATAAAATAATGCACCTGTTCCATGTTCGACAATTTTTTTCATCGACTGTTTTAATTGAAAACCACAATCACAACGTTTACTTCCAAATATATCTCCCGTATGACAAATAGAGTGCATTCTAATAAGCGCATCATCATCATTTTCAAAATCACCATATGTCAGAATACTCGATTGCTGTAATTCTGCAAGGTTAGAAGCAGACAATTTGGCAATAATTCTTTCATAATTTTCTGTAACTTCTTCACAGTTTAGCCAACAATACCATTTAAACTCAATTGTTTCTCCATAAAGATTAACAGGAAGTCGAATAGGACCCACTAAATATATAGCCCCTTCTTTATTATTAAGCAATTGAATTTTATCTTTTAAAACTGACTGGACTTTGGATGTATATTGAATCATAGCCATTAAACTTCTCCTTCTCTTTCTTCATAATCATGATTAAATAATTTTTTAATTAAATACAAATCGTTCATTGTAAGTAGCAGCTATTCATTATCCAATATGATATGAAATTTCTTTTTCCTATTCAAAATAATTTTTCCTAATATTTTTTATATTACATATTTCCTATTATCTCTGCTGTGCTCATCTTTGTAGCTATGTTGTTCATTGCATAATTGAGTGCTGCTTCTTGCCATTCTTCACTAACTGTTGAAGTTCCATCTGTTGCGATAACAACATTATATCCATAATCCGCTCCATCTCTACATGTATGCTCTACAGCCATATTCGTCCATACACCTGTAACAATAATTGTTTCAATGCCTAGCCCTCTTAATAATGTGTCTAATGATGTTCCATTAAAAGCACTCATACGTGATTTTTCGATTACAAAATCACCTTCCTGTGGTTTAACATCTTCAACTGGAGCAGCTCCCCAAGTTCCTCTAACAATACTTTTTGTTTCAGCTATGGCTCTAAATATTGGAGCTCGGTTGCCGATTCCTTTAGCATCCTTTTCTACGACAAAATGATTATGAAAAACTGGGATTCCAATCTTTCTTGCGTTCTCCGCTATTACTTTTATATTTTCGACAACATTTTGCTTCTTTGCATGTTCTACAGCCCCTGAATCTTCAAATTTTCCACCTTTTGTCAAATTATCATTCTGTAGATCTACAATTAGTAAAGCCGTTTTAGTTGGATCAAAATTCATTATTAATACATCCTTTCCGTACAATCAAATTAATTTATTTTATAAAATTTTAGATCGGAATATATGTTAACAACTTATATCAATTTTGAATAGTAGGCACCTTTTAGTTATAGAATAACCTTTTAGTAACTATTAGATACTGCATTTATAAAAATAATTGTGTTCATATTATTCCAGAAAAGTTACTTACTCAAAAAAACTTAAATAACGAGAGCATTTGCATTTTAATTTAAATAGTGTTTTGATTTTTAACAAGCAAGAATCATTTTTTCTATAAATGACAGGAAAGAAATAGTAAAATATAAATTTTACCATTCTTTCCCCTATCAATTTATGTTCTAATTACTTTTCATCTTTTTAAGCATATGATCTATAGAATATAAATTCGAACCGGTAATAGCTATTACTAATGCCATTGTTAGGAAAGCAATATCTAGCTCATATCCACCCAAGAAACCCATTGTTAAATTCACTTTAAAAATAGCACCAATCATTAATAAGACAATTAAGGTTGAAACAATTCTTGTTAATAGTCCCACAATTAATGCAATTCCACCTAGAACTTCAATTAAAGCTACTACATAAGCGAAAAAACCAGGTAAACCAATACTATCAAACCAGCCAACCGTGTTTTCAATCCCACCTTGAAATTTAGCTATGCCGTGGATGAAAAAAGAGATACCCAATACAACTCGTAAAATTAATATACTAACTTCATATTTATTAATCATGATGTTAAACCTCCTTGTTATCGTAATCTTATTTCAAACAAATACTTTATCTATTAAATGTTTTCTAATAGAAATATTTGTTACATATAAGATAACAAAATAAAAGTAGCATGTCAACGTTTTTTTTGTTACCATTAATCTAGTTTTAAAATTTTGATTGGAGAGGTGGATGGTTAAACTGGATATTGGGACCAAAATCAGAGCAATTAGAAATAGAAAAAAAATTACTATCGCAAAAATGTGTGAAGGAACAGGTTTATCAAAGGGGTTTATTAGCAATATTGAAAACAATAATACATCACCCTCTATAAATACATTGAATACTATTGCAGAATATCTTGATGTACCACTCCCATATTTATTGCTAAATAAAAACCAACATATGAAAACAGTAAGAAAAAGTGAAAGAAGAACTTCAACTTTTAATCATTTAAAAATTGAACATTTGGCATCAAAAGGCGGTTTGAGAAATATGATCGTGGAGTTTCCACCTAATACATCAATCGGAGAACCGCATTCTCATGAAGGTGAAGAATCTCATTTAGTTATAAAAGGAAGAGTTTTAGCTGAACAAGGCGAAGATTCGGTAATATTAGAGGAGGGGGATTCATTTAGTTGGAACGCAAGTGTTCCACATTTCGTAAAAAACATTGGAGAAAGTAAAGCGATATTGTTAATATCTATTTATTCTGATACAGAATTAAAAGATGTACTTTAAAAGGAAAGGGTTAAAAATACCTTTCCTTTTATACATTTAAATATAAGAAAACAACATCCATAAACACACCCGCTATACGAATATGTGTGACTTTTAATCCTCATAGTTTCTTTCTTTGTGCAAATTTGCTATTAATGTATGTGAAATTTCGCTACTCTCAACTACTATTATTTTTCAAAAACGTTAGCGTATTCATTATAATCAATATCTGTATATACATTAAAGATGACTCTTTTAAAATGATGGGGGTGTTGGTCTAACCAATTATTAACAGTTTCAATAGCTATTTCAGCAGCGTCTTTTTTGGGAAACCCAAATACACCAGTTGATATAGCGCAAAATGCAATGGTATGAATTTCATTAAATTTGTTTGCAAGTTCTAGACAAGATTTATAACAGTTTGCCAATTCTTGTTTGTGTGTTACTGATAGAAAGGCTTCTTTAGGTACAATTGGTCCAACCGTATGAAGGATGAATCTAGAAGGCAAATTGTATGCGCTGGTGATTTTTGCACCTCCAGTCATTTCGTCCTCCTGCTGTTTTTGCATGATTTTATTACAATCTTCTCTAAGCTGAGGTCCTGCAGCTGCATGAATTGCATTATCAATACACCGATGTCCTGGTTGAAAGCACCCCAGCATATACTTATTTGCTGCATTGACAATCACATCTGCATTTAGTCTTGTAATATCACCTTTCCACAAAATAAATTTATCACTATTCGAGTATTTTTTGGTGTGCATGATCTCAGATCCAGTCGATAGTGACTGAATGTCTACAATACCTTTCTCCTTTGCTTCCATTAGTAAAAGCTGATTTAATTCTGTTAAAACAACTTTAGGCAAAGGATTAGGTTTCCGTATTGTTAATATATCTTTCAATAATTCACGTTTATTGTGATAATCACTAGGAATTTCAACATTTTTAAGACTATTATTTTCTTTAATAAATATATCCAGTAGATGATTAACTAGTTCTTGCTTATTGAAAAGCTGATTCTTTTCATCTTTATCTTTTCTATCTAATGAAATAAGTGAGGAATATTCTTCTAAAACTAATTGTGCCACCATCTTCCCTCCTTAAAAATCACTTTAATATTTTCCAATAGCCATAATTGTATCCTGTATATCTTCTGTAAACGTTATCGTCTTTTTCTTATTCTCTTGGAACCCTTGGTGATCATTTTTATTAAAACGTATTAATGTAGCCTTTTTATTATGATAAGTCAGCTTTTCGAATGGATACCGAATAATTCCCGGTGTATTGAATCCAACGCCCAACTCCAGATAGACAATTTTTTTATCAACAGCCTCCTGAAGAAATTCTCGGTATAATTCATCTGACTGATTCCATTTATCATCTTGAACAAAAAATTCGTTATGTCTTAAATTTACATCCATTTCTCCGTTGCATTTAGGACACTTTGGAACTAATGAAGATGGAATTCTACAATCCTTTGTTTTTTCCAGCATTTCTTTAATGACTAATTCGTTGTAATAAAGTTTCTGGTGACATCCTCTTTCACACTGCAAGTAACCATAATTTCCTTGGATTTCAAACACCTTATCAGAAGGAATACCCGCTTTTGTGAATTGGCTTTCAACATTTGTTGTAATAACAAAATATTTCTTATCTTTTACTAATTGGTAAAGATCCTCATATAATTTTGTTGCATCTATTTCATAAAGATTTACACTGATATGTTTTGCCCAATAGGCCCACCTTTCTTCTTGCGTCTCGAATGGATAAAAACTTGAAGAATATAAATCAGTAAAACCATACTTGTCAATAAAAGATGAAAAGTTATTTGTAAATCTTTCACCAGTATAGTCTAGCCCCGCAGCAGCTGACAATCCTGCACCACCACCGACTAAAATATATTCCGCTTCTTCTAATCTTTTCATCATTTGATTCAATCGTACTTGGTAGTCATTTCTCATGTCGTGAATTCCCCCTTATAATGAAAGAGTTAATTGCTTCTATGAATCAGGTTGAAAAATCTGTTGATGGTTTGACTAATGAATATATGAGAGGTTTATTTATCATTCATTAGTTACTACTATTTTCCCATTTGCCTGGTTACTTTCCATAAGTCGGTGTGCTTCTCCTATCTCATCCAATTTAAAAACCTTTGCAATTGGAACATGAATATCATGTTTCAGGATATGGTCAAAAAGGTCATTCAATAAATCTTTTTTTATAAATGTGCTCGTAAATTGTGTCAAATACGTATTTGTTGGTATATCAATCATAGGTTCAAAATGATCCATAACCCATTCTCCAGAAAGTATACCAGTCATACATACTTTTCCGTGTTCTGCGACAAGTTGTAATGAATTTTTCAATGTAGCGGTACCAACTAACTCTAATACGTTGTTTACTCCATTTGGCATAATAGATAATACTTGTTCCCGTAAAGTCCCATCTTCCAGCAGTACGTGATCAGCTCCGTAATGTTGTAATAAAGAAATTTTCTTTTCATCCCGGGTAGTTGAAAATACAGTTAATCCAACACTTTTAGCAAGTTGTAATGCAGCTAAGCCTACTGAACTAGTCCCACCTCTAATTAATAATGTCTCATCCGCTGTAACTTTTAATGTCTCAAATAAGGAAGCATAGGCCGTATAATACATTTCTGGAATGGCAGCTAATGTGATCCAATCGATATCATGTTCAATAGAATAGACTTGATTAGCAGGAATTAAGGTATATTCTGCATAACTCCCGTCAAAGTCCCTGCCTAGACCTCCCATTAAGGAAACAATGTGTTGTCCGGTTTGAAAGTCACTGTCAGAAGGATCTAGAATTTCACCAACACATTCGATTCCTATAATTCGTGGTAATTTAACAGATGGAGAATCTCCTTGTCGTGTGAAAATTTCTGATCGATTAATACCGAACGCTTTTATTTTAACCAAAACCCATCCAGGCTTAACACATGGCAAAGGGACATTCCTTACAACTAATTCTTCTGCAGAACACGCTTTTTCTAATACAACGGCTTTCATTACCTTCAGTCCTTTCTAGGTGTTCTTTGTTTCATTAAAATCACTTCTCAAATTTCCACTAAAGATCTTACTCCAAAAATTGACCAACCAGTAGAAAGAATATACTTCATTTATAATTATTTGATTGACTCATAATATTCCTTAGCCACAGTAGTATACTCTTCTTTATCTAAATCTACCTTAGCATTTAATTCTGTAACGGTTTTGGTATCTAATGTTGCACTTACTTTATTAATTACTTCTTCTATTTCAGGATTATTATCTAACACTTCATTGCGAATAACTGGAGCTAAGTTATATGGTGGCCAAACTTGTTTATCATCTTCCAGTAATGTAAATTCCTCAGTATTTGTTAATTGCCCCTCTGTTGTATATGCTGGCGCCACATCTGCTTCGTCATTTTTTAACACTTCATACTTTATGCCATTATCATATACTTTTGATGATTTCCAATTAAATTCCCCATATACTTTTTCCAACAATGGAATACCATCTTCTCGCTGATCAACCTCACCTTGAGAAGCAAATCTAATTTCACTTGCATGTTCTTGCAGATCTGAAATAGTAGTAATCCCTAATTCCTCAGATACTTCTGTACGAATAACAAGACCAGCACCATCATTAGCTTCTGAGTAATCCAGCCATGTTAAATCAAACTGCTCATCGTATTCTTGTTTTACCGTTTGATAAACCTCTTCAGGATCTGTAATTAAATCCATATTCAGTATTGTTAAAAGACCGGTTCCCGTATACTCAGGATATATATCAATTTCATCATTAAGGATAGAGGTGTGGATGACAGATCCGGTGATATTTGGCATACGTTCCACATCATACCCCGCATCTTCTAGCGCTAATGCATAAAGTTCTCCAACTATCAAATTTTCAGTAAAATCTTTTGTACCAACACGAATCGTTGTATCACTCTCTGCCTGATTATTTCCACATGCGACTAAAGCTATTAGCAAAATTAGACCAGTAACTCCTACCAGTATTTTTTTGATTCTATTGTTCATTATTTTTCCCCCTATAATTTCTCTTATTTGTTAGCATGCATGGATCACTCTTCTATAGAATATCCCAGAACCACTAGAAATAATTGTCGAATATATCTTAAATAAAGCTCCTTTCTGATTTCTCACAACAATAAAAAGATGTACTAGTATTATTTTAAAAAAAAAGTTAAATATGGTGAAGTAGGCACTTTTTTATTAGATAGTAACCTTGAGGTAACTGATATATCGTAGAATTACCAGAGGAAGTTAGGTTAACCCCTAAAATTCAGGAGTTAACCCAATAACTGAATTGGTGAATAATTTCTCCGAGTGTAACACAAATCAAGTATAACGAGCATCTATAATCACTGACATTATAGATCATCGTACGTAATTAATTCGACACCTAGCTGATTTAGCCACTCCTTTGTTTTTGGTTCACAAAGCATATCAACCTCCAACGTTCTAGGTATAGTAAGTGAGGAATTTTTCAGGATATAATTATCTAAGTAACCTGGATGCGTAATAAACATATGGTACTCATCTTTTTGTGCATTTTCTACAATTTTTTCCAAAGTATTAATTGGCACATAACTAGGATCCAAACTCTCCATAGTAATAAAAACATCTTTGTTACCTATTCTTACTGGCTCTTTCCCAATTGAAAATGGAGAGTATTTTAAACCATACTTTTCTGCAACAATTTTTAACCCTTTGAAGAAATTATTACTTGCGACTGCATGCCCTTCAAAATAACGGGGTGGCTCTCCAATGAGCTCTATGAATCGTTTGTATTGGGCCTCAATTTCCAAAATAACTTCGTCTAACACAACAAAATCCTCTTTTGTTCGGCGAAATTCGCTCGATCGTATAAATTCACCATTTTTATCAGTGATACTTGGAATTAGAGATGGATCTGTAAGCGGTTTTCCAATACAAATATTTGTATGTTGACCATAGCAGACATCTGTTCCTTCGAGCAAATCTATGCCATGTACGACAGTTGGCATATTAGTCATGATTCCAACACTTTTAACGATGCCGTCTTTCACACTTTTAGCAATACCGTAGTTTATACCTTCCGAATAGCCAAGATCATCGGCTCTAACTAATAAATTTATCATTTTAATATCTCCTCTATATAAAAGTTTCGCTTGGGTCCTCTAATTTTATTCTAGTATCTCTATTTATAGCCTACTAACTTTGGACCACTTATTACCTCTAACCATGCCTCTTTTGATACAGTTTGGAGCTTTGCATTTTCTATTTTTAAAAAATCCACTTTCCCAAACTCTTCACATCATTCGTATTCTTTATGCTTGCTTTTTTGTAATTGGATCATTTCTCTTAAATCCAGTGAAATACGTTGCAATTGTTGCAACAATAAAAGCTATAGCACATGAAATAACCCCTTGAACGAAATTGGGAATAGGACCCCCGGCAAAGGATAACACTGCAAGAATACTTGCTACAGGAACCATCGTGTAAGCAGTGACTTGCGTGATGCCTGCATAAAGCCCACCCGCAAACGCTCCAATCATCATACCAATTAATGGTCGCTTATATCGAATTCCTACACCATATAGACCTGGTTCAGTTACACCCCCAACAAAGCCTGCAATAAGATAACCAATGCTAAGTCCTCGTTGCTCCTTATGTTTAATACGAAGCGCTACCCCTAAACACATTCCAGAAACCGCCAGACTTGCAACTCCAGCAGCTGGCATTATAAAGGATTCATTACCACCCGAAGAAAATACTAAAATCACCGTTGAAATCATCACAATATGCATACCACTCATGACTAGGAATTGCCATAAAGCAGCAACTATTGCAATTCCTATAAATCCTGCAACTCCGTTAAAACTTAATAGTACATCAGCAATGTATATTCCTAGAAACGAACCTAGCGGACCTAAAACAGTTAGTGCTATCGGTAGTATGACCAAAATAGTTAGCGATGGTGCAAGTACTGTTTTGAGGGTGCTCGGTAAGTACTGTTTGAAAAACCTTTCAATATAGGACATGACCCAAACAGACATAATCATTGGCAAAATTGTACTGGAATAATTAACTGCATTAGTTGGAATGCCATATACAGAAAATTGACTACCCTCTGCTGCAATTCCCATTAAAGTTGGATGTAGCATAATACCACCTAAAAACATGGCAACAACTGGTGTTGCACCAAATTTTTTTGCTGCAGTATAACCAACTATGATCGGTAAAAAGTAAAATCCTGCATCCCCCACGAAATTTAGCAATATATACAAATCACTAGTTTCTTCTATTAAATTGAGCATAGTAGGTCCAAGAAGTGAAACTAATAATTTAAACATTGCAGCACCTATTAGTAGTGGAATTAATGGTGTAAGACAACCTGCAAGACCGTCTAATATGTTACTTCCAATTGATTTTAGAGTTGTTTTTCTTTTAGGCTGATTTTGATCATCATCCGTTTTCGAATTATGATCAAATCCTCCTATATCACTTAGGTTAGCGAATACCTTATCTACTGTCTGTCCAATAATAACTTGGAATTGCCCACCTGCTTTTGTAACACCCAATACTCCTGATATTTTTTCCAGCTCTTCCTTGTTTGGAATACTTTCATCTTTTAAATTAAATCGTAATCTTGTCATACAATGTGTCACATTTGTGACGTTATCCTTTCCTCCTACTGCATTCAATACATCTTCGGCAAGTTTATGGTACTTCTTTTTTTTCTCCATTTTTTCTCCTCCTTTTTATATATAAAAAAACCCAAAACCACTAAGAGTAAAACTCCTAGTAATTTTGGGTTATGCCTCCACAACGAGTTACAATCCCTCATTCTCAGATTTTGTTTTTCCAATCATTCGATTAATGTGTATCATCAAATAGACAATCTCTTCATCGTTACTTTTTGACTCTAGACTTTCATCTATTAAATTTCCTATTCTATATGCACATTCATAAACCTTAGGAATATTTTCTTTCATCGCATCCACAAGTACAGTTGTATTATCAATAAATTGCTTTCTCTCTCTTATCCTTTTTATATAATATCTCATATGCATCGCAAATCGATTATAATTAAAGTCATTTCTATTGATTTTAATAGAAAAAAATTGTTCAATTTCATTTGTAGCTTTCGCAATTAGCACCTCTACATCATGACCTTCATCTGGCAGCTTTTCTTCTTGTGCATTAACAAAGTGCATCGCAATATTGGTAATTTCACTATCTGGCAGTGTTACATACAGCTTTCTCTGAATCAGGTTTACCGCATATCTTCCAAGCTTTGTCTCATTTGGATATAATTGCTCCACATCATAAGAAAACAACATTTTCATTTTTTTATATTTTTTCATTCGGACAATCGCAAAATTAATGTGATCAGATAAACCAATAACTAGGTTTGGATTCAGTGGCCCCTTTAATGTTACACGCGCTTTATCTGCTATTAGTGCAGCAACTTCTAAAATGTCCTCAGGAATCTCTTCGATAAGTGTGTAGAATCGACTATCAATTCGATAAAATGTCATTGATATTTTGCTTAAGTCCGTAATGTTGTATGGAATAACAGGAAAACCAATACCTTTTCCAAAGGCTATTAACTCCTTATTATTACTATCCCTACATATTGCTACATTATTGTTAATCTTTTTAATTACTCTCATAACAACGACTCCCCAAAAAATTCGAATAAAAAAACTCTTTAAAGCATGCCAAATAAATTAAGGTCATGCCTCAAAGAGTTTAACTCAAAGAGTAACAATCCTATAACATAACAAACACTCAATGTATGAATGCGTTTTCTTTATTTTAGCATTACATTTGAATTTTTTCAATATATATTTTTATTAATTCAAAAATCTAATAAAACCTTGAGAATTCTGGTTTAAAATCTTCTCATGATTTTGAAAAGTAGATTCATTATCTATCCTGACATACAAAGTTGCATCTTCAGTAGTGAAATATTTCTCAACAGATTAGGAAGAGGTTATAAAAAGCTTAAACTAGTTTTCTCCTCTTCCATCTTTCTGTTTAAAAACTAAATTGATTTAACCACTTTCCGATTACAATTTTCGTTCAAATTTACTTAATATAGTATTAGTTACAATTGCAAGACCTGCTGCTAAAATACTACCCCAGAGAATTTTCACAGTATTAACTGTCCTTAGTCCATCATTTAGAATACTTCCCAATCCGCCAGCATTAATAAAAGCGGCGATGGTTGCTATCCCAATTGTTGTAACAACCGAAATTCGGATTCCTGTAAATAATGCTCTTTTTGATAATGGGATTTTTATCTTAATAAGCAATTGCATTTTAGTCATTCCAATACCAGTTGCTGCTTCAGTTACAGCAGGATCCACTTCATCGAGGCCTTCTAGAAAATTCCGTAATAATACATATTGATTATATAAAACAAGAACGATAATAGCAGTAGTTTTTCCTAACCCAGTTAATGGTATTAATAAAGCAAAAAGAGCTATACTTGGTACCGCATAAATCACCGAAAAAAAGTAAACTAATGTCTTTGACAATAATCTAGAGTAAATCGATATAATTGTTAGAAAAGCTGCTAGTATAAGGGATATCATTAAAGTGATAACCAACATTTGTATATGCTCTAGTAATGGATACAATAACTTGTCTGGGTATTCTAAAGCATACTCTATCACCTTAACCCCTCCCAGAACTGCTCTTGACTCCGTGATGATTCAATCAGTGAATATACAAATTCATCAGCTGGGTTTGCTACAATATTTCTAGGTGTGTCGAATTGAGAGACTTTACCACTATTCATAATAACTACTCTAGATCCTAGTTTAAACGCTTCATTAATATCATGAGTCACTAGTAAAAATGTCTTATTCAATCCTCCGTGAATGCGTAACAATTCTTCTTGAAGACTAAGTCGTGTGATGGCATCCACCGCCCCTAGAGGCTCGTCCAATAACATAATTTTCGGATCAACTGCTAATGCTCTGGCTAGCCCAATTCTTTGTTGTTGTCCACCAGATAACTGGGATGGATATCGATTCATAAAATCATTGGCATCTAAACCTACTAAGTTTAGGAGATATGCAACTCTATCGTTAATCTTTTTTTTATTCCATTGTAACAATTTAGGTATAGTTGCAACATTCTGAGCAATAGTCATGTGTGGGAAAAGACCAATTTGTTGAATAACATACCCAATCTTTCTACGTAAACGAATAGAGTCAATGTTTGCAATATCTTCACCGAACAAACTAATAGAACCTTGACTTGGTTCGTATAACTTATTAACCATTTTAAGCAATGTTGTCTTTCCAGATCCAGATGAACCTAATATAGTAATAAATTCACCTTCTTCAATACTGAGGTTCACTTTATCGACTGCATAATATTGTGCATGCTTAAATTTTTTACTTATATTATGGAATTCAATTGCTTTTTGGGTCATAAAAACCTCCCACATCCATTATTTATTGGATTTCCACTACTCTATATTACTTTTTTGAACTCTATTTTCCTTCATCTACTTTAGTATCCATTTAATTTCGCATTATCCAATATCGCACTCTTTTTATGAATAATTTCTGCAATATCTGGATTTGCTTCTTACTACTTTAAGTATTTATATCTCATCAGCATTCTATTTATTAATTCTATAATAAACGATGCTAGTATGGTCATTAACCCAACAGTAATACCACCTATTACAAGTAAGTCTGTCCTGTTAAGGCCTAGACCAGTAAAAATAATCTCTCCGATTCCACCACTTCCTATTTTGGCTGCTAATGTGGCGCTGGCAATTATTTCTATTGTTGCGATTTTAATTCCTGTAAATATCAAGGGCAAGGCTAATGGCAATTGAACCTTCCAAAATACTTGTCTCTCCGTCATTCCCATCCCATATGCTGATTCAATCAAAAATCCAGGGACTTCTTTAATGCCTACAACAGTATTCATGAGAACAGGTGGTACTGATAATAGGACAAGCGCAATAATCGCTGACTTTATACCAGTACCCATAATCGGTATTAACAAAAGTAAAATCGCAAGACTTGGAATAACTCTCAACACCTGAAAAAAAGGTATAATTTTACTTTCCATTTTTTTATACTTAAAGCAAACATATCCACACGAGATACCAATGATAATTGCAATGAGTAAAGCAATCAAACTGACTTCTAAATGCTCTTTCACTGCAATTAAAAAATCACCCATGTTTTCAGCAAAATAGTCTTTCATTTGAAGCCATATATTATTATCCAAACAAATCTCCTCTCATCTTTAAATGATTATAAATATAAAGCTAAGCAACACGGCGTTTATCGTCTGTAAGTTTACACTTATTGCTACATCACAAAACATATCAGTCATTTATCCCTATCATCATTTCTAGGATGAAAAGTAGCTACATTTACTACATTCATCTTTAATCGTTTTGACTTCATCGAACTCTTCCTCTAATATTGGTATGATTTTTTTATAAGCATCTTTTTCATACCATTGAGGGAGTTTTATATCATCATAAATTTTTTTAATTCCCATCTGATCGGTTCGATTACCTTTTCCTCCATTACAAAATGAGTACGTATCTAATACAACAGTATCTGTTGCCTCTTTAAATAACTTCATCACTTTTTTTGTCATTGGTAGGATGGGGAAATGGATATTCTTGTAGGGATCCCCGCTTGAATGATTTCCTTTAAAGCTCTTAATCTTGCTGGAATTGGTGGCGCAAAAGGTGTGAAAATTTTCCTTTATTTTCGCTATCTGTTTCTATAGTCATACTAACAAATATTTTAACCCTGAATTCCATAAACAATTCAATATCCCGCATAACTAATGGCGAACGTGTGTGATTCATTAGAAAATCAATATCGTCAATAAATGTAAGCATACTTTCTAATATTGCTTCTGTTAATCTTTCTTTTGCTTCTATCCATTGATACGGATCAGTTGCTGTACTCATAAAGATGGAGATACGCTGATCTTTCTTTTTTGCTTTTTTATGTCATTTTTCAATAAGGTGCTTGCATTTGACTTTATGTCAACATAACTTCCCCATTCTTCTCCTCTATATCTAGCCTTTGGCATTTCTCTAACATAACAATACTTACAAGCAAACATTCAGCCAACATAAGGATTTAATGAAAACGTAAAATCATTGTTTGCAACACATCCATTTGCTGGAGTCAAAATTGTTTTAGATACAATATTTTTAAAATTTAGCAAGTTAGTCATCTCCTTTTTCAAGTGATTGAACTTGTTCAACAGGAGAGGATCTTTTGAGGTCAACATTATGATTAAATTAATATTCCTTTAAATACACTTAATATTTATAAAACAATATTTAATGATTTTCTTCCGCCCAATTACTTTCCATTTACTTGTTTCTGTACCTAACAAAATTCCTTGATTGAAAACTTCCATAAATTGAATCCAAGTCTCACCGTCAATTACTCACCACCTAAAAACATAGATGGGTCAATAGTACTGTAAATGTCTAACGTTATTATATTTGCACAATTAAAGCATCCTACATTGGCCGGTAGCTAGTACTATGCGAAACTCATAAAATGATGCATGACTCACAAATTTAGTAAATTAGTGAAACCTCTCCATACAGTCATAATAAAAGCTTTAGTATCAACTGAAAAGTAGGCACCTTTAGGTTTTATAGGAACCTTTTAGTAACGATGCTAGTTAATTAATACCACAAGGGAATTCCCTTTCTTCCTTTTGACGTATCATTATTCATTCTGCTATATTTATAAAACTTCTCCGTTACTTTTAATAACATCTTTATACCAATAGAACGATTTTTTCCTCTCGCGATTAAGTGTGCCACTTCCATCATCATGTTTGTCGACATATATAAATCCATACCGCTTCGAGAATTCACCAGTTGATGCGCTAACTAAATCGATACATCCCCAACTTGTATATCCCATAAGATCCACCCCATCTTTTATCGCTTCTGCCATGGCTTCTATGTGACTTCTTAAATAATCAATACGGTAATCATCATTAATAAGTCCATCATCTTCAATCTTGTCATAGGCTCCTAAGCCATTTTCAACGACGAATAATGGGATTTGATAACGACCATACAATCTATTTAAACCTATCCTCAAACCTGTTGGATCTATTTCCCATCCCCAGTCACTTGCTTTTAAAAATGGATTTTTGACACCTTCTAAAAGATTCCCGGCAGCTGTATCTAGACCTTCTTTTTCTTTTTTCTGTGTTTGCGACATGTAGTAACTTAATCCAATATAATCTACTGTATAATCTTTAATTAAGTCTAAGTCACCATCTTCCATTAAAATGTCGACAAGGTTCTCTTCGAAAAAACGTTTAGCGTAACCAGGGTATTCCCCTCTAACTTGTACATCACCACAGAAATAATTAAAAATCTGCTCTTCTTGAAGTGCATACAAGATATTCTCTGGATTGCTATCATACGAATAAACAGGTGCATGCAAAAGCATGCAACCAATTTTAGCTTCTGGAATGATTTCACGACATGCCTTAACAGCGAGACTGCTTGCAACAAATTGATGGTGGAAAGCTTGGAATATTTTTTGATATTTATTTTCTCCTTCTTGAACTGAGAAACCCATACTCATAATCGGAAAATGAAGTGCACTATTAATCTCATTGAATGTCATCCAATATTTCACTTTTCCTTTATATCGGTTTAAAACAGCAGACGCATAACGTTCAAATAGGGGTATGACTTCCCGACTTTTCCAACCACTGTACTCTTTTACAAGATTTAGTGGCATTTCATAGTGAGAAATAGTAACTACTGGTTCAATCCCATATTTATGCAATTCATCAAATACGCGATCATAGAAAGCAAGTCCTTCCTCGTTTGGCTCTAACTCTGTACCTTTTGGAAAAATGCGACTCCAGGCAATGGACATACGAAATACTTTAAATCCCATTTCAGCAAATAACTTAATATCTTCTTTGTACCGATGATAAAAGTCAATAGCTTCATGATTTGGATAATTGTATTTTGTTTTATCTATTTCAAAATTAAATCCAGGCTCTTTCAAAACCTTCAATCTTTCTTTCCCACCTGGTAACACATCAGCAATATTTAACCCTTTATTCCCTTCGTAAAAACCACCTTCGATTTGGTTTGCTGCTGTTGCCCCACCCCATAGAAATCCTTGAGGAAATTGTTCATTTTTTACAGTCATTGTTATTACCTCCTGTTTTTACTCATTTTCTTGAAAATTTTGATTTTTTTATTTTGATTGAATATTTTGCAACTCGTCACTTATTAAGTGTCCGTACTTGTCAGCAAGTCCCATTGGAAGGGGGGAAATTATACTTTCAAAATACTTTCCATATTCCTCTTCCGGAACAAAATAATACCAAAAATCATTAGCATAACAAATTAACATTGTAATCTCCATATTAGAAGCCGATTTTATTTTCTCAGCAAGGCTTGTAACACATTCTCCAGGAAATGTAATAAAAGATACTGGTCCAATTAGATAAATATAACTCTCTAATTCAAATAAAATATTATTTACACTTTGTTTCCTTTTTACTTCTTTTTTAAAAATTTCTGGTACATCTGGGTTATCAAGTATATTAATACCTGCAAGATTCTTATCTTTTTTGGGGGAATATTCTTGCTTGAGGCTAACTTTCTTCACTTTAATATCGTCCAGATCTATTCTTGACTCATTAAAGTTATTCAGAACCTGATTTGAAATTCCTGTTCCAAACTCGATTACAGTGTCATACGTATTATCATTTGTAAAATGTCTACTACTCACATCACCTGCAGCACCATTCGTCAGTAAAACTGGTGAATCCCATTTCTCTGATATATTTTTTCGAATATTCCCTAGTAAATCCGCACTAAACTTTAAAGAATTTTCTTTTAAAATGGTTGGATGACAGCTAATATTAGCAAAACTGCCAATAACCTTATCTTCAGAGTTTTTGAATCGGATGACATGAAAGCTGTCATCATATGAGCCGCTTCGCACATTTCTATTCCCATAATAACCATTTATATGTGTATTTGAGTAATAGGCTTCTACTGACTCTAGATTATGTAGAACTTCCTCAACGGATAAAAATATTTTTTCTTTCACTATATTTAAATAGTCTTTTTCTAATATCTTTTCCTGGTCTTCATTTGATACATATTGTGGCAGAAAAACATGCGGACCTGAGTGCGTGTGTGTGCCACTGACGATAATATTCATTACAGGAATTGAAAAACGATTAGAAATTGCTTCTCTTATCTCTTCCGTGAAGGATTTGATTACTACTATGAAATCTAAAGATACAAATAGGACCCTCTCACCATTAATCTCTAATAACATCGTGACACATAGTAAAGGATCTAACGCTCCATTACTTATACCTCGTCTTAATGGATAGTTAAAATCAATAGTATAACCGCTGAGGTCCATTGGTTTTATAGGTGTAATATCTTGTTCCGAAATCGCACATTTTAACATGTAAGTCCTCCCCTCATTTCTTATGAATTTATTCTTGTTTTTCAATGTTATAAAGTTGTCAGAGCCATATATCAGCCCCAATATCTTTTTTTCTATAATGGAAATAATAGTAAAAATTGTGATGATAAAGAATATCTATAAAAAGTGAGGAGTTTATCCTCACCTTTTAAGGCTTAAACTATTAGTGTTATCAGATTTTCTTTCATTTGAATATTTTCATGTTCTGTTGGAACGATTTCTGTATATTCACTTGTATTTGTAACAATTATCGGTGTCGTAACAGCAAAGCCAGCTTCTTTAATTTTCTCTATATCAAACTCTACTAATCGATCCCCTTGCTTTACAACATCACCTTGTTTTACAAAAGACGTAAAGTACTTGCCTTCCAGCTGTACTGTATCAATTCCAATATGAATTAATATTTCGGCACCATCATCCGATGTAATTCCAACCGCATGATTAGTAGGAAATATTGCTGATATTTTACCATTCACCGGGGAAACAGCTTCACCAACTGAAGGTTCTATGGCAATTCCTTTTCCCATCGCTTCAGAAGAAAATGCAGGATCGCTTACTTCACTTAATAATTTCACTTCTCCTGTAAGTGGACTAGCTATTTTTTCCTTTTTGATTAAAACCTGACGTTCTTGCGCGTTTTCGGGTTTTATTGTATCAGTATCCACTTGTTTGTCTTGTTTCTTTTCAAACCCTAGAATTACGGTCATAAGCATACCTAAAATGAACGCTATTAGAGCACCGATTACAAATAAGCCCATTGGCGAAAATGTAGGAATTGCTAAGAAACTAACCAAAGCAAATTCGACTTGTTTGACACCTAGAGCACCATTAATCGCTCCACCTACTGCTCCAGCAATTGCAACATAAGCTAATGTTTTTTTATAACGAATAGCCAAACCATAAATAATCGGTTCACTGACACCTGCAAGTGCTGCTGGAAGAACAGTTGAAGCAGCTAATGCTTTTAATTTTTTGTCTCTTGCACGAATTATGAATCCTACTGCAACCCCGATCTGCGCAAAAACGGCACCCGCTAACATTGCCTG
This sequence comes from Gracilibacillus ureilyticus, assembly GCF_900111195.1. Classification (GTDB taxonomy): domain Bacteria; phylum Bacillota; class Bacilli; order Bacillales; family Amphibacillaceae; genus Gracilibacillus; species Gracilibacillus ureilyticus. The sequence goes on from NZ_FOGL01000013.1 coordinate 55,730, forward strand.
CAGTGGGTCTGCTCCATTGCCGAGATTTTGAAGAATAATCGGAATAATTCCCCAATGAAGTCCAAATAAGGTTAAGAATAACCAACCTGCTCCGACAACAGCACCAGTTAATAAACCACTAAGATCTAATAAGAAATTAATTCCTGCTGCAATCCCATCTCCAAAATAGGTTCCAAACGGTCCGAAAATAAGAACTGTCAGTGGAAGGATTACGATAAGAGAAAGCATGGGTACTAAGAACAATTGGAAATCCTTGTGTATTACTTTCTTTATTCCTTTTTCAAAGAGCGCATACATACATATAGCTATAAACACAGGAAATACAGTTGCAGAATAATCAACAATAATAGCTGGTATTCCCAAGAACGATGCCTCACTATCAATTAACCCTGTTAAATTTGGCTCAAGTAATGCTGCACCAATCGATCCACCTACATATGGGTTTGCGCCTAATCTAATAGAAAGTGTAATTGCTAGTAATATGGGTAAGAAATAGAAAACAGCATTTCCAGCAGCTGATAATATAAAATACGTTCCACTTTCTGGTGAAAGCCAGCCTACCATCGTTAGGACGGTTAATAACGCTTTAAGCATACCAGCACCGGCTAGTGCACCTAGCAAAGGTGAAAAACTTCGAGAAATCACATCAAACACTTGAGACATAATTGATCCCTTTGGTTTGTTCTTCGAATCGTCTGCTTTTTCACCTACATTTGTAACTTTTGATATTTCCTTATATACTTCCCCTACATGTGATCCAATAATGACTTGGTACTGACCCCCTGCTTCGACAACGCTTAAAACATCATCATTGCTTTCCAATTCTGATTTATTTGCTTTACTCGTATCATTCAACGTGAACCTTAATCGAGTCGCACAATGCACAAGGCTTGAGATATTTTCTTCTCCACCTATGTTTTGTAAAATATCTTTCGCTAGTTTTTCATAACTCATATTTTCTCCTCCTTATTTTATTTTACATTTTTTGTTATATTATTTTTTCCAGGTCACACACTAAATAAAACTTGCTATGTCTATAAATGTAAAGTCAGCCTAACACCACGTAATTAAATTCCTAAACTTTAAAATTTTTCTGAATATCTTCAGATCTGCAATTTTACATATAAAAAACCTAAATCGACCCTTTTTACTTTAGAAGGTCAATTTAGGTTTTGCCTAATAAGTCACAATCCTAAATAGAATTATTTATTTTTAACTATTCTTTGTATATGAATTGTTAAGTAAAGCATTTCTTCTTCAGTCAACTGATATCGATGTTGACTCTCGACGAATTTCTTGATTTTTTCGGTGCATTTATACGCTTCCGGATATTTCTTTTTAATAACATTTAAGAGATCATCCTCAGATTCACCCTTGTAATGATTGCCCTTCACCAATCTGTGGGCAAGGAATTTTAGATGAGTGATAAACCGATAGTAATTTAACGAGTTATCATCAAATTCAATCTTAAAGTGATATTTGATGATCGTTATAATATCTTGCGTCACCTTTGTCATATCGACAACATTACTCATATCTTCACTAAACTGAGCATTTACCAAATGTAATGCGATAAAACCCGCCTCATCTTCAGGTAATATTATATGAAACTGCTCAAAGATCATATTTAATGCTTCAATTGCAATTTCAAACTCTTCTTTGTAAAGTTGCTTTGTCTCCCAAAGCAACCCATTTTTTATCGGTATATTGTTTCTATGTCGCTCTATAGCAAAATGAATGTGATCTGTTAAAGAAATGTAAATACTATTATCTAGCTTTTTACCTAATTCCATCTTTGCGTAGTTAATGATTTTCTCAGATAATTCCATATACTCTATAGGGATGTCAGCTATTAGCGTTTTGAATTTTGCCGTTATATTTTCATCTTCCAAAGTAAAGATTTTATCAATCTTGTTCTCATTTATTTCATCACCAGCTTTTTTATTAAAAGCTATCCCACGCCCCATGACAATGACTTCTTCTTCTTTCTTTACTGAGATAATGACATTGTTATTAAGTATTTTTAAAATCTTCACTTAGACACCCCCACAAAAAAAGAGCACACCACTACTTACAAATATCATCGGTTTTGCCTGATTAAACAGTCACAATCCTAATTTAGAATACGTTTTCTAAATTGAGTTATAATTTAAATTACAAACCAATATTACATAGAGTAAGTATATTTGTAAAGTAGTTACTTAAAGGTAACTATTGAGAAAAGCTTTCTATAGCTGTGAAGTTAAAAGAAATTAACTATAATTTTTTTCTAAATAAATTACACTAAACAGCGAATCCGGATCAGTCCATACGCTATGGTTTTTGAATCCACTATTCTTTGCCATTAATTCAAATGTTTCAAGGTCAAATTTGTATGAATTTTCAGTATGAATTGTTTCATTTTTTCTAAATTCTATTAAATCTTCTCCAATTGTCACGAATTGATCCTGCAGGCTTTTTAAGTGCATTTCCACTCTTTCTTGTTTCTCATTAAAGAAAGCAAAATGCTCAAACCGCGTAATATCAAAATTACCATCAAGTTCGCGATTAATTCGCTTCAATAAATTTAAGTTAAAGGCAGCAGTAACCCCGGAATCATCATTATAAGCCCTATTAAGAATTTGATGAGATTTTTTCAAATCTAACCCAATTAGTAATCCATCGCCAACCTTCAACATATTAGATATCCTTTTTAAAAATTCCTTGCCTTTTTTCACTTCAAAATTTCCAAAGGTTGAACCAGGGAAGAAGATAACTTTTTTCCCTGGAACGAATGGTAAATCAGGTAATTTTGTGTAATCCGCACAAATTGCTGTAACATTTAGCTTAGGATTTTCATTCGCAATTTGTTTTGCTGATTCCAATAAAAACTCTTTTGATATATCTACCGGCATATATGAAATAGACTGTTTCATTTCATTTAGCAAGATTTTCACCTTTTCGCTGCTCCCGCTACCAAAATCCACCAACGTTACTTGCTCACCAACACATGAGGTGATTTCTTTGGCGTTTTTTAACAATATTGATAATTCTGTTCTGGTTGGATAATATTCTGGTAGTGCAGTAATATTTTCAAACAAAGCAGAACCTGCTTCATCATATAACCATTTAGAATCTATATATTTCTTTTCACTTTTCAAACCCATTAGCACCTCAGTTCGAAATGATCCTAACGAAGGTTGAAAATCTAATATCTGAATATTTTTACTGGTAATACTCATTTCTTATCCTCCGCTAAACGAAATCCGCTAAACTGCCATTGCTTTTCAGGTTGGAAAAAGTTTCTGTATGTAAGCCTTATATGAGAAGCAGGTGTCACACATGAACCACCTTTCAATACCATTTGATTTGCCATAAACTTAGCATTATACTCCCCCAGTGCACCTTCTAATGGTTTATTTCCCGGATAAGGGCTGTATGGGCTCATTGTCCACTCCCACACATTTCCAAACGCATTATAGTTCGAATCTGTCTTTACAACAGGGTGATAGTTACCCGATTCGGCGAAATTCCCCTCAATTTCTTCATTAGAAAATGCATGTTCCCATTCTGCTTCTGTTGGAAGCCTTTTTCCTGCCCATCTAGCGTAGGCATCAGCCTCATAATAGCTAATATGTGTGACAGGTTCATTTACGTTTACTTCTTTCATTCCAGATAAAGTGAAATAAAACCATGCTCCATCTTTCTTTTCCCAATAAAGAGGTGCCTCCCATCCTTCTTTTTTTAACGTAGACCATCCGTCAGATAACCAATATTGTACTTTTTCATATCCTCCATCTTCTATAAATGCAATGAATTCTTTATTAGTCACTGTTCTGGACGCAATAGAATAAGCATTTAACCATACTTTATGCCGGGGAGATTCGTTATCAAAGGCAAATCCTTTTCCATCATGTCCGATCTCTACTAAACCTTCTTCTAAATGGATCCATTCCATATCAGAAGTGTATGAATCATCATGGGAAGAGTCATTGAAATAAGCAGGTTTTAAAGGATTTATGGAAAAGTTATATTTGATATCTGTTAAAAGTAATTCCTGGTGTTGTTGTTCATGATTCATACCAATTTCAATGATTGGTTCAATCTTTTTTATTAGTTCTTGATCTGCTTGATTGAGCATATTTAAGATATTTTCTTCTACATATTTACGATATTTCACAACTTCCTTTATTGTTGGTCTAGAAAGCAGACCACGATTTGGTCTTGCAAAAGGTTTCCCAATCGTCTCATAGTAAGAATTAAATAAATGGTCAAATTGCGGATTGAATTCTTGGTAATTACTAGCATGAGGTATGAGTACAAACCTTTCAAAGAACCATGTTGTGTGGGCAAGATGCCATTTTGCAGGACTAACATCTGAAGTAGACTGAATGATAAAGTCTTCCGCTTCTAAGGGTGCTACAATTTGATCAGTGAAACCTCTTATTTTTGCAAATCGAGATTGGATGTTCATTTTATATCCTCCTTTTTTTCTTTACTTCGACATCTTCTGTATCAGTGAACCTATAATTATCGTAAAACCATTATAAATAACTGTAAAGTAGGCACTTAAAAGTTATATGGAAACCTAAAAGTAACTATTATATACAAAATACAGGTGAATCATTTTCTATATTGAATTCCATTTTTATTTATTACGTTCTAAGAACTCCTGAAGATCACTAGTGAATTTCACTGGATTCTTTTCCATTAGACTATGATCTCCATGTTCTTCTTCTGAATAAATATACAGAGTAGAATTAGGGATAGCTGAGTGCAACCATTGCTGACTTTGTAAATTGGGACTAAGCTTACCTGAGAAGATTGCGGTGGTTACATCTATCTTATTTTGAATGACATCACGCCAGTCATTGGTACCATGATCATACATAACACGGATTAAGTATTCCATATCATTGTTAGCAATTTGATTAGATAGGCTTGTTGAATTTTCGGAGTATAGTGTGCTAGAACTATCCATTTTCGAAAGATCTATAGATGCCATTGCATTCTCTAACTGTTCAGAAGAATCAAACGGTACCCCTAATTCCATACGTTCTTCGTCTGTCATGTTAGGTAGTGGGACGATTACAGGTGGCTGATCGACAAAAGCAACTTTGTTTATTTTTTTTGTTCCGTAAAGATCAATATAACTCCATAGCATCGCAGCACCCATTGAATGGCCTACATAATTTGCGGATTTTATATCCAAATAATCAGTAAATTCCTTAAGGTCAGTAGCATAACGGGATATGCGATTTCCAAACAGTACATCTTCCGATAACCCTTGATTGCGAGGATCTAGGGTATAAACCCGGTAGTTCTCACTTAGAAGGTACATTACATTCAAAAAGTGTGCACCATTAACTGACCATCCCGGAAGAAGAATCAGGGGTTCGCCAGTACCTGCAGTCCAATAAGACAGTCTCACACCATCGCTGGTTAGGAATGAGCCGATATTCAGATCTTCAAAGTCTGATAATTTATTAGGCATTCCTTCAATCCTATTTGGAAAAGCAAAGTCTTTTCCAAGTACAGATATGGCTGAATAAGCCGAATTTTCAGTTAATATTACCTTAGAAGATTCATTGTTAGACATATTAGTTTCTTGAACATTCGAACAACCAATTAATATAACGCTTAAAAGTAATAATATCTTGACTAATCCAACTGCTTTCTTTTTCATATCCAATCTCCCCTTGTCATTAATTTTGATGATTTGGGATCCTATCAGTTCCAATGGGTTTACCGATCTCATCTTTCAATTATTAGCTGGCACTAAAATAGCGCTTTATCAATTACAGGTAATACACTCGATAAAACATAGTAACAATTATTTGAAATAGCCAATCACTGCAATGGAATTTTGGTTTAAACAAACTCATCTATTGATATCTTTTTATAATATTTAGTGTATCGCCTCATAGAAATAATTTGGACTATTCACCAAATAAATCAAACTAGGTTTTGCATGATGTAACCCTCACAATCTATTGTATTAGCTCACTATTATCATAGATGGTATATTACTAACAGATAATTGTGAAGTAGGCACTTTAAGGTTATATGGTAACTTTATTGTAACTATGGATAATTATGGTTACCGTACAACTAAAGTCATAATGAGAGAAATACCAGCAAGGATGATTGATTCTCTTGGTAAAGAAAAAGTCATAATCCTATACAACCAGGATTATGACTAAACCTTTTATAAATTCAACTATAGTTAAATTGTATTTAGTTAATAGTTATTCTAGGTGAAAGCCCATTTTCATCACATATCGAGTAACACTTTTCGAATAGGGCTATTGACTTTTAACTAATTAGAATAATTTATTGATTTCCTTTTTTAACCCACTTTGCGACCTCAACTGTACGTCTAGCCTGATGTTTCACTGCAGCTTCCACATCTTCAAGCATTTTACCATCTTGGTCAACTGTAACACTTGTCCCATAAGGATTCCCTCCTGCACCAAACAATACCGGATCGGTGTATCCAGGAGAAGCAATAATCGCACCCCAGTGCATCATAGAAGTATATAAAGATAGTAAAGTAGCTTCTTGACCACCATGTGGATTTTGTGCCGAAGTCATTCCACTCACTACTTTATTTACTGTCTTACCACCTGCCCATAGTCCACCTTGTGTATCAAGGAATTGCTTCATTTGTGAGGGCATATTACCAAAACGTGTTGGAACACTAAAAATAATGGCATCTGCCCATTCAATATCATCCGATGTTGCTACTGGTACGTCTTTTGTTGATTCAACTGTTGATCTCCATACTTCATTCCCCTCAATGACTGATTGTGGGGCTAATTCTTGTACCTTTAATACTTTAACATCAGCACCAGCTTCTCGCGACCCTTCTTCTGCCCATTTTGCTAGTTGATAGTTTGTTCCACTCATGCTATAAAAAACCACAGCTAATTTTACTTTTGACATATTTTCCATCTCCTTTGAGTTTCTAAATAGTTTGTCCAAAAACCCCATTTTTACACATTCCTTCTTATAAGTATTGTAATTCTCATAAGGACCATCACTGTTGGAAACAACATTATCAATTCTTTTCGTCTTTCTTATGCTCCATTTTCATTTCAAATTCACAAATCTCAACTTCGAGATAATAGTCACGTATGAAATCTCACTATTCTTACCTATCTTTTACAGCACAATCCATAATAAGTAGTAGTGACCCAACTTTAAGCCGATCATGATGATCCGCAGTATCAGTAAATTGTTGTTTCAGAACCTACACCTGTTAATTATTTACCATTTTCCTAAATGACCAACAATCGAATATATGCCAACTATCAATCAGAAATGAATTGTATTTTTCCACTTTCCTTTATGAAAGCTCCTTTGCAGCAAGACCAACCGTTTTTAATAATGTTGTTAATTGCTCCTTTTGCTCGTTATCTAAGACCTCTAAATTTTTCACGATCATTCCAACATGTTTCGGGAAAATTTCATTAAATAATGCTTCCCCTTTTTCTGTTAAAACAACTTTGCAATACCGTTTGTTTTCATTATTGATTTCGCGCATTGCTAGTTCTTTTTTTTCTAGTTTGTTCACTACATACGTAATACTTCCGCTTGGTATCATTAACTTTTCACTAATTACTTGAATATATTGTGGACCTTTATTATAAAGTAGTTCCAGGGTCATAAAGTTTTCAATTGTTAAACCGTGACTTGTTATATCTTTCGTCACATTATCATAAAGTGTTTTCGTCGCTTTTAACCATATACGAAATAGCTTCAAATCTTTTTCTGCATATTGTAATTTTTGGTCCATCAATTAATCGCCTCCGACTTTACTTTATCTTAAGCATAAAATATTTAATTAACTTAGCCAAGTAAAGATGAGTAGTTTAGTATTAATACAAGGGCTCCGAGTACAAATAAAATGATAGGCATCATCATATCTTTCAATTTATCTTGAATTTTTAAATGTGTAAATATTGCACCAATCATTGTTGCAACAACAAGAAAACTACCAATTGCAGCCAATGTTCCATTCCAAATACCTGTGATTAATAGAACTGCAGCAACAATCTCTACCGTGCCTGTAAAAATTCGAAATCCTGCTGAATACCCATAATGTTTAAATCCTTCAACCATTTGCTTTGACCTAAACTTCATTAGCCCAAACATAATAAACCCTAACCCTAAAATTATTTGCAGTATTGTTGATACCATTTTACATTCTCCTTTTCTATTATCCTAACATTAGGATAATATCCGAATTATTATAATTTCCGTTTAACCCCACTGATGCTTGTTCGCATTCTGAAAAACCAGCCTAATTATTAATGTCACTTGGCCATTTATTTCTTTCCAGTGTTATTGTCTCAAATTGTCTCACCAATTATTTCTTTAGCAGTTAATCTTTTCTCCCGATTTTTCTCAACTTCCAATTCAAGTCTGCAATCATCTTTATCTCCTTTCTAATCACTTCTTTCATCCTATATCCTAACATTAGGATATAGACATCCTAACATTAGGGTATTGAATTGTCAATTAATCAAAATATGCATTATTTTTAATGTCTTGAAAAATACTCACACACATTGATTGCTACGACAACACTAATACATAAGCTGAACCTTTTTTAATTAATACTCGCATATCCCTGCAACTATGATTAATTCGACTTTCCTTCACTTGCTTATAAAATAAAAGTAGACATAAACCCTTTATATAACAAGGATTATGACTAAATGGATGATAATAAATCTTGTATGGTTAAATTGTATTTAACGCGAACTTATTTTAATCAGAAATTACACTACTCTATATCATATTCCTTTTCTTTAGATTAAAGTGATCATTCTATTGTAATGTGATGTGGTCCGCTCCCTCCATCAATTAAGATGGGCTCTAGCACCGGTAGCACATTGACTTTGTATTGCTTATGATAGTATTGCCAGATTTATTGTAATCTATGTATGAAAGACAATATATTGTGTTATAAAGGCTACTTTTCAATTAGTAGCCTTTTGGTGTTAGAAAAAGGTTGTTCAACTAAAGATCCGAGTCTTAAATAGAGAACTTTTTAAGACTTTATAATTGCGTAGTATCCTTGTACTGTGCAGCTAATGACTTTGTATTTGTTATTATTCTTATTTAAAATAAAGTCCAATTGTTTGATTTTTTTGACTTTTCAGATAGATGAGCTGTAATATTTAAGAACTGTAAAGGCGTCATCTATCGGTAAATAACTTCACCCTCAGTAGGTTACAATTGCAAACCATCTCCCATCATTTTTTGCTTGAATGTCGGATCCAGCACCACTTCCATTTCAATAAACTTTCCTGTTGCAGGTACAATAATCGTTTCTTCCAGTTTCTTTTTCTAAACAAATATCTTACTTAACATTCTTATAACCTCTTGAAAAAATTTGACTATGACTTTTTAAACTCCAATGAGAAAAATTGATTGTTGTTTTACCAAAAGAACCGATTTTAACTTGCTTGTTTTCTTTATAAGGGAACATTCTCGCAGTAAATACTTCTTCCCCATTATTTACAAATACTTCAATCGTTGAAGCATCTAAAAGCACCTGTAACTGTTGTAGACTTTTTAATTCACATTGTCTACGCTCCATTAAGCCATCTACAAAGCTCCTTCGTTCGAATGTAAATACTTTTTTCTCTTTATTAAAAATAAGACGAACCTCTCCACGAATGGAGATCTCTAATCGTTCTGTACTTTGATCATTTACCTCTAGTAGAAGCTCTGCTGTTTCCTTATCCATATCAATAACTTGTTGATTGCTTTCTTTTAGAGACAAATTAAATTGATGGACAATCTCTTCGCGTAATATTTCCAACTCTGTTATAGGCGTTTGATAGACCTTTCCATCCTTTATAGTTAGTTCCCGTGGAAGTGTCATGGCATGGAGCCATTTATGTTTTACTGTCGGATGCTTATCCTCATATTGCTCTGGAACACCCATCCAGGCAATCAAAATGCGCCGCCCATTATCGTCTATTGTTTTTTGTGGTGCATAAAATTCAAATCCCCGGTCTAACTCTTCAAATGGCGTGGAAATTTGTAAGTTATATTTGTTGTCCACTGTCCCAGAATATAACCAGATTGATACACATTATGATACTTCATCCCTTTTTCTTCCAACCCTTGAGGAGAAAATAATAAAACATCCTTACCATTTATATTAAAGAAATCTGGGCATTCCCACATAAAGCCAAGCTCTCCATCTGAACCTGCGATGGGGCCAAGATCCTCCCAATGATGAAGATCTGTTGATTGAAACAGCACGGCTTGCCCCTCAAGTTTTTCACTTTGCGCACCAATAATCATGTACCACTTATCACCGCTCCTCCATACTTTCGGATCACGAAAATGAGGTGTGTATCCCTCTGGTAGGTTAATCACTGGACCTTTTTTTTCAAATTTCACGCCGTCACTCGAAACAGCCAGACATTGATATGTCTCACGATTACCTACTTCATCTTTCACATTTCCTGTATAAAACAAGTACAACTGACCCTCATGTACAATAGCACTACCAGAGTAGCAGCCATTTTTATCAAACCAATCAGAGGGTGTGAGCGCAATTGGCTCCTCCTTCCAATGAACGAGATCTGCTGATGTATAATGCGCCCAAAATTTTGCACCATGCCCCGTTTTAAATGGCATCCATTGATAAAACAAATGATAAACACCATTCCATTGAACAAATCCATTCGGGTCATTCAGCAAGCCTACAGATGGAGCTATATGGTAATGAAGGTAATAAGGATCGCTTTGAACGATATCTTGATACTTTTCAATTTCCTTTATGGCTTCAAATCGTAACTGTTGATCCAATTTAGACATTTTGTTCCCGCCTTACTTGTTCCACATATTTTTCTACTTGGTCAAGTGTCGGTAATGCAGACATTGCCCCTTTTTTAGATGCAGTTAAACCTCCTGAAACATTTCCGTACATCGCCATTTCTTTGGCCTCAGCTAAAGAAAGTTCCCCAACGTTCCCACCATATGCATTTAGTTTATATAAAATAACAGAGACAAAGGCATCTCCAGCACCAGTCGTATCTACAGCATCAACCTTCATTGCAGATACTTTTGACTGCTCTCCATTTAAGATTACAATACACCCTTTACCGCCTAATGTAATAAACAATAGTGGAATACCGTATGCTACCATTTTTTTTATTCCGGCTTGAATATCCTGTTCACCGGTAATAAACTTTAATTCTTCTTCTGAAATTTTCACAACATCTACCTGGTCAAGCATAGATACAATCGTTTCTTTCGCTTCTGCCTCACTTCTCCATAACCCTAGGCGAAGATTGGGATCATAGGAAATCAACATTCCTGCTTGCTTTGCTAATTGTACTGCCTTTTTCGTCGCCTTTTTAGCAAGATCATCAATCATGGAAATAGATCCAAAATGGAGAACTCGATGTGATGTCAACACTTTTTCACTTATCTCTTCAGGTTTTAAAAAGCGATCAGCACTTGGATTAATATAAAAATCGAAGCTTCGTTCACCATTTTTCGCTAACGTAACAAAAACAGTACCGGTACGATGTTCTTTCGTTAAAAACATTTGGCTCGTATTTACATGATATGCTGCTAATGTATCTCTTAAAAATGCCCCTAAAACATCATCGCCAACCTTCCCCAAAAATGTTGATTTCGCTCCTAACTGAGCAATACCTACAGCAACATTAGCAGGTGCACCCCCTGGACTTTTTTGATAAGTTAAATTTTCATTATCAAGAGGAATAAAATCAATCAATGCTTCTCCTAAACAAATCACACCATTTTTCATCATTAACAACCACCTTTAATATTAAGAAAACTAGCTCACACCTATCCGTGATGTAGTACGTACCTTAGTTGCACTATACTAACCCTAAAAATTTTAAAGTAACTCTCCCTTTTTGAACTACTATTAGATAAAGACTTATGGTAAATGTAACAGGCTCGTTTCTTTAAAACGAGCCTGTTACATTTATATATCTTCAACCTAATTGACATCTATGATTAGAATAATCAAAGTTGATCGTTGACATTTAAAAATAAATTACTTTTTATTCAAAGGATAGGTTAATAGTCAAAATTGATTACAAGCTTTTATTTAACTTTTTAGACTTAGACAGAAGAATTGTTATTACAAATGATGCTATAACTGAAATTAATATTGCTATTAAAAAGTTTATAACATCTCCAGCTTGAACAGTGACAAATCCAATAACACCAGCTGGTCCAGGTGCTACATTTGTGATTTGGGCAAAAGCTGCATATGCGCATCCCAGTGCGGAACCTATCATTGCAGCATAAAATGGGTATTTTAATTTAAGATTCACACCAAACATCGCTGGCTCAGTAATCCCTAATAAAGCTGATATGCCTGAAGAGACTGCAACACTTTTCATTTTCTTATCTTTTGTGAGTAGCATAGCTGCAAAAGTGGCTCCCCCTTGTGCAACGTTGTTTGAAGCTACAAGCGCAAGTAAGAAAGAACCGCCAGCCGCAATTAACTGAATGTCAACTGGGAGTAAACTGTGATGCATACCAGTCAATGTTAACGGTGCCATGATGAATCCAAAAATAGCACCTCCAAAAAAGCCTAATGTATCATATAACCAAACCAAACCATTAGCTAATAAGTCCCCCGCAGATCTCATAATTCCACCAACAACACTAAAAGTAAGAAAGCTTGTGATAAAGACAGCCAATAACGGTGTTAATAAGTTATCGAGTACGGACGGAACAATTTTACGTAAATTCTTCTCCGTCCACGCCAAAATAAATGACGCAGCTAGTACTGGGAAAACAGTTCCTTGATATCCTACTTTTTCAATTGAAAAGCCAAATATATTCCACACAGGTACAGTATCATTAAGAACCGCGTTTCCATACCCATACGCATTTAACAAATCAGGATGGACCATAATCATCCCAATTACTGCCCCTAAATATGGGTTTCCACCAAACATTTTCGTTGCTGAAAAACCAATTAAAATAGGGAGAAAGACAAAAGCTGCATTTGCAAAGATATTGATCATATTAGCTAAGTCGGTAATTTGCGGGTATATATCCAATAAAGAATTGCCTTCAATAAACAATCCTTGAGACGTCAGAACATTGTTTATCCCCATCAGAAGACCCGCTGCTACAAGAGCCGGAATAATAGGTACAAATATATCTGACAAAAGTTTCACAAGTTTTTGAACCGTATTCATTTTTTTATCTGCTTCTTTTTTAACCTCAGATTTAGTAGATTCATTAATATCGGCGAGTTTAACTAACGAACTATAAACCTCATTTACAGTGCCTGCACCAATAATAATTTGATATTGACCAGAATTACTAAACTGACCCTTTACAAGATCTATATTTGATAATTCTTCAGATTTTACAATCGAATCATCTTTTAAAACTAAACGGAGCCGCGTGGCACAATGGGCAGCGCTTATTATATTTTCCGGTCCGCCAATATTATCTAAAATCTGCTGAGCAGTTTCATCTATGTTATTACTCATTTTCTCAAACCTTTCCTTCATTTATTTCATACATAATAGCTTCATAAGGCCTCAATGTTATCTTTTTTAAATCTAAACTTGAATTATTGTAATTACTAATTAAAATCTCTGCTCTTGAGCTCCTGGATCTTTCATAAGAAAACTCTTTTTCATGCTCGTAGAAGTTGCAGACAATTAATAGTTTCTTGTTCTCTAAAATACGTTCATATGCATAAATACTCTCATCCTCGGGATTGAGGAGATGATAAGTACCATAAATAAGAGTAGTATTATTCTTCCTCATATTGATTAATTTTTGATAGTGATAAAAAATAGAGTTTTTATCACTAAGAGCGCTTTCAACATTAATAAAAGTGTAATTGGGATTTAGATTCATCCATGGTTTCCCTGTAGAAAAACCTGCATTTTTTTCATCAGACCATTGCATCGGCGTTCTGGCATTGTCTCTTGCTTTCATATAAAATGATTCCATAATTTCTTCTTCACTAAAACCAGCTTTTATTCTTTCTTTATAGACATTTTGAGTTTCAATATCGATATAGTCATCAATCGAATTAAAAGCAGCATTCGTCATACCAATCTCTTCTCCCTGATAAACATAGGGTGTACCTTTCATTCCATGTAATAATGTTGCTAACATCTTTGCTGATTCGACCCGATATTCACGATCATTCCCCCATCTAGATACAATCCTTGGTAAATCATGATTGTTCCAAAATAGGCTGTTCCACCCTTCTTGATCAAGGGCATACTGCCATTTACTTAATACCTGTTTTAACTCGACTAACTCTAATTTCTTTAAATCCCATCTTCGCTTGCCTGGTATCTTATCTAAGTTCATATGTTCAAACTGAAACACCATATTCAATTCTTTTCGATTAGGATCAGAGTATAACTTAGCATTCTCTGTTGTTGCTCCCCATGTTTCCCCAACCTTTAATAAATCGTGTTTTCCAAAAGTATTAAGATACATTTCTTGCAAATAATCATGTAACTTCGGACCGTTTTCTTTTATTAGATTATCAGGTTCTTTCCCTATTAAATCAATTACATCCATACGAAAACCACTTATACCTTTATTAATCCATAAATTCATCATGTCCCAAATACTCTGTTTCATCTCTTCATTTGCCCAGTTTAAATCAGGTTGCTGTTTGCTATAAAAGTGTAATTAAAATTGATTTGTATTTTCATCATACTCCCAGGCTGATCCCCCAAAATTAGAATTAAGTTCATTTGGCTCATGACCATTTACTGGATCACGCCAAATATAATAATCTCTATAGGGGTTGTCTTTTGATTTCTTGGCTTCAATGAACCATGGATGCTGATCTGAAGTATGGTTTACAACTAAATCCATGATAATTTTCATTCCTCGTTCACGACTCTCTAATAACAGTTTATTCATATCATCCATTGTTCCATATTCAGATAGGATAGAGTGGTAGTCACTTATGTCATAGCCATTATCTACATTAGGAGATTCATAAACTGGACTTAACCAAATAACATCAATCCCTAGTTTTTTTATATAATCTAATTTTTGTATAATACCTTTTATATCACCAATTCCATCACCGTTACTGTCATTAAAGCTACGAGGGTATATTTGATATATAACACTTTTATGCCACCACTTTTGTTGAGCTTTTTCCAATTCCATCCCCCTTTTTGTATTACGCTTACAAATTGAGTATAATGAATTTGATGCATCACTTCTTGCACTTTTATAAAAAAAATAACACTATTTTCACTTTAGGAGAAAATTTATGCATAAGCCAACTTTAAAAGAAAAGTCCACTCATGGTACTCCATTATTTCCGTTGCATATATACAGTAAGGTTAGAGAAAGAGAATATCATGTAGACTTCCATTGGCACGAGGAACTAGAGTTTATTTTTGTTGAGGATGGAGTAATAGAGGTTACTATTAATTCAGAAACAAGACATGTTACAAAGGGGCAGTTTATTTTTATCAATTCTGGTGACTTACATAAAGTTACCTCAAAAGGTCGCTCGATTCACCATGCCATAGTATTTCATCCGCAGATATTAAATTTTGACTATCCTGATATTAGCGAAAGTTCTATTATTAATCCTCAGTAAAGGATTTTTGCGATTTCCATCTACTGTTGAGATTGATGGGAACTTAAAGAAATATTTAGCCAATAAGCTTAAAACAATAATTTCAATAGACAAAACTGATTCTGACTTATCTGCATTAAGAATTAAAATCATGTTGCTAGAAATTATTTTAGAGCTTTATGAGAACCAACTTTTTGGGGAATTACAAACAAGCGTTAAAGAGAAACAAGAAAACAAAAAAAAGTAATTACCTATATCCAGGATAATTACGATAAAAAAATATTACTTGAAGACTTAGCTTCTCTTTTGAGTATGAACAAAAACTATTTCTCTAAATATTTCCATTTGGCAATTGGAAAAACACCGATCACCTATATTAATGAATATCGATGTCAAAAGGCTGCTGAGTTATTAAAAAGCAGTGATCTAAAAGTCTTGGATGTTTCCTTTTTTAGTTGGCTTTGAGAATTTCAGCTATTTTATTCGTAAATTTAAAGAACATAAACGTTACTCCCCCACCCAATACAGAAAGAAATTTTATATTGAGAATATGCAAAATAATACGCAAGATTAATGGATTACTCTTAAACTAACCTCATCTTTTTTTTGTAAATTTTTTCACAAAGTCAAAAAAAATAAGCTGCTTATTGCGCAGTATGTGTCTACAACGTAAGATCGAAGTTAATCCATAACCTGGTTCTATTGCTGTCATACAAATACTGATTAGCGATATCTGTTATCCATGACAGATTATTAAGATTCTGTGCAGTTTTTATCGAGTTTTAAAAATTTTGTTTATGTAAAAACCGCTGCGGTAATAGTATGAGTGAAATACTTAAAGGAGGAATGTAAATATGGCACATGAACAACATCAAGAACTGATTCAAACACTGCATGACTGTATGGCGGAATGTAACCACTGTTTTGATGCATGTTTACAGGAAGATGATGTAAAGATGATGGCAAAATGCATCCGGCTGGACAGAGAATGTGCGGATATTTGTAATTATCTTGAACAAGCCATTTCAAGAAATTCCCCATATGTTTCTGATCTGGCTGCTGTTTGTGCAAAAATTTGCGAGGATTGTGGTAATGAATGCAAAAAGCATGATACTGACCACTGTCAAAAATGTGCTGAAGCTTGCTTTAAATGTGCTGAAGCTTGTAAAAAGCTAGCATAATCAGGAATCATGAAAATGAAAAACTTCTCAGAAATAAGAGCATTTATTTCTGAGAAGTTTTATATTTATATTCAGAGTTTCGTAACCCACTTATATCCTACGCCCCAGACTGTCTTAAAGTAGTAATCAATGGGGAATCCGGCCTGGCGGATTTTCTCTCTCATGTTACGAACGTGCGAATCAACGGTTCTTCCTTCTGTTTGTGATTCGTAGCCCCAAATTAATTCAATTAATTGTTCTCTAGTAAACACTTGATTAGGTTTTTTCATAAAATATCCCAGCATCGCAAATTCCTTTGGTGTTAACTTGATTACATTATTTTCGTAAGATAACTCAAACTCAGCTTCATCCCATAAAAGTCCGTTTATCTCAATCTGATTGGAAGGCTCCGTTCTGCGTAACAATGCTTCCATTCTCGCTAACAATTCATCTTCATCAACAGGTTTTGTTACATAATCATCTGCACCTAATTTTAATCCTTTTACAATATCCTCTTTCTGTTCACGGGCAGTTACCATAATAATAGGGATATTAGAATGACTCCTGATTTTCCGGCACAATTCCCAGCCGCTCGTTTCAGGCATCATCACATCCAGTAGAACAATATCAAAAGCTTCTGCATCTAAAAAAGATAAGGCTTCACTCGCATTTACAGCTTTTCTGCAAACATAATTATGCGGTCTTAAATATAATGCTAATAAATCCAGCATTCTTTTCTCATCATCGATTAAAAGAACTTTCACCATTGCTTTCACCCCTTTTTAAATAAATAATCACGGTTGTTCCTGTGCCTTGTTCACTTTCGATTTCAATCGTCCCACCATGTGATTCAATGATTTCTTTTGCAATTGCCAGTCCTAACCCTGACCCGCCCTTTTCCCTGGAACGGGATTTTTCGACCCGGTATAAACGTTCAAAAAGATACGGGATATCTTCCTTTGGTATTCCTTCGCCTTGATCGGCAATTGTTATTATAATTTCGCTGTCATTTTTGGCTACCTCTAATGAGATTAGCTTACCTTCCGGTGTATGCTTTCTGGCATTGTCTAATATATTCAGCAATACCTGCTGGATTCTGTCAGGGTCGATATTTGCCTGGATATTACTAGGACAAGTTAACGAAAAGCGGATATTTTTTTCTTGCAGTACTGGGCTTACCCGCTCTTCAATCGTTTGGAGAAGCTGTCTAAGGTCTACATTCTTGCGATGAATAATGAATTTATTTTCATCCATTTTTGCAAGGTCAAATAAACTTTTAATCAATGCAGTCAAATCCACTGTCTCTTCCCGTATAATAGCAATATAATCTTTTCTTTCTTCAGCGGTAATCTCCTGTTTACTAATGATATCTGCATATCCTTTGATATAAGTTAATGGTGTTCTCAGTTCATGAGAGATGCTTGCCAAAAATTCATTTCTGTTATTTTTCAATCGTTCCAGATCATTCGATAACCTCTTGATAGAACTAGCCAACTCCCCCAGTTCATCATTTCGCTCTGTATGTAATTCCACTTTATTTTTACCCTTGCTTAACTGTTCAGTTGCCTCTTTCATTTTTAATAGTGGCAATGTAATGAACCGAGACAGAATAAAAATGGTAATAATCGTGACCAGAATCGTGATAATTCCGATCAAGGCAAATTGACCACTTAAATGATTGACAATACTTTTCACATTAGATGTCTCAGCAAACATAAAGACATGCCCATGATGGGTTTCATCAAAGGTTATCGGACTATCAACTGCAATGTATTCTTTTTCCTTCCAGCGTTGTTCCACTACTTTTCCTACAGTTGGCACCTCTTCATAATCGGTATGGCTGATTACTTCCAGCATTTCTCTTTCCATAGGATCGGAGTGGATAATGATATCACCTTTCGCATTTGTAATAATAACTGCGTAATCTGATTCTGACTCCATAATAGTAACATGCTCCAGTGTAGAAGGATCAAAATTGCCTTCTAAGACAGCACTATGTGTATTGGCCCTTGCTAATAAGTTGTTCATAACTTCTTCAATCCGTTCATTAGCTATACTTGTATAAAGGGTAAAATATACAAAAATCTCAATGGCAAATATAAACAGAAAAAATAATAATCCAATTTTCAATGATAACTTATTAAACATAATGAACCTCTTTTATCCATAGTTTATCCAGCAGCATGATTGTACGCCACCCTCCTGTTTCTCTGCATTCTTTTAGAATAGCTCACTTATACTCAAATACCAAAACAGAAATACTTAGGAGGCTTTTTTTTATCATAAAAAATAAATATCCAGTTTCTGTGCAGAAAAAAAGCCAGGTTCTCCATATATTTTGCATATTTACTGGCTATAATTGAAAGGAATATTAAATAAACAGGAGTGGAATTTTATGCAAAAAGTCTTACTGGCAACACTTGGATTATTACTCTTCTTAACAGTTGCTGCATGTGAGGATGGTACATCAACCAAAAATAAAACACCAGATATCAAAGAAGTGATAAGCAGCTACAGTGCAGGAAATTCTGACAATGTATCTGCCTCTGTTACATCTACCGAATTAATTGTGACAGAAAGTGATACTAAGGAAGTTGCATATAAACTTCCCGATGAAGAGTTCTTTGTATCTATTGCCCCATACATCAGTGTAACTCATCCTTGTGCCAATCATAGTTTAACAGGCTGTCAAGGTGAACTGGTTCTAGAAGAATTTGATATCCATATTCAAGATGAAGAAGGCAATGTGATTGTTAATGAAACCATGACCTCATTAGAAAATGGATTTATTGACTTATGGCTTCCACGTGGGGAAACATTTCAGGTTACCATTGAACATAAAGAAAAAACGGCCAAAGCTGAAATATCTACCTTTGAGGGTGACAATACCTGTATAACATCAATGAAGTTAATATAGCCTAAGCAGTTGGCGTTTTTGGTGAGTGTATTCCAAATGAGATATCTGTTAATGCCTGACTTTTTTGAAAATAATAATCATTTCTATTTAATGGAGGGAAAACGTATGGGTAAGAAATTGGTGCTGAGTATTGCCCCACTGTTTATAGCTGTTGTATTAGCTGCTTGTGGCGTGAATGAGGTAAATCCAGAAAAAGAAAGTGGCTCGAATACTGAGAATAATTCACCAGCAAAGGGGCAAATGAATGAACAATCCTACTCGGAAGAAGAAGCTGATGCTATGGAAGATATGGATCATTCCAGCATGAATCATTCAAGTTCAGGTGAAGTTCCCGAGGGTTTAGCTAGCAGCAAAGATCCTACATATCCTGTTGGTAGTAAGGCAGTAATAAATGGAAACCATATGGAAGGTATGGATGGCGCTGTTGCAACGATTGATGGAGCTTATCAAACGACAGTTTATACTGTTACCTACACACCAACAACTGGCGGAGAAAAGGTAAAAGATCATAAGTGGGTTATCCATGAAGAAATTAAAGATGCAGGAGAACACCCATATCAACCGGGAGAGGAAGTTGTTCTTGAGGCAGACCATATGCAAGGCATGACTGGTGCTGCCGCAACAATTAACTCTGTAGAGAATACCACTGTATACATGGTAAGTTATCCGGATTCCAAAACAGGAGAGGAAGTTGCCAATCATAAATGGGTGACAGAAGATGAACTCTCACCGGTTGAATAGATTAACGTAACCCTCGCACTTAGCGAGGGTTTTTCAGGTTCCAAAAAAACTAGAAAAAAATATAAAAATTGCACACTTTCTGCAGAAATACAGGGGATGTATGATAATAGATTACTTAAAGGAGTGTAAAAGATGAAGCCATATTGGAAATTTGCCGGGATGGTAATTACATCCACTATTATCATGTTTATCTTTAAATACTGGAGTACTTACAGGGTTGATCACATTTTCTTCAGTGAGACAAGGGTTTATATGGCCATATTAATGGGAGCTACGATGGCTGTTATCATGCTATTGTTTATGTCCCATATGTTGAAAAAAAAGAAAGTGAATATCGCTATTTTTGCAGGAAGTGCCGTTGTTTTCGCTCTATCACTTTATCTGCTAAGGAGCCAGACTTTCGTCGATGACGTAGATTATATGGAAGCAATGATTCCCCATCATTCGATAGCAATTCTGACGAGTGAAAGAGCAGAAATTTCCGATCCCCGTGTTAGAAAACTGGCAGACGAAATCATCAAAGCCCAGCGAAAAGAAATAGCTGAAATGAAGAAGTATATAGATGGCTTGGAGGAAGAATAGGATTGGGTAAATTATGAAAAATTTTAAACCTTGGAATTATAAATGAGGCTGTCAAGAGGACAAGGCCATTGTGGTCCTGTCCTCTTTTATAAAGAGTGAATAACTATATTCGACTTGCCCTTTCTTTATCGTAAAATAATATCACAACTCAAGCACCCCTTTAGTTAAACATGAAGGTCTAACTTATTCTGTAAACTCCCAAGCTGGATTCCAAACTACTTCCCACAAGTGTCCGTCAGGGTCTTGGAAGTATCCAGAATACCCTCCCCAAAAAGTATCGTGTGCTGGAACTGTAATAACTGCACCAGCTGTCTCTGCCTGTTCCATTACCACCTTGACCTCTTCCTTACTCCTAACATTATGACCAATCGTAAATTCAGTAGGGCTTTTTGGTGTCTGTTTTATGCTTGTGTCATGAGCAATATCCTTACGATTCCATATGGCGAGTTTTACTCCTGATTGTAAATCAAAAAATGCAACAGCACCGTGCTCAAATTCTTGACCTACGATTCCTTCTGTTTGAAGTCCAAGACCATCCTGATAGAACTTCAATGACCTTTCCAAATCATCTACACCCAATGTTATAACTGAAATTCGTGGTTTCATCTAATTCTTCAGCCTCCTTAAAATTAACTATGTATATTTTAATATAATTTACCTACCCCGTTATTTTAAGTGCTGCATTCTTTCACTCTCTTAATATTTTAACATAAATAGCCATTTAAGGAGCTAGTAGTATGCAACAATCTGAATGTTTACTACAGTATTATTTGTTTTATTAAATTCTGAGAAAGCGCGGGCTTGAAAACGGCATATCCCCGTAACTATGATTAATTCGACTTTCCGTATCATTTGATTATATGATTTCTTATTTAAAAGTGAGAGAACTCTGACTCTTAAAATAAGATTTTGAAAGAACAAAAGCGTATTTAAATTTTATATTTTTAATATTTGATTAGTTATTTATGACAAAACTATGTAGTAAAGCCTTCATGCCTTTCATACATCCCGATTGCCTTCCCGTAGTATTCGTGTAGAGAAAATTTTTTGCAATATTTAAAAACACCCTAGGAATATGAAAACTCGATAGTATAATGTTTTTAGTTCAGAATACTGAAATGAATATATATAACCATTATCAAAGCGACTAATAGATATTATATGTTCATTTCACATCAAAATCACAAGGGAGTTTTTAAAATGCAATTAACTAAGGTTGACGAGAATTTTTATAAAAAAATTAACACATTAACATGGAAGGATATTTCAGAAATGGGTGCTGGTATGTACATTGATAGTATTGAATTAATTGCATTATATGCACTTGATCATATGTCTCAATTCCAACAACCAAAAGAGTTTGGTGACTGCAGTGGAGATCTGTCGATGATATTTTATTGGGATATATCAAATGATCCAACCATTCCATATATAGTAGGAGAAAATCCAGAAACTTTTCGTAAGGAAATTATTAAACAAGGGCGACAATATTTTTCACTCAGCCTAGACAACATAGCGGACAACGAGTATTATTGGACCCTACGTTTTTTTACTATCGATCCATTTGTAAGTAATGGTATTTTAGGACACCCACTAATTACAAAGTAGAATAAGGACATTAATGAGGATAGTATATACTCCTATCCTCATTAACTCTTAGTTTTTTTTACTAAATCGCTGTCTAAGATATTTCCATACCTATTTTTAAGATGAAAAATTCTATTAACTGAATGAGCTAAATTAGTAATATTCATTCTTTCTTTTACAAGATAATTAATTTTATACACCTTGTGACTACAGTTTTCTCAAGGAGAGATAATGTTGGAAAATACTTACACTTGATCATACTTCAAGCCGAGTCTCAAAAGAGAACTTTTCCAGAATCCCCACATTAAAGCAATGTTGGAGCAACAAACTACTCACGAATTATTAGGATAAACAACATTGAACCAGATAGTATCGCAATGCTCAAAATTCAAACGTTAATTTACTGCTTAAGAATGAATTATTTAGATCTTTTGATCGAATTCAAGAACATAGTGGGAGGATATTCCCCACACTCATAAGCTTTTGTTAATCGTAACTCAATTCTTTGTTTCTTCTTGAGTTAATATTGCAGTATAAATAGTAACAACGGAAAATTACTATATCCAAGAATGACAAAATGATACACATAGCTCATATTTCGACCAACGATTTATTTTAATAAGTTTTTTGATCAATACTATTTCTAATCTAACAACTTAAAATGAACAAGGAAAAACCCCAAATGACAAGACTTTCTATAAGTCTATCATTTGGGGTTTTATTCTTATTCAAATAAAAATAAGGAGAAAACATAATGCAGAATTTGCAAGTGCAATTAAAGTTTCAAGTCCCCGAAGATTACGTAATTATTAAAAAAGTTGAATTAGAAGAATTAAAACGAAATGAATTAGAAGGTAAATATTGGACGATGCGTGATTTAGAAAATCGTATTAACCGTAAACAAGAAGGGATCAAGGAAAATGTATTGTACCCTTCTGAATTCAAAGAAATATTAAATGTTGAAAATGGAGGGTTTGTCTATTACCCAAAAGCTCGTGGACAATTATGGTCATTTCAAGCGACTAAAATGGCTAAATTTCTTGAAAATCATTTCATAGATATTTTCAGCTAAACTATAAACCTATTATCATATACCTTTTCAAGTGTTTTATGAAATGAGACTTTGACAGATGTTAAGTCAAAGTCTTATTTTCTTAATTAATATTATAACATTACAATTTATTGTATCAGCAGCATGGCTAAGTATGAAAACAACTATTAGGAGGTTTACAAATGGCGAGTATTATAAAAAAGGGTAAAGGTTATGGTTATAGTATATGCAATATGGAAGATGGAAAACAGAAACCAATTAGGAAATTTGGTTTAAAAACTATAAAGGAGGCACGAATAGCAGCTAATGAAATAGAAAATATGCTTGCAAAAGGAGCTTTACCTCAATTAGAACCACTTCCTTTTAATAAATATTTTAATAAATGGACTGATCTATATAAAAAGGATATATTCATCTCTACAAGAAATAATTACAATTATTCCGGGTTATTACTAAAGAATTTTTTTGGTAACATGCCAATACAAAAAATAGATAGAGATAAATACCAAGAGTTTTTAAACTCCATTGGAGAAAATAGAGCTAAAGAAACTGTTCAGAAAGTCAATGATCATATTCGTTCTTGTGTGGAAAATGCAGTAATTGACCAAATCATTCCTCATAACTTCACAAGAAAGACAAACATATACTATACAAATGATGCAAAAAGTCCGGTGGAAAAACACTTAAATGTGGGTGATAGTCAAAGATTATATAAAACGCTTTATGAAAGAATAATTAATGAGGGTAAAAAGAGTGGTTTAAGCACTTATATGGTATTTCTTGCATTAGCTAGATACACTCATGCAAGTGTTTTACTTTCTAAGGGGTTGCCGCTACAATACGTTTCTGAACGTCTAGGTCACAGAAATATTGATACAACCAAGCATTTATTAGATCTTTATTCTACACAGATAGAAAAAATACAGTAAAAAACTCAGGATATTTACCATCCATTATAAAAAAAGACCCAGCTATAATTTTAATGTAGAAAATAAATAATTTAAGCATTTGGCATATTAAAGCAAAAACACTTGAAATTTTGTTAAGTTCATTGTCATTAAGGTTAGTCCTCTGCAATGTTTTTACCAGCACTTGTTACAAGGAATTATTCAGGATTTTTCTGTCTGTTCTGTTCCAGCAATAAGTTTCTACTGCCCTCATAATAAACCCAAAAGCAGTGTGATTTCTTCTTAAATCCACTGCTTTTATACTTGACTTGGATTCTCGAAAAGGGAGTGACCTAGAAGTATGTATAACTACTAAAATTAATTTTTAAGCTTAATTAATTCAAGTAATAAATTTATGTCATCATTTGTCAAACTTTCTTTAGAAAAACTTTGTAGTCTTTGTTGTCTCTTAATTGGATGTTCTGCAACAGTCCTACAATCACTCCCCATTTTATCCACCCAATGCGATACGTATTGTTGTACTTGTTCAGGTAATGTCTTAATATCTGTGCTTCTATTAATCCAGTTACTAACATTCCATGCAAGAGGAGGTGTTGGTTGCCATCCCCAACTATAAACATTTTCAATTGCCTTTGCTGCCAGAACAATATAAAACTTATCTAAGCTGTATTTAGAACTAATAAAGAATGTATCTGTAGCATACTTACCTTTTAGGCTCCTTACATTTGAAGTTGCCATAAGAGCGGATACAATTTCCAATCTGTTTAAGGGATTGGTAATTTTCAAATTAAATATCGATGAATTTAATGCATCCGTTTGTTTATCAGTTTCTGCTTTTTGAGCAAGTTTAACAAAAATACTTACGATTCTTTTCTCATAATCTAGGGGAATCTTTGATGCGTCACAGATTTCCCTAAATAAATCAATTCCAACAGTAAATGTTTTTTCCTCTACAGCCTTTTCTAAAAGTAAGTTCTAATTCCTGGTTACTAACCACTTTTATCGGTCTTGGATAAACAGGTGTAAAAAATTCTTTAATTTCCTCATTAACTTTTTTAATCCTCGACTTTTCAAGCATATGTTGCAAGAATAAGTTAAAGGCCTCTACATTATTTTCTGCCTCTGGAAATTCATTTAAAGGATCTATTAATTCAATTCCATATTGATTGCATACTAGTTGGAGTTCATCACTATATTCGTAGGCAATCAAATAAGAATTTGGTAACTCACCGTAAAACGCTTTCTGGAGTTCAGCAAACATTTGTCGGATATTTATATCACAGAAACTATAGCCTATGAACAACAAATTTTCAGCTAATAAATCAGCACGCAACCGAATATTAAGTGCATTTTCTTGCTTATCCATTCTTTTTTTATAATCCTCGGTTGTAAACACTATGGATTCAGGATAGTTAAGATCCCCGTGAAACTTGATGTAAAGCTGCTCATTTAACTTAATATCAGCAAAGTCCTTTAATTGGACTATTGTTTTGTATCTCTTACCGTATTTTTCATACCCTTTCTCCATTACATTATCCTGATTTGTAGTGTAAATAACTGGAACACCCATGTTCATTATTGTTAAATGGATATATCCTTTTTCATCATTAAAATTATCAATTTCTAATCTATTTTTTAAAAAGGAACAGAACTTATCTCTTCCAAATATATCTAGATACATTTGAGCGGTTTCCAAAGTGTCTTTATCCTCATCTAACCCAATAGAATTAGCCATCTCTTTCGTAATCGTATCCCAGTCTGAAAGCATTGAAGCGGAACAACCAGCCCCCATAAAAGGAACCAATTTTTGCTTTGCGGCCAATTCACCTAAAGTATCAATAATTTTACTCATTCTAATCCCCCCTTCTCTTTCCTATTTCATAAGTATAAATTCGAATAAGAGATTTTTTATTTACAACTCAACAGATAATGAAAAGTGTGTTTAATATTTTTATTATTAGTAGCTCCTTCGAATCCGCTACTCCCAATTTACCATTTATAATAAAGCAATTTTTATGCGTTTGCTATATTACTATCAAATATTTGATTGTTTGCGGAGAAACTCCAATATTAATTTTTATATTATTTTTAGTCTATCAATCACACTCTATTTTTCAATTCATATAATCATAGAAAATACAAAGAATAGGGTGATCTAATTTTTATGTAAAAGGAAAAATACCGAAGCAGACATTGTAAGACTTTTTGTAAAAGGTGCGAAAAAAAGCGGTGCAAAATCGGTAGGTATTAGAAAAGCAAATTAATAAATTTTATATTACATATTAGATTCCTTATAATAAGACAAACAAACGTTTACTAGTGTTAAAGTAAGTGATTTTTGTATTGCAAGATTGAATTCTACGATAATTATTTCTGATGTTAGTCCATGCATAAGTTTAGAAAAAGGAAGTACTTTAAGGGTACTTCCTTCTATGCAACAACGAACTCATTTACCAATAGATTGCTATTTATGTTTACCATTATATCTTCCTACTATTTGCCCATGCTATTTTAATTTGTATTAGCTCATTTACTAACTTTCCTCTATTAACTGTACTGTAAAATTCATCTTTACCATTCATCGATAATTTCTTCAATTACATTCTTTGCTTCTTCCCAATAATAAAATCTTTTTCGAGCTTTTCTTTTCTCAATTAATTTAAAGCGAGGATCATTCAGAAACTCTTCCTCCATGTGACGTCGGGACATAGAGCATTTTTTACATAAAGTGTCCACATCTACCAAGAATAAACTCTCATGAACTTGTTCATCAATTTTTTGTTGAATATATTTTTTAATTGAATCAGTATCTAATTCAACATTAATCTTTGCTTCAGATAACATGCCTTCACCTTCTTTCTGTCCTATTGTCCATTATTCATGTAGTAATGGAACTTGCTGTAAAGCATATTAGCATCCAATTTTACTAATTCGAATAGCTTTTCAAATAAAAAATAAATTTTCTTAAAGAGGTTAGAAAGAAAAATTTTATAATGTAATATGTTTATACTAATTCAATTTGCTAGATTACATTTCTTTTGTTTGCATTTGCCCATGCTTATAGAAAGGAATAGAAATATGAAACTAAACAAATCAAAAAAAGACCCAGAACTTTACTATTATTCTGATACAAAAGGTAAAAAGAAGTGGATGTACCGTCATAAGTATTACGACCAGTATGGGAAAAGAAGAGAGAAAAAGGGACGATTCAATACGGAGAAAGAAGCATACCAAGCTCTCTTAAAATTAAAAGTGGATACCATAAGAGGAGCCACTAAGCCGGTTGAGTTTTCAAATTATACGGTTGCTCAATGGTTTGATACTTGGTATGAAACCTACAAACATAATTGGAAAATTAGTACTCGTACGCAGAGGGAATCTGCCATTCGTGTGCATATAAAACCTTTACTTGGTAGTTATAAACTTTCTGAATTATCAAGGTCAACTTTCCAAAAAGAATTCATAAATACACTTCTTAACGATAGTAAGAAACCCAAGGAACCTAGTACTGTAAAGTCCCTTTATAGCATATTTAAAATAGGAATTAATTCAGCGGTTGAAGAAGAAATTATACCAAGAAACCGTTTTACCAAATTACAGATAGGCATTGAGAAGAATGAAGAGGACAAAAAGAAGGATAAAAATGAAAAGAAGAAAAATGCTTCAAAATCTAGTTTAAAGGGAAACTACTTAGAAGCTCATGAATTGAATAAATTGTTAGTTAAAGCAAAAAAAATCTTAAACATTACAAATTATACCTTACTATTAACATTAGCTTATACTGGATTAAGAAAAGGAGAAGGAAACGGACTATGTTGGAATGATATTGATTTTGAAAATCGAACACTTACCATTGAGAGAACAAGAGATAATAAAGGGGTTCGTCCACCCAAAACAGATAATAGCTATCGTATAATTGTTCTTGATGAATCTATTATTGATCAACTAAAAACTTATAAAATTTGGTGCAAAAAAACACTATTGGCTTTCGGGCGTCATTTGAAGGAAGAAGATTTTGTTTTTATCTCCTATCAAACAGGAAGACCGTTATCCGATAACACTGTAAATAACGCTTTAGATCGTGTGATAAAAAAAGTGGGCATTAAAAGGATCACACCACATGGTTTAAGACATACTCATGCAACTATACTTCTTAACGATAAGGAAAATAGATCCACTGTTGAAGATGTTGCTGCAAGACTTGGGAATACCCCAGAGGAAATTCACAAAACTTATCATCATATTTTACAAGAACGTAAAAAAGAGACAGCTACTCTGTTTACTGAGTTAGTAAGTTCAGCTGGAAATTAATAATTATACTAATATAATGGAATATCAATATATACAGAACAACGAACGAACATCCTAAGTGGAAGTTCGTTTTGTTATTCCCTTTATATACGTCCTCCATTTGGCGATATTCTTGAACTAAAACAGGAGCTGAAAAAAAGAATAAATTCTAGATATATTTTAGTCTCATCAACATATTTCATACTTCATAGAATATTTGATTTTAAAGTTGGTTTAATATCATTTACTAAATCTATCGGCTTCTGAAAATATATTTCAATTCTTTCCTTTCTGGTAACTTCGTAAGAGGCCAATTAACTAAACAGCATAATTCTAATTCTACAATATTCGGTAACTTTTGAACTTGATTTTGTTTTCATTGAATCATCCACTTTATATATTGAGGGAATTTTATTTGAAGCAATAAATAATCCTGTTTCATTGAATGGTTTATTGCAAAAATAAGTTCCCTACGATGGGGGACGAATTACACAGACTATCAAGTTATGTACTAGATTAAGTACCCCTTTACCTTCAAATATCACAAAACTACCTCATATCATATAATCACCTATGTACATTTGGAGACATTTTCATTTTCATGAAGTATAATTAATAATGGAAGCACAATTTAACTCATTCCGTATCCGAAGCTTTCTTTCTATCCCTTCATCCATGCTAAAGAAAGGATAGAAAGGATGGAGTATTACAAATCGAAAAAGGATCCAGAGCTTTATTATTCCATTAACGATAAAGGTGAAAAACGCTGGATGTTTCGTCACAAATATTATGATTCATTAGGAAAACGTAAAGAGAAAAAAAGACGGGGATTCCTCACCGAGAAAGAGGCGTACCAAGCTCTATTAGATGTAAAAACGAATACACTTACAGGAGCTATCAAACAAGTAGAGTATTCAAATTTCACCGTAGCTGAATGGTTTGAACTCTGGTACGAAACACATGAGTTAGACTGGAAACCTACCTCTCGCCAACAGCGAGAGATGGCCATTCGGCTACAAATCAAACCATTGTTAGGCCATTACAAGCTTCAGGAATTGGATAAAACAACTTACAAACGAGTCTTTATTAATCCACTTCTCAAAGAATACAAAGTAGAAACTGTAAAGCTTTTTCACCGATTATTTAAAATTGGAATCAATGCAGCTGTAGATGATGAAATTCTACCTAGAAACCGTTTTACGAAAATTACTATTCGCGATGAGAAGGAAGAGCTACTTTCCAAGGGGAAAATTTTAAAAGACAATTTCTTAGAAGCGCATGAGTTGAACAAATTATTATCTATCGCAAAAGAGCATGATAATATCACAAATTACACACTATTCTTGCTCTTGGCTTATACAGGATTGCGACGTGGTGAAGCTTGTGGACTACAATGGAAGAATATTGATTTTACTAAGAGAACACTAACCGTAGAACGGACCAGAGATAATAAGGGGGTACGATCTCCCAAAACCACTAACAGTTACCGTACAATCCTAATTGATGATATCTTAATCCAGCAATTGAAGACATACAAAAAGTGGTGTAAAGAAACGAAATTCAAATTTGGACACCTTTTGGTAAAGATTGATTTTATTTTCATCTCTTATCAAACTGGAAATCCCATCACAGATAACAGTATCACTTATTCTTTAAGACGTATAATAAAAAAAGCTGATATAAAACCGATCACTCCTCATGGACTAAGACATACACACGCGACACTTCTTCTTAGTCAAGGTAAAAGAGGAGCAAGTATTAAAGTTGTTGCTGAACGACTAGGTAACACACCACAAATGATTCTTGACATATACGGTCATACATTTTTAGATTTGGAAGAAGAAACCGTTCAATTATTCTCTGAGAGTCTTAGTGGGGCCAAAACTGGGGCCAATTCTGAATAATACTGGTTTAAACGTTGATATATCAAGGGTTGAGAGATTCGTTGCATACTACTCTCGTTAATCTATTCATAATCAACATTACGCAAAGAATCCCCTTTTTAGGGGATTCTTTTATAATATAGAAAGCTGCCAGCTAGTGCTGGCAGCTTTTTCATTATTAACTTATTATTTTGCTTCAATATGGGCAATTACTTGATTACCTTCATAAGTGACACTTATATCTTCACCATTAACTGTCACATTATCAAATTCACCTTCCACCGTGTCAGCTGTTATGATAATAATGTCTTGAGCTTTTCCTGCTTCATAATCAGAAAGGTCTAAATTCAAATTACCGCCCTCCACAAAAAACAGACCGTTAACATTTAGCTGACTGCTGTTATCATCGATTGTAATATCTAGGTTTCCAGCCTCCATTGTGAAATTTCCATCTAAATGTAAAGCTTCATCTGCACTAACTAAAACTGTTCCATTCTCGATATAAAGGTCTCCATTTCCAAAAGCAGTCGAGGAAGCAGCTTCTAAAATTCCTTCCTGAAGCAATGTTCCTCCAGTATAACTGTTATTGCCTGTCAATGTAAGCATTCCCGTACCTTGTTTGGTAAGCATACCACTGCCGCTAATATCATTTCTCCACCAGTCATGAGCATTAAACCTGCCCTCAGAAGCATCCATATTCACTGTAACATTGCTTAAAAACGCACCATATCCATCGGCTGCTGTTACCAAATCAATTCTGCCCCAACCGTTTGATTCATCTAACACCGGGTAACCTGATTCTATTGATGTAGTATACAATACTTCTCTGCGCTGTTTATCTGTCAGATAAGGCTGGCGAGTTTCTAATAAAGCTTCTGCTCCTTCTGGTATTACGGGTTTTAATCCGATTGTACCTGTTTGTGGTAATCCGTAAGTTAGTTTTTCCCTGTAGAAAGCTTTATTAGCATCATGATCCTCCCATTTCTCCTCTTCATACGCACTTTCGAAGTTGTATTCAGTTACAGTATGGGCATATTCATACAAACTCATGTTATTCGCTTCAGCTAATTCACCAAAGACCTCACCTGCATTTTCATAAGCTTTTTTCATAACCTCTTTGTTTTCTTCTTTATTAAACGCATATGCGGTCATTGCGGTAGCCTGGATTCTGGCACCAATTACATCAAGTGGAGAGTGCATACCTGAAACTATTCGATTTTCTCCCATTTGTGCTGCTCTGGTTAAAAATTCTGAATATCGTTCAGGGGTCGAATATGCAAAAGCAAATGACGACAAATAGGATGCACTTGTATGCCCGCTTGGATATGCTCCATCTTTTCCTCTTCCATCTTCAGCTTTTCTTTTTACATATTCTAATGCAGGTATTATTTCTACATTTGTTTCATATTGTTGAAAATGTTTTTCTCCCGTTACTTTTTTTCCACCTGAAGGTAAGGCTTCTTCTACAGTTTCACCGCTGCCTATTGTCTCCCAGACAGGTAGTCCGTTTGCATCGACCACTTCTATCACTTCTCCGTTTGAGTTCATTCTATAAGGTCTCGGAGAAGAGAAAAAGTATTTGGAAGGATTGGAAGATGCCGGTGTTCTTTGTCTAATAAGATCTACTAAATCAACGACCTCCGCCAATTCAGAATCTGCTCCATCACCAAGCCCCTGATACTGATCTTCAACTGTTTCTTCTTGCAATACTGTGTTCATTTCATCTGTAGTTCTTATGACACTTGTTTCTGCATTAACTATCTCTGCATAAGTATTTGCCAGTGGTCCGAATGCTTCCATCATACTGTATGTTTTATCTCTCTGGTCATCATAATATGCAGCCAAAGCCTCTTCATCTGTTCTGTTTTGTGTGACATCTTCTACATATTTTATATTAGCAACCCAAGTCTCTGAATTTCTTATTTCTTCGTTCGCATAAGTCTTCTTGTCTGCTACTACTTTAGTTTCATCATTTTTATATCCATCAAAATATACAGAAGGTCCATCACCGTAATTTGCCAATTCACCATTTGCTCCAGGCTCAATTAAGGCTGTTCCGTCTCTCCAGTCAGGCTGGTTCATTGACCATATGTCATCAAAACCGTCTAAAATATGAATAAACGGATTAGTTGCAGCTATATTCTTTAAGACAGGATCATCCGCATTCCCTCCATTTTTCACTGCAGATAACGGCTGCTCAAATTCAGGAATATCTACAGACAGCACATCCTCAGTTCCTTGTGGTTTGGAAGGTTTGACGACTTCATCACTTTCTGAAACATTATGTAATGTCATTACAACTTCTGCCCTGGTAATATTATGGAGCGGCTTAAAGCTTCCATCAGGATAACCTACCATAAGATTTTCAGCTGCAACTCCCCCTACAAACCCTTTGCTCCAGTCTGATATAGATTCAGAATCTTTAAACGAATTTGCGGATTCTTCATCCTTATTCAAACTTTTAATAACTGCTATCACTTTTGCCGCTTCCTGTCGTGTTATGTGATCATCAGGCTTCATAGTATTATCAGGATAGCCATCCAAATATCCCGCTTCCACAGCTTTAGCCACATCTGTAAAGTACCACGCATCTTCAGTTACATCATTAAATATTATTTCGGCTTCATTCTTATAACCAAAAGCTCGATTTACCAGACTCATAAATTCTGCTCTAGTTATGAACTTATCGGGTTTAAAAGTACCATCAGGATATCCTTCAATTAAACCCTCATCAACCCATGTCTGTATTTGTTCCTCTGCAAAATTCCCATTAATATCGGTAAGTTGGCTTACAGCCTGAACAGGAAGCATAGAGTATACCGTTGTTAGCGTAACAATGATTGCTGTAAACTTTATAAATTGTTTTCTTAAAAATTTCATCTTTTTTCTCCCTTCACCTATTAATTGCTAAACCAATTACATTTA
Organism: Gracilibacillus ureilyticus; assembly: GCF_900111195.1. Lineage (GTDB taxonomy): Bacteria > Bacillota > Bacilli > Bacillales > Amphibacillaceae > Gracilibacillus > Gracilibacillus ureilyticus. The sequence continues at coordinate 89,360 of NZ_FOGL01000013.1, forward strand.
AAGAACGTTCCAGTGTAGTAATCCATCCATTAAAGAGGAGCAAAGCTGCTAAAATCCTTATATTGTGAAATTTATATATTTAACTATCTACTTTCTCTCCGTCATTCTATTTACCACACTAAATCCATCATAAACAGTGTAAGTTAAGTTAATTTATTGGCAACGTAAAAATTTTGTTAATTTTTGCATAGTTTTGAGAAAAACTAATGATAATTGCAAAGATCTAGGGTTTACAATCAACAGTTCAAAGGAATCCGAGATGAAAAAAGACGTTTATTCCTGTGAAAAACACCAGTAATTACCCGCGTCACTTTCTGACTTAACCCCCCCTTTAAAAGTATCGCTCAGTCGTGCTGTTCCCATCTGATTCAACAAAGGTTCTGGCATATTGTTCTGCCTCCAGCGGGTACTCTGCATAAAGCAAATCATATAGCTCTACAGCTAATTGATGAAAGAGATTCATTGTTTGATTTAATGCAGACCAAATATCCTCTTTATCGTAGTAGGCATAAATTTGCTGAAAAGATTGTAAAGTCTTATCATCTGCCCATTCTTCAAAAAAGCGAACGCCATGCCATGGCTCAACATTTCCCTCATTTTTAAGCATCACGCTCCATTTTAAAAAGGAAATAATAATGTTTTTCATATAAACATCACAAGTTACTTTTGCATCAAGAAGTTCGCCCCTCCTAAGTTTTTTGGCAACTAATACACTATGATACCAAAAGTCATTTACCATATTTTTAACAACATCCATCTCTATTTTCCCTGCATTTTCTTTTGCTCGATCTAGATTTTTGGCAGATTTGAAAAGGTTGCTAACATAATCACCCTTATCTGCTAATACCTTCACACCTTTAGATAATACATTCCTAACAGCTGTATGATCGGAGAATTGTTGTAGTTTCTCAATTGGAAAAACAGCAAAATCTACATCCACACCATTCTCAAACAAAACTCTTCTCTCTAAGCCGATATCCCCAAAAATTTTTTCAATAAATGTTATCATTGGCGTTTCCAGCTGAGTTAACCAGTTTTCATTATGGATCAATATATCTGGATTCTCTGTGAAAATAACCAGGTCAAGATCTGACCACATATCTGCCGGCTTTTCTTGTCTGGCTCTGGAACCAACCATAAGAACTACTTTTATATCCTCATTACTACTTACAAATTTCAAAAAACGTTCCAATATTACATCGTGCGTTAACGTTTTCATTTTAGTACACCCTCTTTTTCCAGAATAAAGTTACCATTTCTTCCTTATTATACTGATTACTGTATTTTATTAGTATTTTATTATGATTATTTCATTGGATGAAGCATTATTTTAGTCCTTTGCCGGACAAGTTGTGCATATAAATTATTAGAAATAGATTTACATAACTGGAGGAAGAAAAATGTTTATTTTACTGGAGAAAGTTGTATTAGGTATGGCTTTTTTGAGAATACTGTCAGGATGTATCGAACTATTCGCAGCATTCCTGATGATTCGTTTTAATGATGTAGAAAAGGCAATTATTATTAACAGTTCTCTTGCTTTTATCGGACCGCTCGTATTGCTCCTGACAACCGCAATTGGATTATTCGGAATTGCTGATCAGCTCTCCATTAAAAAATTCTTTTGGATCTTTTTTGGAGTTGGTTGTATTCTGTATGGTGTAAAAAGCAGTTAATTGATCTTATTCTGTTTCATTCCAGGAATAGAGATACCTCTTCTCCATCCAGGAGATGGGGTTTTTTATGCTGAAATATGTTGCAGAGAACATATTTTTCCCGTATTTGTTTAAACTAAATTGTAAAATAAAATAGGAGGGCTTACGTTGGCAATGCTAAATGGAAAACCAGAAGATGAACCATTGCATTCAGGAGAGATTTATCACCTCTGGACTTATCTGTACAATACGAAAGGATCTTTAGTTTCTATGCAGGTATTTATCAATCATTCCGGAGATAATGATTTAAAAGCATTTTTTGAAGATCTTCTCGAAAGCGGATTTACCCAGGAGGTGCAGCAAGTGGAAACATTGCTTAAAGAAACAGGAATTCGTTTGCCGCCAGCTCCACCTGACCGTCCAAATGTTGAAGTACAAGACATCCCAGCGGGTGCCCGTTTCAATGATCCTGAATTGGCTGTCCTTGTTCAAAAGGAACTGATGACAGGAAAAGTCTTATGCAGTTATATCATGGGAATCTCTATCCGTGAAGACATCCGGGAGATGTTCGGAGACTTCCATAACCAAAAAGAAGAGAATGAAGTGAAATTACTGCAAATAATGAAAGATAAAGGCTGGCTTACTTTACCGCCATTAAACATTAAATAATTTACAAAGTTAAAGCAAGGAGTAGAAAACTGTTGAACTCGAAAAATAAAGGTAATGTAATTGCGGCAATAGGATCCATTCCATTAATTATGACACTTGGAAACTCGATGTTAATTCCAATATTCTCTGACATGAAATCAGCCTTAAAAATATCACAAATGCAAGTAAGTCTAACGATTACAGTCTTTTCTATTGCAGGGGCGATCTTCATTCCGATCGTTGGTTACCTGTCTGACCGGTTTTCACGGAAATTAATTATCATACCTTCACTAATTCTGTTTGGACTTGGCGGATTACTGGCAGGACTGGCTGCAGCCTTTTTTTCTAATGCATATATCTGGATACTGATTGGTCGTACCTTGCAGGGAATCGGTGCGGCAGGAACTGCTCCAGTTGCAATGGCCTTAACAGGTGATCTGTTCAAAGGGGGAGAACAAAGCCGTGTACTTGGAATCTTTGAAGCATCAAACGGTCTTGGAAAAGTCCTCTCTCCAATAATTGGAGCACTTCTGGGGCTGATTGTGTGGTATTCAGTGTTTTTTGCATTTCCCGCAATATGCCTTGTCTCACTTTTACTAGTCATATTTTTTATTAAAGAAAAAAGCAATCGCCAGGCACCGCCACCATTTAAAAAATATGTAAGGGGATTGTTCAGTGTTTTTAAACATGAAGGAAGATGGCTTTTTACTGTTTACTTAGCTGGTGGCACCTGCTTGTTTACACTGTTTGGGATCTTGTTCTTTCTCTCAGACACGTTAGAATCAAAATATTCTATTGATGGTGTATGGAAGGGATTAATTTTGGCAATTCCTCTTCTTATTATGGTGACAACTTCCTATATCACTGGGAGCAAAATCGGGAAAAACTTTGAGAAAATTAAAAGACTGCAGTTAATTGGGTTTGGTCTTATGACAATTTCTTATGCTTCATTAGTTTTTTTTGAAAAAATAGTGCCTTTTCTAATCGTTCTTGCATTTAGCAGTATCGGAGCAGGCTTAATCCTTCCCGGGGTCAACAGCTTAATTACCGGTGCGGTTGGAAAGGAAAGAAGAGGTTTTGTTACTTCACTATACGGTTCTGTACGATTTTTAGGAGTAGCATTGGGACCGCCGATCTTTTCCCGTCTGATGGACTGGAGCAGAACAGGAATGTTTGTTTCCATAGCCGGTCTAACTCTGTTTATCGGACTGCTCATTCTTTTTCTCCTCCATGTCAAAGGAAAAGATGGCAAAAAGAATACGAAAACCAAAGTACGTTATAAATATGTATAAATGCACAATAAAAGAGAAATTAGTAAGGGGATAACTTGAACATTTCTCTTCCCCTCAATCTCAATAATTAGCGTTTCTTCCTGAATGCCAAATTGTAAGGTCGTCCAAATTCTAAACGGCAGACAAAGTTTACTACAGTAGTGGAGATCCATTGGCTGATCAATGCCAGAACAATAATTTTTAAACTAATTACAAGAGAAGTGAAAATAAAAATCATCATATTTATGTAAAAGAGTGGCTTACCAGGAAGAATATTTCTCCAATGTGATATCATCACGGCAATCACCCCAACCCCGCCGTTAGATACATTGTTACGCATCAGGATCCCTATACCCATCCCAAGAAAAAATGAACCTATAACTAGATCAAGAAAAAGATTGCGGCTGGGAACATGCAAGTAAGTTTCGAAAAAATCTATTGCAACGGAGGTGACCGTGATACTGATAAGTGTCCACAATGTAAACCGTTTACCAAGATACTTTATCCCTGCTATCATTAATGAGAAATTGACAATCCAGAGGGCCAAACCAACATTCATCGAAAACCAGTAGTTTAATAAGACTGCTATTCCGCCTGCGCCCCCTGAAGGAATGGAATTTGGAAATAAAAATAACCCCATGCCAAACCCCTGGCAAATCCCTCCAAGGATAACTAGTCCACTTTTTTTCCATAATGATTCAAATATCATAATATTGCTCCTTAAGAACGAACTGTTAGGACAACCTACTACATAACTTATTAATCTCGTGACAGAAAAAGAACGAAAAATATTTGTCACTTGTCTGGCTCAACAAGTGACAAATACAGTTATTACTAGTAAACCATAAAAGGATCATGATAATATTTAAATTCCAGTAAGTTATTCGATGGGTCAATTAGAAAGAAAGTCATGTGCTCCTCCTGTCTTCCTTTGAATCTTACCATCGGTTCATGAAAAAAAGGAAGGTCTTCTTTCACAGCATAATCTAATGTTCTGTCATATTCCTCTTTATCTAAAAATGTAATTCCATAATGTCGCGGGTACATTTTCGGCTTTTCATCGATATTTTCCGGACTTAAATGACAGACAACCTGGTCACCAAAAAAATCAAAAGTTACACGGTCATCATATCTTCTCGCCAATTGGCAACCTAACTTTTTGTAAAAATCCGCAGTTTCCTCTAAATCTTTACATGGAATAGCTAAGTGAAATACTTTGTTCGTTTTTCGCACAACTTTCCCTCCTTAAAAATTATGCCCAAACACCTATAAATTAAAAGTATCTGAACGCAATCCCAATCGAAGTGTTTCTAAAGAAATCACATCAGAAAATGCAATGTTTGCCAAATTTACATTTGAACCAACGTGTTCAATAAAAAAGGTTTGCATTTTTTTATTTGGTGCCTCAAAGATTAATCTGTCAAACGGAATATCAGAGCTCTTAATCAGGTCAAAAATATCCATTCGCACTTCCCCATCATCGCTGCAAATACCGCTGGTGCCACTTTCTCTGGCCTCTGTCATTACTTTGAAAGCACCAGCCTCAATATCTTCCCGGATATTTTCAAGCCATTCTGTGGAGTCTTTCTGATTTGCTTTTGAGATATCTTTATTACCAACTTCACTCAAAACAGTAAAACCTTCTGAAAAATACTTAATAAATATAGCTTTTTCTTTATTAGGAATAGCAAGCGTACCATTGGAAATTTCTACATAGCGACAATTCATATCTTTACATAAATGATAGTACTCTTCCATTTTATCCTGACTAAGAAACTTCTCAAATAACGTTCCTCCAAAGAAAAAATCAATATCCTGTTCCCTTAACCAGCTAATTTTTTGTTTTAAATAACGGGTTACAAGCGATGTACCCCATCCAAATTTAACTAAATCAATATATTGACTGGAACTTTGGATCGTATCTTTAAATAAATTTAAGGGGGTGCCATTGTCAATTAGAATGGTTAAACCATTGTTTCTCGGTTTTTCCTCCCTCATTGGCAGTGTTAGTCCTGTTACTAGCATACTTGAACCCTCTCAATCATTGGAATTTCACTGTCCGTATTTACTCTCATTACAAAACCGCTGTCTAGTTCCTTTATACAGTATAAAAGATCCTCCCGTTTAAATACTTCATGCTTCACATCAAGAAATTTCTTAGCAACATGGGAATTTATAATTTTTCTTTTCACCTCATATTCATTTATTTGTTTCTTGTCTTCCGCTAAAATAGATTGAATGTACTCTGCACAAGCATAATCATCCTCACCCGTTGGATGAGAAGCGACGATATTAATTTCTGTATCTTCCTTCATATGGTTCTTTTTAATAAATTCAGCAGTCTTTCTTGCATTTGAATATCCTGTGACAAAAAGATGTGCAGAATCTAAGCAATTTAATGTTGCCCTGACTCCGTTCGTTGTTCTTTGGACGATTGTCTTTCCTGATAAGTTCTCCTTTGAAATCCGAAATGGTGAGTTATCCAAATCAAAACCTGTAATTGGATAACCGTCAACCTCTCCGGCTAGTAAATATTCAGGGTTTCTATTTTTCACTTCCACTGCCTGTTCCACTGTCTCTGCAAGATAGATCCGATCAGCCCCTCTAATAAACGCATAATGAGCGACTGTAAATGCCCGGATCACATCAATCACAACAGTAATATCTGCTGATTTCATCATCTTGTTTATTCCCTGATATATTTGTATTTGCATGTACATCCACCTTTTATTTTTAATCCTCGAAACAGGATATGCTGAATCCCCTACAACAAGTATATTCGCCTATAATACTTTGGTTACTGATTTCTTTTTTTCTACTTAGACATAAAAAAACTGTGAAGTAAGAGTCTCTTTCTCTCTTACTTCACAGTTCCGCATTGCTCTACTCCTTGTATTTTCTTTCAGATTGGGAAGTGCTTTGACTGTTTCTTTTTTTATCATTATTTTTTTCTTCAATTTTTAAGTCTTCGAGTGGAATATCATCAACCAGCTGCTGTTTTTTAAATTTATCCAGTTCTGTTCTTTTCTCATCATGTACACTCTTTCGCCGGTTATCTACCGTCTCTTTATTTTTCATCTCTTCATTCATATTTTCCTTACTCATTGTACTTCCCTCCTTTTATGGATCTGAATGGAACTAATTACAATTCTTAAGTTGAAATAGTGTAAGTAATAAGCGCAATGATAGAACCAACAATGGCCACAAAATAGATTAGACTGAGGAATTTTAAATGGGATCTGCTTTTTTCACGGTAATTCGGATCACTTCTCCCTAACTCGCGATATGTCAATACAAAGGAAATGATACCAAGTATAAGAATTAGCAAAATATAAATAATCACTTATTGATGACCTCCTTCTTGATAACCTATAAAACTATATCCTTAAATGCAGGAGAGTAAACCAATTCCAAAGCATCTATACCATTTGTTACAGTTTCAAAAAAGTGAACGAGTTCTGAACAAAGCAAAAACCCGAACGATGATATATTCATTCATCGTTCGGGTTTTACAGATGATGTATTATTATTTTTTCTCTTCTTGCGCCCCCCACCATTCCAGGTTTTTTAATCCTTTGACATTTTTGTGATGGAAGGCTGGGTCTTTTCCTTGTTTTTTCTGTTTCGTATAGTCCTGTAAAACCTTTATGGCAATATTACTAAGTAATAAGATTGCAATTAAGTTAACAATAGCCATCATAGCCATAAATAGATCAGCCATATCCCAGACTAGCTGAATGGATGCTAGTGATCCAAACATGACCATTCCAAGTACGAAAATACGGTAAATCGTTAGCCAAATCCCCTTATGGTTTAGGAAGCTGATATTTGTTTCACCATAATAATAATTACCAACAACAGAGCTGAATGCAAAGAAAAAGATCGTAATGGCAATGAAAATGGATGCCCAGTCACCAACATGCTGACTAAGTGCTACCTGTGTCAATTGAATACCATCTTCAGACGACTCATAAAAATTATCATACAAAATAACGATAAATGCTGTTAAACTGCAGATAACAATTGTGTCGAAAAATACTGCTAAAGATTGGACAAGCCCCTGTTTTACCGGATGGTTTACACCGGCAGTTGCTGCTGCATTAGGGGCACTACCCATACCAGCTTCGTTTGAAAATAACCCTCGCTGAATTCCATACATCATCGCTGCTCCGGCACCACCGCCAAATACAGTATCCATGCCTCCAAAGGCATTTCCAAATATTAACCCAAATACTTCTGGAATTGCTGATAAATTTGTCAGTACAACATAGAAAGCAACCAGCATATAAATAACTGCCATTATTGGAACAATGACACCTGCGACAGATGCGATTCTCTTAATTCCGCCAAAAATAATCAACCCAGCCAGTATAACGAGTGCAATTCCTGTCCACAATGGATCGATCTGAAAAGCTTCTTCTACAGCACTGGAGATTGTATTAGCCTGAACTGCATTAAAGATGAACCCAAATGAAATAGTAATTAATATAGAAAATAAAATTCCTAACCATTTTTGTCCCAATGCTTTTTCCATGTAATATGCCGGACCGCCACGAAACCCATCTTTGTCAGGCTCTTTGTATACTTGTGCGAGCATACTTTCAATAAAAGCTGTAGCCATTCCAATAAGTGCTACCACCCACATCCAGAATACTGCACCTGGTCCTCCGATTGCTACTGCCAGTGCAACTCCGGCTAAATTCCCTGTTCCGACTCGCGAAGCAATTGTAATACTAAATGCCTGAAAAGCATTTGTACCCTTCTTCCCGCTTTGTTCAACTGCTTCCTCTTTAATTACTTTAAACATCTCTCCAAAAAGTCTAAACTGAACGAATCTGGAACGAATCGTAAAATACAAACCTGCCCCTAATAATAAATAAATCAGCAGGTAATCCCATAATATCGTATTCCCCCTATTCACAATTTCACTTAAAAAATTTTCGATGAGTTCCATACTCTCCCACTTCCTTTCTGACCATCTTATACCCTTTTTTTGCTTCCTTTATCCTTCAATTGAGAAAAATCCTTAACCAGAATCGTGGAAACCCGATTATTTACCATTTTGAAGAGAATTTTATAAACTTTATTAGCATATCCTTCTTTTCCCTGCACTATTAATAAGAACAGATGGAATAAAGAATAGAAATAGCCTTTTTAGCAGATGATAGTATCAAATGGATAATGTGGCAAAGTGAGGATCCTTATGTATCGGAATCAGGAAAAATGGCTCGTAATTTTAATATTTACTGTTGCGTTCATTTTGGGGATTTCCGTTTTACGCCGAATAGTTCTTGGATGAAGGAGTTATTTTACATGGATAATGAACAAGCAGTTTTTTATAGTCGGGTGTTAACAGAGCTTACACTAACCTTTCATATTATCTATGCAACAATCGGTGTAGGGGTTCCCCTAATGATTTTTATCGCACAATGGTTAGGAATTAAAAAACAGGACGAGCACTATATACTGTTAGCAAGACGATGGACAAGGGGATTTATTATAACAGTTGCTGTTGGGGTTGTTACAGGTACAGCAATTGGACTGCAATTAAATTTGCTCTGGCCAACCTTCATGGAATTGGCTGGAAATGTCATCGCCCTTCCTTTATTTATGGAAACATTTGCTTTTTTCTTTGAAGCGATCTTCTTAGGAATTTATTTATATACTTGGGACCGTTTTGAAAACCAGAAAAAGCATATGCTTCTCCTTATTCCTGTAGCTGTTGGTGCATCGTTCTCTGCTATTTTTATCACAATGGTGAATGCCTTTATGAATGCACCGCAGGGATTTGAGATGGCTGATGGTAACTTAATAAACGTGCAGCCGCTCATCGCGATGTTTAACCCGGCCATGCCAACTAAGGTAGCTCACGTGCTCGCTACCGCTTATATGACATCTGCCTTTATTCTTGCATCCATCGGGGCATATCGAATGTTAAAAGGTTCCGATCATGTTTATCATAAAAAAGCACTTCTGCTTACAATCAAAATTGGCCTGGTTTTTTCTGTTGCTTCTGCTATTATCGGTGATTTTGCCGGGAAATATTTAGCCGCATACCAGCCGGAAAAGCTAGCTGCAATGGAATGGCACTTTGAAACGGAAGAAGGTGCGGCACTTACTCTATTTGGCATCTTGCAAAATGGTAATGAAATTAAGTATTCTCTTGAACTTCCATATGCATTAAGCATTCTGGCACATGGTAACCCAAATGCCAAAGTAATAGGGCTGGATCAGTTCCCGGCCGAAAATATACCCCCACTCTACATCCATTACTTATTTAATACCATGGTACTCATCGGTATGGGTGTCACCATACTAGCTCTCATGTATATAATTGGAAAATTTCTAAAAAGACAATTTATTTACCGGCGCTTCTTTCTTTGGTTAATTGTTACATCTGGTCCATTGTGCATGGTGGCAATTGAAGCTGGCTGGTGGCTGGCAGAAGTAGGCAGACAACCATGGGTCCTCAGAGGAATATTACGTACAGAAGATGCGGCCACGACAAGCAACCAAGTTGATTTAATGCTCTATTTGTTTATCGGCCTCTACCTGATACTCGGAATTGCCAGTGCCATTGTATTAATTAGAATGTTCCGTTCAAACCCAGTAGAAAGAGAATTAGCTGATATGAAAGGCAGAGGATAACAGTGTCATTTGAACTAATTGGTATATCTGTGCTATGGCTTTTCTTGTTTGGTTATATTATTGTTGCATCCATCGACTTTGGTGCTGGATTTTTCAATGCGTATAGTGTTTTGACAAATAAACAGCACATTATCAGTAATATAATTCAGCGTTATCTATCACCTGTTTGGGAAGTAACTAATGTGTTTCTCGTTTTCTTCTTTGTGGGCATGGTAGGTTTTTTCCCTGGCACCGCCTATTTTTATGGAACGATTTTATTAGTTCCTGCCAGTATATCTATCGTATTGCTGGCGATCAGGGGGGCATACTATGCTTTTACAACCTACGGAAGGTTAAAAAGTAAATTCTGGACATATCTATATGGATTTTCAGGCTTGTTTATCCCAGCTTCTTTATCCATCGTTCTGACCATATCGGAAGGTGGATTTATTTATATAGAGGATACAAGAATTATTTTAAACTACTTCGCATTATTTGCGAGCCCTTTGACATGGAGTATTGTGATTTTGAGTCTGACAAGCGTGCTCTACATTTCGGCCGTATTTTTAACATGGTATGCAAATAAAGCAGAGGATAAGAACGCTGCCGAATTAATGCGCAAATATGCTCTAAGCTGGGCATTACCAGCAATTATCACAGCGCTGGGTATTATCGTTGAGTTAAGACTCCATAATCCCATTCACTATAACAGACTGCTTGACGTCTGGTGGTTATTTGTTATCTCTTTTGCACTATTCCTTATTACCTTAAGGCTTATCTGGGTGAGAAAAAAATATGGAGTTGCTTTTACTGTTTTGGTCTTCCAGTTTTTAGTTGCTTTCTTTGCATATGGTGTGTCGCATTATCCTTATTTGCTTTATCCACACTTAACTGTGACAGAAGGTTTTACGAGTGAAGCAATGGCTATTGCCTTAATCATTGCATTTATCGCAGGACTTTGTTTGTTAATTCCTTCGCTTTATTTAATACTAAAATTATTTTTATTCAATAAAGAATATGTTCAGGGAAAAGCTAAATAAAATTGCAGAAGTTCTTCAGTGGAATAGTTAAAAAAGCATATGAAAGATTGGAGGATACTAATGGAGCAGTTTATACACTTTTACGCACCTTTTCTTATCGTGATCATTGCCATTATTTTTTGCTTCTGGTTTGTGCAGCAAAATGATTCATATAACAAATGATACAAATTGGAAATATGAGTAAAGCAGCAGCTGACAAGTTTCCTGCGAGATTTCAGCTTACTTATATCCCGCAGGCTCACACTTGTGTTGCTTTACCTTATGTTCTATAGCTATTAATTATAACGGATTAGATAGTATTTTTTCTTACCACGGCGGATAATAGTAAATTTGTCTTCCACCCTGTCAGTCTCCTGCATCTGATAATTGATTTCTGTGTTTCTTTCACCATTAATATATACAGCTCCATTTTTAATATCTTCCCGTGCCTGGCGTTTGGAAGGAGAGATTCCTGCATTCACCAGTAAATCTACGAGAGCTATATTTTTTTCTTCAACCACTGTAGAAGGCACATCCTTAAATCCCTGCTCGATTTCAGCAGCATTTAAACTCTTTAAATCTCCGCTAAACAATGCTTCAGTAATTTTCTCTGCCTGCTGCAATGCATCCTCTCCGTGAACAAGCTTCGTCATTTCTTCTGCTAAGCGGCGATGGGCGACACGTTTTTCCGGTGCACTTTCCAGCTCTTTCTCCAGTGCATTAATTTCTTCCATTTCCAAAAATGTAAAATACTTTATAAATCGAATGACATCACGGTCATCTGTATTAATCCAGAACTGGTAAAATTCATATGGAGTAGTTTTCACTGGATCAAGCCAAACCGCACCGCCTGCCGTCTTACCAAATTTCGTTCCATCACTTTTTGTAATTAGTGGAACGGTTAAACCGAAGACTTCAGCCTCTGCTTCACTTTTTTCTGATCTGGTACGGCGGATCAATTCCATCCCCGCTGTAATATTCCCCCACTGATCACTTCCACCAATTTGTAATGTACAATTTTCTTTTTCGTATAAATTCATAAAATCGTAAGACTGCAGGATCATGTAAGTGAATTCTGTGAAAGAAATCCCATTTTCCAATCGTGATTCCACAGAATCTTTTGCCAGCATGTAATTAATACTGAAATGTTTTCCGACGTCACGCAGAAAATCAATAATTGTAAGGCTAGATAACCATTCATGATTATTTCTAGCTACAGCACCATTTTTACTATCATCGAAATGGAGAATGTGCGCCAGTTGATTTTTTATACTGTCACTGTATCCTTTTACTACATCTGCACTATTTAGTGATCTCTCCGTTGAACGGCCACTTGGATCTCCAATCATTCCGGTTCCTCCGCCAATTAATGCTATTGGTCTGTGACCTGCTTTTTGAAACCTTTTTAACATTAGGACTGGTAACAAGTGACCAATATGAAGGCTGTCCGCAGTTGGATCGAAACCGCAATAAAGTGTTACTACATTTTCTTCGAGATGCTTGCGCAATCCATCATCATCTGTCGTTTGTTGTATCAAATCACGTTGTGCTAAATCATCCAAAATATGCATGATAATCTCTCCTTTTTCAAAACAATAATTTTCATAATTCCATTTAATTTCCCTGTGAAATTTTTACATTTGTTAAACACAAAAAAACTCCTCCCTGATAAGGGACGAGATTACTCGCGGTACCACCCTTGTTGCAATGAATACACATTGCCACTTGAGGAATTAACGATGCACCAACACCGTCTCCATAAAAATGAAGATACTCCCGATCGTAATTCATTCCATGATTGTATACTGGTTTCCACCAACCACCAGTTCTCTGTAAAAGGGAATCATGTCATTACTTCAATCGTTCAACGCATTTTCCTATGCTGTTATTAATACATTATTAACATATATCATTAATTAATGCAATTAATTTTTAAGTAACATCTTTCATATACTTCAGAAATATAATCCATTTGTTGACTGCTGTGGTATAATATCTATTGGGGAAATGGAGGGTTTTATTAATGAAAATAAAAGAATTCTTGCAAAAATGCCGGGAATTTATTCATACAGCTTGGAAGAAGCAGACAATACAGAAAACATCCAGAATTGGATATCATATTATATGGAATATAACATTATTATTTATTACGATCGGCATTATAGGAGTATTTTTTGTTGGTGGCCTTGGTGCTGGATACTTTGCGTCTTTAGTAGATGACGAGCAAATCCAGACAAAAGATGAAATGACTTCTGCAATTTATAATTATGAAGAAACATCCGAGTTTTATTTTGCCAATAACCAGTTCTTATCAGAAGTCAGTACAGATCTATTACGTGATGAGACATCATTAGATCAGGTTAGCAATTATGTGCAAAATGCTGTCATTGCAACAGAAGACGAGTATTTTGAAACACATAACGGGATCGTTCCAAAAGCTATTTTGCGTGCGGTTTTCCAGGAAGTTACTAATTCAGCGACCAAAACTGGTGGTAGTACACTTACACAGCAAATTATTAAAAATCAAATCTTGACAAATGAAGTATCATTTGAACGAAAAGCAAAAGAAATCCTTCTTGCAATGAGACTGGAACAGTTTTTTGAAAAAGATGAAATTCTAGAAGCCTACTTGAATATCGTACCATTCGGACGTAATTCATCCGGGCAGAACATTGCGGGTGTTCAAACAGCAGCCCAGGGGATCTTTGGTGTGAATGCAAGTGATCTTAACTTAGCGCAATCCGCCTATATTGCTGGTTTACCCCAAAGTCCTTCCTATTACACACCTTTTTTAAATGGTGGAGGCCTAAAGGATGAAGAAGGACTGCAGCCAGGGGTGGAAAGAATGAACTCAGTGCTAAGCAGAATGTTAGAGGCTGGTTATATTACGGAAACAGAATATAACGAAGCACTGAATTATGATATTGTGGCAGATTTTAAATCACCGGAAGAATCCGTTTTAGAGGAATATCCTTACTTAGTTAATGAATTAAAGAAAAGAGCAACAGATATTTTAGTTGAGTCACTAGCCGAAAAAGATGGTTATACTTTAGAAGACCTTGAGAACAGCTCCATTCTGCTGGAAGAATACGAAATAAGAGCAGAAAGGGAATTGGCGAGCAGTGGTCTGAGAATCCACTCGACAATCGACAAGGAATTATATGATGTTTTCCAGAAAGTATCAAAAGAATATAGCAATTATGGTGTAGAGAAGCCGGCAAGAAACGAACGAAATAATACTCCTATCATGGTTGTTGACCCTGAAACAGGCCAGGAAGTGCCGCTTGGGAATCAGCCGGTACAAGTAGGCAGTGTATTAATCGAAAACAGTACAGGGAAAATACTTAGCTTTGTCGGGGGAAGAGATTTCTCTGTTTCACAAAAAAACCATGCTACAGATGTCCGGAGACCTAATGGTAGTACAATGAAGCCGCTCGTCGCTTATGCACCTGCAATGGATTTAGGTGTCGTACAGCCAGGTTCGGTAGTAGCTGATGTCGCTACTTCATTCAGAGGATACAATAAGCCTCCTAATAATTATGTTCCTGGCAGATACTACGGGCTTGTCTCAGTAAGAGAAGCATTATATAAATCTCATAATATTTCCGCACTCCAAGTTTATTCGAAAATAATAGACCAGAATCCTGTAGAGAAGTATTTAGAAAAAATGGGATTTGAAGCACTATCACACGAAGATGGTGCAAGTGATTATGAGAATATGTCGATAACACTTGGAAGTACACTATACGGCGTAACAGTTGAGGAAAATACTAACGCTTATGCTACGTTTGGTAATGGCGGTAATTTCGTCGACGGGTATATGATTGAGAAAATTGAAACAAAAGATGGAGAAGTTATTTACCAGCACGAATCAAAACCTGTAGAAGTGTTTAGCCCCCAAACAAGTTATTTAACAATCGACATGATGCGTGATGTGTTAACGACAGGGACAGGAACAGCAGCACGCTCTGCTTTAAATAATCCAAGTGTAGATTGGGCTGGAAAAACTGGTACATCCAATGATTGGCGTGATACCTGGTTCGTTGCAACAAATCCAAACGTAACTTTAGGCAGCTGGATGGGTTATGACTATAACCAGACATTGGATCAAGGCTACAGTACAAGAAACAATGTTTATTGGGCACAGCTTGTCAATGCAGCAACAGAGATCAGACCTGAATTGTTAGCACCTTCTCAACCATTCCAGCAGCCAGGCGGTATTGTTTCCAGAAGTTATTGTGCTACATCTGGCTTGCTGCCGTCTGAAGAGTGCAGTCAGCTCGGTCTGGTAAGATCAGATATATATAACGCTAACTTTGTTCCAACTAAGCAGGACTACAGCTTATTACGGGACAATTATGTAATGGTTGGTGATAACGCACTTCTTGCTGGAGAGAACACCCCAGCAGAATTCACGGAAGGTGATGGCTATATCTTCAATCCGGAATGGTTGTCAGACATGGGATATGACCGGTTAAGCAATATCAGACAGCTAATTCCTTTTAACGCATCTGGCGGATGGTTAAAAATTCAGTTCTCCAATAGTAACAACAGTGCGATGAATAATGATGGTGCAGACCCTACGCCTCCTGGCGGTGTGAATATTTCGAATCAAACATTAAATTGGTCGAAATCCGGAAGTCCGGATGTGGTTGGGTACAGAATTTACCGTGCTAGTAATCCTGAAGACGGAAATTTCCAACGAATAGGCAGTACAGCTGAACTCAGCTTTACTGTCCCTAACCAAAATGCGGTATATATCGTAAAATCAGTTGATTACTATGGTAATGAATCTGCCGCTTCCAATAAGGTTATCGTTGGAGACTTCTCGGATGAAGATGAAGAAACAAATGAAGAAGATTCTGATGAGACAAGCTCCCCGGAAAATGAAGATCAAATCAATCAGGATAACGGCAGTAACGGTAATAACAGTAATGGCGAAAACAACAATAGTAATAATGGGAATAACGGAAATACGAATGACCAGGAAAACACGAATAATGATACGGATCAGGAACCTGAGGAAGAATCGGAAACAGAAAAGAAACCTGACAATAATTCTGATGGTAATGACTCTTAACAATCAAGGAAGACCTCTATCAACATGTGGTCTTCCTTTTCTTTTCGTTACAGCTTGTTGTATACTAAAAGAAAGTGAGGTGATAAGACGATTGTTTCACAAAAAGAAAGCGCTATCTAAAAAAGCAGATACTACAATAGGGAGCATTTTACTAACTGGGCCTGTTCCGCCTGAACAGCTTGAAACGCTAGTGATGCATGATCAATTACATGCCTTCCGCCCCCCATTAAAGCAATTAGAAGCACTTAAAGAAATCGCCGCCCTTGAAGAAGGAAGGATCTTCATTGCTTTGCACAATGAGACTATTATTGGCTATGTTACTTACTTACATCCTGACCCAATTGAAAGATGGTCAACTTTTAAAATGGAGAATCTAATTGAATTAGGTGCGATTGAGATTGCTAAAGAATATCGCGGATTACATTTGGGTTCAAAATTGATTGAACTTTCGGTAAGTGATCCTTTTATGGAGAATTATATCATTATATCAACAGAGTATTACTGGCATTGGGATATAAATGAAACAAAACTAAGTGTATGGGATTATCGAAAAATCATGGAGAAAATGATGAATGCAGGAGGATTGCATCCCGAACCGACCAATGATCCCGAGATTATGGCCCATCCCGCTAACTGTCTAATGGTTAGAATAGGGAAAAACGTTAGTGAAGAAGATCGACAGCTCTTTGATAAGTTACGATTTTTAAATGATTAAGTAATGTTAGGAGTTATCACATATGCTGGTAAAAGAAATAATGAAAAGAAAAGTTATTGCATTACAGAAAGATAACAGTATTGCTGATGCTATTACCTTATTAAAACAACATCATATCCGTCATATACCGATTATAAATGAATCCAGTCATGTAATAGGGATAGTATCTGACAGGGATGTCCGTGATGCAAGCCCCTCTGTTCTTGATAAACGGGTAGACCAAAGTTTGTTAAACCAATCAATCGGAAGTATTATGACAAGCCCTGTAATTACTACACATCCCCACGAATATTTCGAAGATATTGCTCCAATTTTTTATGAAAACGAAATTGCTTGCATCCCAGTCGTCTATAATATGAAACTGGTCGGAATAGTAACAGAAAAAGATATGCTGCATACTTTTATTCAGCTTACTGGCACTCATAGTCCAAGTACCCAGATAGAAATCAAAGTCCCTGACAGGGTCGGCGTCCTATCAGAAGTCAGCAGTTACTTTTCCAAACGGAAAATTAAGATTGTTTCAGTTTATACTTATCCTTCTCCTGGCAATGAGGAGTGGAAAGTCCTCGTGTTTAGAATTCAAACGATGAACCCACTTGCTATATTACAAGATTTTGAACAAACAGAATATGAGATAATGTATCCAATTAGGGAGGAAGATGATGAGTTTATGTAAAACAGCTTTTGTTTATTCAGACAAGTTTTTAAACTATTCCTTCCATCATAATCATCCATTTAATCAGAAAAGAATCTTATTAACAAAAGATTTACTAGAAGCACATGGTGCACTTTCGCCAACAAGCATAGAGGCACCTGAATCTATCAGTGATTCAATACTTGAACTGATCCACACACCAGAGTATGTGGAAATTGTGAAAAAAGCCAGTGAAAAACATCCTACTGGAAATTATGAGAAATATGGAATAGGTACAGCAGATACACCCGGTTTTGAAGGAATGTATAAAGCATCAAAGTCACTCGTGGAAGGATCGGTAAAAGCTTGTGAGCTTGTCGCTAACAATAAAGTCACACATGCATTAAATCTTGGAGGGGGACTCCATCACGGTTTTCCTAACCATGCTGCAGGTTTTTGTATCTTTAATGACATTGCTATTGCGATAAAATTTTTGCGGAAAAATTACAATTGGAAAGTGTTATACATAGATACTGATGCACACCACGGCGATGGAGTCCAGCACTGTTTTTATGATGATCCCGAAGTTTGTACTGTTTCATTTCATGAAACAGGGAGATACTTATACCCGGGGACAGGAAAAATAAACGAGAGAGGGATAAAGAAAGGATTCGGTTACAGCTTTAATTTTCCCTTTGATGCTTTTACAGAGGATGATTCTTTTTTAAAGACATTCCACAATGCCATTGATGAAATCTGTGAGTTTTTTCAGCCAGATATTATTGTCAGTCAACATGGAGCAGACAGCCATTTTTTAGATCCATTAACCCATATGCACTGTTCTATTAAGATTTTTGAAGAAATACCTAAAAAGATTCATCAATTAGCTCATCAATACTGTTATGGGAAATGGGTGGCCTTGGGCGGAGGCGGTTATGATATATGGAGAGTAGTCCCAAGAGCTTGGGCACAACTGTGGCATATTATGAACAATAATGAGCCTTTTTCAGGGGAAATTAATTCTTTATGGCATCGAAATTGGCAACCTGAGGCTCCACTAATGCTGCCACAGTTTTGGGAAGATCCTATTAATACATATCATCCAATTCCCCGTAGAAGTGAAATTACGAATACTAATAAGGAAATGCTTGAACAGGTTTTAAGATTCACAAAAATCGCAAAAAAAAGTGCTGAATCTTAAAAAAGAATCAGCACTTTACGTTTCACTTTCTTCTAATATAACAATCTCTACTCTTCTATTTTTACTCCAATTCTCTATCGAATTGTTGGGTGCTACTGGTCTAGTATCTCCAAACCCTGCAGCAATAAAGCGGGACTGATCAAATTCATTTGTTTCCAAAATGTACCGAATCACACTACTTGCTCTAGCTCCGGACAATTCCCAATTGGATGGAAAGCGGAAATTTGAGATCGGCCGGTTGTCAGTATGACCTTCTACTCTTACCTGGTTTGAGATATTGGAAAGCAATGTACTTACCTTATCTAAAAATGGCTTAGCAGGGTCCAGTACCTCTGCTTCTCCTGAATCAAATAACACATTTTCCTGCAGGACAAGCACTACCCCCTGATCTGTCCTTGTAGCCGATATAACATTATTTAAGTTATTTTCCTTAAGATATGTTTCCACTTCTGCTAACAGTTGATCTAATGTGTCCTTATCTTCTCTTATGACATCATTATTGGATGGAACAGTGTCTGTAATGATTTCTTCCAGACTATCTGACGGATCCTGGTTATTTTCATTTTTTGTCACATCTGTTGCATGGTCATCTGTAATCGTCTGCTCTTCCATAATAGCAGGCATAGAATCAAAAATATTACTGCTTCTCAGTGCCACTGCCACTTCTTTAAATTTCTCTGCGTCAATTTGTGACATCGTAAAGAGAAGAATAAAAAAAACGAGAATAAGGGTTATCATATCTGAATATGTTACCATCCACTTCGGTGCACCTTTGGACTCTGAACGCTGTTTAATCCTTCTACGCTTCATTCAAAGTTTCCTCCAGAATTTCTTCCTGGTCTTCCTCGCGTCTCGTTTTCATTTTATCAGATAAGAAAGCACTTAGTTTTTCTTTTAATATTCGAGGGTTTTGGCCAGATTGTACACCTATAACCCCTTCAATAATTACCTGCTTCATAAAAATTTCTTCACTAGTTTTTGATTCCAGTTTTCCAGCCATAGGAATAAATACTAAATTAGCTAAAACAGAGCCATAAAAGGTTGTTAAGAGAGCTACTGCCATACTCGGTCCGAGTGTTTCAGGATCCTCCAGGTTACGTAACATCAATATTAAACCAATTAATGTACCAACCATCCCCCATGCTGGTGCATATTCTCCAGCTTTCTCCAAAATTTGCCTACCTCGGTAATGTCGGTCTTCCATTGCTTCAATTTCAGCATTCATAATATCATTGATCACTTCAGGTTCTATTCCATCAATCGCGAGAAGCACACCTTTTTTTATAAAAGGATCTTCCACATCTTCTAATTCATTCTCCAGTGCGAGAAGCCCTTCACGTCTAGCTCTTTCTGACAACCTCTCAAATAGAGCTATTAATTGAGGTAAATCATTTTCACTTTTCTTAAAAGCCTCCTGAAAGACATCTTTCATAGATTTTATTTGCTGTAAATTAAAGTTAACGAGGAGTGCTGCAGCTAAGCCCCCAATTACAATCAAAATAGAAGACAGTTGTAAAAAGCCGACAAATCCTCCCATACCACCACTGGAAATAATACCAAACATGATCATAATAAACCCAACTGTTATACCGATTGGAGTAAATATATCTCTCTTCTTCATCTGTTCTCTCTCCCTAATGTATGAAAAACATTCACATTCTTATAGGTAAAATACCCTACAATTACATTATCGGCACTATTTCTGTTTTGTTGAGTTTCTTTTTACAATTTGATGTGGTAAAACGACATTTTTCTCTTCAACGTTTTCTTTATTCATAAATTTAGTAAGCAGACGCATCGCTACAGCACCGATATCATACATTGGTTGTACCACTGTCGTTAGTGTTGGACGAACCATTGTGGCTAAACGTGTATTATCAAAACCGAACACTTCTACATCTTCCGGAACTTTCACACCTTTATCCTGCAATCCGTGGATAACACCAAGTGCGAGTTCATCAGTTGCAGCGAAAACAGCTTTAGGATAATTATCCATTTCCAAGATTTGATTTGCAGCATCGATACCAGATTCATAAGAAAAGTCTACATTAATGATGTAATCTTCATTAACGGTTCCGTTCGAATCTTCAATTGCACGGACATAACCTTGATATTTCTTTTCATTAACAGCAGAATCCTCTTCGCCTGTCACATAAAGGGGCTGCTTTGTTCCATTATCAATTAAGAAATTAGTTGCTTCATAAGCAGCTTGTTCATAATCAATATTTACTGAAGGAATGGTTTCTGATGGGTCAATCGTTGCTGCAAGAGCAACAGGAACAGGTGATGTTTTTAATTGTTGAACGTGTTCTTCTGTTATACTTGCCCCCATATATATTAAACCATCCACTTGCTTTTCAAACATTGTGTTAATTAACCGCAATTCTTTTTCCTTATTCTGGTCAGAGTTACTTAAGATAATATTATATTTGTACATTGTCGCAATATCATCTATCCCTCTGGCTAATTCAGAAAAAAAGATGCTCGATATATCAGGAATGATTACTCCTACGGTAGTTGTTTTCTTGCTAGCTAAACCTCTTGCAACAGCGTTGGGACGGTATCCAAGACGTTCAATGGTATTTAATACTTTCTTGCGTGTAGCAGGCTTCACATTTGGGTTTCCGTTCACTACACGGGAAACAGTTGCCATCGATACGTTTGCTTCCCTTGCTACATCATAAATTGTTATATTCATTATTAAAACCTCCATCTATTATTTCAATCAAATAGTTTATTTTGTTCAGCATCCATTACGATTTTTTAGAACTCAATTTGTAAATATGTACATCATTATTATTATAACAAAAATCGCAATTCTTTTAACATTTTAACCATTAAATTTCTTATTTTTTTCATAATTTAATGATTTTGGTCATATTAACTGGTAGAAAAACGAAAAACGCCCCTGCATTTTATGCAAGGGGCAGATATTTCCATTATTTATTTAATACAGGATTATTCCTTTTTAATAACTCATCCATAAAGTTATGGAATGTCGGAATGTCCATTTGTTGAGCGGAATCTGATAATGCAACAGCTGGATCCGGGTGTACTTCTGCCATTACACCATCCGCACCTATTGCTAAAGCAGCTTTAGCAGCAGGCAATAATAGATCTCTTCTTCCAGTTGAGTGTGTCACATCCACCATTACCGGTAAATGAGTTTCTTGTTTTAAGATTGGCACTGCCGTAATATCCAATGTATTTCTCGTAGCTTTTTCATATGTTCTGATACCACGCTCACAAAGGATAATTTGACCATTACCTTTGGAGTTAATATATTCTGCAGCATTGATAAAATCAGAAATTGTTGCAGACATACCACGTTTCAATAATACGGGTTTGTTCGTCTCTCCAGCAGCCTTAAGTAATTCAAAGTTCTGCATATTTCTTGCACCAATCTGAATTACATCAATATAATTGATAGCTTCTTCGATATGTGCCGGGTTGACAATCTCACTTACTACCGCTAAGCCATATTCGTCAGATACACGCTTTAAAATCTCCAAACCTTCAAATCCTAATCCCTGGAAATCATAAGGTGATGTTCTAGGTTTGAACGCCCCGCCACGAATTAACTTTAATCCCTCTTTCTTAATTGCAGCAGCAACTTCTGCTACTTGCTCATAGCTTTCCACAGCACACGGACCAAAGATGAAGTGCTGATTACCATCACCAAATTTATCTCCGTTTATATTAATAACTGTATCTTCCGCTTTTTTCTTACGGGATACCAGTAATGCTTTTGAATGATCGTCTTCTTGTAATTCAAGACCTGCTTTGAAAATTTCTTTGAACAAATGAACAATTGTAGAATTCTCAAATGGACCATTATTGTTTTTCGTGATCAGATTTAGCATATCACGTTCTCTAACAGGATCATAGCTACGATTAGCCCCTTGCTTTTCTTTTACTTGACCAGTTTCTTTTACCAACTCTGCACGTTTGTTAATTAATTCTAAAATCTCTAAATTTATCTGGTCAAGCTTTTCGCGAAGCTGATCCAATTGTTCATTACTCATTATAAAATCCCCCTACCCTATTTTAAATTACTCAAAAGTGGTATACTTTCTATATAATATTAGGGATAATTATAGCTAAAATTTATCGTCTTGTCACCAGTTAGTTTTAATATTTTATAGAAAATTAAAAATATTTATAATTTAGAGAGGAATTCGACTATGTCTGAACAAATGTTTGCACTTGATATCGGCACAAGATCTGTCGTCGGATTATTGTTAGATAAAGAAGAAAAGAAATATAAAGTAATAGATTATTATGTTGTAGAACATGAGGAACGTTCCATGCTTGATGGACAAATCCATGATGTCGTTTCCGTTTCTAAAGTCATTGAGCGGGTAAAACTTCATTTAGAACAAAAACACGACATCACTTTAGAGAGAGTTTGTGTTGCAGCTGCAGGTAGAGCGCTAAAAACGAAAAGAATCCAAACATCGAAAAACATTGAAAAGCAACCACTAATGAATGAGGAAGACATCTTATATTTAGAGCTGGAAGCTGTACAAAAAGCTCAATACAATCTGGCACAAGAAGAAAACACAGAAAAAAGTTCTCATTATTATTGTGTCGGCTATTCTGTTTTAAATTATACGCTTGACGGTGAAGTCATCGGATCATTAATTGATCAGCAGGGAATCGAAGCAAATGCAGAAATCATAGCTACTTTCCTTCCAAAAATAGTAGTGGAATCATTACTGTCAGCCCTAAATCGTGCAGGTTTGCAACTGGAAGCTTTAACTTTAGAGCCAATTGCAGCCATTCATGTCCTCATCCCGCCTTCCATGAGGAGATTGAATGTTGCATTAGTGGATATAGGAGCAGGTACAAGCGATATTGCTATAACCTCAGAGGGTACGGTCACTGCGTATGGTATGGTACCTAAGGCAGGTGATGAAATAACAGAAGCTATCAGTGATCATTATTTATTGGATTTCAATCTGGCTGAGAAATTCAAAAAAGAAATTACCTTGAATAAAACAGCGATGGTTGAAGATATTTTAGGTTTTGAACAAGAAGTGACGTACGAAGAATTAGTGGAAGCTGTTTTGCCTTCCGTTGATAATTTAGCATCAGCCATTGCAGAAGAAATTATGTTATTAAACGGGAAGACTCCTAAAGCTGTTATGCTTGTTGGCGGAGGGAGCCAGACACCTGAGTTAGCCAAGCGATTAGCTGTCAAGTTAAAACTACCGGTAAATCGTGTTGCAATTCGCGGAGTTGAAGCGATACAACTTTTGCAACCTAATACAGATATGCCTGTCGGTCCGGAATTCATTACACCAATTGGAATTGCCATCGCAGCAAAACAGAATCCGGTCCACTACATTAGTGTTACTGTGAATGACAGGTTGGTTCGATTATTTGAAATGAAACAATTAACGATTGCCGATGCTCTGCTTGCTGCGGGCGTCAATATCCAAAAGCTGTACGGTCGACCGGGGATGGCCTATATTGTCACATATAATGGCAAAGATGTTACAATACCCGGTAGTTTTGGGAAGACTCCAGCGATTTTAATTAATGGAGAAAAAGCAACAGTGGATTCCTCCATCCAAAACGGGGATACATTAGAAGTGTTACGAGGGGACGACGGGAAAAGCCCTGAAATGACTGTTGGCGAATTTATTGGAGCTATAAAGGAAATGACCATTTACATCGAAGGAGAACCGTATACAATACAACAGGTTATAACGGTAAATGGTAAACAAGTTGATCCAGGTTATGTATTAAAGGATGGCGACAAAATTAATTATGATCACAGGATAAAAATTAGTGAATTGAGTCAATTTGACAAAATGGACCAGACATTCACTGTCTGGATTGATGATCAGAAGATAAGCATGAATGAGTACAGTAAAAGAATCGTCGCAAACGGGAAGGATGTTTCTTCACAATATTTACTAAAGGATGGGGATCGGCTGGAAATCATCAATGAAACCAAGCCAAAAGTACAGGATTTAAGTGAAAAACTTCAAATGTCCTTTGATACGTCTATAGATATTATATACAATGGAAAACCATTAAAAATATCGAAACCTTTAGTCCAGATTTTCCGAAACGGGGAAAAATTAGAACAAGATGAAACAATCAATGACCAGGATAAATTACAAATAAAGAAACTAAAGAACGAACCGTTTATTTTTCAGGACATATTCCGGTTTATCTCATTAGATTTATCAAAGGTAAAAGGTAAGGTCACCATGTTAAAAAACAGTGAACCTGTTTCATTCTTTGATCAGTTAAAACCTGGAGATAAGGTTACTATATCCATAGAAAGTTAAAGGTTATCATGGAGTGAGTCTTCGGTAATATCATAATGTGAGGCATCCCATGTCACTTTATTGCTCTCAATCTTCAAAACCTGGGGAGACTCATGCTTTATATCATATTTCTTGGCAACGTAATTTGAAAGCTCCCGTGAAGTTTGGACTTTTAAACGATATAATTGCTTATCTGAATTTTTACTGTAGTTTTCAAATGCCTGATTAGCTGCAGCACTAATCGGACAGGTTAAGCTGTGTTTTAATAAGGTAAAAGTGTCTTTTTGCTGCTCAATTTGCTGGAATTCTGTAATATCATTAATATCTTTAATCATACAAATACCACCTTTTTATAAAATGAGAACCCTCCATAACTGCAGGTTAACGGAGATGGAAAAACTGCCCATGTTACTCGGGCAGTTTTTTAAATTAGATATTCGTAACATTGTCGTCATTGGTTTCGTCAAACGATTTTGCAGCTTCATCAATTGCTTTAGCAACTTCCTCTGCTGCTTCCTCCGGGTCTTGCTGACCTTTCATTTTGTCTTGAATTGTTGTTTTTGTGTCTTTTAATTTATTCGTTAAATTTTGGGATTTTTCTGAAACTACCTGTCCAAGCTGATTTGATTGTTCTTTCGCATACCCTGTCCATTCCGTACCTTTTTCATAAGCTACATCTTTCCATTCATTCGCACGGTCTTTTACATAATTAGCTCCCTGGTTAATATCATAGCGGAGTTCTTTTCCTGATTTAGGAGCAAAAATTAAAGCTAAAGATGCACCTACAATCCCGCCAATAAGTGAACCGATTAAAAAGTCCTTACTGTTAATATTTTGGTTTTCGTCATTATTATGCTGGTTTTGGTTTTGTTGATTAGTCATTTCCCATTCCTCCAATTAATTATTTATTTTTATTTTTCTTAAACATTTCCATTACGACGGTACTCCATTTTATCGCTTGTGCTGTTGTTTCTTTATTCTCTTCTGCTACCCTGTGTACTGATTGGGAAACAGTTTTAATAGATTGGGAAAAATTCTTTACACTGTCTCCAACATTTTTCACTCCATCAACAAGAGTATTTAATCGGGTTGTTTTATCATTAATGTCATCCGCTAATTTATTCGTTTTATGAAGCAGAGCGGTTGTTTCTAATGTAATTCCCTCCATCTGTTTCTCTAATCCTTCTAATGTATCGGCAACATTAGACATAGTTCGCTGAGTTTCTTTTAATACTTTCACTAGATAAACTACTAATACTGCAAAAGCAAGTGCTGCAATGATTGCTGCCAAGTATGCTAAAATTTCCACGACGATTTCACTCCTCATTATGTAGTATCGTAATATAGTAATGGATTATAGTTATGGTATACCCTAATTTACCAAATCTAAACAATAAAAGTAAAGAAGGAAAAAAACTTCCTTCTTTACAGTAATTCAACAAGAAGTGGTCTTTTTCCTTTTTTTACTCTGAATTAATTCAAAACTTCTTCATATGCTTTTTGGTATTTCTGGATATCTCCTGCGCCCATAAACACCAGCACACTATCTTTGTGTTCCTTTAATACATCAATCTTTTGTAAATCTAATATTTCACTTTCACTAATGAGAACTTGTAAATCATTAATAGTCAAATCGGATTCTTTTTCCCGGGCAGATCCAAAGATATCACATAAGTATACGAAATCTGCTTGTGAAAGAGACTGACCGAATTCATTTAAGAAAGTTTTTGTCCTAGAATACGTATGGGGTTGAAAAATAGCTACAATATCTTTATCTGGATATTTCTTACTTGCAGCTTCAATTGTTGCTTCAATCTCTTTAGGATGGTGCGCATAATCATCAATTAATATCTGGTCATTGTATTTCTTTTCCGTAAATCTTCTCTTTACACCCTGGAATGTGGCCATTTTCTTAATATCTTCCGGATTCATGTCTTCATACTGACATATTGCAATAACAGCTAGAGCATTCAGGATATTATGGGTTCCAAATCCATTAATTTGGAAAGTATCATAGTAATCATTCCGAACATGAACATCAAAGGTAGTTTTTTCATTTTCAACTCTTATATTTTTTGCCTGAAAATCATTGTTCTCATTTAAGCCATAATAAACTACTGGTACTTTTGCCTGGATTGATTGCAAATATTCATCATCACCACAAGCTACAATACCCTTTTTGACGTTATCTGCCATTTCCTGGAATGATGAATAAACATCATTAATATCCGCAAAATAATCCGGGTGATCAAAATCAATATTCGTCATAATGGCATAGTCCGGATGATAGGCTAAAAAGTGTCTCCGGTATTCACATGCTTCAAAAACGAAGTATTGACTATCAACCTTTCCACAACCTGTCCCATCACCAATTAAGTATGAAATCGGGAAGGTTTGATCTAATACATGAGCTAATAATCCCGTTGTCGAAGTTTTTCCGTGAGCACCTGTTACGGCAATACTTGTATACCTTGTTAACCATTCTCCTAAGAATTCATGGTACCGGTAGAAAGGCAAGCCAAGTCTTTTCGCTTCTATAATTTCCTCATGATCTTCTTTAAATGCATTACCTGCTATAATAATCAAATCTTCTGTTATGTTATTTTTTGAAAAAGGCATAATGGGGATATTCTTCTCTTCCAGAGCCTGTTGTGTAAAAATGTATTTATCTATATCTGATCCTTGCACATTCATTCCTGTATCAGCAAGAATTTGAGCTAATGCACTCATACCAGTTCCTTTAATACCAATGAAATGGTAAACTTTCATAAAATGAACCTCCAAAATCTCGTCATAAATATTTTCGTCATTCCTGAACGATCTATCTCTAAAACCAAAGCCTGCATAATTATAATATTAATAAAATTCTACCCGAAAACTGTTATGTCATTCTATTCATAAACACCCATATATGTTCATTTATTAGAAAAACTTCTTTATAACTAAAACAATTGTTACTTTTACTATTATCAATTAATGTGTATTCATTCTTAATTTATAAAAATTCCTCTGTCTATCATAAAGCAATATTCGGGAACCGACAAGTGCAAATAGACCCTGCTCACCAATCAAGTTGATAGCTGTGCTCTTGCCTCACTCTTTTTCAGCCACCTTACTGCTAAGAATACAGATTATCCAGATCATGTCTGTTAATTAATATTTCCCTTTGTTTACTTCCATTCTGCCCCGAAATAATTCCATCCTGCTCCATGGAATCTATCAGCCGGGCTGCTCGATTATAGCCAATTTTAAACCGTCTTTGTAATAATGAAGCACTAGCACCATTGTATTCTAATACAAAATCTATCGCTTCATCATAAAGTTCATCAACTTCTGAAGAAGAGTTAACCTGTTCAATTAATTGTTCCTGTTCAAATAAATAATTCGGTTCTGCCATTTGTTTTACGTAGTGTGTAATACGTTCAATTTCTTCATCCGAAACAAATGCACCCTGAATTCTTTTCATATCACCTGAACCATTCTCAACAAACAGCATATCACCTTTCCCTAATAATTTCTCCGCGCCTGCACTATCCAGTATAGTCCTTGAGTCCACCTGTGAAGAGACACTAAAGGCAATTCTTGTAGGGACATTTGCTTTAATAAGACCAGTGATCACATCCACGGACGGTCTTTGGGTTGCGATTAATAAGTGAATGCCACATGCCCTTGCTTTTTGAGCAATACGGCATATCGCATCCTCTACATCCTGCGGTGATGTCATCATTAAATCTGCCAATTCATCAATAACAATAACAAGGTAAGGTAATTTATCTTCATAACGATTCATTTTTTCCATTTTCTCATTATATTTTGATAAATCCCTGACGGTTTCTTTTACAAATTTCTGGTATCTGTTTTCCATCTCATTTACAGCCCACTTTAATGCAGAAGTAGCCGCTTTTACGTCTGTAATAACTGGCGCCACTAAATGCGGTATATCATTGTATGGCGTAAGTTCAACCATTTTCGGGTCTATTAACAGGAATTTAACATCCTCATGATTAGCTTTATATAATAAACTAACAAGTATTGTATTGATACAAACACTTTTCCCTGATCCGGTTGCACCTGCAATAAGTCCGTGTGGCATTTTCTGTAAATCAGTTACAATTGGTCTTCCTTCAATATCCGCTCCTAATGCAACAGTTAACGGAGACGCTGGATCCTGAAAAGTGCGGGATTCCAGCATTTTTTGTAAAAAGACTGGTTGGGCAACATCATTTGGCACCTCAATCCCTATTGTGTTTTTTCCGGGAATTGGTGCTTCCATTCGTATATCTTTAGCGGCAAGATTCAATTTAATATCATCACTTAAATTTTTGATTTTGCTTACTTTTACACCTGGTTCCGGTTGAATTTCAAATCTGGTAACTGACGGACCTTGTGTGGCTCCAACCACAGATGCTCTAATACTAAAATGGTTTAATGTTAATTGCAAAGTTTCTGATTGCTGATTCACCCAATTTGTTTGCTCAGATACAGAAAAATCCGGTGTATCATTTAACAAGTGGTAAGGCAGCTGTTTAGTTACTTTTGACTCGGTGCGGTGTGTCTGTTGTACCTGTTGTACTTGGTGCACCTGTTCTACTTGCTGTTTAAAATTTGTCTGGTGTTGCTGTTCCCTTCTCTTCCGTTTATCCCTAGGCGTCATGATTACATTTATCGGCCTGATTTTTTCACCAGTTTTTATACTGCTCTGAGTAGTTTCTCTTGTATTTTTCATTTCGTTACTATGTATATATTCATCTTCCATAACAGGTGGAGAAGGAGGTAGTATATCTTCTTTTACTTCTTCCAGATGATTCTCTTTTATCTCTTTAGATTTCAATCCCATGTCAGTTTGGTCATTACTTTTTTCCATAGCTGCTTCTACAAGTTTATTGTGATTCCCGGCTGCTTTATTCTGATTAAAACCATGAATGGGTGAAGGTACATGACTCACTTTAAATGGTGTATGTGTGCTCTTTTGATCACTATTACTATCCTTTACTGGCGCTTTTCTTTCCGAAGTTACTGTTCGTTTCGGTTGATATATTGGTTGATTATTATTTTTAGGATACTGGTAAGCCATTTTTGTTTCCACTGACTTCATACTGCTGCTGCGATTCACTTCTTTACTGCTGTGATCTTCTCTTGGAACAACAGATTCTTCTTCAAATAAATGATCCCATTTATTTTTGATATTCTTCCACATCGTACTTCACTCTCACTTCCTGCATATATAAATGGTACGATTAGTTATCATCCTTTTTATTTTATCACGAATCCGGACGTGTGAATAGTTGACATAACAAATATGGTAAAAAGAAAAACCTTTGTCATCTGACAAAGGTTATATTGCAAACTCTTCACCTATTTTTGCATCTGAAGGTAACACATAGATCCCTTTTTCTTTTGGTGCATCTGGTATTCCTAATTCTTTTTGTGAACAAATCATACCAAATGAATCAACGCCCCGTAAGTTAGATGGCTTAATTTCTAAACCACTCGGCATTACAGCACCAATTTTCGCCACAACTACTTTTTGGTCTTTATCGACATTCAGGGCTCCGCAGACAATCTGCAACTGCTCCGCTCCCACATCTACTTGACAGACACGCAGTTTATCCGCATTTTCGTGCGGGGCAATATCAGTAACATAACCAACAACAAACTTAGGCGATAAGTCAATATCCAATTCACCATTTACCTGATTTTGCTTAAATATATCTTTTAACTGCTCCAGCAAATTCTGATCAAGTTTTATCTTGCCGTTCTCTAATTCTGTCAAATACTTAGAGGCATTGAAGAGGTTATATCCTGTTACCTCATTTGTTTCATGATCAATTATTCTCACAACATCTTTATATGTTTCCATGGAAAATTTCGCATGTTGAGCTGATTTTAGCGGGATAAGCAATACGTCTCCTATCCCTTTATTATTATAAAACACATACATCCGTCCATTTCTCCCTTTCAAAATTTATTCTTTTGGTCTATTCTTAGCTAAAATAAAGACAGGCTCTAATTTCTTTTCATCATAGACAAATGGCAATGATGTAATAGGCACACGGCCTTCTGCAAAAAATTTCATCGTCATTTGGGCAATAATATCATAACCTGTCTCATTCTTTATATCTGCAACAATTAATACATCCTGATGGGGAACAGCTACTACTAATTCTCCTACAGCATTTGCCTTCATCTCTTCCAGAAAGGATTCATTTAAAATACGACTTGCATCATATCCATCTTGTGGTGACACGAAATAGAAGTCATTTTCGGCAACTGTATCTTTCTTCGAATCGATTGGCAGTGAACGAACATTGAAAAGTGAAATTTCTTTCAACCTGTCTTTCGTCCATCCTTGTTCCTGAAGCATCTTTTCATCAATAAGCTGGTAGGTTGAACCTAAGTCTAGTGCATAATAAATATTAGTCTCCGCGGTATGTTCTGTATAAACCAATTTTATACCAGCCTTCGACTTTTTAGGAAACGAAGTAGCACGTATCACTGGAAAGATATGTTTTTCTTTACCTGTTAAATGATGTTGCTGATTCATCATCTTAAGTGATTCAGTGACGTGAAACTGCAACTCATCTAATGCAGCTTCCCCTCTTTGCTCATATTTCGCAATGACATTAGGGATTCTAATCGATACCCCTTGCTTTGTATCTTTCCATTCTACTCTATATACATCTTTATCTCGAATGAAGGATACTCTCCAGTCTTCTCGCTGAAAGAGTTCATCTAATTTCTTTTTCATTTGTAATGTGGTCATTTTCATTTTTACATCCTCCTTTTAGTCCATGTCCGCAAAAGTCTCACTTTCTATTCAATCCTATCTGACTTGAAAGACTAAATGGGATACTTTTGGAACAACCTGTCACAGGAAGAAAGCAACCAAATTACATTTTAGCACTTTCCATAAATAGAAAGCAAGCCACTTCTCATGGAAAAGAGCTTACCTTAAATGATAAGCTCCTCCATACTACGAAAATAAATTAGTTAAAAAGGTTACAATCTCTTCCTTTGTCTTACGGTCTTTACTAACAAATCGGTCAACTTCGCTTCCTTTATTAAACGCTAAAAAACTTGGTATTCCAAAGATATCATGTTTGGCGCAGATATCAATAAATTCGTCTCGATCTACTGATACAAATTGATAACCAGGAAACTGCTCCTCAATCTCCGGCAGGACAGGCTCAATAACACGGCAATCCGGGCACCAGTCTGCAGTAAATAAAAATACTGTTTGTTCTGACTTCTTTAATTGTTCAAATTGTTCTTCCGATTGAAGTTGTTGCATACAATTTCCTCCTGATAAATTTAGAATTTATTACATTGCTAATAATTCACTGATCAAAGGTTTTTACTTTATGAATGGTCTTCATAGGCTATGGAATTAGCCATCTTCATCATTTGCTCTGCATCATGAAGAAGGTGATCCATTTCACTGATCGTAGTAATCTTCACACCGCCCACTCCAATTTGCAATTGAATGGATTGATCTTCTTGTTCCGTAATACTAATATAACCAAACCGGTTATCATCCTTAAACGATTCTAATCTTAATTGATTGGCAGAATCTTTAGCTGCTTCATAATTCAATTGACTAGTTTCATCCTCAAAGGAATTATAAAAAAGAATATAAGTCTGGGAGTCCCTTGTCAATAATATGTTATTTGATGTCTCTTCTTCAATCTCATAGCCATCGGGTAAATAAAGTGAGAAATTTGCAACTTCATGGGTAGCAGTTTCTTTCTCCTGGTGGAATTGCTCTTCTGCAATTACTACAGCATCTTCAATGACTTGCTCAGTTGGCACAACACTCCACACGCTGATGCCTATAAATACTGCTAGTAATAATAAAATAACTACTAGTCCAGTCTTTTCTAGTTTCATCGTATTCCTCCTGAAAATTTAGTCCTTTTTTCCCCCTTTTATATGATACTCTTTTTTTCTATTTTTGTACAAGCTTTAATATTTATCGTTTATGCTGGTTTCCAATTGGCCTTTTAACAGCTTTACGACATGAATAAACATGTCTGTTCTGGAAATGGAGCCATTAGTAAAAATACCGATTGCTCCCAAATGATGACGAATATCTTTAACTTCTGTTATTTCCTGCATAATTTTCCCTAGTTCCATTCCCTCATTAAGTTTCCTTTCAATGAAAACAGGCAATGGAATGCGTGCCCCGCTTGCTACAAAGAGGCTTCCGTCAGGTATGGCAAGAGCTCCCCAATTACATAAAAATAATTGGTTATTAATGTAGGTGACCCCGCCCTCTAATCCAATACAAAAGGCATCAGGGTACAGCTTCAGGCAATTTTCCGCACGGTTAGTAGCACCTTTCATTGTCTCTTCATCGGTCACCGGCTGACTGTTAATATGTGAAGGAACATCTGCACAATCGACTACATCATCTGTAAACACTGCTTTAACTGCATGAAATTTTGATTTATTGTTAGACCCAATGATTACTTTCATTGCGATTAACCTTTTTCATGGATGGAGGTAACGGTAGTTTGATCTGTTGCTCTTACTAAATGAACTAATAATTCTTTCGCTGCAGCATAATCGTCTACGTGAATGATAGATGCATGTGTATGAATGTACCTTGAACAGATACCTATAACTGCTGAAGGAATACCTTCATTAGCTAAATGGACAGCACCCGCATCTGTTCCCCCTTGGGAGATGAAATATTGATATGGGATATCATGCGTTGTAGCAGTATCTAACACAAATTCACGAATACCTCGGTGAGTGATCATTGACCGGTCAAATATTCTTAGTAACGCTCCTTTTCCTAATTGGCCGAATTCTTTCTTGTCCCCTGACATATCATTTGCCGGTGATGCGTCTAACGCATAAAATATATCGGGTTTTATTAAGTTTGCTGCAACTTTAGCACCTCGTAAACCCACTTCTTCCTGGACAGTAGCACCAGAATATAATTGGTTATTCAGCTTTTCACCTTCTAATTCTTTCAATAATTCGATCGCTAAGCCACAACCGTATCTGTTATCCCAAGCTTTTGCCATAATTTTTTTATTATTTGCCATAGGGGTGAAAGGGGAAACCGGGATAATGGATTGACCTGGTTTTATTCCCATTTTTTCTGCATCTTCTTTATCATCGGCACCAACATCAATTAGCA
Source organism: Gracilibacillus ureilyticus (assembly GCF_900111195.1). Lineage (GTDB taxonomy): Bacteria > Bacillota > Bacilli > Bacillales > Amphibacillaceae > Gracilibacillus > Gracilibacillus ureilyticus. The sequence continues at coordinate 123,642 of NZ_FOGL01000013.1, forward strand.
TATTTTTCTGATCCATTGGTTTTCTTCGCTCTTCAGGTGTAAGATTGTGTGGAGGAATGGAGCCGACAATTCCGATAACTTTACTCGTTTCCGTATGGATTTCCACCCTTTGGGAAAGAAGGACCTGAGACCACCAGCCACCTAGTGTTTGAAATCTGATCATACCATTATCCGTAATTTGGGTGACCATAAATGCTACCTCATCCATATGGCCTGCAACTAACACTTTTGGCCCTTCTCCATTTTTTACACCAAATACACCACCTAACCGGTCCTGAATTATCTCGTCTGAGTATTTACGTAGTTCCTGTCGCATAAACTGGCGTACATCACGTTCATTTCCTGGAGCTCCTGGAAGTTCAGTTAATGTTTTAAATAACTGTAATGTTTCCTTATTCAATCTTCAACACCTACTTTTTTATTTTTTTTTACTATAACACTTTTTCTTTGGCAGTAAAAATACTTGCAATTTGTGTGTGTTTATTTTTACACTAGAAGCAGATTTTAGTTTCAGATAATTTACATATTGAGGTGAATATAAATGAAAATGAAGCAATTACTTTCTGCACTGGGGATAGGAATAGTGATCGGTTACGCTTTCCGAACCAGGCAGGAAGAGCTTTGGATGAAACCGGAAGTTGCTTTAAAGCTGACAAAGCAAAAGTTTCAGAAGCATTATGATGTAAGTGGTTCATGGATTTATATGAAGAGAGAACAATTGTATTTAAATGATTTAAGCTACGAGGTATATCATGGCGGGATAACAAAACATATTGATGGCAAACATATACCTCTGGAATTCTTTGTGGATGCCAAAACAGGTACTATTATAAAAACAAGACAATCAGAAAACTAACAAAAAAACTGCCGTATTTTGGCAGTTTTTTTATGAAAAGCTTACAACACAGCGGTAAATAGGTTGTCCTTTAGCGGAGAACTTCTCTTCATATTCAGTCATCACGTTCTTCGGATCTTCTGTAGCATGGAGATCTAAGGTTACTTCTTCTAATTTGCAACCAAATTGAGAAAAACTGACTAATGAATACTCGAATAACCCTTGATTATCTGTCTTTAATACGAGCTGCCCATTTTCTTTTAAGATCGTCCTGTATTTCTCCAGAAAACTTTTATATGTTAGCCTTCTTTTTTCATGGCGATTTTTCGGCCATGGATCAGAAAAATTTAAGTAAATAGTATCAACTTCTCCTTGTGAAAATATGTCTAACAAATTTTCAGCATTTTCATTTACTAATCGAACATTTTTACACTCAGCTTCTTTAACTTTATCCACTGCTGATACTATAATACTCTTTACAAGTTCCATACCGATAAAATTGGTGTCAGGAAATTGTTTTGCCATTCCTGCAATAAATTGGCCTTTTCCTGTTCCAATCTCTAAATGAAGGGGCTGTTCTTCAGGAAATAAGCTGTTCCATTTCCCTTTTTGGTCAGTTGCCGTGATTTCCACAATCTCTTTATTTTCAATCAGGTAATCTTCCGCCCAAGGTTTATGTCTAGCTCTCATGAATTTATTCTCCTTTTGCATATTATTTTTTCATGTTACTGAAAAAAATGAACCGGTATAGTTTTCAACAAAATGATAAAGCTATAACTGAGGTGATAAAATATGGTTTTAAACATACAGAACCAGTTAGACCTTCTCCATGATTTACTTAGCTTACATGCAGAAGAAGGTTGTGGAAGTAATTCTGAGTGTGAACAAATTGCGAGGCTCATTGATTCTATCCAACAACAAAATGCCTTACATTTTCCATTATCTCATCATTTGGAAAATATAAGACAGTATGGAGTAAACGGTGCAACCACTTCTGAACTCGACCAACATATTTTACGTCACCAGGCATCATTTGACCAATGGTTACAATCAATTAAAGATTCCAATCATTAACTTGGTGAAGAAGCTGATTTAGTTCTTTAAAATGGAAATTAGCTTCTTTCTCCCTGTTTTGCTGTACACACCAGGCATAGCCGACTATTTCATCAATGATTAAATACCAATGCATTCTTTGCATTAAATGGCGGCTGTTTTCTATACCATAATAACTAAGCCATTGGTCCCAGTCATCTTTTGGAATATAGGATTGCAAAATTCTACCTATATCCATCGCCGGGTCTCCAACACGTGCATTATCCCAATCAATCAGGTACAATTCACCATTTTGTGAAAGCATCCAGTTATGATGGTTTAAATCACAGTGACATACCACAGTTTCATTAACAGGCATGTGGTTAACTCGATTTTCTAAAAATTTATAAGCTTTATACAACAGTAAGGAATCTCTTATACCTTCAATCCGTTCAAAGATCTCTTTTACCATTGCTAAGCTGTTATCAGGAGTAACAGTTGTTTTCTCTATTCGTAAAAGCATATCTAAAAGTTCTGAGGAATGGTGAATTTTGCTAAGCAATGAAGCTACTTTAGGATGCTGCATTTCTTCCACATTTAATGCTTTGCCTTCAAGCCATTGTTGTGCAGTAACGACATCACCATTTTCAAGCCGTTTTGTCCAGACTAGTTTCGGAACAATTCCTTGTGCTGATAACACTGCTAAAAAAGGGGAAGAGTTACGTTTTAAAAACAACCGCTTTTTATTTGATTGTGCGTAATATGCTGCACCTGTCGACCCGCCAGCTGGTTCGATAGTCCAGTCATCTCCTAAAATATGTTCCACAGTTGTCACCCTCAATTCCTCAAATAATCTATGAATAATTTCACTATTACTATATCAATTAGTTAAAATAGGGAATAGTAATAATAGATTACCGCAAAACTAGACACAATTTCAAGTATAAATTTATTTTTTTCTAAAATTCATAGAAATTTTGTCTATTCTTGTCTTCATTTGCATTACTTTCTCTTTCCCATTCCGGTCTTGAAAATGCTGTTGTTTCACAATGCTCCAGTACAGCGTTCGCAACTTTCAGCTGATCGTGCTTCAGAGGAGAAATAAGCCTTTGTTTTTCTTTCAGCCATTCCTCATACTCTCCCTTGCCAATACAGTTTATTCGAAAAGGTTCAGCTTTATATTCTATTTCATTATCTCTTGAAAGTACTGTCCGTTTAATCGGGAAATCTAGTCCATGATTCTTTAGTATCGATTGAATAATTTTTTCCGTACGTTTTAATGCAATTACAGGACTAAGTACTTTTGACTGGATATTCCTCTCTTCTATATACCAGACTCTCTCATCATTAGCAATAATCGTTTGTCCTGCTGGCCTTTCACACATTGTAATTACCTCAATTTCTAATGGACTAATGAGTATAATTTCCCCGTCCACAAGATGATTTTTTAATGAAAAAACCGGGCAGTATATTAATAAGAAGTTATCTGGTATTCTTTGCAGGAAAAATTGCAATAGTGAGTCATTTTTATAAGATTGATCCATAAATGACATTTCACTAATTGTAGTCGAAGCCCATTTAAGTTGAAAAAGGAGTAATCGATCTAAAAAATATTGCTTAAGTTCTAATTCTGTGCCTGGCAAGGCAATCTGTTCCGGTTCTTCCTGGTCTTCTTCCTGCTTTTTTTGTCTCTTAAAGAATTTCCTCCAGTTCTTCTCTTCCGTCTGTTCCTCTTCACTTTCCTTATGCTCCAGTAAAGAAGTTGCCTGTTGATTCGTCCATAACGTTTTTAACCTTTTCCAATTTTCCAATTTTAAACGTGAAAACTGACTTGGGTAATGGTAAATATCTCTTTCATATCGTGAAATGTAATTGCTTAATTTAATTAATTGAGCCATATGCTCACTCCTATTACTCTTGTAATCTGTATACGGCGACTGGTTCATACTTAACTGTGTTACCAGGATTAATTTTATAAATTGCCACTTCTTTGATCATTAGTTTTCCGAGCTTAGGGCTATCAAAAATATTCTTGTCTAATATCATATTTTTATTTTGCCATCTCTTTGCTAATGTTATATGTGGCTGATAGTTCCTTTTATCTACCGGCAAATCAACTTCTAGACAAAGTTCAGTAATCACTTTATGCAAATGCCCTATTTCTGTCGTCTTTTCTACATCAACCCACAAAACTCTGGGCTTCTCTGGATTACCAAATGTCCTTAGACCGCCAATCTTCACAGGAAACACCGGTTTTTTCTCAACTTTTCTTAAAATTTGTATTAACTCATTCATCTTTTTCTGATCTACAGCACCCAAAAATTGGAGAGTGATATGTAAATCTTTCTCATGGGTCCAAATTTTAAATGGCAATTCTTTGTCTTGTAAGGTTTCCTTAATGGAAGCCAGATGTTTCTTCGTTTGTTCATCAATACTAATGGCAATAAAATAATGAGGAACGTTCTGAGGCATTTATCCTTCTCCTTTTAGCAGCTTTTTATGTGTTTCCACATCACATATTACAAATAATTCAGCTTCTGCTGGAATTGGCTGATCCAACATACGATTAATGTTTAATTTGTCTCTGTCAGCTACAAGTGTTGCTCCATTTTGAAGCAAATCATTAAAAGCATCACGATAAGTATTCCACTCTTTTTTTGCAGGTACGTAATATAAGTCATCACCTTTTGTTCGCCTTAATAACTGGGAAAAAATGCTCGACACACCTTTTCTGAATGCAGACCTTACAAATAAAGAAGAAATCGTTTCATCTGAAACAATAAATTCATCCACATTCACATATTTAAAGTTTTCTAAGTGGGTTTCTTTCATTATTTCCACAATGGTATATACCTCTGGTGCAATCGACTCAACTGTTGAAGCAATTAACAGGGTTTGGCCATCAGCTAATTGACCATTACTAATTTTGTCATTTGCAAAAATTAAAACCGATTTCGCTTCTTTAATATTAGCTTTTTCTAAAGTCGCCTTTTCAGAAGCATTCCCTTTAATATAAAAAATATTCGCGGAAAGCACTGGGGCTTTTTCTAATTGATCAATGAGGATGATATCAATCATTGCATCTGTTGCTAACATTTCATCTATAGCGAACCTGGCCTTTTCTGACCATCCAATAATGATGTAGTGCCCTTTTCCATTATACACAATGTCTCCCTCCATTCTTTTCTTTCGATAGATTGCAAATGTATCGATAATCTTACCAATCACAATACCAATTAATCCAATACCGAAAATATACAAAAATAAGCCGATAATACGTCCGAATACTGTTACTGGATAAAAGTCACCGTAACCAACTGTAGTAACAGTTGTCATTACCCACCACAGGCCATCAAAAAAGGTGGGAAAAGTTTGCGGCTCAGCCAATACAATAATTACAGACGTTATAAGTACTAAAAGAACACTAATTATAAATAATAAATAGTTAGAGATATCAATAGTTTTTCTAATTAATAGCTTAAGAAGATGCATCCTAAACTCACCTCAGTATTTTTAATTGTCTGTAAATTCTTAATTTTAAAACTAGATTAAATGAAAAAATAAGTGTAAAATATATGTATCAACTTGAATATGCTTTCATATGGTTTACCGATAACTTATAAGGAGTGATTCTTTGAGTCAATCAACCACCCGCATGCTATCTCGTGTCAAAGCCGTTTACATGTTTATTAAAGAGAATGGGCCTGTCACGACCAGTGATATAGCAGAAGAATTTGGTATTACAGACCGTACAGCACAACGAGATTTACATTTGCTAGCTTACAACGGGCTTGTCAATAGCCCAAATCGGGGACGTTGGGAAATCACAAAGAAAAAGGTAAAAATATCTTAGTCAGGAAAGCTTATTAAAACATTAATATTAAGATGAACCAGCATATTAACTGCTGGTTTTTTACTATTCCTTTAACAAGGATAATTCTTCATCAGTCAGTTGTCTGTATTTCCCCACAGGTAAATTTTTATCTAATACAAGTGATCCCATGGAAAGTCTTTTTAAATACAAAACTTCTGTATCGATCGCTTGAAACATTCTTTTCACTTGATGAAATTTCCCTTCAGTTATCACAATTTCCACTTCAGAGTTAGTGCCAGAAGATAATATAGTTAATCCAGATGACTTGGTTATGTATCCTCCAATATCTACCCCTTTTTTGAATTGTTCGATATGTTCTGGTTTTACCTCACCTTTAATTCTCGCAAAATATTTTTTTGATACATGCTTTTTGGGAGATAATAACTCATGCGCTAAATGTCCATCATTTGAAATTAATAACAAGCCTTCCGTATCCTTATCCAGTCTTCCTACAGGGAACGGGTTTAATACTCTATCCTTTTCATCGAGCAAGTCCAGAACCGTTTTTTGCATACTATCTTCCGTTGCCGATAAATAGCCGGGAGGCTTATGCAGCATAAAATAAACATATTCCTGATAACTTACCTTTTCTCCGTTACATAAAATAATATCCTCAACCGGGTTAACATCTAAATCTGCTTTCTTCACAATTTCATCATTTACTTTCACTAATCTCTTTTTAATCATTTGCTTAACATCTTTTCTGCTGCCATACCCAGTATTAGCGAGTAATTTATCTAACCGCAATCTCACCCCTCCTAACGTCCAAACAATCGGTCAAGTATTTTTATCCGCCTGCCGACAATTCGTTCAAATAGTGTGGAAGCATACCCCAGATACAAATATGTTCCTCCACCTAAAACTACCCCAACCATTGTGATGATTAAAGCTTGAAATCGACCATCTTCATATGTAATGAAATACCCGGTAAGCCACTTCATCAATAAAAGAATTACTGACATGAAAAAGGTAAATATAGACATCAGTATGGAGAGCTTGATGAATTTTTTATAAGAAAATTTAATTTTTACACGAATTTGCCAAAGATTCATTACCACAGCGACTAATGTTGCCAGAATAGTTGTAATAATCGCCCCTTTTGCACCAAATGTCTGAATCATTATGGAGTTTAAAAGCAGCTTTATTAGGATACCAGCGGACAAACTAATCACGGTAAACTGCTGTCTCTCTATTCCCTGCAGGATGGATGCAGTGACAGTAAAGAAAGCAAATGTTAATGCAACAGGCGCATACCAAGCAAAGAGCGGGCCAGTTATTGATATTTCGTCTCCACCAAATAAGGCTGTATAGATATCATGTGATAATATCATTAAGCCAAAGACGGCTGGCAATACAAAAAACATGATGATTTGTAATGCTTGATTGATCAATTGCTTGACACGTTCCATTTGCGCTTTATGGAAAGCTTTTGTAATTTCGGGTATAAGTGCCAAAGATAAACCTGTCGCTATAGTAACCGGGATAATTACAAGTTTATGCCCCTGTGTACTGAAACTGGAGTAAGCAATACTGGAAATATCACTTTTTCCGATTTCTGCCATCGCACGCAAGAATGTAAACTGATCAACTAGTTGATATAAGGAGGTGGCAATACCTACCAAAACAAAGGGACCTGCGTATCGGAACAATTCTGAAACAAGTTCTTTTGTCGGCAAGTTTCGTTTTTCCTTTTGTTCCTGTACTTGTTTGTTCAATGACTTCCTTCTTTTTGCCCAATAACCTGCAAGTACCACCCATGAAGCAATACCACCAATAAATGCTGCAAAGGTGGCAAATCCTATGGCTGTTGATGTGGAACCATTATAAAGGACAAGAATAGTAAATACAGCTACAAGCAAAAATATTATCCGAACTACTTGTTCAACTACCTGAGAAACAGCAGTAGGTCCCATCGATTCATTTCCCTGGAAAAAACCTCTCATGATCGACATACCTGGAATAATTATTAACGCAAAGCTAGTCATTTTAATTACATTTACCAGGTCTTCTTCTTGTAAGCCTTCGGTCCGAGGATCCCAAATTAATGCAGTATACCCCTCTGCTCCAAAGTACATTAATATAAATGCAATAATTCCTGAAATAAACATCAGGATAGTACCTAATTTAAACATCCTCATACTTGTATAGTAATCGTCAAGTGAGTTATATTTAGCAACAAATTTAGAGACAGCTAATGGAACTCCGACAGTAGAAATACTTAACATAATATTATATGGGGTATAAGCAAACTGATATAACGTCATCCCTGTTTCCCCAACCATATTAGTAAAAGGAATAACATAAATCATTCCAAGAAATTTCGATAAGAAACTAGCTCCTGTTAAAAGCATAGTTCCCCGAATAAAATTTGACCTTGCCATAATTTCACCTATATTCTTCAAATTCATATAACGTAAACTATTTTATCATAACATTCATATGATTGTTATCGAAAGATGCCATTAATGATTGTTTACTGTCATTTTACTATTAAGATAAAATAGTTTATCATAAAAAATAGTCGCTATAGAAATGAGGTTTATTTATGACATATCAAGTTGTAGTCATAGGTGGTGGTCCATCTGGCTTAATGGCAGCTATTGCTGCTGCAGAGCAGGGTGCAAAAACATTGCTGTTAGATAAAGGAGCGAAACTAGGAAAGAAACTGGCTATATCTGGTGGCGGCCGGTGTAATGTGACAAATCGTTTACCAGAAGATGAAGTCATAAGACATATTCCTGGGAACGGTAAGTTTTTATATAGTGCTTTTTCTATTTTCAATAATTTTGATATTATTGACTTTTTTGAAGGGCTTGGTGTCGGATTAAAAGAAGAAGATCATGGAAGAATGTTTCCAATTAGTAATAAAGCACAAGATGTTGTTCAATCCTTATTAGATCAATTGGCGAAACTTCATGTTGAAATTAGAATAAAGACAACAGTAAAAGCAATTGACTATGGAGAACACTCACATACAATTATACTGGATAACAAAGAAAAGATCAGCACAAATTGTGTAATAATCGCAGCAGGAGGTACATCAGTCCCTCACACAGGCTCCACAGGGGATGCCTACCCATGGGCGAAAAAGGCTGGACATACTATTACGAAGTTATACCCAACAGAAGTGCCGATTGTCTCTAATGAGGCCTTTATTCGCAATAAATCCCTCCAAGGTTTAGCACTTAGAGATATTGCTTTATCTGTTTATGACGAGAAAGATAAAAAAGTAATTACACACAGGATGGACATGTTGTTTACCCATTTTGGTATTTCAGGCCCTGCAGTATTAAGATGTTCTCAATATATTGTAAAATTATTAATGAAAGGCCAAAGGTCAGTACGAGTCTCAATAGATTCCAAACCCGATCAAAAACAATCCAACTTACTGGAAGAAATAGTTAATATTATAAATGATCAACCGAAGAAAAGCTTGAAAAATATTTTAAAAGGATATGTACCTGAACGGTTTCTGGATTTTATTCTAAGTAAGTGTGAAATTGATCCGCAAACAAATGGCGCGAATATTTCCCGGGAAAAGATTAAAGCAATTGTCGATAATTTTAAAGACTTTTCCTTTTTGGTCAATGGAAGTTTGCCATTAGAGAAAGCATTTGTAACCGGTGGAGGTGTTTCTATTAAAGAAATCATTCCAAATACAATGCAATCAAAGCTTATGCACGGTTTATACTTCTGTGGAGAGGTCCTGGACATACATGGATATACCGGCGGTTATAACATAACAGCTGCTATGGTAACAGGAAGAGTGGCCGGGATGCATGCAGCTTGGGAGAGTATGGGTTAAGGCTATCAGTTGTTTTGCCCACCCAAATTGGGGAGCTCTGGCTCTCCTCAATATTATGGATTTAAAAAAAAAGCTTTTAGTGTCTCCACTAAAAGCTTTTTTTTTGCCTGGCAACGTCCTACTCTCGCAGGGGCAAAGCCCCAACTACCATGGGCGCTGGAGAGCTTAACTACTGTGTTCGGCATGGGAACAGGTGTGACCTCTCCGCTAT
>NZ_FOGL01000010.1:0-69448 GCF_900111195.1 Gracilibacillus ureilyticus
CGATAAAATAACGTGGTTTGTCTACCGAAAATATGGTGATGTTGCACTTTTTGTATTCGATAATCATGCACTTTTTCTGTTACTTGGTTACAACTAGGACAATGATGAGGGACACGCTCCAATTCCACATGAAGTTGGTAATTGCCATCTTGTTCGAATGACTTTGTAACGATAACCCCTTCTAATCCTGGTAAAGAAATGTTAGAATTCAATTACACGCATCTCCTTTTTGTGATTTGTTTATTGGTCTAAACAAAGTGTAACAAAATTAGGAGATTGCGTGTTTTAATTTGTTTGAATTTTCTCTTTACCCCAACATATATTTTAGAGCCCTAATTAAAGTGACACGGGATTTTCTTACAATCTTTTTTCCAATTTTGCTTTTTCTTCTTCGAAACCAGGTTTTCCTAGTAATGCAAACATATTTTTCTTATATGCTTCGACACCAGGCTGGTCAAATGGATTAACTCCTAATAAGTATCCACTGATCGCACATGCTTTTTCAAAGAAATAAACAACATAACCGAAAGTATATGCATCTAGCTTAGGTAAATGAACCAGCAAGTTAGGAACTTGGCCGTCTGTATGTGCTAGAAGTGTTCCCTGGTATGCTTTTTCATTTACAAAATCTAAAGTTTTGCCTGCAAGGTAGTTTAATCCATCTAAATCCTGCGCTTCTTCTTCAATCGTAATATTTGATTTAGGCTCTTCTACATGAAGAACGGTTTCAAAAATATCGCGGCGTCCTTCCTGTACGTATTGACCTAATGAGTGAAGATCTGTCGAGAAATTTGCGGAAGATGGATAAATTCCTTTAAAGTCTTTTCCTTCACTTTCCCCGTACAATTGCTTCCACCACTCAGAGAAATATTGAAGTGCCGGTTCATAGTTGATCAGCATTTCAATGGTTTTACCTTTGTTATACAAGATATTTCTTACTGCTGCATATTGATATGCCGGGTTTTTTGACAAATCTGCTTCTGCAAGTTCCTCTTGTGCTTTTTGTGCACCTTGCATCATTTCATCAATATCAACACCACTTACAGCAATCGGAAGCAAACCTACTGCTGTTAGTACAGAATAACGGCCGCCAACATCATCCGGAATAACAAAACTCTCATAGCCTTCTTCATTTGCTAATGTTTTCAATGCGCCTCTGGCTTTATCTGTTGTAGCATAAATACGGCCTTTCGCTTCTTCTGCTCCGTATTTTTCTTCAAGAAACTTTTTGAAAATCCGGAAAGCAATCGCAGGTTCTGTAGTAGTACCACTTTTGGATATTACATTTACAGACACATCTTTATCTTTTAATACATCGAACAAATCATTAATATAAGGTGCACTAATACTGTTACCAACGAAGAACACTTGTGGAGTATTTCGCTGTCCCTTAGCTAATTCGTTATAGAAAGAGTGATTTAACATTTCTATTGCTGCCCGAGCTCCTAAATAAGAACCACCGATCCCTACCACTAAAAGGACGTCTGAATCTGATTTAATCTTGTCTGCAGCTTTTTTGATACGGGCAAATTCTTCTTTATCATAGTCAGTTGGAAGGTCCACCCATCCTAAAAAGTCATTACCTGCACCTGTTTTGTTATGTACCATTTCATGCGCTAGTTTCACTGGTTCTTTTAAATAATCTAACTCATGCTGACCAAAGAAATCTAGTGCTTTTTCATAATCAAAGCGAACATGTGTCATTTTTTACCCTCCATAAAATTATAATTACTCTATAAATGTACCGGATAATCAGCTTTAAATCAAGCTTCGGCATATGAGTTTTGAAATTTCCTGTCAAAATTTCAAAAAAATTCTGAATATTGTTAGAATACTCTATCCCAATACACGGAATGATATAAAAAGGAGAGAAGTTGTAAAAAGAAAGGAGAGATTACAATGAAAAAATTAGCATTACTCCTCATTATTATAGGCGCTTTAAACTGGGGTTTAATTGGTCTTTTTCAATTTGACCTTGTCGCAACATTATTTGGCGGCGGCAGCCAGGAAGGACTATTTGCAAGAATCATTTATACAATTGTAGGTATAGCAGGCTTAATTAGTATCGCCTTTCTCTTTGATTCAAATAAAGAATAAACCGGAAATTCCGGTTTATTCTGATTGTTTAATCCATTCCTTTAATTTATCTTTCAATGTGTTGAAGCCGTGTTCTCCTTCTTTTTCACTGATATTCCCTTCATCCGTGTGCTTATTTATGCTTTCATTTTCATTCAGTGCTCTGATGGATAATGCGTATTTATTATTATCCTGGTCAATTTCAAGAATTTTAACTTTAACCTTATCCCCTTCTTTAATATGTTCATGAATATCCTTTACATAACCGTTTGTGATTTCCGATATGTGAACCAATCCCTGGATCTCATCCGTAAGTGCAATAAACGCTCCATATGGCTGTACTCCTGTTACTACACCATCAACCGTATCTCCTACATGAAATTCATTTGACATTACTTCATCTCCTTGTACTGTTTTTATACTTATATAAAACGTTTCATAGACAATAAGTAATGTTAGCATAATTCCTTTTATAATAGCAAAAATTTTATAGAAAAACAGGAAAGTAATCATTTTGCTATAGCAGTAATTAACTATTTTAAAAATTTTTAATATTTTTTTGTTTTAGATGTTTATAAAAAATGCAGGTGGGTATAATTAAAACATGTAAGACTTTCTCGTATTCCCCCTGGATAGCAAAGCGATTAAATCGCTTTGCTTATTTTTTTCCTATAGACAAAGGAGTTCCAAAATGACTAATTACATTTGGTACAAAGAACATTCCATTTGTTATGAGATTCATCCCGCAACGAATATCAGTCAGCCAAATTACCTTGTCCTGCTACATGGATTTCTTGCATCAAAGTATTGTTTTCGACACCTGATACCTTCATTGACTGAGAATAACCATATCATATCAATTGATATCCCGCCATTTGGAAAAAGCTCCAAAAACAAAAATAATTTATATACATATGATCATATCGTTAAAGCCATTTTTTTTCTTTTAGATCAATTAAAAATTAATAAGGTTTCCATTATAGGTCATTCTATGGGTGGGCAAATAGCTCTTAGGTGCAGTTATTATTATACAGAGAGAATAAAGAAACTGTTTTTGCTTGCACCGTGCTCTTTTATGCACCCGTCACCTCTGTTTGCCCGATTGATTAGCAGTAACCCTCTTATACCGGTAATTGCTAAAAAGTTTCTGAAAACGAAAGGCGTATTTGAGATATTGCGTCAATGCATGTATAATGATGCGCTCATTACTGAAGAAATGCTTGAGCAATATAAAGAACCTTTTAAGGATGAGGCCATTTACCGTTCAATAATGACATGGCTGAAAGATCATAAAGGAGATTTAGTGGAAGAACAGTTGATCACCATCAAGACCCCATGCAGTATTTTTTGGGGAACAGATGATTTAATCCTTCCGTATGAGTTAGGTTATGATTTACTGAAATGCATACAGAACGCAAAACTTTATTTATTTAGCGAAGTTGGTCACTTTCTTCCTGAAGAAATACCAGCAAGAATTGTTCACATAATTCAAGGAGAGTTGAAGACATGAAACTTTTCAATCAGGTAAGATCATGTTTAAATATAATTACACATGTATAAAAAATCGAGGAGAGTCTGTTTATGAATCAACAATTTGAACAAATTATTGACAGAAAAAATACCCGTGCCGCAAAGTGGGATTTAGTAAAGCAATTATACGGCTCCGAAGACGTCCTGCCAATGTGGGTTGCTGATATGGACTTTCAAGCTCCGGAAGCAGTTACCAGTGCTCTAAGCAAAAGGGCAGAACATGGAATCTTCGGTTATACAATGACGGATAAGGAAATAAATAAGGCAGTAACAGATTGGTTAAGTTATAAACATGAATGGGAGATTCATAATAGCTGGCTTTTATACAGCCCGGGAGTGATCACAACATTACATATGGCAATTCAGACCCTGACAGAAAAAGGGGATAAAGTGATGATACAAACTCCTGTATACCCCCCTTTTTATCAGATAGTTAACATCCATGAACGGCAGTTAGTAAAAAATCAACTGCAACTTGTTGACGGAAAGTATGAAATTGATTTTGAAGATATGGAGAATCAATTTAAAAAAGGAGTAAAAGCTTTTATTTTATGTAATCCTCATAATCCTGTCGGCAGAGTGTGGACCAGAACAGAACTGGAAAAAATGATTTCGTTATGCTTGAAATACAATGTATACATTCTTGCAGATGAGATTCATGCAGACCTTGTCTATGAGCCAAATAAACATATACCCATTGCTTCTCTTAATGATGCCGTTTTGCAGCAATCAGTTACTTGCATGTCGCCAACAAAGACTTTTAATTTAGCCGGTTTACAGGTTTCCTATGCGGTTATTCCCAATAAAGAGATTCGCAAATCAATGGAAGAAAGATTTCATATGCAAGGAATTCATGGATTGAATACAATGGGAATAGTTGCTCTGGAAGCAGCTTATAATGAAGGAAAACAATGGCTGACAAATTTATCAGAGCAATTAAAAGTAAATTTAGATTATGTGACAAGTTCATTAGAACAAAGAGATGATATAAGTGTGATTAAGCCTGAAGGAACCTATCTTGTATGGTTAGATTTCCGTGCACTAAACCTTTCTCAGGATGAATTACGAAAATTTCTTCAGGAGAAAGCAAAAATTGGATTAAATGATGGTATTACTTTTGGTGATGAAGGAACAGGGTTTATGCGGATCAATATAGCAACCCCACTGGAATTGGTTAAGGAAGGAATACAAAGACTTATTGCAGCTTTAGACGAACGTAAAAAGGAAGAAGAGTAATCTACTCTTCTTCCTTCTTCGTTTTTGTGTCCGTTTCTGTAGGATCTGTTGGTTCCTGCACATTCTCAGCTTCATCAAGAGAAATAATACCGCAAACCACCCTTGCTCCTGAATTGCCTCCAGGCTGGCTGATCCCGTCATCCTGACTCTGGTGGATAACTATAGACGTTCCATCTTCTTTAAGAAGCGAATTCTTTCCATCCATTAAGGTAGCTCCTGGCAATTCGAATTCTACATCAGCCGTACCATCCGCTTCTACCTCCAGATTAGGCATATCACCTAAATGGGAACCATCAGGGTGCATTAAACCATGTTCATTTCCCTCAGGATTTAAATGATTTCCGGCAGTTTGAAAATCCGGCCCCTCACACTTAGGGTATTCGTGAATATGAACACCGTGAAAACCCTGATCTAATCCTTCCACTTTAATCTGTACGGTCACCATGTCCTGCTGTTCCTTAAAAGTCGCTGTTCCGACTGCATCTTTGTCTGCATTATACAAGCGGACTTCAAGCGGGGATCTCGTGTCCTCCTGGCATGCCGCTAACAATCCTGCTGTTAAAATAAGAATAATAATTACCCTGTTCATCCCATCACCTCTCCGTATTTATCCATCTACTAGTATGGACAAATTTAAGAGAATTAATCACCATGATGGGCTGTACAGACTATTTGTACTTATCCTCCCATTTCTTTTCTTCTTTTTTTGAATGCTTTACTAGAAAATACATGGCAGTTACAGCTGCGGTAACAAAGAAAAACAGACTAATAATTGCAGGTATATAAGCTGATTTATCATCAGGGAAATACAGAAATTCCATCATATTTATCACTTCCTTACTAAATCTCTTGCTAAATAACAAGTACAGAAGATAAAAGAAAAAAAGCTAGTAAGAGCAACTAGCTTTCATTCATAGATAATAGTGCATAGTAGTAAACATAATTCTCTTTTAGTGTAAACACTGTTTTTATTATTTACCTAAATGTTCCTGAATAGTTTCAGCAATTCCTTCTAATGCTTGATCTTCATCATTTCCATCAACTGAAATACGGATTTCCGCGCCTTTTGGTACACCTAATGACATAACACCCATTATTGATTTTAAGTTTACTGTTTTTCCATTATAATGTAATTCGACATGTGATTCATACTGACCAGCTTTATTTACGAGTAAAGTCGCCGGGCGTGCATGAATACCAGTATCGCTCTGGATTGTAAATGTTTGTTCCTTCATTCTAATTCCTCCCCTTTAATCAGTGCTATTTTTTCATAATGTATCCATTTTCATTGTAGTGAATTTACTAATTCTTATTATATACGATATCGGAAAATTTAGAAACTAAAATCATAAGAAATTTTTCGATTGTTTTCTACAGGTATAATTTGTATTAGTAAAATGAATATGATATTTTCATACTAGTAATGAAGTTTACAGAACATAGGAGGATGTATAATGAGTGTACATATAGGGGCAAAAAAAGGTGACATTGCTGAAACAATTCTATTGCCAGGTGACCCACTGCGCGCTAAATATATCGCTGATAATTTTTTAGAGGATATTGTTTGTTACAATGAAGTACGGGGAATGTATGGCTTCACAGGGACTTATAAAGGAAACCGTATTTCAGTACAAGGTACCGGTATGGGCGTCCCATCTATTTCTATCTATGTTAATGAGTTGATTCAAAGCTATGATGTGCAAAATTTGATTAGAGTAGGAACATGCGGGGCAATCCAGAAAGACGTAAAAGTACGTGATGTCATTCTTGCAAGCACATCCTCTACAGATTCACAAATGAATCGGATGATTTTCGGCGGAATTGACTATGCCCCTACTGCAGACTTTTCTCTGCTAAAAAATGCATATGATACCGGAGTAAACAAAGGATTATCACTAAGAGTTGGAAATGTCTTTACAAGTGACAGTTTCTATAGGGATAATATGAAGGAATTACTGGCATTGCTTGATCAATACAATGTATTAGCAATTGAAATGGAAACGACCGCACTGTATACTCTAGCAGCTAAATTTAACCGTAAAGCCCTCTCAGTCTTGACTGTTTCTGACCATATCATAACAGGGGAAGAAACGACTGCCGAGGAACGCCAGACAACATTTAATGAAATGATTGAAGTAGCACTGGATGCCGCTGTAACGAATTGATTTCCATCTTTTTAAAAGGGGATTGGTAAGCTGCCTTCTCCTTTTTTCAAATTAATTTAAATTCCTTTGCTAATTTTAAATTGTTGTAAAATCTCTTAATTTGTTATCACGTCAAAAACAGCTATGCTATAATAGTGAATAATCATCACACAGAACACTGCTTACTTCACTTCAAAGAATAAGAAAGGATGTCAGCAATTTGGAGCTTTTTGCAAATTTTCCGTTATGGGCTGCTTTAATTGCAATCTTCACAGCACAAGCAATTAAAGTACCTTTGCATTTAATTGCAACAAAAGAATTTAAACTTGGACTAGCTTTTAGTACAGGAGGAATGCCAAGCAGCCATTCTGCTGCTGTTACAGCGGTTTCTACAGGCATCGGTATTGAGCATGGTGTATCTTCAGGACTATTTGCAGTATCCTGTGTCTTTGCCATTATTATTATGTTTGATGCAACTGGAATCAGGAGGCAAGCTGGAGAACAGGCAATCCTTTTGAATATGCTGGTGAAAGACTTTCATCGGTTTGTTTCAGAAGCAAAGGACTGGTCTCAAAAAGGTGAATATGAGAAACAGAAAGAACTAAAAGAGCTCTTAGGCCATCAGCCGATTGAAGTTTTCTTCGGGGGACTTTCAGGTATTATTATCGCTTTTCTATTACACCCGCTTTTTTAAACTGACTTTCTAAAATTCTAATTTTATGTATAGCAAAAACAGTTCCATGTATTTCTACCGGAACTGTTTTTATATAGTTTATCATTCTGACTGGTATTGGGACCTGAAAACTTGGAGTGCTTCCGTATTATTTAATGCAGTAAGAACATCTTCAGATAAATCTCCGTTACCTCGTTCAACCACATACACATCAACTTCTCTTTTCCCCCACTTTTCAAATACTTCTTTAACTGTAGGATAATATAAGTCAATTTTGTTGCCTTTGATTGCACTTCCTGTATCTGCTACTACCCCATAACCATAGCCTGGGATGAACAGTATAGTACCGATAGGAAAAACAGAGATGTCAGCAGCAATCGTTGAATAGAGATCTCGCTTTACTTTCACCCCAGAGTACGTTATCCCGTATGCAGGATGGTCAGGAGATTTCCCTGTTGATTCTACTCCTGCCGTATAACCTGTTGCAACTACCTTCTTTTTCTCAAACTGGGTTAAATCAATTGTTTCTTCTAATGTCGCCGGTGCAGTTACCTGCTCACTGGAAATATACTTAGTTACATTAGACTGTTTCCTGACATATTTCTTTTTACCAATCATCTCTTTTGCGGGCGCTCTATTAAATTCTATCTTTCTAATATCATTTGCATCCAGACTTGCAAAAACATCGACTGATGAAACATTGGCAATAAGTGAATAACTCGACAGCAGAGCTAAGATGAATAACAGAACGAATAGACTTTTCCTTAAAATTTTGTAAATTACCATAAAAAAAGATCACACCTTTCCTAGGTGTCATCTTTTCCAATTTTATTCGTTTTATACATCTAAAACATTTGATAACCATTTTTTCTAAGGAACCTAATTACAAAACCAGCTGCCAATGTGCCGATAAAGCCTGATGATAGTATAATTACATCCTGTATGCCAAGTGAAGTGAATTCATGGGCTAACGATGAAAAGGCAGCCTCAGGTTCAGTAAAATAGGCAGAAAAGGAGACTGTGTCTACAATAAATATGACAATGACCGGAAATACAACAGCCATTAGCCAGGTTTGTTTTAAGATCATATTTAAAATAAAACTAATCCCGAAAAATAAAACAAAAAACAGTAATACTGAAATAAACAATTGAATCATTGTGTTTCTCCCTTACTATGTATCTATCCTAATATTTTATTATTTGTCATGATGAAACGCAAGTACAAGCAGATAAAGGCTTATAAGACTGACTGTTATATGGAAAAAGCAGAGGGAAATTCCTCTGCTTTTAATAATTATCCAAAAATGTTAAACTTACCTTTTTTCAACACTAAACCTACACCGCCGATTTTGAATAATGCGCGGTTATCTATCACTTTTTTCATCACTGATGCAGACCAGCCAAATAATTTCTTCCCACCAAAGATAGATCCCATTGCATCTTTTTCACCTAATGAACAAACTGTTCCACGGTTAATAAATTCAAATTCCTCTAATTCTCCACCTTTAATAAGAGCAATTAAGTTATGCGCACAGATCTCTGCTTCCTGCATCGCAATTTGCGCTGTTGGCGGGTATGGACGGTCAATTTCTTTGTTCCAGATCAATGCACAATCCCCTACAACAAACACATCCTTATGTGATGGTGCACGCAGATTTGCATCTACCTCTACTTTACCCCTGTTATCTTCTAAGCTTGACTCTTCTACTAAATGGTTGGCACGCACACCCGCAGCCCATACAGTAGTTAGTGTAGGAATATCTTCTCTCACACCATTCTGTTCAATCGTAATACCATCTGGACGACATTCTTTCAAAAATGCACCTAGTTTAAATTCAACACCACGTGCTTCCAAAGAGTTCATGGCATATTCAATCAACTCCGGATCGAATCCAGGCATAATGGTATCCATTGCTTCCACATTGATTAATCGTACTTTGCTTCGATCAATATCATACTCTTCACAAAGCTCAGGTACACGGTTCGCAAGTTCCCCAAGGAATTCAATACCTGTAAAACCGCCGCCCCCTACAACGATGTTCAGTCTTTCCTGCTTCTGAACTGACTCATTGTTATACTTTGCAAATTGGTATTCAATATGCTGACGGATCAGTCTTGACTGGTTAATACTTCCGATTGTAAATGCATTTTCAAGCAATCCCGGAATTCCGAATGTAGCTGCTTCAAATCCTAATGCAACAACTAAGTAATCATACTCCAATACTCCGTTTGTCAATTCTACTTTTTTCTCATCAGGTTTTATAGCTGTCACGGTATCCTGAACAAAATTAACTTTCGCCGAATTAATTAAATCAGTGATTTTCATTCGGCCGCGGTCATGGTGAAGAGTTCCTGCAGCAACTTCATGTAACCATGTAGATTCATAATGATAGTCATGCTTATTCACTAAAGTAATATGTGCATCGTTCACACCCAGTTTCTTTTGAAGCTTAGCTACAGTAGTTAAACCACCATAACCTGCCCCCAATACAACAATTTTAGGTTGGCTCATCTTTCTCACATCCATTTAAGATTTTTGTTTTTCGAATACGTGATATTTTTCACGTACTACCACATACTCGTACAAATATATTAATTAGTCCATAATATATGTTAGTCCTTTTTACGACATTTTTCAACCCTTGATTTTATTTTTCCCAATAATTATTTAAGTATCACTGCTCAATGGGAGGAAGGAAGTAGCTTTCTTCTGTTCATTTATATTAAAATTATGTTAAAATAATAGCCATTGATGTATCTTATAGGGGGAATCTATTGTGTCTGAACAAGTTTATGATATAACAATAGTGGGTGCCGGTCCTGTTGGATTATTCACGGCATTTTACGGAGGTTTAAGACAATCGTCGGTTAAAATTATCGAAAGCCTGCCGCAAATCGGCGGACAGCTTAGCGCATTATACCCAGAGAAATATATATATGATGTTGCCGGTTTTCCGAAAGTGCGTGCTCAGGAACTTGTTGATAATTTAAAAGAGCAGACAGATTTATTTAAACCTGAGATCGTATTAAATCAGTCGGTTGAGACGGTTGAAAAACTTGAAGACGAAACGTTTAAAATTACAACAAATGAAGAAGTCCATTATTCCAAAGTGATTATTATTACAGGGGGAAATGGCGCATTTCAGCCACGAAAATTAGCACTGCCGAATGCAGAGCAGTTTGAAACAAGTAATTTGCATTACTTTGTTGATAACATGGAGAAATTCCGTGACCAGAAAGTCGTCCTGTTTGGTGGAGGGGATTCTGCTGTTGACTGGGCATTAATGTTAGAGCCAATCGCAAAGGAAGTAAGCCTTGTCCACCGTCGTGCTGAGTTTAGAGCACATGAAAGCAGTGTTGAGGCACTTATGAATTCTAATGTAAATATTCTTACACCATATGTACCAGAAGAATTAAAAGGCGATGAGAAAATCGACCAGGTTCTTTTAAAAGAAGTTAAAGGAGAAAAAGAAATCAGATTAGACATTGATCATGTTCTCGTTAATTATGGATTTATTTCTTCATTGGGCCCTATTAAAAACTGGGGTCTGGAAATTGATAAGAACAGCATTGTAGTTAACTCGAGGATGGAGACAAATATACCTGGCATATACGCTGCTGGCGATATTTGCACATACCCTGGAAAAGTTAATCTGATTGCAGCAGGTTTCGGTGAAGGACCTACCGCTGTCAATAATGCGAAAGCGTATATGGATCCAAAAGCCAGAATTCAACCAAAACACTCAACAAGTATGTTTTAAGAATAGTGAAGAAGTGAATGCTGATCAGCATTCACTTCTTTTTTGCAAGCAGCAAAACAAATAATATGAGGATAATTACCACAAAGCCTGCTAAGCTGAAAAATAGGTTGGCAAACCCTGTATACACTACAATAATACCTAGCAGAAAAGACCCTAAGGCGATGCCAGTATCGTACATTGTGTAAAAGGTAGCATTTGCATGGCCACTTCTAGAAATAGATGATCGTTCAATAACTAAAGACAATAAAAATGGCAACAGGGAACCATATCCGATCCCGATAATTGCTGAAGCAAGTAAAAATGTAACAACTGAACTGCTGAAACCGAGAACAATGAATCCGGTCGAAAACAGTAACATACATGGGATGATTACAATTCTGGGTCCATGTAAATCAAATTGACGGCCTAAGTATGGTCGGGACAGAAGCATTGCAATCGCAAATACTAAAAAGAAATAACTGGACACATGACTTAAACCTCTACCATCTGCATAAACGGAAATAAATGAAATAATACTCGAGTAGGCAAAAGCAACGAATAAACCAATCAATGAAACAGAAACAGCTTTTTGTTCAAATAAGTTTCGAATCGACCAGTTAATTGTGCTTTTTTCATCTGCTTTTTCATTAATAGTTCCACTGTGACGGGCTATGAAGGCCATGAACACACTAACTATAGTAAATATATTTAATACAACCAGGAGAATATGATAAGTAAATGACTGGGAAATAGTAAGTCCTATAAATGGACCAATTACGATAGCAACATTCATGGACATGGTAAAATAGCCAAGTCCTTCTCCTCTTCTTTCTTTCGGCACAATATCTGTAGCGATAGAAGACGTGGCAGTTGTTAATATTCCAAAAGATACACCATGAACAAAACGGAGAATCAGTAAGCTGCTGTAGTTATTGATAAATAGATAGCCTACTGTAGTAATAGCAAAAATAATCACACTAATTACGAGCATATTATTCTTTCCATATTGAAGTAAAATATTCCCTGAAAATGGACGAACGAGTATCGCAGCTAATAACATTACTGTGACGACTAAACCTGCCTGTCCTTCTGAAACACTCCACTCATCCATTACAAACAAAGGTAATGTAGTTAGTAATGAATAGAATGTGATAAATACAAATAGGTTAACTAAACCTATACTGATAAAACTTTTCGTCCATATTTTTTGCCTTGACACTGTTAACCATCTCTTTCTATTGTTAATTTATCTAGTAATTCCTTAAAAAGGGAAAGTTCCTCCTCCGAAAGATTTTCCAAAAATTTCGATTCACCTTTTTTTATTTGCCTGAAAATTTCCGGGAATTTGTCGATCGCCATTTCTGTTAACTGTACGACTCTCTCCCGCTTATCTGTTCCAACTTGGCGGGTAACCCAGCCACTTTTCTCCATCCTTACCAATGTCCTCGTGATGGTCGGTGCTTCTACTTTTAAATTTTGCCATATCTCTGTCTGAGTCATTCTCCCATTTTGATGCAGTGTGTATAATATCGTCCATTGGGATGAATAAAGATCAAATGGCTTTAACCATTCATTTATTTCTCTCATTAGAATCCTTTGTTTCTGATTAAACAAATGTAGCAGATTACTTGTATCCAAAAGGAACACCTCCAAAGTTTATTTACCCAGGTAAATAAATAACTTTACAAGTTTACCGTACAAATTATTAAATGTAAAGAAGTTTTTTAATCAAAAAAACTAGCGGCAATAATTAGCCACTAGTTTAAAATTTAGCAATTTTCAGGTGTTCCTTCTCTTTCTTTCGCTTTGAAAGAGGATCCACAACCACAAGAAACGATTGCATTCGGATTATCAATGGTGAAGCCTCCACCCATCATGTTTTGTTTGAAGTCAATCGTAGTTCCTTTTATTACATCAATATCGAACTTCTTAATTGTTAGCGGAATGCCATTAGTTACTTCAGTATGGTCAAGTTCTTCATTGACATCATAATCGAATCCCAATGAATAAGATAAACCACTGCAGCCCCCGCCTTTTACACCAAACCGCAATCGGACGGTTTCCTCATCTTCTTCCTTCATCATTTCCATTATTTGATATTTCGCATTATCTGTTATATTTAATATCATTAGAAAAAACTCCTTTTTCTAAGCAGATTTATAATTAGTACTATTAAGTATACAAAGGATTCTCTATTTGTTCAATCATTACGCTCCCAGTAAAATGTGCCAGAGACAGTGGTTTCAGCCTTACCTCTCATCCAGACTATATCATCAGTATCCCAAATGATATATAAGTCTCCACCAGCTAAATGGACGGTAATCTCTTTGTTTTTTTCCAGTTTTCCGTTGAGTATTGACGCAACAACTGAAGCACAAGCACCCGTTCCACACGCCTGTGTAATTCCAGAGCCTCTTTCCCAAACTCTAAAATGTATTTCTTGATCATTTACTTTTTCGATAAATTCTACATTTACCCCTTCCGGGAAGCGGGAGTCTTTTTCAATTACCGGTCCTAATGTCGTTAGTGGGGCTTCTTCAATATGATCCACAAAAAATACTGCATGAGGGTTACCCATTGAAACGGCAGTTAGGTCTAAATGGTAATTCTCCACCTGAAACGGCTCTGCGACCACTTGTAATGCTGACTCACCTGTCATAGGTATTTGTTCCCGCTCCAGTATCGGTTTCCCCATGTTTACCGTAACCTCTTCTATACGAGAACGATTGCCATGGACTTCTGCAATGACATTTCCCGCTTTCGTCGCAATGGTAAATTGCTTGTCATGAACAAGCTCATTTTCATAGGCAAACTTCGCCACACATCTAAGGCCATTTCCACAGTTTTTGCCTTCCGATCCGTCATTATTAAAGATTCGCATGCCAACATCTGCGTCACCGGTTGGGTGGATTAGTATCAAGCCATCAGATCCGATTCCTGTATCTTTATTGGCAACTGCTATCGCTAATTCACTAAGATAATCTTCTTCCACTGGAAAATCAAACACATTAATAAATATATAACTGTTTCCTAGCCCATGCATTTTTGTAAAAGGTACGTTCATTGTTCATTCTCCTTATATTCCATCAAATAATTCTTCATCAACATAATTATATATATTATCTAGCAATTCATCCGGTGAGTCTGCCTTGACTGGCTTACCATTTACTATTGCTACGTAATAATTTCTGCACAGCCCGCAAAAACTTGTACATCCATATTCCGCTACATTAAAATCCGGGTCTGTAATTAACTTTTTTCTTACCTTTTCACTGCCTTTTGCTAAATTTTTGACGCAAAAAGCGATATTTACAGTTATCAATATTTTATCACACCTTTTAAAAAGAAACTTTCCCATCATCATAAGTTTAACATAATTCTGTTATTATATCTGATAATTTCTTGGATTTACTAAAGCAAAAACTCTTTTATTTACAAATTCTTTTATTCAAGCTAAAATATAAATGAGATCGTTTATCAAACTTGTGATATAACGCATAGTAAATTTAACGTTATGCTTTTATAATAGAAGGAAGATTGGAAAGGAGAATACGAGTCATGGAACAACAAACAGAACAAGTGCAGGAAGTGCTGAATAAATTACGTCCGTTCTTATTACGTGATGGCGGAGATGTGGAACTAGTTGAAGTAGATGAAGGAATTGTAAGATTACGGTTAATGGGGGCTTGTGGTAATTGCCCTAGTTCAACTATTACATTAAAAGCAGGGATCGAACGTGCTTTAATGGCTGAAGTTCCCGGTGTAAGAGAAATTGAACAAGTATTTTAAAATATAGTGATATGAAAAAAGAGAAACGATTTCTTCAATCGCTTCTCTTTTTTTCTTCTTATTCCTGTGGCTGTATTTCCTGCTGCTCTTCGATATATACACCTGTATTTTCTACCTGCAGTGAAAGCCACTGATAATCCGGATATTCATATTTCCATTGTTTCACAATATTGAACACATTTTTATCATCAACAACAGCAATCATTGTTGGACCGGCGCCACTTAAAAACACCCCATAAGAGTTCCTAGTCAAATATTCATGTAACTCATCATAATGTGAGATTAATGATTTGCGATATGGCTGATGGAAATAATCTTTATTCATCATTTCCCCTAGGAGTTTCCAGTTCCCCTGGCATATCGCAGCAACACTAACATTGGCTACACTGCTTGCCTGGACACTTTCTTTATAGCTAAACTCCTTCGGCAAAACAGCCCGGGCATCTTTTGTCTTTAATTCAAAATTAGGAATTACTGCAACAAAAGTTACTCCTTTTACCGGAATTTGTGTATAACTTACTTTTCCATCATAATGCCCGATAACACATCCTCCCAGTAATGACGGTGCCACATTATCAGGGTGTCCTTCAATTTCTGTAGCTATTTGCAGTTTTTCGTCCTCACTTAAGTCGAGATCCAACAAAGCGTCTGCAAGTTCAATTCCGGCAATTATTGCTGTAGCACTGCTTCCCAGTCCTCTTGCCAGTGGGATATCACTTTTCATTACTACCTGGCATGGGGGAAGTTCACGTTCTCCCCCATACTGATTTGCTACTTTTTCAGCGATTTCATATACTAAGTTGTCTTTCCCTTTTGGGATACTTTCCAAACAATCAGAAGCTGGAATGAATTCCCACTCATCTGCCCTTGTTACTTGTAATTCTAAATAAAGATTTAAAGCTAAACCAATCGAATCAAATCCTGCACCTAAATTAGAAGTACTTGAAGGTACTTTGATCAACCAGCTCATGCCTTGACACTACCTAAGATTTCGCTCATTACTACTTCTTCCTCATTTGGAAGAACTGTTGGTTTTACTTCACTATAGTCAATCGCTGTATTAGGATCCTTTAATCCGTTGCCAGTAAGTACAGTGACAACAGTAGAACCTTTTTCAACCTTGCCTTCTTCCAGTTTCTTTATCAAACCGGCAATGGATGCACAAGAAGCTGGTTCTGCAAATACCCCTTCATTTTGAGCTACCCATTTGTATGCAGCAATCATTTCTTCATCTGTAATCTCATCGATCTCTCCGTTAGATTCATCGCGGGCATTTACTGCACCTTGCCAGCTTGCAGGGTTACCAATTCTTATCGCAGTTCCAACAGTTTCAGGATTTTCAAAAACGCGATCATGAACAATGGCTGCAGCACCGCTCGCTTCAAATCCCATCATCTTTGGTAAACCAGATTGCTTGCTGTCATTATATTCTTTGAAACCTTTCCAGTATGCCGTAATATTTCCTGCATTTCCAACCGGAATAAATAAGTATTCCGGAGCTTTTCCAAGTGCATCAACCACTTCAAATGCAGCTGTTTTTTGGCCTTCAATTCTGTAAGGATTTACAGAGTTAACCAATGCAACTTTTCCTGTTTCCCCGAGTTTACGAACAATTTTTAAAGCATCGTCAAAATTTCCCTGAATGGAATAAATTTCTGCACCATACATAACTGCCTGAGCCAGTTTCCCCTGGGCAATTTTACCTTCCGGAATAACTACTATACAGCGCAATCCAGCACGTGCTGCAAATGCTGCCGCTGAAGCAGAAGTATTACCCGTTGATGCACAAATAACTGCTTTGGCACCGTCTTCTACAGCTTTTGCCATTGCCATAACCATTCCACGGTCTTTAAATGAACCAGTTGGATTCAGCCCTTCGTATTTTGCATATGCATTAATGCCATACTTTTCAGATAATTTCTCCAGTTTAATTAAAGGTGTATTACCTTCATGTAAACTGATCATTGGTGTGTTTTCTTCAATTGGTAAGTACTGTTTGTATTCTTGTAATAATCCTTGCCAAGCCATTAATTAATCCTCCCCATCGACACGATAGTAACTGATAATACGATTTACTACGTCTAATCCTTTTAAATTTTCCCGACTATTTAATAATTGCTGTTTACTGATTTTATGGGTTACCATAACGATTTCTGCCATTTTCTCTTTTTCTGATGGTAATTGTAAGATTTTCGCAAAACTTACATTTTCATTTGTAAATACATTCGTGATTTTCTGGAATGTTCCGGCAGTATCATCCACTTCCATCCGGATGAAATATTGCATATACTTCTCGTCATCCTGTTTTAATTGTTTTTCATACTGTGGTGTAATATATTCGTTTCCCGTAATTCCAAGTCTCACATTTTTGACAACTTCCATCAGATCGGAGACTACTGCAGTTGCAGTTGGCAAACTTCCTGCCCCGGGTCCATAGAACATTGTTTCTCCTACAGCTTCACCATATACATACACTGCATTGAATTCATTTTTTACTAATGCGAGCGGATGGTCTTTAGGCAGCAATGTCGGTTCAACACTTACTTCTACTTTTCCCTTATGGATAGAGGCAATCCCTATCAACTTAATAGTATACCCTAAACTTGTAGCAAAAGTAATATCTTCTTGCGAAATTGTTCGAATTCCGGCAATTTCTACATCCTCTAATCCGATTTCCATTTTAAATGCTAAATTCGCCAGCAATGTCATTTTTCTCGCTGCATCTAAACCATCTACATCTGAAGTTGGATCAGCTTCTGCAAAGCCCAATGCCTGTGCTTCCTTTAGAACAGGGTCAAAAGCTAAATCTTCATCTGTCATTTTTGTGAGAATATAGTTAGTAGTACCATTAACAATCCCCATAATTTTCTGAATTTTATCAGATGCCAATCCTTCTGTTAACGAACGGATAATCGGTATACCGCCAGCTACACTTGCATCATAGAAAATATCACATTTATTTTCTTTCGCTAAACGTAAAAGTTTTTGTCCATGAACGGCCATTAAATCCTTATTGGCTGTTACAATATGTTTCTTATTGCGAATAGCCTGCTCTAACAGAATATTCGTATCTTCAATTCCGCCCATTACTTCAATAATTATATCAATTTCCGGGTTATTAACTAATTCATCTGGATTAGTTGTCAGCCATTCCTGCTTAATTGAAACATCACGTTTTTTATGAATATCATTAACAAGAATTTTCTTTATATCAATTTCACTTCCAACTTTATACTTTATTTCTTCTGCATGGTCTTTAAGAATCTTTACAACACCAGTTCCTACTGTGCCTAGACCGCACAAACCAACATTCACCTGACTCATGAAATTGCCCTCCCTGATTGTATGTTTTACGGATACATTTGTATGTGTATAGTGGACATTATACATGTCTCTAACTAGTTAATCAAGATACAATTGCCCTCAATTTGAGAAAACAATACTTCTTTATGGAAACGACTTTATCTTTCATTTCTAAAGAAAAAATGCATCTCCTCTTAACAGGATGATGCATCCCAGACTTTTACCTCATTAACCAATCTAATTGTATACTAAACTCTTCTCTCTGTTCAATCCCTATATCAAAAAAAAAGTTCCGTAAGTTTTTTTCGTAATTGCTTTGCTGCTCAACAACATCCAACAGTATTTGTTCCCCTCCATCCTCCCGGATACATTGATCAATTTTATCATAGATGTGAATCGGAAAAATGAGTCTTGCATAACATAATTTCCAGCCAAAAGGTGATAGTGAAGATGAGGATAAATAATCAGTGAGGAACCCCTGGACAGCCGGTTCCTTTAAACCACCCTCTTTCAGCATGTATGGTCTTAAGAATTCTGCTAAATCCCTCGCTGCATGGTCATATATTAAATCATGTATCCAAATAAATTTATTCTCTAATTGGTTATGTAACCTGCCAAAAGCAAATACCGCCTGATCATATTGATTAAAATACTGATCTTTCTCCACAATATTTAAATATTGGACAGCATTTTCTGATAATCCAATAATATATGGGAATATATCAGCAAGTGTACGCATAAATGGTGGCACAGGACGTTGCTGATAATAAGACTGGAACAACCCCTCATACTGCTCTATTTTACTTATCCATAACTCTTTCCACCTCCCGTAATTATTTGTCATTTGAGGCTGATAAGGAAATTGATAACCGAAATGATGAAAAAATGCTAAATACTGTCCCTTAGACATTCTTTCAACAGATTGAATTTTTGCATAACATACCATGTACTTTTCTTTCCCCAGGGAAGTGATAAATTGATTATGTACATTTAATAGCGGACATACGACGTGTCGCATTCCTTGTTCATGAAAATAACTTGCTATTACATATTTCTCCCACGCATCTTCTTCACTCAATGTGACCGGTACGACAAAGTAATAAAATTGATCATCAGTGTATGTGGAAAAGGGCTTTTCATCCACTTGTTTACCAGGGGTGTTTATAGGGTAATGCAAAAATATCGGATGCATACTTATTTCCTCCCTTAAGGTATGATTCATATCTTTCTGGTATAATAATATATGTAAATATGTTGATAAAAATGAAGTGTATAGGATGTGATGGAAGAATGGAAAAATCAGAACTGGAATTGAAAGCACGTCAATTGCTAAAAGAGCGTGGCGTTGAAATTGAAGACATCGCAGAGTTAGTGTATTACCTTCAAAACAAATATCAAGAGAATCTAACTATGGAAGATTGTTATGAGAATGTTGATCGCGTGTTAATGAAGCGGGAAGTGCAGAACGCTATCTTAACAGGGATTGAATTAGATCTGTTGGCAGAACAAAAAAAGTTAGCTTCACCATTACAGGAAATTATCGCAACAGATGAAAGCCTATATGGGATTGATGAAGTTATTGCCTTATCAATCGTAAATGTTTATGGTTCGATCGGATTCACAAACTACGGCTATATCGATAAAGTTAAACCTGGAATACTGGAAAAACTTAATGACAAATCTGATGGTGACTGCCATACTTTTTTAGATGACATAGTCGGAGCAATAGCAGCGGCTGCCTCATCAAGATTGGCCCATGGTGCTGCTAACAATAAAAGTGTTGATGACGAATAAAAATCATTCGCCCCTATTATTAGGGGTTTTTTGATTTTAATAGTGGGGATGTTAAGATAAAAACCGTAACAGATGCAGCGACAATCAGCATGAAAACTTTAACGAACAAGAGCGGAATGATAAGTAGTGTGAAAATTACACTAACCCACACAACTAATATGGCAAAGAGTTTTATTCTTAAAGGGACACCAAGACCTTTCTGGTAATCTGTAATATAATGACCAAAATACCGGTTTGTTACTAGCCAGTTGTGTAAGGTTGGGGAAGATTTTCCAAAGCAGAAAGCTGCAAGGATTATCAAAGGGGTTGTTGGCAGTATTGGGACAATAATACCTATTAAACCCACAATCAAGCTTGTCAATCCTCCTGTAAGCCACAAAATTCTCCTTATATTGAACATATATCAGTCACTCCAAATTAATTTTGCTGAATTCCTCTTTTGTATTTATATTACTAAAGCATTTCACATAATGGTCACCAAAGGGTACATATTTTGCATGTATCTGTTCCAGAAATCCATGCATCGACCTTTTATCTTTGGATAACAAGTCATATATTGTCTGTTTTACAGAATTATGATAGGAAGCAATCATTGGCTGTTTTCTATCCTTTACAACCGGTATATATGCCTGAATACCTGAATCAGGCGACGGAAGCAATTTTTTTAAAATTTCACCTGTCATACATGGTGTATCTACCGGAAGCACCGTATACCATTCAGACTCAACTTGTTTCATTCCGGAATATAATCCTGCCAGAGGGCCCATTCCGCGAAAAGAATCATCATCCACTATTACAGTGAGCTGATGATCGAATCGTTCGATATACTCCTCTTTCGTTACAATGATGATATTATCAGTTACACTGTTCAATGCCTCCACACTATGCAGATAAAAATCTTTATTCTTATATTTAGCAAATGCTTTAGGTTCATGAAAGCGGCTTGATTCTCCTCCCGCTATTATTAAACCGGTAATATCCATTAATTGATCCCTCTCTTCACAAAATATTCACGATTATGTAACAAAACTGTATATTTCCTGTACGCTTTCGTTCCAGTTTATATGCTATGATGAAGACAACAGTAAACAGGTATCTAAAATACCGGTTTTTACTTCCTTATAATATTGGAGGGTTCCATCATGCAACCTGTTAAAAATAAATACTCACACCATAAACACGTGGATACTATTTCATTTGAATTAAGAAAATTACTGGAATCAATCAGCCAGACAAAGAAGACAGAAAAGAATACTTTTTTATTTCAGGAAGGTATGGATGCAGAAGAAATATACATTTTGAAATCGGGACGTATTCAAATAGAAAAATTGACCGCTGATGGCAAAGAATTAACTTTAAGAATCTGCAAAACAAATGATTTAATCGGTGAACTGACATTATTTAGCGATGATCCGAAATATTTATTAAGTGCCCGTGTTTTAACAGAAGGTGAAATCCTCGTTATAAAACGTGATTTACTGGAAAAGGAATTAATTAAAGATGGTGAGCTAACTTTTGAATTCATGCGATGGGTTAGTAACCATATGCGCATATTCCAGTCTAAAATTCGTGATCTGCTGCTAAATGGAAAAAAAGGCGCTCTGTACAGTACACTGATTCGACTTACAAACAGTTATGGAATAGAAACTAATGACGGCATATTAATTGAAATGGCTTTGACGAATCAACAACTGGCAAATTTCTGTGCTGCTACACGCGAGAGTGTCAATCGTATGCTTAGTGAATTACGAAAATCTGATATTATCAATATAAGTAAAAACGGGCATATTGTCGTAAAAGATGTAGAGTTTTTACGGCAGGAAATAGGTTGTGAAAACTGCCCTGTAGAAATTTGTAATATTAACTAAGTAACTGAACGGAATTCAGATAGTTGTTGCTGAATTGCCTGAATTAATATTTCTTTGTTATGATATAATGGTTTACTCGCATGGCTGATGGAAGGGTCTTGCGAATAAACCATTTTTATATTAGTTAATTCATCAAGTAAGCGGCAATCTTCCCTATTGCGAATTAAGACAATTTTAGGATAATCTTTATATTTAAACCCTTCGATCACTGTGATGCTAATACCGCCATCATTATATAACTTTAAAATTTTTTCAACAGAAACTGATTCATTTTTCATTCGAATCTCTGTTGTTTTCTCACCTATTACTGCCGTATGTGCAGCACCCGCTATCCAGTGTTTGTCTGTATCTGTATTTGTTACAATGTCTGGTTCTCCACCATGTCCATGATGCTTGATAGTGGCCACCTTGCAGTTTTTTTGCTGCAAACACTTTATTAGTTCGACAGCCAATGATGTTTTCCCGCTGTTTTTATATCCAACTATTTGAATGACAAACAATAACCTCACACTCTCGTATCATTTTGGTGATAAATATAATGGCGGCTCATCCTCCACTTACTGGTGGTATAATTGCTACAGTGTCTCCCGCTCTTACTATATCTGTATCAAGTGCGTATGCTTCATTTACAGCAACCATTGATTCACTAACCTGGTTAATCTTTAATTGATTAATCAAATATTCTCTTAATTCTTTTACTGTTATTTCTTCGGTATCCAATTCTATTCTTTCTTTACCTGTTTCCTGTTGTATCTGGGCAAAAAATAAAATGTTTATCATATGAATCATTCCTTTATCTCAGGGTAACCTGATGGATAGGCGGTATCTTCTAACTGATTACCAATCCACTCATCTCCATCTTCCCATTTTTCTTTCTTCCAAATCGGTACTATTTGCTTGATCCGCTCAATTGCATATTCATTAGCCTGATAAGCTGCTTTTCGATGAGGAGAAGAAACTGCAATGACAACTGCTGCTTCTGATATTTCTAACCTTCCAATTCGATGTGTAATTGCAACAGCCGTGTTTTCCCACTTTTCCTCGATTTCTTTACCAATTTGTGCAAGCATCTTTTCGGCCATTGGCACATATGCTTGGTATTGTAAAAATATTGTACGTTTCCCTTTAGTAAATTCCCTGACTGTCCCAATAAATGTGGTGACTGCCCCTGCTTCCCTGCGTTCCACTTTCTTTATTAAATCATTGATTACTATCGGCTCTTCCACAATTTCATACATTTTTTCAGACATGATCAGAATCTCCTTAGCTATACATTTTCCAATAAACAGATTTCCACCGTTTCTCCTTTATTGTATCCGTTAGTGCCTCCAGGTAGATGGATGAAACAATTCGCTTCAGCAAGTGAATGAACCATATTCGATTTATCTTTCCCAGATGGAGAAACCTCTACCTTTCCTCCTGTTAATTCATAATGACCGCGAATAAACCGGTCAAACGGGTTAGCCTTAGTAAAGGGTACAGAAAGGGTCGCCTTTGCCTTCTTCATACCCACTTGATTTCTGCCGACAAAAGTATCTATCACTGGTTTCACAAACAGTTCAAAACCAACATAACATGCAGATGGATTGCCAGATAACCCAAATAATAGTTGACCGTCTAATTCAGCTACAGTTGTTACGCTGCCTGGTCTCATCCTGATTTTATTAAATAAAACATTTGCCTGAAAATGTTTGTATATATCTGGAAGCAGATCAAAATCACCGACAGACACTCCGCCTGTTGTAATTAAGAAATCTACTTCGGTCATTGCACTCTTCATTTGTTCAATGCATGTATCGAGCTGATCACTAAACTGACCAAAATACTTAGCAATAGCACCTGCGCGTTCAATTTGTGCAATCATCATATATGAATTACTATTGCGAATCTTTCCATCTTGTAATTCTTCATCCACTTCCAGTAATTCACTGCCTGTAGCAATCACTCCAATAACAGGCTTTTTACTTACAGGCACATTTTTGTATCCGAAAGTAGCTAGAAGAGCTACAATACCCGGGTTAATAATTTTCCCTTTCGGCACAATTACCGTGTTCTTCTTTACGTCTTCCCCTGCCAGTGATATGTTCTGAAGGTTCTCCATTTGTTTTTTAACGGCAACTTGGTCATTATCTAACGTTTCTGTATCCTCCAGCATAATAACTGTATCAGCACCATCCGGGATGGCTGCACCTGTCATTATTCTTACTGCTTCTTTTTCTTTTACTGTATCCTGAAATACACTTCCAGCTCCGATATGACCGACAACTCGGAAAACGACTGGATTGTCGGTACTTGCATTACTTGTATCAGAAGATTTTATTGCATATCCGTCGTACGGAGAGCGGTTAAAAGCGGGGACATCGTGATCTGCAATTATGTCGCTGGCTAAAATCCTGCCATTCGCTTGCTTGATATCAATATACTCGATCTCTCCTGTTTTACGGTATTTCATCACTCTCTTTATTGCATCCTCTACTGTAATTGGATTTCGTTTTTCGACCATACCATTCATCCTTTATCCGACCATTTGATAATAAATTTTTTTTGCTTCTTTAATAGAATTTGTGCCATGAATAAAAGTCCTGCCATCTTTAAAGAAAACCAGCCTGACATCCTTTGTTTCAACGGAAACTAGGAATGGGTTTTCTGTTACTGTCCCAAAATACTGTAATTTTTTTGCCAGCATTGCAAAATCATATGTCTTTCCTCTGATCTGCACTGTATCTCTTCCGCACAGCACTTCTGTTTTCGCTTGATTTTCATACTGCAGCGATGGATAAGTAGCATTTTCACCACAGCTTTTGCATGATAGATCTTTCGCCTTGGATACATCAATCATCTGAAACTGGTTATGCCAAAGATCAAATAATACCAGTTTAGACCGCAGCTGGTCATGGGCATTGATTAATATTTTCATCGCCTCAGTTACCTGATGTGATACTACCATTTGAACAGCAGGGCCTATAACACCAACAGAGTCACACGTTGCACCAAACATTGGAGTGATTTTTAACAGGCAATCCAGGCATGGTGTATGTTTCGGTATAATAGTAAATGACATTCCCGAGCTGCCTACACATGCACCAAATATCCAAGGGGTCTTATACTTATGGCTAATGTCATTCAGGATAAACCGGATATCAAAATTATCGGTTGCATCCATGATAAGATCTGCCTTTTCAACGAGTTGAGGTAAAGTATTGGCAGTAGCATCCATTACAAGTGCATCTACCTTTACATGCCGATTAATTTTCTTTAAGGCTTCTTTCACTGCAATGGCTTTAGGTGTTTGATCAGCAACATCTTCTTCTGTAAAGAGATGTTGTCTTTGTAAATTCGTTAAATCGACATAATCCCGGTCTATTAACGTCAGCTTACCTATACCAGCTCTTGCCAGCATTTCCGCTATCGATGATCCTAAAGCACCGCAGCCAACAATGAGTACATGCTTTTTCATTAATTGATCCTGACCATTTGGACCAATAGGTTGAAATAAAGTTTGTCGATGGTAGCGATCCATTACACTCATTACTTGTACCTCGCTTTACTAGATTTCATTATCCTCCAATATAGGACATTTCTATTTTCTTCCGCTTTTTGGCTGTTTCTTCTGTTCTTTCATCAGAGTATCGATCTTCTCTCTTTTGCCAACGGTTAATAATGGTATTTTTCAGTTCTTCATTGCTAATACCTTCACGCAAAATATCTTTCAGATTGAATCCGGTACCTGCGAACAGACATGTATAAAAATGGCCGTCTGCAGCTATTCTTGCTCTTGTACAGGAAGAACAGAAAGATTCTGAGACTGAAGTGATAAATCCGACTTCTGTTTCAGTTCCTTTATACCTGTACCGTTTTGCTACTTCACCAATATAATCAGGTTCTACCGGTTCGAGATCATGCTCTTTAGCAATCATCTCATAAAGTTCTTTCTTAGTTACGACATGTTGAAAATCCCATCCGTTCGTCTGTCCTACATCCATAAATTCAATAAATCTTAACGTAATACCTCTCTCTTTAAAAAAGTTTGCCATCGATAAGACTTCGTGATCATTCATTCCTTTTTTTACTACCATATTTATTTTAACAACAAGACCTGCATCTTTTGCTTGCTGAATACTCTTAATAACAGGATGTGAAGGGAAATTGCTGTCATTTATCGCCATAAAAGTCTTATCATCTAATGCATCCAGACTGACATTTACCCGTTTTAACCCCGCTGCTTTTAATTTATCCGCCATTTTCCCAAGCAGGACACCATTTGTCGTTAAACCAATGTCCTCCAATCCTTCCAAACTCGCTAACCTTTCAATTAATTCGTCAATATTTTTCCTTAAAAGTGGTTCACCGCCCGTTAGCCGGATTTTCTTTACTCCCAGCTGAAGAAAAGTGCTCGCTAGTCTTTCGATCTCTTCAAATGTTAACAGATGCTCTTTCGGCAAAAAAGCGAAATCTTTACCGAATATTTCCCTTGGCATGCAATAACGGCAACGAAAATTACACCGGTCTGTTACCGAAATACGCAAATCCTGTAGTACTCGACCAAATTTATCTGTAATGACTGCTTGCTGCATTTTATCCGCTCCCATTTGATTAATCGTTGTATTTGTATTAAACCATACTATTCGAAAACTATTTGTGAAGAATGTCACAACATCATTTCAATTAACTATCTGTAAAGGTATTGGCAACTCCCGTCTCCTCAGCAAGGTAATGTCTGACTTTCCTGCTGAATTGCTCGTAAATACGGTAATTTTTGTCCAATATCTCCTGTATGGACATATGGTTGACTGTTTCATAATCAGAGATCAGATTCCTTCTAATGTGTATAATGGATTGATAAGCCTCTTCTTCTTCCTCTTTAAGTACCTTCTCGTCAACTAAAATAGAAATAATGTCTGCATAACTTCCAGGGTCTCTCATAACAAAGCCGTCTATCATCATATTCCCGATATCCAGAATCGATTCAATCAACACATGTGCCAGCCGTTCCAACGCTAATTTATCGTATTCCGTCTTACACTCAAACTCCCTGTATAAACTCAATTTCTGATCATAAAAGTTTAATTTACTGTTTAAACGGTTCATATCCACAAAATACATACCTTAACCTCCTTTATGTTTGCGTTTCAATATCCAATTTCCTACTTTACTCTCATTCCACAATTTGCTAGGATATAATGAAAAAGGAGTGAAGTGAAATGGAGCTGTCTTACATAAAAAACGAAATCGACACAAGTCAAACTCGCCTGGTCAGTTTTAAAGGTAATACGATTCGATTTGATCTTGCCATCATATCCTCACCTTTATTTCATCCAAATCATCTCGTAATCGATTTAAATACAAATAAATACTCTAAAATCCAAAAAGATACCTTACAGAAGGAAAATTTTGTCGAACATGCCTTCCAATATAATGAAATGGAGGCAGAAGATTTCAGAACTTATATTAAACCTTTGTTAAGTGATGTGAAAAATACTGGAACATAAACATATTTGAATAATAGGTGAGATAATCATTGATTTATCTCACCTATTTTTATTCTGTATACTCTGACACATCATTTCACAATTTGTTTTACAACAAAGTAACGGCAGCCAAAATTACAATATTCATATAAGTAATCTTCACATGTACTTATTTTTGTATCAAAGGATGCTTTTGGATTTTGGTCATCATAAAACCCTTTTAATCGTAATTGCTCATATCCCCAATCACCGACAATAAAATCATACTTACCGAGCACATCGCTGTACCTTTCTTTAAAAGCTCTCTCATCAAATCCTTCACGGTGATCTTCTATCAGCTGATAAGTCTTACCTTGCACTTCGAACATATCTTTATGCCACTCCCCTGTTCTATTCCGAACTACTACCTTATATAGAAAATGTTACTAGAATGAAATACTGATTACTACTTAAACTAAAAACATGAAAAAATCAATTCCATAAGGAGGAACTCTTTTTGATAATACGTAGTCTGTTGACCGTTTTCTTTAGTTTTTTTCTTCTTACTACTATAGCATATGCTGAAGAAAATGTGGACGAGGAAGAACAAAAAGTTAACCTGTTTAAGCAAATGGAAGCAATCACACAAATTCCGTGGTACTATTATGCAGCAATTAATCAATATGAAGCAAATATTCGGGAATCTTCTGAAGAAGACAAACTAATCAAAATAATGATACCTGACGAGAAATGGTATGGACTTGCTCCTCATTCCTCGAATAATCCGAACATGATGATACTTTTTCAGGGAATGGGTAATGATGGGGATGGTGACGGTCTAGCTGATAACAAGAATGATCTGGATATTCTCTATACTTTCGGCAGGTATTTACAAAGGTATGGTCACTCGGAGCAGGATATTAAGGCAGCTTTATGGAATTATTACCGAAGAGATTTAACCGTATTATCCATTATGAACTTCGCCCGACTTATACAGAAGTATGACCAGATAACGTTTGATAAAACATCCTTCCCCATACCAAAAGGTTACAATTACAGTTATCGGAATACTTGGGGAGATGCCCGTGGATTCGGCGGCCGGAGAATACATGAAGGTACTGACATATTCGCCAATTACGGAACACCGGTAAGAGCAACAACATATGGGACTGTTGAGTTAAAAGGCTGGAATAAATTCGGTGGATGGCGGATAGGCATACGTGATATTTATAACAGGTATCATTATTATGCACATTTAAATGGATTTGCAGATGGTATTGAAGTCGGTGATATAGTGGAAGCTGGCCAGACAATTGGATCCGTGGGTTCAAGTGGTTATGGACCGCCTGGAACTTCCGGAAAGTTCCCGCCACACCTTCATTATGGGATGTATAAAGATGACGGCAAGAATGAGTGGTCATTCGATCCTTATCCATACTTAAAGAAATGGGAAAGAAATACTCCGTAAAGCCTGTTGGCACTACGGAGTATCCATTATTTTGATGCATTTTTTGCTTTTAGTATACTAACCAAAAGTCCGCCCCAGATTATAACTACACCTATCACTGCCATAACAATTGCACTTGTAGACATCGTATAACCTCCTTTTGCAATTAAGCTTCCTTATCTGTCGTTGGCCATTTTTTAAATGAAATAATTATACCAAATAAGATGGCACATGCTGCAACTACCCAGCCATAACTGATTAGGAAATTAATCGGATAATCTTCATACGGATTGTTGATATCATTTAAGAAATTTTTGACCATCATATACCCTAAAACTATTGGGGTAAGGAAACCGAGACAAAATCTCCACCATACACCCAATTTTATATCTGATATAGAATCCGCATGATGTTGCAGATCTTTCAGCGCTCTTGCAAACCAGGCAATTGCTACTACTTCTACTAAGCCTGCCAGCGCAACACCGTAGTTATTAATGAAATAATCTACAGTATCCAGTAAATTTAATCCACCCTGTGTGGCATATAATAATGAAACTAAAGCAGCTAATCCTCCACCTAACATTAATGCCTTTCCACGGGAAACCGAGAATTTCTCCTGGACTGCGGCAATATAGGTTTCTGAAATAGATATCATTGATGATAATCCAGCTAGAACCAATGACCCAAAAAATAAGAAGCCAAAGAAACTCGATGCCGGCATTTGACTAATAATTTCCGGGAATACCATAAATGCCAATCCTACTCCATCTGCAACTACCTCAGAGACTGGCTGTGAAGTTTGATATGCCATAAACCCTAATACAGCAAAAACTCCAATCCCTGCTAACAATTCAAATGATGAATTGGCAAACCCTGTAATAAATGCATTATTTGTTATATCCGACTTTTTCGGTAAGTAAGATGAATAAGTAATCATAATAGCAAAAGCAATGGATAAACTAAAGAAGATTTGTCCATATGCAGCGATCCAGACAGATCCATCTGCAATTCTGCTCCAATCCGGTTTAAAGAATGCATCTAAACCATCTATTGCTCCTGGCAGTGTTAATGCTCTGACTACAATAATAATAAAAACTACTAATAATGCCGGTATAAATATTCGATTTGCAAACTCAATTCCTTTCTTCACCCCACGGCCGAGAAAGAAAAATACAAAAATCCAGACAAGAATTACAGGAAACAATACGGATGGTACAATAGATCCAAAAACACCTGCATCGGCTACTTCAAGGAAATCTGCAACAAAGAAATTTGTTGGGTCATCCCCCCACTTTGTACCTATAGAAAAGTATGCGTACATAATAGACCATGCGATAATAATTGGATAATAGGTGGAAATAACAAAAGAAATTAATACTTGCCACCAGCCAACCCATTCCATTTTTTTATTAATTTTTGAAAAGCTTCTTGGTGACGAACTGCGATATTTATGTCCAATTGTATATTCCATAATTAACAGCGGAATCCCTGCAGTCAGTAGTGCAAATAAATACGGGACAAAAAACGCACCTCCCCCATTGTCAAATGCTGTCGCCGGAAAACGCCATATATTTCCAAGACCAACTGCTGAACCGATGGCTGCAAGCAAAAAGCCTATTCGTGATCCCCACTGTGAACGCTGTTCCATCTTCACTCTTCCCCTTTCTTTTTTTATAATAACTACTATAAAGTGAAAATTAATATCATTTGTTTCCCTGATAACCTTTCAAATTATAACGAATTTTCAAACAATTTGTCAAAGGTAATATTAGTATAATTCACTCTTATCAGACAATTCGCTAAATTGTGCAAAGTCTTTTACTGTGAATTTCTCCTTTAAAGATTGTAACAACACTAAACAGCTGTCTTAAAACGAACTGTAAGAAAGTGCCTCTTTATAAATAAAGATAATCTCTTAAGCCTTTCCCCATTATTCAAATGGTTGTTCGATCGGTACAGAAAGGTTGGAACCGCCATCTCCATTTTGATAATAGTCGGGTACATCACCTGGATGAAACACTTTTGTTACAGGAATATCCTGTACTACCCGCACAGGTTCTGATGCAAAAGGGATAACAACCCTCATTTCAACTTCTATATGAACGTTCACATGTATATAAGCACCGTTCACGCCAGTTTCCACTAAGTTGCTGCTGATTTCCGTTTCCACATGACCGATTACCTCCATATTCACAGGGATTTTCGGCCCCAAGTTTGCTAATAAAGGTATTCCCAGCGTCTGGCCCAATGGCACCTCCACCAGCAATCCCCGTTCCCGTATATCATTTAGCAGTTCCTGTTCAGAGGGCTCCAACTCCATCTCCACTTCCAGAGGCACGCCAATTTCCGGTCTTTCTCCCTCTTCCAATAATTTCAGGAAATTCTCTACACGGTATTGAACATTACGCTGTACCCGATTTTCTACAATTGCATTAAATATATAATTGACTACTCTTCCTTGTTCATCGACTTCAAACTTTACTAATTGCTCTGTTTCCAAATCTTCTGATATTTTTTTATTCACAGCTATTCCCAAAGCCTGGTTGGCAATTTGACTTACACGTACTTTTGCATAATCCAGTAACACTGGTTTGATTCCTTCATTTACAATTAGTAGACTGCTAATCATACAAATAATAAATAACAGTAATGATATATAGATAACTTGCCTAGCCGGAGGAACTCCTGCCCTTCTTGTCCTTTTTCTCATTGTTAAAAACCCCCCTTCTCTCTATCTATATGAAAAGGGGGGAATAATAATTAGATATTTAAGACTTGAAAAAATAAATTTATCAGAGCGAATAACTCACACTTTACTGGGCATTATCAGCCCCAATGATCAGTGCATCAGGATCAATCGATAAATCCAGATCATACGGCTGAACAGGGTGATTATCTTCCTGTAACACGCGAACTATTGGACGGTCATGGGAATGTACGTTTTGCTTTGTAACAACTCCTGTTCGCCCATCATTTAAGTGTACAGTTATCCCATTAGGATAAATCGAAACCGTCTTCTTAAATAGATTAACTAAATTGGCGTCAAATTGACGGCCTGCACCGCTTGATAGTATTTCAAGCCCTTTATGTGGCAACATTGCTGCACGGTAAACACGATTACTGGTGACAGCATCAAACACATCAGCAATACCGAGGATTTTAGCATACGGATGAATATTATCTGAAACAAGCCCGCGAGGATAACCTGATCCATCCAGCCTCTCATGGTGCTGAAAGGCACAATGAGCCGCTAATAATGGCAGGGTAAGACTCTTTCTTAATAACTCAAATCCATACTCTGTATGTGCCTTAATTATTTTGAATTCAGTATCGTTAAGTTTTGAATCTTTATTCAGTATTTCAGGTGGAATATAAATCTTGCCAATGTCATGTAATAAGGCACCTAATCCAATCACTTGCATCTCTTTTCGATTAAACTTCAGCTGGCGCGCAAGTGCTAATGTATAGATAGTCACATTGACAGAATGATGAAACACATAATTATCCACGATTAGCAAATCAGATAAATAATGCATTACTTCGTCCTGATCCAGTAAATTCTCTACAAGCCCTTTTACTACATCGTTTAACTGCTCGGAAGATTTGTCAAGTAAGTGGCTGCCTTTCTTTATATCCTCTTTCTTAATTGACTGAAAAGATTTTTTGATTTTATTTACAGCTTCCATTCTTTCTTCATCAGGAATTGCAGGTGTAACCAGAATATCCTCCGTGTATTTATCCCTAATATATACATAGGTAATTCCGCTTGTTTTCAATCTTCTTACCATAGTGCTGGTTAATTTAACATTTCTTTGTACAAGAATGCGGCCGCTGTTATCATAAATCGGTTTTGCCAGTTCGACCCCATCTTGCAGTAACATCGTGGATACTAGCCTCATAAGCACTCCTATATATAACTATTTACTTATTTTCTTATTTAAAGATTAGCAGATTATTCAACAATATTCTAGTGTTTTAGACAAATTTTGAAGAAAACATATGCTAATTATACTAATCTGCTATTAGTAGTAGTGCTTTTTTAACATCCATACCCTTTTCCCAACCATGTTTCTGAGCTGTATTTGTTATTTTTTCCAGCTTAGCATGAAGTAAATCATCAATTGTTCTCACACCGATTGCACGTCCAGCAACAACAGGTCGATTGCTTAGTTTCTCATTCAGTAAATCTACATCTAATGCACCGCACATTACATAACCGACATCATTTGTTATGACGAGCAGTGTCGTATAAGGCAATTCAACCGTTATTGCCACAAATGTATGGCCATCTATTGTTAATGGTTTTACGTCCATCATCTGAACACACACCCCTTTCACTAAAGTGTATGTTCAGCCTAAAAAGATGTGCTAAATGCCCTTTATTTTTTTATTAATAAGTCTACAAGTAAATCGCGCATAAACTCAGGCAGGAAAAATTTTTTCATTTCTGATCGGGCTATTTCCGGAAACATTTTTCCGAAAGTAAACATGTCTGCTGTTGCTAAATAATATGTCTTTTCATAGTCTATCTCTTTCCCATTGCAGTAAACGGTTCTTACATGTTCAGCACCCTGGTTATCAACATGAACATCATAGTCTATACCACTAAATATAATTTTACCAATAATTTTTCCGCGAAAGCCGAATCCCTTTAACGCCAAATGTATAAGTTCATCTTTAAAAGCTCCTCTTACCACCTCTACAAGTTCAATGCCTCTAAGTTCAACTACACAAGGATTAATTGGATGCGGACAAATCCTGTGAATATCCCCATATGTGACAGTTCCAGCATGTAAACCATCCAGCAATATTCCTGCGTTTAACATTGCAGCATCTGCTTTCGTCCATTTCAGCAGATGGTCCGTAAGCTCTTCTATTAGTGGTGTGGATTTATACCAGTCTACATCAAGAACACTTTCCAAGTTTATAACTGGTTTTTCAAGCAGCTTTTGCGCATTTATTGAGATCAGACGTAATGTTTCTTCTGTCAGCTTGTCAGCTTGGTATGATTTCATATTTACAGCAATGGCTTGTTTTCTTTGGATTTTTTTCTGATCGTGGTCCCAGTCTAAGTGGACTTCCCCAACATAGTTACCATACTTTCCTGCTGCAGTAATTAATGTATTATTGATATATTCACCTTTTTCTAACAGATGATGGGTATGACCCCCTATAATTACATCAATTTGTGGAAATTGCCTGGCAATATACTGATCCTCCGACAATCCAAGATGGGATAATAAGATGAGAATATCTACCCCATCTTTTATCTCAGATAGTCTGTTTTCAAGGAAATTATATGGCGAATCTACATTCCATCCTAAAGGTTCATAGAATGGCTGAAATGGTGCCGTTAAACCAACAAGGCCGATTCTTATACCAGACTCTGTCTCTGTTGTTATGAACTCTTGCAGCCATAATGGATCTTTATCATTTACAGAAGACAAATTAGCACAAGTTACTTGAAATTTTGCCTTATCATATAAATGGTAAAGATCATTATATTCCAATGTAATTCCTTCGTTATTCCCTATCGTGGCAAAGTCATATCCGGCCTGATTTAATAATTCCACATTTGCTATTCCTCGGTATGCTTCTGAAATTGGGTGGAATCGATCCACATGATCACCTATATCCACTATCCAATAGGGGTTTTTATCCAAATGATGTTCCGCTTTTTTTTCATTTAAGTATTGGACAATATTACCCCAATTTTCAAAATGGCTATGTAAATCATTTGAATAATAAAAATGCAAATGTTCAATCATGATAAAGCCCCCTAAATAACACTTCCAATAACAAGTTGTATAATCACTCGAGTATTACGTGAATATACCCTGCCAAATCAATCGTAAACCTATTAATAACAGGACAATTCTTAATAAATATTCAACAGCCTTACTTGACATACGCTGGCTAATTTTCGCTCCAAGCACCCCACCAAACCATGCTCCAGGAATGAATGCCCATACGTAGGCCCATTCAATATGACCTAAAGCTATATGAGTAATAGAACTGACAGTGCTTAATGATAAAATCA
The DNA here is from genome assembly GCF_900111195.1 of Gracilibacillus ureilyticus. Lineage (GTDB taxonomy): Bacteria > Bacillota > Bacilli > Bacillales > Amphibacillaceae > Gracilibacillus > Gracilibacillus ureilyticus. The sequence goes on from NZ_FOGL01000010.1 coordinate 35,088, forward strand.
TAAACATGGATGTTGCTGTCGCAATATGCGGGGGAAAGTGAAATAACAAAATCATGGCAGGCACCATTAAAGAACCACCGCCAATACCAAAAAATCCTGAAAGCATCCCTACAACAAATGCAATTCCAATGGCTGTTAACGGGCTAAAAGCATAAAAGTACTTCTCATTATTAAGCGTGGTTTCCCGGTAAATTTTGTATTTACTTTTCTTTATGGGCTGAGAATTTTTATTAAGTTTCTCTTTTTGAAAAAGGAACGTTGTAAAGATAAGTAACATAAATATTCCTAAGAATATCGAAAAAGTGTCTGTTTCGACGAATTGATTCAGCCATGCACCAAGTATTCCGCCAGGCAGGCTCCCGGCAATAAAGAACATCCCGCTTTTATAATCAATTCTTTTTAACTTGGCATAGGATATTGTCGACGACATTGCCGTAAAGACCATGATAACTAAAGAAATACCGACAATTGTACTGGCAGTCGCCCAATTAAATAAATCAGTTGCAGCATGCAGTATCAGCAGCGATGGGACCAGTATTACTCCACCTCCAAGACCGACTATACTGCCAAGCATTGCTGAAAATAATCCAATCAGCAGACAAATAATAAAAACCAAAATATCACTTCCATTTTTATGTAATAAGATAAAAAGAAAAGAAGAGTTCCTTCGAAAAACTCTCCCTTTATTATATAGCTTATTAGTTTATTTATCCAATAACGTTAATTATTATGGATAAATATAAGTTTTAATTTTTTATTTGACTTTTTGTCTTTCCTGATCGAATGTAACATCTTATTTTTCTTATTCCACATTATCCTTCGCTATTTTTTTGCTTTAAATAGTCGTTATACTCGTAATTTTTCTAATTTGTTAGGTTCTTTATGTAAGTATAAAACCTGTTGATCTTGCGGGCAATAGCTTTAAACCACATCAGTTATTCATTATCCCGCAATTCCTCACGTTCCTTATCTGCTTTATCTCTGACATTGTCTCTATTTTGATCAGCTTTACTCCTGATCTCTTCTCTAAATGTATCGGCAGTAGACCTAACATATCCTCTCAATTCATCAGCAGTATCCTCGGCCATTTCCCTGACTTTTGCCCAATCCGTATCAATTGACTGATCAAGATTATAAGTTAAATTTTTGATTCTCGCTTCCTCATCGTATGTTAAGTTAATCATTTCTGTTTCCATATCATATAGTTCGTTTATACGATCTGCTTCTGATGCGTAATATTTGTTTACATTTTCAGCTTCCCAGCCATACCATTGATTGATTAATTTAGTTTTTTCACTATTAAAGTATTTGGTTAATTCCTGTTCAGTTCTAACAGTTGAATACTCTCCTTCCCCGGCTTTTGCAACTTCTTTTAATTGCTGCTGACCTTCATCGTCTACATCAAACCCTATAATATTTACGATTGCTTTTGTATTAGATTGATTTAGTTCTTTCGCTGCATTAACTGGATCACCATTACATGTTTCAACACCGTCACTAACGATATACACAATATTTTCTGTATCTTCCGGATCCTTTATTAATTTTTGGTATATAGATTCCATTCCACCCGCAAGTGGTGTCCAGCCTGCAGACGAAAAGGAGTCTAACACTGACTGAAATTCGTTTTCCTTATATGTACTAAGCGGGTATACTTCTTCAATACTTTTGCAAGAAAGTTCTTTATTGCTATCTGACCCGGTTCCCTTATGGCCATATACAGTTAGTGAAATGTTTACAACTTCAGGTAAACTACCTACAAAAGAATCTACTGCTTCTTTTGCTAAATCCATTTTTGTTTTCCCATCTATCATCTCACTCATACTTCCACTTGCATCAAAGAGAATCAATACATTAACTTTAGAGTTACTTTTTCCACTTTCACTGTCACCAGATAAATTACCAGGTTGGACACTGGCAGTTTCAAAAGATGTATCAACATTTTTAAAAAACTCATCATATTTCCTGTAATCTTCTCCAATTAATGAAAGAATCTGGTAATAGTAATCCTCAGCCATAAGATCATCTGGAAGCTGCTCAATTATTGACTGTACTTCATCCTCATTAAATTTATCCCCACTAAATTCCGCATCCTCCAGGTTTAATTGCATTCGCTCCTCCAAATTGGAATACTGCAAATGGTCGGTACTTGCTATTTCTGAAGAAAGTTCTTCCTCTTCCTCACCAGCACCAGATATTTCAGTCTGATTATTCGTCACCTCTTGGTCTATTTCCAGGGCTTCTTCATCATTTTTATCAGAACAGCCAACGATTAAGAAAATAATTGCCAACACACTAAAAATATAAGCATGCTTTTTAAACATATGTAATCATCCTTTATCTTCGTTAAATAATTTTTTAGATACATATAAACTCTACTAAAATATACCAGTCTAACACAATAATTAATAGGTCCTATTTTTTAAGGACTTCGCATCCTTCAGTCAACATTACCTATCATCTATGCACCTTTTTCAAACAAATAAAAAAACCCGCCACCATAATAATATGATAGCAGGTTTTTCCTGTTAACCTATAGATCCTTCCATTTCGAATTTGATTAAACGGTTCATTTCAACCGCGTATTCCATTGGAAGTTCTTTTGTGAATGGTTCGATAAAGCCCATTACGATCATTTCTGTTGCTTCCTCTTCTGAAAGACCGCGGCTCATTAAATAGAATAATTGTTCTTCTGATACTTTGGAAACTTTCGCTTCGTGTTCCAATGAAATGTTCTCATTAAGAATTTCATTGTACGGAATTGTATCAGATGTTGACTTATTATCCATAATTAATGTATCACACTCGATATTAGAACGAGCACCATCTGCTTTTCGGCCAAAATGTACCATACCTAGATAAGAAACTTTCCCGCCTTGTTTTGAGATAGATTTTGATACAATCGTTGAAGAAGTATTTGGTGCTAAATGGTGCATTTTGGCACCTGCATGCTGGTGTTGTCCTTTACCCGCTAATGCGATAGAAAGGGTATTACCACGAGCACCTTCTCCTTTTAGAATAATTGCCGGATATTTCATTGTTAATTTAGAACCAATATTACCATCGATCCATTCCATAGTAGCATTCGCATCACATGTCGCACGTTTTGTAACAAGGTTGTATACATTGTTTGCCCAGTTTTGAATCGTTGTATAACGGCAATATGCATCCTTTTTAACAAAGATTTCAACAACCGCACTGTGCAATGAATTTGTTGTATAAGTCGGCGCTGTACAACCTTCTACATAGTGTACAGATGCTCCTTCATCTACAATAATCAATGTACGTTCGAATTGCCCCATATTCTCTGAGTTAATTCGGAAGTATGCTTGTAACGGTGTATCTGTTTTCACGCCTTTTGGCACATAAATGAATGATCCACCTGACCATACTGCAGAATTAAGTGCAGCAAACTTGTTATCTGAAGATGGAATAACTTTACCGAAATACTCTTTAAATAAATCTTCATTCTCTTTTAGAGCAGTATCCGTATCTTTGAAAACAATGCCCAGTTTTTCCAGGTCCTCTTTTAAGTTGTGATAAACAACCTCTGACTCATACTGTGCTGATACACCTGCAAGATATTTCTGTTCTGCTTCCGGTATACCTAATTTATCAAATGTTTGTTTGATTTCATCTGGTACTTCATCCCAGGAACGTTCCGAACGCTCAGATGGTTTTACGTAATACGTAATTTCATCAAAATCAAGTTCCGCCAGGTCGCCGCCCCACTGTGGCATTGGTTTTTTGTAAAACTGTTCGAGTGCTTTTAAGCGGTACTCTAACATCCATTCTGGTTCTTCTTTCATGCGTGAAATTTCTTCCACTATATTACGAGTCAATCCCTTTTCAGTACGGAAAATGGAAATGTCTCTATCATGGAAACCATATTTATATTCGCCTATTTCAGGTGCTTTTTTAGCCATAATATTTACCTCCTGTTTTGGATTTCTTCTCTGCTACTCTTTCTCATCTGCCGCAACTGCTTTTTCCATCGCCTTCCAAGCTAACGTCGCACATTTAATCCGTGCTGGAAATTTGGAGACACCTTGCAGTGCTTCAATGTCACCAAGGTCGAAATCCACTTCTTCTACATCTTCACCTAACATCATGTTAGAAAAGATAGCAGACATTTTTAGTGCATCCTCAAGCTTCTTCCCTTTAATCGCTTGCGTCATCATAGATGCAGATGACATACTGATTGAACAACCTTCTCCTTCAAACTTAGCATCATTTACAATACCATCTTCAATTTGCAGATGTAACTCTATCCGGTCACCACAAGTAGGGTTGTTCATATCTATTGTAACAGAATCGTTGTCTAAAGTTCCACGGTTTCTTGGGTTTTTATAATGATCCATTATTACTTGTCTGTACAATGTATCCAGATTATTAAAAGACATCGCCGAAATACCCCTTCGCTCGTTCTATTCCCTCAACCAACCGGTCAACATCACTTTTTGAATTGTATAAATAGAAACTAGCACGGGCGGTTGCAGTGACATTCAACCATTTCATTAAGGGTTGCGCACAGTGATGTCCTGCCCTCACTGCAATTCCTTCTGCATCAAGTACTGTCGCTGTGTCATGCGGATGTACACCTTCTATATTAAATGTAACTAATCCACTGCGCTGTTCAGGCCCGTAAATAGTAAGACCTTCCAGCTCTTGAAGTTTGCTTTGTGCATATTGTACAACTTCCTTTTCATGTGCTTCAATTTGATCCATGCCGACTTCCTCAAGAAAGTCAATTGCAGCACCTAAACCAATAGCACCAGCAATAATAGGAGTTCCACCTTCAAATTTCCAAGGAAGCTCTTTCCATGTTGATTCATACAAACCAACAAAGTCAATCATTTCCCCGCCAAATTCAACAGGTTCCGTTTTTTCCAGCAAGTGTTTCTTTCCATACAACACTCCAATACCTGTAGGACCACACATTTTGTGTCCGGAAAAAGCGTAAAAGTCACAATCCAGTTCCTGAACATCCACCTTCATGTGCGGAATAGCCTGCGCTCCATCAACAACGAGTATTGCACCATTTTCATGAACGATACTGGCAACTTCCTTAATTGGATTGATTGTTCCGAGTACGTTGGAAACATGAGTCATTGCGACAATTTTCGTTTTATTAGTAATCGCAGACCGTACAGAATCAAGAGAAAATGTTCCGTCTTCCTCCATTGGAATATATTTCAAAGTGGCCCCGGTATGTTTTGCCGCTTGCTGCCATGGAATAATATTACTATGGTGTTCCATTTCTGTAAGAACAATTTCGTCACCTTCTTTAAGAAAATGACGGGCATACCCATACGCGACCGTATTAATAGCAGTCGTAGTACCTCTTGTGAAAATTACTTCCTCAGTGGAAGAGGCGTTGATAAAATGTTTCACTTTATCTCTTGCCCCTTCATACTGATCCGTTGCACGAGTACCTAAAGTATGAACACCTCTGTGTACATTCGAATTGTTTTCCCGGTAATAGTTACTAAGTGCTTCGATCACAGGGAGCGGCTTCTGTGAAGTTGCCGCAGAGTCCAAATAAACTAACGGGAAGCCATTAACTTCTTGGTCCAATATTGGAAATTGTTCACGAATAGCACGAATATCCATTAGTAAACTTTCCTTTCAATAACCTCAGTCAACTGGTCACGTACAGCCTTAATCGGAATCTCTCTAACAACTGGTGCAAGGAAACCATGGATGATTAATCTTTCAGCTTCCTGTCTGGAAATACCTCTGCTCATTAAGTAATACAATTGAATCGGATCCACACGTCCAACAGATGCTGCGTGCCCTGCTGTCACATCATCTTCATCAATTAATAAAATTGGATTGGCATCACCACGTGCATCCTTACTTAACATAAGAACACGGGATTCCTGTTCAGCATTTGACTTAGAGGCACCATGTTCGATTTTCCCAATCCCGTTAAAGATCGCTGAAGCAGCCTCTTTCATTACACCATGCTGTAAAATTAATCCTTCTGATTGTTTTCCATAATTCACAATCTTTGCTGTGAAGTTTTGCGTTTGATTACCACGGCCAACAGAAACCGTCTTTGCATAAGAATAGGAATTGTCACCAATTAAATGAGTAACATTTTCTGATACAGTGTTACCATCATTCATTTGTCCTAAATTCCACTCAATTTTCGCATCACGGTAAGCTACACCACGGCGGTTCACATAAACAGTTGTTCCTTTAGAAAAATTGTCTACTGAACCGAAATTGATATTCGCATTATCATGTGCAATAACCTCTGTTACGATATTTGCAACAGCATTTTGTTCCTGATTATTTGAGATATAGTTTTCAACATATGTTAAAGAACTGTTTGCTTCCGCAACAACAATGACATGGTTGAATGTTGCTGCTTCTGGGTCTTCCTGCCAGAAAATTGCCTGAAGCGGCTCTTCTACTTGTACATTTTTCGGTACATAAACAAATAATCCGCCATTCATTAATGCAGTGTGTAATGCAGTTAATTTGTGTTCGTCAATTTGTACTGCATCTTTCATAAAGTAGCGCTGCACTAATTCACTATGCTCTTTAAGGGCTGTTTCAATATCGCTTAGAATAACCCCCTGATCTTCCAGGTTAGATGAAAGCGATCTGTATGCAACACTTTGATTACGCTGAATGATAAGATTTTCATTTAAGTTTTCCATATCAAGAAATACTTGTATATCACTTGGCAAGTCTTTTAAGGATCCAAGAGTTTCTGCACTAACATCATGTTTAAAATCATTAAAGTTCCATCGTTTAATACTTGTTTTATCCGGTTTTGGCATTTCCAGCCCTTCTGCCAGTTCCAATGCCTGAATACGCAATTCCTGCATCCATTCTGGTTCATTTCTGTTTGAAGAAAATGACCGGATATAATCCTGATCATACGGTAATTTAGTTTCCACAGTCATACGATACCTCCTAACCTTTACGCATTTTGTCCTACAGTTTCGTCTTCAATTCCTAATTCCTGTTTAATCCATTCATAACCTTCTGCTTCCAGACGTTCTGCTAATTCCGGACCGCCTGATTTCACTACACGTCCTTGCATCATAATGTGAACATGATCTGGTGTAATATAGTCTAATAAACGTTGATAGTGGGTAATGATCAGACAGCCAAATTCTTCACTGCGCATTTTATTAATCCCTTTAGAAACGACTTTTAATGCATCAATATCAAGCCCTGAATCAATTTCATCAAGAATTGCGATAGCCGGCTGAATCATCATTAATTGTAAAATTTCGTTACGCTTTTTCTCACCGCCTGAGAAACCTTCATTTAAGTACCGCTGTGCCATGTTTTTATCCATTTCCAGATAATCCATCGCCGCGTCCATTTCTTTAATGAATTTCATTAGAGGAATTTCGTCACCTTCCTCACGGTGTGCATTAATAGATGAGCGCAAGAAATCTGAAGTTGTTACACCACTGATCTCACTTGGATATTGCATTGCCAGAAATAAACCTGCCTGTGCACGTTCATCAACTTCCATTTCAAGTACATCTTCCCCATCCAGCAGAATCTGTCCTTTTGTTACTTCATATTTAGGGTGGCCCATGATTGCTGATGCTAAAGTTGATTTACCTGTACCGTTCGGCCCCATCACTGCGTGGAATTCTCCACCTTTAATCGTTAAATTAACACCTTTTAATATTTCCTGACCTTCAATTTCAACATGAAGATCTTTAATTTCTAGAGTTGAACTTGCCATAAATACATACCTCCAAAACATTTTAATTTATCTTGATATCAAGCGGAATTAAATTCATTCTCACTTTATTCTCATTATAATCTTATACTATTTCGAATCTATAATCAACCATTATTCGACTTATGTCCACGAAACATATTATACCACAACCCAAGCTATATTATCGATTAAGACCCCTTGCTAATAATCCATTTTCCACACTTTCTTAAAGAATAAAAAGAAATTCACATAAAAAGCAACAGCTTCACTTATCGTGTAACTGTTGCTTTTTGTCCTTTTTATCACTTATCTATGCACTAATCTTTCAACATCCTGAATAACTCTTTGACTTTTCACGTAGCTTTCTTCTCTTTCCTTTTCAACACTCAATCTTTTCTTCAAGTTCCGGCTGTATTCTGCATAACCGACTCCGTGGTTCTGGTGCATCGCCTTTTCCATCTCCGTTGTGTAATTAAGATCAAGCTTATGGTCATTAATAGTAAATCAATCCTTTCATTGTTTGACAAAATAATTGTAACACCATCACACAGAAGACCCAAATCCGCTGTGGCACTGTTTAAATAAATTATTAATAATATGAAAGAAAAGAAATAACTCAACTGTTTTATAGTTAAAATTACGGCAGGATACTTCTTTTTATTTGAGGATGTTCCATTTTTGCTCCCAATCTTCGATCAGACCATAAAGTTTTGTTACAGATTCCATTGCATATAACTTATCACGTACATTATCACCATCCCATATTACCACAGCCGGAACACTTTCTATTTTGTTTTCTATCATAAAGTCAGGATAAAATGATGCATTCATACGGTAAATAACTCTTGATGGGTCTGCTTCTTCTATCACACGCAGCATTTTCTCCGCTAATTGGCATGTTGCACAAAATGGAGTGTGGATGAAAATGATGGCTTTGTCATTTTTTATTGTATCCCATGTTTCCTTGCTTACTTCTTTCATCATCATCACCTTTATAAAAAGTCAGGATTTATCATTATATGAGAAGAGACTAAAGCAACAGCCAATTCCGATTCAGGTGTTGCAGCTACTTCCCTAAAAGCTTTATCAATATAAATATGAGTTGCATGAGGAAGTTCTTTGGACAATTGCTTCCTCAGTTTTTTTCCGGCGTTATCTTCATCTACTAAGATATAAACATCACGGTGATCCATCTGGTATGTTTCAATCAAATATTCCAGCCGCTCTACACCCAATGTCCCATTCGTACAAACAATTTCCACCTGGTCGTTCACAAGCTTTTTTACCTTTTCTTTATCTGACCGGCCCTCTACAATAATCAGTTTCGACTCTAAATTAAGCATTTGGCTCACCTACTTCATCAGACTGCATGCTAACACATAGAATTGCTTATTTTATTGTATGGAACAAATTAGTGATGTTATGACTGTTTAGCAACACTATATAAATTTAGCATTCGCATAAATTGCGAATGCTACATACCTTATTCTTCGTTAATCATTTTTTCATAATCTTCTGCAGACATTAAATCTTCCAATTCTGCTTCGTCACTAGGTTCAACAACGATCATCCATGCATTTTCATATGGTGATTCATTGACAAGTTCCGGGCTGTCTTCTAACTCTTCATTCACTTCGACTACTTTACCACTTACAGGAGCATAAAGTTCTGAAACAGTTTTAACTGACTCTGCGCTTCCAAATGGTTCGTCTGCCTCAACAGTATCCCCCACTTCTGGCAGTTCAATAAAAACAATATCTCCTAGTTCAGATTGGGCATGGTCAGTAATTCCGATCCGTACCTTATTATCTTCCTTTTTCACCCATTCATGTTCTTCAGAATATAATAGATCTTTTGGTAAATTCACAATTCATACCTCCAATATTTGCTTTCCATTTTAATATAAAGGTTACTTCCAAGTCTGGTCAAATATTTCTTCCTTAAATCCCACCGTTACCTTGTTATCACCAACAGTTAGTGGACGTTTTATCAGCATACCGTCAGAAGCCAGATATTCAAGTTTTTCGTCATTTGGCATGTCACTGAGTTTATCTTTGAGTCCTAATTCCCGGTATTTTTTCCCACTTGTATTAAAAAACTTCTTAAGTGGCAGGTCACTCTTTTGAACGATTCTTTCCAACTGCTCTTTTGTTGGCGGATTTTCTACAATATGTATAGCTTCATAGGAGATCTCATTTTCATCCAGCCATTTTTTCGCATTTCTGCACGTACCACATTTCGGATACCAGTAAAATTGTAATGCCATTACTATTTCCTCCATCATAATTGTTGCCATTATTTTACCGAATCAAAGCTTCAATTAGCAAGTGATATGAAATCAGCTCCTGTATAGATTTAATGGAATAGTACAAAATACAGACGAACTTTACAGGAAGGGAGGATATAAATATGCAGCAAGAACAGCATACAGGTTCACAAACAATGCCCCAACCACCAGCGATGATAAGTACAAAAGACCATCTATATTTGACTGATATGCTTTCATGGAATTTAAACGCAGCTAAAAAAGCCCACTTTTTTGCTCAGTTTTGCACAATTCCAGAAGTTAACCAGGCCATTGAAAAAGTATGTCAAATGCACGAAAAACACTATCAACTGATTCTGGAACAATTAAATAGTCAGAATAAACAAACGATGTAAGGTGGTGGAATAATGGAGTCAAATAATAAAATTCAGAATCCAGAAACAACTGTTCAAAAAACTCAGGCAATGAATGACAGAGATTTTCTGACCGATATTTTAGCAACAGAGAAATATTTGACACAGGCATATAGCACTGCATTGAATGAAGCAAGTAATCAACATCTTTATCAATATATACTTAATATTTTTGAAGAAACACAAAATTGCCATCGAGAGCTTTATAACCTTATGTTTCAAAACGGCTGGTACAGTTTGGAGCAAGCAGATATGCAAAAATGTCAGCAAAGTTATCAGCAATTCCAGCAAGATAAACAGCAACTTCCCCTCCATTAAAACTTGGCATATTTGCCAGGTTTTCTTTTTTTCGGTGAGCCTGACTCATTTTATTTACAAAACGTAATCATTACGATACAATAGGTTAAACTTCCTAATTAAAAAAGGAGAATAAATTATGGTCAAAACCATTGTAAATATGGAAAATGTGAGTTTTCACTACGGAAATCGACAAGCACTTTCAAAGATTAACTTCCAGATAAATGAAGGAGACTTCATCGGATTAGTCGGACCAAATGGCGGCGGAAAAACCACATTAATAAAATTAATATTAGGGTTGGAAAAGCCTTCAGCAGGAAATTTAACATTATTCGGAGTTCCAGCTCAAAAATACAAACAGAAGAGCAATATTGGATATGTTTCTCAAAAAGCAAATACGTTTAACCGCGGTTTTCCAGCAACAGTAACTGAAGTTGTAGCAATGGGTTTAACAGCGAAACTGGGATATTTTAAACGAGTTTCCAAACAAGTTAAAGTAAAGGTTGAAGAAGCAATTGAACAAGTTGGAATGTCTGCATATAAGAATGAAAACATCGGAAACCTGTCCGGCGGGCAGCAACAGAGGATTTTTATTGCCCGGGCACTCGTCAGTAAACCGAAATTATTGATACTAGATGAACCGACTGTTGGGGTCGACGCAGAAAATGTGGAAAAGTTTTTTGATTTGTTACATGATCTGAATAAGCAGAATATTACCCTGTTACTTGTGACACATGATATTGGTACAATGACTCACCATGCCTCACAAGTAGTGTGTTTAAATAAAACATTGCACTTTCATGGGAATCCGAGTACATTTGAATCCTTATCGAAAGAACAACTTTCGGATTTTTACGGACATCCGTTAAACCTTGTTACACATCACCATTAAAGCGGAGGAAGCATCATGTTAGCTAATTTTTTTGAATACGAGTTTTTAAGAAATACTTTTTTTACAGGAATAATCATCGGGATCATCGCGCCGCTGCTCGGAACATTTGTTGTAGTAAGGCGCTTATCACTGATTGCCGATGCCCTATCCCATGTTACACTTGCAGGAATAGCATTCGGATTACTGTTGGAAAAAAAAACAGGTACACCGTTAATAACCCCCTTCTACTCAGGGTTGGGGTTCTCCGTTATTGGTTCCATATTTATTGAGCGGTTAAGAAGTGTGTATTCTGCTTTCCAGGAATTAGCGATTCCTATTATAATGTCTGCAGGGGTAGGGTTAAGTGTGATTTTTATCTCTATTGCAAATGGATTTAATACAGATTTATATAATTATTTATTCGGTTCAGTTTCTGCTGTTAGCAGACAGGATTTATACAGCATTTTCATTATTGCCATCATAGTATGTGCGGTAATCTATCTCTTTTACAAGGAATTGTTTTTACTCTCATTTGATGAAGAACATGCGAACGTTACAGGGATTCATGCGAAAATGATTCATTTTATATTTATTTTACTGACAGCACTGGTTATTGCAGCATCAATCCGTATTGTTGGTGTATTGCTAGTTTCTTCACTAATGACATTACCTGTTGCCGCAAGTATCCGAATTGCAAAAGGATTTAAACAAACCGTTATTTATGCGATAATATATGGAGAGGCATCTGTTATTTTAGGATTAATTAGTGGTTACTATCTTGAAATTCCCCCTGGAGGAACGATTGTCATGTTACTAATTATCTTATTAATCGCAACAATTCTCAGTAAAAAGGTTATCAGTTATTTAACCGGAAGAAAACATCGAGTTCGTGATGAGGTGATATAATGAATACCCAGGAAGCCCTGGATTTATTAAAACAAAAAGGATATAAATATACAGAGAAAAGAGAGCATATGATCCATTTCTTTGTCCATGAAAACAGATACCGTACTGCAAAGGATCTTTTGGAGAATATGGAAGCTGATTATGATGGGATTAGTTTTGATACAATTTACCGTAACCTTCACCTATTTGATCAGTTAGGGATACTGGAATCAACAGAATTAAACGGTGAGAAACACTTTCGATTAAAGTGTGACCACCATCATCATCACCATTTTATTTGTAAAAATTGCGGGGTAACCAAAGAAATCCATCATTGTCCTATGGAACAGATTAATGAAGAGCTGAAGCAATTTATGATTGAAGACCATAAATTTGAAGTTTACGGTTTCTGCCCTTCATGCAGATAACCCATCCATACACTTACTTTACTAAACAGCAAAGTGAGTGTATTTATTTTGTTTTAAGCCCGGTTAATTTCTTTTTACATTTATTTTACATAAACCGGTTGTTCTTAACATGTTTTCGACATATCCTTTGAGTGAACGGACTTACTAGAAGGGATGTGACGAAATGAAGATCGCAATTTTTACGGATACATTTCTCCCGGATGTAAATGGTGTTGCTAAAACTTTAGGAAAACTTACGAAGTATCTTGATCATACGAATCACTCATATATCGTTATTTCACCTAAACAGACAGGAAGTGAGCCAGAAACAGAGCAAATATATCCCCAATCAAGCTTCCCTTTTCCTCTTTATAAAGAGTGCAGAATATCTGTCCCAAAAAAAGCAGAAATTCGCGACTTATTATTATCATTCGCACCAGATATCATCCATGTTGCTACACCTTTTTCGATTGGATTATGCGGTTTGCAATTAGCAAAAAAATTAAATATACCACTCGTTGGATCCTATCATACAGATTTTGATCATTATTTGCACTATTATCATCTCTCTTTATTATCAAAACCACTATGGCGCTATATGGAATGGTTCCATCAGCATATGGCACGAATTTTTGTTCCATCTGCACACACGTATAATCAGTTAATGCAACGCAATTTCCGAAATATTCAAATCTGGAAACGTGGTGTAGACACATCGGTTTTTCACCCACATTATGATCAAAACAGCATTCGTATTAAATACAATATTCAACAGAAATATATACTCAGCTATGCCGGGCGACTAGCACCAGAGAAGAATATTGAAGTAATGGCATATTTATTCAAAAATATACCCGAACACTTACAGAATCAAATTCATTGGATAATTGTCGGTGACGGACCTTCCAGACAGTACTTAGAGGAGAATAAATCTGAAAACGTCAGTTTCACTGGATTTCTACCTCAAAGTGAAATTGCCCCAATTGTATCTGCAAGTGATTTATTCGTTTTTCCTTCTGAAAGCGAAACATTTGGCAATGTAGTGCTCGAAGCTCTAGCATGTGGGACACCAGTCGTCGGAGCAAATGCGGGAGGGGTAAAAACTATTATACAGGAAGGCTTTACAGGTTTACTTTGTTCCCCCCAAAAACAACATGAATATTCGAAAGCAATTGCATCCATCTTAGAAAACGAGGAATGGCGCCAACAGTTAGGCGAAAATGCGATCCGGTATGCCCAGAAACAAAGATGGGAAGACCGCTTCGAGGAATTGCTTTCAGGTTATCAGGCAGTCATTCTTAATGAAAAGGAAACAACAAAGCACGCTTAATTGTAAAGGCATGCTCTGGCTAATATCATCCCGACTTCTTTGTTTTCAGTCCAGATTTTATTATAATGTTTCAATGGTACAGGTACCGGCCCCACATATGGTGCAATTTCTATTGTGAAAGCAGGCCGTTTCTGTACCATGATAAACCAGTCAGTAAAACCGCCACCGCTAGGATCAGGGCCCGGGTCGACTAACCGGTAACCTGTTATTGTAGAAAGCTGATCTGCAAACCCTTTTGCATAAACATATTCTTTACCTGATAGTTTGTATTGCCAGAATATCTCTTCCCCCGATGAATGATAACAGGCAACAAATGAAAATTTATGCTTTAACGCGAAATCATATAATGACTTTGCCTCAGGTTCACTTAACGGTTTCGGTCCTTTAAACATAGCAGGGGCGGGTTTTTGGATTTGATCATCGATATTTTCCCAATCTATCGGGTATTGACGGTTTAGATCAACACCGCGGATATTTGCTTTCCATCCATCAAACACTTCTGACCCATTGTTCATCTGAATTAGTAAGTCTGATTCTTCAAATTGTTCTACTCCGTCCTGTACCAATGTTACTCCATCAGGATTTACCATTGGTACAAACCAGATGGAAACATCTTGGAGCAATATTTTTACATTTTTTTCATTTTCGTATCTCTCGCAATAATCTTCTACCATGTTCATTAATAGTGCGGTGGTTAACCACTCTCTTGCATGATGAGCACCATTTAACATTATTTTTCTCTTACCAGACCCCAGTTTTAATGCAATTAACTCTCTGCCCTGAACAGAGTAACCAATAACTGCTTTCTTTAAGCATTCATATCTTCTTGTTAATAATTCGGAATCTTTCACTAATTGTTTGTAACGATATACTTGTTTTGGATTCACAATATCACCCATGTGTAACCTCCCTGCAAGTAATCTTCTCTTATCAGTTTATGCAGTTTTCAGATGAAAGTGCCTAGATTATTTTCCGAATGCCTGCTTAGCAAGGATTTGAACAACCATATCGTCCATTGGGGGATTGTGTAAACCTGCTCTAACATCCCGGTAGTATTGTTCAAAAGGCAAATTTTTAGCAAGTCCTCTCCCGCCAACAATACGCATGACTAAATCAACTATTTCATTAGCATAATTTGTTGCAGCCACTTTTACTGCTCCAAGCTCACCAGATAACTCTGAGCGATTTTCCGGATATTTATCCCACTTTTCCGCAACTCCGTACATAAAGTGCCTTGCCTGCATTAATTTTAAATCAATCTCTCCTACCTTTTGACGAATGTGCTCCACCTCAGAAATAGGTGTATTCAAACTGTTCGGCTGAAAATTTTTCGCAAATTCGATTACATCATTTCTAGCAGCCATTGCAATCCCTAAATAACATGCAGGAATATGCAGCAGCCAGCCTTTTGGTCCTGGTCTCTTCGGTTTGTCATTAATTTCAACAAGGTAATCCATTGGGACTTTTGCATTTTCAAGAATCAGATCATCACTTCCAGTACCTCTCATTCCCAGTGTGTCCCATGTCTTGTTAACTTTTACTCCATCTGTATCGTTGGGTATTAAGAAAGAGCCAACAGCCTGTTTTTCTTCTACAAATGCTGTCACAATATAATAATCCAGCACTTCTGCCATTGTTGTAAATGTCTTTCTTCCATTGAGAACGTATTTGTCTCCAGAAAGTACAGCTCTCGTTTCCGGAATACCTCCACGTGTCGGGCTTCCAGTAGCCGGTTCCGTTGCAGCACGATTAACTAATTTCTGCTTTTCCCCGACTTCCTTTGCAATGAAATCATACATTTGATTACTCCATAATTCGTCTTCACTTAATTCCTTTATTACTCCAAGATGCCACCCAACAGAAAGGGCTGTCGCTCCATCCCCCTCCGCCAGTTTTTCCTGAACCAGAAGAAATTCATATAAGCTTAATTGCTCACCACCATATTGTTCAGGCAATGTTATTGACAAATAATTTCCGCTACGTAAATCATTCAGGTTTTCAATTGGGAATGATGCCTCTTTATCTGCCTGTTTTCTTCTTTGTTTTAATTTATCAGCTAAGCTGCTGGCACGATCCACTAAATTTCTTTGTCTTTCATTTTGTATAAAATGTTTTTGAAAAACCATTTATATTAACCTCCTTCCAATAACTAATTAAAATGATAGCGAAGCACTGAACAATTTACCAATAATCTACTCATGGATATGCTTAAATTTATTTTTTTAAGTGGGAATGATTGAGATTAGCCTGTGAGAAATATGACGCAATTAAAAAGAGCGCCCTCTCACTATGTAGAGTCGCTCTTTGTTTTTATAATAGCTTATCTAAAGTTTCTTTTACACGTTCTTCTGTAAATGGCTTAACAATAAAGTCTTTCGCTCCAGCTTTAATTGCATCTAATACCATTTGCTGCTGCCCCATTGCAGAACACATAATAATTGTAGCATTTCCATCTTTACTTTTAATCTCTTTCGTTGCTTCCACTCCATTCATTTCGGGCATTGTAATATCCATTGAAACGATATCTGGTTTTAACTGTTCATATAACTCTGTTGCCTGAACGCCGTTTTCTGCTTCTCCAACTACTTCATGACCTAGTTTTGTAAAAATATTTTTCAACTGCATTCGCATAAAAGCAGCATCATCTACAATTAATACTTGTGCCATTCTCCTGAACCTCCATTAATCTTGTGTAACTTGTTGTACTTCACTTAATTCCTCTGTGCTAAGCACATAATCTAAATCTAACAGCAAAAGCATTCCCCGATCTTCTAACTTGGCCACACCCTTTAAGTAACGGTGATCCACATCCTTAACCAACCCTGGTGTATCTTCAATAATTTCCGGGGAAATGTCAATAACATCTGTCGCTTCATCAACAATTAAACCAACTTGAACATCTTTCACTTTCGCAATTAATATTCTTGTCTGTTCTGTTTCTTCTATTTGATTTAAACCTAGTCTTGTACGCAGATCAATAATCGGCGTGACAATTCCTCGTAAGTTAATAATTCCTTTAATGAAGTCGGACGTTTGCGGCAATGCTACGATTTCCTGTAATTTCTCAATTGACAATATTTGAGCAATATTTGTCCCATATTCCTGATTATTCAGTTTAAAAATTATTGTTTTTGTTAATGTTTCCTGCATTCTAATCACCTGCCTAATTTAATAGATTTATTGATTTAATAATAGTGACATAGTCATGCCACCGATCTCTTCATAATTTATCTGTACTTCCAGAACTCTTTTAAAACCTGTCAATTTAGCATCACCGCTAATAATTGTAGGGTGGGTAATATCTGTTTCAATACCAGCATTAGCTAAATGAGTCGATAGTCCTCCAGCGACCATATTCCCTAACTCTCCCGAAAATGAATCAAGCATTTCCTCTGACAATTGCATACCGTATAATGCTTCGCCTATTGCACTAAAGACATTATGTTTTGCTTGAATTAACAAATCTCCTTTAAATGTGCCACTATAACCGATTAGTACCCCATACTGAACCTGCAGCGGTTCTGTCGTTAGCTTAGGGGCATCAAATTGATGATCAACTGGTACAACATTTTTAATAGACTGTACTGAACCGTTATAAAGTTCTTTAATAATTTCATTCATGTTTACTTCTGAAGATGATGTCATCAGTGCATGTCTCCTTACCTCATAAAATGTTAGCAGTAGATAAAATTACTCCTTATAATCCATAGTACCTAATTTTCAGCTATTACACAACAAAAATTTGTGGAAAAATAGTCATAATATCTATAACGGTTCATTTTTTCAGAAATATTTGGGAAATGTATCCTATTGGCAAAGTAAAGATTCACCACACGTGAAAATACAATGCTGCATAAGACCTAATCAACAAAGCTATGAGAAGTTATTTCAATAGAAAAAAGGAGACCGTCTAATTCAGACAGTCCCCTAATACTTTATTGTTAATCACAGCCCTACACGTCTGTAATTATCCACCTGAGCAAAAAGTCTAATTTTATTTATTTGCTCAATGCATCTATAATTTCTTCGATTTTAGCCAGTTCGGATTGTAAACCTCCGCCACTTAAGTACCACAATGCACCATCTAAATAAACGATTTGTTCGTTTTTATATGCGGCAGTTTGTTTGATGATATCATTTTCCATATCGGCATCAATGTTTGATTCTCCATTAATTGCCGCCGTACGGTCAATAACAAATAATACTTGTGGATCAAATTCAAGGATTGCTTCAAAGCCGAAGTTTGATCCATGGGAAGATGATTCAATATCTTCTGTCACTGGTTTAAATCCATAAATGTCATAAATGTATCCAAAACGGGAATTTGTTGCAAATCCTGATAAGCTTCCTTCATTATACATTGTAACCAAACTAGATTCATAGTTTCCAGCCAATGCTTTAACTTCTTCTAAAGCAGAATCAAACTTTGCAGTGTATTCTTCAGCTTCTGCTTCTTTACCAAACATTTTAGCAGCAATATCTACGGAAGCAAGGAATGTATTCCAGTAGTCGTCTTGCTGTGTTCCTACAAATACTACATTCGGAGTAATTTCTTTTAACTGATCATAAAATGCGGATTGACGTCCAGAGATAAAAATAACATCTGGCTCAAGTGCAGCAATATCTTCCAATAATGGTTCTTTTAATGTTCCGATATTTGTATATTCATCAGACTCATATTTTTCTAAATGTGATGGTAAAGTAGAGCCATTTGCTACCCCGACAATCCCTTCTACACCTAATGCATCTAACGTATCAAGGAATCCGTAATCAAATACCACAATTTTCTCTGGCATTGATTCAAATTCAACTTCACTGAAAGCAGTTGAGCTGCCGTCTCTGCCTTCTGATTCAGCAACTGTTGGAGCAATAGTCATTGGATAAGCAGCAGATATTTCTTCTCCTGTATTTGCTTCTGCCTTGTCATCAGATTCTTCAGATCCATTTTCTGATTCCTGGCCTTCAGATGCTGACACTTCATCAGATCCCTCAGTTGTACTCTCTTCATTCGATCCACATGCTGCCAGCATTACTGCAAAAACTAAAAATAATATTGCTAATTGCCACTTCTTCATTTTTTTCTCTCCTTTTTATGTATAAATATTTAATAATGATAATCATTATCACTGATAACAATTATCATTATACATACATTCGATAAACTCGTCAA
Source organism: Gracilibacillus ureilyticus (assembly GCF_900111195.1). GTDB lineage: Bacteria > Bacillota > Bacilli > Bacillales > Amphibacillaceae > Gracilibacillus > Gracilibacillus ureilyticus. Next base: position 54,429 of record NZ_FOGL01000010.1, read on the forward strand.
CAGCAATTTTACCAAATTTTATTATTTTTTGAGAATGATAATCATTTTGCCGTTATAATAAGCCTATATTCAAACAATTCGATCTTCGTATAGTATTCCGCAGAAAGAGCTTCCTTTGAAATGAGCAATATAAAATCATTTTCGTACTGTGTATGCATAAAAATTCTCATGAACAATCAACGCAGCTTGTGTTCATGAGAATTTTTGTTTGTTACAGAACATCATTCAATTATCACGTTTATGTTCGTTCCCGTTCTTTAGGTGTGTGAGTTAAAATAGACGCAGATTCTGCAACCATTCTGTTCCTGAATAGGTATGTCCATATCATAAATATCACGCAATGCCTCTGAATTAATAATTTCATTCGTTGGACCATTTTTAACTAGTTTGCCATTTTTCAATGCAACAATGCGGTCAGAGTATACGGAGGCAAAATTGATATCATGTAATACAATAACTACGGTCCGGCCAAGTTCATCAACCAGTTTTCGCAGAATCTTCATAATCTGGACAGAATGCTTCATATCGAGGTTATTTAAAGGCTCATCAAGTAAAATATAATCGGTATCCTGTGCAATAACCATTGCAATAAACGCCCGCTGTTTCTGACCACCTGACAATTCGTCAAGGAACTTATCCTGCATATCGGCTAAATTCATATACTCAATAGCCTGATCGACAAATTTCTCGTCTTCTGAAGTCAATCTGCCTTTTGAGTATGGATAGCGGCCAAATGCCACAAGTTCACGAACTGTTAATCTGACGTTTATAAAATTAGCCTGTCTTAGTATAGATACCCGTTTTGCAAACTCTGTTGACTTCCACCTTTTTACATTGTTCTTATCAAGTAATACTTCCCCGGTATCTGCATCTAATAGTCTGCTGACCATTGATAGAAGCGTGGATTTACCTGCCCCATTTGGTCCAATAAAAGAAGTAATTGTACCTTGTTCAATTGTGACGGATACATCTTCTACGACAGGTTTCTTACCAAATTGTTTCGTTATCCCTTTAATTTCTATCATCCCGATGCCCTACTTTCCTTTAGTAATAAGTAAATAAAGTAAATACCGCCGACAAAATTAATAATTACACTAATTGTTGTTCGTAATTCAAAAATATGTTCAGCAAGAAATTGTCCTCCGACTAATGCAATAATACTGAATAGACTTGCCCCTAGTATTAAGACAGAGTGCCTGTATGTAACTAAGAACTGGTAAGAGAGATTTGCCACAATTAATCCGAAAAATGTTATTGGTCCTACCAACGCTGTGGATGTTGCAATTAATACAGAGGATAAAATTAATACATTCATCACCATACGGTCATAATTAATACCCAGATTAATTGAATTCTCACGACCGAGTGACATAACATCCAGTTTTTTCATTATAAAGTAGCCATAGACAAAGGCAATGAGCAGAATTCCTGCTGCAATATATAATAACTCAGCTTTTACCTTTGAGAAGGATGCGAATAGCATCGTTTGCAACCCTAAATATTCAACAGGGTCAATCAGAACTTGAAGAAAAGTGACTAAACTCCCTAAAAGGGTACCTATAATCATCCCGATTAACAACAGTAAATAAATAGGATGTTTATCTGCCCGGAACAGAAAACGATATAATAGAAGAGCAAATAGTATCATCGCCGTTATCGCTGCACCGAAATTCAGATACTTATTAACAATCCAGATCGACATCGATCCTGCAAAAAAGTAGATTAATGTTTGAACGACTTCATACATCGAACCTAGTCCCATTACAGAAGGTGTTAATATCCGGTTATGGGTAATTGTCTGGAAGACGACTGTCGAATAAGATATGGCAATACCTGTTATTACCATTGCCGCCACACGTGTCATTCGTCTGGGAAAGGCATAATCAAACCCGCCTTTAATATCATAAAAACCGTAAAGTAATATAGAGATAATTACTAATACAAACAAAATAATTAGTTTCGTACTATTTCGCATATGCTCTCCCCCTAAATAACATAATTAAGAAGATCGCACTTCCAATTACTGCGACCGTAACATTTACCGGAATTTCATATGGATGAATAATGATACGTCCAATAATGTCACAGATCAATAGAAAAACAACTCCCAGTAACATCGTATGCGGAATAGTTTTACGTAAATTATCCCCTAAATAAATCGACACAATGTTTGGAACTATCAAGCCTAAGAATGGTATAACTCCAACAGTGAGAACTACCGTTGTGGAAATAATGGCAACAAGAACAAGACCAATATTTAACACAACCTTATAGCTTAATCCAAGGTTTTTCGCAAATTCTTCTCCCATTCCAGCTACAGTAAATTTATTAGCATAGAGATATGCTAATATAATCACCGGAATACTCACATATAAAAGTTCATAGCGACCAGATATAATTAATGTAAAGCTTCCCATCAACCATGCGGAGATATTTTGAATAAGATCTGCTTCATATGCAAAAAATGTAGTTATTGATGATAAAATATTTCCATACATAATCCCAATAAGCGGGACAAATATGGCATCTTTAAATTTGATCCGGTTTAAGATTTGCATAAAAACAAGTGTACCAACTAGAGCAAATGCAAAACTGAACAGCACCTGCTGTGTGTATGTAACATTTGTAATGAAAAGCATAGAAATTAAGATTCCTAGTTTTGCAGCATCTAGTGTACCTGCTGTAGTCGGGGACACAAATTTATTCCGGCTTAAAGCCTGCATAATCAGACCAGCGATACTCATGCCTGCTCCAGCAAGAATAATCGCCATTAAGCGTGGTACCCTGCTTATTAAGAATATCTGTGTTTCATCAGAGTTCCAGTCAAACAAATCACTAACTTTAATATCAATTGCTCCAATAAATAGTGATATAATTGACAGGATCGTTGCAGCAATTAATAACATCCATAGTCTCATATGTAATCCTCATAACTTATAATATTCTGCACACAAATGAAAATGATTATCATTCCGAGTACGAGATACATTATAATGAAAGTTGCAGAAAATGTCAACATGAGGAAAGCTATTTCATGTAGACGGTTACCTAATAAATTGCTGTGTTACCCGCATATTTTAGATTTCTAATCTTTTTTGCTGTTACACATTGCGGTATAATGGTTAGTAATTCATTTTTCTGAAGCGAGGGTTCTTAATGATTGTTATTATAGATAACTATGACTCATTTACATATAATCTTGTCCAATATTACCGTCAAATGAGAGAAGATGTTACAGTTTACAGAAATGACTCGACAACAATTGAGGAAATCGCATCATTGAATCCCAGTCTCCTGGTTTTATCACCAGGCCCCGGTTCACCTGCAAACAGTGGTATCTCATTAAAAGTATTAGAACATTTCCATGATCGAATCCCTATCTTCGGTGTGTGCCTTGGGATGCAGATTATCGTGGAATATTTTGGCGGAAATGTCGTCAAATCTCATGAACCTGTACACGGTATGACAAGTCTTATACACCACAAAAGAACAGGCGTTTTTCATAACTTGCCATCATCATTTCGTGTAACAAGATATCATTCTTTGATAACAGATAAATATACTTTTCCACAAGAACTTTCTGTTACAGCTGTTACAGATGATGATACTATTATGGCTGTGAAACATCAGAAATATCCGATAGAAGGAGTACAATTTCATCCTGAAGCTATTCTTACTGAATATGGCTATGAGTTAGTTGCTAACAGTTTACGGATGATTGACCATGTGCCTTTAGAAAGGGTGTGTTATAAGTGAACACTTATCTTCAGTATGATTTTAAAGGAATGGAAAAAGTATTTACTCAGCCGATTGAGATTATTAAAGCAAACAAAATAGAGAATGTTCCGGAGGCTTTCAAAAAAGTAGAGCGTGCGCTTAGTAAAGGTTATTATGTAGCAGGTTATGTTTCCTATGAAGCTGCTCCCGCTTTTGACACCAGTTACTACGTCTCTGATAACAGTGTGCTTCCATTAATATGGTTTGGAGTTTTTGAAGAAGATCAGCCTGGAAATAAGAAACTGGATAATAATTCTTCTTATACTCTCTCCGAATGGAAAAATACTATCAGTCGTGATAGATATGATCAAATGATAGAAAAAATTAAATCTTTAATAGGACAAGGAATCACTTATCAGGTGAACTATACTACAAGGTTAAAGGCGCATTTTTCAGGGGACAGCCATTCTTTTTATCAGCAATTGCTGAGAAACCAGTCAGCCTCGTATTGTGCCTATTTAAATATAGAAGATTATCAGATTTTATCTATTTCACCTGAACTCTTCTTCCATGTAGATAACGGCAAAATTAAAACAAAACCAATGAAAGGGACCATAAAACGAGGAAAAACACTAGAAGAAGATTCCGAATTAAAAAAACAGTTACAGTCATCAAAAAAGGACCAGGCCGAAAATGTGATGATTGTAGATTTATTAAGGAATGATCTTGGCCGTATCGCAAAACCGGGTAGTATCACTGTAAAAAGTCTGTTCGAGATTGAGCAGTATCCTACTGTTCATCAAATGACCTCAACGATTGAAGCAGTACTAGAAGAGGATAAAACAGTCTGGGACTGGTTTGAGGCACTTTTTCCATGCGGATCTATTACCGGAGCACCAAAAGTAGAGACAATGAAACAAATTGCAGAGATAGAAACAACGCCGCGGGAAGTTTATTGCGGGGCAATAGGATGGATCGGACCGGACAGACAAGCGGTTTTTAGTGTGCCAATCAGAACCGTCTGGATAAATAATGAAACAGGTGTGGCAGCATATGGAACCGGAAGTGGTGTCACATGGCATTCCAACAAAGAGGATGAATATGCTGAATGGAAACAGAAAGCTGCTTTCTTAAGTGATAACAGACCAACGTTCTCATTACTGGAATCTATCTTATTAGAGAATGGAACTTATCCTTTACTAGATTATCACTTAAAACGATTGCACGATTCGGCAATATACTTTTCATACAAATGGAATAAGAAAGAGCTGATCCATCATTTATCCGAATTAGCAAATAAATATCCGCATGGTAAATATAAAGTCAGACTGCTGCTTGATCAACATGGAAGTATTTCCGTAACTGCAGATCATATTAATGAATTATCAGAGCCCATCCATTCGTTAATTGCACTCAAGCCTATATCGTCCGACAATGTATTCCTATATCACAAAACAACCAACCGGTCCATCTACAAAAATTATGATCAGTACTTACCAGAAGGATATATGACAACATTACTTTGGAATGAAAATGGATTTTTAACTGAGTTTACAATTGGAAATGTTGTTTTCGAGAAAAACGGGATGTACTATACTCCGCCCGTGTCGGACGGACTGTTAAATGGAACGATGCGTGCTAAACTTATCGATAAAAAAATAATTAAAGAGAAGCAGATCCCAGTTCAGAACATAGATGAATATGATCAAATTTGGTTTATAAATAGTGTTAGAGGCTGGTTAAAAGTTGAACTGCTTGAAACAAATAATTCGTCTACTTTCAGGTAATTTGTTAAAATGCTGATAACAGAGAACATACAAGGAGGATTTTCTTTATGAATGCTTACGAAGAATATATGCGGGAAGTTGCAAGACCTATGAGAGAAGAATTAACAAATGCAGGTTTTGATGAACTAACAACACCTGAGGAAGTCAATCAATTCATGAATAAAAACAGTGAACCTGCATTGGTAGTGATTAATTCAGTATGCGGATGTGCAGCAGGCTTAGCAAGACCGGCTGCTATTCACTCTTTGAATCATGAGAATAAACCTGAAAAGCTTGTAACAGTTTTTGCTGGACAGGATCGGGAAGCTACAGAACAGATGAGATCGTATTTCTCTGATATAGAGCCATCTTCTCCATCAATGGCAATCGTTAAAGATGGACAGTTGCAATATTTCTTACCACGAGAACAAATTGAAGGATTTGAAGTAGAAGAAATTGTTGAACAATTAACGGAAGCATATGACAAATACTGCTAACTTCCTTAGTCAAGTTGAGACTGCTGATCATCGGGTTGATGGACAGGATTGAACAGCTTTGGAAGACCCAGCCAATAAAATAGAGCAAGAAAAAAGCCAAGGATTTTAGATCCTTGGCTTTTTAATACTATTATTGTACTACACGGCGTACATGTCCTGAGAATGTGTTAGCCCAATATCCGCTACCCATATCAGCAACTGCTACACCTGTAGAGTTTTGTGATCCAATAAATTTGTTATTTCCAAGATAGATACCAACATGCCCATTTGTTTTATATGTATTAAAAAATACAAGGTCACCTGGTTTCATTTCACTTGTGGAAACTTGAGTACCGACACCTGACATCGCAGACGTGCTAGCTGGCAGACTAACGCCACCTTGACTGAATGCCCAACTTACAAATCCTGAACAATCAAATCGGCCATTTGCTATATCATAAGCATTTCTTCCGCCACCAAAAACATACACAGAGTTTCCAATATATTTATTACCTGCATTAATAATTGTTTGTAAATTGCCACTTGCAACAGCAGTACCTGAATTACTTGCAGGAGCTGACTGATTAGATACTGTACTGTTTCCAGATCCTGAACTTACATTGCCAGCTGGCTGGCTTTGCAGTAATTGCTGCTGTTTTTTAGCTTCTTCCAGCGCTTTTTCTTTTTTAGCGAGGATTTCGTCCTCAATTTGTAAATCTGCAAGAATGTCTTTATTAGCTTCCTGTTTTCGTTCAAGCTCTTCTTTTACTTCTTCATTCTCTTCTTTTTGGGCAACGATTTGTTTCTGAATTGCTTCATATTCAACAGCCATTTCTTCTAATTCGGCTAATTTGCTATCAAGTGTAACTTTGTTCTCTTCTAACTTTTGTTTATCTGCTTCCTGTGCATCCAGTAATTCCTGGTCAGCAGATGTTATCTTTGTTACTAACGAATAACGATCAATAAAATCAAGGAAGTTCGTTGCACCAAACAGTACTTCTAAATAACTGTTAGTACCGCCGCTTTGCTGCATTGACGAAATTCTCTCTTTAAGAATTTCATTTCTCCGGTCAATATCTTTTTGCAGTTCCTCGATCTCTGCTTCAAGATCCTCTACTTCTGATTCTACTTTAGTAATATTACCTTCTGTTTCCTGCATTACTTTTTCGTTATCTTTAATTGCTTCTTCTAATCTATTAAGTTTTTCTGTCAATGTAATTAATTCTTCTTTAATACTATCAATTTCAGATTGTTTTGTTTCTATGTTAGTCTGTAACTCTGAACGTTGTGCTTGAATTTCTTCTTGTGTTTCTGCCTGAACAGAATGGTTATGTACAAAAAATAAACTCGTTACAACTGTTGCAGTAACTGCGGTTTGCTTCATTATTAGTTTCCAATCTCGCACTCGATTCCCCTGCCTTCAATCTATTAATAGTAGCGAATATAGATGTAAAGGGTTTTCTATTATATCTCTCTAATTCACTAGCAACAGTGTAACATAGAAATATGTCATTTTTATTAGTGTAATATTACAATTATATTTCAAATTAGTATTTTATGTTTAAAATTTAGATTTTATGTTTTATTCTTCTACCAATTTCTTGCTTTTATAACGTTCCTGTTTTTGTTGTATTTTCTCGAAAGCTCTTCGTGCCGGCATCATAAGTGCAATGGTGATCAGACTCATACTGAAGAAAAAAATCAGCGGCTGGAAGTACCATAACACGGCCCCGATACCAAACAGGCCAAAAACCATTATGACTGTTTGCATTGGGTTCAATATCATTATAAAAAAAGCACTTTTTATTGCCTTAGTAATTTTCATGTCATAATACACATATACCGGAAAAATGTATAGCAGTGTCAGGAAATACAATATACTAATAAACAGAAATGGAATAGTTAAAAGTAAAGCATATTCATTTGGTGAAATGGTAATGAATAAAAAGTCCAAATATAAAATATAGCCGAATAGACTTATCATTAATCCCAGAAAGTTTGCTGTTTTAAAGGATTCACGATATGACCGCCAAAATGTTTTGAAAACAGGAATGTCGCTTTTTCCTGATATCCATTTCTTTGTGACAGTAAAGGCAGCTGCAGTAGCAGGAAATAACCCCAGAACCAATGCACCTGTCACTGTAAATAATATCCACAATATATTTAAGTATGCTATTCTTGTAATCCATTCCAGGGCTTTATTCGCTGCCTGCATAATTTCTCCACCTCATTTGATTTAACCTTTTAATCCACTTGTACTTATACCTTCTACAACATATCGCTGGAAAATGAAGAAGATTACGAATACCGGTATTAAGGAAACCGTTGACATCGCAAACATGGCACCCCAGTTGGAAACCGTCTCATTGCTTAAGAACATATTTAATGCCATCGACACTGTATATTTAGCCGGACTGTTCAAGTATAATACTGGTCCAAGCAAGTTATCCCATGTCCAGTAAAATGTAAAGATTGCTGTTGTAGCGAGTGCCGGTACAATTAGAGGCAAAATTATCCTGTAATAAATTTGAAACGTATTACATCCATCAATGGTTGCTGCTTCATCCAATTCTCGCGGAATCGTCCGAATAAATTGTACAAGCAGAAAAATAAAGAATGGGTGACCGAAATATGCTGGCACTACTAATGGTTTTAAGGAATTAAGCCAGCCAAGTTCAGCGAAAATGATATATTGCGGAATCATAACAACTTCATATGGAAGCATTAACGTCTTAATCATTATCGCAAACCAGAAGCTTCGGCCAACAAATTTCAAGCGAGCAAAACCAAAAGCAATTAATGAACAGGAAATTAAGTGGCCAACTAATACAAATGCAACAAAGATCGCAGTATTTTTAATGAAGGTTGCGAAACCATAATCACCGAATCCTTCCCAGCCCTGTGCATAATTCTCCAGCACAAATGGATTTGGAATTAATGATTGTGCTGTAACAAAAATGTTTTCACTTAATTTAAATGAACTCATAATCAGCCAGATAACCGGATAGAGTAACAAAATTGCAAATCCACCGACAAGTAGATGGTAAATAATTTTTTTCAAATGTTTCGGTTTCATTGTTATCTGCCCCCTTCTGATTCATAGTGAACCCAAAATCTTGATGACAGGAATATGACGGATGTAAGAATTGCTATAATTATTAACATTACCCATGCCATAGCTGATGCATAACCCATATGGAAAAATTCAAAACCTTGCTTGAACAAATACAGGGAATATAATAAAGTTCCATCTAGAGGACCACCTGTACCCTTAGATATAATAAAGGCAGGTACAAATGTCATAAATGCCCCGATTGTCTGCATAATGGCGTTAAATAATATAACCGGGCTTAACATTGGCAATGTGATCTTAAAGAATTTTTGAAAGAAACTTGCTCCATCAACACTTGCCGCCTCATAATAACTGAGCGGAATAGACTTTAACCCTGCAAGGAAAATTAACATCGATGAACCAAATTGCCATATCGACAAGAAAATTAACATCCATAATGCTGCTGTTGGATTTCCGAACCACCTTACTGGGTCAACACCTAATACACCAAGTGCCAGATTTACGATACCGTCATCCCCGAAGATCTGGCGCCACATGATAGCAACAGCAACGCTTCCTCCAATTAATGAAGGCAGATAATACATTGTCCGGTATAACCCGACAGCACGTGATGCCGTATTTAACAGCATTGCAACAATTAATGCAAAAGCCAGCCTTAGCGGCACCCCTGCAAAAACATAAATAAAGGTTATTTTTAATGAGTGTAAATAACGAGGGTCTTCTGTAAACATCTTTGTGAAGTTATCTAATCCTATCCACCGTGGTGGAGAAAAAAGATCATAGGAAGTAAAGGAAAAATATAAAGATGAAATGATCGGTATTATGGTGAAAGCTAAAAAACCAATAATAAATGGTCCGATAAACAGATATCCCCACAAATTCTGTTTCATGTGTGATTGCATAGTAATCAGCTCCCTTCTCTGTCTGTTTAAAATGATAGCTGATCTAAAGAAAGATCAGCTATCATACCAGCTATTAGTTTCCTAGAATACTTTCCGCTTGCGTTCTGAAATATTCTGCTGCCTCTTCTGGTGTAGTTTCTCCGTATGACATCTGTTCTGAAAGACTTGTCAGCAACTCAATAATCTCACCTGCTCCAGCTGGATCCGCTGCACCCATTGGTGTACTATTTTGTTCTGCCCATTCGATATAATCAAAAACCTGTGCCTGAGAATCAGATACTTCCGATTTTAATGCTTCCAGAACTTCTGAAGAAATCGGAACACCACGATCACCTAATATTAATTTATTTGCTTCAATATCATTAATAAAGAAACTAATAAATTTAGCTGCTTCTGCTTTTGCTTCAGAATTTTCCGCAACAGAGAAGAACATACTAGGTTTCAGGAATAAGCCTTCTTCCATATTCGGACCAGGCATTGGTGCAAATTCAAAATCCAGACCTGACAATTGCTCAAGACCTACAAACTGGTTAGACCACTGAAAAATACCAACACCTTCTCCTTTAATGACCGGATCATCTTCAGGGCCTGCCAACTGAGCTAAAAAGTCTGGCGTAGGTGTTGCACCTTTCTCAACTTCTTCTGTAACCATTGAGAAAAAGTCTACAAACAATTGATCATCCTCATAACCTAAACCACTGCCATCTTCTGCATATAAACGTTTTCCCTGTGTCCGTAAGTAATAGTTAAAAAATACATCTGCCTGGAAACCATTATCAAAGTAAATTCCTGCATCGGCAGCTGCCTGAGACATTTCCTGAAACTTATCCCATGTCCAGTCTTCCGGAATTTCGTCATAGCCTATCTCCGCTAATTTTTCCGGATTGTACTGAAAACCTAATGCATTCACTCCTAAGTTGAATCCATACAGCCCGTCATTAACCTGACCGGCATATACGTTATCTTCGGAAATATTACTAATATCAATTTCATTTTCAAGGAATGGTTCCAAATCTGCTAATTGCCCATTCTGTGCATATTGAGAAAGATAAGATAAGTCCATTGCAATGATGTCAGGTAACTCATTTGCTGCAGCTTGTGGCGCTAATTTTTGCCAATAGTCATCCCAGCTTGCATATTCAGGTTCAATTGTTACATTAGGATTCTGCTCCTCATACATTTCAATTACTTCCAGTGTATAGTCGTGTCTTGTTTGCTCACCCCACCATGCGATTCTTAATGTAACATCTTCCCCGGAAGTTTCTTCAGATCCAGAATTATCACTTGATTCTTCCGCTCCATTATCTGTACTTGTTTCTTCTGTTCCGTCATCCCCACTGCATGCAGCTAAGAACAATACCAGAACTAAACCTAACAGCAAATACAAAGATTTTTTCATTTCTTTCCCTCCCCTTTTTTTATATACGCTTATCTGAAAGCGATTACAAATATATAATATCATTAAATTATTCCACACAATGATAGAAAAAACAGACATAAATGTGTAAAAAAAAGAGGTGTTGACAGCGGTTTCTTAATCCGCACTTTTCATCACCTCTGATGGAGTATAGCCTTTGATCCTTTTAAACAATTGGCTAAAGTACTGCGGGTTGCTGCCAAATCCTAATCTTTCAGCAAGCTCAAATACTTTGATATCTTCTTCTGCTTCCATTATTTCGACCGCTTTATTAATCCGTGCATTCGTTACATAAGACGAGAAACGCTGCCCAATTTCTTTTTTAAAAATTTTACCCAGATAATCTGGATTCATATAAAGGCAGTTATTTGCTAACCACTGCAGTGATAATTCCGGATTGTGGATTTCCTTCTCAATACATTCAATTAGATCCATTACAACTTTAGAGTATTTTCTGGATGTTGGGAGAATTTCTGTGATGGATGTGAATAACTGATTAAAAAACTGATAATAGCTGTCAATATAGGACATGTTTTCAAGCTTGGAAATTGTTTCAAACCGGTCTTCCAGCATAACAGTATTTAGTTTACTCATCAATAACAGATAAAATTGAATAAAGTAACCTTTTGCGATTTTAGGACTTACTTTTTGATATTCCATTTCTTTACCAAAATGTCTGATTAAATGCATTGCCTGCTTAATCGATTGTTTTTTCAAATGAACAATCACCTGATTTAAATCAATCGATGTCAGTTGATCAATATTTGTCTGAAACTCTGTAAATTTTTCCTGTACAACAACCTCCCCCTCTGAATTGTAAAAAAACTGATTAATTAAGTAATTTAGTGAAGACATGACTTCTGGGCGTTTACTGGAATAGTTATGAGGAGATATAATCATTGACCAGGAATTTCCCATGTTTGAAAACTGTTTGATTAATTGTTCTTTAAAAAAATGTTCACCATCAAACAGAATTACTAAATTACTGTCAATTATCGTCCCAATAAAGGGATAATCTTTAAAAACAGTTTCTATCTCTTTCATATATTTTTCTAAAAGAGGGTATTCCACCTGTTCCTCATGATGGAATATAACAAACTGGTAATCAGCCGTTCCGAATTTTTTCTTTACCATATGACGGAATTTCTGTGGTAAATCTTCTGTCAACGGAACATCTGTCATAAACCGTTTCATAATCTCTTCATATTCATATTCATACAGTTTAGACGCTTCCTGCTGTATCGTTTCTAAATAACGGACTGCTTCCTCTTCATCTCTTTTTTCTTTAATTATATCTGTCAGGGCCTCCGAAATCTGATCTTCATTGCAAGGTTTTAACAAATAATGCTTTACACCGAATTTCATCGCTTGCCGGGCATATTCAAATTCATTGTAGCCTGATAAGAACACCCATTTAATCCTGGGATATTTCTCGCTTGCTTTGGCTACTAATCCAATACCATCTAAACCAGGCATAGTTATATCCGTAATGACAATGTCCGGTATTTTTTCTTCAATTAAAGTTAATGCCTCTAATCCATTCATTGCCTTTCCAATTAATTCTGCCTGATGACTCTTCCAGTCTATAATGACAGATATACCATCCAAAATCATTCGTTCATCATCTACCAGCAATATTTTGTACATAACTGTCATCTGCCTCCCTTGGTAATATTATTTTTATATTTGTTCCTTTATTAATTTCACTATCAATTTTTATTCCATAATTTTCACCGAACAGTATCTTTATCCGCTCATTAATATTTCTTAAGCCGATTCCTGTTCCTTTTGGTTCATAGTTACCTTTTATAACGTTGTTTAAATGTTTTAATGTCATCCCCGGTCCATTATCACTTACCGTAATGCAAATGTTTCCGTGTTCTTCTTTTATATCAAGTAAAATTTCACACACACCGACCATTTCCTGCAATCCATACCTGATCGCATTTTCTACGATTGGCTGCAAGATAAACTTTGGAACATTTACATTAAGTAACTCTTCATAAATTTGCTTTTGAAAAAGAAGTCTTTCCTCGAAACGGTATTTCTGTATCGTAATATAATGATCAACTATAGAAATCTCTTCTTTCAATGGTATGAGAGTGCTTTTCATATTAATCGATGACCTTAAAACATAACCCAGCGATTCTGCCATTTGGGATATCTTTTTTTCACCAGCAATTTTTGCAGACCAGTTAATCGATTCCAAAGTATTATATAGGAAATGCGGATTTACTTGGGCCTGTAATGTTTTATACTCAGATTCTTTAATTAGTAATTGCTTTTTATAATTTTCTCCTATTAAATAATTAATCTGATTCATCATTTTCTTGAAGTTCTCATGTAGTTGGCCTGCTTCATCTTTTGTGAAACTCGCTTCAGATTCCAGATCATAATAATCCAGGTTGCCTGTCTGAACTTTTTTCATCTTCTGATTTAAACTCTCAATCGGATTAACAATTGTACCGGTAAATCTTGAGCCTAAAAAAATCACGATCAGAAATAACGCGAAATAAGTAACGAAAACGGCAGTCCTTGTTTGACTGATAACCATGAACAGGTTGCTGTATGGTGTTAATATCATATACGTCCATCCTAATTCATTCGCCTCAGAATATGTTAAAAAGTAACGTTCTTTATTTATTTTTACAATCTGGTAGCCTTGCTGATTGATATGAAACTGAGATGGCTTAATGCTTTCAATTTGGTTATCATTCATGAATATCTGATTTTCTTCTTCATCGAAAATTAAAAAGCTTGTATTCTGTTCTTCTAAGTTTTTCGTGATTTCATTTACGATTTCTTCAATATCTATTCGTACAGCTACAGTCCCCAACCTGGCAAACGAAAAATCTAAATATTCGCGAATATCTCTTGCTACAATCATAGTGGCATCTTCTTTTGTCGGAGGAGCCCAGGCTACTCCTCCTTCTTCGAGTTTGGTGATATTCTTGATTTCTTCCAGTCTCTTATCTGATAAATTTTTTAATGCAATTCCACTGGCATATTCTTCGTCATACTTATCATAAAGCTGTATCGATTCAACGTATTTACTCAATGCCCCAATATCGATTAATCTTTTCCTCAGTTCAGCACCAATCATATAGCGGTTATAATTTGATTCAGTTTTGGAAAGTTCTGTTAAATATGACTGAACATAGGTATCTGTAGCAATTTGGTAAGAAAGACGTTCCAATTTTTTCATTTCTGCTTCAATAGAATTGGTGGATACCTGCAAAGCCTGTGCTGACTGGCGGTAGATTTCTTTGTTATATAAATTAAAGGCATACTGCAGAATGGATAACCCTCCAATGCTGAATGTCAATAAGACAAGCAATGTCAAAATAACCATCTTATGTTTAAGTCGTAAATTCATATAATAGTTTTTAAGATTATGCAACACTCTGGTCACCTCATTTCTAAATAGGTGTTAACGCTTACAATTAATTATACTTATTAGTTCACATTAACGTCAAATCGGTATTCGGAGTATTTCGCCTGAAATGAGACTTGCATTGTGGAAATTTTAGAAGTTTAGCGTGGAGATTGATCATTGAGTGATGTTCGACTATGGGATGGGTTAGAGGGCGACTGAATGCCTTCGCTCCTTTTTTCTTTCGCGCCATGGCTTTCGGAGGGCGCCTGAACCTCTTCGCTTCTTTTTTCTTT
>NZ_FOGL01000010.1:69744-142452 GCF_900111195.1 Gracilibacillus ureilyticus
CTTTCGGAGGGCGCCTGAACCTCTTCGCTCCTTTTTTCTTTCGCGCGATGACTTTCGGAGGGCGGCTGAACCTCTTCGCTCCTTTGCTTTTTATAGACATAATATTCAACCGCCAACCGCCAGCTAACATCCGCTAATACTCCAGTCTCATACCCAGATTATTTGTTGCCACTGTGTATAATTTTGGCTCTCTTGAATGAATCACTAACAGTATAAAGAGCATTTAGAATAAAGATAATACACAGACCCCAAATAAAACTGTTTTCAACTACGGAAAGACTTGTATTTAGCATTTCACTATTTAATTGAAGGAAATCCTCTTTGAAGAAATTTGGCCGGGTAAATATAATAATGAAGACGATTGAGGAAATAATTTCATAAATAGTAGTAAACCAGGCCATTTTGGAATCCCATTCGCGTTTAATGAGTTTATAGACCACCAGGAATATTTCCGATCCAATAAATAAAATGACGAATGGCCAAAAAGACAGCAGCAAATCCTGATTGACTGCTGGTGTCACCAGTTTCCATCCATTTTCACCTTTTTCATAAATACCAAGTAAGTGATCTGCATAAAAGTAAATAGTAGCCCATATTGCTGTCCATATTATTGCACCATACACTTCCATTTTTCTGACTGCCTTCTCCCTTGGAATATATGTTACGGTTTTTAAATCTTCCGGAGTCCATGGTCTAAAGTTAATCGACAGCGGGGTTCCATCATTCTTTTTGTCCATACGCTCCATAACAGCGAATAGTAAT
Source organism: Gracilibacillus ureilyticus (assembly GCF_900111195.1). Taxonomy (GTDB): domain Bacteria; phylum Bacillota; class Bacilli; order Bacillales; family Amphibacillaceae; genus Gracilibacillus; species Gracilibacillus ureilyticus. Next base: position 70,507 of record NZ_FOGL01000010.1, read on the forward strand.
GTCAGCCAAAAAAATGTTTGGACAGAAACAGATATTACGTTACTAATTGTTTCTCTAAAGATGGCTGTTAAAGTTAATTCTGCCATCCCCATGTCTTCTCCATTTAGAAACTGAACTGCCGCAACAGACACGAGGGAAATGATAATGGAAACAGGTAATATTATCTTTAATAATGTAAGATATATATCATAATATTTTGGGCCAATTAAATGCATCGGACGATCACTATACCGACTGGCTAAAACAGCGGGATCTCCAAGTTTTTCAAGGACACTCTCTACTTCTTTTTCATTGTATTCATCTGGCAGCATATCGTAAATAATTGATTCGAGCTCAAGCTCTATTTCATTCCGGCTTTTTTCAGGTAACCTGCGTGTAACTTCATGAATATACGTATCAACTAAATTCATCTTCCACGTCTCCTTTATTTAGGACTTTATTAAGTTTCTCTGTTTGATCTATCCACTCTTTTTTTAATTGGTGATAAACTTCTTGACCATACTGACTCAGTTGATAATACTTTCTCGGTCTATTTTCAGAGGTGTCCCATGTGCTTGTAACTAAACCTTGCTTTTCCAGTCTTCTTAACAGTGGGTACAACGTATTTTGCTCAATACTTATCCCTAATTGATCTAATGACTGAACGAGAGAATATCCGTATTTTTGATCCCATAGTTGACTTAAAACGGCTAAGGTTAAACTTCCCCTTCTTAATTCAGTTAAAAGTGATTGAAATAGTTTATCCAAGATATCGCCCCAGTTCTATACTGTATGTCACACATTATAATTGTATACTATGTATCATACACTATTGTATGAGAAACCCACAAGACTTTTACTTTATTTTTCCAAAAAAATAAGACCGCCTTAGAGGCAGTCTTATTATAATATTTATAACTACTAAAGTATTCCATCTACTTTGAATATAAAGATCCAAAAAATCAAAAAAACCACCAACAGTTATGTATTGGTGGAGACGGTGGGAATCGAACCCACGTCCAAGGATATCGGCACTCAGGCTTCTACACGTGTAGTTGGTATATTGAAAATTCGCTATCTGATCTGCCTACCAACAGGCGTCCCTAGTAGCTAGTCTGATTAGTCTCTTCTACGAAATCCGCAGACGGAGGATTGTAGCGTAGCCCACTAATAAGTGAGACCCTTCAATCTGACACATGGGCGATGGCAGGAAGGATCCTTTAGTCAGTGCTTAGGCAGCTGCTAAAGAGTAATTGTTTTCTTTGCCAGTTATTATTGGCGTTAACGTTTTACGAGTCGTAACCTCGACGCGCAACCTGAGCTCGACCTACCCCTGTCGAATCCGTAACGTCCCCTTAAAAAATTAAGAAGATACGGATAAGAGTAATCTAAGCTCATTTATGAAATTGTAGATTTCTTATCGATAAACCTATTATAACATATTCGTTATTTAATTCAAGTAAACGGAATTTCCAATTTCCGCTAACCTCTGTCTTTTAATGCACGGTCCATGTCTCGTTTAGCTTGCTTTTGCTTTAAATCTTCCCGCTTATCGTATTTTTTCTTACCTTTACCTAAGCCGATTAAAACTTTGGCAAAGCCATTTTTGATATACACTTTTAATGGAACTAAAGAGTAACCTGCTTGTTTGGATTCACCAATTAACTTATCAATTTGCTTGCGGTGAAGCAGCAATTTTCTTGCACGGGTCGGTTCGTGATTGTAGCGGTTTCCTTGCTCATATGGAGAAATGTGCATATTGTTAACATAAACCTCTCCATTTCTTACCGTAGCAAAGCTGTCCTTTAAATTCACCTGGCCTTTACGAATTGACTTGATTTCCGTTCCCTGTAAGACAATCCCTGCTTCATAAGTTTCTTCAATAAAATAATCATGTCTTGCTTTCTTATTTTGCGCGATTGCTCTGCCATTGCCATCATTCTTTACCATGACTAGTTCCCCCTATATGTTACATAACCATATTGTAGCAAAAATCAGGTAATTGTGCTAATGGAGGAAAAACTGCATTATTTTTCGACTGGAAATAGAAGGCTAGAGCACTTCTATTTCCTCTTATTTTTTCTTCCGTTTTTCTTTTTCTTTGCTTTTGTCCCTGATTTTTGTGCTTTTTTAGCCGTCTTTTTCAGACCGCCTTTTTCTCTCCTTGCATTGATTACTTTAGGCTTATCTTTACTCTCTCTGTTCTTTCTAGGTCTCATTCCAACAATTTCAAAGTCAACAGCCCGTTCATCCAGATTTACTTGAGCAACTTTTACTGTTATGGCATCACCGACCTGGAACACATTCCCTGTCCGTTCACCGATCATCGAATAAGACCGCTCGTCATAATGATAGTAATCGTCTGTCAAATAACTGACATGAACTAGTCCTTCCACTGTGTTAGGCAATTCAACAAACAAGCCGAAGTTTGTAACAGAACTGATCACACCTTCAAATTCTTCCCCGATTTTGTCCTGCATAAATTCAGCTTTTTTCAGATCATCCACTTCCCGCTCTGCATCAACTGCTGCTCTTTCTTTCATTGATGCCTGACGGGCAATGTCCGGCATTCTTTCTTTCCAGTGAGCCCGGGTTTTCTCATCCAGTTTTCCTTCAATCAGGTATGTGCGTATTAGTCTGTGGACAATTAAATCTGGGTACCTTCTGATTGGTGAAGTGAAATGAGTATAAAACTCTGTTGCTAAACCAAAATGCCCAATACTTTGCGGATCATATTTCGCCTGCTTCATTGACCTTAGCATCAGCTTGGAAATAATGATATCTTCATCTGTACCTTGCACTTCATCCAGTACTTGCTGTAAAGCCTGTGGATGAATTTCATTTGACGATCCTTTTACAACATAGCCAAACCTTGCTATAAATTCAAAAAATGTTTGTAACTTAGCAGGGTCCGGATCTTCGTGAATCCGGTGAATAAACGGTACATCCATCCAGTGAAAATGTTCTGCTATCGTTTCATTTGCACAAAGCATAAATTCTTCGATTAGCTTTTCACCAACAGACCGTTCTCTAATCACTACATCATGAGCCTTACCTTCCTCATCAACTAATACCTGTGCTTCTTTAAAGTCAAAGTCAATTGCGCCTCTGCTGAAACGTTTTGTTCTTAATATTTCTGCCAAATCTCTCATATCTTCAAACATTGATACAAGTGAATGATATCTTTCTTTCAGTTCCTCATCATTATCAACCAATATCTGGTTAACTGCTTTATATGTCATTCTCTCAGTTGTATTTATTACTGCCTGAAAAATTTCATGATTAACTACTTCACCTTTTTGGTTAATCTCCATATCACACCCAAGTACTAACCGGTCAACTTGCGGATTCAATGAACAGATTCCATTGGATAGTCTGTGTGGTATCATCGGTATAACACGATCGACTAAATAAGCACTTGTCCCACGCTCAAACGCTTCTTTATCAATAGGAGAATTCTCTTTTACATAATGGGTTACATCAGCAATATATACACCAAGTTTATAGTTGCCATTAGATAGTTTGGATACGGTTACTGCATCATCAAGGTCTTTTGCATCAGCACCATCTATTGTGACGATCGTTTCATTCCGTAAATCCCGTCTATCTTTCAATTCTTCTTCAGATATTTTTTCTGGTACACTTTCTGCCTGATCAAGTACTTCCTGCGGGAAATCAATAGCAATGCCATTTTTATAAATAATAGACAAAATATCCATGCCCGGATCATTTTTATGTCCAAGGATTTGGATAACTTCCCCTTCAGCACTCATTCTTCCCTCAGGAAATTTTGTGATTTCCACAATGACCTTATGTCCGCTTACTGCACCTTTTGATTGTCCCTTTGGTACGAAAATATCGTTTGGAATTCTCTTATCATCAGCAATAACAAAACCAAAAGCACCATTGTCGTCATATGTCCCGACAATTTGTTTTAATTGCCTTTCGATAATACGGACAACTACACCTTCTGCCCGTTTTCCATCATCATCACGCCGGTCTACCCTGACAAATACAATATCTCCATTCATCGCGGACTGTAAATCAGCTTGATTGATGTAAACATCCTCCATCGATTCATCATCCGGGATCAGAAATGCAAATCCTTTCGCATGCATTTGAATTCTCCCGCGAATAAGATTCATTTTCTCCGGTAAGCCATAGCGGTTTTTCTTCGTCCTAATTAATTTACCACTTTCCTCAAGAGCATTTAGGGCTTTTAATAATTCTGTAAACTGATCACTATCTTCTAATTGTAAACTTTCCTCTATTTCCTGGACGGACAATGGTCTTGTCGCGTTTTCTTGAAAAAAGTCCAGTAATCTTTGTTGTAGTTCCATCCAAATCACCTCTTTCTCTTTCTATCTCATTATTTATTATGGCAAATTACCATTCAAGTGATGCGAAAAATTCGGCAATATCTTCATGTAATTCGTCTTTTGCTTTACTGAATGTAATAGCATGGCCCGCATTGTCATACCATTTTAATTGTTTTTTGTCAGATTCCACGTTCTCATAAATGTATGTAGCACTTTCCGTATTAATCATTTCGTCATTTTTTGCCTGTACTACTAGTGTAGGTGTATAGAGCATATCGACATTCTCTTTTACCCGCTCTATTGACTGTGCAATTTGTTCAAAGAGCCCTTTTGAATTATTTAACAATTGATCAAGTTCCTGCTGAATAGTTATTTCATCCTTTTTCTCGAGCTGTTTATACTCTCTTGAAAATTTTCTGAAGCCAATCGTTAATTGCTCTTCATTATCAAAAAACATAGGTGAGCACATTGTTACTACTGCTTTAAGCGGGTTACTGCTTGCAAGCCGGAGTCCGAGCACACCACCGAGCGACAAACCTGCTACAGCAATTTTTTCATAACCTTCATTTTTTAAATACTTATAAGCTTCCTGTACGTCCTCCCACCATTCCTCAGCTGTTGCTTTCACAAGTTCTTCTGGTGATTTGCCATGACCGCGGTAAATTGGCGCATAGCATGTATAGCCTTTACTGTTCAGAAACCTGCCAAGCATTCGAACATCTGCTGAGTGGCCAGTGAATCCATGTAATAATAATACCGCACGTTCGTCCCCTTTAAACATAAACGGCTCAGGCTGTTTCATTTTCATAGTGATTCGTCCCCTTTTTTATTATTCTCTAATTGAAAAGAACATCCTTCGCATTGTCGCAAAGGATGCTCTAATAATTATTATGATCATTTCCTGAATAAAGATGAATTATATCAGGTAAGCAATAGCAAAAGTTAACACAAAGAAAAGAATCCCTGTAATTACTGTACCTTTATGAAGTACTGCATCAATACCTCTTGCTTTTTGTTTACCGAATAATTGCTCAGCTCCACCTGAAATAGCTCCAGACAAACCTGCACTCTTACCAGATTGTAACAATACAAACACAATTAACACGATTGCATCAATAATTAGCAAAGTCATTGCAGTTGCTAACATGTGCAAACACCCCCTAGACGTACAAATACATAATAACAATTTAGCACAATATGATTGGTTTTAGCAAGTTATTTTACAATATTCTATTGAACTTCTCACCATTTAACACCCTTTCGGGTTGTTTGAAGTGGGAGATTCTTGGGAACAGAGCGTACTTGTTAGCGTATTTCTTTGCCAACAGAGGTTTCTCTTATTGACCAAGCTATCCCCGTAGATTCCTACGGTTCTATATTTTTTTTAATCCAAAAATAAGGTTCTTAAACCTTCGGCTAGATTTTTGCAAGAATGGTACGTTAATCCTTTGCCAGTTTCTTTGTATGTATCGTTCCACTACCCTAAAAAGCGATTAAATACAAAACGACTACATCCAATTGTTTTAGCAATTAAGATTTCCTGTTCTTTGGTTGGATAGATACGAAATTTGTACGCTTTATTGACTAACATTGTTTTCCCCTCACTTTAGACCTTGATTTTCAATGTACTTTTTAGCTACATCGATTGGAGATTCTCTACGAAATTTTCCAACTAGCACAAGGTGATAATACATTAAAAATACTGAATGATTATTACTGTCCAATTTCATTACAACATTAGCCTTTCCCTTATCTAAGACTGATTATATCAATAAGGTATGAAGTGGGCAACAAAAGCCTTTAGGCTATCGCCTAACCGACATTCATCTCCCCCTTATTCGTTGGGCTTCGCCCTCCACACGATTGAAGAGGGAGTCTACTGTCGGAAAATGATAAATTCATGGTAAAATACAGCTATCATACAATTATTTAGGAGTGATCCTGTTGGTAAAAAGTTTATGGTTGGACATGTCAGATAAAACTCCTGTCTATTTAAGAATCTGGGACAAGGTATCACACCCACGTGCAATTGTTCAAATTGCTCATGGAATGGCAGAACATATAGAACGTTATGATGAATTTGCTGAATTTTTAAACAGTAACAAAATAGTAGTCTGTGGAAATGACCACAGGGGCCATGGACAGACGGGAACAAAGCAAAATAGAATGGGTTATTTCGGCAATTCGGATGGATTTGACCGAACCGTTTCTGATCTTATAGAAGTGACAGACTATCTTCAGAAAAAATTCCCCGGCCTCCCGATCATCTTATTAGGTCACAGTATGGGTTCATTTCTTGCAAGAAGGTATTTAACTTTAAATAACAGCTTCCCATTGTCCGGCATGATATTGATCGGTACTGGCTACCAATCCCCTGCCTTGATTAAAGCAGGGAAAATGCTTGTTAAAACCATCTCCACTATAAAAGGGAAGACAGCTGAAGGCAAATTCGTCAATAAGCTCACTTTTAACCAATATAATAAGAAGACGGAAAACGAAACCGAATTTGACTGGATCAGCAACAATAAAGAAACAGTCAAAAACTATATCGATGACCCGAGTTGCGGCTTTATTCCAACAAACCATTTTTTCCATGATTTATATGATGGGATAGAAAAAGTTCAGCGAAAAAAAGACATTATGAGGATAAATAAACAAATACCGTTATTATTTCTCTCCGGTGACAGTGATCCTGTGACAAATTACGGAAAAGGCATGAAGCAGGTTGTTCAAATGTATCATTCCATCAATATAAAAGAAATGGATCAAAAGATTTACCCGAACATGAGACATGAGATCATTAATGAAAATAATAAGGAAACCGTATACAGAGATATACTAGGCTGGATCGACAAACAAATCACTTGTCAATCAGTCAAACAGTCATTATAATGAGGTTGCTACTTTGTATATGTTTTTACAAAAAATTAATACTTTTTCTTCATGAAGTTGAAAAATTACTATAAAAAAGAGTAAAATTAAAAGGTAGCAATACATTAACTTAATAATTATTAGGAGGTTTTTTTATTATGGCAGTAGAAAGAACAGTAACAATCACAGATGAAACAGGAGTACATGCACGTCCAGCTACAGTACTTGTAAACAAAGCAGGAAGCTTCTCCTCTGAAATGACTTTAGAATATAATGGAAAGTCTATTAACTTGAAATCAATTATGGGTGTTATGTCACTTGGTATCCCTCAAGGTGCTCAAATCAAAATTATTGCTGAAGGTTCTGATGAGCAGGAAGCAGCAGATGCAGTAGTTGATGTTATCAAGTCTGAAGGACTAGGAGAGTAATTTTTTCATGAGTAATTTAACTGGTATAGCTGCATCAAATGGGATTGCCATTGCGAAAGCTTATAAATTGGCAGTTCCAGATCTATCTTTTAATAAGCAGACAATTGAGGATACTGAAAACGAGGTAAACCGTCTTAACGAAGCCCTCGAAGTATCCAAATCCGAGCTGGAAAAAATTAAAGAACATGCTAGAGCTTCGCTTGGTGAAGAGCATGCAGAAATTTTTTCAGCACACCTGCTTGTTTTAAGCGATCCGGAACTGATTAATCCAATAAAAGACAAGATTGAATCTGAAAAAGTAAATGCGGAAGTAGCGTTAGATGAAACAGCTCAAATGTTTATTCAAATGTTTGAAAGTATGGACAATGAATATATGAGGGAAAGAGCAGCTGACATTAAAGATGTTACAAAACGGGTAATGGCACACTTATTAAATGTATCATTTCCGAATCCAGCATTAATCAATGAGGAAGTTATTGTCATTGCGGAAGACTTAACACCATCTGATACTGCACAATTAAACAAACAATTTGTTAAAGGTTTTACAACAAATATTGGCGGCAGAACTTCTCACTCTGCAATAATGGCAAGATCACTGGAAATTCCAGCAGTCGTTGGAACAAAAGAAGTGACATCCGTTGTTAATGAGGGCGATCTCCTTATCATTGACGGAATTGATGGACAAGTTATCATCAATCCATCTGATGAGGAAGTTGCGAAATATAAACAGAAACAGGAAGATTTCGAAAAACAGAAACAGGAATGGGCGAAATTAAAAGATGAGCCTACTATTTCTTCTGATGGTACACATGTAGAATTAGTTGCTAATATCGGAACACCAGAAGACGTTCAGGGTGTTCTGAATAATGGTGGCGAAGGTGTCGGTCTTTATCGTACAGAATTTCTTTATATGGGGAAAAATGAACTTCCAACTGAGGATGAACAGTTTGATGCATATAAATCTGTTCTTGAGCAAATGGGTGATAAACCTGTTGTTGTTCGTACTCTTGACATTGGTGGGGACAAGGAACTTCCATATTTAGAATTACCTGATGAAATGAATCCTTTCCTTGGATTCCGTGCCATCCGACTTTGTTTAGAACGTGACGATATTTTCCGTACCCAATTGCGTGCACTTCTTCGTGCGAGTACATATGGTAACTTAAAGATAATGTTCCCTATGATTGCAACATTAGATGAGTTTCGTCAGGCAAAGAAAATATTGTTAGATGAAAAAGATAAGCTTGTAGAAGAAGGTACAGAAGTATCTGATTCCATAGAAATTGGTATCATGGTAGAGATTCCTTCCACTGCGGTAATTGCTCGTCAATTTGCTAAAGAAGTCGATTTCTTTAGTATTGGAACAAATGATTTGATACAGTATACATTAGCAGCAGACCGTATGAATGAACGTGTAAGCTATTTATACCAACCATACCATCCTGCAATCCTTAATCTTGTGAATAATGTTATCGAAGCGGCACATGCTGAAGGAAAATGGGCTGGAATGTGTGGAGAAATGGCTGGAGACTCAATTGCCATTCCGATACTTTTAGGACTGGGATTAGATGAATTCAGTATGAGTGCTACATCAATTTTGCCTGCTCGTACACAAATCAAAACTCTCTCTAAAGAGGAATTGGCATCATACAAAGATCAGCTGTTAAGTATGAATACAGCTGACGAAGTAGAAGCTTTCGTCCGTGAGAAAACAAATCAGTAATATACAAAATATCCTTTCTTGAAATAAATAGGCTTATCCTTTAACGGGATAAGCCTATTTTATATTTTCACATAGAAAAGTCTTCTTTTATTTACCTGGCACTTCTATCTCATCTTCCCATGCCAGCATTCCACCATTCATATTTGTTGCATTAATACCATTTGCTTCTAAATATTCCGTTGCACGTCCGCTGCGTCCTCCAGATCTGCAAACGATGTAGTAATGTTCATCTTTATCTAATTCATCAATACGTTCAGGAATCTCGCCAAGACGGATATGTTTGGCTCCTGGAATCATACCTGTAGCAACTTCATCATCTTCCCTTACATCAATAATATGAAGCTTCTCACCTTGTTTTAATTTATCTGCTAATTCCGTTGGTTGAATTTCTTTCATGATTTATTACCTCCAATTTTGATCTCTCTCTTTGTTCCTTTGATTTTAAGTTTCGTCATGATTAAGACGTTTTAATACGGTTTTCAAATTAGTTCATTATCTGCTTTTGACTAACAGGTTTACTGCCTCTTTTATAAGCTCTTCGGAAGACTCTCCGTCTGCCTTTTCTTCTCTTATACAACGTTCGAGATTAGTGCTGACAATTAATGCCGCAGTACGATCAAGCGCGCTTCTAACAGCTGACATTTGGGTAACCACATCTCGGCATTCTTTGCCTTCATCCATCATTTTAATTAAGCCGCGTACTTGTCCTTCAATCCGCTTCATACGGTTTTTTACTTTTTGATCATAATCCATGACGAAGACCCCTTCCTGTTAATTACTTGTTCAAAAATCCTGTCATCATTATAATAACTTATTAAGTATATTTTATACCCCTGTTGGTATCTTGTCAAACAATGTATTTTCGTTGAAAAACTTATTTGTTTAAGTTATAAAATGCATTTGGTCCTGCATATTTAGCTGATGATGCTAATGCATCTTCGATTCTTAATAACTGGTTGTACTTCGCAACACGGTCCGTACGTGATGGTGCACCAGTTTTGATTTGACCAGCATTTGTAGCTACAGCGATGTCAGCGATTGTAGCATCTTCTGTTTCACCTGAACGGTGAGAAATTACTGCAGTGTAACCTGCGCGTTTCGCCATTTCGATCGCTTCAAAAGTTTCTGTAAGTGTACCAATTTGGTTAACTTTTACTAGGATAGAGTTTCCTACACCTTGTTCGATACCTTGTGCTAAACGTTTTGTGTTAGTAACGAATAAGTCATCACCAACTAATTGCACACGGTCACCAATACGGTCTGTAAGCAATTTGTGACCTTCCCAGTCATTTTCATCCAAACCGTCTTCGATCGAAATGATTGGATATTTATTGATCATTTCCTCATACCATGCAACCATTTCTTCAGAAGAACGTACAACGCCTTCTCCTTTAAGGTTGTATTTTCCATCTTCATAGAATTCAGAAGAAGCAACGTCCATTGCAAGCTTTACTTCTTCTCCTGGTTTGTAACCAGCAGCTTCAATTGCTTCAATAATTGTAGAAAGAGCTTCCTCGTTTGATCCAAGGTTTGGAGCGAAACCACCTTCGTCACCTACACCTGTGTTTAATCCTTTTCCACTTAAAACCTTTTTCAGGCTATGGAAAATTTCAGCACCCATACGAAGAGCTTCCTTGAATGTTGGAGCACCTACAGGCATAATCATAAATTCCTGGATATCTACGTTGTTATCCGCATGCTCTCCACCATTTAAGATGTTCATCATTGGTGTTGGAAGTGTTGTTGCATTGAAACCACCTAAGTAAGTATATAATGGTACACCTAAATGATCTGCCGCTGCATGAGCTGCTGCCATAGAAACACCTAAAATAGCATTTGCTCCTAATTTTCCTTTGTTTTCTGTACCATCAAGTTCAAGTAACAGCTGGTCAATAATAACCTGACGAGTTACATCAATTCCCATTAATTCTGGTGCAATTACTTCATTAACATTTTCAACTGCTTTCTGAACACCTTTACCGAGGTAACGGTCTTTGTCTCCATCTCGTAATTCTACTGCTTCGTGCTCACCAGTAGATGCACCACTTGGTACCAATGCAGTACCGAATGCTCCAGATTCTGTATAAATCTCTACTTCAATTGTTGGATTCCCGCGGGAATCTAGTACTTCGCGTGCATAAACGTCTGTAATGTATGGCATAATTATGCTCTCCTTTAATTTAAATTATTTTTTAATTAGTGTTTCGCCAGTCATTTCTTTTGGCTTATTAACTTCAAGTAAATCCAGTAAAGTTGGTGCAAGGTCAGCTAATATTCCGCCATCGCGCAGTTCCACACTATCTTTTGTAACAATGACAGGAACCGGATTAGTGGTATGGGCAGTCATTGGTTCTCCGTTTAATGTAACTACTTCATCGGAGTTACCATGGTCTGCTGTGATAATTGCATGACCGCCTTTTTCGATAATTTTATCCACAATTTTTCCTAAACATTCATCAACTGTTTCAATTGCTTTAATTGTTGGCTCAAGCATCCCTGAGTGTCCAACCATATCAGGGTTAGCAAAATTTAAAATGATCGCATTTTGCTCGTCCTTATCTAATTCTTCCAGTAATGCATCTGTAACTTCATATGCGCTCATTTCCGGTTGGAGATCATATGTTGCAACTTTTGGAGAATCAATAAGAATTCTCTTTTCACCTGGAAACTCTTTTTCACGCCCACCGCTCATAAAGAAAGTAACATGGGGATACTTTTCCGTTTCTGCAATTCTTAATTGCTTCAGGTTATTTTGTGATAACACTTCCCCAACAGTATTGTCAAGGTTAACCGGTTCATATGCCACTTTTCCATTAACGGTTTCACTAAAGTTAGTCAAACAGACAAAATGAATGTCTTTTGGTGCTTTGTCACCACGTTCAAAATCGCGGAAATCTTCATTTGCAAATGTACGTGAAATCTGTATTGCCCGGTCTGGTCTGAAGTTACAGAAAATCACTGAATCTTCATCTGAAATTGTTGCTTTCGCCTGTCCATTTTCATCTGTAATAACAGATGGAATAACGAACTCGTCATAAATTTCATTTTTGTAAGAATCTTCTACAACTTCAATTGGGTCACTGTATTTCGGACCCTCACCGTAAACCATCGCGTCATAAGACTTTTTCACACGGTCCCATCGTTTATCCCGGTCCATTGAATAATATCTACCTGAAATTGTTGCAAACTCTCCAACACCTAAATCCTTCATTTTATCAAGTGTCTGATTAATGTAGGTTGCCGCTGACTTTTGATCAACATCACGGCCATCAAGAAAGGCATGAAGATATACATTTTTCAAACCTTTATCTGCTGCAAGCTTCAATACTGCATATATGTGATCAATATGGCTATGTACCCCACCATCTGATAGTAAGCCAAATACGTGTAAAGCTTTGTCATTGTTTTTTGCATGTTCAATCGCATTTAAGATTACTTTATTCTCGAAGAACTCGCCATCTTTAATCGATAAATTCACACGTGTTAAACTTTGATAAACAATGCGCCCTGCTCCAATATTTAAATGTCCTACCTCTGAATTACCCATTTGTCCTTCAGGCAGGCCTACAGCTTCCCCAGATGCGGTTAACTGATTATGCGGGTACTTTTTCCAATAACGATCAAAGTTAGGAGTATTTGCTTGTTTTACTGCATTTCCTTTTACTTCATCTCTTATTGCATACCCGTCTAAGATGATTAATGCCGCTAACTTGTTTTGACTCATTTTGCACCAGCCTCCACTAACTGCAGGAATGAATCAGCTTCTAAGCTTGCACCACCTACAAGAGCACCATCAATATCTGATTGTGAAAGTAATTCATCTACATTCGCTGGTTTCACACTTCCACCATACTGGATTCGAACTGCTTCTGCAGCTGTTTCTGATTGTGTTTGTGCTACTACTTTACGAATATGTGTACATACTTCATTTGCTTGTTCAGATGTTGCTGTCTTACCTGTACCAATTGCCCAAATTGGCTCATAAGCAATAATGGAAGCTCTTACCTGTTCTTCAGATAATCCTTCAATTGCTGCTTTTACTTGTTTTTCCACAATGTTCATTGTCTCATTACTTTCGCGTTCTTCTAAAGTTTCACCAACACAAATGATAGGAATTAATCCATGAGCAAATGCTGCGTGTGCCTTTTTGTTTACTGTTTCATCTGTTTCTGCAAACATTTCGCGGCGTTCAGAGTGACCTAATACAACATAAGTTACCCCAATGTCTTTTAACATACTAGGGCTCACTTCACCAGTAAATGCACCACTTTCTTCAAAGTGCATATTCTGTGCTGCAATGGCTAAGTCTGTTCCTTTTGCTTTTTCTACTAATGTTGGTAAATACGGAAATGGTGCACAAACTACTGATTCTACTTTTTCACTTGAAGGTACTTTTGATTTCGTATCTTCAACAAATTCGACAGCTTCACCCAACAGTTTGTTCATTTTCCAATTACCTGCGATTACTTTCGTACGCATCCTATCACCTCTCCTTTTCTTACTTGTCAGTTAGTGCAGTAACTCCCGGCAGTTCTTTACCTTCCATAAATTCAAGAGAAGCCCCGCCACCAGTTGAAATATGATCCATCTTATCAGCAAGATCAAATTTTTCAACAGCTGCTGCAGAGTCACCGCCACCAATTACAGTATACCCTTCTGTTTTACTTAATGCATCTGCTACGGCTTTCGTACCATTTGCAAAAGTATCCAGTTCAAATACACCCATTGGTCCATTCCAGATAACCAGCTTAGACTCAGCTACTATTTTAGCATATTTTTCACGAGTTTTTGGACCAATATCCAATGCTTCCCAATCCGCTGGGATATTTTCAATACTTACTTCCTGGGTATTTGCATCATTAGAAAAGTCATCAGAAACGATAACATCTTCCGGCATAACAAAGTTAACACCTTTATCTTTAGCTTTTTGCATATATTCTTTAGCTAATTCAATTTTATCTTCTTCTAATAGTGATTTTCCAATTTCATGACCTAAAGCTTTAACGAAAGTATAAGCAAGACCACCACCGATAATTAAGTTATCAACTTTATCCAGCAGGTTATCAATCACACCGATTTTGTCTTTAACTTTCGCCCCACCAACAATTGCTGTAAATGGACGTTCAGGGTTTGACAATGCTTTTCCTAATACATCTAATTCCTTCTCCATCAGGAATCCTGCTGCTGATGGAATATGTTCAGCAATACCTGCAGTAGAAGCATGAGCACGGTGTGCAGCACCAAATGCATCATTCACATAAAAATCCGCTAAATCTGCAAAAGCTTTCGCTAATTCAGGGTCATTTTTTGTTTCTCCAGCTTCAAAACGCACATTTTCGATAAGTAAAATTTCTCCATCACTTAATTCACTTACTGCCTGATTTACTTCCTGTCCGTAAACTTCGTCTGTTTTCACGACAGGTTTATTAATCAGATCACTTAAACGTTTTGCGACAGCATCCATACGTAATTCTTCCACAACTTCTCCACCTGGACGGCCAAGGTGACTTGCTAAGATCACTTTTGCTCCTTGCTCAGTTAAATACTCAATCGTTGGTAGTGCTGCTCTGATACGAGTATCGTCAGTTACTTCGCCGTCTTTCATCGGTACATTAAAATCGACGCGGCAAAACACTTTTTTCCCTTTTACATCAATGTCTTTAATGGTTTGTTTGTTCATTGTAATGAACCTCCTTGGGATTATTTAATGACAGAGTTAGTAAGCAAAAACGAGAGGAGGATTGATCCCCCTCCCGCTATCTAACTAATTCTTACAGACCTTGAGCTTTAAGGTATGCTGCTAAATCTACTACACGGCTAGAGTATCCCATTTCGTTATCATACCAAGATACTACTTTTACCATGTTACCTTCCATTACCATTGTAGAAAGTCCATCAATAGTAGAAGAATTAGTGTTACCGATATAGTCAACAGATACTAAAGGCTCATCAGAGTATCCAAGGATACCTTTTAATTTTCCTTCAGCTGCTTCTTTTAGCGCTCCGTTAACTTCTTCAACAGTTACTTCTTTATCAAGTTCTGCAACAAGGTCAACTAGTGAACCGTCTGGAGTAGGTACACGCATTGCCATACCATTTAATTTACCTTCTAATTCAGGTAATACTAGAGAAACTGCTTTTGCAGCACCAGTTGTTGTAGGAATGATATTTTCAGAAGCTGCACGAGCACGACGGTAATCTTTGTGTGGTAAGTCTAAGATTTGCTGATCGTTTGTATATGAGTGAATTGTTGTCATCATACCTCGTTTTAAACCGAATGTATCATTTAATACTTTTGCATATGGAGCTAAACAGTTAGTTGTACAAGATGCATTTGAGATAACATGGTGATTTGCTGGATCATATTTATCTTCGTTAACACCCATTACAACAGTGATATCTTCATCTGATGCAGGAGCAGAGATGATTACTTTTTTCGCACCAGCGTCTAAGTGTTTTGCTGCAGCTTCACGTTTCGTGAAGAATCCTGTAGATTCAACTACAATTTCCACACCTAAGTCGCCCCATGGCAAATTAGCCGGGTCACGGTCAGAAAGTACTTTAATTTCTTTTCCACCAACTACAAGAGCGTCACCTTTTACAGTTACTTCTTCTTCCAGTTTGCCGTGAACAGAGTCATATTTTAGTAAATGTGCAAGCATATTAGCATCAGTTAAGTCGTTAACTGCTACTACTTCCACCTCATTATTTTTTAAAGCTTGACGGAAAACATTACGACCGATACGGCCAAAACCATTAATACCTACTTTTACTGCCATGCTAAATCCTCCTTATGGTTGTACTTAATTTTTTATATTTAAAGGGAATTTCCCTTTAACATCTCTTTCGCTGCAGCTTCATCTGTTATAAGCACATTACTTTTGCCCTGCTTAAAATAAGATTGAATCGCTTTTGCCTTTGATTTACCTCCTGCCACTGCAATCACGTACTGTGCATGTTCCAAATCTTCAATTTGCATACCAACAGTACGTACTTTGTAAACCAGTTCACCTTGTTCGTCTAAATAATAACCAAAAGCTTCGCTAACAGCATTGCCTGTTTTCAACTTTTGCAAAACTTCATCTGATGCTTTACGCCTTTTTGCCATTGTAAAGGCATCACCAATACTGTGAAGAACAATCCTTGCATCATGAATCATTTCTAAAATGTCCTTGATCGCCGGTTCTTCAATAATAGAGTGGTATGACTCTTCACTTAATGGGTCAGGTACATATAGCATCCGATAATTTCCGTTTGCTTTCTTTGCCATCTGTGAACAAATTGTATTCGCCTGGTTTTCTACCTGCTCCCCCAATCCGCCACGTGCCGGAACAAAAGTGCAATTTGGTGCATGTAACAGTGGTTTCATCTGATTAGCAACTTCTGCCATAGATGTCCCACCAGTGACAGCTATCGTCTGATTGGAAGTTAAAATTGTATTCAGAAACTGGACACATGCCTTCCCCAATTCCTCTTTTACGGAGGTTTGTTCATCACTATTTCCGGCAACGATAATGACTTGTTCCAATTGTAATTTATCCTTAATTTGCGATTCTAAAACACTAAATTCAGAAATTCCATTCATGAACTCTGTTAGTTTTTCGATAATCATATCGCCTTCTTCTGTTACTTGCATCCCTTTAGATGTCACCACAATAAAACCGTGTTTGTTCAGGAATTCGGTTTCTGATCGAACAACACGTTCTTTGATCTGAATGTTATCGGATAAACTTCTGCGTCCGATTGGCTGCATTCGTTGTATGTATTGCAATATTTTGTATCTTTTCTGTATGACATCCAATAAATCAGGGAACAATTTTTCTTGAATATATAGTAATTCCTTCAATCGGAAACGCTCCTTTTTCGATACCGGGAAATATTTGTCCCTCCTAGTCAAAAATCGTCCCACTCAGACTAAAAAAAATCAACTTCCATAGATGATTCTATCAAAGTGTCCACAATTTCTCAACTATTTTAGACACTTTTTTTATTTTTCAGATAATTATCCAGTTTCTCATAACTAACTATTCCAGAATCAATAATCTCATTATCCATTTCAACCACAGGAATGATCAGGTGATATTTTTCTAATAATGCCTCATCCTGATAAATATCGATCTCATCTATCTCTAAAGGATACACTGACTGCAGCAGATCCAGTATAATTTTAGCATCCATGCACAGAGAGCAATTTTCTTTCCCGTATAATTTAACTAGCAATTGAATTACCTTCCTTCACTATATGAGGGAATTATGAAAAAGTTCACAACTCCCTCACCTGACTTCAGCAATAATTATTGAATCGCTTTTCTTCCGACATCAACCATTTCCTTAAGTAAATCAGCAGAATTTCTTAACTGGTCTTTTTCCAGATCATTTAAGTTTAATTCAATAATTTCCCGGACACCATTTTCATTCAAAATCGCAGGAACACCAATATAAATATCGTCAAGTCCATATTGGCCGTCAAGATAAGCAGATACTGTTACAATCGCATTTTCATTATTCAGAATAGCCCTTGTCAAACGTACAAGTCCGAGACCAATCCCGTAGTATGTTGCTCCTTTACGCTTGATAATATGGTAGGCAGCATCCCGGACGTTTTCAAAAATTGCTTTCATTTCTTCATTTTGGTCAAAATCTGTTATGCCTGCATACTTGCTTATGGGTACCCCGCCTATTTGTACATGGCTCCAGACAGGTAATTCAGAATCACCATGTTCACCCATTATATATGCGTGAACATTTCTCGGATCCACTTCAAAATGTTCGCCAAGCAAATAGCGGAATCTTGCAGTATCTAAAATGGTACCAGAACCAATAACACGTTCTTCTGGGAGGCCGGAAATTTCCCTGGTTAGCTGTGTCAGGATATCTACAGGATTTGTAGCAACAAGGAATATCCCTTGAAAGTCTACATCCATTACTTTATTAATAATTCCTTTAAATATTTTTGCATTTTTTGAGACTAAATCCAGTCTTGTTTCACCAGGTCTCTGGTTAGCACCAGCAGTGATTACAACCAAGTCTGCATTATGACATTCTTCATAGTCCCCTGCTTTAATTCTCATGGGATTTCCAAAAGCCATTCCATGATTTAAGTCTCTTGCTTCTCCTTCTGCTTTTTCTTTATCAAGATCAATAAGAACAAGTTCATTAACAACACCTTGATTCAGCAAAGCATAGGCATAGCTTGTTCCAACAAATCCCGTTCCTATTACGACAACTTTTCTTAACTTTGTTTTCTTACCAGCCATCAAGATCACCCCTAACCAATATTAAATAACATTATGAATATACTTTTACTATATCTTATTTCAAGGTGTAATGAAAGGCAGATCTATGACGATATTGTGAATTATTGAACAATGTTTCTTCCTCTAATCTTTTCTCTCCAAACAGGGGAGTTTTTTTCATAATTGTCGGTTTAAATATCCATACTACTTTTGAAAGAAAATGTAAGGAGGAAAACTTATGGCAGACAATAAAGCAAAGAAATCTATCTTTAAAAGATGGTGGTTCTGGGTAATAATCGGTATTATTGTGATTTCTGTAGCAATGGGCGGTGATGACGAGGAAGTAGCAGAAAATGGCCAGGAAGATGTAACCGAAAATGAGGAAACTGCCAATGAAGAAGAAGCGGAATTACCAGAAGAAACAGAAGGGGAACCAGATCCTGTCGAGCAGGAGCCTGCTGAAACGGAAAACACTCCTGTTGAGGAACCAGCTGAAGAAGAACAGCAGGATAATTTTACAAATGTTGTTGCTGGACTTGATCAGGCAGAAGTGGAACAAGCTATTAGAGATAATGCACAAAGTGATTGGGCTGATGATTATGAAATGCAGGAATACCAGATTAATGAACAGACAGAAGCATATAACAATTTAACAAACTTCACTATCGATACAGAGATTAAAGAAATTTTATTAAATAATGCCCATTCCAACTGGGGGGACGATTTTACGATGGTAGAATATGAATATGAAGAGCAATTAAATGCATATGAAGAAGTACAGAATCTGAATGTAGATTCAGCAGAAAAGGAAAGAATCTTAAACAATGCGAAAAGTAATTGGGGTCATGATTACCAGATGGTGTTATATGAGTATGAAAACCAAGTTACTTCGATGGAAAATTTACAATAATTATTAAGCTAGCTTCAGTTAAATTGAGAGTGTGACATAACGATCATGCACCGAATAAAAAACGAATATTAGAAAAAAATTAATGCACATTATAGGGATACTGTGCCAGTAAAGTGGTATTATATTATGTGCTATACCGCCGCTCCGTCCGGCCACTTCGCTTTCACCCAAGGGCACAAGTGCAACATCTACTCAAAGGATTATCCCTTGAGTAGTGTTTTCTATGCCGTGGGCTCGTCTTCAGCTAACTTTGCAAAGAAAAACACTTTGCAAAGTGGATCTTCAGATCTCGCTATCCCACAGGAGTCTACGTGGCCGGCCTCCGCTTTAGTGATGTCTACACTGATTGAAAATATACTGTTTGACTTACAGATTTGTGAACATACGTTAGAATTAAAATACTCATGAACAATCCAGGAATGGAAAGTTCATGAGTATTTTATTGCTTCTGATAAAAATTGAAGAGCAGTATCTTAGCGTAGGCCAATTGCGCAGACTCCTGCGGAACAGGACGAGCTGAAGATCCACTTGGTGAAACGGGTTTCTTCACCAAGTTAGCTGAAGCCGGCCCCGCGGCAAAGAAAACACTACGAAAGTGATCTTTGCTTGAGTAGATGTTGCACTTGTGCCCTTGGGTGAAAACTAAGCAATCGGACAAAGCGGTGGTATTTCACTCTAAATATTTCACAGTTTCTCTCTTCGGTTTAATGCACAGTATCCCTATTATGTGTATAAACATTGCGAAATAGAATTCTAAGCTACGAATTCTATATACCTATATACTTAATTAACGTCATTGTTCAGATTTTTGTAGGTCTAGTATTCTTTTGTCTTTTTATCATTTAATATAGAATGGAGGAAACCAAAGGCGGTGATAAATTAATGAAATCCTCTTCGCAATTATTTACTGGCAAATCTGAAATATATTCCTGTAATCGCCCAAATTATCCTAAAGCAATAATTAACGAGATAATGAAGGGGACTCCCATGAAACAAGATTCGGTCATTGCTGATATCGGATCAGGTACTGGAATTCTTACACAGCAATTGCTCTCCTATCATGTAAATGTCTATGCAGTAGAACCTAATCAGGAGATGCGCTCGATTGCCGAAAAGGAACTTAGTGATCATGTAAATTTTACCTCTGTGAATGGTACTGCAGAAAATACTAATTTAGACAAAGGCAGCATTGATTTGATAACCGTAGCACAAGCATTCCACTGGTTTAACAGAGGTGCGTTCCGTAAAGAATGTGAGCGTATCCTGAAATCAAACGGAAAAGTAGTAATTATTTATAATCATCGAATCATGGAAAAAATTAATGAGGAAATTCATTCTGTATACAAGAAATATTGCCCTGACTTCCGCGGCTTCTCAAACGGTTTGGCGGATACCAAAGAAATCTATAGTGAGTTTTTCTTAAATGAGGATTACATCACCTTAAAAATGGAACATCCGATTATCTATGACAGGGATGGATTTATCGGCCGTCACCTATCAGCATCTTACGTCCCAAAGGCTGGAGATACTTATTATTCCTTAGTCGTTAAAGAATTAAATGGGATATTTGATCGTTATGAAAAGGGTGGAAAGATAACCGTCCCAAATGAAACGGTATGCAGATGGGGATATGTAAAATAAAAGAATTAATACGCGCTCGGAGGGATTCGAACCCCCGACACATGGTACCGGAAACCATTGCTCTATCCCCTGAGCTACGAGCGCATCATCAAATAGCGACATTTTATATTATACAGAATGTATTTCATCTTTTCAATAATAAATTTCGTATTTTATTGTTTATCGCTTCATAAACTGTTTATTATGGATGGTTTAAATCATAGAAAAACAGGGAAAGATGTTGTTATAATACATATTCGGGCAGAAAGTCAATCAAATCTTTTGACCTTTTTTGACCATTAAGTTATCATGAAAATAGTTAATAATTATCAAATTGAGAGCAATAAAAGGAGGAATTTTTTTATGAATTTAATCCCTACAGTTATTGAACAGACAAATCGTGGTGAGCGTGCTTATGACATTTACTCTCGCCTTTTAAAAGACAGAATTATTATGTTAGGAAGCGGGATTGATGATAATGTATCCAACAGTATAGTAGCACAGCTCCTATTCTTAGCTGCTGAAGATCCTGATAAAGATATTTCATTATATATTAATTCACCAGGTGGGTCAATTACAGCAGGTATGGCAATTTATGATACAATGCAGTTCATCAAACCTAATGTATCAACTATCTGTATAGGTATGGCTGCATCTATGGGTGCTTTCCTGCTTGCTGCAGGTGAACCTGGAAAACGCTTCGCATTACCAAACTCTGAAGTAATGATTCACCAGCCTTTAGGCGGCACTCAAGGTCAGGCATCTGATATCCAAATCCATGCGAACCGTATTATCGAAATGCGAAAGAAATTGAACGAAATTCTTGCAGAGCGCACAGGCCAGCCAATGGAAGTGATTGAAAGAGATACAGACCGTGATAACTTCATGACAGCGGAACGTGCAAAAGAATATGGATTAATTGACAGAGTAATGGAAAAGAAACCAGATAATCTAAACTAATTGTAAAACCCAGCAGTTATGCTGGGTTTTTTATATACTATTTCCCTTCAACAAAATCGGCTAAAGCCGCTAATGCCTCTTCATCATCTGGTCCATCAGCAATTAATTTAATCTCATTCCCTTTCGCTAAAGCCAGACTCATTAAGCCCATAATGCTTTTTGCATTGATTCTCTTCTCGTCCTTTTCAATAAATATCTCTGATGAATAACTATTAGCTTTTTGAACAAATTGAGCTGCAGGGCGTGCCTGCAAACCCGGTTCTACACCAATCGTCACATTTCTCTCAACCATATATATAGCCCCTTTCTTTGTAAGCGTTACCATACTAATAATACTATACTATTTCCCGTTTTATTACCATTAAAATATTTCATTTTTATTAAATCCATTTACGTGACTATCTCACTATATAATTAATCGATCAAAGTCTACTCGGCTCAGATATGAAAAAAATCCTCGAAGAAAGGAATTCTCCGAGGAATTTATAGTATGGTTAATTATTGGTGATAGTATTTTCTTTTCGTAATTGGTCAGCAAACTGGTCAATTTTCTTCAGTCGATGATTTATTCCTGATTTACTAATTTTACTGCCTGATACCATTTCACCTAATTCCTTAAGTGAAACATCCTGGTGCTCCATCCTTAGTATGGCAATCTCCCGTAATTTATCAGGCAATGCTTCTAAGCCTGCCGTATTTTCGATATAACGTATGTTTTCGACTTGCCTGAACGCTGCACCGATTGTTTTATTCAGATTAGCTGTCTCACAATTCACTAACCTGTTAACAGAATTCCTCATATCTCTTACAATCCGTACATCCTCAAACTTAAACAAAGCCTGGTGTGCACCAATGTAATTTAAAAATTCGGTAATTTTTTCAGCTTCTTTAATATAAGTGATATACCCTCTTTTCCGCTCCAGAATACGGGCATGAAGATTATATTCATTTAACAAGTCACATAGCGCCTGATTATGTTCTTCATAAAAATTGTATATTTCCAGGTGATAGGAAGATGTCTCCGGATTATTTACAGAACCACCTGCTAAAAAAGCACCTCTTAAGTATGCTCTGCGGCAGCACTCTTTGTCTTTATATTTACTGGAAATAGACCGGACAAATTGATACGGTTCATTTAAAATCTCCATATCAACAAGCATATCCTTTACTCCTTCATTCATCCGGACAATGTATACATTATTTTTTTTCAGTTTCATTTTTTTTCGGACAAGTAATTCGACTGGTAAACCGTACAATCCTTTAATTAAAGTATAAATACGGCGAGCAATCGCAGCATTCTCTGTCTGAACATCCAGCGAATAATGCAACCGCGAAAAAGAGACAGCACCATTCATTCGGATCAGTGCAGCTAATTCTGCACGGTTACAGCATGAATCATTTTCTATCTTCGTTAATTCTTTTTTGATTTCTGATGCAAATGACAACTTTTCTCTTCCCCCTTATTTGCCCCTACAATAAAGAAACGAGAAGATTGGCAATTTTTTCTGTGTCATGCCTTAATGAATTATTTTTCACTTTTACAATATCTTCTTCAATTATTTCCAATCCTATGCCTTGAAGACGTTCAAAATCATACTTCACTGGCTCTGCCTGTTCTTCTGCATAGACTAATTTCATATTAGGGTCGATTTCTTTATTATGGACGATCACTGACTGAATACAGCCCGGTCCAATATGGTCTGTAATTGCCTGTACATGATCAGCAACCGTATAACCATTTGTTTCTCCAACTTGCGTCATTACATTACAAACATAAATAACGTCTGCTTTCGTATCTTTTAATGCTTCTCCAATTTGCGGAACAATCAGATTTGGTAAAATACTTGTATAAAGACTTCCTGGCGCAATGACAATCATGTCAGCATCATGTATTGCATCTACCGCTTCAGGCAGCGGCAGGACTGGATTTGGCTGCAAAAAGACACGTCTTATTTTCTTTTTTGCTTTCGGGATGTTTGACTCACCTGTAACAATTGTGCCATCTTCATATTCAGCGTGTAAAAACATACTCTGGTTTGCAATCGGATAAATGTTGCCTTTAACATTCAACACACGTGATATTTCTTTTATCCCTGTATAAAAGTCACCGGTAACAGAAGTCATTGCAGCTAACAAAAGATTTCCCATTGAGTGACCAGATAACCCGTTGCCTTTCGTAAAACGATGCTGAAACAGATTCATTAACATTGGCTCCACATCAGAAAGTGCAGCAATAACATTCCGAATATCTCCAGGGGCAGGAATCTCCATTTCAGTACGAAGTCTCCCTGAACTCCCCCCGTCATCTGCAACTGTTACAATTGCTGATAAATCGATATCATGCTTTTTTAACCCTCGCAGCAGAACTGGCATGCCTGTGCCTCCACCAATTACTACTACTTTTTTTATGTCTGGTTGTGTCATAATGTTTATCCCTTTCGCTTGTCAATATCACGGTGACTGACATGTGTCACATAGTTTTTTTGGAAATACTTCGCTAAATATTCTGCAATAGCTACAGATCGGTGCTGTCCGCCAGTACATCCGATAGCAATTACGAGCTGGCTTTTTCCTTCTCTTTTATATTGTGGCAGCATAAATTGCAATAAATCAATCGTTTTTTCCAAAAACACTTTCGTATCCGACCATTTGAAAACATAGGAAGACACCTCTGTATTTAAACCTGTTAAAGGTCGCATATGTTCAACGTAATGCGGATTTGGGAGGAAACGAACATCAAAGACGAGATCTGCATCTATCGGCAAACCATATTTAAAGCCAAAAGAAAGGGTATGAATCGAAAATATCTCCTGTTCCTTTTCGCTGTATCTTTGAACAATTTTTTCTCTTAATTGTTTTGGTTTAAGATTGGATGTATCAATAAAATGCTGGGCACGCCCTCTTAGTTCATCAAGAATCATTCTTTCTGCATGTATACCTTCTAAAGGAAGTCCGTTTTGAGCAAGCGGATGAGAACGCCTTGTTTCCTTATAACGGGAGACCAGTACCTGATCACTTGCATCAAGGAAAAGTATATGCTCTTCCAGCCAGTTTTCCTGACCTAACTGATCCAGCGCCTCAAATAACGAATCAAAGAACTCCCGGCCTCTTAAGTCCATAACGAGCGCAACTTTTTGGATATTGTTCGTTGCATCACGCATTAACTCTAAAAATTTAGGCAACAAAGCCGGGGGAAGATTATCCACACAATAATACCCTAAATCTTCAAAACTCTGTACAGCCACCGTTTTTCCGGCACCT
The DNA here is from genome assembly GCF_900111195.1 of Gracilibacillus ureilyticus. Lineage (GTDB taxonomy): Bacteria > Bacillota > Bacilli > Bacillales > Amphibacillaceae > Gracilibacillus > Gracilibacillus ureilyticus. The sequence continues at coordinate 95,814 of NZ_FOGL01000010.1, forward strand.
GACATACCTGTTATTATCACTAACTTTGTTTCATCTGAAGGTGTCCCCATAACGTATACCTCCCTTATTAAACTTTCCTTAATATAATTTTTTATATTAACCGTACGTAACACTTTGTGGTTCCAACTATCTATTATACACCGAGAATCAAGGAAGGACAAAACAAAAAAATTGGCATAGGTTTGGTAGCCTATGCCGTCAAGTTCTATTTATTAAAAAAGGGGGTCAATTAGTTAAGTACATTGTATCGCATTTATATTTCATCCGTGTTACAGTGGCGTTAATTTCTTTTTACGGTAAGATTGCTAAATGATGACAATAATTACTTAGCTGCTTCTGTCGGTTCCGGTGCTTCCTTTAAGTTCTCTACATATGCTTGTGCCGCTTGTGCCGCAATAGCTCCATCACCTGTTGCAGTAACGATTTGCCTTAATTCTTTATCACGGATGTCTCCTGCCGCAAACACCCCTGATACCCGTGTTTCCATATTCTCGTTTGTTGGGATATATCCTTCTTCATCTGTAATACCAAGCGATTTAAATGGTTCACTTAATGGCACCATTCCGATATAAATGAATGCACCATCTGTTTTGTGTTCATATTCTTCGCCAGTTTTTTTGTTTTTCAATGTCGCACTTGCTACTTTTCCGTTCTCGCCATTGATTGATTTTACGATCGTATCCCAGACGAAATCAATCTTATCATTTTTGAATGCACGATCCTGAAGTATTTTCTGGGCACGTAATTCGTCACGACGGTGGATAATTGTTACTTTACTTGCAAATCTGGTCAGATAAACACCTTCCTCGACTGCAGAGTCACCACCACCAACAACAATAAGCTCTTTATCTTTAAAGAATGCACCATCACATACTGCACAATAAGAGACACCGCGCCCTCCAAGTTCTTCCTCACCAGGTACGCCGAGTTTTTTATACTGAGCACCTGTGGTGATGATTAATGCACGTGTTTTATATTCTTTTGATCCTGCTATAACTGTTTTGTATTCTTTTCCATCAATGACTTCTTTTATATCCCCGTACGCATACTCTGCACCAAACTTTTTCGCATGGTCGAACATCTTATTCGACAAGTCAGGTCCCAGAATATGATCATAGCCAGGATAGTTTTCTACATCCTCCGTGTTTGCCATTTGTCCACCCGGAATTCCTCGTTCAAGCATTAATGTGTCCAGGTTTGCACGAGATGTATAAACAGCTGCCGTCATCCCTGCAGGACCTGCGCCAGCAATAATTACGTCATATATTCTCTCTTCCGTCATATATCTCATCCTTTCCTATCAGTTGTATAATCATTATCTAACGCCTATCGAAAAAGGTCTAATATTCTGCTCATATATTAGATAAGATTATCGCGTTTCCATGGTCTCGATTGCTTTGCTAATATATGATGTTCTTTGCATCCTTCAGACCAGACTGATTCCGCTTTTTCTTCATTTCCGGTAAAATAATAACAGGTACTGAACCATCTATAATAAGAAGGATGGCCCTTTAACTTCGATTTATGCAATAACTTAAAACGATTTAACGCTTCTTCATATAAGCCAATCTGTGTAAAAGTTGTTGCAAGTCTCAATTTCTGCTGTTCATGAATAGGAAAAATATTTTGGAGCATTGTTAACATATGGTCGAATTTTTCCTGATTATTTGTGTAATAATAGAAAATAGCTAAGTTCATGTAACTGGTCAACGTCTCTGGATGTTCCAGTACATATTTTTCTTCTAACTCAATTGCTTCCGTCCGTTCTCCCGCAAAAAACAATGCGTAATGATATTCATGACGCGCCTGGGAAAATTCCGGAAATAATGTGATCATCTCTTCCAGCAGTGCAATTGCTTCTTGCCACTCTTCTCTCTCCAAATGATAAAACACGGTTTCCTGATAAATAAGTACATCATCTTCCTCTTCAAGAGCCCAGTCATCATCTTCCTCTTCGTCCTCTTCAAAGTCTAAAACGCTTAATAATCCGACAGCTTCTTCAGCAAATTCACCCTCTGGTGCTTTTTCCAAATATAATTCTGCATACTTAACCGCATCTTGTAACAGACCAAGGTGTGCATAGTTATTTGAAATTAAATAATAACAATCAATATATTCATCACCATATTTAGTTAGAACTTTTGTTAATAACTGATTTGCCTTGTAATATGAACCGATTTCAGTATATACAATAGACATCTGACACTGGTATAAAGGATGGTCAGGTTTCTCTGATAAAGCCTTAGCAAACCATTTGAGTGACAACTCGAATTTCTGCTTCTGATATGCTTCTACACCTTTTGTGAAATAGAATTCCCCGTCTGGTATAAAAGGTATTAACTTTTTGTCTGATTGATCTGGTTTTGGCACGCTGTATTTACCCATCCTTTCTTTTTCTAAAAGTGTTATATATATTCGCTTTAACGATAACTTTTAAAAAGATTCGACTTATGCATTATAACACATATATCCATACAAAATTAGTTCTAATACAGCATTGTAGCAATTTTCCTGCTTAAAAGCAATCGTATAACAAACTTTACTGCTGCTCATCACGGCAAATGACTGTTATACCCATACTGATCAAAAGTTACACAATATGTTAAAATATAAGACGGGAGGGATTACAGATGAATATTGCTATAATTGGAGCAGGCGCATTGGGGACATATTTTGGTGCAAGGTGGATGGAAGCTGGCGCCAACGTAACCTTTGTTGTCAGAGAGAAACGTAAAAAACAGATAGAGGAAAATGGTTTATATGTTAGAAGCTTATGTGGGGACACAACAATCAATGACCCTAAAATCACTGCAGATCCATCATCGGTGAAAAACATTGATATTATCGTTCTTGCCGTTAAAGGCTACCATCTGGAAAGTGTTCTGCCAACATTGGAAAAGATGACTGGGGAAAATACATACATTTTACCTATATTAAACGGGCTGGCACATTATGATTTGTTAATCCGCTGCTTTGGAAAGGATAAAGTACTCGGCGGTCTGGCAAATATTATTGCTACACTAAATGAGAAAGGTCATGTCGAACATACAAGTAAATTGCATGAAATCCGTTTTGGTGCACTTGCTTCTTCCCAACAGCAAATCTGCGAACGTTTAGCTGAACTTTCGAATAGAAGCAATATGGATGCCAAACATAGTAAAAAAATAAAAACAGATTTGTGGTATAAATATATGTTTATTACAGCTTTTTCCGGCATTACAGCAGCTGCTGACGTATCAATCGGAAAGGTCAGACAACATCCTGCAACAATGGAAATTGTGAAAGGATTATTACAAGAGATGCACTCAATCGCCCGTGCAGAGGATGATGTGCTAGAAGAAAAACATCTTGAGCGTGCAATCGAAACAATGATGAATTTACATGATAATGCCACTTCATCTATGCATCAGGATTTACGAAAAGGATTGGCAATCGAGCTGGAACATTTGCATGGATATGCATTAGGTCTTGCGGAAATACATGAAATGGATGTTCCTTTTTTAAAAACGATATATGGTATTGTAAAAGCAAAAAGCTGATGATTTTAAGAAATTCATCAGCTCCGTTTTTGCAAAAAGAGATCTTCATTTATTCTTTTTTGCATTTCTTCTTTTGTAAAGATAACTTTCATCGGATTCCCGCCTACAAATGTACCTGCCTCCACATCCTTATGTACAACAGTCCCGGCCGATACGATAGCTCCATCCCCGATGGAAACCCCTGGGAGAATGGTGCTGTTGGCGCCAATCATTACTTCATTACCGATATGAACGGCACCTAAGCGATATTCTTTAATTAAATATTCATGTGCTAATATAGTAGTATTGTAGCCAATTACACTATTTCTGCCAACCTGAATTTTCTCAGGAAACATAATATCCAGCATAACCATTAGTGCAAAAGCCGTCTGTTCACCGACTTCCATCCGCAAAAATGTTCGATACAGCCAGTTTTTTATCTTTAGAAATGGGGTGTATCTGGCCAGCTGAATGACAATGAAATTTTTGACCACTTTCCAGAATGGTACCGTTTTGTACACGTGCCATAATGAATTAGCCCCATTTACTCTATAACGGTCTGTCTTACGCATTATTCTGCTCCAACAATTTTCAGCAGATCACTCATCTGTTCCAACATAAAGTGGGGGTCATGCGCTTCTAAAATCTCACGTCCTTTAATTGTCCACGCAACACCTGCTGTTTGAACACCAGCATTATGGCCTGCCTCGATGTCATGATAATTATCTCCTACCATTAACGTTGTCATCGGGTTAGCATGTAATTTTTCGATTGCTGTTAATATTGGCTCTGGATGCGGCTTTGCATTTTCTACATCATCTAAGCCAATTAACACCTCAAACATATCAGCCATCCCTGTAATTTCAAGTCCAAGTTTTGCTGTATCCGATAATTTTGTTGTAACAATTCCTAACTGGAAGCCAGCATCTTTTAATTTTTTTACCGTTTCGACAACTGTCGGATATGCTTTTACATATTTTTCATGGTTGGCATAATTATGCTCTCTGTATGTTTTCATCATTTCCTCGACACTGTCCGGATTTACTTTCTGCAGGCTGTCTACAAGTGGCGGTCCAATAAAATCAATGATCTCTTCCCTCGTATATGGTCTGTCACCAAACTTTCCGACAGTGTGTGTAAATGATGCAATAATCAGTTCGTTTGTATCAATTAACGTTCCATCTAAATCAAATAATATCGTTTCTATTTTCATTTTTGTATCCTCCAGAATATTTTGGGCCATCTTGGTTTCCAATACATCTTAACATGGAAAAGGGGCTTTTGCTATCAGCGCAAAAGCCTTCACCTTTCTTATTTTTTTACAATCTTCTTTCCTTGATACGTTTTATCTGCTAAGCCTTTTTTTCTTCTGTAAATAATGAGGCTCACAGCTAAAACAACTAAAATGATGGAAAGGATCTGTGCAGTTCTTAACGGACCGACAATATATAAACTGTCTGTTCGCATACCTTCGATAAAGTAGCGTCCAACTGAATAATAAATCACATATGTTAAGAACATTTCTCCACGGTGCAATGGATATTTTCTTAAAATGAGCAGGATAATAAATCCGATAATGTTCCAAACAGACTCGTATAAGAAAGTTGGATGATACATCGTTCCATCAATACACATCTGGTTCATAATAAAATCGGGTAAGTATTGGTGAAAATTATTATATGTAGTTTCCGAGATAGAACCACCGTGAGCTTCCTGGTTCATGAAATTTCCCCAGCGCCCGATTGCCTGTCCCAAAATCAGACTTGGTGCTAAAATATCAGCAATCTGCCAGAAAGATAATTTACGCACTCTTGTGTAAATAACCGCAGTAATAACGGCACCGATTAACGCACCATGGATGGCTATACCACCTTCCCAAACTGCGAATACTTTCCACCATGGTCCCCCTGCATATCTTTCCCACTCAAAAGTTACATAATAAATTCTGGCTGCCAAGATCGAAATAGGAATCGCATAAATAACTAAGTCTACAATATAGTCTTTTTTTACACCTAAACGATCTGCTTCTCTTGTTGCCACCCACAAACCTAAAAATGCGCCTGTTGCAATGATCACACCATACCAGTAGATTGGTAGTGAACCAATCCACAGAAATACGGGGTCAAGTGCGGGTGCTTCACATGCCAAATTCCATCTCCTCCGTTCTCCTGTATAAAATTTCTAATCTAAGTCAAATTCTTCTTCTTCTCGTTCTCCATGCTGGATCATTTTAGATAGTCTTTGAGAAAATTCTTCTGCTGCATTGACACCCATCCGTTTCAAACGGAAATTCATTGCAGCCACTTCAATAATAACAGCTAAGTTACGTCCTGGTCGAACAGGAAGTGTTATCTTCGGTATTTTCACATCAATAACAGGCATTGTCTCTTCCTCGAGACCTAAACGGTCATACTGTTTCTTTTGATCCCATATTTCCAGGTTGATAACAAGAGAGATTCGTTTATGGGAACGTACGGATCCCGCTCCAAACAGTGTCATCACATTAATAATTCCTAATCCTCTAATTTCAAGAAGATGCTCAATTAGTGGTGGAGATGATCCAATCAGCCTATCATAATCTTCCTGTCTAATCTCCACACTGTCATCAGCAACAAGACGGTGTCCTCTCTTCACTAATTCCAGTGCTGTTTCACTCTTACCAACCCCACTTTGCCCTGTAATCAATACACCGATGCCATAAATATCGACAAGTACACCATGAACTGCAGTAAATGGCGCAAATTTTGCTTCAAGGAAATTTGTAATCCTGCTGATGACACGGGTCGTTTTAAATGGTGAACGCATTAGCGGAACACCGGAGTTTTCACATGCTTCCACAAGTTCTTCGGGCACGTCCATATCGCGGGTCACGACGATACCTGGTGTAATATCTGTACACAGTTTATAAGAACGGTCTCTCTTTTCCTCTTTTGTTAATTCTGAGAAATAGGAAAGTTCTGTTTTCCCGAGAAGTTGCAGGCGGTCTTTTGGATAGTATTTAAAATAACCTGTCAATTCTATACCTGGACGAGAAACTTCACTCATAAAGATTTCCCGGTGAACACCTTCATTACCTGCGATCAGCTCAAGTTTAAATCGATTCAGTAAGTCTTGAGTACGAACTTTTGCCATTTTTTTAGCCCCCAGTCGAAAATCAGGATTATTGTCTGTTTTTTGATAATCTTAACAATCATTTCTATTGTAGCACTTTTTTGTGAAATTCGTATAGCTTTCTTTCTGTTTTAAGAGCAAATACAAAAGACTCTGGGACACAAGCATAATATTTATAATAAAATCCGAACGATGACGTGAATTCTGTATATAGTTCATTGCTCGGAACCCTATTTTGCAATTTTAATACACATAATATGGATTATGCTAAATAAAATGATATTATGTTATGTGCTATACTGCCGCTTCGTCCGGCCACTCAGCTTTCACCCAAGGGCAGAAGTGCAACCTCTACTCAAGGGATTACCCCTTGAGGAGTGTTTTCTATGCCGTGGGCACGACTTCAGCTAACTTTGGAAAGAAGATCTTTCCAAAGTTAGCTGAAGCTCGCGCTGTTCCCACATGAGTCTCTGTGGCCGGCCACCGATTTGGTGTTATTCCACAATGGTTGTGACAAAATAACTGTTTGAATCACTCAGTGAAGATTTTTGATAGCCTATTTTGGGTAAACATACGTTAAAATAAAAATTCTCATGAACAATTCAAGTATATAATGTTCAAGAGAATTTTATTATGTTTCTATTATTACAATATCCTATGATAATGCTAGAATAATACTTCAGCGTAGGCCGATTGCGCAGACTCCTGCGGGACAGGACGAGCTGAAGATCCACTTGGTGAAGCGGGTTTCTTCAGCAAGTTAGCTGAAGCCGGCCCCGCGGAAAGCGAAGCAATCGGCCGAAGCGCTATCCTTGCATACTAAAAATATCAAGGTGACTCTATTCAACTTAATGCACATAATCCATATTATTTGTATTAATCTTTTTCTAAGATTATGATCGCTATGTCCCACCCTCATTTACTCTTTTACTATTTTATTAATGAAAAGATTGAGTATGGAGAAAAGTATTGCTGCAATCACGGCTGTTCCAAACCCGTCGATGATAAAACCGTCACCCAACAACGCCTGCGTTAACATTAATGTTATTGCATTTATTACAAGTAAGAATAAACCGAGTGTTATGATGGTAATAGGCAGTGTTAGTACAATTAGTATCGGTTTAACTATTGCATTTAATACAGCGAGAATGATACTTGCTATTAATGCCATCATAAATCCATCTATCGTAATTCCGTCAAACAGATAATCAATCAGCATCAGGGCAAGTGCATTAAGAATAAGGGAGAGTACCCATCTCATTTATTGCACACCCTTTTTTGGGATGATTACAGCTGCAGCAATATACAATATTAACAATGGAAATCCTGCCGTAAAAATAAACACAATAACATATATCAGCCGTAAAAGTGATGGATCAAGATTGAAATTTTCAGCAATCCCGCCAAGTACACCTGCGAGCATTTTATTATTTTCCGATCGGTATAATTTCGTGTTCATTGTTTTCCTCCTTGAAACTTTCTGTTCTAATGCAATGTATGACCCTTGTATTATTACTATTCCACTACACTAATCTTACAAACGGAATTTTTTCATGATGAGGAAAACCTGATATGTTTATTCAAAATTCCAAATATAAAATGATTCTGTTCCCAGCCATGTTTTTGCAGCCAGTTCGACATCATCTGATTCATTTTTAACTTTTGAAAGCATCCCGTCAGCTTGTGATTTATGTGCCATAATGCTTTCGAACTTTTTTCGGAAAACAGCTGAAACATCATTTTGGATTTGCGGATTTCCAAGGATCTCCACATGATCATTGCTAATTGCCTGTGCCCATACAGTTGGTCGTTCTTCCTCAGGAAACATTTCAACTGCACGTATGGCAGCTGCTCCAAATGCATCATGATCCGGGTGAACGGCATAACCTGGATAATGAGTAATGACAAGGGATGGCTTGATCTCTTTCAAGTAAGAATATAAATTTGTGGCAACTTCTTCTCTTGATTCAAACTCTAATGTTTTATCACGGTAACCAAGCATTTTTAATTCCACATCTAATACTTCACATGCTTTTATTAGCTCTTGTTTGCGAATCTCTGGCAATGTTTCTCTTGTCGCAAAGGTAGGATTTCCCATATTCCTTCCCATTTCACCTAAAGTCCCGCACAGATAAGTCACAGGGATTCCTTTTTCTCTAAATGTAGTGATGGTACCTGATGCGCCAAATGCTTCATCATCTGGATGCGGATATATTACTACAACATGTTCACTCATTATTTCTGCCCCCTTTTAATAATGAAATGGTTTTTCGCTTATTTGCAGTGCAACCATTAAACGTCCTTCTCGATCGTGACCTGCCATTAGCAGACTTCCATTTTTATCAACCTCAAACTTATTTACACCCTCTGCATAAATCCAGCCAATAGCCAATTTGAGCCCAACTCTGTATGTAGCACCTGCACCAACTACTTTCCCGCGTTCATATGTTACTTTGGCGTTCCGGATAAATGCCCCGACATTATAGGAATCTTTATTAAAATGACTAGCATATGCCCCATTCGTTGTTTCAAGATGGACATAAACTTCTTTGTTTGAACGATTATCTATTTCTTTTTGCAACAGGTTTATATCGATTGGTTCCACTGTTTCAACCTCCTTAAATATACGTTTAATATTTTATCACAGTATTTATTGATTGGCTTCTATGAGGCTTCATCCTCTGATGAGAATCGATCCAAAATAAAAACTGCCACTAAGGCAGTTTTTATTTGGTTACTTTTTCTCCCATTCTTTCGCGGTCTCGTTCGAGAATTGGTTTTAAATAACGCCCAGTGTGGGATGCTTCGATATTTACAATTTCTTCCGGTGTACCTGTTGCAACGATCGTACCGCCACCATCTCCGCCTTCTGGTCCAAGGTCAACAATGTAATCAGCAGCCTTAATGACATCAAGGTTGTGTTCTATAATGACAACCGTATCGCCATTTTCTACTAACCGCTGGATCACAACTAGTAACCTGGATATGTCATCAACATGAAGTCCTGTTGTCGGCTCATCCAAAATGTATAACGTTTTACCGTTCGAACGGCGATGCAATTCACTGGCTAACTTCACCCTTTGCGCTTCCCCGCCGGACAGTGTTGTCGCAGGCTGACCAAGCCGGACGTAGCCTAGTCCCACATCAAATACTGTTTCAAGCTTTCTTCTTATCTTCGGAATGTTTTCAAAGAATTTCATTGCTTCTTCAATTGTCATATCGAGTACATCCGCAATATATTTTCCTTTATATTTCACTTCTAATGTTTCCCTGTTATATCTTTTTCCATCACAGACTTCGCAAGGAACATAAACATCAGGCAGAAAGTGCATTTCAATTTTAATAATCCCGTCACCGCGGCATGCTTCACAACGGCCGCCTTTTACATTAAAACTGAAGCGTCCTTTTTTATACCCGCGGACTTTTGCTTCATTTGTCTGTGCAAAAACATCCCTGATATCATCAAATACACCCGTATATGTTGCAGGATTGGAACGTGGCGTACGGCCAATCGGAGACTGATCAATGTTAATAACTTTATCCAGATGTTCAATCCCTTTAATCTCCTGATGTTTTCCAGGTTTCTGTTTCGCACGGTGTAACTTCGCTGATAAAGATTTTAACAATATTTCATTGATTAATGTACTTTTTCCTGATCCGGACACACCTGTTATCGCTGTAAAAAGACCGATCGGAATTTTGGCATCTATATTTTTCAGGTTATTCTCTTCCGCTCCAATTATTTCAATAAAACGGTCATCTGCCTGCTGGCGTTCTTTTGGCAGTGAGATGAACTTTGCACCACTTAAATATTGTCCGGTAAGTGATGATTTCTTTTTCATCACCTGATTCGGTGTTCCTTGTGCAACTATCTGTCCACCATGTTCTCCTGCACCTGGCCCTATATCAATTAAGTAATCTGCTGCAAGCATTGTATCTTCATCATGCTCGACAACAATTAGCGTATTTCCTAAATCACGCATCCGTTCCAATGTTTGTATCAACCGGTCGTTATCCCTCTGATGCAGACCAATAGATGGCTCATCAAGAACATAAAGTACTCCTGTTAATGCTGAACCGATCTGTGTAGCTAAACGGATCCGCTGTGCCTCTCCACCTGATAATGAGCCTGCGGCCCTTGATAAGGTTAGATAATCCAAACCGACATTTGTTAAAAATGTCAAGCGGTCATCCAGTTCCCGTATAATCATGGCAGATATCTGCTGCTCTTTATCAGACAGATGCAGTGTTGTAAAAAACTGATGAGCTTCTGTTACTGACATTGCTGTTACTTCACCGATATGATGCTGATTAACTTTAACAGCTAATGCTTCCGGGTTTAGCCTGTACCCATCACATGTTGGACAGTCTTTATTTGCCATATACTTTTCCATTTGTTCTCTGATAAAGTCTGAAGAAGTTTCCTTATACCGCCGTGCAATATTGTTTAATACACCTTCAAAGTAAATATGATTCTCTCTTGTCATACCATAATCATTTTCATAACGGAAGTAAATTTTTTCTCTCCCGCTGCCGTTTAAAATCTTATTTAACTGACCTTTTGGCAGCTTACTGACTGGAACGTCCATGTCAATACCGAAATGATCACAAACACTTTTCAGCAGTTGGGGATAGTACTGTGAGCTTGTTGGTTCCCAGGCTGCGATCGCTCCTTCATTCAATGACAAATCCGGATTCGGAATGACAAGGTCTACGTCCACCTCTAACTGGGAACCTAAACCGTCACATGTTGGACAAGCTCCAAAAGGGCTATTGAAGGAGAACATCCTCGGTTCTAATTCACTAATGGAAAAACCGCAAATTGGACAGGAATGTTTTTCGCTAAAAAGCAGCTCCTCTTGTCCAATTACGTCAACAATTACCTTTCCGTCCCCTAAACGTAATGCTGATTCAAGGGAATCCGATAATCGTGAAGAGATACCTTCTTTTACAACAATCCGGTCAATCACAACTTCTATCGAATGCTTTTTATTTTTATCCAGCTGAATATCATCACTGATCTCCCGCATTTCCCCATCAACACGCAAACGGACATACCCTTCTTTCTGTAAATCTTCCAATACTTTTACATGAGTACCTTTTCTCCCAGAAACAACGGGCGATAAAATCTGCATTTTCGTCCGCTCTTCATATTCCAGAACCCGGTCAACCATTTGTTCCACTGTCTGTGAAGTGATTTCCACTCCATGTATCGGACAGACAGGGTGTCCGACCCGGGCAAACAGTAAACGCATATAATCATAAATTTCTGTCACCGTACCAACGGTTGAACGCGGATTTCTGCTGGTTGTTTTCTGATCAATCGATATGGCAGGAGATAAACCTTCAATCGAATCAACATCGGGCTTATCCATTTGACCTAAAAATTGACGAGCATATGCTGATAATGATTCAACATAACGTCTTTGTCCTTCAGCGTAAATTGTATCAAAAGCCAGAGATGATTTCCCCGATCCTGATAACCCTGTTAATACAACCAATTTATCTTTTGGAATATCAATCGATATATTTTTTAAATTATGTGCACGAGCACCCTTAATCGAAATGGTTTTCTTTGCCATAAATTGATCACCCTTCTGCTTTCAGTTCTAAAACTAAATCACGAAGCTCTGCAGCACGCTCGAAATTCAATTCCTTTGCCGCCTGCTTCATTTCCTGTTCCATTTGTTCGATTAACTTGTCTTTTTCTTTCTTTGTCATGTCTTTTAATTTTGGTGTTTCTTCTCCATATGCTGCTTCTGTTTCTGCTGCCATTGTTGCTCTGATGACATCTCTTACTTCCTTCTTAATTGTCATTGGTGTGATGCCGTGTTCTTTGTTATAGGCTTCCTGTTTTTCTCGACGGCGGTAAGTCTCATCAATCGCTTTCCGCATCGAATCAGTTACTTTATCTGCATACATAATAACTTTTCCATTCTCATTTCGTGCTGCACGTCCCATTGTCTGGATAAGGGAACGCTCGGACCTTAGGAAACCTTCTTTATCTGCATCAAGTATGGCAACTAAAGAAACTTCAGGAATATCCAGCCCTTCCCTCAACAGGTTAATCCCGATAAGTACATCATATTTACCAACCCTTAAATCACGAATAATCTCAATTCGCTCAAGTGTCTTAATTTCTGAATGTAAATATGCCACTTTCATTCCAATCTCTTTTAAATAATCGGTAAGGTCTTCTGACATTTTTTTAGTCAGTGTTGTTACCAATACTCGCTCATTGTTAGTAATTCGCAGATTAATTTCTCCAATCAGGTCATCTATTTGCCCTTCAATTGGTCTTACTTCCACTTCTGGATCCAGCAATCCTGTCGGGCGGATAATCTGCTCTGTCATTTTTGGTGTATGCTCCAGCTCATATGGTCCTGGTGTTGCTGAAACAAAAATTAGCTGATTCGCTTTTTTCTCAAATTCATCAAATGTTAAAGGGCGGTTATCCAATGCAGACGGAAGTCGGAAGCCGTGATCAACCAATACTTGTTTTCTTGCCTGGTCACCATTATACATACCACGAATCTGCGGTAACGTAACATGTGACTCATCGATAACAATTAATGAATTATCAGGAAAATAATCAAGCAGTGTATACGGAGTTGATCCCGCTTCTCTCAGCGACAGATGTCTTGAGTAGTTTTCAATCCCCGAACAAAAGCCCATTTCCGCCATCATTTCCAAGTCATAATTCGTCCGCTGCTCTATCCGCTGTGCTTCCAGCAATTTATCTTCTTCACGGAATTTTGCCAGCTGTTCCTTTAATTCCTGTTTGATGTTTTCCATTGCGACTTTTAATTTAGCTTCACCTGTTACGAAGTGTGATGCAGGGAAAATCGCGATATGTTCTCTGTCACCGAGGATTTCACCAGTAAGTGCATCCACTTCCCGAATCCGGTCAATTTCATCACCGAAAAATTCGACACGCACACAATGTTCTTCACGGGAGGCAGGGATAATTTCGACAGAATCACCGCGCACACGAAAAGTACCGCGCTGAAAATCAATATCATTTCTGGCATATTGAACATTGACCAGTTCCCGTAATAGTTCATCCCGTTCTTTTTCCATTCCAACACGCAATGAGAGCACCTGGCTTCCGTACTCTTCCGGTGAACCTAACCCGTATATACAGGAAACACTCGCAACAATTAATACATCATTTCTTTCAAATAATGCCGATGTTGCTGAGTGTCTTAATTTATCTATTTCATCATTTATGCTCGCATCTTTCTCAATAAAGGTATCTGTTGATGGCACATACGCTTCAGGCTGGTAGTAATCATAATAACTGACAAAATACTCCACAGCATTATCTGGAAAAAACTCTTTAAACTCACTATACAATTGACCTGCTAATGTTTTATTATGCGCAATTACTAATGTAGGCCGGTTAATTTCTGTCACCACATTTGAAATAGTAAACGTCTTACCCGTACCGGTAGCACCCAGAAGTGTCTGATAACGCTTCTGCTGATTTACCCCTTCCACAAGCTCTTTAATCGCTTTGGGCTGGTCACCTTGCGGTTGATATGGTGCCTTTAACGAAAAAGTATTTTGTTCCATCATCTTACCTCCGTTTCTCAATATTTCCATTATACATGAATCATTTTAAAAAAGCGAACAAATATTCGTTTAAATTAGTTATTATACATTATCATTATAACCAAACATTGTAAACTGTTAAAATAATAATGTTAGACTTTTAACGATTGAGGTATTCCTGACGTTTAGCCCTCTTATAAAGCTCCTTATAAAGCTCTTAATACTATATCCTTTTGAGCACATAAAAAAACAAGCGGAAGTGCGCCGCTTGTTTTACTCGGTTGATTGATCATATTGATTCACTTCAAACAAATCAATCAGTTCAATATCTGAATGTTTATCAATAAACCATCTTAATGCAAAATCGTTTTTGAACAGAACAAGAAACTCATCATCGCGATCTTTCACGAGTAGATTCCGTTCATCGAATATTCCCGGATTGACCTGTTCTTTTTTCAGCCAGCGTGGAATGCGGTCACCTATCGACTCCAGCATTACTTCCACATTATATTCATTCTTCATACGGTGCTGGAAAACTTCATACTGCAATTGTCCGACAGCTCCAATAATGTAAGAATCAGTCGGATATCCACGAAACAGCTGGATGGCACCTTCCTGTACAAGCTGTTCAATCCCTTTCCGAAACTGTTTTGCTTTCATTACATTCTTCGCTGAAACTCGCTGGAATAGTTCCGGCGGGAATGACGGCAATTCATTGTATTCAAAGGATTTTTTCCCATCAAGCAGTGTATCGCCAATACGATACGAGCCCGGATCATAGATTCCAATAATATCACCAGGGTATGCTTCTTCAACCGTATCACGGGATGAGGCAACAAATTGCTGGGTTTGTCCTAACCTGATCGTTTTTCCTGTCCTGGCAAGCTGGACATTCATCCCGCGTTCAAAGCGACCTGAACAGACACGTAAAAAGGCGATACGGTCACGGTGCTGCGGATTCATGTTTGCCTGAATTTTAAAAATAAATCCAGAGAAATCCGGGTAATCCGGATGAATCACTTCTTCTTTTGTTCTTCTTGGACCAGGAGCTGGTGCCAATTTTACAAACGTGTCAAAAAATACTTCCACACCAAATGGTGCAAGTGCACTTCCGAAGAATACAGGCGTCTGTTCTCCAGCAAGTACCCGATCCAGTGAGAACTGATCGCCGGCTTCATTTAATAACTCCAATTCTTCTAACGTTTCCTGATACGTTGGATTATCTGAAATCGCCTTATTTTCAGGCAGGTCCATCTTTTCCAAATCTATATATGTTTCTTCTTCATTTCCGTTGAATTGGATAAACTGATTATGGTATCTGTCCAGAATCCCCAGGAATCTTTTCCCCATCCCTACAGGCCAGTTCATTGGATATGTTTCAATATTCAGGACTTCTTCAATCTGGTCCATTAAATCTAACGGTTCCCGGCTTTCACGGTCGAGTTTATTGATAAATGTGAATATCGGAATACCGCGCATTTTACAAACTTTGAACAATTTTATCGTTTGTGCCTCGATCCCTTTTGTTGCATCTATAATCATTACAACACTATCCACTGCAGTTAAGGTACGATACGTATCTTCACTGAAATCTTCGTGTCCCGGTGTATCCAGAATATTGACTTTGAATCCTTCATATTCAAAGTTCATTACACTCGAAGTTACGGAAATCCCGCGTTGTTTTTCGATTTCCATCCAGTCAGATGTTGCAAATTTTCCAGATTTCTTTCCTTTAACTGTCCCTGCTGACCGAATTAAATTCCCTTGCAATAACAATTTTTCTGTCATCGTTGTTTTCCCCGCATCCGGGTGGGAGATGATCGCAAATGTTTTCCTTTTCTGTACCTCTTCTTGTAAACCCATTCGATTCCCTACTTTCCATAGCAGTCGTTCTTACTATTGTACACTATTATGACTTTGATAAAATAGCAGTTTCTTTACAAAATGTCAATCTGGATGGAAAGATTGCACCTTTCTGTTATAATATAATGATGGTTTAAAAAATTGAGACAAGAAATACTATAGCTTAATATATGAAAAATCTTCGATCGGACAAGGAAGGGATATACATGCAGCACATTCCACTAGATGAACAATCAATCCGAAAACTTACAGGTGACCGCTTTTATCAAAGAGGATATCAATATTATATAAATGGTAAAGTATACGGATTATCCTATAATCCGAACACAAACATGTGGCGTGGCTTAGTTAAAGGAGCTACAGTATATACAATCCGTATTTACTATAATGGAGGAACAGATATAGAAGCAACATGTACCTGTCCTGCATTTGCGACCCATGATACATGTAAGCATATTGCTGCAGTTCTTCTCGCTATTACTCAGGACGCACAGTCAAACAGAAGGAAATTTGCTGTTGATCAGAATACGAGTAAACCTGCAGTAAATCAGCAAACAGATTTATTTGCAAAACAATTAATGCACACATTCCGGGAACAGAAGGAACCAAATGAGGCAATTCTGACCGAATTTCAGTTAATACTGACAAAAGCTAATAAAAATACTCAATATGCACTTGCTGTTGAATTAAAAATTGGTGATAAACGACCATATGTTATACGTGATTTGCGGGGCTTCTTTAAAGCATGGATGAATGGAGAATCCTATAAAGTCAACCATACATTTACTTTCGAACCTGGAGAATATTTCTTTCATTCATCAGATCAGGAATTGTTAGAACTAATGCTGTCCTGTTATGAACAAGAAAAGCTGTTTGGCAATAGCTATACTTTAAAAATGGAGCAGCCAAGAAGCATTTATTTACCTCCAAGTGTCAGTGATCAATTTATTGAGAAATTGCAGCAAACGAATTATTTGTTCAAGCAGACTAATAAAGAGGAGTTTTCCAACATTGAATTCGGTGTGATGACAGATCAGCTGCAGTTTAAAATTGATTATTTACAATCTAATGCCTACTCATTAGAATTATCTGATTTAACTTCATATTATTTTCTGAGCAGCTACCGGTATTTAATTAAAAATGATCATATATACAAAGTGAATTATCAGCAAAAATTAGTGTTGGATAAATTATTTCGAATTCTTCCGCTTCATGATAAGAAGAAACAGCAAATATCGCCATCAGAAATGGAGGTATTTGTACGCAATGTAATGCCGCAATTTGAACAGATCGGCCGCCTGGAAATGACGGAAAGAATGGAAGAACAACTAAATACTGCCCCACTGGAAGCTAAGATATGGATCGATGACCAGCAAGGTGCTCTAAAAGTTGAGATTGGGTTTCAGTATGGACAAACAACGATATACCCGTTAAAGAACGAACAGCAATCAAATGATATTGTAAAAAGGGAAACCATTAAGGAACAGCAGGTGCTCCGCCTTTTACACGAAAGTGGATTTATGGAAATAAACCAGGCGATGTTTTTATTTAACGAAGACTCCATCTATCACTTTCTTCACGATAATTTATATCAGTTAGAGGAAATAGCATCTGTCTTTCTAACACACGAAGTAAGAAATATGATGCTAACGGAAAATTATGCTCTACAAACTTCAGTAGATTACCGGCCATCTGAAGGCATGCTGGATATCTCATTTGATATTGAGGGAATTACAAATGAGAATATCTCCCAGCTGCTTCAGGCATTAGTTGAGAAAAAACGTTACTACCGCATTCCGGATGGAGCACTAATCCGGCTTGATTCAGAAGAATTTGATGCATTTCACAAAATGAACCAGAATTTTTCTTTGTCTAAGGCCGAGATGCAGGAAGGAAAAATCAGCATACCTGCCGCTAGGAGCTTTCAGGTGGAAGAAATGTTTGAGAAAAGCAAGCATCAATTCAGCAAAAACTTCCGAGATATGCTTGAGCAATTAAAAAACCCGGCAACATTGGAATTTGATTTACCCGACTCTTTACAAGCAGAGATGCGTGACTATCAAATAACCGGGTTTCAATGGCTAAAAACATTATCTTATTATCATCTTGGCGGAATACTGGCAGATGATATGGGACTCGGTAAAACATTACAGACAATCAGTTATCTCCTTTCAGAGGTAGAGGAAAGACAGGACCATTATCAGGCACTGGTCGTTGCACCGGCATCACTACTGTATAATTGGAAAAAAGAAATTGAGAAATTTGCACCAGGTCTGACAAGTGCGGTTATCGCAGGATCAAAAGAACAGCGAAAAACAACGGTAAGCAATGCGGAAAACATTAATATACTGATCACATCCTATCCTACTTTAAGACAGGATGTTGATTTATATGAAGGAAAAGTGCTGGATTGTATTATATTGGATGAAGCACAGGCGATAAAGAATCATTTAACATTAACCGCCAAAGCGATTCGCGGTCTTGTTGGAAAACAATTTTTCGCCTTGAGCGGTACACCAATCGAAAACTCACTTGATGAATTATGGTCTATTTTTTATACAATCTCTCCAGGACTTTACGGCAATAAAAAGGCATTCAATCAATTGGATCCTCAGTATATTGCCAAAATAACACGTCCATTTATCTTGCGCAGGGTGAAAAAAGATGTACTGGAAGAACTGCCGGATAAGATAGAATCTGTTCAGTATTCAGAATTAACCCAATCTCAGAAGGAAGTTTATCTGGCATACCTTGATAGAATTCAGCAGAATCTGGACCAGTCAATCCAGGAAGGCCGATTTGAAAAGGGTAAATTAGAAATACTGGCAGGAATAACAAGACTGCGTCAAATTTGCTGTCATCCAAGTCTATTTCTCGAAAATTACCAAGGTAATTCAGGGAAATTACAGCAATTCACTGAACTTATTGAGGATCTGCATTCACAAGGTAAGCGTGCCTTAATTTTTTCTCAGTTTTCCAGTATGTTAAAAATAATTGCACAAACGTTAGAGCAAAATGGACATCACCCGTTCTATCTGGACGGATCTACTCCATCAGATCAGCGAATGAAAATGACTGAGGCTTTTAATGAGGGAGAGCGCGATTTCTTCCTAATTTCATTAAAAGCAGGCGGGACCGGGCTTAATTTAACCGGTGCTGATACCGTTATTCTATTTGATTTATGGTGGAACCCTGCAGTAGAGGAACAGGCTGCCGGACGTGCCCACAGAATTGGTCAGAAGAACGTTGTTCAGGTTATTCGTTTTATTACAGAAGGAACTATTGAAGAGAAGATTTACCAGTTGCAGCACAAAAAGCGGGAACTTGTTGAACAAATCATTCAGCCTGGTGAAACACTGCTATCCAAATTATCGGAAGAAGACTTACGGGAACTGCTCCGATTTAATTAATTAGAAGAGAGTGGGACATAACTGTTATGTCCCACTCAAATGAAGATTTTAGCACTAAAAAAAACGTAAGTTGAGTGTGCGGCCTCCGCTTTAGAGAGCCTCATTATGCATGTGACAAAAAAACTGTTTGGTTTATCCAGTGAACAATATTTAACTTGCTGTATCATAACTTGCGTAAACTGAACATACGTAAAAATAAAAAAATGTAGAACGTCATTAAAACGTAAGCATAAGCACACTTAATTTATTATGATTACACGATCAATGATGATAAATCTTACTTAACCTGATCTGTACTCCAGTCGATTGGGTCATTATCTTTTACCAGTACCACACCTAATTCATGATGATCGTGTTCGTAAAGCGGACTCTTACTAAATCGGATTTCGCCATTCAAATCTTTTATTACTAGCTTACAGAAGGCCCGGTTCAATTGTATCGCATGATAAAACTCACGCTCATTATTGACAGTAATTTCATTTACTTTTACAATTCTTTCTCCAGGTTCTATCTTTAAGTGTTCTGCTGTAGAATTGGGTAAAATCCCCAAAACAAATATTCCATCTCCGCCCAGCTGGAACATAGGATTCTGGTTCTGATCATACAACCTGAACCAGTACTGAATCACTAGTCTGCCTATTACCGCAAAAATGACACTAATTATAATAAAAACTTCGTAAAAATAACTCGCAACCGTCAAAGCAACCAGCAAACCTGCCAGAATAAATACTTTGGAAGCAATCCATTTTGCTCCATGCTTCGGGATAGAATTCCTCACCGCATGTTCATAACCGATTAAAAATGGCACAATGATCAGTCCATAGGATTCACCATCAATTTGCAAGTATGGCAGCCATGGTGCAAAAGGTTCGATTAATCCAGAAGGAATCCATGCAAAAAACGGAATGACCGCTAATTTTTTTATACGGTGACGTCCCAAAAATTTCCCTCTTAAGCTTTTAGTAATTTCAGGATATGTATTCATTGGTTTTGTCCTAATTAATAGGACTCCTTCCACTATCAGCAATAGAGCAATTAATAATGGCAAATAAATAAAGTTAATTTGCTCTATTGAGCTAATCCAGCTAGCAGGCAGAAAGGAGAAGTCATATAGAGACAGTATAAAAACTGTAAGGTAACCAATCCCTAATGTATAGCTTGCTGATAAAAAAAAGAAACGCCTAAATAATGACATAATGATAATGATAATACCTAATAAAGCCAATAATGGCATTGTAAATATAAAACCTGCTGCAACTGAGATTGCAGAAATTATAATTCCTGCCAGTAAAGATATGAGCCACGTTTGTTTATATTCATCAAAATAAGGATATACCTTAATTCCGAATGACTGCCTGTCCTGCTTTATCCGGTAATATCCGCTTACAAGCAATAAGGCGATGAACAGGTATATAAACGGCTGTGTGAAAATTCTCAATACCGCATACACGGTTTCTAGTAGCCAATCCATTCATGTATTCTCCTTTCTTACAAAGCACAGGGATTTATAATCTATTATCCTTAAAAAACACAGATTTGGCTACCCCTATTTTTTTCAATCTACTAATATTATACCAATTTACATGTAGTCCACACTCCGTGGTAATGAATTATTTTAATAATATTTTTCTCAAATACGGGGAGGAAAATAAAAAAATCCCCTATTATTATATACTCCAGAGAGTCTTTAATAACAGAGGATCCCTTTATCCTTATTTAGTTAATACTTCAATTGCTTTTTCGAGCTGAAGATCATCCGCACCGTTACGTACTTTTTCCATTAACTTTGTTTGCAATACTTCGGCTGTTGACTGATCTACTTCACCAGTAACTTCAAGTTCATTATCTTTCTGAAAAGCTTCTACTGCTTTCTTCGTACCTTCATCAAAATACCCATCTAACCGTCCAGGGTTGTAATCAAGTCCTTCTAACATTAATTGAATGTCTTCAATATTTGGATCACTTTCATTATATGCAAAAGGATCATCCTTCACCTGAACAGGGTTTGCATAATAATAATCAGGCATTTCCTGTTCTACAGTCGGTTCCACGCCATCTTCATGGATCCAGTTCCCTTCAGGTGACAACCATTTAAACCGGGTAATTTTAATTGTACTTCCATCACCCATTGAAACAGTTTGCTGCACCGTTCCTTTTCCGAAAGATGTTGTCCCTACTACCTCATAATTCATCGCTTCTTTTAAGGAAACAGCAAGGATTTCAGAAGCAGAAGCACTGCCTTCATTAATTAAAGTAACAATTGGGTAATCCTTCGCCGTCTCTAAATCAGAGAAATATCTGGATTTCTTCCCTGTTGGATCTTCTATTTGCAAGTATGGTGTATCTTTTGTGACAAATAGTTTTAAGATCTCTTCAACTGCCGGAAGCAAACCGCCAGGGTTTCCTCGTACATCAATAACTAACCCGTCCATACCTTTCTCTTCAAGTTTCTCAACTTCTGCTGCAAATTCTTTTGCAGTATTCTCAGAAAATGAAGTCAATTCGATGATTCCGATCAATTTACCATCTGTTTCTTTTTCTTCCACATATACTGTCTGCAATGGAATTGAATCTCTTGTAATATCAATGGAGAGGAGATCTTCCACACCCGGTCTTCTGATCTCTATTGTTACTTCCGAGCCTTTTTCACCGCGTATTTTGTTCACTGCCTCATATAAGTCAAGTCCCTCTACACTTTCCCCGTCAACCGTTAAAATC
Source organism: Gracilibacillus ureilyticus (assembly GCF_900111195.1). Classification (GTDB taxonomy): domain Bacteria; phylum Bacillota; class Bacilli; order Bacillales; family Amphibacillaceae; genus Gracilibacillus; species Gracilibacillus ureilyticus. The sequence continues at coordinate 117,988 of NZ_FOGL01000010.1, forward strand.
TGGTCATTCGGCTTAAGTCCAGCTTTTTCTGCCGGCGAATCTTTGATCGGGGCTACTATGGTGACATTTCCGTTGACCATGGAGACTTCCGCCCCAATCCCTTCAAAGGATGACTCAATTTGTTCGTTAAACTGCTCCATCGTTTCCTTGTCCATATAAACGGTATACGGATCACCAAGTGACTGGAGCATCCCCTGAATAGCACCTTCAATTAACTGATTGTCATCCACTTCTTCCACATAATTTTCTTTGATAATCGTGAAGGCATTCACTACCTTGGACATTTCACCCATGTTCTCTTCCAGTACTTCCTGCTGATCTGCTAACTCCAATAATAAGTCTCTGTCTGTACTGGCTAGTCCACTGTTACTATTATTAGAGAAATTACTGAATAACTGACCTGCTGCATATGTTCCGACTGCACCTATAACGATAGCTATAAACGCTATTAATACAATATACCTTTTCTTAATATTCATTCTTCCACCCCAAACTGTTCCATCTTATAATACATCCTCTATAAAATGTATTTCCTAATATTTATATTATGAAGGTTTAAAAAAGACATCACAAGTATTTTGTGATGTCTTTTTATATTTTTTATCCGCTTGTCCAAATAACATTCATTTTTCTTGTTACAACCGTATCAATTAAGGTAAATAATTTATCGGATTTACCCCGCCATGATAACTCCAGCTGCCTTGATGTACTTCAAAGTGTAAATGACTGCCGAAAGATTCACCGGTATTTCCCATTCCTCCAATATACTGCCCTTGAGATACAGATTGTCCCAGTGATACACCGATACTGTTTAAGTGGGCATATACTGTCGTTAAATCTAGATCTACATGGTAAATATAAATTACATTACCATAACTTGGAGAATAATTTGCTCTTGTTACAACACCCGATGCTGCCGCACTTACTGGAGTTCCTGTTCCATTAGCAATATCCAGACCGTAATGATAACTGCCGCCATTAAAGGAACGCGGGCCAAAGCCTGAGCTCTGTCGGCCGGTTGTCGGCCAGATCAAGCTGCCGTTACCACCAGCAGATAAAGATCCGCCGCTGCTGGATCCCGAACTCGAGCTGCCTCCTGAAGCCTGCTGTTGCTGTTGTTGCTGCTGAATCTTCTGGTTTATTTTTTGCTGCGCTTCTTTTTTTGCTTTTTCAATAATCGCTGCTTGATTATTCAGTGTTTCCTGTTGCTCAGCTAAGGACATTTGATGAGTATGTAATTCATCCTCTTCATGTTCCAGATTAGCCATTAATTCTTGTTTCTTATTCATCTGCTGATCCAAAGTCGCTTTAATACTGTCTAATTCACTTTTTTGAGCTACTAATTGCGCTTTTTTAGCCTCTAGCTCTTTTTTGCTTGCTTCCAGTGAAGCCTGCTTTTCTTCTAACTCTTTTTTACTTTCTTCTAGTTCCTGTTTATTCTTTTCCAACTTTTCTCTGTCTGCCTGCTGTTCTTCCATAATAGTTTTATCAGAATCCATTATTTTGTTCACGGCAGTTGCTCTGTTAATAAAATCTCCAAAGCTTTGAGCACCAAGAATTACCTCAATATAATTGATATTGCCGCCACTTTCCTGAATCGAGCGGAGTCTGTTTTTCAATAATTCTTCTCTTGCATCAATCTTTTCCTGCAATGCTATAATTTCAGCCTGTAATTCTTCAATATCTTCTTTTAATTGAGTAATTTCTTCCTCAGTTTTAGTAATCTCATTTTCTGTTTCCGTAATCTCATTGTTAGTTGTTGCAATTTCGTTTTCTTTTGCTGTTAATTTATTCTGTGTTGTAGTTAATTTGCTGTCAATCTCAACGATTTCACTATTTGTCTGTGCCTGCATTTCCTGATTCTCTTCGATTTTCTCTTTTGTTTCCTGTACTTCGTTCTTTACTTCACCAGCTTCACTCTGAACCGATTGCTGGTCCTTTTCCAGTTCATTCACTTTATCTTGTAATTCATTAATAGTTTCTGCAGAAACAGAAGTACTTAAAATAGTAAATATTACAAATGTAGAAACAATTAAAAAGAAATATTTCTTCATTTATTTTCCCCTCTCTAAGACTTTCTCGTTTAAACTTTCAAGAACTTACGAACACTCATTAAACTTCCCCATACACCGATACAGACACCAATTCCAACAATAATCCCCGCAATTTGGAATGCAAACGGGTTAAATGGAAGGATTTGTACAAAGTTAAATTGCTGGATTGTCACACCGCTTCTTTCCAGGTAGTAATATCCAATCAATATGATGAGAATCGGCAGAATACTTCCCAGGATTCCAAGAATCATTCCTTCTACGAAGAACGGCCAGCGAATAAAACTGTTTGTTGCTCCTACAAGCTTCATAATTCCAATTTCCTTTTTTCTTGCCAGAATTGTAATTTTTATTGTATTGGAAATAAGGAATATCGCTGTAAATACTAAAGCAAATATTAAAACCAGCCCCACATTTCTTGCATACTGATTAAAGGTAAACAATTTATCGACATAGTCCTGCCCGAAGTTCACACTCTTAATGTTCTCCATCTGCTCAATCTGACTGGCAACATCTTCTGTATCAAGCGGATCCGTTGTCTGTACGACAAATGCATCATTTAACGGGTTGTCCTGCTCATACAATGTCCATGCTTGTCCTTGCTCTCCCATACTCTCGATTAAGTTTTCCAACTCTTCCTCTTTTGTTAAAAATTCGACAGTATCTACCTTGGGAATAGCTTTAATATCTGCTTCCAACTGATCAACATCTGTTTGTTCTGCTGTTAATTCGATTAATGCTTTGATTTGCACATCTTCTTCTAATTTATTGGCAATATGGTTTAAATTCAGTATTACGACAAGAAATACACCTACGAGAATCAGTGTTGTCGTAACTGCCCCAATGGATGCTATGGTCATCCAGCTGTTCCGCCATGTATTCCGGGCTCCTTCTTTAAAATGCCTCTTTAACGTACTAAATTTCATAACCGTACTCTCCCCTATGTTCATCACGTACAATAATTCCATCTTCCATTGCAATAACACGTTTTCTTACTGTATTAACAATCTCTTTACTATGTGTGGCCATCACTATCGTAGTTCCGCCAGAGTTAATTTCCTCGAGTATCCGCATAATTTCCCATGAAGTATCCGGATCCAGGTTCCCTGTCGGTTCATCAGCAATTAAGATGCTTGGTCTGTTAACTATTGCCCGGGCAATAGCCACACGCTGTTGTTCTCCACCCGATAGCTCGTCCGGTATAAATCTTGCCTTATTTTTTAAACCGACCTGGTCTAAAACTTTCATTACACGTTTTCTAATATTTTTTGGTGTTTCTTCGATTACTTCCAATGCAAAAGCGATATTTTCATAGACTGTCAGTTTCGGCAACAGACGGAAATCCTGATAGACTACTCCAATATTTCTCCTGAAGTAAGGTACGTCTTTCCACTTCAACTTACTGATATCCTGATCATTTACCGTGATTTTCCCTTTCATCGGGACTTCTTCACGGAACATGAGCTTGGTAAATGTCGATTTACCTGCACCACTATGTCCTACTATATATACAAATTCAGCCTGGTTGATTTTCACACTTATACCATTCAGGGCAACAACACCATTTGGATATGTCATGAATACATCCTGCATTTCTATCATATCATTCTCACCTTTTATATAAATTTAGTCATCAATTTTCTTTTAATGTTAAATTCCAACAATTTTCGTCTCACAATATCCATTATAACAAAAATAGAGCAATTTTTCGGCTAATTTTTTATTACAATTACATTTCGAACAATGGTTCTTTATAACTAGTTAATTAGAAATACTTTCGCAATGGATTATCTCCTACTATTTATCCATATAAAGATATAAAAACTGACCATAAACCATATAAAATGAATATATTTACTCAACCCATACTATACCATCATTCATTCAAATCGACAATGGGACCAGAGACTCTAATCACATCGTTATATTTAGAAAGTAATAAATTTTCACAAATTTCTGACAAGGTTTGTGTGACTTTTTCTTTAGATTGATGAATTTTGTAAAAAATATGAAATCTTTTCTTTATGCAATAATTTTACTATAAAGAACGTAACACTATATATATTGTCGTAATATACTAGAGAATAGATTATTAGCACACAGCTTAAGTTTGGAGATAAAGAAGTTTATCATTTGTGGAGAAAGAGGAAAAGGGAAGTGTTTCTTCTCGTCCTTCTGAGAAATTTAAAATCCGGCCTGATTGGAAATTTCGAGTCACTGCCGGATTTCACTTTGAATATATGAATTAATTCATAACAGACCGGAGATATGCATCAATAAATGGATCAAGTTCTCCGTCCATCACTGCCTGAGTATTGCCAGTTTCATGATCTGTTCGGTGGTCTTTTACCATGGAATATGGATGGAAGACGTAGGAACGAATCTGACTTCCCCAGCCAATCTCTTTCTGTTCACCGCGGATGTCATTCAATTGCTGTTGTTGTTTTTCAATTTCCAACTGATATAATTTTGCTTTTAACATCTTCATTGCCTGTTCACGGTTTTTGATTTGCGATCTTTCTGACTGACACGTTACCACCGTGTTTGTTGGAATGTGAGTAATACGGACAGCTGAGTCTGTCGTGTTAACATGCTGTCCACCTGCACCACTTGAACGGTACGTATCAATCTTTAAGTCTTCTGTTTTTACATCGATATCAATATCATCGTCAAGTTCTGGCATCACATCACATGATACAAAAGAAGTATGGCGTCTGCCGGAAGAATCAAACGGTGAAATCCTTACAAGACGGTGCACACCTTTTTCCGCTTTTAAATAACCATAAGCATTATGGCCTTTAATGAGCAATGTCACACTTTTGACACCAGCTTCCTCTCCTGGAAGATAGTCGAGTGTTTCCACTTTAAACCCTTTTGCTTCTGCCCATCTGGTATACATGCGCAGAAGCATACTCGCCCAGTCCTGTGATTCCGTTCCACCAGCGCCTGGGTGTAATTCAAGAATGGCATTATTTTTATCATATGGTTCACTTAGTAAAATGAACAATTCAAACTGGTTGAGTGCCTCAGTAAGTTCACCCACTTCATTTTCCAAGTCCTGCTGAAGTTCTTCATCATTTTCTTCTTTCACTAATTCATATGATACTTCGGCATTTTCCAGATTTTCTTCATTACGGTCAAATGCCTGCACTAATTCTTTCAAACCATTTGCTTCGTTTATAACTTTTTGTGCAGCTTGCTGATCATCCCAAAATGAGGGATCAGACATGATCTCGTCTAATTCAGCAATCCGGGCTCTCTTAGTTTCTAAGTCAAAGAGACCCCCTGAAGTCCGCTAATCGCTTAGCCATTTTATCAAGTTCCTGTTTAATTTCTACTAATTCCATCTTTCCACCTCGTCAGTTTTCTTGTTATGCCTGCCCGTGACACTGTTTATACTTTTTCCCGCTGCCACATGGACATGGGTCATTTCTGCCAACTGTCTGAGCTTTCACATACGGTTTCTTTACTTTTTTCTTTTCCTGATTGCCACCAGAAACGGCTTGTGTCTCTTTAACAACAGCCTCGCGTTTTAAATTTTCACGAATTTGTGCCTTCATTACATATTTTGCAACTTCTTCATTTATGGATTCAATCATTTGTTCGAACATTGCAAAACTTTCCATCTGGTATTCTCTAAGCGGATCATTTTGGCCATATGCGCGTAAATGAATACCTTGACGTAACTGGTCCATTTGATCAATATGATCCATCCATTTCGTATCAACTGTTCGGAGAAGAATTACTTTCTCAAATTCCCGCATTTGCTCAGGCGTAAGTTCTTCTTCTTTCTGATCATATTTTGCCTGGACTTTCTCTAAAATAATTGCTTTCACCTGATCTTGTTCTTTGCCTTTCAGATCGGCTTCTGCAATCCATTCAGGTTCTAATAATGTTCCGTGCAGATATTCCGTTAAACCAGATATATTCCAGTTTTCTGGTACATCATCCGACATATATGTCTCAATAGCTGAATCAACGGTTGTTTCAATCATCTGTTTAATGATTTCTCGTAAATTATCAGAATCGATTACATCATAACGCTGTTTGTAAATAATCTCACGCTGCTGACGTAATACATCATCATAGGAAAGAATCGTTTTCCGGGCATCGAAGTTGTTTCCTTCCACACGTTTCTGAGCAGATTCCACTGTTCTGGAAACCAATTTACTTTCAATCGGCTGGGAATCATCCATTCCCATTCTTTCCATCATTGCCTTCATATTGTCAGAACCGAAACGGCGCATCAATTCATCTTCCATTGATAAATAAAACTGCGTCACACCCGGATCTCCCTGACGTCCGGAACGACCTCGAAGCTGGTTATCAATCCGGCGTGACTCATGACGTTCTGTACCGATTACTGCCAGACCGCCAAGTTCTTTCACACCTTCTCCAAGTTTAATATCTGTACCACGCCCTGCCATGTTTGTAGCGATGGTAACAGCACCTTTTTGACCGGCATTTTCAATAATCTCTGCTTCACGATAATGATTTTTCGCATTTAGCACATTATGTTTAACACCAGCTTTGGAAAGATATTTAGAAATTATTTCAGAAGTTTCCACAGCAACTGTACCAACTAAAACAGGCTGTCCTTTTTGATTACGTTCTTTAATCTCTTCCACTACTGCTCTGAATTTACCTTCCATTGTCTGAAAAATCAAGTCAGGTTTGTCTTCCCTGATAATTGGTTTATTAGTAGGTATCGCAATAACATCCATATTATAAATATTACGGAATTCCTCTTCCTCTGTTTTTGCGGTACCTGTCATCCCTGCTAATTTCTCATACATACGGAAATAGTTCTGGAAAGTGATGGACGCAAGTGTCATACTTTCGTTCTGGATTTGAAGCCCTTCTTTTGCTTCAATTGCCTGGTGTAATCCGTCACTGTAGCGGCGACCTTTCATTAAACGACCGGTAAATTGGTCGACAATTACTACCTGGTCTTCTTCCACCACATAATCTGTATCTTTGTGCATGGAGACATGTGCTTTCAATGCCTGGTTAATGTGGTGTGTTAAAGTGACATTATTTAAATCAAATAAATTATCAACCTGGAAGAAACGCTCTGCCTTGTTCATCCCTTCTTCGGTTAATTGAACTCCTTTGGATTTTTCATCATATGTGTAATCTTCTTCATTTTGTAATGTTCTTACAAATGAATTTGCCTGTTGATAAAGAGTTGCAGACTTTTTCGCAGTACCTGAAATAATAAGTGGTGTTCTCGCTTCATCAATTAAAATCGAGTCAACCTCATCAATTATGGCAAAATGCAAAGAACGCTGTACCATTTGTTCTTTGTATAACACCATATTGTCACGTAAGTAATCAAATCCAAACTCATTATTGGTACCATACGTAATGTCTGCTGCATAGGCTTCCCGCTTCTCTTCTTTAGACATGCCATTTTTGTTAAGACCAACTGTCATTCCTAAAAAATCATACAGTTTGCCCATTTCACTGGCATCACGGTCTGCTAAGTAGTCATTGACTGTAATCACATGCACACCTTTACCTGTGACAGCATTTAAATAAACAGGCATAGTGGAAGCTAATGTTTTCCCTTCCCCTGTTTTCATTTCGGATATATCACCATGATGCATTGCAATCGCACCAAGTAACTGAACATTATATGGCCGCATTCCTAATACTCTTTTTGATGCTTCCCTAACTACTGCATATGCTTCCATAAGCAAATCATCTAATGATTCTCCATTTTGATACCTTTGCTTAAATTCTTCTGTTTTATTTTGTAATTGATAATCAGACAGCTGCTGCATTGATGGTTCCAATGCTTCAATTTCTGATGCAACTTTTTCTAAACTTTTCAGTTGTCTCTGGTTACCTGTCCCAAAGACTTTGTTTAATAATCCACGCATACTAGCCGCTCCTCTTTTCCATACTTGGCAATGCCAATAAAGTGAGACTTTTACTCAGTTTAGATTTTAATCCCTTACTGAGCATTAGCGAGACTTATCAGGATGCTTAGAGTCTGTGATAAAGCCTACTATTTGTCATTGAATTGTGTTAATCCACTTTATATCATAACATTGGAATGAAGAAATTGACAACAATCGGCTGATAGAGGTTATATTAAGTTTGGATAGAATAAAGATTTCTCCAAACTATGAGAGTATAATATTGAGGAAAAGAAGCAGCTGGTAATTGGCCGCTTCTTTTTTGAAGAGAAGGTTGGCTGAGAGGAAGTTTGACCTTCTCGGTGAGGGGATACTGTATTTATACCACATGTATACTCTGTTGAAAAATTAGTAAATTAGTATTTTTATGGGAAGCATTCGGGAAACATGGTTCTATTTTTACGGAAAAGGAACTTAAACTTCCCAGACAATGTGACAAGATTCGAATTTCTTTTAAAGAGAAAAAGATGATTTGCATATGCAAACCATCTTTTATATAAGTATTTATCAGCTAGGCTCGATCAGACCATAACGACCGTCACGGCGTTTATATACTACATTGGTATTACCTGTAATTGAATTTTCAAAGACAAAGAAAGCGTGTCCTAACATATCCATTTGCAATACTGCTTCTTCTGAGTCCATTGGTTTTAAATCAAATCGTTTTGTCCTTACAATTTCTATTTCATCATCATCCAGTAAATCTACATTGCTTCTGACAGCAGCTTCTTTCTCCAACTCTGCAAATACATGCTTCGGGGAGCCCTGCTGACGGAATTTTCGGTTTACTTTTGTTTTATGCTTACGAATTTGCCTTTCTAGTTTGTCAACAACAAGATCAATAGCAGCATATAAATCCGCATGTTGTACCTCTGCACGAAGCATCAGGTTAGTCATCGGAATAGTAACCTCAATCTGCTGCTCCTCATTATAGACACTTATGTTTACATTTACATCAGAAGTGGGAGGAGTGTCAAAGTATCTTTCTAACTTGCCAATTTTTCTTTCGACATATTCCTTAATTGCTCCAGTCACTTCTACATTTTCACCACGAATGTTGTATTTCATAAAAAGTGTCCTCCTTTCAAACTATAAAGCTTTATAAGCTATATATCTATAATACCACACTTCGCTTGGTTAAAACGAGCAAAATGTCAATATATTCTGAAACTTTTTTACGAAATCTTAACATGTAAAAACAGGATGAACCAAATAAAAAATAGATGCTACAATTAAGTAGTCATCTATTTTTTTGAATCCAGAAACATCCCGTCATATGTAGAGAGTTGTTTGTATGGATTTAAGTATTGTTTTGTCGAACGCGTCTGTTTTTTATTATTCCGCATGCTCGTCTTTATTTTTGTTAGGACTAATTGTAATTTAGGCTCTAACTCCTGATCCAATGCTAAGCATTGTTTTCCCAATTTAGTATCCTCCGCATTATAAGGCGGACTAATCGCCTGGACTAACGTCTCTCTTTTATCAAGAAGGGAATCAATTTCTTTTATTGCTTCCTCTCTGGATTCACTTTTGATTGGCTGATCAAGAAGCTGAATCATTTCCTGAGTAAGATTGATATATTCCTTAAGTGGATTCATTATGATTTAACACCTTGTCCATGTTTTCGAATTCTTTCCTGCTTTATTACTTCTTTCCAAGTATCGCGGAATTGAGTAAGAATTTCCTCTGCCTGTGCTAGTTGATCAAGATCATTATTCACATTTGCCTGTGTTAAACAATGATAGACAAAATCATATAGCGGCATCATTTGCAGGGTGATCGGTGCATCCTGGTCCAAGGTAACCATTAATTCCCTTACAATGTTTTGTGTTTTCTGTACCATTTCATTTTTCTTCTGGTAATCTTTTTCTTCGACAGCTTTTCTAGCTTGTTTGATAAATTTCAAGCTACCATTATAAAGCATTAATGTTAATTCCCCTGGAGATGCCGTATTTACTGAGTTGTTCTGGTATGCCTGATATTGCTGATAAGCCATTAGTTAACGCTCCTCTATTTCAAAAATTGCTCATATTTTCTCGTCAACGATAAATCCCATTAATTCTGCCATTCCTGCATAAACATCCAATAGTTTCTTCGGAGGGATTTCCTTGACTACTTCATCTGTATCTGAATTAACGACGGTTACATAATATCTTTCCAGTTTTTCGTGATACTCATATCTTATATTCGTGTTTGTCGGTTCTAGAAAAGAATTTAACCCATCTACCATACTTTTAGCGTTTTCTTTCGATAATTCTTCAGGTATATTCTTATTTTCTGGTTTTTTTGATTCATTTACATGGTTATTGGATCTATCTACTGCTGCTGATATGGATTGCTCTTTGGTGTCTGTGTTTTGCAGAATTGGAGATCCAGTGATCATTTTCCCAATTTCCATGCCAAAATTCATCTCCTCTATTAAGTTTACTAATTATATCGGATAATGTAACAGAATCTTTAGCCAAAATGTAAAAGAATCTAGAGATCTTCTCAATCTCTAGATTCCATCGTCCCATTAAGCTTTAATATCAATAGAACTGCCCAGGTGAGGCTCCATGGAACTTTCTAACATCTTAATCATATCACTTGACTGTGTTTCAGCCTGATTTAACGCTTTATCCATTACAGCTATACTTGCCTGCTGTTTAACTTGTGCTTGATTCATTATAACTGACATTGCTGCAATATCCATTTTAACCCTCCTTTATTATTATTGGAAACCTCCAAATTGCTGCATTAAATAACTGGATTGGTTATTGTATTTTGCGATTGCCTGCTCCATTGCAGTAAATTGTCTCCAATATCTGTCTTCAATTTGGGTAAGCCGATCCTCAAATCTCTCAATTTGTTTATCCATATCATCGAGGTTGCGACCAAGGGTATACTGATGAGTAGAATAGGACGCTCTTCCTGCTCGTTCATATATCTTATTCATTGCCGCGTCAACGGTATCTGTCAAACGGCGGGCGATTCCCTTTTCTCCAAAAGTATCTCCATCTTCACCGCCGCGGAAAAGATTTTCTACCGAATCTGGATCTTGTTCAATCGCTTCTTTCAGTTTCGCCTCATTAATCTCTAATTTCCCGCCAGACATATAATCTTTAGTTGTTGTAATACCTATTGCTGCTAATTGATTAAATGCTCCAACTGACTGATCATTATCAACAGGAGAATAAAAGTCTGTCCTCATACTTGATAAAACATCTCTAAGAATCGCATCATTCCGTAATAAACCACTTTTTGCGCGTTCTTCCCAATCTTCCTGCTGTTTCTCAGTTAAACTCTCTCTTTGTTCATCTGTTAGCGGGTCATAATCCCGATAAAATGTTTCCGTTACTTTACCGTTAACTGCATCAATTAACGTATTATAAGTTTCAACGAATTCTTTAATATTTTCAAAGACCGTTTCAGAGTCATTGGAAATGTTTAAAGATACAGGTTGATCTGTTCCGGTATCTGTAGCATCAAATGTCTGTTTCAGGTTAAATGTGACACCTTCAATGTCAAATGTATTGCTGTAACGTTCTGTTTCTAACCCATTAATTATAAACTTTGCATTTTGTCCAATATCTTCGGTTGCACCACCAAAATTAAATATATCATTTATTAAAGTGCCGTTTGTTTCTATTTGTGCAGCCCCTTCATTGAAGTTTCCTGTTTCGGTCCTTCTGAGTGTTAATTGATCCGAAAATGAATCATATAACATTGCTACACCAATATTGGCTTTATTTACTTCACTTACAACCTGATTAATGGATTCATTACCAGCAATAATAAAATCACCGAATTGCTTTCCATCTTCTGCATGAGCATTTACAGAAAAGTGTGTATAATTTTGTTGATAGGTAGTCTCAATACTGGTTTCCTGATCTACTGGATTATCGAGAGTGATCTTTCCTGTTTCAGTGTTAATAACACCAAGCGTAGTTCCATCATTTTTATTTTTTAGATAATATTCGTTATCATTTCCCGTTGAGTCACTAGTACTGAAACCATAATTGTCAGAACCAATTTTCAGATTGAAAATGTTGTTTGTATCATCATTTGATACTATAGAACCTGCCGACAATTGAATTGTTTTCCCGCCTTCTGCTAAGGTATGTGATTCCGTTTTACTATTTACAATATATTCAGCTGATACCTTAGTACCTTTTTGGATAACACCAGCTGCAAAAGTAAGCTCTCCATTATCACCTAATAAAACTTGATTATCAGCCAACTCTTCTCCTGGTGCTAGTGAAGATGTTAACACTTCAAATCCTTTTCCATTCACTTTAATACTTACGGCTTCTTTATCTGTGATATTAGGATCCAAGGAAAGTTCTTGGCCTATCGTACTTGCTGTTAGTGATTTTTTTTCAATTGCTCCCTGTTTCCATGGATTCTCTTCCGCTGCAAACCTGTCACTTTGACTAAAGAGTCCTTTTGTTGCATCAACTTTCTCACCATTAGGATCAGAGATTTTCCCATCGTTCACCATGGTTGATGCTGTTGCCAATTGTTCTACTTTTGAAATCGTATAAGATGTCTGGTTGGCAGCACTTGAAGCTGTTGCTGTTATAAAATCTTCATTACTTGATGCCACTTGTCTCGCTCTATAGCTTGTTGTCATCCGCATATTCAGTAATGAATCTTTAAAATCCAGCAAGAGTGTATTCATACTCCTGTAGTCGTCACGTTTCCACTCCAGTACCTGCTTTTCTTTTTGCATTTTTTGAAGTGGTAAACTCTCCGCCTTCATTAAATCTCTGACCATTGTATCTATATCCATACCACTCGCAAATCCAGAAATACGCATTGTGCTCAAATTGTTCACGTCCCTTATAAGTCATTCTTTTTTATTATATCGGTACAAAAGGGCAATACTTAAATAGAACTTTAGAATTAATTTTAATCTCTCTGCAGTTTATTCCAAATTGCCGTTAAGTCAGATTCATAACTTTCGGCTAATGTGTCTTCTCCATACCTAACATGATCATACATTTGCTGCAATTCCTGATATTCCTTTTCTGATATATTTAATACTTCATGTGCCGTCATCGATGGTTTCCATTTATCCTGCTTTCTCAATTCCCTTGAAATCTCTCTAAATAAAAACCGAACTTTTTCTTCTGATGATAATTGCTCATATTTTACCCTGCGTCCAAAAATAGTCTGCAACCGGGCTTTTATTTCTTCCTGTTTCTCCTTACGCCAATTTTTCCAGTCAAATAAATTCTCTTTCTCATCTGTATATTCTGAGTCGGTTTCTTCTGAACGGCTGCTTGTGAATACTTGTTTTAACGCATTCCAGATAAATAATATGGTTTTCTTCACAAGGTTACGTACCTTTTTAAATATTAATGAAAGCATAACCAGGACTGCAAGAATAACAAGGATTATACCGATAACAATTCCGATCTGTTCCATAATCTCTGCGAAACGGGAAGGCTCACTCACTTCATCAGTTGGTAACATCGGCTGGGTGCTTTGCTGTGGTGGTTCTTCCATTGGTGGTTCATCACTTGAGAAAAGTTCAATAAATGAGACAAATGCCTGCAGGACAGTACGAACACTATGGTAAAGAAAAGACTGAATCACTTGAAAATTTGTCAGGAGGAAGACAACTAGTATAGTTGCAGTAAGATAAAAATAGTTCATTCTTTTCATTTCCTGACTCGTTCGATGCTTTTTACCTTTATTCAGTGACTCTTTTTGCAGATGCTCCTTATTTGTGACAAACAGCATTACAATAAGAAAGATGGTTCCAACTCCACTTAGGACTCCGCGGAAATCAGTCAAACTGTCGATATAGGAAAACAGGAGATATCCAACAAAGTAGCAAGGCAAACCAATCGCCCATAATATACGGGTAGGTAATAACTCCTCCCAATTACTTTCTGTATATTGGACTCCACGATACGAAGCAACGAACACTAAAATAAAGGAAGCATTATAAGATAGCAGATTTTCCCCAATCACAACAGTGAAGAGACTAGTTACAATCAATGCAATGACTAATACAACTGGTCTTTGTTTGATCAGCAATCTCGTTATTGCCAGTAGGACAAACAGTAAATACATTCCTGACAGCAAATAATAAACAGTCTCATTAACGGTCAATACAGTAATCAGCAACAGAATTGGGAAAAAAGCCAGGAATTCGATGATACCATGTAAAAAAGTCGATAGAATTGTGCGCCATCTAGCTTGCATATTCTTCACCTGCTTCTTTTGTTAGCTGATTTAATAAAACTACCTCCACCGCATTTCCAAGTTGCTCTAATTGACGAATCTTAATTTCAACCCTTTCAGACAATTGGCTGGTGAATATGATAATATCTGTATCACTCATCCCCTGTTCAAGATCCTCTTCCAGAAATGCGCGGAAATTTCTGCTCCGGTCCATTTTCACTTTGGCAATCGTGTCCAGTATATAATCCAGCTGGCTGCCACTGTTAGATGGTTCTGTCCTGACAGAAGGTTTAATCCTTTCCAAGGTGTTTGTAAAAGGTTCCACAAAGTAACCATTGCAGCCAAATCCTGTTGCTACTCCACGTTCTAGCGTATATGCAGCAAGAGAAGCGGCATAAGAAAGTGCTGTTTCCATCAATTCCGGTTTTTCAATCGGCAGACGGATATCTTCATTTGTATCAAAATTTACATAAATCATTAAATGATGATCTGCTGTGTAGTCTTTTTTATTAATTTGCATTGTCTGGGATCTGGCGGTTGCTTTCCAGTTGATTGAATTTAACGGATCACCAGCTTGATATTCACGAACTCCTGCATGTAGAAACGGATCCTCAATAATCCAGCGTTTTACGGTAATATCTCCTAACCAGCTATGAGAGGGGAGCGGTATTTCATCAACAGGAATAATTGAAGGATATACCGTAACAGCGGTAGCAGCTTCAATCGAATCAAACGATTCACTGAAACCAATTGCATCACCTGTTGTAACGGAAACGGTATCTAATGGATAATAACCTCTTTTTGTCGCGGTTAACTGATGTCTCCTTGTAATCTTCTGATATGGTAACAAACTGAATAATGTCCGGTGAAATACTTCCTCTATTTCCTGATTCTCCTTTTGATCAGACGTATTGGCCAAATAGCGGCTTATTTTTGATTCAAGACGGATCCATGGTATTGGCAACAGTTTCCTGTTAGCTATCTGATCCACCATCTCCACTACCTCTCCTTGAAAAACCGTCTTTTGTTTAAACTCTCTTTTGTAGGTGATTCCTTTCAATCCCCACTTATTATAAATCATGCCCTGAACTACAATAATGAGTAATAATACAACAATAACCCAAGCTATATTCATCCCCGCACCAAATCCTTTTCAGACTCTGTTGGAACAGGAACCTTATCTAAAATTTCTTTGATTACACTGTTTGTCTGGTTTCCTTTCACTCCAATCTTATTTGCCAGAACTATACGGTGTCCTAAAACCGGGATTGCCATTTGTTTAATGTCATCAGGAATCACATAAGTTCTGCCCTGTAACAGTGCATAAACTTGCACACACTTCAGTAACGCCTGGCTGCCGCGGGGACTCACTCCTAAAGCAATATTGTCATGGTTTCTCGTTTTTTCAATGACTTCCATTAAATAATGAAGAACATCATCACTTACCTCCACCTGACTGTACACTTTTTGCATGCTAACCATTGTTTCTACATCTACGACTTCCTGCAAATCTGCTAAAGGATTCACTTGTTTAAAACGTTTTAGTATTTCAATGCCTTCTTCCTTAGATGGGTAACCCATTTGGATTTTCAGCAAAAAACGATCAAGCTGGGCTTCCGGAAGAGGAAAAGTCCCCTGACTTTCAATTGGATTCTGTGTGGCAATAACTAAGAACGGCTCAGCCAACTGATGCGTCTCCCCATCAATTGTCACTTGTCGCTCTTCCATACTCTCCAGTAAACTGGATTGTGTTCTTGGAGTTGCCCGGTTGATTTCGTCCGCTAACAATATATTCGTAAATATCGGCCCCTGGCGAAATTCAAATTCACCTTTTTGCTGGCTGTAAAAATGGATTCCTGTAATATCTGATGGCAGTAAATCAGGAGTAAACTGAATTCTTCTGAAAGTGCCGGCAAGGGACTTCGCTAAGGATTTTGCCATAAGTGTCTTTCCAGTCCCCGGCACGTCCTCGAGTAAGACATGACCAGAGGAGATCATCGCGACCAGCAGTAAATCAATGGTTTCTCCCTGGCCAACAACTACTTTATTCACATTTTGTTTAATTTCTCCTGCTACCTTTTGTACATTCAATAATTCCATTTATAAAAACTCCTTCCACGTATGTTTACGCTTTCAAACATTCTAATTCTGTTATATCATGAATGGTAACTTTTAGGCAAAGTATTATGCTTTTTCCTACATAAGAGAATATGAGGGGAATTGATGGGAACATTATTTTCAGAATAATAAAACATTTTGATTTTACGTCTTTTATATAGTTTTATCAGACTATTTTTGGTAGTCTATTTATAGATATGTAAAGGGATGTTTGAAAAGGAATAACCTGAAAATATAGATAGACAGGGGTTTTGAAGATGAAAAGAGTTGTCATAATTGGCGGTGGGTATGGTGGTATGAATGCATTACACCAGCTGATCGATCATGATCTCCCAAATAATGTAGAGATAACAGTTATTGATCGCAACCCGTACCACTCGTTAAAAACAGAATTTTATGCAATTGCTGCAGGTACCAAATCTGATAAAGAGGTAAGAATTAATTTTCCCACCCACCATCAGATCAATTACATATTTGGCGAAGTGATTGAAATAGACTCTGATAATGAAAGAATCCGTTTGAAAAATGAGGAAGAAGCAATCCCATTTGATTATTTACTTATCGGTCTTGGCTGTGAAGATAACTATCATGGTATCCAGGGTGCAATGGAATATACAGAAAGTGTCCAGACCATTTCGAAAGCACGGCAGGCTAGTATTAAAGTAAATAACCTAGCAGCCTACAGTCAGGTCTCGGTTGTCGGAGCAGGCCTCAGCGGAATTGAAGTTGCTTCAGAAATCAGAGAGAGCAGACCTGATTTAAACATCCGTTTATTAGATCGCGGGGCTTCCGTACTTTCAGCATTTGATGAGAAGGTTCAGGAATATGTCGAAGACTGGTTCTTACGTAATGATGTAAAAATCCTGCATCACTCCAATGTAGAACTAGTTGCTGAAGGAATTTTTTATAACAACGGTGAAGGTATTGAAAGTGACGTAATCATATGGACTGCAGGGGTAAGACCACACTATTTAGTTCGAAGCCTTCCATTTGAAAAAGACCGGCAAGAAAAAATAATCGTCAATGAATATTACCAGGTTCCTTCCCAGCAAAATATATATGTTGTAGGAGATTGTGCAGCTTCCTCCTATTCACCAAGTGCACAATTAGCCGGGATTCAAGGTGAACAAATTGGAGAAATACTTGCCAGTGTGCTAAATGGTCAAGAACCAAAAACTCCAAAAGAAATTAAATTAAAAGGTCAGCTAGGTTCTCTTGGTAAATCCGATGGTTTTGGAAGTATGTACAGGAAACCTGTCACAGGTTTATTGCCTCGTCTGGCAAAGTCAGGGGTTTTATGGTTAAATAAGCGTCATTGACACATTGGAAAAGCACTGAGAATTTCAGTGTTTTTTTATTTACAACAGCTAATATCCCTTAAGATAATTTCCTGGGAAATCATCAATAGAAGAACTTTCTAAGCTACTGTTACGGTTCATATAATTTATTGTAGAAATTAATATAAAGTTAAGGTAAAATATTAGTAAAATATAATTAATGTTATATTACCATTCATCATGTTGACATTCTTCATTAGGAGGTTATCATGTCCAAAGCTAAAATGAACGATTTAATTGATAATGAAAAATTCGAGCACTATTTCCAAGCATTGTATGATCTAGAATCTCTATCAATCATTGGATATGAAGCATTACTTCGAACCAAATTGTACAAAAACCCAGAAATACTTTTTGAGCAGGCAAGTCAGACAGACCGGTTTTTCGACCTGGAACTCCGCTCAATAAGAAAAGCGTTGCAAGCGTTTAATGAACTTGTATGCAGGTCAACAGATGAAAAAAAACTCTTGATCAATGTATTTCCGTCTAATTTGATTCAGGAAAAATTTATTACATATCTTGATCAATATATGGCTGATAAAAAATTCAGACCCGACCAGGTGATCATTGAAATCAATGAATCTGATGTGATGAACAATGTAATACCATTACTACACAATGTTTCCGTGTTAAAGGAAAAAGGTTTCTTAATTGCTATTGATGATGTCGGCAAAGGCGTTTCGTCATTACAGGCAATTGTCGAGTTACAACCCGACTTTGTAAAAATGGACCGGTATTTTGCCCACCAGTTGGCAAGTTCCAACCGGAAACAGGAAATGGTTCGTTCAATCGTTACATACTGTCTCAATACGGAAACAGAATTTGTGCTTGAAGGGATCGAAATACTCGAAGATTTAGAAATGGCTAAATCTATTGGTGTCTCGATCGTGCAGGGTTTTTTACTGGCTGAACCTAAACCGCTGGATACGATTAAATGCTTTGAAAAAAAGATGGCGAATGATTTTTAGCCAAAAAGGGACCGATATCACATCAGTCCTTTTTGTTCATTCTAAATCAATTATTCTCATTTCCTTCCATTTAAAACAATAATCCACAGCAAACCCTTGCTGTGGATTCCTTATCTTTATAAGATGGTGAATTATCATAATTAAGTAAAATTTAAACTAACCTGCTTGATACTATATTCTTTGCTTCCTGTTCTGTTTCTTTCATTTCCTGACCAATTGTTTCATTTTGATTATTTATATTTTCCACTGTTGCACTCATTTCTTCAAGTGCTGCAGAAGCCTGCTCGATAATGGCAGCTAATTCATTTGTTGCCTGTTCAATAATAGAGGAATCATCTTTTACATTTACAGCCAATTGTTGAAAACTTGTGAAGCGATGGTTAGTATTTTCTAAATGTTCCGTCAGTTCGCTGAATGCCCGGTTAACCTGTTCCGTTCTGTCCTGGTTACTTTGAACCATTTTAATGTTAACATTCATGATTTCCAAAGCAGAGTCGTTCGTTTCATTGACTTCAGCCAGGTTACTCGTAATTTTTTCAGCCGCTTTGTTAGTAACTTCGGCAAGCTTCCTGATTTCCTCTGCAACTACCGCAAACCCTTTACCAGCTTCCCCAGCTCTAGCTGCCTCAATGGATGCATTTAATGCAAGAAGATTTGTCTGCTGACTAACATCGATAATATCCTGTGAGAATGAATTCGTTTCTCTTATATTATTGGATAAAGACTGAAATGCACGACTCAAATCTTGTATATGCTGATCAAACTCACTCATGCTTTGTGATAACTCTTTGGAAATCGCATCCCCATTATATGAAGTTTCCATCGCACTTTCAAAATCCTGTTTGAGTGAGCCTGTTTCATTTAGCATCTTTAATGCCTGTGCAAGCATATTTTGAAGACTGTGAGCAATATTTGATATTTTCTCGTTCTGTACTGTACTGCCTGTAGTTATTTCAGAAATGGCCTGAGAGATTTCTGTTTGTGATTCCACATTGCTTTGCACCTTTTGGTTTACACCAGTTATTCTCTCCGTAATACTGTCTACATGTCGTTCGAGAGTTTTCTGGTTCTTTTCTTTCTCTAATGACTCTTCTTCTGATTTTTCCAACATTGATTCGATCTGTTTAAATTGATTTCTGTTAAGGTAAATTAATACTCCAGCTATTATCCCTGATAATAAGTATGTGACCAAAACCAAGGACAAATTATCGCTCAAAAACTGTACCTCAGCATTAGCTGCTAAACTGTTATATACAATTCCTGCAATGCCCATTGCAAATCCTGTTATAAAAACAGGTAATAATAAGAAAATAGTTGTTAAAAATAATAGAAAGAATAGAATCACTAATACAGAGAGACTACTTCCGAAGAGATAGATTCCTATATAAGCAAAGACAAATGACACTCCTACAATAAAATAAGGGTATACTATATCTTCTTTAATTATGTTTTTTATTAACAGATACCCTGCAATAAGGATTATCAGCTCTATTCCCTAATACATTCCTTTCACTGATTCGTCCTGCACGAAAGCTAAAATTAAGGCACAAACTAGAGAAAATGAAAAAGTAGCTAATGTTAATCCATTCTTCTTTTTAATATCTTTTAATTGGAGCTCCTTTGATCTGGTCATATTTTCCTCCTGCATTCAAAATAGATTCTCTTTTACTATAATATCGGTTCTAAAGCTGTATTCTTTAGCGAAATAGTATCAATTCTCACTTCATTATAGGTAATTTGATAGGATAATTCTGTGTATTTAGTCACACTTCTTGATGTAAGCCTTTTATTTTCAACCGGGAAAGATAGTAAATAAGTCTAATACCACAAGCAAGAAAATTGTGGTAATTTTAACATATAAATTATAATGCAGGGGTTATTTTGAAAAAGATCAAATATATTATCATATTCTCACTAGTTTTATTTATTGCTGTTCCTTCTCTAGTCTTTGCTGCAGATAAAGCAATAAAAGCTACATTGGCATCATACGTACAAATAGTAAATGTAAGGGAAAATATTGACACGTCTTCTAATCCGCTGATTATTTACAATCAGCGCACTTATGTACCACTTAGAGTTGTAAGTGAAGCATTAGGCTATGAAGTCGGCTGGGATGCAGAAAATTATCGTGTGGATCTGAAAGAAGAAGATCAATCAGTCAAATTGGCTAAGGACGGTATAGAGGTAATTGAATATGCTGCTACTCCTAATGCGAGAGTGCCGATTCATGATGTAGTGAGCGTTACATATACTGATGGAGAAATACTATACACCATTACAGAGCCTTTGAAAGAAAAAGCTACAGCTACTTTCCAGGTAATCAATCAGAATAATAAAGTTATCCAGACAGAAACAATTATCTTAGAAGAGACAGAGCCAGGTACATACAAACATAATTTCTATACTGGATATTTCCGCACATCTTATGATGGAACAAAAGGAGATTCGTCTTACTTCCAGGATAAAGTGCTAGATGAGTTTTCTTACCGTTTGAAACTAAATTAATCCAGAAAAGGATATCTCCTAAGTATAGAGGGGTATCCTTTTTATTTTCATATAACAGGAGGTTATACACTTGTTTTTACGAAAAAAACGGGAAGAAGAGCATGAAGATAATTATGCTGTAACTATTTTTTACGAAAGTGACTATGACGAAGAAATTTACGATCAAATAACAGACAGATTGTTAATTGAAGGAGAAATGCTGGGCGTTACACAAAGTATGCAGATGACAGAAGAATATAAAAAAATGATCACTCAAAAGTTCCCTGATCGTGAGGTTAATTTTCCCGGACTTGCAATTCTTGATTTTGATACGGAACAATTAAAAGAAAACTATAAAGCAATGGAGAAAAAACATAAATGGAAAAACTTCTTTGGTATGCTTACCATTGAGGATTACTTCAAAGTAGAAGAAGAATTAACTACTGACTATGAGAAAACATTGTTATATACGACAGATGTAGATGAGGCAATCCATTTTATGTTAGAAAGATCCTACAATAAATGATGATTTCAGCCCCTTCTTTGAGACCATCCTAATGATAATTCCAGGCTCATGTTTGAAGAAAAGATCGACATCTGCCATTTATACATCGGCAGATAGCCGATCTTATATACCAGCTTTCATTAAGTTTCCAGTCAGACCAATTCATGCTGTTTAATCTTTCTGTCCTTTAGTAACAGCAATATATATAATATTATCGAAATTACAACAGAAACAGCACCTGCCGCGTATATGTACATGTAACCAAATGCTGAAGCAATAAAACCAAAACCGATCGCGCCAATGCCCACTCCTAAATCAAAAAAGGAAAAGAAAGTGGCATTTGCCATCCCTTTACGGTTTTCCGGCGATTGATTAACAGCCCATGCCTGAAGAGCAGGCTGAACTGTTCCAAATCCTAAGCCGTAAAGTGCTGCAGCGATATACAGTACCATTGAATTTGGCAGCCATGTTAATAGAAACATTGCCACAAAGATTAGAAACGCTCCAGGTATAAATACGGCAATGTGCCCTTTCCTGTCATACAACTGGCCCGCAAAGGCTCTTGTTATCATTAAGAAGATAGCATAAATGAGAAAATACGCTTCTATCCCCGCAATCCCCTCCTGATCTGTATATAACGGTAAAAAAGATGCGATCCCGCCAAAACAAAAGGTAATAAAAAATAATAACAGAGATGGCCTTAATGCGCTTTTTTCCATTACATCAAACCTTGGAGGAACTACTTTTCTTGCCTCAGGATCTACAGGCTTATAGGAAATCTGACTGGATAATAAGAATGCGATGATCCCTAAAGCTGCACATATTAAGAATAACAAAGTAAAGGAGATATGCTTATATAAGGTGAGGCCCAGTACCGGACCAGCTGCAAGAGCGATATTGCCCGATAATCCGAAATACCCCATCCCTTCCCCTCGTCTTGATTCCGGAATTAAATCTGTAGCTATAGTACCAGTAGCTGTTGTGGAAAACCCCCATCCTAAGCCTTGTACTATCCGCATCATAAACAGAACGACAATACTTGTTATAAATGCATAGGAACCAATAGAGACAACGAAAATACCAAGACCAATCATATAAACAAACTGTCTTCCTTTTGTTTCTAGGGAGTGGCCTGCAGTTGGTCTTAAAAGCAATGCAGAAAATGTAAAAATCCCTGTTATTAGACCAATAAACTGATCTGATCCTCCTAATTGCTGAACAAATAACGGGATCGTCGGCAGTGTCATTTGAAAACCTAAAAAGATAAAAAAATTAGCCAGACAAATCAGCACAAAATCCTTCGTCCAAATTTTTTCTTTTTTCTGTTGTGCACTCAAATAAAAGACTCCTTTTTCTGTAATAGCTAGCAGCTAGTATGTGATTTTCCTGCTAATACAAAATCACCTGTGCAATTAAATAAACTTTTTATAACCAAAGTGAATTAATAGCCCTTTTCATAATCAACCACATTAAGGGTAGGGGCATCTGATTCAAGATATTCCCTTAAATTCGGTATAAATATATCCCTAATTACCCGCTCGTCATAATGTTCAGTAGCTCCTGCCGTATGAGGGGTTATTATCACATTCTCCATCTCCCATAAGGAACTGTCTTCTGATAACGGTTCTTTTTCAAAAACATCCAGTCCAGCACCAGCTATTTCACCATTTTCTAATGCCTGAATAAGCTCTTTCTCATTTATTATCTTACCTCGACCGATATTGATAAGAAATGCACTGTTTTTCATTTGCCTGAAAGCTTCTTTTCCAAACATTCCAGTTGTTTCATCTGTTAATGGAAGAGTTATTACAACATAATCACATTTTGGCAGAAGATCTGATAATTGATCTGGGGTAAACATTTCATCAACATCCTCTATGTTTTTTCCTGAATGGCGCATTCCAAGGACTTTCATGCCAAATGCTTTTGAAATTCTTGCAGTCTCCCTGCCAATAGCACCAACGCCTAAAATTCCGATTGTTTTCTGATGAATTTCTAATTTTATATCAGCTTTGTGCCATGTTTTCTCTTTTTGCTGGCGGACATATGTATGAATTTTCCTTGTTAAAGCAAGCATCAAAGCAAAAATAGTTTCAGATATCGGATATCCATGAACCCCATTGGCACTGGTTAATTTCACATTATTTTGTATTAAACGATCCAATGGGAGGCTGTTGACTCCTGCGCTAAAAGTTTGAACCCATTTTAGATCTCTGTTGGCAAGCAATGTTTGCTCTGCTGCCCTCTTCCAATGTAGTACAATTTCTGCTTCAGCAAGGTCTTGTGTGATTTTCTCTGGATCCTTGTGTGCAATTACTTGCCAGTCCGGAATTTCCTGCTGGATTTCTTTGATTAACTTTTCATCAAGATCTGAATTTATCACTAATTTTTTCTTTGTCATAACAATCCTCCTCGTCTATATTACTACCCGAGTTTATCTCTATATTAACATTTTAAATTAGTGAATCCACTTTTGAAGCTTTTAAGCGTGGTATTGCTTCCGGTTTATCGAATAAACACGAAAAAACCTTTAAGAGAAAGTATCCCTTAAAGGTTTTTTCTGTTGCCTGGCAACGTCCTACTCTCGCAGGGGCAAAGCCCCAACTACCATGGGCGCTGGAGAGCTTAACTACTGTGTTCGGCATGGGAACAGGTGTGACCTCTCCGCTATCGTCACCAGACCTACAGGATGTAGGTCGATCAACGTTGTCACATGGAAGTGACGGTCTTAGTTGAACTACCATATACCATCAAAACTAGATAAGAAGTTAGACAAGGATCAAACAATTTCACTTGATAAATTTAGCTGTCTAGCCTAGAGTACCCAGAAACTAGTGCCCTTCCCTCACCTCGTACGATAAGTCAACATCGGTTCATTCTTCACCGTGTTTCCTTTATCTCCTC
>NZ_FOGL01000020.1:0-10896 GCF_900111195.1 Gracilibacillus ureilyticus
AGGAAGAAAAAATTGGCTTTTTAGTGTAAGTGAAGCTGGTGCAAAAGCGAATGCCATTTGTTTGAGTATCGCTGAAACTACCAAAAGTAACGGCGTTGATTTCTATGAATATATAAAGAAACTTTTTACGGATCTACCAAATTTCAGTCTCCAACAAAACCCTGAAATTTTAGATCAATATATGCCCTGGTCAAAAATGATTCAGGAAGAATGTAGCAAATAAATGAAATAGCCGTTATTCGATTAAAAAAATCAGAATATACGGCTATTTGTGATGCGTACTCGAAGGTACGCTTATTTTTTTATAATTCGGGCTTACCGTACACACAACTAATTATGCTTTTGCTGTTGAAATATAATGTGGTTTTATATCTCAAATCCTTTACTTGATGACGATGTTTTGATGTAGTCTTTCTATATAAAGAGAGTAGCAGTTCCCTTTCTACCATGGGTATTTGTACATCTCGTCGATAATCCAATCTAGTCATACAGATACGGTCGAGGAAAGAAGCATCATGAAAAACAAATAAGATAAATTCATCAATCTTTCTTTCAATTTGTTCATAATCTGCTTCTTGAATATTTGATTTATTCAATAGCTTAACAAAATCAACTGTAAAGAATAGCCTTATTCCATATTTTTGGATAACCCATGCAGTAATTCCCACAAATTTCTTTCCAACCTTATATTTAAGCTGCTCCAATGTTATACCTAGATTTCTCTCGATTAAGTAGGCTTCATCTTTTGCTAAGTCGATATAAAAACGTGCAGTGTGTAACATTTTAGTTCCTCCTTCGTGTGTTTAGCGGGAAGTTCATAAAAACCTTACTTCTTCTTTATATCTCTCATTTCCAGCGTTTTTCTCCTATTTTCATAGATAACGAGAGAAGTTTTTTTCCCGAAACCACCCATATTTAATGTATTAATCAACCACCTGATAGGCAATTGATTTTTCATGCTATGTAATTAGGAAATGAGTTATTCCACAATAGAAATTCTTATCACCACAAGATGAAAGACCATAAATTGGAAACTCTTTCAAGCAAGGTAGAACCTAATTATTTTTACTTTGATTTGATAGTCAAGTAGAGTTATATACATAGGGGAGCAACATACTCTATCCCTCAATATAAAAAAATTCCACGAAAGAAATCCTCAACATGAAAGGAAACATCAACTATGAAGAAAACCCCATCCATTGATTACAACGAAGAGTTCGAACTACAATTATTGACAGAAGAAGAACTTGATAAAGTTAAAGCCAAATCTTTCATTAACCTCATGTCTGAAATGTTCCTTAAATATGAAACTGAATTTGAAAAAGTAGTTACTGCCAAATAGGAGGAATTTACCCATGCCAAGAGCTATAGGATATGTGCGTGTAAGCACAGATAAACAATTAGACAACACATCTATAGATAAGCAAAAAGAGGAAATTGAAAAATACTGCAAAAAACATCAACTAACCCTTGTCCATATTTATGATGAAGGGGCACATTCTGCTGAAAATATGAAGGATAGAAAAATGTTTAAAGAAATGTATCATCATGCGTTTGATAAAGAAGAAGATATTGATTATGTTGTCGTATTCAAATCTGATCGTATTTCAAGAGATAATCTTGATGCCCTATACATCTATAAAAGAATCACCGAGGCAAACAAACACTTAATCTGTATCGCAGACAATATAGATACCAGAGACAAAAATGCGAAACTACTGTATCATATCATGTCTTTAGTTGCGGAACTTGAGAGGGACATGATCAAATTTCGTACCTCAACAGGGATGGAGAAAAATCATGAGAGTGGTAATCTTAATGGTGGAAAGATATATGGATATTACACCGAAAACAAGGAACTCAAATTAGACCCTAATGAAGCAAAAGTAGTGAAATATATCTTTGAAAAGTATGCTATTGACCAGTGGGGGTACCGCAAAATTGCATCAAACCTCAATGAGCAAAATATACAAACGAAAAATGGAAAACAATGGACTATCACGGCTGTAAAAACGATTCTTAACAATAGAATCTATATTGGAGAAGTAAAATGGAGAGGAGATTATCAAAAAGGAAAACACACTAGAATTATCGATGATAACCTTTGGAATGAGACCCAAAAAATACTGCGAATTAAAAGTTATATTCCCGAAAAACTGCATCCCGGATCATATCCCTTATCTGGGCTGATAAAATGCCCTGAATGTGGATCCCCAATGGTTCAAGGTAACAGTAGCAAAAAGTATAAATACTATCAATGTAGTAGAAACAAAAACAGCGGAAAATGTGCATGTTCATCTAACCTTATCAACAAGGAATACGCAGAACAATTCGTATTCAACTACTTTTACAAAACATTAAAATCGCTAAATCTTACAGTCCCCATTACAAACACTGCAATGTCTACCATCTCTAGTGAAGTAGAAC
Source organism: Gracilibacillus ureilyticus (assembly GCF_900111195.1). Lineage (GTDB taxonomy): Bacteria > Bacillota > Bacilli > Bacillales > Amphibacillaceae > Gracilibacillus > Gracilibacillus ureilyticus. Next base: position 2,428 of record NZ_FOGL01000020.1, read on the forward strand.
CCATTGAACACAAAATTAAAGATATAAAGATAGAACTTCAACGTTTGACAAAGAAAAAAAGCAACATTATTTCTTGGAGAAGTGATGATGTCCTTGATGAAGTAACTTTTAGACAACAAATGAAGGATATTCGGAATGAGGAGAGTAAACTCTTCCAATTTCTCAACACTCTTGAAAAGCAATTAGAGCAACGACAAAAACCTAATTTAGTTGAGAATGTTTCATTTGCTATTGAAAAGTTAGAAGTGTTCTTTGAGGTGATTTCTAATGAAGATAAAAAGAAGATTCTTCACTCCTTTATTGATAGCATATATGTGAATCGAGGGAATTCAACAAAAGAAAGGACTATCAAAGAGATTAAATTTAAGTTTGATTTAGAATACATTTCACAATTTTATCAGTCTGCATAGAAGGAAAGGATAACCTCCTTTCCTTTTTTGTGTCTAAGTCTTAGAATTATTTTGAAAGGAGGCTATACACTTGAAAGAAATCAGAAGCGTAGCAATTTATTGTCGTGTAAGCACAGAAGAGCAAGTGACTGAGGGATACAGTATCTCTGCTCAATTACATACCTTACGCCAATATACACAGTTATATGGATGGCAAATAGCAGCAGAGTACGTGGATGAGGGAATAAGCGGTAAAAACATAAAAGGTCGACCTGCAATGCAAAGGCTAGTAGTAGATGTGGAAAAGGACAAATTCCAGGCTGTTATTGTTTGGAAAATATCCCGTCTCTCACGAAATATGTTAGACACACTCAAACTATTAGATAAATTTGAGGATTACGGGGTTAAATTTATTTCCTACTCTGAAAACTTTGATACCGGAACCCCGATCGGTCGTTTAGTTGTACAACTCATGGCTTCCATTGCGGAAATGGAACGCAACACGCTATCAGAAAACGTTAAACTTGGTATGAAACAAAGAGCTTTGGAAGGTTTGTGGAATGGTGGTGTTGTATTTGGTTACGACCATACTGATAAGAAAAAACTTGTTGTCAATCATAAGGAAGCAGAAGTAGTAAAGTTAATCTTTACTATGTATGCGAATGGCAAAGGATTAAGAGCAATTTCCAATCACTTAAATCAAGCAGGCTATAAAACTAAACGTAATCGTTACTTTTCCATCAATGGTGTAGCACAAATCTTAGACAACGTTATCTACATTGGTAAAATCAGATGGTTACAATTTGAGAATTGGGATACAAAACGAAGAAGAGGAAAAAATCCTAATCCTATCCTTGTTGATGGTCAACATGAGGCCATTATATCAGATGAACTATGGAGTATTGTTCAAGCAAGAAGAAAAAGTAAATCCTTTAAGCAACGACAATCAAATGAACCTTTCCTATTAAGTGGTCTATTGCGTTGCCCTGATTGTGGAAAAGGGATGGTTCCATCAATCACTACTCACACTCGAAAAGACGGAACAAAACGAAAGCATCGCTATTATGTTTGTGGTGACTTCCACAATAAAGGATCATCTGCATGTAGGGCGAATTCAATTAAAGCGTATGATGCAGAGGATTCAGTTATAAATAGAATCGAAACAATACTTTCTAAGAATAAGTTATATAAAACGCTACAAGATATAAACTCGAATTCAGTTTACTCACATAGTCAGCTTAATAAGGAATTAGAAAATATCGAAGAACGCTTGTCCGAAATAGAGTCAGTACAAGACCGTTATATGGAAGCATTTGAAAAGAACACTATACCGACAGCAATTCTTCAAGAAAGACTACAGAAAGTCAGTAATGAAAAAGAGGAATTGCAGCAAAAGAAAAATGATATATCCGTTGAGTTAAGCACTACTGATTCAAAGATTATACAGCCCGAACTAATTGAAATACTACTAAAACAATTTCTCTTAATGTATAAAAAGTCTTCAAGGGAGAATAAGAAGCGGTTGCTTCAACATCTTATTAACAAAATAACGATTAAACAACTAAAAGAAAAATCACGAACAATTAATGAAATTGAACTCGACTTTGATTTTAAAGAAATCAACATATCCAAAACCTTTATACTTATCCATTTGTTATATCGTGAAACGGATAATGAAAACACGTTTTCAATACCCGCTTCCGATAAAGAATTACCACCTTATTTACAAAAGTTTTTGCCTCTATTTATGGTACGGTTCCCCCCGATTAATCCGAAACCCCCGATAAACCTGCTCCAACAAAATCAACCTCATCACCTGATGCGGAAAAGTCATCTTAGAAAAAGACAGAGCCAAATCACTCCGCTGCTGCACTTCTTCACTGATACCCAATGACCCGCCGATCACAAAAGCTATCTTACTTTTTCCGTAAGTTGCCAGCTCGTCCATTTTAGCTGCTAGCTGTTCAGAACTCAGCATCTTCCCATTAATCTCAAGTGTAATAACATAGGTATCCTGGCTAATATGGGAAAGGATACGATCGCCTTCTTTTCGTTTCACTTCAAGCATTTCTACTTCACTCATATTTTCTGGTGCCTTTTCATCAGCCACTTCGGCAATCTCTACCTTGGCATATGTAGTGAGCCGTTTCATATATTCCTGAATACCTTGCTTGAGGTATTTTTCTTTTAATTTTCCAACTGTTACAATGGTTATTTTCATTGCAGTGTCATCCTTTGCTCTTTTATCTTCTCTAGTTTACCACAATTATAATGTAGCTAATGCCGAATTTTTCCTTAAAATGATATACTAATTATAGTAAAAAATATTGGATTCCATTTAAAAATAAAGGGGAAAACTATGAAATTAACTAAACCGAATATACCCGCTGAATTACCACAGGGGAACTTCCAGGATATTCTCTATGAAGAAGACCCACACCTTAGTAACATAGAAATTGAAGGGTCCCATTTTGATAACGAGTTGCTGGATCGTGTTCACTTAAATAATATGGTGATTAAACAATCCACTTTTCAACATACGTCATTTGAAAATATCGACATTACAGATGTTCTTTTTGAAAATTGTGACCTGTCCAATGCTGACTTAAGTACTGCGAGCATCCATCGGGTTGCATTCAAGAACTGTAAGCTATTAGGCGTGCAGTTTATTGAGGGGCGATTTGGCAATGTTTCATTTGAAAATTGTGTGTTATCCCTGTGCAATTTCGGTGACTCCAAGTTTGAAAAAACACAATTCAGCGAATCGAACCTTCAGAATGCAGATTTTTTCAATTGTAAACTGGCAAAAACAATTTATTCTTACTGTGATCTGACTGGGACAAATTTCGATTCTACTAAGCTAAAAGGGATTGATATTAGTACTTCCCACTTTGAAACGCTTGTTGTCAAAATGGAGGATTTAAAAGGCTGCATCGTGTCTCAAGACCAGGCGATTCACTTTGCTTCCATGCTGGGGCTGGATATCAGATAGTCTCCTATTATATTGGAATGTTAAAATTTCTACTATGCATAAACTTTTCCACCGAGCGAAAAAAGCAATACCATGAAAGTATCGCTTTTTCTCATATCGGTAGCTCTTCCTTTTGCTTCTTGTCTATCTGCTTCATATGATGGCGGAAACATGCCATAACAAACAGATGGACATTTGCCTGGGTGTATTTATAGATAAACCACGGCAGGGATGGATGATAATCATGAATGGCGATAATCAGCTCATTTGCTTCCGGGATTTTCCTGAATTCCAATCGTCCTCTTTCATTCTTGCTTGTGTCTGTTAAGAAGCCGCCGCTAATATAATATAGGGCACGGTCTTCTGTGCTTCGGTCGGGTGCATAGGTAAGTTCGAGCAATGGCGCTTTACTGCCTATCCAGCCGATCTGACAGTTGAGCTCATCATCAACAGTTGTCTGCACCCACGGGTTGAGGAAGTTTTCCAGCCATTGAACATAATATCTTGCCACTTCACCCGCACGGTAACCTTCAGGAAGAGGAATCCGTTGGACAGAGCGGACATCCCGCTTGAGTGGCCCGATTTCCGGTTTCTTTAATAACTTGTGTTTATTATTGTCTGCTTCTCTCAGGGAATATGCAGCCGCTTCTTTAAAAGAAATTTTCCCGTCACTGATTCCTTCTTCTTCTCTTTGTACAGTCAACGGGTGCTTCAGGCTATAAAGCAGCGGATAAACAGTTTCCTTTGGTGTTTGTGTAATCAAGCTTAACCAGAGGCGGGAAAGATATAAGGAGAAAAAAGGAACATCATACATTCTTCGTTTTTTCCCCAGCACTTCTGCGATTTGTTCCATCATCTCGCGGTATGTTAAAACCTCCGGGCCCCCGAGATCATAGGAATCATTTACACTCTTCTCGTCTGAAACAGTTTTATCCAGGGACCGCAACACATCTTTTAAAGCAATCGGCTGTGTCCTGGTTCTTGTCCATTTTGGCAAAATCATAACAGGCAGACGTTTAACAAGCTTTGCGAGAATCGGGAAAGAGGAACCCTTTGGCCCGACAATTAATCCTGCCCGTAATGCTGTCACTGGTGTTCCATATGCCCTTAGAATACGTTCTACTTCCAGCCTGCTTTTCAGGTGGGCGGACAGCTTTTCTTCTCCTTTTGGCACAATGCCGCCGAGATAGATAATTTTTTTAACACCCTGCTTTTTAGCCGCCTGTGCGAAGTTATCAGCAAGTATAACGTCCATGTCAGCAAAATGGCCCTGAGTAAGTTTGGCTGATGGTATCATAGAATGGACCAGATATACGGCAATGTCCGCACCCTCTAGACCCTTTTCTGCATCCCTCAGTGAAAAAAGGTCACAGGAGCGCCAGGTGACATCTTCTGTATCTTCATGTTTGTTCCCATTTCGGGAGAGTCCAATTATCTTCATGCGTCCGCTCAGTTTGGAAAGCAAATTTTGGCCAATATAACCGCTTGCTCCAGCAATGGCGACTACAGGTTTCATTTTAGGCATATCTCCACATCCTTTTTTCTTGTATCATACTATACCCTGGTGAGCAGTAACGAATCGTTATACTCAGAAGCACCCGATTTCCCATTTGATTTTGCCATTTCCAGACAGCTTATTATTTCCTGGGAAATAAATAAGGAAACATGGGGAAATTTCGACAAGATCTGTTTAGCTTCCTTTTACCTTGCTGTGTTTTCCTGCTATTCTACCAGAAACTTGCTTCAGGAACGAGTGGACTCATTTGATTTTCCTGCATTTATCACTTAATCTAAAAATACATGATTACAAAAAAGGAATGGAGACGATTACATGGAAAAGATTATTTTCGTCGAAACAGGTACAGGAATTGATGTGCACGGACAGAATGTCACAAAGGCATGCCTGCGTGCAGTGGAAAATGCAATACACTATAATTCAATGCCAGGAATAAAGGATTACCTGCCGGAACAGAACCTACATAACATGAAAGTCAATGTCAGACTTGCTGTACCTATGGATAAGGACAAAGTAGACATCGAAAAAGTGAAGAAGGAAATTCCTTACGGTACAGTTACCGTTGATATAATTGATGGCGGAATGGCTACAACCTCAGGAATTATTCTTGAAGATAAAGATGATAAAAATGACCTGATGTATATTGTTAATGCTGCTGTGGAAGTTGGCTATTAAGAGGAGGGATTTTAATGACATATGTTGCGAACAACGATCGATACAAGGAGATGACCTATAACCGGTGCGGGTCATCAGGGATTCAATTACCCGCTATTTCCTTAGGACTGTGGAATAACTTCAGTGACAATGATTCGATTGAAAATCAAAAAGAGATGCTTTTTAAAGCGTTTGATTTAGGGATTACTCATTTTGACTTAGCTAATAACTATGGTCCACCGCCGGGTTCCGCAGAAATAAACTTTGGTCGTATTTTAAAAGAAGATATGGCCGCATACCGGGATGAAATGATTATTTCAACAAAAGCGGGCTTCAAAATGTGGGATGGTCCCTATGGTGATTGGGGCTCGCGTAAGTATTTGATCGCAAGCCTTGACCAGAGCTTAAAGAGAATGGGACTCGACTATGTGGATATTTTCTACCATCACAGACCTGATCCGAATACCCCGCTGGAAGAAACGATGGCTGCCCTTGACCAAATCGTCCGTCAAGGGAAAGCATTATATGTCGGTATTTCTAATTATGATGCTGAACAGACAAAACAGGCTGTGAAGATTTTACAAGATCAAAAGACACCATTTATTATCCACCAGGCAGCTTATTCGATGCTTGACCGGAAAATTGAAAATGGCCTGACAGATGTACTGGAGGACAATGGAGTCGGCTGTATTGCATTTGTTCCATTAGCACAAGGTCTGCTTACTAATAAATATTTAAACGGCATTCCAGATGATTCCCGTGCTGCGAAAGATTATATCCCGTTTTTAAATGAAAAGGATATCTCTTCCACTGTATTAGAGAAAGTGAACAGTCTAAATGATTTAGCTGCAGAGAGAGGCCAGTCACTCGCACAGATGGCACTTGTCTGGGTTTTACAGCAGAAGTCTGTCGTGTCTGCCCTGATCGGTGCAAGCCGGGCAAGTCAGATCGAGGAAAATGTAAAAGCATTAAGTAACATGGATTTCAGTGATGAAGAAATGAAGAGAATTAACGAAATCCTTTCATAAGGGTGAGCACCCCACTGTACACAGCTGGGGTGTTTTTTCGAACAAATGAAAAGAGGAGAGCTAAAATAATGGAATTTACCAATCAGGAGTCTCAGCAAATCAAAGAAAATCTGGCAGAAATCGAAACAACTAAAGCATTACCAGACTCAGTACTTGATATCATCTATAAAAAGAAACTTTTCAAATTATTTGTCTCCGAATCACTTGGCGGAAGAGCAATGGATCTGCCAACGGCTTTAAAAATATTTCAGGAAGCATCTTCCATTGACGGCAATTTTGGCTGGGCGATTACGATCGGATCAGGTGGTGGGATGTTTTCTCCATGTTTCAGGGAAGATATCGCCAAAGACAGCTTCTCACCAGACAATGCGGTAATCGCAGGCAGCGGGCATCCTGGCGGAAAGGCAGTCAGGACAGAGCAAGGTTATCTTGTTACAGGTGAGTGGAAATTTTGCAGCGGTTCCCCGTATGCCACTATTTTCACTGCCAACTGTCGTAGAAGACGCGGGAAATACAGAAATTGTTTCATTTATTCTGCTCCCAGATCAGGTAGAGGTTTTACATGATTGGAATGCATTTGGCCTTGTTGCAACAAGCAGCCACTCTATAAAAGTAGACCAGCAACTGGTACCGGCAGAGCGTACATTTTCAATTTTTGAAAGGCAAAATCATTTCAGAGTAGACGTACATAGCTTCCCTTTTGTTCCATTTTCTGAAGCTTCATTTGCTGCTGTGGTCCTCGGGATCGGAAAGCACTTCCTTGATGAAGTAAAAGCAATTGCTGAACAAAATAAAAGCAAATGGAACAAAGGGGAGTTCAATAAATATCAATTTGTGATCAATAAATGGCAAAAAGAAATGAAAAGATGGGAGAATGCGGAATCTGCTTATTATGAGAACGTTAATAATGTTTGGCAAATGCATGTTCAGCAACAGCCCATATCCAAGGAAACAATCGAAGAAGTCTCCCATGTCTGCAAAAAAGCAGCATCCACTGCCATAACTTGTTCGCAAAATCTGTTCCGCTATATGGGTATGGAAATGGTTATGCAGCATTCGAACCTTAACAGGATCTGGAGAGATCTCCACACAGCTGCCCAGCATACTTTCCTGACCCCTTATCAGGAGAACGAAGCTAGCGCCTATGAATTGGACGAAAAATAAAGGAGATATCACTCAGAAGGTCGAAATAATATAGGCAGGAGGTGGAGAAAAAATGTATACAGTGAACGATTTAATAAATGACTTTGAACAATACAAAGAATGGGTGGTGTCTCTTCAGAGGATTGAGGGGAAACTTTTCTTTGAGCCGATTGCTGAGGGTAAATGGTCAACAGCAGAGATTATTACACATATTGCATTTTGGGATGAGTACATAATGGCTGAAATGCTGCCGAAAATGAAACAAGATGCCGACATCTCGAGTATTGATTTTGACACATTAAACCAGAAGGCATCCGCCTATGCCTTATCAGGTATTTCACAACAACAAGTTATCAACGAACAGGTACATAAAAGAGAGGAATTAATTAGCCGTCTTAAAAAAATTCCACACGACGATTTTTCTATTACATTTCGGATAAATGGAGAGGACATTGACCAATATTCCGGGTATCCCAATTCGATTTTTAACTATTTCTGCAGTTTTGTTTGGCATGATAACCATCATCGTAGGCAGGTAGAGGAGTTTTTAGAAAAGGTAGAGATGCTGGGATAACATAACCAGCTAAAATAGTAGCAAAAATGGTTCCGGACAATATAATTCGCCTGGTACCTCCATCAAGAATTCAAAGACTGGTTTTTATAATTGTTCCGTTTACCATGTTGTTTAATTTGATTCTCGCTGCTTTTTGAATGTTAGGCCATATGACACATGGTGCACCCATGAAGGCCTCGCTACGATTTTTTCTC
>NZ_FOGL01000020.1:11467-82474 GCF_900111195.1 Gracilibacillus ureilyticus
TTTTCCCGACGCGATGGCTTTCAGATCACCTCCGAACTTCTTCGCTCCAATTTTTCCCGACGCGATGGCTTTCAGAACGCATCCGAACTTCTTCGCTCCTACTTTCCCCTCATGCGATGGCTTTCAGCAGCACTAAAGAGGCACCGATTTCCTTGCGTAGCGTTTCCGTTCCTGCTTTCTGGGCTTTTCAATTACGCATTTCCTTAGTTGCTGAATAATCATGTCTTCATCATCTTGTACTTCAGCTATAAATATCTTTCGGAAAATTAAATGTTTGTATTTACAAGAAAGGATATAAAAAAACCGCCCCCCATTACCATTGGGGCGATTTTTCTATAAAATAGTTTATGTATGTGAAACAATAAATTCTCCATTGCCTTCTAATTTGTATTTGTCCACTGTCGCCGGGATGATAAAGTGATCGCCTTTTTTAATCGTATAACTTTGTCCATTTACTGTTACTACAGCTTCACCTTCGACAAGGCTTACCTGAAGAAAATCATTATCCCTTACTTTTTCAACAGATCCTTCCAGCTTCCAGTGGTAAACGGTAAAATACTTCTCCTCCACCAGCTTTTTGCTAACCAATCCCTGATTTTTTTCAACTGTCTGATTTAACTGAGGGGTCTCATGTGGAACTGTCGTTACTTCCTTAGCCTGCTTCAGGTGCAGTTCTCTTGTATTTCCTACTGCGTCTGTCCGATTATAATCATATACCCGATAAGTGATGTCAGAACTCTGCTGTGTTTCTAATATGACAATTCCCTTGCCAATCGCGTGAATCGTACCACTTGGCACATAAACAAAATCACCTGCTTTTACAGGTACTTTCCGCAATAGCTCATCCCATTTTCCATCATCTATAAGTGCCTCTAATTCTTCTTTTGTCTGGGCATGATGGCCGATAATTAATTCTGATCCTTTTTCTGCACTCAGCACATACCAGCATTCCGTTTTTCCGTATGCTTCATTTGCCTGTTCACGGGCATATTTATCATCAGGATGAACCTGTACAGATAAGTTATCATCTGCATCAAGGATTTTTATCAATAATGGATATGCCTCATTATTATCACTTGATTTATTAAAAAGCTCTCCATGATTTTCCCATGCGTCAAGCAGATTTTTCCCTTCTAAAGGACCATTGATGATCTTGCTAGGTCCGTTCGGATGTGCGGAAATGGCCCATGCTTCTCCAGTCCGTTCATATGGTATCGCGTAGTGAAATTCTGTGTGTAACTTTTTCCCGCCCCAAATCCGTTCCTGAAATACCGGCTGCAAGAAAATTGGTTCTTTATACATTATTCCATCACCTCATCTATGATTCATACTCATCTAAAGATACTATCATCCTGTGTAAAAATCAAACTAGATCCTCCAATTTATCCACATAACGTCCTGAATCCCTATAATTATTCACATGTTAATAACGAAATTCATCACATATCCACAAACTTATCCACATACCCACATTTCCGTGTACATATATTGTACAGAACATAAATTCTAGTACAATATACATACATCTATTCACATGTCATCCACAGTTTGTGGATAAACAAAATAAAAGTGTGGATAAAAGCTTGTTGCTCACTTTTATCCACACTTCTTATTCATACGCTAACGTTGTTAACTCAACGGTTGTTTCCTGTTTTTCACCCTCCCGGTAAAAAACAACGGTTAGTGCTTCTCCTACTGTTTTCTTTTCATATAGGTGTTTTCTTAAATCAACAATGTCTCCAACAGGCTCTCCATCTAGTTCTGTAATCACATCATATGCCTGTAATCCGCCTTCATCGGCAGGTGACAATGGTTCCACACTTCGGATATATATTCCTTGCTCCACCTCATCAGGTAAGTTTAAACTTCTTTCCCATTCGATTTCTGCTACCTCATTTAAGGAATATGCCTCTACTCCCAAGAATGGTCTGGTTACTTCCCCTGTTTGTTCTAATTCTTCGATAATTGGTCTGGCATCATCGATCGGGATCGCAAATCCGATACCTTCTACAGATGATTCAGCAATTTTCATTGAATTAATTCCGATTAATTGCCCTTGCATATTTATTAATGCCCCGCCACTGTTTCCGGGGTTAATTGCTGCATCTGTCTGGATAACTTCTGACTGCCAGTCTGCTCTTCCGTCTCCATTAAAGTCCTGTGGGATTGCACGCTGCTTCCCGCTGATAATCCCCTGGGTTACAGAACCAGACAAATACATTCCGAGAGGATTACCAATCGCAATTGCAGGCTCTCCGACATGGACATTATCTGATTGCCCCAGTTCAATTGCTTTTTCCGCATGATTTGCATCCATTTCCACAACAGCTAAATCTGTATACATGTCACTTCCGATTAACTGTGCTTCCACTTTTTCCTCATCAGATAATACAATCTCTACCTGGTCTGCACCCTGGATCACATGGTGGTTTGTTACAATGAACGCTTTGTCTCCATCAATTTTGTAAATCACTCCAGATCCTGTACCTAATTCACCGGACTGTTCCTGAAACCATAAATTTGATTGTGACTGAATATTTACAACACCTACGACTGCCGGTGAAACTTCTGTCACAATGTCCGTTATATTTGATGAAATATCAACCTGGACATTCTGGACATCTGATGGCACATTATTAGGATCTTCATTACCATCCTGGTCTGCATTTATTGCTTGTTTTTCCCCAATGATCACTTCATATGGTAACAAATCATTTTTTACAAGGGCAGGCAATACGAGCGCAAATAAAAACGCACCAAGTACCAGACCAATAACTAAAGGAATCATCCAGTTGCTTTTTCTGCTTTTTTGTCTTGGATAATGATCATCATAGTATCCCAATTTGGTCACCCTTTGCCATTTTTTATTGATTATCCTTATAATATGCTAAGAAATTAACCAACATCATATAAAGGTGTAGGCACTTTCGGATCTGTATCATGTAAACTGATATGATCGCCAACAGAAAAACCGTAGTCGTTCAGGCCATGCTCTACCGACATGCGTGCTAATTCCTTCATATTATTATCTTTACTTAAATGTGCCAAATAAATACGTTTTGTTTTGTCATCAATTATATCTTTCAGTGCAAGTGCACAATCTTCGTTTGATACGTGGCCGGAATCACCGAGGATTCTCCGCTTCACACTCCATGGATAGCGACCCATCCGGAGCATTTCCACATCATGATTTGCTTCAAAAATAAGGGCATCTGCACCTTCTACTGTTTTCTTAATTCTTTCTGACACATAGCCTAAGTCAGTGACAAGGGCCACTTTTTTCCCGTTATGATGAAAGGCATAAAACATCGGATCAGCCGCATCATGTGACACTGCAAATGATTCCACATCTATATCACCAAATGTCTTAGTTTCTTCCATATTGAATAAAAACTTTTGGTCTGTTGTTATTTTCCCGATGGAATTCTCCATAGCTTTCCATGTTTTCTCATTGGCATAGATCGGTAAATTATACTTTCTTGCGAAGATACCAAGACCCTTAATATGGTCACTATGTTCATGTGTAACTAATATCTTGGAAAGTTGTCCTGGGTCAATATCCACTTCTTCAAAAAGCCTTGTCATTTCTTTTCCGCTTAAACCTGCGTCTACTAATATTTTTTCCTTATCTGTTCCTATATAGAAAGCATTCCCCGTACTTCCGGAAGCTAAAACACTAAATTGAAAGGTCATTCTAGTTCACTCCATCTGATAACTCGATATTCTGTAGCAATTGATTCAGAAACTGTGTGATATCCTGCTGTTCCCAATCAGGGTCCAATGGCTGAATCGCCCCAATATCACTTACGACATACTCCTGTATATCATTTCTCATTTCTGAAACAAATTCGTTCTCGTCTCTTGTTGAAATATGTCCCTCTACTGCGTTTGCATAATAATATTCAGAGTCATTTACTTCCACTCCCCATGTAGGGATTAATACTTGTACACCATTTGGTAATGGCAATAAGTTGTGATAGCCAAATTCCATTTTTGATATAGTAGAACCTGACTGAATGCTGTTACGTCTGAACAAATCTGAGATAACTTTCATTGGATTTGCCAGACCATATTTTTCTTCAGGCTGCTCTTCTGCTTTCTCGAGGATTGTCTGGACATATGAAGTCATGTCACCATCCTCATTGACATGAATCATCAGGACACCACTCAAATTATAAAAAATCGGGTGATCTATTTTTTGAAAAAATAGATACGTGTTTGTCTTTTCATCAAGAATATAATTTTCCAGGTCATAACTTTCATCATTCCAGATGTTCTCTACAATGTTATCTCCGGCTTCGTCAATATCGAAAGCAACAGGATCATCAAATCTTGAGATGATCAGGTGATCCTCGATGATTAGCATGTCCTGGTTTGGTAATTCCTCAAGGGCAGTCATATCGTCCTCTGACAGTTCTTTCCGCTGTGCATAAAGCATCGACGCCTCTGTAGGTTCCTCAGGAATGTTATCAAGTCCTTCAATATTCCCCTGGATATTCTCTTCTAACGATGCTTCGGGTAAAACAGATACTGTCTGCTGATTTTTAATGAATTGCTGTAATAAGAAAATATCAAGGATAAGAAAGCATAAAATGAAAAGTGTTTTAATTTGTCCCCACTGCATTTCTCTGCCCTCCTTGATCTACAACCATATCCCTCGTTATAATCTCCCAGCCATTATATGTTTCCACACACCATGTCGGGATTAGATCATATACCTGCTCCTGCTGTTCAATCCGGTAACCTAACTGGATATTTAATATCCGGTTCATTTCATACTGCTCGCTTTCTTCAAGAAAAGCTACCAGTTCCTCCGCACTCATCAGTTTTCTGTCTGACCGGTCATATGACTGTGCTAATATCATCAGTGGTCTCGTATATTTAAAAACTTTGCCATTGCGGTACTCCAGTGACATTGTAGCAATATCCTCAAGGGAATTTGATGAGAAAACAGGGTAATTATTATAGACCATCCGGTACTTTATATTACGTAAAGATGTATTCAGATCATATAAACGGTACTTAATGTTCTCTGACTTCTCTGTAAACCAGCCATTGTGTGAATTAATGTGCTCTAACGAATTAGTGAGAAGCTGGTCTCCAATCCCCTGTATGGCAGTACCTTCCATCTGTTCATTTTGTGTGATGTCATCAGTTGAAAAATCAGTAAATTCCATAAAATATCCTCTGACTACCATTTGCCTTGTTCCATCTGAATAAGTCTGGCCACCTTCAGGGTTCGGTGAATTTGCCACATCCTGAGGGTTTTGGAAAAAGATACTTTGGAACGTCTGTGTATCCGGGCTGATCGTAGTGTAACGAAACTTCTTCCCTTTAATATTTGCATCTTTCGGGATATATATCGTCTGGCTATTGCGCACTTCGACAGGCAAATATGTGATAAAATCCCCCACAAGCAGCAATTGGTTAAAATGTTCAATCACTTGTGGCATGTTCTGGATATTTGCCCTTATATCAATTCCGTAAGGATCACTGTTTTCAAAGATGATTTGATTAGAGTCTCTGTTTTCGTCTAAAAAGAGTTTAATGCTTTTAAACTGGGTATCGATGGATACTGGTCCCTCAGTAGAAATGATTTCAGCTATATAGCTTGATGGCATGGATGTCGGAAAAACAAGTTCCACATAATCAACAGACTCATCGATCCGGTTATTTTCCTCAAGCATCTTAAAGTCGTATAAATGAAGATTGGAAACATAGTCGAATATTTCAAGTTCTTCTTTTTTATTTTCGTATCCTACAGTCGTTCCATTTGTATGAAAGACAATCTGATATGGCTCAATCAAATTCTTTTTATTTTCCTCCATGCCTGCCAATTCTGCTTCTGTTGTCTGATCAGCATCTTCAGCAACCTCATAGGCACGGTCATAATTCCATATCGCTAATGTTAACAGAAAGCTTAGTCCAACAAGAAAGGTGAGAATAATCGTTTTCGCTAATTCGAATTTCATCTTCTACCACCCCGCTTTAAATTCATTAGTGGTAGTGTAAAATAGATGGTTGTGCCTTGTCCTTCTTTACTGTTGGCCCAGATATGACCATGATGTGCTTCGATAATTTCCTTGGAAATGGCAAGTCCTAAACCAGTACCACCTAATTCACGCGATCTTGCTTTATCTACCCGGTAGAAACGCTCAAAGATCTTGTCTACCTTTTCTCTTGCAATTCCCAGCCCCTGATCCTGTATGCTGATTTTAATCCGCTTTCGCTCTCTGATTAACTGGAAAGTAATTTTACCACCTTCCGGAGAGTACTTTATCGCATTTGACATAATATTATCGATAACCTGGGTAATCTTATCTGTATCAATCCAGACCTCAATTTTCTCATCAGGTACTTTTCTTTCGATATCGATCAGTTCTGTCTTATTCATATCAAACCTGTCCAGAATATGATGAACTAACGGGACAAGGTCTGTCTGTTCTTTATTCATTGTCTTATCTTTATGATCCATCTTCGATAATTGAAGTAAATCATTCACAAGACGGATCATCCGGTCTGTCTCATTTTGAGTGACATTTAAGAAATGTGGTGCCAATTCTTTATCTTCCCATGCACCCTCGTTTAATGCTTCGATGTAACTTTTCATTGTTGTGAGTGGTGTCCGCAGTTCATGGGATACATTGGAAACAAATTCCCGTCGTTCTCTTTCCACTTTTTCCTGTTCGGTTACATCACTAATAACTGTAATAAGACCCGTAAATGTTTCCTCTTCATCCTGAACAATAGAAAAATTTGCCTTCACTAAAAATAATTCCTCATCTGTACTAAAATCAATGGTCAGAGATCCTGTCTCTTCCAGCTCTTTTACATCAATTACCTTGTCTTCCATTTGCAGAACTTCTACGATCATTTGGCCTTTTGCCTCTTCAGGAGCAATGCCGATCATGTTGGAAGCAGGGCCGTTAATTAATGTAATTGCCCCATTTTCATCTGTCGCAATTACCCCATCGGACATATTGGAGAGTACTGAGCTCAGTTTGCGTCTTTCTTCTTCCGTCGTCTGGTTAGCAAGCTTTAACCGATCATTCATATTGTTGAAGGTAATCGCCAATTGGCCAATTTCATCTGCTCCATATACGTTAACTTTTTTCGAGAAGTCTCCCCGTGCCATTATCATTGCCTGCTTTCGCATCTCGGTGATTGGTTTCGTAATCGACCGTGCAACAAGAAAACCGAGTACAATCGACACAACAATTGCCAGCATGGTTGCATTAAGGAATATCTGTGTCACATTTTCTAATAGAGTATATATTTCCTCAATTGACGCATCCACTTGCAACACACCTACAGGGTTGCCGGTTTCACTATCAACAATCGGAACCGTCCGCCTTAATGTTCGATCATTATTATACTGATTGCGGAATAATTCCTCCTCCTGCTGGTCAAACTGGAGGGCTACGCTTATATTACTGTCACCTGTGACCCTTTTCCCAATCCGTTCAAGTCTACCGTCAGCCCCTATTACACGCAACTGGGTATCCACTACCTGCAAATCTGTAAAAATATCAGCAGAGTACCTGTTGATAATATCCTTTACTTCATCCTGCAATGTCGGGCCATCTTCATCTCCAGTTCTATCTTTCGTTAACACTTCCTCAAGGTTGGTTACAAGTATCTGCACCCTTTCCTCAAAATTGCTTTCAAAGTTCTTATTCAGGTTATCCTCAAGCTTGTTAACGAAATACGCCCCAACAACCTGAATAGCTAATAACAGAAACAGTATCAAAACAATAATTATCTTCAGTCGAATCGATTGAAAGAAACCTACTCTATTCATGAAAGATTACTCCTGCTCAGGATTCCGCAAATAATAACCGACACCTCTTCGTGTAACAATCCATAAAGGATTACTTGGGTTGTCTTCAATTTTCTCACGTAAACGTCGCACCGTAACATCTACTGTGCGGACATCTCCGTAATAATCATATCCCCAGACGGTTTCTAAAAGGTGTTCCCGTGTCATTACCTGCCCAATATGCCGTGCCAAGTAATGGAGCAATTCAAACTCACGGTGTGTTAACTCAATATAATTTCCATCTCTTGTGACAGTATAGGCATCCGGATGAATCACTAAGGAACCAATTGTAATATCATTTGTATCACGTTTTTGCTGATCCGGTTCCTGATTCAGTCTTCTGAGATTCGCCTTCACCCTTGCAATAAGTTCACGATTACTGAAAGGTTTGGTCACATAATCATCAGCACCTAGTTCCAGTCCCAGGACTTTATCTATTTCTGCATCTTTTGCTGTCAGCATAATAATTGGCATGCTGTGTGTTTTTCTTACCTCACGGCAGACTTCATTTCCATCCTTGTTTGGCAGCATGATATCCAGCAGAATTAAATCAGGGTTTTCATTGATCGCATATTCTATCGCCTGATCCCCGTCATATGCGCAAATTACATCATAGCCTTCTTTTTCTAAGTTGAACTTTAATATATCGGCAATCGGCTTTTCATCATCTACAACTAATATTTTCTGACTCATAAAAGCACGTCCTTTTTTATATAAAATGTTTTTAGTATACTTTCCTAATTATCTATTTTAACTGATATTTGCTCAAATGTCTTTTCTTCTCCATTTAATCCGCTTAACAAATCATTTCCAATCAGCAAAAATGATAGAATGATTATCAATGAGCGGTTGTTCTAATAATCGGGTCTTCTGGCTGTAGTGATATTGAAACGAAAAACCCCTGCTACTATGCGGTAACAAGGGTTTAAAATTATCATTTTAGGGTAAATATATTATATGTTCTAGAAAAGACCGGCTGGATTAATTAATGAACCATTTTGATATACTTCGAAATGGAGATGGATACCAGTAGAGTTACCTGTTGTACCCATTACACCGATCGTACTGCCTTTTTCCACTGTTTGACCAGCAGAAACACTGATTGAAGATAGATGTGCGTAAACGGTGCGATATCCATTGTTATGGTCAATAACTATTTTGTTGCCATAACCGCCGTTATCCCAACCTGCTGAAACTACTGTTCCGTTATCAGCTGCTAAGATGGAACGGTCGCCTACACCTGCAATATCGATGCCTTTATGGTGTGAGCCCCAACGTTCACCCATATGGCTGGAAATGTAGCCACCGACTGCCGGCCAGTGAAAATCTCCAGATCCGCGTGATGGAACTACTTTTGTTCCTTTCACAATCACTTCATTAACAGCTTCTTTCGTAACCGTTTCTTTCACTACTTCTTTGTTAACTGTTTTTCCATTAATTTTCTGGATTTGGTATTGTACTTCTTTCTCGCCGTCAGAACCTTCCTGCTTTACTTCTTCGTCGCCTTTGTACATAGATTCTGATTCTTCAATTTCAGTTTCAAATTCAATCGTCTCTTCTGTCTTTTGTTCCTCTGTTACTATTACTTCAACAAATGGCTTTAATACCGTAACATTCAGCTCATCGCCAATCTGGATTAAAGAGTCTTCAGTCAACCCCGGGTTAAGCTCCATTAACTGATCCAGCGTCAGATCATGTTTGGATGCAATGGAACCAAGAACATCGCCTTCCGCTACAGTATATTTTTTGTTTTCCAGCGTACCTTTTTCTAAAAGTGTCAACCCTTCCTGAACTGTTAACACTTCAGCTGCTGCCACTTTCTCATCCTTTGTTGAAAAATCTGCCGTTAAACTGACATCCGTAATTCGTGACTCTCCAACAGATATTGCTTCAGATTCAGAACTGTTTTCAAGTCTGTCTAAAACTTCTGCACTGACGAATTTTTCTTTATATGCCTGAATTACCTGTTCTGCTTCTTTCTCATTGGCGAAGTAACCAACTGTTTCACCGCCAACAATTAGTGCACTTGCTTCCACTTTTACCGTCAATTCTTCTTCTAAGTAATCAATTACTTCCGTTTCTGTTGTCTGAGCGGTAAAAACTGTTTCTGGAACATATGTAATGTTCTCATCAATTGTATACGTATATTCTGAATGTTGAGTTTCTTCTTTTAAGTTTTCTAGCTTGCGTTCTACAAAGTTAGCAATTTGCTGCTGGTCATCTACTATTCCGATATGCTCTCCATCTACATATACATGATAGATTTCCGATAATGCTGTTTCATCAGCGGATACAGTTGGAGCGGCAATACCGAATCCTATTAAACCAGCTAGCATTGTGTTTCTAACTGTTTTCTTTATATTCTGGATTTTACTTTCTCGCATCGTGCTTTTCCTCCTATTTCCCTAAAATGATCCATTAATATCTTTAATTCGAATGAATCACCTTTATTAAGGTAACATATAACAATATTAGGTGAAAAGGCTTTACACCGTAATGTAACATAACTGTATAATAACTTCCATAAATTAACATAAGTTTTGTCGATTAATCAAAAATGAAGGAAATATAAGAGAAAAGACGGAGAAACTATATTTAAATGGCAGAAAATTAAAAATAAGTGTTCGTATCCTGCCAAAAAAACCGGACGATTATTATCGCCCGGTTTATCCATTATGCATTCTATTTAGCTGTAAACACTTCGTACTACATTTGTCTGTGAACGGTCTGGTCCAACAGAGAAAATAGATAAAGGAATACCTGTCAGTTGTGACACTCGTTCTAAATAATGACGTGCATTTTCCGGAAGTTCATGGAGATTTTTTACACCCGTAATATCTTCCGTCCAACCTGGAAGCTCCTCATATACCGGCTCACATTCTGCAAGGACTTTCAAGCTTGCAGGGAATTCCTCCATAATCTCACCCTTATACTTGTAAGAAGTACATATCTTTAATGTTTCAATTCCTGTAAGAACATCAATAGAGTTTAAAGAAAGGTCCGTAATTCCGCTGACACGGCGGGCATGTCTTACAACAACACTGTCAAACCAGCCTACACGGCGAGGGCGTCCTGTTGTTGTCCCATACTCATTCCCTACTTCACGGATGCGGTCACCAACTTCATTCTCAAGCTCTGTCGGGAATGGTCCATCACCAACACGTGTTGTGTAGGCTTTCGATACACCAACAACATGGTTAATTTTTGACGGGCCAACACCGGAACCGATTGTTACACCACCTGCAATCGGATTGGATGATGTAACGAAAGGATACGTACCCTGGTCGATATCCAGCATAACACCTTGTGCACCCTCAAATAATACACGTCTGCCGTCATCTAATGCGTCATTTAACACAACAGATGTATCGACAACGTATTTTTTAATCTGCTGACCATATTCATAATATTCTTCTAAAATATCTTCTATTTTCACTAAATCTGTTTCGTATACTTTTTCAAACAGACGGTTTTTCTCTTTCAGGTTACTCTCAAGCTTCTCTTTAAAAGCTTCCTTGTCTAAAAGGTCTGCAATTCGGATACCGACACGAGCTGCTTTGTCCATATAAGCAGGACCGATCCCTTTACGTGTTGTACCGATTTTATTAACACCTTTTTCATCTTCCTGAAGTGCATCTAATTTTAAGTGATATGGCAAGATGACATGAGCGCGATTGCTGATACGTAAATTATCTGTACTCACACCTTTGTCATGCAAATATGCTAATTCTTCTACTAGTGCTTTCGGATCGATAACCATTCCATTTCCTAATACACAAATTTTATCATCAAAGAAGATCCCTGAAGGAATCAAGTGCAATTTATATGTAATCCCATCAAATTTAATTGTATGACCTGCGTTATTTCCACCTTGGTATCTTGCTACAACTTCCGCATTTTGTGAAAGAAAATCTGTAATCTTTCCTTTACCTTCGTCTCCCCACTGTGTTCCCACTACTACTACTGAAGACATATACGGCACCTCCGCCTAATCATTTTATTAACACGTTAATAATTTTATCAATCAAACTGGCCAATGTCAATTTTACACACGAACATTTTTCTGATTATCATCTGCATTGTTCGTATAAAGTGGAATTGGTACAAATTAGTACGGCTCCGAACTTAGTGGTTATCCCTTAACATGACTTCAATAATACGTCCGTTCTTCACACAAAAATAGAACATTCAATATATGAATGCTCTATTGCTCTTAGTCCATTTCTTCACTAGTAAAAATCCGCCTAATGTGGTGCTTTATTAAGAAATTTGTGCATGCGAGCGAGAATCGCCTCATTATCCTGTTCTATAGTATGAAACCCTACATGGGCATCAGGACGGATAAACATAGTATGGCCATTACGTAACGTAAGTTTCTGTTCAAATTCTCTGTAAACATCATAAATAACCGGCAGTTGATTGCCCTCCATATTTGGAACCCCACCTTTGACTACAAGAAATGTTTGTACCAAGTCACCAAATTTACTGGATATTTGCTCTTCCAGAAGGTTGGCATACCTTATGACATCTCCTGTTTGTTCTTCCATATAGACAAAACAAAGAAATGACTGTTCTTGCAGCAAATGATATAACCTTCTATCTGGTACTTCTTTATATAAAAATAAAATATCTGGAATTCTGTCACCAGCTTGTAAACTGTTCATTTTCAACCGGGAGTCTGCCAACCTTTTATTGATGGGTGTGGAATCATAATGATATTTAATATGAGATAAGTTATTGGCAATATGATATTGAATTCTGGAACTTGTTAACAACCCTTTCGTCAAATAATTTCGAAACTTCCCAACTGTTGCTTTTGTCGATATAAACCTTAATAAACGGCTGGTCTGTTGTAGAATATCCTTTGCTATCGGCCGTCGTTCTTGATCATAGGTTTCAAGTAATGCTGTTTCTGCATGTTCTTTTATAACCGTTGAAAGTTTCCAGCAGATGTTTGTTGCATCTTGTAAACCTAAATTCATCCCCTGGCCTCCAAGCGGATTATGAATATGGGCTGCATCTCCAACAAAAAAGACGCGACCATACTGATAATTTTTCACTTGCTTATGGGCGGTTCCAAAATAAGTGAGCCACTTTGCATCATCGATCTCAATCGATGTATTTGCTACGTAATCAATACTTTGTTTCAATTCTTGTAATAAAAGTTTATCATGTTTTTTTCTTTTTCCTTGTATGGAAAGATCTAGTCCTACTACTCGAAATGTTCCATTCAGATATGGGAAAAAAACAATTGCACCTCTTTCATTAATAAAACCAGTGATCATGGAATGATCCACTGTTGATGTTTCCACGTCTCCAAGAAAAAATGTCTTTCCTTCTTTATCCCCGATAAATTCAACCCCTAACCTCTCTCTTACCTTACTGTGGGCACCGTCACATGCGAGTAGATATTGTCCCTGATACTCGATTATCTCACCATCTTTTACTACTGTTACAACAACACTTTCATTATTATTTATTACATCTATTAGTTCTTCTCCTCTATTAATTGCTCCACCTTTGTTATTAAGATGGTTTTCAAGTATCTCTTCGGTTTCTGTTTGAGGAATAGCAAGCATATAGGGAAATCTGCTTTCGATTTGATGCAAGGCTAATAAAGATGCCTTTTGTTCGCCCATATATAGTTTTGCCCCATGTCCCGGGTAGCCACGCTCGATAAATGAATCAGTAATTCCAAGCAAATCCAGCATTTCTAGTGTTCTTGCATGGATACCCATTGCTTTTGAAAAAACAGAGCGATTCTTTTCTTTTTCGATACAAACATAGTCGATTTGATAATGGCTCAATTGATTTGCTGCCATTAAACCCGACGGACCAGCCCCTACAACAATCACATCTGTTTGTACTTTCTTCATAAAATACTCCCTCTTCTCCTTCTATAAAATTTACATAGTGTATGTTTTTACTACAACGTGTTGTATAATCTCATTATAAATAGACCATAAAGGCCGTACAATAGATGATTGATAGCATTTTGTAGTAAAAACAACACATTCGAAATTAATGTAATTTTTATCTGTAATAATTAACAATTTGGGGGTAATTGTAATGAAAAAGGTAGATCCAAGAGTGAAAAAAACACGGAAATTTTTAAAGGAGGCATTAATTGAATTAATTGAGGTTAAGGGATTTGAGGCAATTACAGTGAGAAATCTTGCAGAAAAGGCAGAAATAAATAGGGTCACATTTTATCAGCATTACCATGATAAATATGATTTGCTAGAACAAACAATCGATACTATGTTAAAAGATTTTATTGAAGCAGTAGCACCTAATAAACGGGAAGAATTAGTCACACACAAAGATGAAACTAACAGTGTTTACTTACAACTTTTTCAGTTCGTGTACGACCACCAATCTTTTTTTAAAACCATGCTAGGTGAAAATGGCATTACTTTATTTCAGAATCAAATGACTATCAGTATCCAGCATTTTGTAGCCGATACTTTAGCCCAGCTGGCTCCAAATGAAAATAACGCTAAAGTCCCAAGAGATATTGTTGTCCATTATGTAGCAGCCGCAAGTATTGGATTAATCAAATACTGGGTACAAACCGGAATGACCTACTCCCCACACTATATGGCAAAACAATTAACATTTTTAGAAAGGAACGGACCGATTAATGCAATTTAGAAAAATATGACACGAGAAATGCCCCCGCTTTTCTATTAACGCATATTACAAAGTTCCCAGTTAATGTTCATAAAAAAATAAGACCATGTATAGAAAACTATACTGGTCTTATGCTGGTGGTATATCACTGTCCTGGTATCTGTGCTCCAAATCAACAAACTTATTATATTCCTTTACAAAGGCAAGCTCTACTGTACCAACAGGACCGTTCCGCTGTTTTGCCAGAATGATTTCTATAATGTTCTGTTTCTCAGATTCTTTGTCATAATAATCATCTCTGTATAAAAATCCAACAATATCTGCATCCTGCTCAATACTTCCCGATTCACGTAAATCGGACATCATCGGTCGTTTATCCTGTCTTGATTCCACACCACGGGATAACTGAGACAGGGCAATAAGAGGAACGTTTAATTCCCTTGCCAGTCCTTTTAATGAACGGGAAATTTCAGAAACCTCCTGCTGACGGTTCTCTTTTGAATTAATACTACCCTGAATAAGCTGCAGATAATCAATTAAGATCATGCCAAGTCCGTGCTCCTGTTTCAATCTTCGGCATTTCGAACGGATTTCACTAACCCGGATACCTGGTGTATCATCGATAAAAATCCCTGCATTTGACAAACTTCCCATCGCAAGAGATAGTTTACGCCAATCTTCCTCTTCTAATGCACCTGTTCTTAATCTTTGGGCATCAATATTTCCCTCCGCACAAAGCATACGTGAAACTAACTGATCTGCCCCCATTTCAAGACTGAATATCGCTACATTTTCATCTGTCCGGATCGCTACATTTTGAGCTATATTAAGTGCGAAGGCGGTCTTACCAACAGATGGTCTTGCTGCAACGATAATTAAGTCATTACGCTGGAACCCTGATGTAATCCGGTCCAAATCGCGGAAGCCTGTCGCAATTCCAGTAACTTCCCCTTTATTTTTATGCAATTGATCTATATTATCATACACATCTATTAATACATCTTTTATATTTTTAAAAGCTGAAGAATTTTTCCGGTTCGAAACTTCCAGAATACGGCGTTCCGATTCGTTCAATACTTCTTCTACTTCATCTTCTTTGTCAAAACTGTCTGTTACAATATCTGTTGCCGTCCTGATCAACCTGCGCAGAATGGAT
The DNA here is from genome assembly GCF_900111195.1 of Gracilibacillus ureilyticus. Lineage (GTDB taxonomy): Bacteria > Bacillota > Bacilli > Bacillales > Amphibacillaceae > Gracilibacillus > Gracilibacillus ureilyticus. The sequence continues at coordinate 27,076 of NZ_FOGL01000020.1, forward strand.
TTCTCTTCAACAATCCTGCAATAGTAAACAATGTTTGCGGCTGTCGGCACTGCATTTGCTAAATCACTTAAATAAGAAACACCGCCGACATCGTCCAGTTGTTTATTATTCGACAAACTGGTCGTTACTGTTACAATATCGATCGGTTCACCTTTGTCCGCTAATGTCATCATTACACGGAAAATGATCTGGTGGCTTGCCCTGTAGAAATCTTCGGGCAGCAAAATTTCGGAAGCAGTTGAGAGCGCATCAGGCTCTAAAAAAATCGCACCTAATACTGCTTGTTCTGCTTCCATATTCTGTGGTGGTGTCCGGCCTTGTAATGCATCACTCATTTATTTCACCTCTCAGGATATATATCTATAAGAATACTATTATATAAATTTCTGCAAAGAAAAGCTATGGTAATTTTTTGACGTAAAAAAAATGATGCGTGTACTAAATTAAATCAATTTACTCAAAACCAAATGATGACGGTGTAACGAAGCCTTGCCCGCAGTAAAGAAGACACTACAAAAGCGATTTTTACTTGAGTAGATGTCGCACTTATGCCCTTGGGTGAAAGCGAGTGTCTTTGCGGAGCGATGGTAGAACATCTCATTCAAGAAGAATAATCCGAACTATTTGACGACAATAGTTCGGATTATTGTGCTAATAAAATATTTTATCCCAGCTTCATTTTTATGCTTCTACAACGTGTACTTTTATTGTTCCTGAGACTTCGGGATGAAGTTTTACTGGTACATTTGTATATCCTAGAGAACGGATTGGCTGGTCTAATTCAATTTTACGCTTGTCCATTTTTATATTATGGGATTTTTTTAACTCTTCTGCAATCTGTTTACTTGTAATGGAGCCGAATAATCGTCCCCCATCACCTGATTTGGCAGTAAGCTTTACTTCCAGTTTTTCCAGCTTTTCTTTTAACTGTTTTGCCTCATTCACTATTTCTTCTTCCTGTTTTGCCTGTTTGTTTTTCTGTGCTTTTAATGCACTCATATTTGCCTGATTTGCTTCAACTGCCATGTTATTTTTGAAAAGGAAATTTCTTGCATATCCGTCAGATACGTTTTTTACCTCACCTTTTTTCCCTTTTCCTTTAACGTCTTGTGTTAAGATTACTTTCATTCCTGATCTCCTCCTTCGTAATACTCATCAATTATCTCTTTTAGCCACTCATATACATCAATAACAGACATATCGTCAAGTTGTGTGGCAGCATTCGTTAAATGACCGCCGCCGTTCATTTTTTCCATAATTACCTGAACATTGACTTTGCCAAGTGAGCGGGCACTTATACCAATTCTTCCATCCTGCCGCTCAGAAATAACAAATGAAGCTTCGATCCCTGTCATAGTTAATAAAGTGTCTGCAGCTTGTGCGATGACGACAGGTCCATAAGTTTCTCTGTAATTTCCAACAGAAATAGCAAGATTTCCGCGATAGATGTTCGTATTCTCGATTAAACGGCTCCGTTTCACATAAATATCAAGGTCCTCTTTGAGGAACTTCTGTACAAGAACGGTATCTGCTCCTCGTGAGCGCAAATAGGAAGCTGCATCAAACGTTCTCGAACCTGTTCTTAATGTGAAACTCTTTGTATCAACAATAATTCCTGCAAGCAGTGCTGTTGACTCAAGCATATTCAGCTTTAATTTATTCGGCTGATATTCCAGCAGCTCTGTTACAAGCTCTGCAGTCGAAGAGGCATATGGTTCCATATAAACAAGTGTAGGATCCTCAATAAATTCTTCTCCTCTTCTGTGATGATCGATCACAACGACACGCTCTGTTTTATTAACAAGCTTTTCTTCAATGGTAATGGAAGGCTTATGTGTATCTACCACAACAAGCAGTGTATCCTTTGTTACAATATCCAGTGCGGATTCAGGGTCAATGAAATGTGACCATAGTTCGTCATCTTCTTTAATTTCATCAACCAGCCGCTGGACACCTGTATCAATATCATTTTCATCAAGAACGACAAAACCTTCCACATCATTAGCCAAAGCAATCTTCAATACGCCGATTGATGCACCAACAGAATCCATATCTGGCGCCCTGTGCCCCATAATGAGCACCTGATCGCTTTCTTTTACTAACTCTTTCAATGCATGGGAAATAACCCGTGCTCTTACTCTTGTCCGCTTCTCCATCGGATTTGTTTTTCCGCCGTAAAAACGGACTTTCCCTGATTGTTCATCTTTCACAACAACCTGGTCACCACCCCGGCCTAATGCCAGGTCAAGACTTGATTGAGTTAGCTCACCTAATGATGGCAATGTTTCACTGCCCAGTCCAATCCCGATACTTAGGGTAAGCGGAACACTACTGTCTGTGATCAGCTCCCTTACATTATCGAGTATTTCGAACTTGGATTTCTCCAGTTGTTCCAGGATCTGTTGATTAAATACTGCCAGAAAGCGTTCCTGTGAAATCCTTTTTAAATAAATCCCATTCTCATTCGACCAGTTATTCAAGTGTGAAGTTACCTGGGAATTTATCTGGCTCTTTGCTGTATCATCCATATTCTGTGTAATCTCCTCATAATTGTCGAGGAAGATAATACCAAGCACGGTCCTTTCCTGATGATAAAGCTGCTGTAATTCTGTTTGTCTGGTGCGATCAAAGAAGTATAACAGCCGGTCGTCCCTTTTGTTATAAACCTGGTAGTCAGAGTTATTGATATGCAGCCAGAAGCTCTCTTTATTAGTATCTTTCATTTGAGGTATAATCTCATCTGATAATATCTCCAGATCTTCCCCTACCAGTGTTTCTTCTTCGGAAAACTGATTCATATACGGATTCGCCCACTCAATCTGATTTTCTTCTCCGTAGAGGACAATCCCGAAAGGCATTTCCAGCAGAGCTTCCTCTCCTACCTTTTTTACCCTGTAAGATATAGTAGAGATATATGCCTCTGTCTGATTAACTAATTGTTCTTCTTTCTTTATACTGTAATATAACGAAATAGTATAAAAAACACTCATTACAATACCTAAGATCCAATGATAGTAAAATAATATGACTAACAGAATAAAGGATAATAGATAAATGCCTATAATATGTCTGCCTATTTTAGGTTTCTTGAAGAATTCTAACGGCATTTCTTTCAGCTCCTAACTAAAGCATACGTATCTTACTCAGAAACTCTCTTTTTCAATTCGAATCCTAAATCAATTATACCTAAGATTCGAGCCAAATAAAGCCCCATCACCGGAAAAAATATGACGATGATAATACTCATAACAGGGAGTGCCTTCGATTTATTCTTCACATAACTGTAATGAAAAATGAATGACAAACCTTGTAAAATCAATAAAATTCCCGCTAAATTTGATACATTCACTAATATCATCTGGCTAATCCCGTTTTCCGCACTAAAGAGAGAAAAGATCAATGTCAGAAAATAGATCCATAATATCAGTTTGGGCAGCTGGAACTCTCGAAATGGCGGAAAAGAGAGCTTTTCTTCATTTGTTTTATTCACCCATTTGTAACAAAGCCATTGGGTGATTATCGCAAGCACCATCGATATGGCAACCATTACGACTGGAAGCAGCTGCAGGAATGCTAACATTTGCTCCCTGATTAAATTCAGATCATCCGCAGATAATTGAGGTATTCCAATCATCTGAATAATTTGCTCTGTCATTTGAATGGAGTCATCCATTGCATTTGTAAATGAATCTTTAATGGAAATTCCCAATGCTGCCTCTATAAATACATATACACCAACTAAACCAAGTAAATAACCCATTGTCCCTTTAGACCAGGTTTCGTATGGATGCTGCTGTTTTTTCATGGAAAAACCTATCAATAGCCCGCTTAAGACGGCAATCATACTATTCGGTATCGATAAAACGGGAAAAACAATGATACTGAAAATAATGATAACACCGATTGAGAGGGATAATAAATTCCGGTTATACTGTAACACTAACAGCACGACTGGTATCGGCAGCAGGAAGATCAAGATCATTTGCATTAACGGAATCAGTCCACAAATTAATAATAACATGATATACATTATTATATAGAAGAAGTAGTTTTTATTTATCGAATTTTCTTTCATTACCTGTCCCCCTAAAATGAACCCATATATCTTAGCATTATAAACGAAGTATCCCTTTCATGCTATCAGAACCTCTTTATTTAATCCTATGCGAATTACCCATCTTTCTATTATAATAAGAACGGTAGAGAAATGACAGGAGGAGGAATGAATATGGTAAAAACGATTATTTTTGACCTTGATGACACGTTGTTATGGGATAAAAGAAGTGTGAAAGAAGCCTTTGCAGCGACTTGCCAGCTGGCAGCAGATAAGTATGGGGTCGATCAGGAGGAACTGGAAGCTGCCGTAAGAGAGCAGGCCAGAGAATTATACCAAAGCTATGAAACATATGAATTTACCCAGATGATCGGAATCAATCCATTTGAAGGTCTTTGGGGAAATTTCCTTGATGATCATACATATTTTAAAAAGATGGCAGAGATTGTACCAACCTATCGAAAAGATGCCTGGACAAACGGTTTGAAGCAGGTTGGGATAGATGATGCTGAATATGGTGCTTATTTAGCTGAACAGTTTCCGGAAAACCGTAAAAAGAATCCTTTCGTTTATGAGGAAACATTTGACGTATTAAAAAAATTGCAGGGAAACTATCAGTTAATTATGTTAACAAATGGATCTCCTGATCTGCAAAACACAAAATTAACGATCACACCTGAACTAAGACCTTATTTTGATTATATCATTATTTCCGGCGACTTTGGTAAAGGGAAACCTGATCCGAGCATTTTTGAACATGTTCTTGAAACAGCAAAAGCAGATAAAGATGATGCAATCATGGTTGGTGATAACTTAATGACAGATATATTAGGTGCTAACAGGGCAGGAATTAAAAGCGTCTGGATCAATCGTGAGAATAAAACTCCTACAGATGTAAAGCCAACCTATGAAATCAAACATTTAGAAGAGTTATTTGATATTATCCAATAAAGAGAGCTCCATTTCATGCTGATGTTGTCAGTAAAGGGAGAGAAAATACTAAACAGGAGTACAAAACAATGAGCATTTTGTACTCCTGTTTTTTTGACTGCCTTAAAGTTATTTGGGATATTATGTTAAAGTATATATTAGAGGAAAAAGGCTAACTCAAATAACTGGATGGAACTGATCAACAGGAAATGTTCAAGTTCTAAAGCAAGTAAAATGAGGAGCAATTGGGAGATCCGCATTAAAATAAGTATCGGAGGTGGATGGCTTGCATGCACTATATTTGGAGGGTTGGCTGCCAATAATTTTAGTTTGTTTTTTTGTTGCCACATTCATTTGTTTATTAGCAAAGTTTATAAAACGAGTGGTTTTGTATATTGTCTCTGCAGCTCTCATTGTCATATTTTCCGGTCTCTTTCTATACAGTATTTTTGGAATTGGCCGGTGGGATGGAATGGCAATTGGTATCTATTCCGTATCTGCTCTTATTGGTACTGCCATCGGGACAGGTATTAGTCCGTTAATTAAGTACAATAATTGAAGAGGAATTAGATATGATAATTCAAAACGCTCAGAAATCTGAGCGTTTTGTGTGTTAATTATAATAATAAATAAGGTTAGTTAGATTAAAGCTCCATTGCTGTTAATTTTTCTATTTCATCGATTTGTTTTAATGCCTCTATTTCAGCATCTTCTAAATATTTATCAACAGACAGGATCATAATTGCTTCCCCGCCCACATCAGAACGGCCTACTTGCATTGCACCAATATTGATACCTTTTTCGGCAAACATGCTTCCGACTTTTCCGATAACACCTGGACGGTCATTGTGCTTAATAACAACGAGGTTACCTTCCGGCACAACATCGACACTGTATGCATCAACCTGAACAATGCGAGGTCCTAAGCCATTTAGTAAAGTACCTGCAATAGAACGGGTAACATCTTTTGTTTTCACTTCTACTTTTAGTAAATTTGTAAATCCTTTAGGCGATGAAGATTTATTTTCATTTACCTGAATGCCTCGTTTTTCCGCTAAATAAGATGCATTCACATCATTGACATGGTCACCAAGGTGGCGTTTTAACAGCCCTTTAATCGTGTTACGTGTTAATGGTGCAACTTCCAGCTCTGTTAATTCTCCTGAATAAGAGATATTGATCTCTTCCACTACACCACTTGTGAAGTAAGTGAGAAATGTTCCAAGCTTTTCTGATAAATGGAAATATGGTTCAATTTTGTTCAGTACTTCTTTTGGTACAGAAGGTAAGTTAACCGGATTACGTGCTACACCTTCTGTCAGGTAGCGGACAACATCATGACTTACATCTATTGCCACATTTTCCTGTGCCTCTACTGTACTCGCACCTAAGTGTGGTGTGGCAATTACTTCAGGTAATTCCAACAGACGGTGGTCAGTTGCTGGTTCTTCTTCAAATACATCCAGTGCTGCGCCTGCAACCTTGCCTGATTTGATCGCCTCATACAATGCATCTTCATCAATAATTCCGCCACGTGCACAGTTAATGATTCTTACGCCATCTTTCATTTTGGCAAAAGCATCCTTATTAATCATATGTTTCGTTTCCTTAATAAGAGGTGTATGTACTGTAATAAAATCAGCAACTGTAATAACGTCTTCTACTGAGCCAAAATCGATGCCTAATTTATCTGCTCTTTCTTTTGTTAAGAACGGATCATAGGCAATTACGTTCATGCGCTGTCCTTTTGCACGTGCTGCCACTTCCGCACCAATTCTTCCCATACCAATTACACCTAATGTTTTACCTTTCAACTCCACACCTACGTGTGTTTTACGATCCCACTTACCATTTTTCAATGCAGCATATGCCTGAGGAATCTTACGTGCTAAAGACATTAACATCGCAACAGTATGTTCAGCTGCTGAATTAGTATTTCCATCAGGTGCATTCACTACAATGATTCCAAATTCTGTTGCTGCACTTAAATCAATATTATCTACCCCAACACCAGCACGGCCAATGATTTTCAATTTCTTCGCCTGGCTGATAATATCTCTTGTTACTTTCGTCTGACTGCGGACAAGAAGTGCATCATAATCGCCGATCTTCTCTGCCAGCTCATCTGGTGATAAATTTGTTTGTACATCCACTTCAATATCATTTGCTTCTCTTAATGGTTGGATTCCATCTTCACTTAATGGATCACTTATTAATACTTTAAATGCCATGATTGTCCCTCCAATATTTTTATCGCTGTATGATGATACGTGAAATATTTCACTTTCTATCAACTGTCCATTTCATTCATTCTCTATTATAACATCATTATAATAGCAGGTGCGATGATAAATTGTTTGAATTAACAAAAAATTTAATCATATAATGTATCTTTTAGTTTTTTCTATCATAGCAGAATGAGGGTTTTTGTCAAGATTTTATTACCTATTATTCGGTTTTCAATTTAAAATATATGGTTTCCGTTTACATTATTAAAATTATTGAAACCAAAACCGAACAATTAGATAAGGTAATGTTCGGTCAGCAAGTAAATAATCAATTGATCTGGATCAGAATAACAGGCAATAGCTGCCTTATGAATGGAAACTATATCTCTAACAAAACAAAAAAAAGACACTACAGGAGAAATCCTATAGTGTCTCTTTCGAAGTATTATTCACTTACGTATGGTAATAAAGCCATTTGACGAGCGCGTTTAATAGCTCTTGTCAATTTACGTTGATATTTTGCAGAAGTTCCTGTTACACGACGAGGAAGGATTTTCCCACGTTCAGAAACAAAACGTCTTAAAAGTTCAACATCTTTATAGTCAATGTGTGTAATACCGTTCGCTGTGAAATAACACACTTTACGACGCTTAGCGCGTCCACGACGAGCTGCCATTGTTCATAACCTCCTTTGATGTTTGAAATTAGAATGGTAAATCATCATCAGAAATATCGATCGGTTCTCCACTATCCTGGAATGGATTGTCACCACCGTTATTTCCCTGATTATTTGAATTATTTTGATTGTTGTTATTTTGATTATATTGATTAGGTTGATTCTGTCCCTGGTTTTGATTATAACCTTGGGATCCCTGGCCTCCAGATTGTCCTCCTTGTGAACCGCCTTTTGATTCAAGGAACTGTACAGAATCGGCAACAATTTCTGTTACAAAAACACGTTTTCCATCAGGATCATCATAGCTTCGTGTCTGAACACGACCATCCACACCAATTAATCCGCCTTTGCTCATAAAATTGGCTAGGTTTTCTGCTGGCCTTCTCCAAACAACACAGTTAATAAAGTCGGCTTCACGCTGTCCCTGCTGATTAGAGAAGGGGCGATTAACTGCGATGGTAAAGTTAGCCACAGCTACTCCACTTGGTGTATAACGTAAGTCTGGGTCTTTCGTTAACCTGCCGACAAGTACGACACGATTCAACATCAGAACCACTCCTTATTATTGATCGTCTTCACGAACTGCCATGTAGCGAATGATATCATCAGAGAACTTCGCTTGACGATTGAATTCGTTAATTGCTGCTTCATCACCTTTTAAGTTGATAACTACGTAGTAACCATCACGATGATCATTGATTTCATAAGCAAGACGTTTCTTACCTACTTCTTCAACTTTCTCGATTTCCGCACCATTATCTGTAAGGATTCCATTAAAACGCTCAATTAAAGCAGTTTGAGCCTCCTCTTCGATATTCGGGCGGATGATGTACATGATTTCATATTTATTCATCCGTTTTGCACCTCCTTTTGGTCTTAGCGGCTCTATTTATTAGCAATAGAGCAAGGAGTAATATATGTCATTACTCACAATAAGATATTATACCAAATACTGCATACCAATGCAAATATAATTTAAAATAAATATGCCTGCAGGTGATCCAGACTATACGTTAAAGCGGAAATGCATGACATCTCCATCTTTCACCAAATACTCTTTACCTTCCAATCTTACTTTTCCTTTTTCTTTTGCCACTTGCATTGATCCAGCTTCTACTAAATCATCATAGGAAACTGTTTCTGCACGAATGAAACCTTTTTCAAAGTCACTGTGAATAATACCGGCAGCCTGTGGTGCTTTGATTCCTTTTTTAAATGTCCATGCGCGAACTTCCTGCTCACCAGCCGTAAAGTACGTTGCAAGACCAAGTAATTGATAGGTTGCTTTTATTAACTGATCTAAGCCAGATTCAGGAATACCTAACTCTTGTAAAAACTCTTCCTTTTCCTCGCCATCAAGTTCAGCTATTTCTGATTCTACTTTTGCACTAACTACAATTACTTTTGCCTCGTCCTTCTCAGCGAAGTCTTTTACAACTTGTACATTCTCATTGCTGTCCGCATCTAGTAACTCATCTTCTCCTACGTTTGCTACATAAAGGACAGATTTACTTGTTAACAGGTGAAGACCTTTCACAAGCTTCTGCTGTTCCTCATTAAATTCTACAGCTCTTGCAGGTTTTTCCTCTTCGAACGCATCTTTTAATTTTGATAATACGTCAAATTCCGCTAATGCCTCTTTATCTTTTTGCTTCGCCAGTTTTTCCACCCGTTGAAGTCTCTTAGACACCGTTTCTAAATCTGCTAAAATCAATTCAAGGTTAATTGTTTCAATATCAGAAATCGGGTCTACCTTCCCGCTGACGTGTGTAATATTTTCATCCTGGAAACAGCGGACAACATGACATATTGCATCAACCTGACGAATATGGGAAAGAAACTGATTTCCTAATCCTTCGCCCTTACTCGCACCTTTTACAATCCCTGCAATATCGGTAAACTCAAATGCAGTTGGAATTGTTTTTTTCGGTTTTACTAATTCTGTTAACTTCTGTAATCTTGTATCAGGGACTTCTACAATCCCTACATTGGGATCAATTGTACAGAATGGATAATTTGCTGATTCTGCTCCAGCTTGTGTTATTGCGTTAAACAAAGTTGATTTACCCACGTTAGGCAAACCAACGATTCCTGCTGTCAATGCCATTAAACTTTCACTCCTTAAGGATTACCGTCCATATGAACGTTTCGGTCATACCAATTATAGTTTTACTTGTAATGATTGACAAGTTTAAAAAATAGCTGTTTTCTTATATAACTATCTGCAATCTCAGGGTTTTTCTGCAGTATTTAAACCCACTCTCCTCTACTTTGAAGGAGAAACTGCAAAAATGTTCCACGTGAAACATTTTTTATTCCGCACGTTGCAATACCTTTTTCATCTTCTGTTCAAATCTCCGCCGTGGCAGCATCACACTATGACCACAGCCTTCACATTTTATCCGGATATCCATCCCCATCCGGATAATTTTCCAACGGTTTTCCCCACATGGATGGGCTTTTTTCATCTCTACAATATCATTTAATTGAAACTCTTTCCGTTCCATTCAGTCACCTTCTTGCTATATTGATTCTAATTTCTATTATAATATAGAAAACTGGAAAATCATAACGTATCTTTTGGAATTATTTTTTTGCTCAATGGAAAAAGTAATATTGCTGCTAATAAAACCAGGTTAACAATTCCGTATATCGGATAAATCCAGGCAATTAAAGTGGAGAAACCTATCTGGGTTAACGGAAGCAAAACAATTAAAGTAATTGTTGCTATTTTCCATAACTCCATTGTAATAAGTGTACGAAGTCTTGTTACAATTCCTAATAATCCGGACACTGCTGTTGTGAAAATTGCAGACCATAACAAGATCGACATCACTATATAAGTATAAGCAGGATAGTTTTTCAAAATAGCGAACAATGGAATTTCATATAAAATAATAATCTCTGAAATCTGGATCAAACTGTTATTGTAAATATACGAAATAATTCCTAAAATAAGGCCGCTTCCAATGCTTGCAATCCATATTTCACCTTTTGTTTTCATCTTCTCCCCTACTGCCCCGAGTACTGCTAGTATCGATAAGATATTCAGTGCAGTAAATGTAAAAGCAGCATACCAGTTATGCTGATGATCCCAATCAATAATATATGATAAATCTTCATCAATCGAGTACATTATTAACACAGATAACAGACCAATAATGAGCACAGGTAAAATCCATAAATTTAATGTGATCACACCCTGAATACCTCGAATGAATACAATGATCATAATACAAACAATAAAAATTATACCGATCCATGAAGGAATTAAGAATGCCTCAAACGTTGCTCCACTCCCTGCTATCATGACGACAGTGGTGGATACTAAATAAAAAAAGATGAGTACATCATAATATTTCGCTGTTTTTTTCCCTATTAATATTTCCAATACTGTTAAGTAACTGGTGGTCTTGTACGAATAGCAAATATACATAATAATATAGACACCCGCTATAAACAGAAGCATAAACAGCAGAATAGCTAGTCCACTTTCATTTCCGAAAAATTGCCACAATTCTCTCCCGGATGCATAACCAGCACCAATCATTGTTCCGATAATTAAGAACATCCATTTAAAACCAGCTCTCCACATAGCTACTCCCCCATCAATCCAACATACTTAGTATAAAAGTATGCTTCAAGTGCTTTAGCTATGAGGAAATGTAAATGATTCTATCTAAAAGTTATACAAGCATGTGGTATCCGAAGAAAAATATAATAAATAAAATGACAGCTGGTAAGAAATCCCCTATCTTAATCTTCGTCAAATTCAGTATATTTAAACCAATCGCCAAAATCAGCAAACCACCAAGTGCCGTCATTTCTGATATAAATAATTCGAGATACTGATCAGGTATCCATTTATTTATTTGTACAGCTAATAAAGCGATAGTTCCCTGATAAAGGACAACTGGGATCACTGAAAAGATCACACCATATCCAAGAGTTGATGCTAACACCATTGCCATAAAGCCATCTAAAAAAGCTTTTGTAATTAATACTTCATGGTCCCCTCTTAACCCGCCATCCAGTGCTCCAATAATCGCCATCGCACCAATAACAAAAATCAGGGTAGCTGTCACAAAACCTTCCGTCACATTTCCTTTACTCTCTTTTGATACTTTACTCTCCAATTTCTGCCCGAATCGGTTTAACTGATTCTCCAGCTGCATCGCTGTACCGATCATTGACCCAATTAATATACTTAGCAATATCATAATAATGTTTTCTGCCTGAATCGCCATTTGCAGACCGATTAATGCGACAACTAATCCAATCCCCTGCAATGCGGTCTGTTTTATCCGTTCAGGTATGTTGGTGAAAATTAAACCAATACAAGTCCCTGCTACAATGAATGCACCATTAACTAGAGTGCCGAATAATGCCATTCTGTCAACTCCAATCCTCTGCTCACAACATGAAGAAGCCTGATCACCTTTACACAGCATGATCAGACTTTTGTCATTTCATTTAACTTTCCATTTTATCAAGGATACGATTCAAATCGTCCTCTGAGAAAAATTCAATTTCAATTTTACCTTTTCGTTTACCACGGTTTATTTTTACATTTGTGCCAAAGTAATCTTTCAAGTGATTTTCTTTCTCTTCAAGGAATATATCCTTCTTTACTTTCTTTTCTGCCTTTTTCTTCTTTTGTTCATTCAGTGATTGAATCAATGCTTCTACTTGTCTTACATTTAACTTTTCTGCAGAAATTTTATTTGCTAAAGGAATTACTTTTTCTTTATCCTTAAGTCCTAGCAATGCTCGGCCATGCCCCATGGATATAGTGCCATGATTTATTTTTGCAATAACTTCTTCAGGCAGGCTCAAAAGACGGATTAGGTTAGCGATATGTGACCTGCTTTTTCCTAACCTTTGTGCTAATGTATCCTGAGTAATCCCTAGTTCATTAATCAGACGGTCATATGCATTTGCTTCCTCAATAGGAGTTAAATCTTCTCTCTGAATATTTTCCAGCAGAGCAAATTCCATCATTTGATCATCTGTTAACTTCTTTACAATAGCAGGTATTGTTTTTAAATTTGCCTCTTTAGCAGCTCTGTACCTTCGTTCTCCTACAACAATTTCGTAGCCCCGTACACTTTTTCTAACAATAACAGGCTGAAGCACCCCATGCTGCAGGATCGATTCCTTTAACTCTTCAATAGCGTCCGCTTCGAATACCTTACGAGGTTGATAAGGATTAGGGCGACATTTCGCTAAAGAAATTTCTTCAATCAACTCTTCTGACTTCTCATCCATTTCAGAAAAAAACGCATCTAAACCTTTCCCTAACCCTTTAGCCATTAGCAATCACTTCCTTTGCTAAATCTAAGTATACCTCTGCTCCTTTTGATCGTGGATCATATGTGATAATCGGCTGTCCGTGACTTGGTGCTTCACCCAGCCTTACATTTCTCGGTACAATGGACTGGTAAACTTTACTTTGGAAGTATTTCTTCACCTCTTCAATTACCTGAATACCGAGATTTGTTCTGGCATCAAGCATTGTTAAAAGTACTCCTTCAATCGCCAGATCCTGATTTAAGTGTTTTTGGACTAACCTGATGGTATTTAGCAGCTGGCTTAATCCCTCTAATGCGTAATACTCACATTGGACTGGTATTAATACCGAGTCAGCTGCGGTTAATGCATTAATAGTTAACAGCCCTAATGATGGTGGGCAATCAATAATTACATAATCATACTGATCTCTTAAACTATCGATTGCTTTCTTTAAACGTATCTCACGTGATATGGTGGAAACTAACTCGATTTCAGCACCTGCTAACTGGATCGTTGCAGGAATGATATCTAAATTATTCATCTTAGTTTGTACCAGTACTTCAGATACATCTATATCATCTACTAATATATTGTAAACACATGAATCAACATCTGCCTTATTTACCCCTAATCCGCTTGTCGAATTTCCTTGCGGATCTATGTCCACGAGGAGTATTTTCTTGTCTAAATGTGCCAGACATGCACTTAAATTGACAGATGAAGTAGTTTTTCCTACGCCACCTTTTTGATTCGCTATCGCAATGACTTTTCCCATGACGTCACCTACCTCTTGCAACTTTTCAAATTTTCTACTCTATTATAACACTACTATTTTTATTTTTTCTTAAAACATTAAAAATTTATATTTATTTTTTCATTTATTAGTATATTCGCACACATCCTGTCGAATGATGGCCGTCCAATCGAGAATACCTGCTAAGCTTCCTTTTAGTTAATATAAAAATTCACCCACCTTTATGTTCCAGATGAGTGAATATTGTTTATTTCTTCTTTGGAATTTTTATCGTAATCTGATAATAATCATCAAGGTCCTGTTCATCTGTCTCCAGATCAATCCCCGTTTCAGAAACCATATTCAGAGATTGCCTGATTGTATTCATAGCAATTCTCATATCTTTATTAATTCCTTTTAATCTAGGTTTCTTCTTCGGCTTATTATCAGTCATTAACTTCTCTATATATGACTCTGTCTGCTTAACATTTAAATCTCTTTCAATAATATTCTCTAAGACTTTTAACTGCTGCTCTTCGTCTTTTAAAAGTATAAGTGCTCTCGCATGTCTTTCCGTTATCTTCTTTTCTAATATTGCCTGATGCACTTCCTCCGGCAGCTTCAATAAGCGCATCTTGTTTGCGATCGTTGACTGACTCTTTCCAAGCCTTTGAGCAAGAGCTTCCTGTGTTAACTGATGCAATTCTATCAATTTTAAATAGGCTTTCGCTTCTTCTATTACGGTCAACTCTTCACGCTGCAAATTCTCTATTAATGCAACAGATGCCGTCTCTTTATCTGACATTTCCCTGATAATCGCCGGGATTGTTTCCCAGTTTAAACTCGTTGCTGCCCGCCAGCGCCGCTCACCTGCAATAATTTCATATTGATCTTCCGTATTTTCTACAGGCCTGACGACTATTGGCTGAATCAACCCATGTGTCTGTAATGTCTGGGCTAATTCTTTTATTTTTTCATCATCAAAAATTGACCTTGGCTGATATTGATTTGCCTGAATACTCGATATTGGAAGAAAAACTACCTCATCATGATCAACGGTTACATCCTCTTCCAAATTCTCTATATCGTCTACTTTATCTCCCATACCAAATAACCGACCAAATGGGTGTAACATAAACAAACACCACCTTCATAAAACTTAACCGAATAATAGTAACAAATGATATCAGAAAAGCGCCCGATTAGCAGCTGGCACTTGAAGCTAACCATCTCCGTCAGAAAAACTTGCTTTATTCATGAAAGCAAGTCAAAGAAGCCGATCCATATTCCAAAATGTTTCACGTGGAACATGCACTTATAATCTCTATTCTTATTTTATCATAAACAAATTGAAATAAGATAGTAAAATATTCGTAATATTTACTTTTCATAACAATATTTTTAGACAAAATTTTAAGATAGCGGTGTTTTATTAGGAACCCCTGGCTTACGCGGGAATTTCTTTGGTGTTTTTCTTCTTTTATTTAGAATGACAATATTTCTCTCCCCATTGTCTTCTGGTAATTGGAATGTTTCAATCTTGTCCAGTTTTCCGCCAAGCAATTCAATAGCAGCATCAGCATCCTTCATTTCTTCTGCAGCATTTGACCCTTTCATTGCAATAAATACACCATTTGTACGGGCTAAAGGTAAACATAATTCACTTAACACAGACATTCTTGCCACAGCACGTGCTAACACGACATCATAGCGGTGGCGAAACTGTTCATCCTGTCCAAAAATTTCCGCCCTGTTATGATGGAATGATACCCCTTCCAATCCCAGGTTTGCTGCTAAATGGTTTAAGAAAGTAATCCTTTTTTTTAATGAATCCACGATTGTCACATGAATGTTAGGAAAACAAATTTTTAGCGGAATACTCGGAAACCCTGCCCCAGCACCTACATCGCATAAATGAATATCCTTTGTAAAGTCAAAATAAAATGCCGCCGAAATGGAATCATAAAAATGCTTCACGTAAACTTCTTCTTTTTCCGTTATTGCTGTTAAATTCATTTTTTCGTTCCACTCGACCAATAATTGATAATATGTTTCAAATTGAGCCATCTGGTGATCAGACAGCTCAATTCCTTTCTGTTTTAACTGTTCCCGAAAAGCATTTACATTCATAGAAATACATGCTCCTTTTGTTTAAGTGCGTCTTAAAGGTAAATCAATTATTCATTTGAAACCTTTGCTACATTTCCCTGTTCAATATATACAAGTAAAATCGACACATCAGCTGGATTGACACCAGCTATACGCGAAGCCTGTGCAACAGACAGTGGGCGAACTTTTTTCAGTTTCTCTCTTGCTTCTGTTGCGATACCGCTAATAGCATCATAATCAATGTTGTCTGGAATTAACTTATTTTCCATCTTCTTCATTCTGTCTACTTGCTGATTCGATTTGACGATATATCCCTGATATTTAATCTGGATTTCTACTTGTTCCTTCACATCATCAGCTAAATCAAGTTCCGGCGGGCAAACCTGATCGATGATATCATATGTTACTTCCGGACGTTTTAACAGATCATATGCCAAAATACCATCCTTTAATCGAGTTCCGCCAATTTGTTCCATCAATGACTGTAATTGTTCAGTTGGCTTTAAACGGATTTCCTGCAGACGCTGTTTTTCTTCTTCAATGAGACGTTTTTTCTCTTCAAAGCGTTGGTAACGTTCTTCCGAAATTAATCCAAGCTTGTAGCCAATATCCGTTAATCGTAAATCAGCATTGTCATGTCTTAGTAAAAGACGGTATTCGGCACGTGATGTCAATAAGCGATAAGGTTCGTTTGTTCCTTTTGTCACTAAATCATCTATTAACACACCGATATATGCCTGAGAACGATCTAAAAT
Source organism: Gracilibacillus ureilyticus (assembly GCF_900111195.1). Classification (GTDB taxonomy): domain Bacteria; phylum Bacillota; class Bacilli; order Bacillales; family Amphibacillaceae; genus Gracilibacillus; species Gracilibacillus ureilyticus. The sequence continues at coordinate 43,853 of NZ_FOGL01000020.1, forward strand.
AAGTGTGTCTTTATTCAATGCTTTTGCCGCAGCGTTAATCCCTGCCATAATCCCCTGGCCTGCCGCTTCCTCATAGCCTGACGTACCATTAATCTGACCTGCAGTGAAAACACCTTCGACATTTTTTACTTCCAGTGTTGGCCATAATTGTGTTGGCACGACCGCATCATATTCAATGGCATATCCTGCCCGCATAATTTCTGCTTCTTCGAGACCTGGTATACTTCTGAGGATTTCCCTCTGCACATACTCCGGTAATGAAGTAGATAAACCTTGAACATATACTTCTTCTGTGTTTCTTCCTTCTGGTTCAAGGAAAATCTGATGCCGCGGCTTATCATGGAACCGGACAATTTTATCTTCAATGGATGGACAGTAACGCGGGCCAGTTCCTTTAATCATCCCTGAATACATTGCAGACAAACCAAGGTTTTCATTAATAATGTTGTGTGTATTTTCATTCGTGTATGTCAGCCAGCAAGGGATCTGGTCCGTAATTGCTTCTGTTGTTTCATAGGAAAAGTGCTGTGGATTTTCATCACCTGGCTGAATTTCCGTTTTGCTGTAATCAATGGAATGATTAATGACCCTTGGTGGTGTCCCTGTTTTAAAGCGGACTAATTCGAATCCCAGTTCTTCCAGATTCTCAGCCAGCTTCACACTTGCACGCTGGTTGTTTGGACCACTTTCATAAGATATATCCCCTATAATGACACGCCCGCGCATAAATGTACCTGTCGTAATAATGACAGATTTCGCACGGTATAATGCTTTCGTTTCCGTTATTACACCCTGACACTTTCCATCTTCTATTACTAATTTCTCTACCATTCCCTGTCTTAAGGTAATGTTTGATTCCTGTTCTAATGCTTTCTTCATTTCCTGAATATAGAGCGGTTTATCAGCCTGCGCTCTTAACGCACGAACTGCAGGGCCTTTCCCTGTATTTAACATCCTCATCTGGATATAGGTTTTATCGATTACTTTCCCCATTAACCCTCCAAGTGCATCAATTTCCCGTACAACAATACCTTTTGCCGGGCCTCCGATTGACGGGTTACAAGGCATAAATGCGATCATATCCAAGTTCATTGTTAACATTAATGTTTTTGCCCCGCGTTTTGCAGCGGCATATGCTGCCTCTACTCCAGCATGTCCGGCACCAACAACTATTACATCATATTGACCAGCTTCATATGTTGACATTGCTGATTCTCCTTCTTTCTTTATCATTTATTTTCCTAAACAGAACTGTGAAAACAGTTGATCGATCAAACTGTCCTGTACCGTATCTCCAACAATTTCACCAAGTAATTCCCATGCTCTTGTTACATCAATTTGGACTAAATCAATCGGCATTCCGGCATCAATTGCCCCTTTTGCGTCTTCCAGAGCTTTCATTGTTTGCTGCAACAACTGAATATGGCGAACATTTGAAACATAAGTAAGATCACCTGAATCAATGTCCCCTGCAAAAAATGTCTCTGCAATGGCGTCCTCTAACTGATCAATACCTTTATCCTCTATCAATGCTGTTGTAATTACTTTCTGGTTACCGGCCAAACGTTTCACTTCATCTATATCTAATGCCTGAGGTAAATCTGTTTTATTTACTATTACAATGTATTCCAATCCTTTAATTGCTTCAAATAACTGTCGATCCTCATCAGACAATGTTTCACCATAATTCAATACAAGTAAAATCAGATCAGATTCTTTAAGAACTTTCCTTGATCTTTCTACACCGATCTTTTCTACAATATCTTCCGTTTCACGGATTCCTGCCGTATCAACAAGCCTTAGTGGAATTCCTCTAATGTTGACATATTCTTCAATTACATCCCTTGTTGTACCAGGTATATCTGTAACAATTGCTTTCGTTTCATGTACTAATGCATTAAGCAAAGAGGATTTCCCGACATTGGGTCTTCCTATAATTGCTGTTGCAATACCTTCCCGCAATATTTTACCTTGGCGAGCCATGCTCAACAGCCGCTCTACCTCCTGGTATACTTCTTCTGTCTTTTCCCGTAATAACTGATGCGACATTTCCTCCACATCATCATATTCCGGATAATCTATATTAACTTCGACATGTGCTACTGTTTCTATTAGTGATTGCCGAAGTTGATTGACTAATTTCGATAACTTACCATCTAATTGCTTTAATGCAATGTTCATTGCTTTATCAGTTTTCGCGCGAATTAAATCCATTACTGCTTCAGCCTGCGATAAATCAATTCTTCCATTTAAAAAAGCACGCTTCGTAAATTCACCTGGTTCAGCTAACCGTGCTCCTCTTGATAAAACAATTTCCAGCAAGCGGTTTACAGATGCTAACCCGCCATGACAGTTAATTTCAATGACATCTTCTTTTGTAAAAGTTTTCGGTCCTTTCATCACTGTCACCATTACTTCCTCGACCATCTCACTTGTAACAGGATCGAGCAGCTTTCCGTAATGAATCGTATGGGAATCGACATTTGTCAGGTCTTTCCCATCAAATAAAGGATTGACAATAGAAACTGCTTCCTCCCCGCTTAAACGAACAATGGCAATGGCCCCTTCACCAATCGGTGTAGATATTGCTGCAATTGTATCCTTCTCCATTCTTTTTTCACCTCCATAAACCCATTTTTATTTATGTTAAATATCCCATTAACTTCTTTTTTTAGAAAAACTACCACTAACTTATTAGAATATCATAACAGGTACCCTTTTGAAAAGATATCCACACTAATTTTAGTGTTTATATTACGATTTAAATTATCCACATGTGTATAACTTTTTTTAAAATAATAGTGCCGAATAAACGGAAAGTCAGTTATTCACAGCCTTAACGAAGACAATATTTAGATAACTGCCAATTCCGGTGTGCCTTTAAATTTCAGTCAACACAAAAAAACCGAACTACTTCGAATCATTTCATTCGATCATAGTTCAGCTTTTAGTTAGTACTTATTAACCATACACTTAAATAATTTCATTAAAAGGTTATTTTGCCGGATGGATAACGACATACCGGTTCGGTTCTGTTCCTTCTGAATCTGTAGTTATCTTTCTGTTATTTTGCAAAGCTGTATGAATAATCTTTCTTTCATATGATGGCATTGGTTCAATTTTCACACTCCGCCTCGTTTGTACTGCTCGTTCTGCCAGACGGTTCGCTAACTGAATTAATGTTTCTTTCCTTCTTGCGCGGTAACCTTCTGCATCAACAATGACGGTATAATATTTATCCGCAAACTGATGTATGGCCAATTGAGCTAAATATTGAATGGCATTAAGTGTCTGCCCTCTTTTGCCAATTAACATGGCAATTTTCTCACCGCTTAATTCACATGTAATTTGATTATTCTGCACTGTTAGTTCTACCTGAAGACTTTCATCAAATTCCTTGACAATTTTACGGATATATTCTTCCAGTTTTTCGGCTGGATTTTCATTTTGAATCACTTTAACTATTGCAGGCTTTGAACCAAATAAACCTAAAATCCCTTTTTTACCTTCATCAATGATTTCAATCTTTGCCTGGTCCTCTGTGATGTTTAACTGCTGTAATGCCGATTGGACCGCTGCATCAACTGTTTGTCCAGTAGCAGTTATTTGTCTCACTTCTTCGATCCTCCTGTAGCATTCTTCTCATCATCCATTTTCTTCATCATCGGATTTTTCACTAATAATGTCTGGAAAATCATAAAAATGTTACCAACTGCCCAATACAATGCTAGTGCTGCTGGGAAGAATATTGCAAATACCCCAATCATGACAGGCATGATGTATAGCATTAACGTCATTTGCGGCATCATGGAGTTCTGCGCCATGTTCGTTCCGGACATCATTAATTTCTGCTGTAAAAATGTAAATACAGCTGTTAATATTGGCAAAATATAATATGGGTCTGGCTGGTCTAATTGAAACCATAAGAAATCGTGGTTATCTAACTCACCTGTACGCATAATCGCATGATAGAATGCTAACAGAATTGGCATTTGCACAATAATCGGCAAACATCCAGCTAACGGATTCGCCCCGCTCTTCTGGAATAACTCCATCGTTTCCTGCTGCAGCTTCGTTTGTGTCTGCTGATCTTTTGAGCTGTATTTCTCTCTCAATTTCTGTAATTCCGGCTGGATCTCCTGCATTGCTTTTGAACTTTTTAATTGCTTTATATTTAGTGGCAATAAAATCAAACGAATTAATATCGTAACAATAACAATCGATAAACCGTATCCATAATCAGCCTGGAAAAATTCAGCTACTTTAACTAGTAACCATGATAATGGATAAACAAAAAAACTGTTCCAAATCCCTTCACTTTCCGCTGTAATATCCTGGTCTACCTCTGTACAGCCGGAAAGCAATACTAATACTGCTACTAAACCTGTTAATAACAGGAGCTTCTTACGCATCTTTATCCTCCTTAAACCTGCACATTCTTTTCTGTTCCTTTATGTATTCATTACTTTTTCATCAACAACCCTGTCTTGTACAACAAGTGCTGGACACTTTTTTTTACATCGTGAAAGTCACAATCTCTTACAGGTTGTCTAGCAATGATAATTATATCATAACTTGCATGTATTTCCTCATTTAATTCAAGAAATGCCTGTCTTAAATATCGTTTAATCTGATTCCGAACAACTGCATTACCAATTTTCTTGCTGACAGACAAACCAACACGGTAATGTGCCTGATCCCTCTTATTTAAATAATAAATAACTAACTGCCTGTTTGCAAAAGAAGCGCCATTTTTGAATACTTTTTGAAATTCACTATTTTTTTTGATTCGAAATGCTTTCTTCATTACTACCAGCGCCTCCATTACTCATTACAAAACTAACCTCGTCATTATTATTATGTCACATTTTAGCATCATTATAAAATCATACTATAATTCTCTTTCCGCTAAATTTTAAGAAGAAAAAGACCACTGACAAAATCAGTGGCCTATGCAGATAATACTTTTCTACCCTTCTTACGACGACGAGCAAGTACTTTGCGTCCATTTTTTGTGCTCATGCGCGCACGGAATCCATGAACTTTTTTACGTTTACGATTATTTGGTTGAAATGTACGTTTCATTATATATGCACCTCCCTGAGGAATGATAAAAATCATTATCGATTAGACAGTCTTACTCATTATACTTTCTATCAGGTTAGTAGTCAATGTAAAGTTATATTTTTTTGATAACATCCCCTGCTATATAACAGAAAATATATTAGGTTGTTATATAACAGAAGGCCTGTGGATAGATTTTTCATCTGTCTTGACTTATTCATTCTATTATCGACAAATTGTGCACATATTTTACCCATGAGGATAAAAACAACTCACATTTTGTCTAACTTGTGGATAAGTATTGATAAAACATTGCAATAATTGGCTTTTTTTGATACTATATATATGTTTTATATTGTTAATAATAATTTATCCATACTAGTTTATCCACAGAGTGTGGATAATGTGTGGACAACAATTCACACTCTGTTTAATTAATTATTCACATGTATGTGGAAAACTGATTTTTTTTAGTTTTCCTCTTTTTTATCGGTGAAAAATTATCCACAGCTTATTCTTTTTAAAAAATGCAAGCAGGGGTTTATGAGAGGAGGGTTTTTAATTGGAGAACATCGAAGATCTTTGGCAGAAAACACTAGAGAATATTAAAGATAAAGTAAGTAAACCGAGCTATGACACATGGTTGAAAAATACGCTGATCGAACAGATCCAGGAAGATACTGTTATTATTTCTGCACCAAATGAATTTACGAGAGATTGGCTCGAATCCAAATATACAAATATTATTTCTGAAGTGCTATATGAAATTACTGGTGCAAAATTAGCAGTGAAGTTTATTATTCCTGAAACATCCGACGGACTCGAAACGGTCCAGATGCAAACACAGAAAAAAGCGGTCATACCTAACCAATCGAATCAGTCATCGCCTAAATCGATGTTAAATAATAAATACACGTTTGAAACCTTTGTTATTGGTTCCGGGAACAGATTTGCGCATGCTGCGTCACTTGCTGTTGCAGAAGCACCGGCTAAAGCGTACAATCCTTTATTTATTTATGGAGGGGTTGGTTTAGGAAAAACACACTTAATGCATGCAATTGGACATTATGTGCTTGACCATAATCCTTCTGCAAAAGTAGTCTATTTATCTTCAGAGAAATTTACGAACGAATTTATTAACTCCATCCGGGATAATAAAGCTGTCAATTTTCGTAATAAATACAGAAATGTAGATGTCCTCTTAATTGATGATATTCAGTTTCTGGCAGGAAAAGAACAAACACAAGAAGAATTTTTTCATACGTTTAATACATTACATGAAGAAAACAAACAAATTATTATATCAAGTGACAGACCGCCAAAAGAAATACCAACACTGGAAGACCGGTTAAGATCACGGTTTGAATGGGGACTTATAACAGATATTACTCCACCTGATTTAGAAACAAGAATCGCTATTTTACGTAAAAAGGCCAAAGCAGAAGGTCTTGATATCCCGAACGAAGTAATGCTTTATATTGCTAATCAAATTGATACTAATATTCGTGAATTAGAAGGTGCTTTAATCAGGGTTGTTGCATACTCATCTTTAACGAATCAGGATATTGATGCATCCCTTGCAGCAGAAGCCCTTAAAGATATTATCCCTTCATCCAGACCTAAAGTTGTTACCATTCAACATATCCAGGAAGCTGTCGGGAAAAGATATAATGTGAAATTAGAAGAATTTGCGGCAAAGAAAAGAACAAAGTCTATTGCCTTTCCGAGACAGATTGCAATGTATCTCTCTCGTGAGCTTACCGATTTCTCTTTACCTAAAATTGGGGAAGAATTTGGCGGGCGTGATCATACGACCGTCATCCATGCGCATGAGAAAATTTCAAAATTACTTGGTACAGATCAATTACTAGGGAAAGAAATAGAAGATATTAAAGAACAATTAAAATCACTTTAATTGTATTTTACGCTGTGTGTTTTGTGGATAAGTGGTTTTACTATACGCACAGTTTATCCACATCTGGATAACTCAATTCAACTAGAGAATTTTGAAGTTATCCACATAATCACAGTGCCTATTACTATTACTACGATTTTTTTATTAATAATTAATATATAATATAACTTCCTCAAGGAGGATTAACATGAAAGTAACAATCAATCGCGATAAATTAATGGAGAGTATCCAACACGTAACAAAAGCCATTTCATCCAAAACTGCGATTCCTATATTATCGGGATTAAAAATCCAGGTGAAAGATAACGGAATTAAATTAACGGGAAGTAACTCTGACATTACGATCGAATCATTCATACCTGTTGAAGAGGAAGGTATTCAATTTATTGATGAATTAGAAGCGGGAGAAATTATTGTACATGCTAAGTATTTCCCTGATATCATCCGGAAATCACCAAAGGATACTGTAATGATCGAAACGGATGAACAACTGCAGGTGACGATTAAATCAGGACATGCCGAATTTCATTTAAATGGACAGGATGCGGAAGAATATCCGCAAATTGCCCAGATCCAAACAGATACAAGTTTTGAACTGCCTATCAATTTATTAAAAAATATGATCAAACAAACCGTTTTTGCTGTTTCTACTTCTGAAACAAGGCCAATACTGACAGGTGTAAATTTACGAGTGGAAGAAGGACAATTAAAATTTGTAGCAACAGACTCTCATCGGTTAGCTGCAAGTAATATTCCATTGGAAACTCCTTTAGATAATTTCCCTGAAAGTCAGGTTGTTGTTCCTGGTAAAAGTTTAAATGAGTTAAGTAAAATTTTAGATGATACAGAAGAGAAGATTTATATAAGTGTGACAGACAATCAAATTGCCTTCCAGACAAATCATCTGTATTTCTTATCCCGATTGCTTGATGGAAAATATCCCGAAACTGCCAGACTGATTCCCGAAGAAAGTAAAACGACTTTGCTTGCAAATACGAAACAGCTGCTTCAGGCAGTAGACCGTGCGTCATTATTAGCAAAAGAAAATCATAATAATGTAATACGACTGCAAACAATAGGCAATCAAATGATAGAAATATCAAGTAATTCACCTGAAATTGGAAAAGTAGAAGAAGAACTGACAGTAGAAAATATACAAGGTGAGGATTTAAAAATATCTTTCAGTTCCAAATATATGATTGATGCACTGAAAATTATGGAAACAGATCAGGTTAGAATAGAATTTACAGGGGCAATGCGTCCATTCATTATAAAACCAACTGACCATGAACAAATTTTACAATTAATTTTACCTGTTAGAACATTTTAGTATGAGAGGAACAATTAACGTTGTTCCTCTTTTACGTGGATGTTCGCTTTTATTCCCCCTAAATGTTTAGTAATATAGATAGAAGGGCTATAATAATACAAGGTAAACAATGACCGGATGTCTATAAATTATCCCAACAGAAGATGGTGATTAAAGATGGAAGAAAGAATCGCAATTAATACAGAATATATCCAGTTAGGCCAATTTCTAAAATTAGCAAACATTCTGGAGTCAGGCGGAATGGTTAAAGTGTTCCTGCAGGAGACTGGCGTGCTTGTGAATGGTGAATTAGAAAACCGCCGGGGCAGAAAACTTTATCCTGGTGATAAAATAGAAATTGAAGAAGCAGGTACTTTTATTGTTGAAGCAAGTGAGTAAAAGTAACGTTTTTATAAATAGAGAGGGAAACTCTGAATGCATATAAGAACACTGAAATTGGCAAATTATCGAAACTATGAAGAATTATCCACAACATTCGATGACAAGGTAAATGTTTTTATAGGGGAAAACGCACAAGGTAAAACAAATTTGATGGAAGCTATCTATGTTCTCGGATTTTCTAAGTCGCATCGTACAACAAAAGATAAAGAATTAATCCAATGGAACAAAAATTATGCTAAAATAGAAGGTAGTGTGTATAAACGTAAACAGGTATTCCCACTGGAAATTTCTATATCCAATAAAGGCAAAAAGGCAAAATTAAATCATCTAGAACAAAGACGTCTCAGTGATTATATCGGTGCATTGAACATTGTTATGTTTGCACCGGAAGACTTAAACTTAGTAAAAGGAAGTCCTCAAATACGGAGACGTTTTATTGATATGGAAATTGGTCAGATTCAGCCAATGTATATATATCATTTAGGTCAGTTCGTCAAAATACTTAAGCAAAGAAATCATTTATTAAAGCAGCTGCAAAAAAAGCAGCAAAATGACCGAACAATGCTGCATGTACTGACAGAGCAAATGATTGAACATGCCACCATTATCGTTGAAAAGCGATTTATCTTTCTGAAAAACCTGCAAAAGTGGGCTTCTAATATTCATCAGGGGATCAGTCGTGGGCTGGAAGAGTTAATGATTGAATATGAGACCACGATACCAATATCAGAAGATGATCCGAAAGAAATGATCCAACAGATTTTCACTGACAGTTATAAAAAAGCAGAAGAAAAAGAAGTGGAAAGAGGAACGACATTAATCGGCCCGCATCGAGATGATTTACTATTCTTTGTGAACGGAAAAAATGTGCAAACATATGGTTCTCAAGGCCAGCAAAGAACAACCGCCTTATCTTTGAAACTTGCAGAAATTGAATTAATTTATCAGGAAATTGGTGATTATCCAGTTTTGTTACTTGACGATGTCTTAAGTGAATTAGATGACTTTAGACAATCTCATTTACTGGACACGATTGAGGGGAAAGTACAAACATTTGTATCAACAACAAGTGTTGACGGGATTAACCATGAGACGTTGAAAAAGGCAGAAATATTTCAGGTGCAAAATGGAAAAATAACGAGATAAAAGTAGGGATAAGATGTTTATTCATATTGGAGATGACCATGTTATTCAATCAGAGAATGTTGTAGCAATTATTGACTACAGTTTAATTAGCTCTTCGACGATTAATGATGAGATGTTGCAACAGCTCAATGAGAAAAAACAGACAGTTGTATCAGATGAATCTGCTGTGAAATCTATTGTTGTAACAACAAATAAAGTTTACTATAGTCCATTGTCTGTTCTGACGCTTAAGAAAAGGGCAAGCATGATATCTACTATAAGTAAACTGGAAAATTACTCTGATAATAGTGAAGAAGAGATGGATTAGCATATAATCTTGCTTTTTTCCATTATTAAATTAAGAGAATGTGGGTGAAGTGAAATGGCAATGGAAGAACAAAAAGTCGGAGAACAAGCATATGATGCTGATCAGATACAGGTACTAGAAGGTCTTGAAGCGGTACGGAAAAGACCAGGGATGTATATCGGCTCAACAAATGAAAAAGGTTTACACCACTTAGTATGGGAAATTGTTGATAACAGTATTGACGAGGCATTAGCTGGTTACTGTGACCATATACAAGTAATTATTGAAGAGGATAATAGTATTACAGTAGTGGATAATGGCCGTGGTATTCCTGTAAGTTTGCATGAAAAAACAGGCCGTCCTGCGGTAGAGACAATTATGACCGTATTACATGCCGGTGGTAAATTTGGCGGAGGCGGTTATAAAGTTTCCGGCGGACTGCACGGTGTTGGTGCATCTGTTGTAAATGCCCTTTCCAGTGACCTGGAAGTATTTGTTCATAGAGACGGCAAGTTACACCATTTAAGTTTTTCAAAAGGGAAACCAAACGATGACTTAAAGGTTATTGGAGATACTGATATAACAGGTACGCGGACAAATTTTAAACCAGACCCGGAGATTTTCACAGAGACAACTGTATATAGTTATGAAACGTTAGCAACAAGATTACGTGAGCTAGCTTTTTTAAATAAAGGGCTGACTATTTCGATTGAAGACAAGAGAGATCCGGAAAGAGAACCGGAAACCTTCTTCTACGAAGGCGGTATTAAATCATATGTTGAGCATTTAAACCGTTCGAAAGAAGTGCTTCATGAGCCGTTTTATGCAGAAAAAGAGGAATCAGGCATTCAGGTAGAGGTTGCTCTGCAGTATAATGACGGATTTGCGAGCAATATTTATTCTTTTGCCAATAACATTAGTACACATGAAGGCGGAACACATGAATCCGGCTTTAAAACAGGACTAACTCGAGTAATTAATGACTATGCAAGAAAGAAAAATCTGTTTAAAGAGAATGACCCTAACTTGACTGGTGATGATGTCAGAGAAGGATTAACTGCCATTATCTCGATCAAACACCCTGATCCTCAATTTGAAGGACAGACAAAGACAAAGCTTGGAAACAGTGAAGCGAGAACTATTACAGATGCTGCATTCAGTGAACTTTTCTCTAAGTTTCTTTTCGAAAACCCGAATACTGCCCGGATTATTGTTGATAAAGGTTTGATGGCATCAAGAGCGCGGCTTGCTGCTAAGAAAGCACGGGAGTTAACAAGGCGTAAAGGAGCTTTGGAGGTTTCAAGTTTACCAGGAAAGCTGGCAGACTGTTCTTCACGTGATGCTTCAATCAGTGAATTGTATATCGTTGAGGGGGATTCTGCGGGCGGATCTGCGAAACAAGGGAGAGACAGACACTTCCAGGCAATTTTGCCATTACGCGGGAAAGTACTGAATGTGGAAAAAGCGAGACTTGATAAAATTCTTTCCAATAATGAAATCCGTACAATTATTACTGCTTTAGGGACAGGAATTGGAGAAGAGTTCGATATAACTAAAGCGCGTTACCATAAGATTGTTATCATGACAGATGCCGATGTCGATGGAGCGCATATTCGAACATTGCTATTAACATTCCTCTTCCGGTTCATGAGACCATTAATCGAACATGGATATGTTTATATTGCTCAGCCGCCTCTTTACCAGGTAAAACAGGGAAAGGCTGTTCATTACACTTACAGTGATAAAGAACTGGATCTGCTGCTGAGAGAACTGCCAAGTCAGCCAAAACCTGGTTTGCAGCGTTACAAAGGGTTAGGTGAAATGAATGCAGAGCAGCTTTGGGATACAACAATGGACCCGGAAACACGTACATTGCTGCAGGTTCATTTAGAAGATGCAATGGAAGCTGACCAGATTTTTGATATGTTAATGGGGGATAAGGTTGAGCCAAGACGTAACTTTATTCAGGATAATGCAATCTATGTAAAGAATTTAGATATTTAAGCAACCTTGTAATGTAAAGGAAGCATCATTGCAGCAATGCTGTAGTGAATAGGAGGTAATGTTGTATGGTGGATAATAATCGTCCACAAGTTCAAGAAATAAATATCGGACAGGAAATGCGTACATCCTTTTTGGATTATGCGATGAGTGTTATTGTTTCCAGGGCTCTGCCTGATGTAAGAGATGGTATGAAGCCGGTACACAGAAGGATTTTATATGCATTGAATGATCAGGGAATGCATGCAGACAAGCCTTATAAAAAGTCAGCACGTATTGTCGGTGATGTTATCGGTAAATATCACCCGCATGGGGACTCTGCAGTCTATGAAGCAATGGTAAGGATGGCACAGGATTTCAGTTACCGTTATATGCTGGTAGACGGGCATGGGAACTTCGGTTCAGTGGACGGCGACCCGCCTGCAGCGATGCGTTATACAGAAGCCAGAATGTCAAAAATCTCGATGGAACTTTTACGGGATATTAATAAAAATACAATTGACTATATGGATAACTATGATGGATCGGAGCGGGAACCGAAAGTTCTTCCTTCAAAATTTCCTAATCTCCTAGTAAATGGTGCTTCAGGAATTGCCGTAGGGATGGCAACAAATATTCCTCCACATCATTTAGGAGAAACAATTGATGCCATACTGGCAGTAAGTAAAAATCCTGAAATTACTATTTCTGAATTAATGGAAGACTATATCCATGGTCCGGATTTCCCGACAGCGGGGCAAATCCTCGGCCGAAGCGGAATAAGAAGGGCATATGAAACTGGAAAAGGTGCCATTACGATTCGTTCAAAGGCAGAGATCGAAGAACAGGCAAATGGAAAAGCACGGATAATTGTGACAGAACTACCGTATCAGGTGAACAAAGCAAAGCTGATTGAGAAAATTGCTGAGTTAGCGAGGGAAAAGCGGATTGAAGGTATTACTGATTTACGGGATGAATCTGACCGTAATGGTATGCGGATTGTTATCGAATTAAGACGTGATGCCAATCCAAATGTTGTGTTAAACAACCTGTTCAAACAGACCTCACTGCAAACGTCATTTGGTATTAATATGCTGGCATTGGTTGATGGACAACCAAAAGTTCTAAACTTAAAGCAATGTCTGGAATATTATCTGGAACACCAAAAAGAGATTATTACAAGAAGAACAAAGTTTGAGCTGGATAAAGCAGAAGCAAGAGCCCATATTTTAGAGGGACTAAGAATTGCACTGGATCATATTGACGAAATTATTGCATTGATCCGCCAGTCTCAAACGACAGATATCGCCCGTGAAGGTTTAATGAATAAGTTTAAACTATCAGAGAAACAGGCACAGGCTATCCTTGATATGCGTTTACAGCGTTTAACAGGACTGGAACGTGAAAAGATCGAAGAAGAATATAACCAGCTTCAGGCATTAATCGAAGAGTTAAAAGCAATTCTTGCTAATGAAGAAAAAATTCTTGAGATTATCCGTGAAGAATTAATCGAAATTAAAGAACGCTTCAATGATGAACGCCGTACAGAAATCGTGAGCGGCGGTGTGGAAATGATTGAAGATGAGGACTTAATTCCGGAAGAAAACATTGTAATTACACTAACCCATCGCGGATATATCAAGAGATTACCAGCTTCGACTTACCGTGCTCAAAGAAGAGGTGGACGGGGTATCCAGGGAATGGGGACGAATGAAGATGACTTTGTTGAACATCTTGTCTCATGTTCCACCCATGACACCGTACTTTTCTTCTCTAACAAAGGAAAGGTATATCGCTCAAAAGGTTATGAAATTCCGGAATTTAACCGTACAGCAAAAGGTATTCCGATTATCAATCTATTAGAAGTTGAACAGGGCGAGTGGATAAATGCAGTTATTACAGTAAGTGAGTTTAATGCTGACTGGAATCTGTTCTTTACAACTAAATACGGGATCTCAAAACGTACTTCCCTTTCCCAGTTTGCCAATATCCGTAAAGGCGGATTGATCGCACTCAATTTAAGGGATGAAGATGAATTAATCTCTGTCCGTTTAACAGACGGCACAAAGGATATTTTAATTGGTACGAAAAATGGTTATGTTATCCGGTTTGAAGAAGACCAGATCCGTTCAATGGGAAGGACAGCGGCTGGTGTGAAAGGAATTTCCTTACGCGATGATGATGAAGTCGTATCAATGGAGATTTTGAATGAAGGAGATTATGTTTTAAACGTTACCGAAAACGGCTATGGTAAACGAACTCCTGAGGAAGAATACCGTAAGACAAATCGTGGCGGTAAAGGGATCTTTACTTGTAACATCACAGAGAAAACCGGCCGTGTCATGGCAGTGAAAGCAGTGACAGGTGAAGAAGATATTATGATTATGACCATTTCCGGTGTGCTTATTCGAATGCAGGTTGAGGGAATTTCTACGACCGGCAGGAATACACAAGGGGTAAGGCTCATCCGTTTACAGGAAGAAGAAAAAGTAGCAACAGTTGCAAAAATTGACCCAGAAGAAGAACTGGAAGCTGCAGAAGCAGAAGATGAGGCAGCAGAAGAATTAGCAGAACAGGCAGTAGAAGATATTGACCAAAATAACGAGTAGGGGTGTGGTCCGTTTGCAGGTACATCCAAATCAATTAGTTCCAGGATGTATAGTAATGAAAGCAGTGGCTGGTAAAACGCAACATCCAATTGTATTAAACAATACGGTGATCGAGGAGAAACATATTGAAGTATTGCAGCATTTTAATGTGAAGGCGATCGAGGTATCTGAAAGACTTGTATCAGGAGCAATTTTTAAGCCGAAAGATAGAGAACAGGAAAAGGAAGAAACGGAGACTAAACCAGCAGATTTCGCTTCAATGTACAGGGCAGCAGTTCAGCTTTATAAAAAGATGTTTAATCAATGGCAATCAGGTTCACCAATTAATTTAATTGAACTGCGTAAAATGCTGGTTCCTTTGTTTGAGTGCATTGAAGATATACAATTAGATGTGTTTTTATTGCACAAACATGCCTCTAAGGAAGATTATTTCTTCCATCACGGGATTTCTGTTGCTATACTTTCTGCCCACCTTGCCAAAAAAGTAGGTTACCATAAAGAATGGATCCAGGTTGGTCTTGCAGGGATTCTTGCAGATAGCGGTATGGCAAGATTAGACAGTTCCATTTTACAGAAAGAAGGCAGCTTAACTTTAGCAGAGTATGAGGTGATCAAAAAACACCCAACACTTTCCTACAGGCTTGTTGAGCATATTAATGCACTGTCAAAAGAAGTGAAGCTGAGTATATTACAGCATCATGAGCGTCTGGATGGAAGTGGCTATCCTTTAGGGGTAAAAGAAGGAAAGATACATCCTTTTGCAAAGATTCTGGCAATCAGTGATACCTACCATGCAATGACATCTGAGCGATATTACAAAAAGAAACAGTCACCATTCAAGGTTATTGAAGAAATGCTGGTATTAGCTCACACTAAATTTGATTATGTTTTACTGCAGACTTTTGCTCAAACCTTACTAAATTATTCGATTGGCACTAATGTTGTATTATCGGACGGCAGGGAAGCTGTGATAGTCTATGTCAAACCGGAAACACCGATTAGACCAATAGTCAGGCTGATAGAAGATGATGAAATCATTTCCCTAAAAGATAAACCAGCACTGTTTATAGAGAAGATTATATCAGCATAAACATGCAAAAAGAGAAGAGATATAACGTAAGTAAGGCAGATCTAAAATAAACCAATATAGAACGCAGATACTAAGCGTAGTTAAAATACGAAGACTCCCGCGGAAAGCGAAGTATTTTAACGGAGCGAAACGAACGACTCTGAAATGATCGTTCGTTTTTTTTCTTTCCCAGCGTCATTTACAGCATTTTGTTCTTATCATCAAAATATACTAAAGCTGCAGAGGGAATGATAAATTTGTTTTCTCCTAATGTAAACTCTTACATTACTGATTTTATTATAATCACTGAATTTGCTTATATTTTTATCAGAAAAAAAGGTTGAAAATCCTATGAACATGTCGTATTGTAATTAACAATAGTTAAGAAGAAAATGCCTCAATCATGCGAAATGTCTACCATCAATTTGGGACATAATAGACTTAGCATTTCCTCATTTTTTAGTGCAAGTTTTTCCACAATTATACCGATTTAATTAATATAAGGAGGTCTATCCGTGAGAGAAGACAAATTTGCTAAAGAAGGTTTAACGTTTGATGATGTACTGTTAGTTCCAGCTGAATCCAATGTATTGCCAAGGGATGTATCTGTCAAAACAAAACTGTCAGAAAAAATCACATTAAACATACCATTTTTAAGTGCTGGTATGGATACTGTAACGGAAGCAGAAATGGCTATTTCGATTGCAAGACAAGGCGGGATCGGGATTATACATAAAAATATGTCGATCGAAGCACAGGCAGAACATGTTGATCGTGTCAAACGTTCTGAAAGTGGTGTAATTACCAATCCGTTTTTCCTCCTTCCAGATCATCAGGTTTACGATGCGGAGCACTTAATGGGGAAATTCCGTATTTCAGGTGTACCAATTGTTAATAACAATGAGGAACAGGTCCTTGTCGGCATTTTAACGAATCGCGATTTAAGATTTATTGAAGACTATTCTATAAAAATTGCAGATGTAATGACAAGTGAGAATCTAGTGACAGCGCCGGTAGGAACGACACTGAAAGAAGCAAGTAAAATATTGCAGAAGCATAAAATTGAGAAGCTGCCATTAGTCGATAAAAATAACGTATTAAAAGGGCTTATTACAATTAAAGATATTGAAAAAGTAATTGAATTCCCTCACTCTGCAAAAGACCAGCAGGGACGTCTGTTAGCTGGTGCTGCTGTTGGAGTTACAGGAGATTCAATGCTAAGAATTGAGAAGCTTGTGGAGGCAGGTGTGGATGTGATCGTTATTGACACAGCTCACGGCCATTCACAAGGTGTGATTGAACAAGTGAAAAAAGTACGTGAAACATACCCAGAACTCGATATTATCGCAGGGAATGTCGCCACAGCGGAAGCAACGAAAGCACTGATTGAAGCAGGAGCAAACATAATTAAAGTTGGTATTGGCCCTGGATCGATCTGTACGACTCGTGTCGTTGCAGGTGTCGGTGTGCCGCAAATTACAGCAGTGAATGACTGTGCGACAGAAGCAGCGAAGTATAATATCCCTGTTATTGCTGATGGTGGAATTAAGTATTCAGGTGATATTACAAAAGCAATTGCTGCAGGAGCACATGCGGTTATGTTAGGAAGTTTATTTGCAGGTGTGTCTGAGAGTCCTGGAGAAACAGAAATATTCCAGGGACGCCGTTATAAAGTATATCGCGGAATGGGCTCGATTACTTCCATGAAATCCGGATCAAAAGACCGTTATTTCCAAGAGTCTGATGAAGTGAAAAAGCTTGTGCCTGAAGGTATTGAAGGACGTGTTGCATATAAAGGGCCGTTGTCTGATACGATTCACCAGCTGCTTGGAGGTCTGCGTTCCGGTATGGGATATTGCGGCTCAAAGGATATCGAAGCATTACGCAATGATGCGAGATTTATCCGCATGACTGGTGCCGGTCTTCGTGAAAGTCACCCGCATGATGTCCAAATTACAAAAGAATCACCGAATTATTCTATTTCATAATTCGTTTTTCCTGGTATCTTGATAATTTGATGGATGGGAAGCTGGAAAAAGCCTGTTTCAACTTTTACGGAAGCAGGCTTTTCTCTATTTATCCTCCAGAACATTTGTCTATTTAAAGAATGATTACATAGCGTCATTTTCTATTTGAAGGAGTTATGGTAAAATGTTTTCGTGCAAAAAATTGTTGGAGGTAAAAAATGTGAGAAATTTGTCAAAGAAAATTAGTATACTTTTTATGATCACACTACTTTTTATTGCTTCATTTGCAATAAAACCAATTGAAGGACAAGCAGCAACATCTTTAGAGGTCAGTGCAGAATCTGCTATTGTAGTGGATGCCAAAACAGGTAAAATATTATACCAGAAAAATGCAGATCAATTACTACCTCCTGCAAGTATGACAAAAATGATGACAGAGTATCTTGTACTCGAAGCAATAAATAATGGGGATATCAGCTGGGAAACAACAACACAGATAAGTGATTATCCATTTAGTATTTCGGCAGATCCGACATTTTCCGGAATTGGACTGATCCAGGATCAGAACTATACGGTTCGTCAATTATATGAAGGGATGTCTATTATTTCTGATAATGCTACAACCATCGCATTGACAGAACTCATTGCAGGTTCAGAATCTGAATTTGTAAAAATGATGAACGCAAAAGCTGAAGAAATGGGACTTCCTGAATATCAATTCGTCAATTCTACAGGGTTGTCAAATGCTGACTTAGGGGCAAACTATCCGGAAGGAACAGAACCAGATGCAGATAATCTCTTATCAGCACGTTCTGCAGCATTGCTTGCATATCATTTAATTAATGATTATCCGGAAGCGCTCGATTTTTCCAGTATGATAAGTTCTGAATTAGACGGCCGACCGCTTGAAAATTTAAACTGGATGCTGCCATGGGAAGATAATAACTTTACACAGTTCGGTTATGAAGGCGTTGACGGGTTAAAAACAGGCTATACTACCGAAGCAGGATACTGTTTCACAGGTACTGCCCAGCAAGGTGACCGGAGAGTTATTACTGTCGTGATGAAAACGGACAGCAAAGGCGAACGCTTTTTAGAAACAAAGAAACTGATGGAATACGGATTCTCTCAATTTAGCCAGACAGAATTATTCCCTGCCGGATATCAATTAGATGGAGAATCAACTCTTTCTGTTGCAAAAGGGAAAGAGGAAGAAGTGGATTTGGAAACAGCAGAATCTGTCACTGCCATGGTTAAAAACGGCGAAGAAGAATTATATCATATTGAATATCAAATTGATGAAAGTCTGCTGAATGAAGAAGGTGAACTTACCGCACCAATTGAGAAAGGTGACAAAATAGGCGAGGCTGTTCTTTCCTACAGCGGAGAAGAAGAGATTGCTTACCTTAACGGGATAGGTGCACAGCAGAAGGTTGATCTGGTAGCATCGGAAACAGTAGAGAAAGCAAACTGGTTCATGTTGACAATGGGTGCTATTGGAGACTTCTTTGGTAATTTATTTGGTTCGATTGCAGATTTTGTAAAAGGGTTATTTGATTAAGCTGTAGCTATTTAACGTAACCTAATTCCAATATCAGCACTTGGCATTTAAGTTTTTTTTGTTATATAATGTAATAGATATAATTTGGATTCGTATTTCATTCAATAGTGATTATACATTTAGGAGGAAACATAGCATGTCTAAAGTAGGTACAGATAGAGTAAAAAGAGGTATGGCTGAAATGCAAAAAGGCGGCGTTATTATGGACGTTGTTAATGCAGAACAAGCTAAAATTGCAGAAGAAGCCGGTGCAGTTGCAGTTATGGCACTAGAAAGAGTTCCTTCAGATATTCGCGCAGCAGGCGGTGTTGCACGTATGGCAGATCCGACAATTGTGGAAGAGGTTATGAATGCCGTATCCATCCCGGTTATGGCAAAAGCTCGTATTGGTCATATCGTGGAAGCGCGTGTGTTAGAAGCAATGGGTGTTGACTATATTGACGAGAGTGAAGTTTTAACACCGGCTGATGAAGTATATCACCTGAATAAAAGAGATTATACTGTACCATTTGTTTGTGGCTGTCGTAATCTTGGTGAAGCTGCACGCCGAATCGGTGAAGGTACAGCAATGCTTCGTACAAAAGGTGAACCAGGAACAGGAAATATCGTGGAAGCTGTTCGTCACATGCGTGAAGTAAATGCACAGGTTCGCCAATTGGTAAACATGTCTGTTGATGAAGTCATGACATACGCAAAAGAATTAGGAGCACCATATGAAGTGCTTTTAGATATTAAGGAAAATGGACGCCTTCCTGTAGTTAACTTTGCTGCAGGTGGTATTGCAACACCTGCTGATGCGGCATTAATGATGCAGTTAGGTGCTGATGGTGTATTTGTTGGTTCTGGTATTTTTAAATCTGATAACCCCGCGAATTTTGCAAGAGCAATTGTAGAAGCTACAACACATTATGAAGACTACGAATTAATTGCAAAAGTATCAAAAGGAATTGGTACAGCAATGAAAGGGTTGGAAATTAGCACAATTGCTCCAGAACAACGTATGCAGGATCGCGGCTGGTAAATAGTGAGGAGTAAACACAAATGGTAAGAATAGGCGTATTAGGTCTGCAAGGAGCTATTCGTGAACACATACGTTCTGTTGAGGCAGTAGGTGCAGAAGGAATTGTGATAAAACATAAAGAGCAACTGGAAGAAATTGATGGGTTAATTCTCCCTGGTGGAGAAAGTACTACAATGAGACGGTTAATTGATAAATATGACTTCCTTGAGCCATTAATCAACTTTGGGAAACAAGGGAAACCTATCTTTGGTACTTGTGCCGGTTTAATTCTTCTGGCAAATGATATAGTTGGTAATGATAATGCTCACCTCCGTTTAATGGATATGAAGGTGGAACGCAACGCATTTGGCCGTCAGCGTGAATCATTTGAAGCTGAATTAGAAATTAAAGGTGTAGCAAGTGACTTTGAAGCTGTATTTATCAGGGCCCCATATATTGTAGAAGTAGGACCAGAGGTTGAAGTAATGGCAACATATAAAGGAAGTATTGTTGCAGCAAAACAAGGGCACTTCTTATGCAGTGCCTTCCATCCGGAATTAACAGATGATCATCGTTTAACAGCGTATTTCAAAGAAATGGTTGAAAAAGCGAATGAACCTGTTTTACAAGGAGTATAATAAGCAAAACGTTGAAAGGAAATAGTAACTCTACCATACTTTTCAGAGAGTCAGTGGCTGGTGGGAACTGACAAGTATATAGAGTGAATCCATCCTTGAGTGATAAGCGGAAGTGCGAATAAAAGCTTATCCGGTGACAAGCCGTTAATTGTAATCAAGCTGGGAGATATAAATCTCCAATCAGGGTGGTATCGCGGGTTAACTCTCGTCCCTATCTTTTATTAGGGGCGGGAGTTTTTTATATAGGCACATTTCCCGATACATGGATAAGCAATGGAAATATTTTAATAAATTTAGGAGGTTTTTCGTATGTTAGATATGAAAATGTTACGTAACAATTTTGTGGAAGTGAAACAAAAACTGCAGCACAGAGGAGAAGATTTAACCGACTTGGATAAATTCGGTGATCTTGATGAAAAAAGAAGGGAATTAATTGCAGAAACGGAGCAATTAAAAGCAAAGCGTAATGAAGTATCTAAGCAGATCTCTGTCCTGAAAAAGGAAAAGAAAGATGCAGATGATATGATTGCGGAAATGAAAACAGTTGGTGACCGAATTAAAACGATTGATCAGGAGTTGAAGCAGGTTGAAGAGGAATTAGAAATGTTAATGCTTTCTATTCCTAATATCCCACATGAATCTACCCCAATTGGCGAAACAGAGGATGACAATGTTGAAGCAAGAAAATGGGGAGAAGTACCAGAATTTCATTTTGAGCACAAACCGCATTGGGACATTGCTGGACAATTAGGTATATTGGATTTTGAAAAGGCAGCAAAAGTAACCGGAAGCCGTTTTGTTTTTTACAAAGGATTGGGTGCGAGATTAGAGCGTGCCTTAATGAACTTTATGATGGATTTACATGCAGATGAACATGGCTATGAAGAAATGCTGCCACCGTACATTGTGAACAGAACAAGTATGACAGGTACCGGTCAGCTGCCTAAATTTGAAGAAGATGCATTTAAGCTTGAAGGATGGGATTACTTCCTGGTACCAACAGCAGAGGTGCCTGTTACGAATTATTACCGTGATGACATTTTAAAAGTGGGCGATTTGCCGCAAAAATTTACAGCATTCAGTGCAAGCTTCCGTTCAGAAGCGGGATCTGCCGGCAGGGATACAAGAGGATTGATTAGACAGCATCAGTTTAATAAAGTAGAACTTGTTCAATTTGTTAAGCCTGAAGATTCTTATGAGGTGTTAGAAGAGCTGACAGGCCATGCGGAGAGAGTATTACAGCTGCTAAAACTGCCGTACAGAGTAATGAGCATGTGTACCGCTGATTTAGGCTTTACTGCAGCGAAAAAATATGATATTGAAGTTTGGATGCCAAGTAATGATACGTACCGTGAAATCTCTTCTTGCTCTAATTTTGAAGATTTTCAGGCGCGCCGTGCAGGAATAAGATTCCGTCGCGAGGAAAAAGGCAAACCGGAATTTGTGCATACATTAAATGGTTCCGGGTTAGCAATCGGACGTACGGTTGCAGCAATCTTGGAAAATTATCAGCAGGAAGATGGTACAGTAAAAGTACCGGAGGTTCTTGTACCGTATATGGGCGGAAAAACCGTTATTTCATAAGTGATTTAAAAAATATTGAATAAAATGTTGACGGCAGGTTTATAATATGCTATATTATTACTTGTCGTCAGATACGGAGGAATACCCAAGTCCGGCTGAAGGGATCGGTCTTGAAAACCGACAGGGGTGTCAAAGCCCGCGGGGGTTCGAATCCCTCTTCCTCCGCCATTATTTATACACAAAATTGGAGATTACATAGATAAAAAATCGTTATCATTGCATAACGGTTTTTTTATTTTATACTAGAAGAATAGTGATACATCTAATACGATAAAAAGGATGAACAATTGATGGAACAGATAATTACTTTTCTTGGTGCAGGATCTATGGCTGAAGCAATTATTGCGGGCATGACAGCAAATAATATTGTCCCTGCAAAACAAATTATTGCAACAAACCACTCCAACAAGGAGCGGTTAAAAGAATTAGCTGAGAAATATCAGATTCAGACAACTTCCAATAAGCAGGAAGCTGTCTCGAAAAGTGATGTCATTATTCTTGCAATGAAACCGAAAGATATCCGGAAGGCTACTGATGAAATAAAAAGCTGGCTGAATAAAGATAAGGTGATCGTTTCCTTATTAGCTGGAATTTCGACAACTTTTATTGAAAATCAGTTAAATGAGAGTAATCCTGTCATCCGGGTGATGCCGAATACTTCTGCAACGATTGGCTTATCAGCAACAACGATAACAGGCGGACAATTTGCAACAGAGGAGAATATGAAACTGGTAGAAACACTTATTCAATCTGTTGGAACAACGGAAATTATTAAAGAAGATGAAATGGACGCATTTACAGCAATTGCCGGAAGCGGACCAGCCTTTTATTACTATATGTTAGAGGCAATGGAGCAGTTTGTGCACGAGAAAGGGTTAGATATGGAGATTGCGAAACCACTCATTGTACAAACAATAAAAGGTGTTGCAGAAATGCTGAATACAAGCCCAGACTCCACAAAAACTCTCCGCGAGAAAATAACCAGTCCTGGCGGCACTACAGAAGCTGGATTAAAGGCATTAGCAGATCATGAGTTCCAGCAAGCAGTTATTGCCTGCTTACACAAGGCGACAGACAAATCAGCAGAATTACGGAAGAATTTTGAGAAATGACAGTACGAAGACCTCGTGCTTGATTTTCTCTCCGCTAACCTTATATAATAACAAAAGTGCAGATGAAATAATGGCCCTATAGCTCAGGGGATAGAGCGTTTGTTTCCTAAACAATGCGTCGCAGGTTCGAATCCTGCTAGGGCCGTTCCTTTCCACAGTTCATTTAAGCCGGAGATCAGCGGAACATTAAAATACATATTGTTACAATAATAACGGGGGGAATAACAGAAAGAATGGCTATTCCCCCCATTTTATTTCCTGCATGAAATGTTTGCATACTATGGATAACTGACCGGTAGATGACAAATATTGAAAGTAAAACAAACAACACTATTTTCACTCTTAATCCCTCACCTCATCTAATTTTGAATCATTAATCATTTTTCCGAATTCCAGTTTATCCAGCGTATAAGTTACATTTATCTCGGCATTAGGATAGATTTTTTTATGCCAGTCCGCCTTTTCATAGGAAGGAATGTCTTTGAAGTACTTCCTTACATAAAGTGACCAGTAAAATGGATCGGAACGGTATTCCTTTTGGGACTTCTCGATCAGTGCTTTTGTGTTTTGTTCCAGTCTTGTAACAACTTCCTTCTCTAATTTCTTCCGGTATGCTACATTTTGGGTATATTCAACTAAACTTGGAATGGCGATCACTTCAATTTGAAATTCTATCTCCACATTAATTGTTGTAGGTTTATCCTTATGGTAGTGAATATCAATCTTCGGCATTTCTGCCTGGGAATATTCATAGCTTACCCGGTAATCTGGCATCATTGGGTCAGGCACAGTAGCCAGGTAACCTTCCATTCTTAAAGTAGGATCTAATGCATGAGCGAGCCGTGTTTCTTCCCCGGTAATAATATCAATCATTTTTCCTTCTTTAAAAACGGCTGAACCCATAAACTGTGTCGGCGAACCGCCGATCTGCGGGATCTCCCCTGCTATATACTTATCTTCCGCACCTTCGCTGGCACTTTTCTGATCAGATTTCTCTGTTGTTGCGTAAATACCAAGAAATAAATCTGCATCCCCTTCTGTAATCTGAAAGAAACGGTGCAATGTTGCTTCAGGGACAATCCCTGTTTCAATTGCACGCGTGAGCATTGTCTGGTAGTATTTATGTGGTCTCGTCTCAAGTAATGGTTTATTATTATTAATAAAGTCAGATGCTTTTTCTTTAGAGACAATCATCTGAACCTGTCTTCTTACCTGTGGTGTACGGGAGGCAGACTGAATCACACGGATAAAATCATCTGATCTTGCCGTTTCTTCTGAAACTACAATTACCTTCGTATGGTCAAGGGTCAGCTTCTTGGATACAAAGGAATTAGCAGTAAATGTCGCACTGAGTATGTCAGATCCCTGAACAGTAACTGTTTCTGTTGCCGGTTCCTCTGAGCCCCCTTGCCCTGCAGCTGATCCTACTTCCGGGTTGGCCATTTGATAAGTAAATTCATAAGTCCCTTTATCGTCTGTACTGTCTATACCGATTGCAATAACATAAGACTGCTGTTCCAGCTCTATCCTGTCCTGGCAGCCTGCCATGATAAACAGGAAGCATAATAACAAAAATGTTTTTTTCATTTTTTACGCAAACCCCCCTTTAACAATGCAATCACCCATAATAGAACAGGAAGAACGATAAAGAATGGTGACATGATTGTCAGCAAGGTTTCCCTGAAATGCAATTCATTAATAACCGAGTTAAATGGCAACAGTCCAATTGTCCCGACTAAAAATCCAAAGGGAAGTAATAATGGTTCAAAATCTTTAATTTCAAAGATGACCCCAAAAATCCATGTCGTAATATAGAGGAAAATAATAAATTTTAAAAAGGCTGCAAACAGCCAAAAAACCATGAACAATGTTTCAATATTAGTAAAAAACTCGCCAAAACTAATAAATTGAGTAATATCATGAAAGGGAAAAGCAATTTTTGCAACAGAGTTATAGTCAAATACAGTGATATAAATAAAATAGAAGATTAATATTTCGAAAAATGCAATAAGCGCTGCAATGATACTTCCTTTATTAAATTTGGCTGTCTCTCTAGTTGCTAAATATGCGATCAGAATATAAAATAATTCAGCAAACATCGATGCTTTTACAACACCCTCTTTTAAGATAATCGGCAGGCCTGAACCGAAAATAGGGAAAATCCGTTGAAGAACCAAGTCACCTAACACTAAAAATATTATAGTAAATGCGGATGCCTTAATTAATGGTAACCCAATCCACGAGCTGTAACCTATTACTTCAAATCCCTTTTTGGCACCTAAAAACACCACAACCATAAAAATAAGAAATATAATATTAGTAGGTGATTCAGGAAAATATAATAATTTGATTTGTTCAATATAGTTCCTGCTGTCTAAGGTCATGGAAAGAAAGGCGAAAAGAAAGATAATAAAACTGACTGCTTTTCCGGCCCCTTTTCCTAAGATCGCCTCAAGTAAATGAACTAGATTTTTATCTTTGTACTTTTTTAATAAGTACAGCATTAATAAAAAGCTTGGAAAGATACATATAAAAGATATGACCGGAATAAGCCAAAAACCGTTCTGTGCTTTTTGTGTTAACAAAGCTGGGGTAGAATCAGATAATTTTACCCCAACTAAGAGCAAGATCATTGCAGCAATTTCTCTTACTCTAAGAAAACCTTTGTTTTGCATAAATTAATCCCTCTTTTATCAGGCTTATTATTCACTACGTTTCCTGTTATCTTTCAAATCTAAATAGCCAGGACGATATATTTCCTTTTTAAGAATTTTGCGAAAAATAGTGTCTTTGGTTGAAACAAATTCTGGTGACATAGGTGAAAAGAAAGGAACACCGAAAGATTTAATTGACGCTGCATACATAAAGATGATCAGAAAAGCCCCTGTTAGAGCAAGCATTCCATAGGATGCTGCCGCCAGAATAAAGATAAACCGGAGAATCCTTACAGCAAAATTCATACTAAGATCAGCAATAGCAAATGATGAAAGTCCTGACAATGCGGCTATAATAACAATAATCGGACTGATTATATTTGCTTCCACAGCAGCCTGTCCCAAGATTAATGCACCAACAATACCTATCGTAGGTCCAAGCGGGTTAGGTATCCTGATTCCTGCTTCTCTGATTAATTCAAAAGCGATTTCCATAATTAATATCTCAAAAATAAGCGGAAATGGTATTCGCTCCCTTGATGCTGTTATTGCTAACAGTAAATCTGGTGGAATCATTTCACTGTGGAAATTAGCGATTGCTACAAAAGTTGCCGAGATCATTGAAGTTAAATAGAAACACAATAACCGAATCGCACGGCTGAAGTTCCCATAGAGAAATCGCAAATATCTGTCTTCCGGTGAGTGAAAGAACGACCAGAAAGTAACCGGCATAATTAAACAGGCAGAAGAAGTATTCATTAATAAAATGACATAACCATCTTCAAGGAAAGCGGTGGCTTTATCAGGTTTTTCAGTATATAAAATAGTTGGAATTAAGGAATACGGCCTTTCCTCCAGATATTGTTCCAGTAATTCAATATTGCGAATACTGTCCACATCAATGTCATCTAATCTTTTTTTTATATTGGAAAGAATGTCATTATTAACGAGATCCTTAACATAAATGATATTTACTTCGTTTTTCGATCTTTTACCGACCTGGATACTCTCATTGACTAACTGATGATTGTGTAGTTGTTTGCGAATCAAGGAAATATTTGTGTTTAAAGATTCAGTAAAAGCATCCTGTGGGCCTTTTATAAACCTTTCATTTTCTGACTTTGTTACAGTCCGGTGCTGAAAATCAGCGGCATCCATCGAATACGCGGTGCTATCCTGTTCGATAAACAGGATAACTTTCCCGCTGTTTATGTTTTGAATGGCTGTTTCAAAGTCAGTTACTTCCTCAACATTCTCTATTGTTACTATATTGCTAAGTTTTTCGCCTGTTTGTTCAAGTAATGGTTTGATAATATGTGTGGTAATCGTATCTCCATTAACGATCGAGCTGTAGTAAAAAAGACAGGCTTTTTTTTCATTGTATTTTGCCTTTAATGTACGCATGGCGAAGTCTTTATTAAGACCGTAGGAAAATGACTGCTTCATCTCCTCTATATTTGCTGATAAGGAATAATGGATTGTTTCTTTATTTTTGTTTTGCTTTTGACTCCCTTTCATCTTTCGCAATTTCAGAGCACATCCTTTCCTCATTAGACAGTAGTATGTGCATTTCCCTGTTTCCTATGTAGAATTTCTCTTACATACTCCTTTAAAAGGAGTTTTCCTCTTTTGTTGAAATAACTGGAATTTGTAATACTTGCATTCTAAAAACATTTCGTTAAAATAGAATGTAGGGGTTAGACATTTCTGAATTAGTAATTTTTGCAAACGTTTACAAACGAAAGAGGAGTGATGGGGATGGATATGACAAAGATTCCAGCGAGACAGGAAAATTATAATGTAGAAAGTTATGAGAAATTAAGGGAAGGTTTTGACTGGGAAGAAATAAAAAAGAATTTTAGCTGGTATAAGACAGGGAAAGTTAATGCTGCTTATGAAGCGGTGGATAAACATGCGGAAGACCCGAAGATGAGGGATAAAACTGCCTTAATATACTCAGCACCTGACCGTGAAGAATCTGTGACATTTAACCAGCTGAGTAAACGAAGTAATCAGGTTGCCAATATGCTAAAAAAATATGATGTTGCTAAAGGGGACAGAGTTTTCTTGTTTATGCCGAGAAGTCCTGAATTTTATGCAAGTTTTTTCGGTATATTAAAAGTTGGTGCAATCGCCGGCCCGCTATTTGAGGCTTTCATGGAACAGGCTGTAAGAGACCGTCTCGAAGACAGTGAGGCAACAATGCTCATTACAACGCCTGATCTTTTATCGCGTGTACCAGTAGATGAATTGCCTGAATTAAAGCAGGTTGTCCTAGTTGGTGATGGCGATATTGATACAGATAAATATATTCATTTCAATATGGAAGTCGGGAATGCTCCAGAGACATTTGATATAGAGTGGGTAGATTTGGAAGATGGTATGTTAATTCATTATACATCAGGGTCTACCGGTAAACCTAAAGGTGTATATCACGTACATAATGCAATGATCCAGCATTATGCTACAGGTAAATGGGTAATTGATTTAAAAGAAGATGATGTGTATTGGTGTACGGCAGACCCTGGCTGGGTTACCGGGACCAGTTACGGAATATTTGCCCCATGGTTAAACGGGGTGACGAACGTTATTCGGGGTGGCAGATTTACTCCGGAATCATGGTATGAAACATTAGATAAATATAATGTTACGATTTGGTATACCGCACCGACTGCACTGCGGAAGTTTGTAAGTGCAGGGGAAGAGCTTGTGAAGCAATATGACTTCTCTCACTTAAGACATATTTTGAGTGTTGGCGAACCATTGAATCCTGAGGTTATTACATGGGGACAGCGTGTGCTGAATTTGCGGATCCATGATACATGGTGGATGACAGAAACAGGTGCCATGTTAATTGTTAATTTACCGTGCATGGAAGTGCGTCC
Source organism: Gracilibacillus ureilyticus (assembly GCF_900111195.1). Lineage (GTDB taxonomy): Bacteria > Bacillota > Bacilli > Bacillales > Amphibacillaceae > Gracilibacillus > Gracilibacillus ureilyticus. The sequence continues at coordinate 73,034 of NZ_FOGL01000020.1, forward strand.
AGGTTCAATGGGTAAGCCAATTCCGGGAGTAGAGGCTGCCATTGTAGATAATGAGGGCAATGAACTCCCGCCAAATCAGATGGGTAATTTAGCGATCAAAAAAGGCTGGCCGTCAATGATGCGGGCGATCTGGAATAATCCGGGCAAATATGAAAGCTACTTTATCAATGGATGGTATGTATCAGGTGATAGTGCATATATGGATGAAGATGGGTATTTCTGGTTCCAGGGCCGCTTAGATGATGTCATTAATACATCAGGCGAACGTGTTGGTCCGTTTGAGGTGGAAAGTAAATTAATTGAACATGAAGCTGTGGCAGAAGCCGGGGTAATCGGTAAGCCAGATCCTGAACGGGGAGAAATTATTAAAGCATTTATCACTTTAAATCCTGGATATGAAGCAACGGATGAACTGCTCGAGGATATCCGCCTATTTGTTAAAACAGGGTTAAGTGCACATGCTGCACCAAGAGAAATTGAGATAACAGAAAGTATTCCAAAAACGCGAAGTGGTAAAATTATGCGCCGACTGTTAAAATCTTGGGAATTAGGATTGCCAACAGGCGATACATCCACACTTGAAGAATAGATAAAGGACTATGATGTTAAATGAACAAAAATCCGAACGTGATGTTCGGATTTTTGTCGTGCATCAATTTTTTAATCCCGTTTACAGTTTATAAAGCTCCCTGAGGGCCGAAGAATTCAAAGTGTATGTTTTCCTCTGCTACTTCCCAGTCTTTTAAGGCACGGTTAACTGCTTTCATGAAAGGTTCCGGACCACAGAAATAGAAGGATGCATCATTTGTCGGCACGATAGTTTGTAACCATGGTAAGTCAACATAACCAGTCTTATCGCAAAGTGTTTCATCAAAAGGTTTTTCATAAACGACGTATGAATGTACATTCTCATAGTTCTCACCGATAATTCTTACGCTATCTTTCAGACCATGCATCTTCTCATTTTGTGCAGCGTGTATATAATATACTTCTCTTCCCGGCTGCTGTTCTACCACTGTTTCCAGCATACTTGTAAGTGGTGTTAAACCAACTCCGCCACTTATTAGCACAAGCGGTTTATTGCTTTCATCAAGGACAAAGTCCCCTGCAGGAGCACTGATAGAAAGTGTTCCACCTTCTTCTACATGTTCGTGTAAATAAGTTGATACAACACCATCTGGCGCATTACTTACAGATGTTTCTTTCTTCACACTAATGCGGTAATATTGGTCATTTGGTTTGCATGACAGACTGTATTGTCTTTGGCAAGTATACGGAATACCTGGAATTTCAACTTTCACTGTAATATATTGACCTGCTTCAAATGCTGGGAATGCTTCGCCATCAGCTGGTTTTAAATAAAAAGATGTAATTACATCACTTTCTTTTACTTTTTGAACAACCGTAAAATCGCGGTAACCAACCCATCCGCCTTTTTTATCCGCTGTTTCCTGGTACATATCTTTCTCCACCTGAATAAATACATCCGCAATGACTCCGTATGCTTCGGCCCATGCTGTGATGATCTCATCCGTTGCAGCATCTCCTAGTACGTCCTTCATTGCTTTCAGCAGATTTTCTCCAACAATTGGGTAATGTTCCGGTCGTATGTTTAAACTTCTATGCTTATGTGCAATCTGTTTCACTACCGGCAAAATGGTTTCTAACTTGTCAATGTTTGCTGCTGCCGCATACACGGCATTTGCTAATGCCTGAGGTTGTTTTCCTTTTCGCTGATTTGTCTGGTTAAAAATATTTTTTAATTCTGGATGGTTAGTAAATAATAATTGGTAAAATCTTGAGGTAATCGCTGTCCCGTGTTCTGCTAATACAGGCACGGTAGATTTCACAATTTCAATTGTTTTACTTTTTAATTGAGTCGTCATAACAATCTCCCTTTTAAAAGTGTATTTTCTATACATGTTTAATTCTAAGAAAACGAGGATTGTATTTCAATAGCTCCAGGGAGAAAGGTTTGACAATTTTGTTACAGTGACCTGATCTGACAACTCGCTTGTCAATCGGAGATAAGTACGTGTAGACTAATATAAAATGAATAATGATAAGGGGATAATCTTACATGCGTTTAAAAAAATATACTGACTACGCATTACGCGTACTTATATATACAGCAACAAAAAAAGAAGAGAAAGCCAGTATTAAAGAAATTGCGGATACTTTTTTTATTTCTACCGAACATGTCCGGAAAGTGGTTCATCAATTAAGTGTGAATGAATATATCGAGACAACGAGGGGGAGAAATGGAGGGATTACTCTTGCTAAGCAGCCTGGAGATATTAATATCGGCTCTGTGATCCGGTTAATGGAGAATGACTTCTACATGCTGGAGTGCTTTGACGGCGGCCATAACCAGTGTGTAATAACTTCTGCCTGCAAACTACGCCATGTCATAGGAAGCGCGATGCAGGCATTTTTTCAGATATTAGACAGTTACACATTAGATGATCTAATTGAAAATAAAGACGAATTACGAGAGTTGATGGGAACAGAATAAGCGGGCTCATACCATGACCCGCTGTAGTTACTGTCACTATGTCCGATAGCTTCGCTTTCACCCATGGGTACAAGTTCATCACTCCTCAAGTGGCCTTCCTTGAGGAGATGTTGCATTTGTGTTCCGGAGGCGTGGAAGTGAGGTGAAGTGTTCCTGCGGAGCGGTATTCTACCCAAACTTAGCCATTTATCTCCTGTAAAACCTCATCTTTTCGTGAAATCTAATAGTGATTGGCTAGTCTCTTTTTCTGATTGTGAACTGGTCTTCCAGCAGGAGCCAGTTTTGCGGGAAGGCTAAGCCAAGCTTCCAGTAACTGATTCCTCTCAGGTTCTTTTCTTTTATTAAATCAAACTTGGCCTGGATAGACCTCGCATCCTCAAACCACACTTCATGCCTGTTTCCTTCACTGTCCTGATAAAAAAAGTAAGGTGCTTGTGCTTCTTCATCATATAATATTGCCTGGTTATTTGCCCGAGCCAATTCAATTGCCTGTTGTGGGCTTACTGCTTTTGCATAATCACCTCCAGGTTCATAAGGCAATGTCCAGTCATAACCGTATAAATTTTGCCCAAGCATGATCTTATTTGCAGGCATTTCAGTTAAGGCATATTCCACGACATCACGCACGGGCCCAATCGGAGAAACAGCCATTGCTGGTCCGCCGCTGTATCCCCATTCGTATGTCATCAGGACAACGAAATCGACTATTTCTCCATGTGCCTGATAATCATGTGCTTCATACCATTCGCCTTCCTGTTCTGCACTGGTTTTAGGCGCAAGCGCTGTGGAAATAAGTAAACTTTCCTGATGGAGTCTTTCAGTTGCTTTCACTAAAAAATTGCGGTAATCCTGCCTGTTCTCCGGAGGTAAAAATTCGAAATCAAAATGAATATCTCCAAAACCGCCTTCTTTTGCCGTTGCAATAATTTGATCAAGCAGCCGATTTTGCACCTGTTCATTTGTCAAAATAACTCTTCCTAACTCCGCACTGAAGGCACCTTCTTCCAAGTTGGTAATAACAAGCATCAATACCGCCCCATTCTCTGTAGCAATTGCAGCAAACTGATTCAGAGGTGGTGCAATTAAAGTACCTTCTCTTGTTACACGGTAAGAAAAAGGAGCTAAATATGTCAGGTTACCACTATGTTTCCTTGCAGCATTTTCTAAAGTCTCTGAAACGGCCCCGCCGGTGGGCTCAATATATGCATTTACTTCAATCTCCCTCTTTGGGCCCTCTGGTATATAGAGACGCAAACCTGCAGATAATGGCTGATAGAGATTGATTTGATTAACTCTCGCTAATTCTGCTGCAGGTATACCAAACTTTTGACCGATTGAGTAAAGACTGTCACCAGACTGTACGGTATAAAACTGTCCGTAAATTGGAATGACAAGTGCCTGCCCTATAACTAAACCTTGTTCCGTATTCAGTTCGTTAGCAGAAGCGATCACCTGATAAGTTGTTCCGAACTGATTGGCAATAGAATAGAGGCTGTCACCTTGCTTCACGATATATGTCTGCATTGGAAATTCCCCTCTCTTTCATCATATCTTTTAATACAATATGAAAAAAAAGAGGAATTAGAACATGTTTCGCAGCTGGTTAAATTGGATCAATACTCGCATTAAAGACAGCTTTCATCAGTTTAAGTGCTTCTTCATTGTGTCTATCCGTATTGGAAGCAACACAATTCCCTGGAACGTGTAGTGTATATCCTCTCATATGAGCATCATTTGCTGTAAACAGAATACAGATGTTTCCAGCTATTCCTGCCATAATAATATGGTTGATCCCTAATTCTTCTAATAAGGAACAGAGTGGTGTACGGAAGAAGCCTGACATCTGGGGTTTCATAATAAAATAGTCCTTCTTTGCTGGGGTGCCTTGTTCAATAATGTCTTTATTTTTGTCTGTTAAACAGGTTTTGGCAATGGTTTTATAATCCGTTTCCCACGTTTCATAATGGTCATTAACAAAAATAACCGGCATGTCATTTTTGTCAGCATATTCTCTTAGTTTTTTTATATTCGGAACTATTTTTTTCGTATGTTCCAGCAGCATATCCCCTTCTGCAAAATTAAAATCATTGATCATATCAATTATCATTACTGCTGTTTTCTTCATTTACTCACCTCATTTCATCTTGTTGTCAAGATACCCTCTTTCTAGTAAATCATGCATCTCCTACTTGAAATTTCTGATTCATTTAGGCAATATAGAAGAAAAAGCGATGGAATGTGGTATACAATGAATGACCAGCAATATATGCAGCTTGCAATAGATGAAGCAAGAAAAGCGGAGGTATTAGGAGAAGTACCTATAGGCGCTGTCATTGTTCATGAAGACAAAGTAATTGCAACTGCTTTTAACTTAAGAGAAAAGCTTCAAACAACATTATCCCATGCGGAGATTTTAGCGATTGACAAGGCAAATGAGATAATTGGCAGCTGGAGATTAGAGGAATGCACACTCTATGTCACTCTGGAACCTTGTCCAATGTGTGCTGGTGCTATTTTGCAGGCAAGAATTCCGAGAGTGGTATATGGAGCGAAGGATCTGAAAGCGGGATGTGCAGGAACTCTCTATAATCTGCTGCAGGATGACCGCTTTAATCATCAGGTGGAATTAGTGCTAGGTGTTATGGAGGAAGAAACAGGAGAACTTCTTACAAACTTTTTTAAAAAGCTCCGACAGAAGAAAAGACAGAAGAGAACTTATCTGGATGAAAATAACATAAGGTGAACCTTGATTTTTTCTTGTAAAAAGGTTATACTAGTAAATGCGCTTCACTTGCGCAACTGAATATATTAGCAAATTTGCCGTGCTAGGTGGGGAGGTAGCGGTGCCCTGTACTCGCAATCCGCTATAGCGAGACTGAGTACCTTGCTGAGGTGTCATTGCTTTAAGGTCTGCCTTAAGGGAGTAGCGTTGACGCTCGGGTCCTGCGCAACAGGAACTCGTGAACCATGTCAGGTCCGGAAGGAAGCAGCATTAAGCGAAACTTCCTGTGTGCCGCAGGGAAGCCTGGGTCTAGCTATGAACTTAAGTAACGCTTAGGGCAATGCCATCGAAGCTTGGTGCACGGCGTTAAATACATACTAATGAAACCTCTTGTTTTTGAACAAGAGGTTTTTCTTATAATCCTACTCGTTTTTATAAAAAGGATTTGCTACAATATAAAGTAGTAATAAAATTAAAGGGGTTACGACAATGGGATATCAAGCATTATATCGCGTTTGGCGTCCAAGGAATTTCGAGGACGTTGTAGGACAAGTTCATATTACCCGTACATTGCAAAATGCGATAATGCAGGATAAGTTTACACATGCCTACCTTTTCTCAGGCCCCCGCGGTACCGGGAAAACCAGTGCTGCCAAAATATTTGCCAAAGCGGTAAACTGTGAAAACGGACCTGCATTAGAACCGTGTAACCAGTGTAATGCTTGTTTAGGTATTCAGGATGGGTCTATTTCTGATGTAGTGGAAATAGATGCAGCTTCCAATAATGGAGTGGAACAAATCCGGGATATCCGTGATAAAGTAAAATATGCGCCGAGTGCTGTTGCCTATAAAGTTTACATAATTGATGAAGTCCACATGTTGTCGATCGGTGCTTTTAATGCACTTTTAAAAACACTGGAAGAACCGCCGAAACATGTTATCTTTATCCTGGCAACAACAGAACCGCATAAAATACCATTAACGATCATTTCCAGGTGCCAGCGCTTTGATTTTAAACGGATTTCTCAAAAAGCAATGGTGGAAAGAATGATCCATATAACGTCATCTGAGAAGATATCCGTATCGGAAGAAGCATTAGAAGCAGTCGCCTTATCGGCAGAAGGCGGGATGCGTGATGCACTTAGTCTCCTGGATCAGGCCATCTCCTATAGTGAGGATCAAGTGACGATTGATGATGTTCTAGCAGTCACGGGGTCAGTTTCGCAGGAAAAGTTAGCATCTATTCTATCTGTAATGTTTGAAAAAAATACACAGCAGGCGTTAGTGGAAATCGATGACCTGATCCAGACAGGAAAAGACCCTGGCAGATTTGTGTTCGATTTGATTTATTTTCTGAGGGACCTATTGTTGTACCAGACAGCTCCTGCACTGGAAAATGTCCTGGAGCGCGCGATAGTTGATGACTCATTTAAGCAATTGGCAAAACAATTAGACCCCTTATGGATCCAGCGATCGATTAAAGAATTAAATCAATGTCAGCAGGAGATCAAGTGGACGAACAGTCCAAAGGTTTTTATCGAAATTGCTATTCTGAAAATTTGTGAGCAGCCTCAACATAAGCAATCAACATCAAATGAAGATTACAATAAACTAATTAAGAAAATAGAAGAACTGGAAAACAAAATAAAAGAAATGCCTCAGCGAGCTGCAGTACAACAGGAAACGAAGCCACAGCCTGTGAGAAGAAGCAGCCCAACCGGAAGAAATAATTACAACGTTCCGTACGACCGAATACGCCATGTCCTCACAGAAGCGTCAAAAGATGTACTGAAAAAAGTGAAATCACAGTGGCCGAATTTTATGGACGCATTAAAGAAGCAGAGTGCTCCCGCGCATGCTACTATTCAAAACAGTAAACCAAGTGCCGCATCATCCGATGTTGTAATTATTGCTTTTCGTTATGAAATACACTGTTCACTTGCATTAGAGCACAAACAAACGATAGAATTAGTATTATCTGAAATAACTGGTTCAGAGATGACCTTTATTCCAATTCCTGAGGAAAACTGGCAAACTTTACGGGAAGATTATATCAGGAAGCAAAGAGAGCAGGATAGCTCTGATCCGGAACAACCAACTGAGGAAAAAGAAGATCCGATGATAGAACAAGCGAGAAAATTAGTTGGTGATGATTTGTTAGAAATTCATGAATAAAATTACACTTATCTATTAGGAGGGGTTTCCATGCGTGGTGGAGGAAATATGAACAAAATGATGAAGCAAATGCAAAAGATGCAAAAGGATATGTTAAAAGCACAAGAAGAATTACAGGAAATGACGTTTGAAGCAACCGCAGGCGGTGGTATGGTAAAAATAACGGCAAACGGTAAAAAAGAAATTACAGATATAGAAATTAAAGAAGAAGTTGTGGATCCGGATGATATCGAAATGTTACAGGATTTAATTTTAGCTGCGACAAATGAAGTGTTAAAAGAAGTAGAAGATAAAACAAACGATACAATGGGTAAATTCACTAAAGGACTAAATTTACCTGGAGGCATGTTCTAGGAGGAATATTTTATGTATTACCCAGAACCGATATCAAAACTTATTGATAGTTTTACCAAATTGCCAGGGATCGGACCGAAAACAGCTGTCCGCCTGGCTTTCTTTGTCCTGAGTATGAAAGAAGATGATGTTCTAGATTTCGCAAAGGCTTTAGCTAATGCAAAAAGGGAATTAACTCATTGCAGTATTTGCGGACATATCACAGACCAGGACCCATGTGCTATTTGTCAGGATGAATCACGTGACGAGTCTCTTATATGTGTGGTGCAAGATCCTAAAGATGTGATTGCAATGGAAAAAATGCGGGAATTTAACGGTAAATACCACGTGCTTCATGGTGCAATCTCCCCAATGGATGGCATTGGCCCGGAGGATATTAATGTACCTGCTTTAATTAACCGGTTAAAAGATGAAGAAGTGAAGGAACTGATATTAGCAACAAACCCGAATATCGAAGGGGAAGCTACAGCGATGTATATATCCAGACTTGTGAAACCATCAGGAATTAAAACAACAAGGATTGCCCATGGCCTGCCAATGGGCGGTGATCTGGAGTATGCAGATGAGGTGACTTTATCTAAAGCACTTGAAGGAAGAAGAGAATTATAAAAGAGGATGAAGAAGCATGTTCCGAAAGAGAAAGGTTAAAAAAGAAGTAATGGACCAGGAGTTACTTCAGACGATTTACCATTTAAAAAATGAGTGGGCAAACCTGGAGGATATAATGGGGCGCAGTATTGAGCCTACTGAGAGAGGGCTGTGTGACTTAGCGGTTGCGAAAGCAAAGTATTTTTATCTGATCAGGGAAGCGAAACGCCGGAAAATTTCAGCAGTATAGAAATTCTATTCTAATTTCCCCTTTTCTTTCATATAGTTGTAGAAATGATTATAACGATAAAGGGGACAAGCATTATGAATATTTGGATTATTGGCGGATTATTGCTGTTAATTGCTTTTCTGTTAGTGAAAGGTATTTCGGTTAATTTCAGCAAACCTTTGGGGAAAGGTGCTATTAAACTTACAATAGGTATTCTCTTTTTATTTTTCTTTAATTTGTTCGGTGCTTCTTTCGGTCTTCATATTCCGATTAACATTTTCACAGCGATAATAGTTGGATTATTAGGAGTACCCGGCATCGCCTCATTAACAGCTATTCATGTGTTTTTGATTTAAATATTTACTTGTGAAGGGAATCAATTATATTAATTGGTTCTTTTTTATATAAAAGTATTGCATTACACTTTTTATTATGTTAATCTGTTCAAGTCGCTTTTTTGAGAGAAAGAGAGACAAACGAAATTAGTTAAAAAAAGTATTGACTTATCATTTAAAAAATGTTATATTTAGGAGGTCGCTTTAAAACGACTAACTAAACATTGATCATTGAAAACTGAACAAAACAACCAGTATGAAAAAAGTAAGAATTAGCTAGCTTATAGAAGCGAGCAGATCAATTCGGCACATTCCATGTGCAAGTTTTATTGAGAGTTTGATCTTGGCTCAGGACGAACGCTGGCGGCGTGCCTAATACATGCAAGTCGAGCGCGGGAAGCTAACTGAATCCTTCGGGAGGACGTTAGTGGAACGAGCGGCGGACGGGTGAGTAACACGTGGGCAACCTGCCTGTAAGACTGGGATAACTCCGGGAAACCGGGGCTAATACCGGATAATACTT
>NZ_FOGL01000016.1:0-67072 GCF_900111195.1 Gracilibacillus ureilyticus
GGACGATTACCCAAGAAGCCCCCACTTCAAGCAACCCGTAAGGGTGGTAAGTGGTGGGAGTAGTTCACCATGGTCTGTAATGATGCAATATTTTCGTCCATAAATCCAATATATGCTATTGCCTTATTTTTATCACATGGCACATGACTCTGAAACTTCTCCGTGTTACGCTGGCATACACCTATCACACGTTCCGCTTCTTTGGCCAGTTCTGAATCATCTATGTCCGTTAGAACTGGTGAATTATTAGAAAGACTCAATTTCTCTTGCTTCTGATTCTTTTTATCTTTTATATAGTCGATCTGGCGTTGAATTTCTCCTCTCTTCTGTTCTTCATTTTCGATAGATGGGATATCTGCTTTAATCTGATTCACTAGTATTCCAATAAGTTCCGCATTTCCAGGCTTCTCTTTTGAAAAATACCCGGTGGACCAGAACTCTCTATTCCCCCTGCTCCATGCCACTTCCACAGCATGGCGAATCGCACGCTCCACACGGCTCGCTGTTGTGTTAAACATATTGGCCAATAACGGGTATAGAACCTTCGTAACTTCCCCTAATAGATCATTACGATAGTATGTAATCTGAACCGCTTCACTCAAATACTTATATCCTTTAATATGCATAGTGATCCCCGTATTTTGGATTAATTCAGTAATTTTCTCTTCCAAATTTATTTCATTATTTTCTGGGGAATTTGAATTCCGGGCTTCTGATTCTGCTGCGTTTTGTTTCAGTTCCTCCATCTCTTGTTTAAGCTGCTGTTGCTCATTCAATAATGTCTGTACCATTTCCTCTAGCTGTTTACTTTGCAATCCATTCACCTCTGTTTTGATGGTTAGTTTTATTTTAGCAGAAGGAGGATTACTATTGTCAGTTTTGTTTCATGGAATTTTATTTTAGCAAGTACAGTCACTAGAATAGGCCATCAACGTGCAGACTATATGCCAGAATATTAACCACTTGAAATACGAAAAGAGTTATGTTCAGGATATTTACGTAGTCATAATCGATGGGGGAATTTCATTTTAGGTGAACAGTATTCTTGTACTGTTCAACAAAATTTTCTGTTTAATATTATAACCTCTTATTCAACTAAAGCACCCGTTCGTATTATAAGGTTAACCAGAATTTACTGGTTGACCATTTTTTATATGGTCTTATCATACATGATCACTGATTGCCTTGTTCAACTCTAGCCACCCATTAGTTTAAGTGATGTATTTCACAATTGTTATTTCTATTATCTACTTGTATAGGATATCCACCAAAAACATTGACCAATATGAACCTCTAGATCATTGGAATAGGGTCTAAAGATATTTCTTAGCTCAGTTTCAGTATAATAATTTTTAATTATTTCGTATTTTGAACCATTTTCTAATGTCCTTTTTTTATAAGTTTTTTCATCATTTTCTTTTTTAATTAATGTACCTCCCAATGCTCGAAGGTACACATTATCGGCCATGAAGATTCTTGATCCTTTACCTAATTTTATATGTAGTTGTTTTAAACATTCTTGTACTCTTGCTCTTGAGATATGGGAAAACCAAAAATTAGCTAAGCATGCATCAAAATTACCTGAGATTGATTCCAAGTTATATGCATCACCTCGAAGGAAAGTAACTTTATTTGAGGGAATATCTTTTTCCTTTGCTATGGATAAGACTTCAGATGAAAAATCAATGGCTGTTATATGTTTGGCTTCTTGTTGCACAAATTGAGTCCAATACCCTGTACCACATGCTATTTCTATTTTTGAAAAATTCTTTCATGGTGTCCTGTATATTTATTTGCTCTTGTTGTCGTATGGGATCGTCCCTAAAATATACTCTTTCGTATTCTTTTGCTCGATCTGAATAATATAGTTTCATACTATATCTCCTCTCTCTACAAATTAACTTATTTTAACAAAAATCAACTAGTTCTTCAATAAACGCAAAAATCGATAATCGTTTCAAATCAAATAATTACATCCTAATATTATCCTTTTTTATTTATCAATATATAGATTTTTCTGATAAGATAAAAGGGTCTAGTCAAAGGAGGTATAAATTTTGAATGTTAATGAGTTTCAGGAATGGGTAAAAGCGTACTATAATGAGAGAGGATGGTCAGAGTTAGATATTTTTATTCGAATTGGTTTTTTAACTGAGGAAACAGGGGAAGTTGCAAGAGCTATAAGAGCCCTTGAGATTGGTAGAGATAGACCAGATGAAAGTCCCAGACCATTAGCACACCAAAAACAAGAATTAGTAGAAGAACTTGGGGATGTACTAGGAAACCTTATAGTTATCGCTAACAATTATGATATTGCGCTTGAAGATATCTTTCAATCGCATCGCAAGAAATTAGATAAGCGTTATACAATATCAAATAAAGGATAAGGTTGGTGTTTTTCCAACCAGATTCTACAACTGAAGAAGACTTGCCTATAATGAGTCCACACTCTGTTAATATTAGATCTTATTACTGATCTTACAGTATGGAATATGATTGGATGGGGGATATAGCAGAAGATGAAGTAAGATTAAGATTTACTTATACGATGCCTTCGGACACAGATGAAAATGTAAAAGCTTGCATATATATAGCAGGAAATCAAATCGACCACAATGGAGAAACATATTCTACTAGTTACGATGAAGTGACAAATTGGCGAGTAGATAATATGGAATATAAATTAGAAACAGGACCACCCGAAGTGATAACTTGGTCCCCTATAGATGGTATAGGTACAGAATCCGGGAAATTTAAGTTAGCTTGGAGCTATTCTATTTCAAAATTTGGTGTTGGTGGTAGTTTTAGTTATACAAATCCAAAGCAAATCGATTTAAATCCGAATGATATTACTTTGTATTTTAGGTTTCATTTTAGGTGGACGGAATTGGTACTTAGAGAATCAAATTAATGATTCAAAGGTTACTCAATATCATAACTGAATAGCAGAGTTAAAAAATACAAATTATTATTTAAATAAGTCACTAGATGAAGAGATCGGCGCATCGAATGATACGATAAAAGCGGTTCATATGGACCCATCATTAAATGTATTATTACATAATCTTCATGCAAATATATTAGATCCCAAAATAGAACGTTTGAAAATTAATTCACCTAATCCAGATGATATTAGAGACGCAATTGATAAAATTGATGACATATTGGGCCGTTACCCTAACCTAAGGACATTGATAAGATTAATGAAGTAGATACAAGCCCTTACAACTAATGGTATCTTAGGGGATAAAGGTAAAGAGTGGGATCGTCTTTAACCATCCTTCCCCTTATTTTTTCTTGAACTAAACGCACTTCTTTCATGCATAATGTCGCCGTTTCTTGTTCCAGATAAGCTCCCAATAGTTTAAGTGAAAAAAATCACAAGGTTTTAGTGCCATCGCATTTCGAATAGCTTATAAATTTAATCATTAATCTGATATAATTTATATAAAGGTGGTGTTCCTTATGTTAGAAGAACAAAACAATGAACCTAAAAGAAAATATGAATGGTTAAGTAAGTGGGCTAAAATGACTGGTGAACGGGCTAGAATTGACGCAAAAGTAAATAACACATATATCGTATATGAAAAAGACGGTAAGCTTGTAAAGGAATATCCTAATGGTGACATTGCTCCTCTAAAAAAAGACGGTGATTCTTAATGCACAACCACAAACCAATATTTTTTGTATTTGCAGGGAATAACGGAAGTGGTAAAAGCACGTTACGTAGTTTAATAATTGATAAAATTGGTGTTGATATTAACATTGATCCAGATGCTATTGCTCGAAGAATCGATTCAGAAAATCCTGAGGATAAAAGAGTATCAGCAGGAAAAGAAGTTATCAAATCCGTCAATAGTTACATTAAAGAGGGCAAAGATTTTTCAATAGAGACAACACTTGCTGGTAAAAATGCTATCAAACAAATGCAAAAAGCCAAAGAGATGGGTTATGAAATAACGATGTTTTATGTTGCATTAAGCAATGTCAACCAAAACATTGAAAGGGTTGCAATGAGAGTAAAGAATGGTGGTCATCACATTCCTACTGAGGATATTATCAGAAGAAATAAGACATCATTTAAACATCTCTATGACTATGCCTACCTGATTGACAACCTTGTTTTAATTGACAATAGTGAGGATGATGGGGAAATTGTACTTGAAATAAATAATGGAAAAATTACTTTCGAATCAACAGATTTACCCCACTGGTCACGCCCTATTCAAAAACAGTATAGAAAGTATTAAGCTTAAGGGGTCTGCGTAAAATCTTGTGTAAGTAATATTCTACAATCCTCGCAAGGCGAGTAATAATAGGTATGAAAAAATACAACATGGCAATAATATTATTGCCTTTTACCATAAAACAGGATAGGGCTATGCAGAAGTGCAACCCGAGCGGTTTTATGGCTTTTACACTAAAACGGACGGACTAGATCTGTTCGTTTTAGTGTTCGTTTTAGGGAAAAAATGCGATAAACTTCAGGGGTTTGGGGACAGAGTTCCCAATTACGATGTTTGATTTAATATCTCAAGCTGGCTCAAGATCATGTCCCAGTTACGATAACGCATGGTCCATTTTTTCGTAATATTCTGAGATGCCAAATAGAGCATTTTTCTTAAGCTATCATCATTAGGGAAAACAGACTTTGTTTTGGTCACCTTTCTAAACTGACGATGTAATCCTTCGATGACATTGGTAGTATATATTATTCTCCTGATTTCTGTGGGATATGCAAAGAAAGTAGCTAAAATATCCCAGTTTTCTTCCCATGATTTAACGGCAGTCGGATACTCTTTCCCCCATTTTTCTTTATATTCCACTAGTCTTTCCATCCCCGATTCTTCGTTAATAGATGTATAGATTAATTTTAAGTCGGCGATAAACTCTTTTAAGTGTTTATAAGAAACATATTTCGTACTGGAACGAATCTGGTGAATGATACAACTTGAATACCAGCGAAAGGGTACACAGCTTGAATAGCTTCTCTAAAACCTGTTAGCCCGTCAATGCAGAACAGATTAACCGTTTGAACGCCTCTTGTTTTCAAATCGTTCAGTACACCTAACCAAAACTTACTACTTTCATTTCCACCAACCCATATACCTAAAATTTCTTTGTAACCTTCATTGTTAATTCCTAATACCACATAGGCAGCCTTCGAGACAATTTGGTGGTTATCCCGAATTTTATAATGAATAGCGTCCATGAAAATAAAAGGATAATAGGCTTCCAGGGGACGGCTTTGCCACTCATTTACTTGCGGCATAATCTTTTCACTAATTTTGCTTACTAGCTCTGAAGAAATCTCAATATCATAGAGATCCTTGACTTGTTCCTTGATATCCCTTGTTGACATCCCATGAGCATAAAGAGAGAGGATTTTTTCTTCCAGTCCGTCCACATTTCTTTGGTATTTGTCCAAAATTTGTGGTTCATACGAGCCATTTCTGTCTCTAGGAACGTTTACTTCCACTTCGCCAAATTGTGTTTTCAGTTTCCGTTTTGTTGAACCATTCCGATAATTATTAGGTGTATCCTCTCGGCGTTGGTGCTTTTCATAACCCAGTTGCTCATCCATTTCACAATGAAGGACTTCTTCCAATACATCAGAAAACATTCCTTTAATCGTTTCCATGATTTGATCGGTGCTCGTGAATTTTTGTTCCTTTACCATTTCTCTGATTAATTCCTTTGGTAATTTCATGTCGAAAAAACCTCCTTGGCTAAGATTATTTATCCTAATTCTCGCCAAGGAGGATTGATTTTAAACTTATTTACACAACTTTTTCCGCACTCTCCGTTTACAATTAAACTAGAAATGAAAGTACTTTCCTCTGTTTCCGTACATTAGATAAATACCGACTAGCCACTGTTTGCAGGGGATCATCCATGCTGCGACATGAAAACTTCTATCTACTTATTTGTTTCTTTTGTTGCTAGTGATAAATTCTGTAATTCTATATTAAAAGAACCCTGCAACATTCGTTACACACTAATTCCCACGTATGTTTTTGATTTACCTACACAACAGGAACAGGAGAAACATTAGACACCTTCTATTGGATGTACAACATTTGAAATAATCTGGACTGGAATTATTCGCATTTTTTATCCATATTCTTTAATGATTTATTATTTTGATATGAGTATGCTTGAAGCTTCAGTAAAAGTAAGACTTTGATCAAGCTGAAATACGATTATTTCATATATTTCTCCACTAATTCAAACGCTCTTTCTTCAGTAAAATCATTCACATCTCTTGCACGTTCTAAAGGATCCTTTGTCTCGCCTTCTGGGGTAGTCATTTTTGCCGTAGTCAACAGTTGCTTCCTCCATTCTTGTTGTTCTTGTTTCAGTTGTTCCATTTCATCTGCTGGAAGCTGCTTTTCAAGGATTCCGTAAACTTCATTTAATAAATCCTCCCACACATCAAATCGATCGGTTTCTGCTAATACCAACCCAAAGGTTGAATCATCTTCAGGATTGTTTCGCTGTTCTTCCATTTCCCTTTTTGTTTCATTTAATTTCTTAAGATATTCTTCCTTCGTACTCTTGGCGGAATTTGCAGTGTCTTCTTCTTTATCCTGTTCATTGTTTTTCGTGTCCGCAGAATCTTCTTTAGTAACCTTGGCTGCGTCATTGTTATCTGATTGATTTTCCGACGCGGAACTTGAATTGTCAGTTGAATTACAAGCAACCAATATTGCTAATAATACTGTTAACATCCCCAATAGAATTTTTCGATTATTTTTCATTTCAATTCAACCTTTCTCTACCGTGTTCTAAACTTTATGAGTTGCTCCAACACTTATTTTAACATTAAATTCCAAAAGTTCCACTAAAAAAAGGAAATGACAGTAAATGATTTAGTTCTATGCCTTTTAGTTAGAATTTAATTTAATATCCTATGGAACTAAATCCCCCTTAACCTAAATGAATAACTTCAAAACATCATACTTTCTAACTTAAAAGCATACCAAAATACGATATTCTTAATTCTAATTTATCCAATTACAGAAGTAATCTATTCCAAATTGAGAGTTTTCAATAATAAAAGCTGATTACATAGAATGCAATCAGCTTTTAATGGGGTCCTGTGAAGCAAAAAGGACTGTTACTTTACTTCTTACTCTTTCAACTAAGCACCCGCTAGTTGAAAAATTCTTCATCTTTATATGGGTGAGACCAATGTAAAGTTGGTCTTATTTCCTCCAATATTGAAAATACACCGTCGTGCAGTTTTACTAGTACCTTCTTGGCAGCAGGTAATAATTCATCGAATCAATTATCCTATTTGATTTGTTGCATCAAGAAATTTACTTGCCTCACTATTGAACTTCCACATTACTCCAAATTTATCGACTAACATGCCAAAACTTGCTGACCATGGCATAGAAGATATCGGCATGATCACAGTACCACCTTCGGAAAGCTTTTCAAAAATTCGCTTATTCATTTCTGGCTCGGCATCAATAATACTGATCAGTGCGGCATTCCCATTGGTGATGGTGCCTGTCGCAGCTTGCATAAACGGCGGAACATCTGAGAGCATTAAAATGCTCCCTGAAAACTCAATCCGCGATTCCATAATCATGTTTTGTTCCTCTTCCGATAAAGGGGCATTTGGATCTTGGCCAAAATCCCCAAACCTCACCATTTTCACACTTGTTGCTGATAAAGCCTTTCCATAAAAGTCCAACGCTTCTTCTGCTCTTCCATTAAATTGTAGATAAGTTATTGCTTTCATATTTTTCCCTCCTTTTCATATTTGAAGTATAATAGGGAATAGGCGACATATGTAGGTCGTATATTGGAGGGTATTATGAAAAAAATTGAGCGACTAATTTCAATTGTGATGATTTTACTACAGAAAAAGGTAGTATCCGCATCAGAATTCAGCCGGCTTTTTCATGTCACGAAACGAACGATTCAACGTGATATGGAAACATTAAATTATGCAAACATCCCTATTTATGCGGAACATGGTACTAACGGGGGATATGCCCTAATGGAAGAGTATAAATTCGATAAACGGTTACTAAATCATAAGGATATCGAAAATATACTTGTAGCTTTAGGTGGCTTTGAAGGACTGATTACCAACCAGGATATTAAAACGACCATTCAAAAAATCAAAGGAATGACTAGCTTAGATATTTCTCCAATACTTGATGTAACTTTCTATGATTGGCCGGGAAGAAGCCAAATTAACGAAGAAATCTTATTTATCAGGCAAGCAATTGAAAAGAATTGGTTATTAACATTTGAATATGTGGATCAAATAGGAAACAAAACGGACAGACTCGTAGAACCCTATAAGTTACATTTTAGGGAGTTGCATTGGTATCTTTTTGGTTATAGTATAGAACGGGAAGATTATCGAACATTTAAGTTAACGAGGATATTAAATATTCAAAAGGGCGGTTTTTTTGTTCCAAGGACTGATCAGGAATTTCAGCACAAGAAACAGTCCAATGAACAGAAAAAGGGAGTTAATGTACATCTCTCGATAGATGCTGCGGTACGGGATCAATTTATCGAAAGATACGGGAAAGAGGCCGTTACAAAAGAATCAACAGGAAATTACCTTGCAACAATTGAATTGCCTGAGAATCAATATGCCTATCAATTTTTAGCCGGCTTTGGTAATAAAGTAAAAATTATTAAGCCAGAAAGTTTTATTGCGAAATATGTAATATTTTTGGAAGAAGCAGTGAAACTTTACAAATAAAGTCTTAATACATATCAGATATGAAAAAAGACGATTATACGGAGGTGGCATATGAGAGTCTTATTAGAGTTAGTGAGGATTATTCTTATATTTGGTATTCTTGGTGGCATTCTCAGCCAATTGCTTAAGAATGTCTATTTAGCATTTGGTATGGATGCATACAATTACGGTTGGATAGGTTATATCGCCATTCTTATTTTTCTTTTTGTTCTATATAGAAATAAATGGCAGTTCAGTGGCTGGTATAAAGGAAAAGGGCGGGAAAAACTTCCGAAAAAAGTATCACAAGTGCTTACATTTGTTGTAATTATCCTACTATTATCTCCTCCTGTTATAAGCATCGTAATGAGTTGAGAGTATGGTGACAATAAGGGAAAGTCCCATTAAACAGGAGTTTCCCTTATTTTTAAAAACGAACAAATTTTTTCAGAGCCTGTACATTAACGTAACGGAACAGCAGGTTACTCCTCGTCTGTTAATAACTCAATTTTGAAAATACTTGTTATCCCAGTGCGATCGGTTAATAGTGTGACGGAGATCAAATCACCTTCTGACAAATCTGATAGCTGGATAACCGTATCCTGGCGGTATATCGTCACTTCTCCCCATACATCATATTGAAACTCACCTTGGTAATTCTCATCATTGAGGGGAATGCCGTCAACCACTATAGATCTCTCGCCAATCTCTTTTACTTCTGCATAGTATGTCTGAATATCAGAATGCTGCAGCACCCATGCATCTTCTTCGTAATCTTTATACGCATTGATATATCCCGCATAATAGCTGATCAATATACCAATAATTAAAACAATTATGGTCATCACAATAGCAACTCTGTATGGAGGAACCATGGAAGTGCGCTTGCCCCCGGTTGTTTCTAAAGCCTTATTGATATGCCGTTTATAGACTTGAAAATAAACAATAACCGTAGCGACTAATATAAGTAGAATTGCAAACAGTCCGTATATGTAAATAGGAAAACCCATATGATTGCCTCCTCTAAATTCCGAAATATTCTTTAAAAATATGGTAATAGGTCCTTGTTACATCAACACTTTTTCCATTAGACATTGTAAGGATAAACTTTGACGAAAGAGTAGGTTTAATTCGTTTCACCTTATTTCTTGCAATAACAACAGAGTTACTTATACGCAAAAATTCTGTTGGGTCTAGCAAACTGACAATTCGGTATAATCGGTCGGTAGCTTGATATTGTGATTCTTGCGTTTGTACCTCAACTGTATGACCGAACGATTCGATACAAACAATATCCTCTACCGGTAAAATGATCCGCGCATTTGTTCCTTTTTCTCTCACAGTCAGATTATCGATGAAGCTGTTGGTTTCACTTAATACCAAGTCGGCAGTATCATCTATTTCAATCCCTCGTTCTTCGAGTGCTGATTTGATTTCCTCATAACGCTCATTACTAATGTCAAGTTTGATTTTCAAATTGCAGCCTCCTTTCATTCCTTGTGAAAGATACCCTTGGTTCAAAAGTAGTATAACCATCGGATTTTCGTATTTCAATATAAGAGGAACACTTTACAGATATAGATACATAGATTACACAATATGGTGGATAACCAGCAAAATAAAAGACACCCTGTTTTCAGGATGTCTTCGTATTAAACAAGATGCTTCAATGTCTTCTTTTCAATCTCTTTTAGAATTTCTTCATAGTAATTCTTCCTTGGTTCCGATAAGCTATTTAAAAAATGAGATATATGAATAAGTTCTGTTTTTGGTGTTACCATTCTTTTATATTCGAGTTGAGATGTCTTTCTAAGATATATAATTGATAGCTTCTCAATATGCGGCTCGTATTTTTGTATCGTTTCAGAATTAAACACTGTATGCTCACTTAATTTCGCATCTACCCAATGAGTTTTACTTAATATAAAATCAGGCTGGCATCCTTTTATGCCAGAATCATATTTAGTAAAAGAGACCTTCACTTCTTCCAGCAGTTCTCCCACCAATGTCTCGAATTCCCTGCCCAATTCCGAATATATTAATACTAATGGCTTTTTCCTTGGCTTCCAATGCGCGTACTTACGTACCAATTTATATTCTCTGAAAAATTTTTCAGGCGTCTTAAAGTATTTCACTAAATAATCAAATAGAAATGGGTGTTTTTGTAGTATATCCTCGTCTGATGCTTTTCCCTTTTCTTCTATGATTTCCTGGATCATATCTGGAACAGAAATATTATTTAAGCCTACATTTTCAAAAATTACTTGCATAATATAATGACGGCCATTTAGCTCCAGCCATTTTCGCCCAAATGGAATGGCATTATGGGAACCAATAACAACTGAAGAAAGTTCCACTACCTCGTCTAATGACATTCGATTAACTTCATCCAATGATAGAGTTAACTCTTTAGGATTGATATGAAGGAAGCGGTTGTTAGTGTATAATTCATGTGATGTGTTTTCCAAATTACTCCCTCCCGAACCTCTATTATAGCATGTTCCCTCTTCATTCTTTTAAGAAAGTATTTCCAATATCTTGCTTGATCAACTCGTTCTTTGCAATAAGCGGACGATTCAAAAGTATAATGATACAGCCCGGCCCCCATGAGAAAGGTACGTTAATGATATCATCAACGTACCTTTTTGAACTACTCATTTTTCAAATTATCCCGCTCTTCGCTTGCCTTATCGCGAATTTCATTTCTTAAATCTAAACCTTTACTTATTAATTCCTTCCGATATGAAAAAGAAGTGTTAAATAAATATGATCTTAAACCGCGTTGTCTTTTTGATGCTTCAAAAGGCCGTATCTCTAAATCACTCTCTACTTCGCTTAATTGTTCATTCCAGTATGCTGCAATTTCCTCTATCCGCTCTCGCTCTATTTTCGCAAGCTCCCTTGCTTCTTTTTCTGTATCAAATAAGGCATTAACTCTTTCACTCTGTGATTCGATATAGTGGCTTACATTCTCATTAGACCAACTTTGCCATTCTGAACGGAGGTCTCGTTTCGCCTGCTCAAAATACCTTTGTAATTCTTCTTTTGAATCGACTGTTGAATATTCACCATTTCCGGCTTCTGCAACTTCCTTAAGTGCATCTTGACCTTCATCGTCCAAGTCAAAGCCAATAATATTAACAATTGCTTCTATCTCTGATTGATTCAGACTTTTAGCCGTTTCAACAGGATCCCCATCACATGTTTCCATACCATCACTAACAATATAAATAATATTGTTCACATTTTCCCCTGTCTGGTCTTTTAAGTCATTCATCGCTTCTTCCATCGACTTTGCTAACGGGGTCCAGCCAGCTGGAGAAAATTGCTCTAGCGAAGCTGTAAATTCTTCTTGATTAAATTCCCCAAGCGGATAAATTTGTTCCGAACTACTGCAGGATAATTCCCAATCGGCTGGATCACTTGTACCTTTGTGCCCGTATACACGCAAGGAAACTTGGGCTTCTTCTGGAAGCTCTTCAACAAAAGATTGTACTGCATCTTTTGCTAATTCCATCTTACTAATACCGTCTATCTCTCCTTCCATACTTCCGCTTGAGTCAAGTAGAATCTGGACATTCATTTTTGGACCGACTACCCCTTCTGGTGTACTTAGCTCCCCATCAGGTTGTGCAGTTGGTGTATCATAGGAAGTATCGACATCTTGCATTGCTTCATAGAAAAAACGGTAATCCTCTGCAATCAAAGAAATAAATCGATAATAATAGTCATCCTTTGATTCCCCTGATGGAAATCCTTCGATCTCTTTCTTTATTGCCTCCAAATCATAATTGTCCCCACTATAGGGTCCAGGTTCCAGTTGCACCATTTCCTCAGGATCCTCTGTGACATACTGTAAATAATTGTCATTAGTAACTTGTTTCGCTTCAGCATTAGCCGTTTCTGTGCTTTCATTATTTGATTCCATGTTTTCGGTCTGTTCTTCATTCTCCTGATTATTTGTATCATTAGAACAACCTGCAATAAAAAGAATGCAGATAATTAACCCATAACCTAACAGTCTGCTAATTTTCATCTTATACTCCCTTCCAGCGAATCCTGAATCAACTTTAATATTAAAATTTTCAGATGGATTTTTTCGAATTGAGTATAACACAAAAACGCAGATGTATTAGTTAAAAATGGAAAATATGGTTCCTAACAACTATCGAAAGGGAGGAAAGAGGTCTCTGTTATAGGTCTATTTCCATAATAAAGATCATTCATTTATTAAGAGGTCGATAGCCATAAAACATTGCTAAAAACAAACCAGTACCGCTTATTGCTATGTAAACTTGAAAAGCGTCTTTTCACAAGTTGAAATTGATTGCACTTCAATTAACCAACAGGTTTAATCCCCATTTTGAAGGGCTGCTAATAGATAATTGATTATTGCTAAATATCGGGAGGATTCACAGAAGAGGTTTACAGGCTGTTAGAAGCTTTCAGTGCATTAGTACACCAGGTCGCCAATTCACTATTAGAACAAAATTTCCCTGAAACATTACATTTAAGTTTCGGCCATTCATTAGTGCTCGATGTGTTGATTAGTGATTTCTTTCACCTGATTTCTACCAAGAGCGTTGAAGATATCTGAATTTTCATTTAGTCAGTGCGCTTCATCTGTTATTAACACTTCTTATTCATTTGATTCGGTATATGAGTGATCCTTTATATTGGTTTTCGATATGATTCTAAGACAGAAGCATTAGACAGATGTTCAAAAAGCAGAATGGAAAAAAGTGTTGTTCTCATACCACTTTATAATTCTTTTAACCGCTCCTTTGCCTGAGCATCTCCTTTTAAAGCAGCTTTTTGATACCACGATTTCGCTTTTTTCAAATTAACGGGAGTGCCGATCCCTAACTCATAACAAAGACCAAGATTAAATTCTCCATAAGAGTCCCCTCTATCAGCAGCCATTTGATACCACGATATCGCTTCCTCCCCCTGGCCTAAATCGACTGCCTCATGCCCTAAGCGATTTGCTGCAAACATATCACCATGAAGGGCGGATTCCGTAAACCAACGCTTAGATTCTTCCTTGTCCACTTCTGTCCCAACCCCATTTTCATACATATAGCCAAGTGTGTACATTGCTTCCGGTACGCCTTTAGCAGCTGCTTGCTTGAAAAGTTTCAGCGCTTTTTCTTCATTCTTCTCCACATACTCCCCACGTAAATACATATCCGCATAATTGTTTAGTGCGTCCCCATGGCCCAATTCTGCAGCTTTTTTATAATAATAATAAGTTTTTTCAAGATCTTGTTCGACAACTTTACCCATAAAATATTCATTCCCCAGCCAATAAAGGGCATCCGAACTACCAGCCTCGCCTGCTACTTTGAACCAGTCAAAAGCCCATTCATCACGCTCCATTGATTTATAAAAATGACCAAGTTCGAGCTGTGTATCTAAATCGCCTTCTAAGGCTTTTTGATACAGCGAGATAACTTCCTCTTCTTCCTTTTCATTGATATAAATTACCGCTGGATCGTTGGTAGGATTGATTATTTCAGATAATATAATTTCTAAATCACGTATTAAAATAAATTTATATTTCTCCTGAAAGGTAGTTACATGCTCTAACTGCGTATACAGGATATGAATATCATCAGGGAGGTTACTTTTTAAAGCAACACATTCTTTTAAGATCAAAGAAAGTTCATCAATAAAATGATCACTTGCAGTTAGGTTTCCTAGCCTTTCAGCAGCTTTCGTATAACCGTTTTTAGATAATTCTTGTTTTAAATCCACTTGTAAGACACCTTTCTATTATCTAATTTAGGTAGAGTATCTCATATTTTATTGTTTAAGCATAGTATATGGCCAATCCCATTCAGTTATATGGAATCATTCGCGTATTTGCCTAGGAGTTTAAAAGGCTTTTTAAAGTTCTCGAATATTGGTCTCGTTAAATATCCTTCATGTGAAAAACCCGGGTTGTAGTAGATAGATATTGGTGCGCTTGTTGGAAAAGCATGTATATCAATGTGGAGAAATACTTATGGGAGGTTTATGGTGAAAAGTTAATCGATGTATAACTGCTTCTTTTCGCACTTCATAGCGGGCTCCACCTTCAAGGCAATTTGATTTGATAATATTTAGGGTGATCCAGTGAAGTGTTTAATTCTGTCTACTTCTATTATTTTAAATTTGTAACCATGTACAAAAGCAGCCAATATTGCCATCGTCTTCTTTGTAATTTTATAAGAATCCATCAAGATAAACACTTGCATTATCAAGATTGTTTATTCTGTTTTTCTAATTCGCGGGTAATTTTTTCTGATAATTCATCTATGGAGAAATCTAAAACTTGTGATAAATCTCTTATAACAGAGAAATGGGGATCTGGGTAGTGCCCTCTTTCTATCTTTCCGTAGTGCTTTTCATTAAGACCTATTTGTTCAGCGACATATTCCTGTGTCCACTTCGGATCATTATCTTTCAGCTTTTCTCTGTATGCTCTGATGCATGAACCTAATATAATACCATTCATTTCACGCTTTACTGGCAAGGAAAATACCCCTCATAACTTTTTAACCTCATTATCAGTTAATCAGGAATATGTGAACACACAATTAACCACTTATTGGATTTTAACGTGGACAAGGAGCGATAATTTTGGTGTTCTAAAAAGTCACAAAAAAAAAGAACCTGATTGGCTCATTCGCAGATAGGAGATTTCACCCTTACCACCCTACAAGTAATTTATTTGTTTAATTTCCATACTCCAGCTCCAGGTACAACAACTGTTCCAGAATGACGAAGGTACGTTTTTGCGGTTTTCTCTCCAAGTAACCCTTCTTTCATTTTACGGTTAACTTCTTGTTTATAAGTTTGATACAGATCTTCTAATTGTTTAATAAATTCCTGTGTTACCCTCACTATTACAACTCCTTTTTACTTTTAAGCATATTATAATTAGAAATGAAAAATTTGCGCAAGTAATCGATTAGTGTGATGAATGTTGTGTTTTTGATGTATTTTCAAAACAGTGTGAGTACCTTGTGGTCATATGGAATATAAACCCAACCACTCTCTTCTTAAATCTTATACTACGCTCTCTACATTGCCTTTATAGACTTCTCTTATATGCCAATAGATAAATTGCTCATTTGGCAAGTAACTATTTTGAAATGGTTTGCGAATATATTGTTGATCATAGCGCTTCACCAATTCATCAAAAGTTCCCTTTCCGACCGCTTTTTCAGATACATGGATTTTATAATCCGAAGTGATAGCAAATACTCCTCTATCAAATAATCCATGATGCAATGAACATAATGCCAATCCGTTCTCTTCCGTATCAGGCCCACCAATATTGTGCCACTTAATATGTGCAGCTTCTAAGCCGATCAGTTGCTGATTCAACTTCACCTGAAAGCCGCAGATCGCACATTGATGTTGATAGGCACTCAAGACTTTCGCTCTGAATTCCGGGTCTCTTTTTCTTTTTCTATAATACGTCAACTGCAAACCGACTACTTGTAATATCTCGTTATGTAAGGTTTCAGTAAAATGCTGCTCCAGTAATAAATTGGCGACTTGATCGACTAGTGCATCATCAGATTCTAACAGCTTGTAGACTTCTTCTGTGAATCCTCCTGATACATGATAGTCAATTAATGATTTGTTAAAGGAATCACTCATTAGAACTGGTTTATCCAATTCCCAAATGCCATCCCTTTCTAATCTTACAAAAGGCTGTTCCGGATGATAAGATTTCCGTTTCGGACCATATTCTATTAATAATTCTACTAACTTCGGTTTTGCATTGGCGTATAAGAAACGCTTCTGACGAGTTAACTGCCATTGCCCTAATGCATATAAAATCAGTAGTGGTTTATGTGGTGCTCGTTGATCTCCTTTTTTCCAAACTGCCAAATTGGATATGCGCTCTAATAATTCAGACTTATTCACAGGTGAGACCTCCTATTACTCCTACTTAGAACCTTTACCATCCCAAAGCTTCCATTATCAAATTCAACCTGATCTAAACACAACATTCCTTGAACCGTCACATCACTATTCAATAAGTACCTTCCTTTACGATCCTTTACCAAATAAAGATACTCAACCAGTTCTTCTAATCCCGTAGTTGCATACTCCACCCTTGATGTATTTTTTACTTCACCAATGGTCAGCTTCGTTAATTTATTTGTAATTTGATCATACGATTCGATAAGGAAATCTGGTCTCCCTCGCCATAAATGACTAGTAACATTACGTCCAAATATACGTTGTGCTAAATCTTTGGTTGCGTCTAACGATTGAACTTTTTGCTTTAGGTAGGCATGCCCACTACCTTCAATGTCACTGGTTGGTATATGAAAAATGACAGAATCAGAGCCACTTGAATCATGGTACAAGTGATGGATATGAGAATCATCCTCCCATGTTGCTACTTTATTCTGTCCACCGTCCATTAGATGTAATTGACTCTTTTCTGTATTTTGCTTAATGATCTGAATAATCCAATATAGTTCAAATAAGACATCTTGATTTTCTGGTGCAATAAAGGTTTCACGGAGTAAAATTTTTAAATCCTCTTCGTTGTACTGACCTTTAATTATTTTGCGATAGGATACTAATAATTGGGCTGCTTCACGATATAATCGATTTCTATGATTCTGTGTTTTTTGAACGGTGCGGTCACTAACATGTGCTGAATGGACTCGCTGTAAATAGATATTGTGCTTACATGCGTATTCTATATTGGATTTTAACTCTTGCCATTCTGTGAACCATGCAGCCTTTTCAAATCCCTTCAGATAGGAATCCTGAAAAAGAAGTCTGTAAAGTATCCCTAGTAATTCCTTCAATACTAGATTTTCTGGTGTATCGTAAGAACGAACACTTTCATTCGTTGAAAAGATGGTCCGATCTTTATGATTTCTAGCTAAACGATGCTTCGTTGTTTCCGCCCAATCAATTTCTCCTCTTACTTCCCCGATATTTGTTTCTGTACATGTAGCTGTTGTGGTTTTAAAATGCTTGAGTAAAAAAGGTAATCTTTGAACAAAAGTCTTTGTTTCCTTTAATAATAGAAAACGTATCGTTAATAATTGTTGCAGATTAGAGATGTTCACATTCGTTTTTGATAAAAAGGAGTTAATTCTTACATTTCCTGATTTCAAATAACCATGGAGAAACCCAGAAATCTCCTCTAAAATTTCCTCTTCTTTTTCACTCATTCCAGTCCACCAGCTTCAAAAAAGTCATTCACAAAGTCTGTTAGATATTCTTTATCAATGATTGCGTCCGTTTGTTCGTCAAGTTTGGTGATAAATTCATTCATTTTGTATATTGGTAACCCTTCAAACTGTGGCAACACATATAAGATCATCGCTGACGTAAAATCATCATTGAACTGTGTATGCTTTGCAATGTCTGAAACGATAGCTGGTCCATTTTTTCGATAGCTATTAATAAGTTTCCATATACTCGTTAATGTATCCACATTTGGATAGGTATCCATGTTCCAAGCATCTAAATACTTCTCGACTAAGTTCGGCGTAATATTTTTTGGTATGGTAACGGGAATAAAAGCGAAACGACGCATAAACGCATAACTCATTTCATATAATGAAGCTTTATCAACCGTATTCATGGTTGCGATAATCCGCCAGTCATTCGGAATGACATAAGTATGATCATTGGTTTCAAAATCCTTTTCCTTACCTTGGGCTTTCATCACGATAGAATGACCATTTTCTGATTCAAAAGGTAGTGTTATTTCATCCCCTGTTAAAACAGAAAATAAAGAACCAAACGCTTTATCGATATCGGCTCGATTAATCTCATCAATAATCAACCATTTATTTGTGGGCTGATTGGTAGTTGTATCCTTGACGCACTTTAAGAAGATTCCTTCATTAAAATGTAAGTTGCCATCTTTGTCTGGCATATATCCACCAATCGTTTCATAAGTTGACCAATTAGACGATGCCGTTACCATCGATGATTGAACCTGATACATGTCGCAAATTTTGCTCGCTAGCTTCGACTTCCCTGTGCCTGGAGGACCTGTTAGAATGATATGTTTTCCATTCTGAATAGAAGTCATTACTTGATTAAGTAGAAGATCAACATTTTCAAATACTAATCCTTCCAGTTCCTTTTCAATGCTATCAATATTCACATCGAATATATCGATTTCCTGCCCATTCGTAACGTTTTCTGGATTTATAGGTGGGTTTGACTTAATTTTTTCCTCTTGCCAAACCTCCGCAATTTCAGGTGTTTTATAAAAATTAATTTGCTCATCTGGAGATTGCTCTTGAAGTTTTTCTCTAATCATTAGAAGCTGTTCATCGGTATCTTCAACGGAAGAATCTGTTATATATGAAGAAAATGCCTTTACAATTTTCCCTTTATGTCCCCAACTAGCAATCGATTCAAAGTATTCAGGTAGCAACAAGTGTAAAAATATATGTAGTGTTTGTACGCGCTTGCCAAGTCTTTGTCGGATATCATCCACATGTCGTTTCAATTGTTTTGGATCATGTAATATTTCTTTTCGAATATCTAATGAGAGTCCTTTTAGCTTTTCTACAGCTAGAAATAGAAAGGATATTTCGAAATATTTGCTAGTATTATAGAAAGTCCCAGTAGCCCCAAGTCCGTACTTTAACGCCTCAAACACTTCTAAAGAAGGATCAATTTTTATTCGTCCCCATGAAGCGATCATTTCCAGCTTTTCCATCTTCGTTTTATAACTCACTGATCCTCTATAAGGAAACAAATAATAGATAAACATTATTTCGATCGCAAATTTATAGACGCTTTCGGACTCATTTTCCAGTTGCTTTTTCAACTTGTCATCGAAACTGTTACCTGAAGCGTCTGGGTTTTCTATAAATATTGCTCGAAAGCGGTTCATATTTTGCTCTGTCCAAATGTGTTCTTCGTCCCAAATGATGGACTTATTATCTAGTAAACACTTATTCTTCCATTTTTCCGCTGTGTTATAGATTGTTTTTCTGTCGTCTGTGTGATTTTCGAAGTATATAGCCAATTTTTTCACCCTTTTTGTCTGAATATAAGTTTGTGATATTCATAATTGTACCATTAATAAAGGACGTATTCTTTAATCAGATATCTGTATGGTTTGAATGACTTTTCACCCTAATGTCACGTTTGGGAATAACGAAAATAAAATACGTTACATAATATCGAATTAGTGCTATAATAAAGGTGTCAGGAGGGATGTAAGGTGAATAAGCTTTATGAAGTTATTATAAAAGAATATGGATACGATGAGCCTGTATTTACAAAGGAATTAAAAAAACGAATAAATATGTCAGATGAGGCCTTACGTCAAAATGTGAAAAGATTATCTGATATAGGTGATTTGATTAAAGTCAAAAACGGTATTTATTATCTCCCAAGAGCTAGTAATATATTAAAGAAACCCCGTGTAAACATAGATAAAGTAATAAGAAGGAGATATATTAAACCGATTGATAAGAATGTAATCGGCTATATTAGTGGCACTAATTTTGCGAATCAACTTGGTTTAACTTCACAAACTGCAAGTGTGCCTACCATCGTAACAAATGAAGCAGGAAGACTTGAATACGAAGTCACGTTTGGAAAAAAGGTCGTGAAGCTAAAGAAGCCAAGAATAAGAATTGATGAGCAGAATTATAAGCTGTTACAAGTATTGGACTTATTAAATGATTATGATCGCGTAAGTGAAATTCCATTAGAAAAAGGGTCAAGCTTGATCAAAAAGTATTTACAAAATTCCAATATCACCATCAGCGAATTAAATCAACACCTAAAAAAATATCCAAGGAGAACATTGGAAAATGTAATAGAAATGGAGCTTTACAATGAATTTGCATGAAAATAAGAAAGTGTTCGGGGAAGTCATTGAAGCTGCAGCAGATGAATTTAACTTACAATCTTTTCAGGTGGAAAAAGATTATTATGTTTCGCTATTGTTGAAAAATTTGCAAGAGGTCGTGCCTAATCTAGTTTTCAAAGGAGGGACCTCTCTTTCAAAGTGTTACGATGTCATCCATCGCTTTTCTGAAGATATTGATCTGACCATTAATTTTGAAGGAGATAAATTAACGAGTGGTCCATTAAGAAGACATCAAAAATCATTGATTCAATTAATTACAGAAACAATAGAAAAACTAGATTTCACTTTATTAAATGATGAGCAAGATGAACCAATACGTTCAAAAAGGCACTTCAATAAATATAGGATAGGTTATAATCGAACGTATCAGGAGGAAGCCGATTTTCAAATGTTAGATCACATCCTCATTGAAACCAGTCTTGGCTTTAAACCCTTTCCGTGCGAAATAAAGCTCGTTAGTAATTACATAACCAAATTTTTAGAAAAAGAAAATATAACTTATTTGATTGATGAGTATAATATGCATCCTTTTTCTATGAGTATTCAGTCAATTGATCGAACGTTTTTGGACAAGCTATTTGCGGTATGTGACTACCACCATGACAAGGATTATATCCGAAAGTCCAGACATATTTATGATATTCATATGATTTATCAAAGCGGATTAATAGATTCGACGAACTTAGCCTCTCTGACGAGCCAAATAATAGAAACAAGAAGGATGGGAAAGAAAACATACTCCTGTGAGGCTGGTTATAGACCGCGAGAGGTAATGCAAGAAATAATCGATGATGAAGTTTTTATAGAAGATTATGAAACAAATACAAAGGAATTTCTATCAAAGTATGTTGCCTATGAGACATCTATTAATTCTTTGCAAGAGATTGTTACTAGGGGTTGGTTACCTGAAGAAATTCCTGAGGATGTAACTAGTCTTGTAACAAATTTAATTTAGTTAAAGCTGGGAGTTGGCTAGAATTAAAAGGGTTAGAAATTCATCACTTTCTAAAATCGATCCTACCATAAAGTTGAGTAAACGAAATTTAAAATTCTTTACTTCCATGTACGATTATTCATAAAAATGGTACAATTTACTAATAAACAAAGGAAATCTTAAGTCTAGGAAGCTTTATAACTTGCTTACAAGTATATGGATCTACCCCGAATCTCTCTATGTCTATTAAAAACTCAACTTATAAAAAGAGGTGAGAACCATACTTCACCAAGGTCTATACGAACAAATCGTAAACAAAGAACTAAAAAAAGCTCTATTAATGCTAGAAGACGACAAATTTAATATTAGTAAAGAAAAACTAGATGTAGAAGAAGCCAGCAAAAAGTTATCCAGCTATATTACAGATGTAACTCGAAAAGCATTAACAATGCTGCGTGAAAAATCCAAGAAAGACAAATCTCTAATAAATCAAATAAAAGTATGTAATAAGATTATTCGTTACTTAAGCAAAACACTAGACGAAGAAACATTAGCATTGCTTGAAATTCAAGAAGAGGGTGAAGTTCTAACTTCTTTGTATGAAAAGTTAAATACAGCAAGCAGTCTACATCCTGGAGATGAACCGATTCGACCACTTACTTCTTTATCAGAAACATCCTTATTTACCGGATCTAAAAGTGAGCCAAATATGGTAAATGAATTGAAAAAGGAAATTGCAAGTTCAAATAAGGTTCAAATGCTAGTCTCGTTTATTAAATGGAGTGGTCTACGAATTATTTATGACGAATTAAAACAATTCACCGATCGTGGTGGGGAACTTCAAATTATTTCGACCTCCTATATGGGTGCCACAGACTATAAAGCAATCAATGAATTGAGTAAATTACATAACACGAAAATCAAGCTATCTTATAATGTGAAAGTGACACGTCTTCATGCTAAAGCGTATATTTTTAAGCGTGATACGAATTTTAGTACCGCTTATATCGGTTCATCTAACCTATCTAATCCTGCCTTGACCTCTGGATTAGAATGGAATTTAAAGATCACGGAAAAAGAATCATTTGATGTCATGAAAAAAGTGGATGCTACCTTTGATTCTTACTGGAATGATGAAGAGTTCATTCTGTTTGATCCAACTAAGCAAGAGGATCATGATGTGTTAAAAGAATCTTTACGTCCGTATCGTGCAGAAGGGAATCATTTTGCGACCTTTGATATTCGCCCTTTTCCATATCAACAGGAAGTGCTTGATAAATTACAGGCAGAACGAGAAGTACATCATCATCATAAAAATTTAATTGTTGCTGCTACTGGTGTCGGGAAAACAGTAATTTCTGCTTTTGATTATAAACGCTTTTTAGAAAAGAATGGACGCCCTGCAAGACTCTTGTTTGTTGCGCATCGAAAAGAGATATTAAAACAAGCATTGGAAACTTTTCGTCATATTCTAAAAGATTTTAATTTTGGTGAATTATTATTTGGTGGAGTTCGACCTCAATCGATTGATCACCTTTTCATTACGATCGACAGTCTGAACAGTAAAGAATTATTTGAACACACTTCAAGTGATTTCTATGATTATATTGTTGTTGATGAATTTCATCATGCCGCAGCAGCTTCCTACCAAAAACTATTAGATTACTATTCTCCAAAAATACTATTAGGATTGACGGCTACACCTGAACGTATGGATGGTAAATGTGTGATCAATTATTTTGATGGACGAATTGCTGCTGAAATCCGCCTTACGGAAGCCATTGATCGAAAGCTACTTAGTCCGTTTCAATATTTTGGTGTTACGGATACGGTTGATTTATCCAAAGTGAAATTCACAAGAAAGGGCTATGATCTCAAAGAATTAGAAAATGTTTATACCCATAATACCAAACGTGTTCAGCAAATTATCCATAGTGTAAACAAATATGTGACAGACATCGATACCGTAAAAGGGTTAGGTTTTTGTGTCAGTGTAGAGCATGCGAAGTATATGGCAAAGCAATTTAATGATCACGGCATTCCAAGTCTGGCATTGGACGGAAACACGCATCACGAGATACGCGATAATGCGAAGAATTTACTGAAAAAAGGGGACATCACTTTCATCTTTGTAGTGGACCTTTACAATGAAGGGGTCGATATTCCTCAGGTAAATACGATCTTATTTTTGCGACCTACGGAGAGATTAACGGTATTTTTGCAGCAACTAGGTCGAGGGCTTCGCCTGCATGATGATAAAGAATGTTTAACGGTACTTGATTTTATCGGACAAGCGCATAAGGAATATAAGTTTGAAGACAAATTTCGAGCATTAATTGGACGCTCTCGTCATGCGATTAAACATTATGTGGAAAATGGATTCTCTACTTTGCCACGAGGGAGTTTTATTCAATTAGAGAAGCAGGCAAAAGATTATGTGTTAAGGAATATTAAGACGATTAAGAATTCGAAGCAAAATATCTTGATGAAACTGGAGAACTTTACCCATCACACAAGTCAGAAGTTAACGCTCGTCAATTTTTTGGAATTTTATCAACTGACAGCTTATGACTTTTATGGGCGGAGTGGAGATCGTTCCTTTTATCGTCTGTTAGTAGAAGCCGGACTATATAACGACTTCCATTATGATGAGGAGAAAGATATAACGAAACGTCTTCCTTATTTATTACACATAAATTCTGAGCATTTGTTAAGCTTTTATTTGCGGTATTTAGAGGATGGGGAAGTACGTAATCAAGAAGAGCAAGCTATGCTCAATATGTTATATTACACTATTTACCGTAAAAGTCCTGAAAAATTGGAAGTTGCTTCGATTGCAGAAGGTTTACATGAGGTATTACGAAGTAGTGAGATGAAGAAAGAAATCCAAGCCATCTTCACGTATAATTACCGTCATTTAGAACTAGTGGAAAAATCACATGATCTATCTTTCACTACGCCATTACGTGTTCATTCTAGTTATTCCACCGATCAAGTTTTGGCTGCTTTAGGTTATTATAATGAAGAGCGGCGTCCTGAGTTTCGGGAAGGTGCCATTCATCTCAAGGATAAAAAGGCAGATGTCTTTTTCATCACGTTAAATAAATCGGATAAAGATTTTTCGCCTTCTACGATGTATGATGATTATGCAATGAATGAGTGGTTATTTCATTGGCAGTCGCAAAGCAGAACATCAGTTACCTCAGAAACCGCTAAGCGCTATATTCATCATCGCGAGCGCAATCATAAAATCCTGTTGTTTGTGCGAGAATACCGACAAGAGAATGGCTATGCGGCTCCGTTTACTTTCTTAGGCACTACTGAGTATGTAAGGCACTCTGGAAGTAAACCGGTTAGTTTTGTTTGGAAGCTTCATGAAAAAATGCCAGCAAAGCTTATAGTACAGTCGAATAAGAATATTTTATAAATAATGAATTGATTAGTGGGTGTAGTAAACACCAGGCTTATCAGTAAATTGATGTAATTGAAGGTATTCCTCGTGCTAAGAGAAAATACCTTTTAACTTTTTTGATTTTTTCAACAGCAGGTATCTGTAGGTGCCCACACTATCGAATCTAAATATTCTTTGGAAAGGCGTAATAATTCTTCATGTTCGCTTGCTTTAGGTGTACCTTTAAAATGGTAGATCAAATCAAATGATGTGTAAATGAATAATAAAAGTATCATATTCATGTGTATGTTTACAGATGATCTCATGGATTGCTACCGCTGTTTCACATAGACTAAACCCTTTATCTCCTAGCCCGCAACCCAAATAAATGCTATCATTAAATAAAACAATCAAACGCGGAGGATAACGATGAAAAAAACCGTAAAAGTTGTAGCTGCCATAATAGAAAACAACCAAAATGAAATTCTTTGCGCCTTACGTTCCCACCAAATGTCCATTCCAAACAAATGGGAGTTCCCTGGTGGGAAAGTAGAGGAAGGCGAAAACTACCAAGAAGCTCTTGAAAGGGAAATTAGTGAAGAACTGAAATGTAAAATTAAAGCTGGTGATATTATCAATGATAATACGCATGAGTACGAAAAATTTATCATAAACTTAATTTCTATTGAAGCCAAAATCGTTGAAGGTACACCAGTTGCAACAGAGCATGCAAAGCTAATCTGGTTGCCAAAGGAAAACCTAGATTCGATTATTTGGGCACCTGCAGATATCCCAGCAGTTAAGGAAATAATGCAAGCAAATGAAGGAGCACCCCAGTAGTGCTCCTTCAATAAATCACCCTACACCTTCTCTGTAAATTCAGTATATAGTCTAGCTGGCACTTCATTTTCCAGTTCTATTTTAACCTGTATAGGTTGTTCTCCTTTGTAATCCACTGTGTTCCCTTTTCCAATATAAATAAATGGTTCCGTCTTACCTGTTTCAATTTGCTTATATTTTCTTACAAACAAATGCAAGTTGATGCCTCTGTCCTGATTGAAAATGATATTTTTCCCACGATCAGATGACTGTTTCGTATTATTCGGTGTTTCCCATTGGAAGAACTTCTGATCTAGAAACATATCATTATAATTAATGCTTTCTTTTATATCCTCTTCTTTATGCAGATCAACAAAAAGGAAATATTCGTTCTCATTTGCTAGTAATCCTTGTCCTCTAAAAGAAGTGTGTATCTTCCGCAAATTGGATAACAATGCGGCATCAATCATTTGATATTGTTCATATAGCTTAAATGATGGCACACCATAGTATTTATTCTTAAACTCCTTTCTATAACGGAAAATACCATAATGAATAATATCTTCAATAAATTTTTGCATTTGATCGTTTTGTGTGATCACCTGAAGAAAGTCATCTGTTTTGGTCAAAACTCCATCTTCATGGCTACATAACTTAAGCTTGTTCTTGAGCTGTACACTATCATAGAAATCCTGATTTAAGCATTGGAATGCGTGCAGCACACTATCATCATCTACAAATTCAATTTCTTTTAATATCTCTTGTTTTGCTTGCGACAAAGAAATTGACTTATGTGTTAACAAGTAACGTAGTATAACGAACTCATAAATCCTTTTTAAAGGTAGCATACTTGATAATTCTTTTAGCACCCCTTCAAATTTTTCATCATATAACAATACTTTTAACTGATCGTCCTTTTCCACTTTCGCAACAAAGCCTAAATAGGTCTTCGCCTTATCGATAAATTTCACAGGATCTGGTGCACCATCATATTTTAAATAATCCATTAAATATAATGGCGCTCTTCCGCTGTTTAGTTTTTTAAATTCAAAGTACTCTTCCTTCAAATATTTCATCGAGTTGAAATTTTCTTGATCAATCTGTGCTAAAATTCGCTCTTGGGAGATTTCATCTAATTGGATATGTGTGTTCCCAGGTATATTGGCGAACCCTGTGGAGATGGCCACTTTAATACTTTCTTTGTCATAATATCTGTTACCATTAAGAGCTAGGGCAATTAAGAAAGTTTTACTATGGTTACCGATAAAATCAAGAACAGTTAGAAAGCTTTTCATCGGATGTTTACGCAACCCCCTCCCTAACTGTTGAATAAAGACAATCGGTGAATTGGTTGGTCTTAGCATTAACACTGTGTTAATTGATGGGATATCGACACCCTCATTGAAAATATCAACTGTAAAAATAACCGATAATGGGTCACTTTCATCTTCTAATCGTTTTATGTAACTGTCGCGTTTGATGATCGAATCCGTACCATCTAAGGCGACACTCTCATATCCTCTATTATTATACTCTTCTGCCATATAAGCAGCATGCTCTCTACTTACACAGAAACCAATACATTTCCGTTTCTCTGTATCATGGCCATAAAACTCCATATTTTCAATAATAAAATCTACACGTTCATTGACCTTTAATCTTTTCGTTACTTCCGTTATATCATCAATATCGACATCACTAAGATCGACTCCTTCAATATCGGTGACGCCAAAATAATGGAATGGAATGACTAATTCTTCTTCTAGTGCCTCATGTAAGCGAACTTCTAATGCGACATTGTTATCAAATAGATCGAAGACATTATGATTATCTGCACGCTCAGGGGTTGCTGTCATACCAAGTGTGAATGTAGGCTGAAAGTATTCCATCACTTTTTGATAACTAGGGCTAGTTGCATGATGGGCCTCGTCATAGATAATATAATCAAATGTAGTCGGATCAAATGCTAAATAGGAGTTGGACATTGTCTGAATCGTAGCAAATAAATAATTAGCATCTGTATCTTTTCGGTTACCAGTCATTAATCCAAATGTTATTTTTTCATTAGGTAATAGTGACTCATAGGTATCTTTTGCTTTGCGCAATATTTCTTCTCTATGTACAAGAAATAGCAGTCTTTTTGGCTTCACATTTTTCACATCAAATGCTGACATGTAAGTCTTCCCTGTACCTGTTGCGGCAATAACCAATGCTTTTGATTCACCAAAGCCTCGAAGTCTATCTAAATTTTCTATCGCTCTTCGTTGCATATTGTTAGGTATAATATAACTTCCTTTTTCAGCAACGAATTGTCTCTTTGATGTGATGATATTTTCCATGCTTTGCAATAGCTCTTCATATCTTGTAAGAAAATCTTGATCTGCTACCGTACTTTGCTCCCATAGGCTCTCATATTCTTTTAATACTTGTTTAATGAATTGATCTTCATGCTTGGAGATAATCTCCACATTCCATTCGACGTTACTTTTTAACGCGCTTTGTGTAATATTGGATGAGCCAATAATCACTTTATAGAAATTTTCATATTCAAAAATATAAGATTTAGTATGAAAACCTATTTCTCGCTCATCTGTCACAAACACTTTCAAATCAATATTTTCAAACGTATTTATTTTTTCTAATGATTTGGTGTCAGTGAAATTGAGATAGGTGGATGTTATAATTTTCCCTTTAATTCCTTTTTTGCCGGCTTGCTTGATCGGATCAAGCAGTAACTGAAGCCCACTGAAATTTATAAATGCTACACTAAAGTAAAAGCGTTCACACTCCTGAATGCTTTGTGCTAATTCTTTTAGTAGGTTTCCCGTATCGGAATTGGTGATTAACCTTTTGTCTATGTTCATCTGTATGCCCCCTAGATACAAACACTTCTAATAAAATATCTATTTTTTTAGTATACTATAGTCCTAGATCAATTAAATCAATATCTTTTTTCTTTCATTACTATAATTTATTAATTCAGTATTGCCCAAAACCCCCAACACTAACTTCCCCGTCTCATAACTCCCAAAATAATCTACCATTTCATCCTCCGTATGCTCCCAAATATACCCTGCTGACAAATTCACAGTTGGCACTCCAACTCTCGCATAATTCCGTGCATCACTGCTCCCGCCTTCTACCATCTTCCAATCTGGCATACCTAATTTTCTCCCTGCTTCTTCAAACAACTCGCCATATGCCTCAGGGCAAAATGACTCGACTCCAGCAAATGATGTAACAATATCACGGGTATTTCTCCTGTCAACGACGATTGCTGCATCAACATCTTCCAGGAAACTCCGGTCCATTTCACTTGATCCTACACAGCCTATTTCTTCTTTTACTGTAAAGGCGACTTTAATCGTTCCGCGGAAATTGGTTCGCTCGATTTTTCTTAACACTTCTAATATGATCGCAATTCCTGCCCTGTCATCTGCACCTAGTATTCCTTCTGAGCTGGTTAGTGTTGTGCCATTTTCGATAATCTCTCTATCCTTTGCAAAAGCTTCTACTGTATCTAAATGAGCGGATAACAGGATGGTTGGACCCTCTCCACAGTAGCGATAGCCTAATAGATTACCAGCTCGGTCGTGAAATAAAACATCCATCAAACGGTTTAATTTCGCTTTTACATATTGGCGGATCTTCCGCTCATTTCCGCTTTGTCCGTTAATCGATAACAGTTGCAGCAATTCCCGCTTTAATGTCTGTGCAGCATAATAATCTATACTGGATGGATCTTTGTATACTTGATAAAGTATTTCTGCAAAATCTAGTAAATCATCCTGATTCTGATAAGTTATTGTCAGACGCTTACCTGAGAGTGTCATTTTTAATGAAGCAGGCATGATCGTCTCCAACATTTCTTTTTGTTTAAAAGTTAATGGTTTTTCTAAATAGATAACTGCTGGCCGCTTGTTATGACCGTCACAGCTCATCGTTGTATGAATTCCGAGTGCATTGAACCAGCGTGTGATGCCGCGGACATGGGAATCGATTTCGACTAATGGCAGTGACTGCATATGCGGATCTACACTTCCCTCTCTGCCATATAATCTCACTTCATCACATGTAGCGATCACTTCGATTATCTCATGGTCATTCTGTACCTCTTTTGCTACAATTAACTTGGCTATTGTTGCATAATCATTCGTCATTTTCACATCATTCATTTCAAGTCCATGTCTCATTAATAATTTTTCTACTGATTTCATTTGATCAGCTCCTTTTGATTTGTTAATGATAGTGTACCGAATGAAGTGTGCAAGGCCTGCACAGTTGGAGAATGGGGGGGTTTTTGATGGAACAAGTTCTAGCTCCAAACAAGAAATTGAGTGAATTGGAGAAAAAGCGGAAAGACGCAATAAAAGCTAAAGATAAAGCCAAAACAGAACACTACCGTAGTGAACTGGTCAAGTTTTATGTCCAGTATGGCTCTGTTTTAAAAACAGATGTAAAAAATGACCGAGAGGCACTGAAATACCTTGAGCGTGCACTAAGGTATGAAGAAAACCATGCATTAGCGAACTACCGTTATGCCCACATTATGTATAAACAAGGAGAATTTGTAATGGCGCTAAG
Organism: Gracilibacillus ureilyticus; assembly: GCF_900111195.1. Classification (GTDB taxonomy): domain Bacteria; phylum Bacillota; class Bacilli; order Bacillales; family Amphibacillaceae; genus Gracilibacillus; species Gracilibacillus ureilyticus. The sequence goes on from NZ_FOGL01000016.1 coordinate 30,320, forward strand.
CCACTTTCAGAAAGCTATAGACTCCCATGTGGAACCTCTAAATGACACATTGATGCAAATAACATATCTATACATGGCTGATGCCTCATTGAAAGTGGCAAGAGAAGCATTAGATAACAGTGAAACGTCTGAAGGAATTGGCTCACTTGATGAGGCAAAGATCCAGAAACTGCGGGAGAAATTATCGATACCGGATTTTTTCCAATTAGAGAAGGCATGGTTCCGTAAACTAACCGGTACCGAAGAAGAGTTAATTGATACAGTTCAATATGATTTATTATGTGAGGAAACAATCCATAATCCAAACCTTGTTATATTAGCAAACAAAGACACTGAAATCCATTTGATATATCAAGGAATTACTTCAGAGCCATTAGAAAACAGTACCTATCGAGTACTGTACTTCGTTTTAAAGTCGAGGGAATTTATAGACAATAAAACAATATGTGAAAAAATCAATCTATCCATAGAGACAGAGGAAACAAACGAAAGCGGCATAAGAACCGCGTTTACCCGGATAAGAGAGAAGATCCCTTTTTGGGAGCATATATTAGAACAAAGAAAAAATGGCCGTAGAACTGAGCATCGTTTGCGAGATGGAATGAAAGTTGTATTTGTGACAGAGGCTGGGGAGATATTGCCGGATGATGTATAAGCAAAGTCCTTACTGTTGAACGAAATTTTAGCAGTTTTCTATTTAGCGAGGATTTTTAACTGCCTTTTTTCAATAATCAGATTTGATTATAATTAGAAGGGAGAATTTCTTCATTTCAGGTTACTATCTATCAGCTCGTCCTTCCGTAACAGTTTCTTACTACTAATTCAACATGAATGGGTGAGCGTATATCTTCAAATGAACGACCTGTACCATACTTGAAGTGGATACAAACAAAAAAAGAGTCTGTACGTTGTGTAACAGACTCCCTATGCTATGTTAGCGATCCATGACAAACCCTGATTTAGATGTTTGAATATCGCTTAACCAACCTTCTTCACTTAATTTGTTAAACCATGCTGCTTCGATTTGATCTGCTTCTGCTGGATCATCTGTTTTCGTTGAGATTTCTGTAACAGTCTCACCTTTGTAAGACCAAATTTCCACATCTGCCTCAAAGCCTAGGAACTCTCCTTCATACGTGTGTGCTAATGCAGGACCATAAGGAATGGAATTGCTTAATGTTTCACGATACCAATCTTCGTCATCCCATCTGCGGTACTTTTTCGGCGCTTCTTCTTGGAATAAACTAATGGCATACTGTGGATCAATTAGATCAAAGCGTAATAGATCATTCTTTTTAAATTTCTCTTTTCGACTGATGGAGAAGCTATCGTTTCCTTCTTTACGATCATTTTCAAATTTGTAATTGGACATATCATTGTGGAAGCCTTTTTCACTTGCTTCGGCAATTGCATCTGAAACAGCTACATTAGGGAATACTTTTTTATACGTAATATTTGTCTTTTTGTCACTAGCATAAACACGCAGACGATGAATATAGCCTAACTGACGAAATTCCTGATCAGGTGTATCAAAATAGTACACTTTTAAATCTTCGTCATGTTCTGCAGCGAAAATATCCAGCATGTCGAACGCACTTGAAAAAGCATCTAAATCAAGGTTGAATTTAATTTCATAACCAGGTTCAATATCACTTGCTGCATACGATGGGGTAGCAACACCTATGACGACACTCAACAATAACGTTAACAATAACATCACTTTTTTCATTTAAATTCCCTCCGTTTTTACCACTTTATAAACATTCGGCATAAGCTCTGATAGAAGTTCACTTTACCTGTAATGAGTCTAGTATCTTCTCCAAATCTGCTTGTTTACTATGGAAAAAAATAAACTCTTCTGCATCAATTGTTCGCATTAATGTTTGCACGTCTTCTAAATCAGGATGTGATTTATAAAAGGGGGATTGTTCATCCTCATATATAGACGTATTTACTTCATGAAACCCTTTTGGCTTACCTCTTAATAAGTAAATACCAGGCTTCCTTGTTTTTTGGTAGCTTTCCAGACGATTACTTTGCAGCATTGCTTCTAATTGAACCAGTCTCTCATTGTTTATGTTATCTGAGTGCTCCAGATAGTTGTATAAATGTTGATGTAGCGAATCGTCGATTATGAACGCTCTGTCTGGAAGTTTATAAAAAAGGGAAAAGAGTAAATCACAAGCTTTACCAGATATCGTAATTGGGATCAGATACTTTTCCATTGGATTTGTCACATGTTGCAATATATTCTTAATACTTTTATGATAGGGCATTGTTTGTGCAGCATGGCCACTATCTATTAGCGCAACATCATACGAATGGATAACAGGTTTATCTGTAACTAGTAGTGGAGATGCAAGTGCAATATCCCCTGAGTAAAATAGTGTTTGCTCACCTATTTGTATGATATACCAGACACTGCCAAGCATATGGCCACTGTAACCCCAAGTAATCGATAAGTTTTCGGTTAACATGATTCGTTTCCCTCTTGTGCTTTTAGCAAAAGGGTGAAAAGAAAGCTTGTCGATAGCAGTAATTCCCAGCTTATCTTGCCAATTTCTCATAATAGCAGGCATTTGTTCGAAACTAGCTTCACTCATCCATATATCACCTGTAAAACCTTTTGCTGCAAGGAGTGGAAGTGCCCCGACATGGTCATTATGAACATGTGAAATAAATACAGCTTGAATGGAATGTGCCACTTCCTCTGTAATAGATGGATATATTTCCGGTTTTCCATTTCGTACACCACAATCAAGCAAAATGCGTTTGTCGGATTGCTGGTCTGTTACTAAAAAGCAATTTCGACCATACTCTCCCACTCCCCCAAGGGCACAAACTTCTAACATTAGTTTGTGCGTAGTGCCTTTCGTTGCAAGAGTTCAATCAAAAAGATACAAAGGATGGTTAGTAGTACGGTGATGACAGCCATTGCCATACCTTTTGATACGTCACCTTGTTCAAATTGACTAAAAATGAAAGTGGCACTCGTTTCAACTGATGGAGGGAGTATAAGTAAAGAACCAACTAGTTCACGCATAGAAATAATAAAGGTCATCATCCATCCAGCTAAAATACCTTGTCCTAAAAGCGGAAGCCAGATTTTTAATAAAATGATCCAACTATTTTGAGCAAAGACTGCATTTGATTGATGAATGGATGGGTGTAACTGTGACAGAGCTGACTTGGTATATTGGACGGAATAAGGTAAAAACAACACAATATACGTCACAATCGGCATCCAGCTCGTATTATAGATAGTTGCAGGAAGCCAAGCTGCATTCCAAAACAGGATGAGTCCTACGACAAAGACAATTCCAGGAATGATATTGGACAACAAGCTTGTAACATCGAGAAACTGTTGTGGTTTCCTTTTACCATCTTGAATATATAACGCCGCACAGAATCCAATTGTTACTGCAATTGTCGAAGCAACAAAGGCAAAATTAATACTGTTCATTAATGCTTGAAAGCTGGAAGAACCTATTGTAAAAAGATCTGTATAATGACTAAAAGTTATATTACTCAGACTAAGAGCTTCACCGCGAACCTTTAATAAAGAAGTAGCAATGATCGAAAAATATGGGACACCAATTGATAACCCTAATATGATCAACACATATCCTGATGAAACGATACGGATGATGAGCGAATCTTTCATTTGGTTCGCATTGGTTGATTTACCTGAAAGTGTCCCGTAAGAATGTTTACGACTTATCACATTTTGGATATACCAGATAAGCATACAAACACTTAATAAGATAAGGGATAAGCTTGTAGCGGCAGAAATGTTAATCGGCCAATGAGATAGATAGCCGTGAATTTCTGTTGTAAAGACATCATAGCCAATCCTTTTACCGAATGTGGCAGGTGTACCGAACTCTGCTAATGTCTTGATGAAAATAAGTAAAGCTGCCATTACATAACTTGAGATTAATAGTGGCAAAATGGCACGTATCCAGTTCATAATCGGATGACCACCATAAATTAATGTTGCATCCTGAAAAGACCCATCAATTCTCAGCAAGGCATTCTTTAACATTAAATAAAGAAATGGATAGAGATGCATACTCATGATAAACACCATTCCCGCTACACTGAAAAAAGTAAACGGCGCATCTGCTTGAAATATTTGTTCATAATAGCCATTGTGCTGCATGAACAGTATCCAACCCATAGAACCAATGTAAGGTGGTGTCATAAATGGAATAGTAAAGATAATATCTAACCAGTCATATTTTGCCAGAATTGTTTTTGTTCTAATAATGGCTAAAGGTAATGCGATACATGTTGTTAATGCAATTACGTAAAGGCCAAGCAATAACGAGTTTTGCATTGTTTTGAAAATACTATTATTCTGCAGCACAGATAGCATGGAATCGAATGACAGACTGCCATCTTCCAAGAATGTATAGCCGATAACCGCAAGAAGCGGTGCTACAGCTAAAATACTAAGTATAATAAACAAAGCCGTAAAAGGTGCATGTCTACGTACAATCATACGTATTCCTCCAGTAAGTTACTTCATCATATAGACGTCTTACTCCATTGATGTGAATTTGTTTAGTGTTTCAGTTTGCTTATTTTCGATATCATCTAAGTCTAGTGGAAGTGTTGGGATTTCACTTAATGCTGCACGATCATTTAATTCAATAGCATCGTTACCAGGTAAAATATATGCATCTGCAATCAATTGTTGCGCTGTATCAGATAATAAGAAATCAATATATTTTTTCGCACCTTCTACGTTGTGCGCATCTGCTAAAATTGCGGCAGCACGCGGACTGATAACTGTACCACTTTCTGGATAGTAAATATCAACAGGCTCTCCATCATTTTTCGCTTTATATGTCATATAGTCCACAGCTGATACAACAACATCTTTGTCTCCAGTAATTACAGAGTTTAATGCTTCTTTGTTCGCACCTGCGATTAGTAAATCATTGTCTAACCAGCTCTGTACTGTATCCCAACCATCATCTGTTTGATTGGTTAATCCATATAGAAAGTCGACAGCAGATCCGGAAGATGTCGGGTCAGGCATCGCAACACGTCCTTGCCATTCCGGGTCACTGAAATCATTCCAATCAGCATCGATAGCATCTACTTGATTGGTGTTATATGCAACACCAAGAGCAGCTGCACTATATCCATAATAATAGTGGTCTGGGTCACTCCACTCAGCATTGATGCTTTCCCCATTTTCTGCTTCATATGCTTGTAATTTTTCTTCGGATTTTAATCCTTCCATAGATGGTACAGAAGCAAGTACAACAACATCAGCTACTGGATTGTTTGATTCAGCCTCTAATCTTGATAAAATTTTACCTGTCGTACTTTGGAACATTTCTACCTTAATACCGGTTTCTTCTTCAAATGCTTCTTGGATATTTTCTGCCAGTCCACCAGGTCCTGCTGAATAAACTGTGATCGTATTCTCGTCTGTTGAAGAGTCTTTCTCAGCACCTGAGGCTTCATCATTGTTAGCTCCACAAGCACCTAATAGTAATGTTGATGCAAAAATTCCTGACAATAACGTTAATTTTAATTTTTTCATTTGTTACGCCTCCTGTTTTTGTAATGAATGAATGGTATTTTCTTCGATATAAAGCTTGATCCTTTCCCCTTGCATATGTGGATGATGATCATAGAACTTCCACAATAGTCCGTTTGTTTCAACAAAGATGAGATAACGATCACCTTCATACATGCATTTTCTTACAACCGCAGATCTCGTTGTTGTATTGGCTTGCGGGTATAGATGGACATGTTCAGGACGAATCATTCTTTCTTGTTCTTCCAGCCAATTCGTTTTGCCAATAAAGTTAGCAACAAAAGAGTTATTAGGAGAATGATAAATTTCTTCAGGTGTACCTGTTTGGACTACTTCTCCACTATTCATGACAATTATGCTGTCAGACATTGCCATTGCTTCTGTTTGATCATGTGTCACAAAGATAGCTTTTGAACCAATCGACTGTACGATCGTTAGTATCTCTTCACGCATTTCTTCACGAAGAATCGCATCAAGTGCACTAAGCGCCTCATCAAACAAAATCAGTTTTGGATTAACAGCGATTGCTCGAGCTAATGCGACACGTTGCTGTTGTCCTCCAGATAGTTCTCCTGGCTTCATTTTCGCCTTTTGTTCCAGCTTCACTTTCTTTAATGCATCATGAACGATCTCTGTTCGCTCAGACTTTGATACTTTCCCTCTTAGTCCAAAAGCAACATTGTCAAAAACAGTCATGTGTGGCCATAGTCCAAAATCTTGAAATACCATGGCGATTTCTCGTCTGTTTGGTTTTACATTCACTTTTTGTGACTGAGAGAAAATCTGTGTGTCATCAAAATAAATTTCGCCAGCTGTTGGTTCTGTTAGTCCTGCTAACATTTTCAGCAGAGTAGTTTTACCACAGCCTGATTGACCGAGAATCGTTACAAATCTATCTTCTATGGTTAGATCAATCGGCTTTACTGCTTGGACATTTCCGTATTTTTTCTCGACCCCTTTTAAATGAATTTTCATGATATCCTCTCCTTACTTATTAGTTTAGAGAAGAAATGTTTAGCAAATATTAACTAACTGTTAACAATAAATTAAAATAAATCTGATAGAATCATCATACTGTTAGAAAAAATCTAAAATACTTTAGGGTGATAAAGTGAATATACAAAAATTAAATGTATTTATATCATTAGTAGAAACGAGAAAAATGACCGATACGGCTAAATTATTAGGTTTATCAACACCAACCGTTTCTTTTCATATTAAATCGTTAGAGGAAGACTATGGGATTAAGCTTTTTCGTACAAATGCAGGTGGCTATCGGCTGACAGATGCCGGAGAAATGCTCTACCATTATGCGAAGCAATTAAGTCAAACGAATCAAGCATTGGAAAAAAGTGTGGCAGATTATAAAAATGGGGAAAAAGGTGCTCTGAAGCTTGGTGCAAGTGGTGTTCCAGCACAATTGTTCATGCCAGAATTAATTCACCAATTAGCGGAAAGCTATCCTAAAGTGAAAGTTTCTTTAGATGTAAAAACAGCTCCAGATATAGAAAGAAGACTGTTACTACAAGAACTAGATTGTGGCTTAATTATGGAAACAGGGAATAAGGAGCAAGACCTGATCTATGAGCCAGTTACGAGCGATAAGATTGTACTAGCCTTTAGTAAGGAACATTCATTTAACGGAAAAAACATTTTAGAGGAGAATGACTTGTACAATCAAACTTTACTAGTCCATCGTTTATCAAGTTCAACAGGTCGCTTCTCTCAATCATGGCTACAAGAGAAAAAGTTAAGAATGGAAATGATCCAACTAGATTCTGTTTCAACAATTATTAAGATGTTGTCATATGGAAAGGCGGTTGCACTTATCTCTAAACGATTAATCGAAAATGAAACGCATCTATCCTATATAGAATTTCAAAATCAGGATTTAGAAAGACAAATTCATTTCGTTTATCACTGTAATTTATGGATGAGTGGGCCATTTCAATATTTTAAGGAGCTTGTAACTAACTTAAGGGAGAGTTAGATCTTGAAATACAGGGACGGTCTCCCGTTTCACTCTTAGAAATTGCAACAGAAGAACCTTCCTCTGTTTCAATTGCTGACTTCGAAATAACGATGATCCGTATGAAATTTCTATAATGGTACCGCTTCATACACCCGAAGTTCCAAATGATCATTCGATTTATGCTTAAGGATGAACGTAACACTGCTCTCAGCTTTTTTGCTCTATTTAATTCACTGTTTCAGTTTTTGGAGATGGTGGTTTGTTCAGTTATCTAAAAAAGAGTGAGCTATAATCACAACAGCCCACTCCTCCAATTTACTACTATATCATCCCATTACCGATACAATGGTCCATAAGTTTGACAAGCCCGGTAATCAGCACTCTCAGAGTCTTTGGTGCCAAACATGTTCCAAGCGCTTGGCCTGAATGTTTTTTCCTCATCTACATTATGCATATTAACCGGAATTCGTAACATGGAAGCTAATGTAATTAAATCAGCTCCAATATGACCATAACTCATCGAACAGTGATTTGCTCCCCAATTATTCATCACGCTATAAACATCGCGGAATGCCCCTTCTCCAGTCAGGTTAGGTACGAACCATGTAGTCGGCCAGGTAGGATCTGTGCGATTGTTTAATATTTCATGGACTTCACCCGGTAACTCCACTGTATAGCCTTCTGCTACTTGCAATACTGGACCTAATCCTTTGACTAAATTAAGGCGTGCAATCGTTACTGGCATATCTCCTTTTGTTTTAAAGTTACTGGAAAAGCCGCCGCCCCGGAAATATTCGGTATTTGCCGGACGCCATTTTGTTGCCTGTAAGCATTTCTCTGTTTCTTCTTCTGTAATGTTCCAAAATGGTTTCATGGCTGGTTTTCCATCTAACTCCTGCTCACCTGTTCCATCTAATGCCGCTGATCCAGAGTTTATCAAGTGAATAATACCATTCTCTGCTTTTCCTTCTAATTGGTGCTCCGTTACCCTTTTGACTGCATCTGGACTCCAATATGTTCGAACATCTGCGAAAACTTGCGCTGTATTCGTCAGTAAGTGGCCGAATAACATTGTAACAGCATTTAATGAATCATTTTCCGTTGCCACAATATATGGAGCACGGATACCGTTCCAGTCAAACGAAGAGTTCAGCATTGCCTCCATAAAATCTCCATTTGGAAAATGATCGGTCCATTGGCGCTGACCTTGAAACCCTGAGGCAATCGCATGATGGCCCATTGCTTCTTCTTCATAGCCTAATTCGCTTAGTTTAGGATTCCCTTCCATTAGATCGCGCGTAATGATCATCATTTTAATATTCATCTTGAGGTCCTCATTTTTTTGTTCTGCTGTGCGTTGGTTTTCTGCTGAATTAATATCAGAGCCAATCGAACAGTTTTCCTTTACCCAGGCGTAGGCTTGCTCGAATTCTTCCTTATCATAAATCTCTTCATTAATCCGTCGAGTCAATTCAGTCATATCAACATATTCATTGCGCATGCCTAAATAATCCTGGAAGAAGTCTTCATTCACCATACTGCCTGCTATCCCCATCGATACAGAGCCGATGGATAAATAAGATTTATCTTTTAGCATTGCAACAACCAGACCTGACCTTGCGAAGCTGAGTAACTTTTCCTGTACATCGGACGGAATAGAATCATCAGCAATATCCTGTACCTCATGGCCGTATATTCCGAAAGCAGGGATCCCTTTCTGATTATGGGCCGCTAACACGGCAGCTAAATAAACAGCACCTGGCCGTTCTGTTCCATTAAATCCCCAAATCGCATTTGGTCTTTGCGGATCCATATCCATTGTTTCCGAACCATAACACCAGCACGGCGTCACTGTAATAGTCACACCTACATTCTCCTGATCAAACTTCGCCTTTGCTTGCGCTGCCTCCGCTACACCGCCAATACACGTATCTGCAATCACTGTTTGTACCTTTTCCCCATTATTGTAGCGCAATTGTTCTGATAAAAAAGATGCGACAGTCTTTGCCATGTTCAGCGTTTTCTCCTCTAATGACTCCCGGACACCTTTCCTTCTCCCATCAATCGTCGGTCTAATTCCTATCTTTGGCATAGTTGCTATGAATCGTTTGTTTGCAGTCATACATAACTCCTCCTTCATTATTTATTGATTATTCCACATAATGTACAAAGCGTTGATAAGCTTCTTTCCATTCGAGTTGTGCTGCTGGATGATAGTGTTTTACGGAAAAAGAGTGCTTTACGATTTTCCTTGCCTCCTGAATATTCTGTATTTCTCCTAAAGCTATCCATTGACCAATCGCATTTCCAATCGAGCTAGCTTCGACCGGGCCTGCTACCACCTCTCGATTAGTAGCATCGGCTGTCAATTGACATAGATTCGTATTACGAATGGCGCCGCCCCCCATATGGATGCGTGTTACTCTTTTGCCGGTTAGTTTTTCTAACCTTTTAATAACCCAGCAATATTTCATTGCTAAGCTTTCCAGAATACACCTAATGATTTCCCCTCTCGTTTCGGGTACAGGTTGGGCTGTTTCCTGACAGTAGACTTGAATTTCCTTAACCATATTTTCCGGACTGAAAAATCTGCTGTCATCCGGATTGATAAAGGAACGAAAGGATGCTGACTTTTGAAAAAGCATATTTTCCTTTTCAAAATCTGTGCTGATCCCCTCTCTTTCCCATATCACTCGACATTGCTGCAAGAGCCACATTCCCATATTATTTTTCTGAAGGCGATATTTACCGTCTATCGTAGCTTCATTGGTAAATCCCCAATCATATGCATCACTTGTTGTCACAGGGTAATCAACAGGTACACCAATCAGCACCCAAGTGCCACAACTCATAAATACAGACTGATCATCTTCTAACGGAAGTGCGGCTACTGCACAGGCAGTATCGTGACCAGCCACATTAATCACCTTAACAGGGTCCATTTGCAATTCATTATTAATCGAGGGTAACGTTTCACCAACGATTGTAAGCGTTTTCTTAATTGGCGCTAATAAATCTGCTGGTATCTCTAACACTTCGAGAATAAGCTTTTCCCATTTCATTTCACCAGCTGCTAACAGTTGGGTTGTCGAACTAATTGTAAACTCATTATTTTTTTCCCCGCTGAACAAATAAGCTAATAAGTTCGGCGTCAGCAATAAGGTATCAGCCTTATCCAGCAATTCAGGGTAGTATTGTTTGATTCCGTATAATTGAAAGATTGTATTAATAGAAGCTGTCTCCACACCTGTCCGTGCGAATAATTCCGCTGAAGAGATTTTTTCTAACACCCGTTCCATCCCTTCCGCATTTTTCGTATTCCGGTAACTATAAGGATTGGCTAATAGCTCTCCTGTATTTGAAAGCAGGCCAAAGTCCACACCCCAAGTATCAATGCCCATGCTCTCCACTTTGTTATAGCCCTTTTGAATACTAATTTGCATCGCTTTTTTCATTTCGGTGAAAATGTTTAGTATATCCCAGTAGTAATTTCCTGTTACGTATACAGGTTGGTTTGAAAAGCGATAGATTTCTTCCTGGTGCATTTTCTCCCCATCAAACGCATTTAACATTAACCTTCCATTTGAAGCCCCTATATCAAATGCCCATACTCTCTTCATTTCCATCCTCCCTACTAACCCGCCAATCTACTATTGTGTATCTTTCAATAGTTTCGCTCGGTATTTTTCACTGGAAAGGTTTTGTAAATCTTCACATTCCTCATTACTTAAAATTCTGGGAGTACCTACCGAACAGGAAACCGTATATACCTTAGCCGCTTCCTCTGTTAACTGCAGGAAAAAGTACGCCTCTTTCATCGTTTTTCCCACTGTTAATACCCCATGGTTACGCATTACCACAACATCAGTCCCATCGATGACTTCCGCAACAGCATCGGCTAAAACGTGAGTAGTCGGGATCAAATAATCCAAATAGCTGACTTTTTTTATCATGGCAGGGAAATCCGGGAACATGCTTGGTATCTCTTTACCTGCAGAAGAAACACCTACCGAATAAGTTGGATGTGCATGCAGTACAGAATCAATTTCTGGTCTTCTTCTGAAACACTCTAAATGCATCAGCACCTCTGACGAAGGCTTTAAATCACTTAAAACTTCTCCTGTTTCTATATTCACTTTAACCCACTGGTCTTCTTCTATTTCCTGCAGATCAAAGCCACTTGGGGATATATACATAAACTTCCCATCTCTTTGGCTTAAATTACCTCCAGCACCTACGACAAGTCCTGATGTCACTAGCTTCTTAGCAAACTCCCCCAGCTGTTCTTTAACTTTAGACATACACTTTCCTCCCTCTATTTTGAAATTATTCGATTACACCTTTCTTCAAAATGATATTGGCATATAATGCTTTTTCACTTGTTGCTATAATGGCATAAGCCTTCTTTGATCTTTCGTAAAAATCAAATCGTTCTTCATAACTAATCTTATCTTCTGAAACCTGGTAGTCGTTCAATATATCGCCGTAGGTTTTCCAAATGTCAGGTTGATTTTCTTTGTCAGGGTTTACTACCTGCATTAATGTAATCGGTTGCTCTACAAATGTATCAATTGGGAAAAGCTGCATTATGGCTGCCAATAATTCCGGTATGTTGTGTCCGTCACACCGAACCAATCGTTTAGCATAATTGGCTGCAGGGAAATTCCCGTCAGCTAACACAATCTCGTCTCCATGCCCCATCTCATGAAGGATTTTCAATAATTCAGGGGATATAATATTAGGTATATTTTTTAACATGAGAGTACACTCCTCTATACTTCATCTATATCTTACTCGTCGATTTACGTATATGAATGTCCGGTGGCAAAATGATTCTTCTTTCCTTTTCTACTTTTTTCTCTTCCACTCTTTCAACCAGATATTGAACACCTATTCTTCCAAATTGATTAGCAGGCTGTGCAGCAACAGTAAAAAATGGATCAAAGTAAACAACAGGTTCCACTTCATCAAAACACACAACTGAAATATCCTGTGGAACATGGAAACCTAATTCTTTCAATGCCTGAATAACACTGATTGCAATAAAGTTGTTGGCTGCAAAAATAGCAGTGGGGCGTTTTTCTTTATTATGGTTCATCAGATGCTGAATAATATTTTTTGCATCGCCTGATTGTACATTTTTAAAATCAATCTCTGATATATAATGTTCGTGTACTGGTAAATCATTTAATTTCAATGTTTCAAGATACCCACGCTGCCGGTCCCGTGCTGTGGAAACATTTGACGGACCATTTATCAGTGCAATGTTTTTGTGCCCATAGTTGATTAAATGTTCGATCAATTTCCGGCTGCCTTCATAACTATCACCTATTACATAATCACCTGCAAAATCTTTTATCGTCCTGTCCAGTAGTACTACAGGAATGTTGTGTTGTTTTAACCGGTTAATTTGGGCGATGGTTTTGTCACTAGTAGGTGCGATTAATACGCCGTCTACCCTTGCTGAGAGCATCATATCAATATAAGTATTTTCTTTTTCAAAATCTTCGTCTGTATTTGCTATTAATACCCGGTAACCCAATTCCACAGCAGCATCTTCTGCACCTCTGGCAATCTTGGAGAAAAACGGATTAGCTATATCTGTAAGAATTAATCCTAGTGTTTTTGTTTTGTTTGATGTTAAGCTTCTTGCCGCAGAATTCGGTACATAGCCTAAATCTTTTATCGCTTTTTCTACTTTTTCTCTTGTTGTTATCTTAATGTTTCCCGAATTATTAATTACTCTTGAAACAGTCATTGGAGAAACATTTGCCTTTTTCGCAATATCGTATATCGTTACCATTTACTCGACCTCTTTTTTATTAGCTTTGGTGGTTATAATGATATCGGTATCATTTTATTTTTGCAAGCATTTTCTTTATTTTTCTTTCACATAAATACTAATAAACCACTACCATAACAACATTTAATACAATATAAAAATGGAGGGACTTGCAGGGAAGTTCAAAATAATCATTGACACCCTACCACCCATGTGATAATTTTGTGTTACCGGTAACCGAAAGCGCTATCATATTTCTTGAGAATATAAATATGACTGTATGATCAACTTTAATGATTGAAAGGTACATTGGAAACAGTGTGGGACAGCGACTCTTTTAAATAGCTTTGGGAGTAGTCGTTACTAATTATCCCCCTTAATTATGCTTGTTTTATGCCCGATGAATTAGATAGAACTGAATCCAGTGAACTTCTCTATGCAAAACAGGGGATTTTTTAACCTGCCTCGATATGTTAGCGGTATCAGTAATTTAAACTATCTGTTTTAAAAAGTTAATTTTCATAATGAACATCATACGTAACAAATAAGATCCTTAGAAGAAAGGAGCGAAAATATGTCTGGTAAAATACTTGAGATGAAGAACATTTCGAAAACCTTCCCTGGTGTTAAAGCCCTGTCAAATGTTCTTTTAGACCTTTATCCCGGTGAGGTACTAGCTCTTATTGGAGAAAATGGTGCAGGAAAATCAACCTTAATGAAAATCCTGACCGGAATATATCAAAAAGACGCAGGGCATATATTTTATAATAATCAGGAAATAGCCCCAACTAATCCGAAAGAAGCCCAGGAGTTAGGTATTAATATTATTCATCAGGAATTAAACCTCATGCCAGATTTAACCGTTGCAGAGAATATTTTTATCGGACGGGAACCAAGAGACTTTTTAAATTTCTTCTTAAATAATAAAGAACTGAATCAGAAAGCAGAAGCTCTATTCGAACGATTAAATATTAAACTAAACCCCCGCACCAAGATTTCTAAGCTAACTGTAGCCAAACAGCAAATGGTGGAAATTGCAAAAGCATTATCCTTTAATGCTAAAGTCCTTATTATGGATGAGCCCACTGCCGCATTAACAGATAAAGAGATTAACACATTATTCAATATCATTAATTGGTTAAAAAATGAAGGCGTTTCCATCATCTATATCTCTCACAGAATGGAAGAATTGAAACGTATTTCTGATCGAATCACTGTCATGCGTGATGGAGAATACATCGACACTTTACCCACTGAAACAACTGAAATGAAGCAGGTTGTTTCCTTAATGGTCGGGAGAGAAATCAAGATAGAGCAAAAAACTTCTAATCCAGATACATTCACAGAGACAATCCTTGAAGTAAACAATCTAAATAATCATTACCTGAAAGATGTATCATTTCATCTCAGGAAAGGTGAAATACTCGGTTTCGCCGGTTTAGTTGGTGCAGGAAGGACAGAAGTAGCCAGAGCCATTTTTGGAGCAGATTCATTTACTGGTGAAATTATTATTAATGGCAGCAAGGTTTCGATTAAACAACCCGTCGATGCCGTTAATCATGGGATAGGATATTTATCTGAAGACAGAAAACGTTATGGGCTTATGCTTGATATGACTGTAAAAGAAAACATCGCTATTTCCTCTTTAAGTAAATATACGATGGCTTCTTTTGTTAAACCTTCTAACATAAAGAAGGATGCAGAGGAATACTCTACAAAATTAAAAGTGAAAACTCCGAGTGTCAATCAACGGGTTAAGCTATTATCTGGCGGGAATCAGCAGAAGGTTGTTATTGCAAAATGGTTATTAAAGAATTCTGATATTCTGATTTTTGATGAACCTACCAGAGGTATCGATGTAGGGGCAAAGCAGGAAATTTATGAATTACTAGAATCACTGGCAAAGGAAGGGAAATCCATTATGATGATTTCTTCTGAATTGCCGGAGGTATTAAGACTTAGTGACCGTATCATGGTAATGAATGAAGGGCGTATAACCGGTGAGCTATTAAGCAAAGACGCAGATCAGAAGAGAATTATGGAGCTTGCCACTAAACATTATTAAAGTTTTAGGGGAGTGAGTAGCAATGTCAGTAACATTAATAAGTACTAAAACAGAGAGTAATAAGAAGATCCTTAGCAGTACAGAAGCCTTACAGCAAATTCTGGCTTTTGCCAGTTTGATCATTTTAATTATCTTTTTCTCATTGGCATCTGAAAACTTTTTAAGCTGGTCTAATATTGAAGGTATATTGTTATCGACAACTGTAATTGGCATTTTAGCGTTAGGTACAACATTTGTCATTATTACCGGCGGCATTGATTTGTCAATTGGTACAGGGATGACACTAACGTCTGTGATGACAGGGGTATTTATCGTCTTCTTAGGGTTACCAGTCATTATGGGAATTATAGGTGGCATTTTAATGGGTGCCTTAATTGGTTTTATTTCCGGTTTTTCAGTATCGGTACTGAAGATTCCTCCCTTCATAGCAACACTGGCAATGATGATGATTGCCGAGGGCTTATCATTGGTCATTTCCGGGGCATCCCCGATATATTTCAGCGATGTAGAGGGCTTTAATTTAATTGCTCTTGGTTCTATATCCCCGGTATTATCAATCCCTAATGCTGTTTTAATATTCTTTTTAATGGTAATTATCGGCTGGATTCTATTGTCAAAAACCATTGTCGGCCGTTATACGTTTTCCATCGGGAGCAACGAGGAAGCAACTCGATTATCAGGTATAAACGTGAAAAAGTGGAAAATGATTATATACACGATAGCCGGGTGCTTCACCGGGGTAGCTGGTGTGATTATGGCCTCAAGACTAAATTCCGCCCAACCTTCATTAGGAATGGGATATGAATTGGAAGCAATCGCCGCTGTAGTTATTGGCGGAACATCTTTAAGCGGCGGGAAAGGATCCCTGATTGGCACTTTAATTGGGGCATTAATTATGAGTGTCCTTACAAACGGTTTGCGCATCATGTCTATCCCGCAGGAATGGCAAACAGTCGTTATTGGTCTGGTAATTCTGTTAGCTGTATATTTTGATATGCTGCGCAAAAAAGGCGAATAACCAAATAGTTCACGGACTTAACTCAATGGAGTTATTTCATACATTAAATATTTATAAAGGGGAGATTTGATGAACAGAAAGTTTTTAGCATTGGTGATTATGGTTTCGTCTCTTGTGTTTGTTTTAGCAGCATGCGGCGGGGACTCTACAGAGACAGGTTCAAATGATAGTGGATCAGACAACACACAAAACGAAGAAAACAATGAAAGCTCAGGGGAATCAGCAACTACTGATAATGAAGACGGCGAAACTTCTGAGGACAAACCTTATGTAGCTATTATCTCCAAAGGGTTCCAGCATCAATTCTGGCAAGCAGTTCAAAGAGGTGCTGAAAAAGCAGCTGAGGAATTTAATGTAGAAATCACTTTTGAGGGTCCTGACAATGAATCACAAGTGGATAAACAAATTGAAATGCTACAAACAGCTTTAGATAAAAATCCAGACGCTATCGGCTTTGCTGCATTGGATTCTCAGGCAGCTGCACCATTACTTGAGAATGCAAAAGAAAAAGATATTCCTGTAATTGCGTTTGACTCTGGGGTGAACAGCGATATCCCGGTTACTACTGCTTCGACTGATAATTACGCAGCTGCAGCCGAGGCAGCACATAAGATGGCTGAATTAATTGGTGAAGAAGGCAAAGTTGCATTAGTAGTACATGACCAAGTATCTGTTACCGGTGTACAGCGACGTGATGGATTTATAGAAACAATGGAGAAGGAATATCCCAATATCGAAATTGCAGATACGCAATATGGCGGGGGAGATCACTTAGAATCTACTAACTTAGCAAAAGCAATGATGCAGGCGCATCCAGATTTAGCAGGGATTTACGGCACAAATGAAGGATCTGCTATCGGTGTGGTGAACGCCGTTAGAGAACTTGGTAAAGAAAGTGAAGTAACGATTGTCGGCTTTGACTCAGGTAAGCAACAAATTGATGCTATTAAGGACGGAGTTATGGCGGGTGCCATTACACAAAACCCAGAAGGAATTGGTTATGAAACTGTAAAAGCTGCAGTAGACACATTGAATGGCAAAGAAGTACCTGAAACTATTGATACAGGGTTCTACTGGTATGATGCTGATAACATCGATAGTGAAGAAATTCAAGCTGCTATATATGAATAGTAATTCCTCCAGCACAGGTCAGCTATAATAAGTGTGTGTTCAGAAGTTACCGGATTAAACTTCTCTCCTTAAGATAGAATTAGCGTACGGTTAAGTAATTTCGTCAGCTTTTAAGTACGCTAAAACAGCTTGCTGATAATTTGGTGACTTTTTGATACACACTTTAGTACATTTAGTACTAGTGTACAGCATTTCATCCATATGCATTGGAGGAGCGGAGATAATAAGCCCGTTTAAGTCGGAACGTTTTTATCCTTTCCTTTCAAACCATTCAACTTATCATCCTCAAAAACTTTCTTGCTATATTCATAATCTCTTAATAACCAAAATCATCCCAGAATATCACCCTTCCTATCCTCCCTAACACAACGTATGACTAATAATTGGACCCACCACTCACCTTTGTGCAAATTCCCAGTGCATTGAACCAGCGTGTGATGCCGCGAACATGGGAATCGATTTCGACTAATGGCAGTGCCTGCATATGCGGATCTACACTGCCCTCTCTGCCATATAACCTCACTTCATCACATGTAGTGATCACTTCGATTATCTCATGGTCATTCTGTACCTCTTTTGCTACAATTAACTCGGCTATTGTTGCATAATCATTCGTCATTTCCACATTATTCATTTCAAGTCCATGTCTCACTAATAATTTTTCTACTGATTTCATTTGATCAGCTCCTTTTGATTTGTTAATGATAGTGTACTGAATGAAGTGTGCACGGCCTGCACAGTTGCGGGAAGTTGTTATATCGTTTTGATAAGACGTTATTGCTGGAACAGGGGGAGTTACTTTTGGAAACGAATACTATCATCACTACAGCATTGAAGATTCATCACATTACCGATTTGAATACATATATTCTGACATCAGATAATGAGCTGGTTTTTTCCCGGGAAATGATAGAACTTCCTTCTTTTATGCCTGGGGGAAATCACGAGGATCTTTTTCAGATTTGCGAGAGGGTTGCTCCCCTTAACAGTCGATTGTTTATTTATCACAATGAATGGAACTTGCAGTATTTAGTTCATCCTTTTACCCTTGATCAACCTTACCTTGTTGTCATTGGACCATATTTGAGTTTGACTCCTGATGTTTATCATTTAATGAGAAAATATAAGCTGACTAATCAGGAAAGCAATCATTTAAGGCAAATGCTTAACCAGATCCAGGTGTTAAGTGAGGATAAAGTCAGCAGTTATTCCGCTGTTCTGCAGATGTTCGAGCAATTATTTCATACGGAAAACAACCCGATGAGAATAGAGGCGGTACAGGACGACAAGGCAAACAAGAAGACGGCAAGCAAGCAGACTTTTAACGAAGACGGGGAACTGATCAAGTTACGATACAAGCTGGAATTGGAGTTGACTCACACGATCGAACAGGGAGATAAGAAGAAAGCGAAGAAAATGCATCAATCCAATGAAGGGTTATTTTCTTTTACCGAACGGTTGCCTAATCAGCCGTTAAGAAGGCTGAAGAACAACTTGGTTATCTTTAATACGTTATTAAGGTCAGCGGCAGGCCGCAGGAAAGTTCCGGTTATATTAATTCATCGTATTTCGGAAAAATTTGCTTTTCAAATCGAGAATACCAACCAGTTATATAAACTGCAGGATATACAGGAGAACATGATTGAGGAATACTGTGATCTGATCCATGCTAATTCCTTGAACGAGTATTCGAACCTGACCAAAACAGTGATTGAATATCTGATGCTTTTCTATAATAAAAAGATCGATCATGCCGAATTAGCTGACCTTTGCTTCACACATCCGAGCCACTTAGCCCGAAAGTTCAAACAGGAAACAAACAGGACGATTACTGCCTACCAGCAGATGCTCCGAATGAATGAGGCGAAGTTTTTGCTGAAAAATGAGAGGATATCCATTGAAGAAATTGCCTGGCTTGTTGGTTATGAGGATTCTTCCTATTTCGCACGGGTGTTTAAAAAGGAAGTTGGCTGCAGCCCTACTCAGTACAGGGAGGAACCTTAGGAAAAAAGCTAAAATCATTTAGAACTCAAATAAAATAGCATAGCATATCCCATGGCTTTTTTAGCCTTGTGATTAACACACAAGACAACCGGGAAATGCTAGCAAGTTGCTAATTATTGTGATTTCCACCTCCACATATCTATATTCTATGTTGGTAAGAGTATATTTTCCATTATATGATATAAGTAAAGAGTGATGGTATAATAAGAGTATAAAACATTAGGGGCGGTGAAAGTTATGAAGTGGGCGGAGGTTAGACAATTGTATCCGAATCAATTTGTCAAAGTAAAAGCGTTATCGTCTCATATTGAAAATGACCAAGAGTTTATTGAAGAAGTTGCGGTAATAAAACCTGTACCCGACGAACTAGCAACAAAGGAATTGTTAAAATCAAAAGGTGATGAATTAGTATATCATACAGCTCATGAAAACATCATACTTGAAGTTCGGCAAGATGTTGGTTTAAGGAGATTCGACTATAATGAAAATCAAATATAAGTATGGTTTGCTTTTAGCAGACATTACCTTAACATTTAACGGTAAAAATAAAGTGATTGAGAATATGGTAATAGATACAGGAGCAGCCAAAATGTCAGCTTAGTAGATACATAATCCAGCTCTTAGGGCGGAGCTGATCATCTCGGCTTCTTAATGTCGTCTCTTTAGGTGTAGGGACATTAACTGGTGTAATAATAATTGGAATGCTGAGAAACATAAAATCCAGAGGTTCAGCTGTTATGATTATTGCTATACTTTTGGGGGTTTTCTGGTCCTTTGTTGGGTGGGCTCCTGAATATTTATACCTTACAGCTCTCTTTTTGTTTTTCAGTGGAATTTTTGTGGGGATGATAAACGTACTAGCAGTTACATTAGTTCAAGTGCATTCTCCTCCAGAAGCAATTGGAAGGGTAATGAGTCTGCAACTATTAGGTTCTACAGGAATCCAGCCTATAACATTTTTAGTGGTAGGATGGTTGTTAGAAATTATCTCGCCAACTCTTTTATTCCTTTTAAGCGGAATTTTACTTATTGTTACTGCAGTAATTAGTTTATTCTTCAAAGATATTCGCGCATCTGATAAATGAATGGAGCACACCAGCAAGAGGTTGTTATTGCAATTAGAAAATGCCAAGAAACCGTGGCAAACAGCTATTTTGGAAAAGAGTATAATTGGAAGAAACATATAAGATACTAATCTCCTAATAGAATTTAATAAATTCTACTCTATTTGGTGTTCAAGTTTTGTTCAATCTCTGTAAAGATATGTTCACCACAGTTCTAGACCCTGAGAATTTACATGCTTCTTTCATGCCCTATAATTAACAAAACCCTCTAGTCCTTTAAGGAATAGAGGGTAAGTATCTGTTGAGACTCTCTTTGACTCATCATACTAAACCCGTTAATTTTCACATCAATAACTCACAGATTAGTATAGAAATATTATCATCTTACTCAAAGATTAAATTAAAAATTTAAACTGAGGAATTCGCCGATTGAGGAATAAATCATCACTTCCTTTCCCATCTTCCCCATTCCATACGGAAAAAAACAAGAAAACTAGGCTGAGCACTCTTTTATGACCGTCGTTCCGACACCGTTTTTGTCTATCATAACGGAGCCGTTTCCTATTATTCCACCAGAGAGTTTCGTGGATTATTAAAGGCCTAAAATGGCGCATTGTGCTGGTTAGCAGTACAGTGATTAGCTAAAAAATAATTAAAACACCACCCTAAATTAATCCTATTCAGGTGGTGTTTTCAAATTATATTTTAAATTTCGCCATTTCTTCCTGTAATTCTTGAGCCATTACAGATAATGATTCTGCAGCTCTGGCAATTTCAGCCATCATAGATACTTGTTCCTCTGTTGTAGCTGATACATTTACGGCATGGTTACTAGTGTTACTAGAATAATCTTGTACCTCTGCTGATAAGTCATGAACAGATTTCATTTCGCTTAAGTTAGTAGTCATGTCGTTAGTTAACTCATTCATTTTTGAAGATAAGCTATAAATAGAAGCAGTGATACTTTCAAAGGATTTACCTGAAGTTTCCACTGATTGAATGCCCTCTGTAGCAATATGTTGACTTTGTTCCATCATTGTAACAGATTGTGAGACTACCTGTTGTATATCATTTGTCATATCATTAATCTCTTTGGAAGCTTGTCCTGTCTGCTCTGCTAACTTTCGGACTTCTTCTGCAACTACTGAAAAACCTTTACCAGATTCTCCTGCTCTAGCCGCTTCAATTGCTGCATTAAGTGCAAGTAAGTTTGTTTGTTCTGTAATATCAGTAATTAATTTCGCCATTTCTCCAATTTTATCAGATTTTTTATCCAGTTCATAAATTTTTTGAGAGGAAGCTCTAATTTGTTGTTCCAATTCCCGTATTGTATCTACAACCTCTTTAACAATTTTACTACCATCCTCAGCAATATGCGTTGTGTCATCTGCATCTTTATTCATACTTTCAAACGACTTTGCCATCTTTTCTAGACGATGATGCATGTTTGCACTAGATGCTGAAAGCTTGCTTGAAATATCATGTTGAGAGGTAGCATTGTCAGCTACTTCCTGAATAGAGTTCGCAACTTCATCTACAGAGGAGTTAATTTCTTCTGAACTTGCCGAAAGTTGCTCGGAAGTGGATGCAACATGCGATATGTTATCTTCTATACTTTTTAGCATGTTCTGTAATGATTGAACAGAATTATTTAAATAACGACTCATTTGGCCAATTTCGTCTTTTGAGACTGAATTGCTTCTGTTCGTTAAATCTCCTGTAGCCAGTATTTCTAGATGACCGTTTAACTCTTTTGTTGATTTAGATAAAGATCTGCCGATAAAAAAGACTATAAGAACAATTAAGATAATAAGAACTACACTTATGATTATCAATTGCTGTAGTAAATGAGGCAGAGAAGCATATAATTCATCAGTAGGAGCAAACAATAATACCTTCCATCCAACATTAGGCAATGCTTGATAATGTATTTCATATTTTTTACCATTCACTTCTGAAAGCATGTTCCCTTTATCATTCTCTAAAAGACTAGTTACACTTTCCTGTTCATTCATTACTTCTGCCAGTTTAGTGTTTAACACTTCTTCTTTTTCAGGATAGCTGAGCAAATTTCCGTTTTCATCTATAAGTACTGCATAGCCTGTTTCTTCAACTTGTATTGCGGAAATTATTGATTGAATAGAATCTAAAACATAATCACTGGTAATGACACCTTGTTTCTGATTTGAATTATCATAAAATGCTAATGCAGTTGTAATAAATGTCTGATCTAAAGTGTCATCATAATAAGGGGTGGTCCAAATAGGGGATTCAGCTTCTAACCCTGAAATATACCAGTCTATTGACGGATAATCGTAGGAAGGTTCTTCATATTCATCCGTATAGACAAGATTATCACCATCCTTATAAACATAAGGACCAAAATACTCTTCATCCTCGTTATGGCCATATGGCTCATACCAAACTCCTATTCCATAAGAGGCCTCATTTATGGGAAGTAATCCTTTAAAATAACTTTCGAACTGTTCTCTTGTCATGTTACTATCTTGTGATTGCAGCATAGCTTTTGTTGTTAATAAGTTCTGTTCGTGTGTCGTTAATTCCTTCGTTATTTGCTCTGTCGTTTGACTTAACTTAGCATCCATTTGTTCGTTTATCGCCTTATTTAACTCAGCAGAGGCATTTTGGTAACTTAAAAAAGTTAGTATAGTTAAAAATAAAGCGATAAACGGCACGAGGACCATAATCTTCCAAAAAATAGATAAATCATTAAATTTTTTCAAAAAATCCCTACTTTCTAGTTTTTCTAAAGATGTCTACAATAATACTATTTTACCACATTTTAAGTAATACCACAATAAAAAAATAGTTATAAAGAACTATTTACGATTATATGTTGTGCTTTCTTAAAATAATTTTCTCGCAAAACTATTCTTCCTTCGTTTCAAAGTGAAACATGAGAACCATTGCCATGTTTCCAAGTGATAAATAAAGACTTTTAACCATTATATTTGTCTAAACACGCCTTGTTTAACTAACATCTGAGTATGGAAAATATGTAGAACAATGTAGAAAAATGTCGATTTATATATAAGTGCTGTGTTATATTAAATAAGCGATAGTGAATGTTAAAAGAGGGACTGCGTATGATCAAATCTATTTTTCTAATTGTATCTATGAATTTTTTAACACTATTTCTTTTTTATCAAATATATTTTAAATTTTTTAGCCAGTTAAAAACCAAAGCATTGAAGCACATTATCTTGGGTGTGGGATTTGGTCTTGTTCAATACATTTTTTATCAGTTTCCGATCACGGTCTCAATATCTGATGGACCTGTATTTTTTGGCGGTACTACCTTTATAACTGCAGCGGTTTACGGCGGAGGAATAGCTACATTCATTGCCGCCATAATTGGAAATATGTTGAGGATAAACAAATTGGAGTTGGATACGAGACCTCCTGGGTTTCAGAGGAGTGATCCGTTTCAGTCATTTGATGGGAGTAATTTAACCTACACGGAACTAGATAAAGGTATGGAACAAATAATCAATCACCAGATGAATGAAATGCTGTTATTTGCTGTATTAGTAGCAATATCTTTTAAATTTTTAAAATGGAAACCTTGGAAAATATGGTTATTACTTAATTTGCTTTTTCAGTTAATGTTGGTAATTTTGCAGGATGAAGACATTACTTTTTCTCTAATTCGTGCATTTATAGAGATTGGTGGAGGAGCTTTACTTTTCTATTTTATATCTTATATGTACAAATCCCATCATTTACAGAAGAAGCTGGAGCATAATGCATATACAGATAGTTTAACAGGAACTTTCAACGTTCGTTATTTTAAAGAGAACTTTCAAAAGTTATTTCAAAAGGCACAAAAAAAGCAAATGACGCTCGTTTTATGTATTCTGGATATAGATTACTTTAAACGAATTAATGATACATACGGTCATCTTATAGGGGACAAAATATTGGAAGAATTGGCCAATAAGTTGGAAGAATCTTTTTCTAAAGATGGAATTGTATCTCGTAATGGTGGAGAAGAATTCACTATTCTTATGAGCAAGTCAGACTATCATACTATCCAAAGTCAAGTTGAATCCTTTCACGAAGAGATTGAGCATTATGAATTTCTATCTGCTCAAGATGTTGGACCTATCCATATCACGATATCAATGGGAATAGTTTTGTATGATGAAAGTATACACACTACGGAGGAGATGTATGATTTGGCTGATAAAGCGTTATATACTGCCAAGGAGCGAGGTAGAAATCAAGCTTGCTATGCTGATATGGTATTAAATTAACTTAGTCAGGGTCAGGCAGCTATTCAGAGGAAATTATACAGTTTCAAGAGATCGATTGGATATGGTTAGTGAATAGCCCTTTAGGGGACGGTTCATATTTATGAAAGAAAAATAACCACTCGCTGTGTGGTTATTTTTCTGAATGAAACGACAGAAATAATAGATTCTCCTACATAATATAACTGCCACCTTACATAACGACAAAAGCAATATTCGGCAGGATGAAAAAGACTCCATTAATAGCCAGACCCCAGATGGTGAATTTCTTATACATTCTCTTTTGAAAGATCCCGCCAATCCCAAGGCCAAAGCCTAATAAGCTTAATAATAGCACAACAAATGCAATATCTGTTGCAACGGTATAGTCACCAATTAGCATTACAAATATAATAGCAAGAAACAGCTGAATCATAGCTATAGCAAACGAAATCATTCCAATAACCGAGTATTCTTTCTCTTTTGTGGTCTCCGGGTTCTTGTGATAGCTAAAAGATGCCCTCATCCCTTTAATATATATATAACCAAATAGAATAGCTACAAAAATACCCGCTGCCCCTGCCATTGATATCGTAACAATTTGAGCGATGATAAAATAAATGACCAGCATAACACCTGCCACTCTGCTCCTCATCTTCACACCTACCGCTAAACAGCCAAAAATGGCAGCATCAATATAAGAGTAAGCCGATAGACCAAGAAGATCTTTATCTAACCAAAGCAAAACGGTAATAACAATAGCCATAAAGCCTGCCTGGAAAAAGGCCACTCCACTCGCATTATTCATCGCCTTCATTGCTTGTTCATTGTCCATTTTCCCATCTCCTTCAAACATTCGAGTGCAGCAGGCCTGAAAATAAAAACAATTAATTGTTTGCTGCTTGCTCTCTCATTTCATCCAGCAGCTCTTTTGTTTTTTCTTTTTCTTCTGCAACCTTGTCTTTAAGTGATTGTTTCTTCTCATCATTCAATTGGTCAATTTTCTCTAATCGTTCTTCAAGTAAATTCATTACTTCTTCTGCTGTTTCTTCTGTAATAACTTCTTCCCGCTTTAGACTATTCAACCCATCACGCAACAGCTTATTCTCATCACCGACCACATCTCCAAAGAAAGAGGCAATCGAATCAACTTCTTTATTCTTATGAATCGCATCCCATGTCAGGTCCACACCTTCTGTTGCACGCCACATTGAACGGTCTACAGATTCTCTTGCATTTGTTATATTTTCATTAGCAATCTCAAATATCTCTTTACCTGAATTAACATTCGTAAAAGTACCACCACCAGCTTCTGCCACTTTCTTTAGCTGGACCTGTGCTTCGTTTCCTACGTTAAAACCAATTATATTAACTGCTGTTGCGATGCCTGAATCATGTAATTCCTTGGCAGCTGCAACAGGGTCACCACCACAGGTTTCTTCTCCGTCACTTATGATGTACACAATATTCTCTACATTCTCTCCTGAATCTGACTGCAAATCATTTTTCGCAGCCAAAATAGAACTCGCCAGCGGTGTCCATCCAGCTGGTTCGAATTGACTTAATGCATCTTTGAATGTTTGCTCATCATATGTACTTAATGGATAAACAACATCGGTGCTCTCACATGATATTTTTCTCTTTTCTTCACTTCCATCACCTACATGACCATAAACTCGCAGTAATACCTTCGTTTCTTCCGGCTGATCAGCTACAAATTGCTGCAGTGCTTCCTTCGCTGCTTTCATTTTAACTTCTCCACCAACAGCCGCTCCCATACTTCCACTTGCATCTAATAATAAAGCAATCTGCTTCTCTTTTACTTCTTCTTCATCTGAATCATCACCTTCACCTACAGGCGCATCTGATGCAATAAAAGATGGGTTAAACTCCTCATATTTCTTTAAAGCTTCCGAATAATCCGCCGCTAACCACTGAACAAGGTGGTTATATGTTTCGTTTGCGGTTAAATCCTCCGGTAAATTTTCTATCGCTTGTTTCCATTCTTCACTGTCCATGTCTTCTATTGCAACCAGTTCCCCTGGTCCTTCATTTATCATATCTTCAGGTTCTGTGGCTGCCTCTGGAGCGGTCATCACCTCTACTGCTTCTTCATCTTCCGCTTCGCTATTCACTTCTTCTTCCGGATTGCTCTCCTGATCCTCATTCTCGTTTCCTTTTGCCGAATCATCATTAGAACAGCCGATTACTGCAGCTGCCAGTAAGAGAATGGTTAGAAAAAAGATAATTTGCCGTTTCATCATTTACCTCCTTTAAAAAATAGTAATCTCGTACTTTAAAGTAATAATATGTAAAAAGTAGAGCGAAAAATAAAGCGATACTTTGATTATGGTATTTCACTTGTTCGTTACCATGTTATTTAACCAGCCAGTTTCTCTGAAAAAGTGCGATATCTCTAATAAAGTAAAGAGAATCAGAAGAGAAACGATTGTGTATAGGACAGTCTTAGCATTCATTTTGTTGCCCATCATGGACCTCATCATTCCTAAGAAAGTGATAAAAAATAAAACACCACATACTGAAAAAACAATAGCACGTTAGACTGGATCAGCATCCACTACCATAAAACCTCTTGGCGTATTTTCACCTAGGATAAAAGTAAATCCAAACATTATTAATAAACCAATTACACAGCAAGTTACGGTTAGTTTTTTCCATGTGGCATTGGACAATGTGATCACCATCCGTACTAATTTATCATCTTACACTGGCATTACCAACACAGCAACTTCAATGAAAAATCTAATAAACAAAGCTTCTCATCAGAAGAACAGTGATAACAATTACTACAAAAAACAATATTGTAGATAAGAATGTTTGAATGTTTACTTTTCCATCATTTCGCATAGCTAATTCTGCAATTGGCCAAAAAATAATTGATACAGCGATTAATGCTAATAATTCATATAGAAAGATGGAATCTGTAGGCAATGTTTCCTTAGTGATTATGATTTCACCGTTTAAACGATATCCATACCAATAGAACAATATTAGAATAGAGCCTATACATATTGCAATCGCAACCTACTGCAAGTTAAGCCACGTTTTTACTTTCATTTATACGCTCCTTTACATTTCCTCTATCTATCATAAAAACCTGTCAACAACTCTGGTCATAGCATATGCCGCTATCATAAAGCAGACAGTATACCATAAGGCTTTTAGAACATTTCCTTCTGTTTTTTCTCTATATCTAACGAATATACCGAAGCCACAGCACAAAAAAAGGATCCCAAGTAAAACAATACCTATTGGAGTAGTTTTTACTTCATATGGGTTATCAAAATAAAAAACAACTATTACGCTAAATATTAAAAGACTTATTATCATACTTACTCGGCTCAATTTCCTCCATGTATCTTCGGACATTTATACTCTCTCCTAACTATTTATAAAAACTGTAAAAAGAAGTTTTTAAGCTTAGTAGCACATTAAAGGAAAATGTTTAGTACAATCAACACAATATTTAAACAAATAAAAGCCCAACAGCATCATACATACAACAGTTATAAAGGTTAGCCTGTTAATTGTACTCTCTTTCATATTCTACCTATCCGTAACCATATTATATAACCAGCCAGTTTCTCTAAAAAAGTGTGATATTTCTAATAAAGTAAAGAGAATCAAAAGAGATACGATTGTGTATAGGACAGTCTTAGCATTCATTTTGTTCCCCATCATGGACCTCATTATTCCTAATAGTGTGATAAACCCTAAAATACTAATAATTGGGACCAAAACGGCAAGTAAGACAGGATCAGCATCAACTACCGTAAAACCTCTTGGCGTATTCTCACCTAATATAAAAATACCTCCAAACATTACCAACATTGCAGTTACACCTGAATATACCGTTAGTTTTTTCCATGTTGAATTTGACAAATTGATCACCTTCTATACTAATCTATTCACCGCATACTTCCATGTCATTACCAACGCTATGAATTATGTGAACAACGGCAGCAGTTTTCGTATCTTGTTAAGGTAGTCTCCTATACTAGAGGGATTAGCAATCTTTGAATATACTATATTAAAATGTACAGTAAATATGTTTTTAATATAAAAAGCCAAAACCATCCCCATGTTTCCTCAAAGTACTTTATTCACAATTATGACGACGATGAAAATACCTGCCAAAGCCAATGCAGTATACCAGAATGTTTTTAGAGTTACTCCTTCTGTTTTTTCTCTATACTTAACAAAAAAGACGAAAGCACAACAAAACGTTAATAATCCTATTAAAAATTTCCCTGCAATAGCTCCCCTCATTTTGTCCTACTGTATCGAAAAAGACTCTTTTATTCTAACCTTTAAATATTGATTACCAATGCTTTATTGCGTTCCATAACGACAAAATCAATATTCGGCAGGATGAAAAAAACTCCATGAATAGCCAGACCCCATATGGTGAATTTCTTATTCGTTCTCTTTTGATAGATTCCGCCAACTCCAAGGCCAAAGCCTAATAAACTTAATAATATCGCAACGATTCGCTGCGGGTTATACCACGCCTTTACGGTCATCTGCATGCATCTTTATCTTTCATTTCTCACTGTTTGAGCAATTAAGCCAATATAGTGTTCCCTAGAAAAATCTGTTAACAATTATTGTCATGATGTATGCTGCCACTAGAAAACTAATTACATACCAAACCGCCTTAATGGTGATTCCTCCTGTTTTTTCTCTGTAATTGAAAAGTAAGCCAATTACAGCACTAATAAGGATAATTCCTAAACAAACAATACCTAGAGGACTGGATTTTATCTGATATGGATCTTCGTAGAAAACAGCAAACATTATTCCAATAGTTAAAAAAGCTATTGTACTAGATACTCTTTCTAGGTTTTTCCACATTTTATCAGACATAAATTCTCTCCTGACTATTTATAAAAACTGGATTAATAACTTATCGGCAAAGTGGTTCGTCCCTTTCACCAGTCTAGCTTATGATCTGCATATCTATTAGAAAAACCGGTCAACAATTATCGTCATGATATATGCTGCCACTAGAAAACTGATAACATACCAAAACGTTTTTAAAGTGACTCCTCCCGTTTTTTCTCTGTAATTAACAAATATTCCGAAGACACCGCAAATAAGGGCTGTTCCTGACAAAGCTAAGCCTAATGGACTGGATTTTATTTTATATGGTTCTTCAAAGAAAACAACAACCATTATGCCGACTGTTAAAAGGGCTATCGCAGTAGCTGCTCCCCTTAATTTTCTCCACGTTTTATCAGACATCTAATCTCTCCTAACTATCTATAAAAGCTGTAAAGTGAAGTTTTTAAGCTTAGTAGCGCATTAAAGGAGATAGTATAACCAAAATAGTAGAACAAAAAAAACCAAGTTATAACTGAATACACGTTTCGTTTTTTACTTATGACCTCTATACTAACCCACTTGCCTAATACCTTCCTGCATTACTCTATGAATATACAAAAGGTTCAATAAATTGGCAAATCTGTGGTAATAGTCGTCACTCATGATAGTTTAGACATTTGAATGAATCTATAACCAGAATAAGGAATTTAAATAGTGACAAATTCCTCCCTTGTGGTGTAAAGCCCTAAACCTTCTAGTGATCCTTGGTTTTTCAAGGGACCTTTTCACCATTTTTTCAAAACTTTTCTTTTATTAGGAAATAATAGACTCAAATAGTTCTCTCCCCCGTTAAGCGTAGGCTGTTTCGCAATATGTTTTATCTGGATAGAGTAAGTAAAATGCGGGTTTCCTTTTGGATGCAAAATTCATAATGGATAAAAAAGAAAGAAAAGTGATGATAATAACACCACAGGGGAGAACTATCACGATCTTTACATAACTTTATAAACCGCTTCCCTTATGCGATGTTCTGTTATTTTCCAGTGAGAGGTGTTCCATACGATTTGTTGTTTATCTATGAGAAATATTTGAGGAGATTTATGAGTAATGTGTGTATCCTTTGCAATCTCATTGGATACGTTTCTGCTTTCAATAACTTTTACCAAATAGCAATCTATTTTCTTTGTTTCGCTCTGCTGGAAAGCTTTTACCTGCTTGAAGGCTCGAGCACTAATCATACAGGAAGTGCTATGTTTATACACTAAGATCGGCGAGTCCATTGAATGTTTCCATACAGTTTGCCAATCTTCAACTGTTGTCAATTCATTGATATTCTCCATTTTATTCCTCCTTGAATTTAATTTTATTTTTCCTGCTGTTGGCTCCGTTTGTCTAAAATAGAACCAAAGATTAAACCGACCACTATACCGATGGCAATACTAACAGCTACCTGATTAACAGCTACTCCTACACTTGTACCGATCGCTACACCAAGAGCAATTCCGAATCCGCGATTTTTTGATCTTCTCATATGATTGTTCTCCTCCATTTTTAGCGTGAATGAAATGACACTTAAATTAAGTACGTTTTATGGAACGTATATGTTTCATATTTCTGCTTCTGGTGCGTACTCTGTTCTGGACAATGTGTACAATCTACTTAATTGAAAGAGCTGATTTAGGAGATATAAAATAATTACTTTTTAACTTTCATCAAACTTGCCCAAAGAAAATTTTCTCCAAATAACTCATTTGGTTGTTCAACTTTCTTCATACTTCTAAACTCTTCAATTGTAAAATCATTTTTAAATATTTCTTTCAATCTTAATTCTGAATATCCAATACCGCCTTTCAAGCTATTTTGTTTGTACACATCCCAATCTGGGGTATCTAAAGCTCCATTGGTGTTAAAACAAACAAGCCCCAGATATCCTCCTTTTTTGAGGGCACTTTTAATTATTTCTAAGTATGTTATACGGCGATGTGGTGCTAGATGATGAAACATTCCACAATCGTAAATTAGATCATAAGAATGCGGCTCAAATTTAAAATCAAACAAAGAAACACAGTGAAACTTAATATTGACACCCTCTTCATCCGCTCTTTCTTTTGCCCAATCAATTGCTTTTTCAGATATATCTAATGCCTCTACGGAACACCCTTGCTTTGCCATATAAATAGCATTTCTCCCGGGTCCAGAACCTAACTCTAAAACCTTGTTAGGAGAAAGTGAATTACTAAAATATTCAACTAAGTTTTCATCAGGTCCTTTCACCTTGAAAAATGGGATATCTTTCGTTCTGTCTTCATAAAAATTCTCCCAAAATTGTTTTGGTTCTCTTAGTGAATCATCTAACATTTCTAATAAATCTTCATAATTCCGTATACTCTTCACTACATAAATCCCTCCCATATGCATTCCAATTATCTACATAATTTTATTTTATAGTAATTTACCCATCCGAGAAAGCCCTTTCAACATTGTCTAAATTTATAATTGTAATCCTTCGCTCTCATCATACAAGAGTGCAACTTGAATGAAATTTAGTAGGTATATAATTTACAAGCCAACCATTTATAATCAACTTATATCAATTATTAAACCATTGTTGAGAAAAATCCCAACAATGGTAGTGCGGAGGTTTCAATATTATATTCAGATTAGCGCAGCATACTAGTGATGGCTTTCCTCCGTCTGGTTTTCCACTTTTGCACCACTTTGTAAAAATTCCAGTTCATTTTCAGAGAGTTCTCCAACAACAAATTGTTTTTGGGGCATGATGAGGGAACCGTTATTGCCAGCATGAACTTTAATATAATACAAGCCGTCCCTATTTATTCTTTTACTTATTTGATAAATTCCATTTCCAATCTCATTAGCCTCTTCCATACCATATTTGATGGAGCCATCCTGTTTCCAGATTTCAAAATGAACAAAATCAGCATCCTCCACTTCCGCACCTTCCTGTTGAAGAATAACTTCAAATGTGGACAGTTCCGTATGTGACAATGTTTCTGGTATGATAATATCGGCAACTAACGGATTTTCCTGTTTGTATCTTTTTTCTACTTCTGGTTCAAGTGAACATGCACTTAATATTGTGGCAGTGAGAACGAGCAATAAAATAACTGCATTTTTTTTCACATGGAAGACTCCTTTAGTATTTGTAAATTATGCATTCAAGAACCTGTTTACAGCAGGAATTCTTTGAACAATGAGCAAGTCCAGTAACCAGACACTAATTACAGACAGTCCAACTAACGGAAAGATAATTCCTAAGCCAATTATTAAAAGGAGTAATGGCCCCTGTTTCTTCAGGCTGGGGGCTTTTGGTGCGCCCATCTCTTTCGTCGGCTTCCGTTTTATCCACATATAAAAACCGGTACAGACTACAAGAATAATACCTAAACAGATTAATAGACTGAGAAATTGATTAACTATTCCAAATTCTGTACCTTTATGCAAGGTTATGCCTAATGCAACAATCTGTGCAACCTTCCCATAATTCTCATAACGGTAGTCTGCCAGAACTGCACCAGAGTACTGGTCAATATGAATCGTTGCTTCATCCTTCACTTTTGGCGGATTGACAGACAATGTATATACCCCGTCTTTTTCGCTTGGGATAGTAATCGTATAGTTTGGGTGCATTCCTTCACGATTAGCAATTTCGACAACATCATCTATAGGTAACGGAATGAAGCCTTGAAGCTTTGAAGTGGGAACATCTAATTTCTCTGCAGCCCACGGGACTTCCGCTATATCTTCTGTTTTAACCGTAGATGAAGGTGCACTTCCTAACCATGTAGAAGGTGGATAACCTAATCCGCTGTTTGTTGCAATTGCCTGAAAATTGTTTCCCCAAAAACCCGACCAGGGTAAGCCTGTGATGATGAGAAAAAACATGCCCGCTGCTATCCAGAATGCCGGCACGGCATGCAGGTCTCTTCGGAGAATTTTATGACCTTTTTTAAACCTCGGAATTAATACACCCATTACATGCGGTTTCTTCTTCGGAAACCATAAATACATTCCTGTTACAATCAGAACAATTGCCCAGCATGCCGCTAACTCAACAATACGATCTCCAACAGTTCCTGCCATTAATTCTCCATGAATCTCCTCAATCTTATTCATGATTCGGTCATCATTATTTAACTCACCAATGAATTCTCCAGTATATGGATCGACAAATACAGTAAGTGTTTCCTCACCTGAAGTGATAGTAACTTCACTCGATCGTGCCGCACTTTCTCCAGGCCGGTATTTTGTTACGGCCGCTCCAGGATATAAATTTTTCACTTCCTGAATTTGTTGGGAGGCAGAGACTTTTTCTCCTTGTGGATTTACTTCATAATATTCCTGATAAAGGGCTTGTTCAATCTGCGGCTTGAATAAATAGATACCACCTGTTACTGCAAGAATTAAAAGAAATGGTGCAAAGATGATTCCAGCATAAAAGTGCCATCTCCATACAGTTTTATATAAAGAGGCCCTCGATTGTTTTGATGATTTTTTTTGAACTTCTTCCATTCAGTGATCTCCTTCAAATAACTTATAATTATTTTCTATTATAGATAATAATTATGTGGAAAATATGAAGGTTTATAATTTTTGTAAGATTTCCCTGTTATTTAATGACCAGAACATGGACAGTGGGTTCGGCTTGACAGGGCTCTCCTTCCTATCGGCTTATCAAATTTAACCGCAGGCCTCCCAATCAATGAAACCTTTTAACTAGTGATATCGTATATAAAATGGAGAGGGGCTTGAATAATATGAAAAAAATCATTCTGATATTTGCCGTTGTCTTTTCATTTTTCATCCTACCTGACGATGTCTTTGCTGTTGATTTTTCTATTACCGACACGAAGATTGATGCATATTTACAGGAAAACGGGGATGTGCAAGTGACAGAGCAGCACATCTATCATTTTGAGAGCGAGTTTAACGGTATTACCCGTTCTCTTATTTCAAAAGAACGCACAAATTTTACAGACTTCCAGGCATTTGAAAATGGCAAGCCATTGGACGTGGAACGGGAAGAAAATGTTTATAAAATTTATCGAAGTGGTTCCAATGAAGAAATTCAGATTGAAATTACCTATAACATAATTAACGGTGTGGATGTTTACACAGACATGGCACAATTTTATTGGCCTTTCTTTGACAGCAATAACAAATCCACCTATCAGAACATGGACATCTTTATCCACCCGCCTCAAGAAACGGAAGATGTACTTGCATTGGGTTACGACGAAGCTTACGCAACATCGAGGACAGGATCAGATGGTGTCGTTCATTTTGCGATGGGCGAAGTAGAAAGCGGGACAAAGGGAGATATTCTTGTTGCTTATGATGCTTCTTTGTTCCCAGCAGCTAATCACCGGAGTGATAAGAAGATTCGTGACAACATTCTGGCAGAGCAGACTGCATTAGCCGAGGAAAGGCAGGCATTCGAGGATAGACAGGGGCTGTTAAATCGCATTTCTCCTTTTATTGTCGGCGGATTATCTATCTACTTGCTGATCCTGTTGTTAATCTCATGGCGGAAAAAGAACAGCAGAATTCTGGAAGTGGAACGCACTTCTTTATCATCCCAAAATCATCTGAATCAGGAGATGAGTTTACCTGCTTCCATTCTTTATATGAAAAACATATCAGTTGGCAGTGAGATCATACCGGCCGCATTATTAGATCTTGTTAGAAAAGGATACGCTAAACGGGATGGCGAAGATACATTTGTGATTGTAGATAAAAATACAGAGTTTTCACATGAGAAGATATTAATTGAATGGTTATTTTATACGATAGGAAAAAATGGTGTGTTTACAACATCCGATCTCTCGGTATACACAAAGGACGAAGCGAACCATTCAGCCTACAGTAGCAATTTTGCTGAATGGACTCAGGCCGTGAAAGAGGAGATTAAACAAAACCATTTAGTTGAAAAAGTGAAAGGAATACGCTGGACAACAGGAATAGTCAGTCTTTTAACCATTCCTCTCATAATCATGTTAGGTGTTCATTCTCTCTTTATGTGGATGTTTTTCACAATCGTTCCAGGTATGGCATTGCTGTTATTCGCGATCATCTATCAGCCGAGAACGGTTCAGGGACACAGAATTAGGAAGCAGTGGATAGAACTGAGCACCAATTATGAGAATATTAGTGAAAAAGAATGGAATGACTGGATGAGTGATGAGCAAATGCGGGCATTTATTTACGCAATTGGTACAGGGAACAAGTCGATGCAGAAAAAATATGAACGTCTTATCAAGAACTTGTCCTCCTCTTCTTCCAGCGAGTATGGCTTGCAAGCAAATGATGTGATCATGTATGCACTTATTGCAAGTACCTTAGCTAACGATTTTAATAAAGCAGATTCTACCATTTCGGCTGCTTCTTCCAGCAGCGGTGGCGGCGTTTCTGGTGGAGGAACAGGCGTTGGTGGCGGTGGTGGAGGCTCTGGTGCTTTTTAATCGATTAATGGCAGGCAGGTTTTTTACGGGGGAATGATCCAGGTGGTTTCCACATTGAAACCGAAAAGTGAACGGAACAGAAAACCGCTTGATTCTGGATTATCAGGCAATTTTGTGGAGATGAAATACTGGCAAAATAACCACCTGAATGCTTAGGCATAGGTGGTTATTTTATTGGTAAGCTCCACTCCATATATAGAAGCTATCTAACAAATAATACAGTTATCAGGATGAGGAAAATAATTCACAGAAAAAGCTTTATAATGATAAAAATACTAAAATTAATATAGATACAGTGAAAGAACAACGGACCTGTGAAAATTGCTAATACCCCAGCAGAAATTGATTAAAGTACTTTCATTGATAACGATGTACTTGCATGTTTTTCAGTCCTAGTATACTCCTTCACTTTGCAGTATACCTTATATTTATTAAAGTAGAGATTTCGTCCTGATGATGAGATCACAACCAAATCTATTGCTCTCTCTCCGTAGATTTCGTCCTGATTGAATAATCACAACCAAATCTCTCCCTCTCACTCCGTAGATTTCGTCCTGATCGAAGAATCACAACCAAATCT
>NZ_FOGL01000016.1:67292-117270 GCF_900111195.1 Gracilibacillus ureilyticus
AGATTTCGTCCTGATCGAAGAATCACAACCAAATCTCTCCCTCTCACTCCTGAGATTTCGTCCTGATTGAAGAGTCACAACCAAATCTCTCCCTCTCAATCTTGAGATTTCGTCCTGATCGACGAATCACAACCAAATCTCCCGCTCTCTCTCCTGAGATTTCGTCCTGATGATGAGATCACTCCAAATCTCCCCCTCTCACTCCAAAGATTTCGTCCTGATTGAAGTATCACAACCAAATCTTCCGCTCTCTCTCCAAAGATTTCGTCCTGATCGACGAATCACAACCAAATCTTCCGCTCTCACTCCCGAGATTTCGTCCTGATGGCGAGATCACAACCAAATCTCCACCTCTCACTCCAAAGATTTCGTCCTGATCGAAGGATCACAACCAAATCTCCCGCTCTCTCTCCAAAGATTTTGTCCTGATCGAAGAATCACAACCAAATCTTCCGCTCTCACTCCGGAGATTTCGTCCTGATCGACGAATCACAACCAAATCTCCACCTCTCGCTCCGTAGATTTCGTCCTGATCTCCCTATATTACCAATACCCGCTCGTTCCCCTCCGTCAATGTTTCCACCTATTAAAATTGGGAATACTTACTACATAGGTGGTGAGAAAATGTCTATTGAACTTATTATCATTTTACTGACGATTGGCTACATAATTTTTACGATTGATAAAAAGAAGGATGACTTCCCTGTCCCTGCAATATTAGTAGTGCTTGGCGTGGGGCTTGCTTTCATTCCTTATTTTGATTCAGCACGATTGACAGAGAATACGATTTATCATGTCTTTTTGCCGGCATTATTATTTGTATCTGCCTATCAGTTTCCAATAAAAGATTTTCGGAAAAGTGCCAGCATCATCGTCTCCCTTGCGACGGTAGGGATTGTTTTAAATGTGCTTATACTTGGCTACCTGATTTCAATTATATCTCCAATTGGGTTACTCGAGGCTTCTATTGCTGCTGCAATACTGACGCCTACTGATCCAGTGTCGGTTGTTTCTATTATTAAAAAAGCGACAGGGAATGAGGAAATTGCCAGCATAGTTGAAGGGGAGTCAATGTTAAATGACGGGACGAGTATTGTGCTATTTACCACTTTATTGTCAATGGCGACCCGTGAGAAGGGATTTTCTTTCTTCTCATTTTCCGGGGAATTTCTGCTCGTTTCCATTGGCGGTGTTCTGATTGGTCTTGCTGCTGGTTTTTTAGTAAGCAAAATTGTCCACTATTCGCATGACAGGAATTACCAGATTATGCTCAGTATTATTTTGGCATACGGGTCCTTCCTGATTGCAGAAGCTGTCGGTGTTTCCGGTGTGCTTGCAACAGTAGCAAGCGGCATGATGATCTCGTATGAATATGGGCGTGCAGAGAAGGAAGATCACTTTCGAAAATCACTAGATGGATTCTGGGAGATTGCTGAACATAGTTTACTCGCGATTTTGTTTTTAGTAATCGGGATTGAAATGACCGAATATTTAAAATTAGATTACTGGCTGTATGCCGCTATCATCTTCGTTTTCATGATTTTTGTCCGGTTTATTACTATTTACGGAATAACGAAGGTCGTCCACTCCCTTTCCTGGCGTTATAACTTCTTATTGTCCTGGGCAGGGCTTAAAGGATCCATGTCTGTATTTTTAGTATTAACATTGTTCGCTAAAAGTGCCAGCGGAATTCAGAGTGAATGGATCGTCGGTGTCAGCTTTACGGTAATATTATTATCCCTGACAATACAGAGTCTGACAATCGCACCGATATCAAGGTCGCTGCTGAAGTAATAAAACAAAAACTCCCCAGTAAAGTGAAGGGCCGCCACATTCTGGCGCCCCTTCCCATCCATTATTTCATCTCTTGCCATGATGCATTGTATTCTTCAATAATTGCATCCCCGCCAAGTGAACGCCATTCTTCAACAGCTGTTTCAAATCCTGTTTTATCAATCTGGCCTATCATGT
Organism: Gracilibacillus ureilyticus; assembly: GCF_900111195.1. Taxonomy (GTDB): domain Bacteria; phylum Bacillota; class Bacilli; order Bacillales; family Amphibacillaceae; genus Gracilibacillus; species Gracilibacillus ureilyticus. The sequence continues at coordinate 69,264 of NZ_FOGL01000016.1, forward strand.
ACTGATAGGTTGCATCTGTGATCAACTGCTGCAGGCGGGCACCGTCCCTTATCTGGGTTTGGGAATAAAGCGGGATGGTTGGATCATCGATTAAATAATTCTCATTGTCTTTTATTAATTCTGCTGATTTGGCCACAACCTCAAGCTCCCTTAAAAGTTCATAGCTTCCTCTCGTTTCCGCTTCACCGATCAGTATGGACAGATATGGTTTTACCTCCCTGTCTGTTAATTCTTTATTGTTAACAGGCAAGGCCTTTCCATCAACAACTTCATAATGCTCCCCTTCTATCCCCCAATTAGCAAGATTGGACAGTTCCGGTGTCATCATCTTATCAAAAAAAGCGAGAATTTGTTTTAATTCTTCTTCTGATTCAACCGAACGTTTCGGGAACATGAGTGCACTACCGTAGCCGGGTACTGACCAGATTCCAAACTCTCCATCCGGCCCTTTAATCTGGTTCTGAACATCGAACTCCACACCGGAATTTATTGTGGCTGCATCTGTATATAATCCGCCCACATCGCCTATTGCACCGACATACATCCCTGCAGTGCCATTTTTCAAAAATTCCTGCTGATCTGTTTTACTAGTCACAGGGAAATCCTGATTGATGTATCCATTTTCAAACATTGTCTTAAAAAAATCCATTGTTTGCATATACTCATCAAACATGAATTCCGGTAACAGCTGTCCATCTTTCTCTCCCCAGTTATTCGGCGTGCCGAACCATGAGGAAACAGTCTTGAACGCACCGTAAATTAAGTCGCTCCGATCTGCCACTCCAAATGTATCATCAACGCCATTCTGATCTGGGTCATCTTCTGTAAATGCTCTTGCCATTTCCAGAAAATCACCAGTAGTTTTCGGTGCCTCCAATCCGAGGTTATCTGCCCAGTCTTTCCGGTAGATTAATCCTTGTCTTGACAGTGGAACCCCTTGATATAAAGCATATAATTTCCCATTTACTTTTGTGTTTTCCAAAATATTATCTTTTAATTTCGATAGATTTTCGAATTCGTCTAAATATGGGCCGATCTCCCAAAACTGTCCGTCTTCCATTGCATCACGAAATTGGTTAAAAATTGCCTGGTTTCCGAAAAACACAGCATCTGGAAGGGTATTTGTTGCAAAAGCAGTACTCAGCCGATCCTGGTAACTCGTGTTCGGCACCCATTGAATATCTAATTTAACATTCGCAGCTTTTTCCATTTCTTTGAGAACTTTTTCGTTCGGTGCCTCTGGGGCATGAAGTGTTGCCATAATCGAGAACTCAAATGTTTCCTCAGAAGATGCTTGTCCCTCCTGATTACTGTTTGCTCCAGTTGGGCTGCATGCTGTCATGACAAGGAACAGGAAGATTACCCCCGTTAAATAAACCTGCCATTTTCTCAATTCATCACCCTCTTCATTTTTTTCTCTCCTTTTTCTATCCTATACGCAGGAAAAGTATCTTGTATATAATCAATTTTTCACTATTCAGTAATCCCTCTTGTAATTATCCTTTTTATAATCATTACAGCCATCCTCCCAAAACTTGCGAGAAAATGATTATCCCCCCTGTCAATGGCGCAACAGTCCTGCTCTTCCTTCACAGTTAATAGTGGATAATGATCATTTTTATGTAAGCGGTTTATTTTTTGCTGTTTACGAAAATGTGTTTTGCCGGTATTCTTATTTTAACTAATTACCTCCAAAGAAAACTGAATTATCTATGACAAGGAAGTATAAAATCATGAAATTTTCGGAAAATCATTTTTTTAAACTCATTGCGTTTCTAATTATTCTGAGCACCCTTCCTGTAATGATCACCGGAAGTCTCTCTTTCTGGCAATCTTCTAAAGCAATGGTGAACCTCTCCAATGAAGAAAAGCTGCAGAATATTTATCAGGTAAGAACAAATGTGGAGAAATCCTTACAGTATATCGATTTTTCGATAACTAATTTTGTCCGCTCGAGCCAGACACAGCAACTTCTCAGTCAAAATATTGCTGTACCCGACTTCACCGATTATCATCAGCTGCGCCGGGACCTGATTCAGCTGCAGACGATGGATACAGGGATAGAAGATATCGTGGTTGCAAGCTTTGAGCATAATTGGCTGATGAGCAATAATGGGATTGAAAAATTGGATTATCAGACATATGAACAAATCAAGAAAAGTTACATGCATCTAGAAGGAAGGTCAAGCTGGATTTTGGAAAAGGCAGAAATGATCAAATTTCCGACAGATATCAGAAACACCTGTCCCCAATATATAAATTTAGTTAAAATGCTGCCATTATTCTCCGGTGAGCAAAATGGATTAGTCAGTGTTTTCATTCCGACTTGTGAAATAACCGATATTATTTCAGAAAAAAATACGGGGGATTCGTTTCTGATCATTGATAACGATAAGCAGATTATCGCGAATACGAGTCCGGAAACTTCGATAACATTGGATTTCGATAAGTTAGATATGACAGAAAAAAGCGGACAGACAGAATATCTTTTTAACGGGACAGACTATAAACTTATCTATGAAAAATCAGAGTATACGGGCTGGACCTATCTCTCCTTAGTAAAATTAAGCACACTAAAACAGAAATCTGCCAGCATCGGATGGATTACATTACTGATTGTAAGCATTCTAACCATTCTGTCCTTTCTTTTTGCGATTATTAGTACACGAGTTTTATATAAACCGATTAATCATCTGAAAACATCAATCATCAACTACCATGACAGCAAATCACCTTTGACAGGCACCAATGAGTTTCAACTGATCGAATCACATATTCATAATCTCTCCCTTAAAAATACGCAATTGGAAAAAAGGGCGCAGAGTCAGATACTGCCATTAAAGCAATTATTCATGATTCGTTTAATACAGGGACAAGTAACAGAGGATGAAATACCAGTGAAGCTGAAGCAGTTTCACTACCCGGAAGTGTGGGGCTGGCTGACCATCTTCTCGCTGAAAATTGATCAGACAGAGCATGACAGGTTTAAAGAAGATGAGACAGATTTAGTTCTCTTTGCGATAAATAATATTATTGAGGATATTATCCCGCCGACAGACAGATTTACACCATTTATACTCGATGATATCCAGTCAACTGTGATTATTTCCAGGCAGGAACAGAACAGCAGATACACCCGCCACATTAACCAAAAGGCTGAATTCATCCAGAAAGAGGTCTTTAGACTGCTTAACATTCACATAAGTATTGGCATCAGTGAGCGTTTTAAGAAATTACGAAAGGCAGAATCTGCTTATAAAGAAAGTAAGGAGGCATTAAAATACCGCTTGAAACTAAATAAGTCAGCCATTATTTTTTATGAAAATTTAAACAGAAATTATTCTACCATCGCACCTTTTCCTAATCATATTAAGAAAAATATCTTTGATGCGATCAAAATAAGCGATAAAGCCAAAGTAACCGAGGAAATCGAGGCACTGTTTGAATATATTACCAAGCATGTCATCCATCCCGGTCAGATCGAAACAATGCTCTCAAGGTTTTTATATGAACTGTATGAATTAAAAGAGGTGTTAGGCATCCATCTGGATCAGCTGGAAAACGCAAAAATGATTACACATTTTAAGAACCTAGCCACACTTAGAGAGATGGAGGACTGGCTGATTTTTGAGATCACATTGCCGCTTATTGAGAAAATTGAAGAAAAAGATACGAATAAGTATAAGAAGATTTCTGATCAGGTAATTGAATTAATTCACAACAATTATACTAGCGAGATTTCTCTCGATGCCATTGCAGCTAAACTTCATTATAATGTGAGTTATCTGAGCGGAGTTTTTCAAAAGGAGACTGGCTCTTCTTTCTCTGAATATTTACTTCAGTACAGACTGGATAAAGCAAAAACACTGTTAAGAACGACAGATAAATCTGTGAAACAAATTGCTGAGGAACTAAGATACAAAAATTCCCAGAATTTCATCCGCTCATTTAAAAAAATGGAAGGGATGACACCAGGCAACTACCGTTTAGCGAATAAAGGATAATCTTTCACCCAATGAAATGATTATAAATAGGAGCATAACAGCCGAAAGACAAGCCGGCAAGAATTATCAACTAATGATTATTTACGTAATCCTCTATTTTCCTTACGATTTAGCTATAGGAGGGATACAAAATGAAAAGAAATTATTGGAATCACCAACTTGCAGGAGGTTTACTGGCATTATTATTATTATGTTTTCTGCTAACTGCCTGCAATAATGAAAACGCTTCAAACAGCAAGGAAGAGGGTACAGAAAGTGAGGTGTTTGAATTTTCCATGATGGCGAATTTACACACACCAGAAGTGCCTGATGAGAAGATATTAAAGCTTATTGAAGAAAATACCAGCACAAAAACTGATATTCAATGGGTCCCTGACAACAACTATGAAGACAGGCTGAGTACAGCATTTGCTACAAATACGTTGCCTGATGCGATCTTTTTGAAGAATCAAAATACATTTTCCCAATATAAAGAAGCGATCAGGGACGGACAGTTCTGGGAAATCGGTCAATACTTGGACGAATTTGAAAATCTGCAGAAATTAAAAGTTCCGATATTGGATAATACCCGCATCAACGGAGAGTTATATTCGCTCTATCAAGGAAGGCCATTATCACGTCAGGGGCTGATTTACCGGAAAGACTGGGCAGATAACCTCAGTCTGGCAGCACCGGCAACAACAGAGGAATTTATGGAAATGGCGAGAGCTTTTACAGAAGACGACCCTGATGGCAATGGAAAAGATGATACATTTGGAGTGACAGATCGGGGAGATCTCGTTTATGGTGCCTTTAAAACGGTGTCCTCATGGTTTGGTACACCGAATAACTGGGGAGAAAAGGACGGGCAGCTCCTGCCTGAGTTCATGTTCGATGAGTACAAGGAAACGATGAATTTCTTTAAAGAACTACATGAGAATGGATATATTAATCAGGATTTCCCTGTTGCCAGCAGTAATGACCAGATTGAGTTTATGAAAAATGGCTCTGCCGGGTTATTTGTAGGGAATATGGAATATGTCGGAACATTACATCAGGATGCCGTCGCTATTAACCCGGAAACGGAATATGGTGTGATCAATAATATTAAGGGTCCTGACGGAGAGTTCGGAGTCTGGGCGATTCCCGGTTACGGAAACCTCGTACTTTTCCCGAAAAGCTCTGTTCAGTCGGAAGAAGAACTAAAGAAGATTCTGGCCTTCTTCGACAAAATGATGACACCTGAAAATGCTAATTTAATTTCCTGGGGAATAGAAGGTGAGCATTATGAAGTGGTAGACGGAAAAGCACTGCCTGTCGATAATCAAAGTTTAACAGAAAGAGAAGTAAAGCCATATTCTTCGATCGAAATTGGTGAACCTGATACGAATGGCAGATATGAAGCACTTATCGAGTATGAAACAAAGGCTGAAGCCGTCGAACTGGTTAAAGAGAATGAGAACCATTTAATTGTCGATCCAACGATAACACTTGATTCAGAAACTGCGACAATGGAAGGAAACCGACTGCAATCTATTATCACAGATGCCACTTATCAGTATATATTAGGGCAAATTGATGAAGCAGGCTTTGATGCCGCAATAGAAAAGTGGAAATCCGAAGGCGGTAATGACATCATCGAAGAATACAACGCATCATATAAGAGTCATTCCAAATAGATTAGGAGAGAAAAAATGTTTGCAAAAGAACTCCAGTTTAATTTTACCAGTCAGCCAAAAGCTGATTATATCTCTATCAACAAAGGTGGACATGAAGATATTCCCATTTATAGTGAACAAGCGGGTTATGGCTTTGTTAATTTAACGGGTGCCTTCCCGCCCAGAATTGTTCATACAAAAAGGATCCAGGCAACAGACAATGGTTATACCATTTCGGAACCATACTTTTCCGGTCATATCTCGGAGAATCCTGATGATTATAACCATTTCGGCTTAGCCTTTCGAGTAAAAACACCGCCTGGAGGATATCAAATAAGAATAAAAACAACCTGCCCGACTTCTGATGCACTTATATCCATATCTGGAATGCGTCCAAACTTTCCAGACAGCAATGATTACTGGGATGCCGCAAAACTCATTCCAGTGAAAAATTTTACAAAAATTACGGAAGATGAGTGGAGTTTTCCCTATGCCAACGGGCGTGATTATATCGATATTGAAGTAGAGCCAAAAGGTAAAAACATATCTGTCGGTTTGAAGGAAATAATCATTACGCCAATACCGCTTAACGAACGGAGTCAAGACGAGAGTCCATCCGTATTTTTACTTGGTGACTCCACCGTTAAATCCTATATTTTTGAAGAGGCCCCAATGCATGGGTGGGGCCAGGTTTTCCATCGTTTATTTAATACAGATAAAGTGAACATCATTAATTATTCGATGGGTGGCAGATCATTTAAAAATGCATATAGCGAAGGCAGACTAAACGATATTTTATTAACCGGAAAAGCGGGCGATTATATTTTTATTCAATTTGGCCATAACGATGAGAGAACAGATGAAGGCGATCGGTTCGGAAGAGGTTCCACCGAAAATATGTACAGATCCTATATAAAAAATCTATACATTCCCGCTATCCGCTCTCGCGGTCTCATTCCGGTTTTTGTCACACCAATGTCCCGGATTGACAGCAGTTTAATGGAAGGCCGCTATTATAACTCATTTGTAAACAGAAAGTTCCCGGAAATATTGAAGGGAATGGGAATGGAATTAAATATTCCGGTAATTGATCTAAATACAAAGAGTCTCGATTATTATAATGAAATCGGTGTAAAGGCAACGAAGGCTCTGTTCATGTCGATCGAAGCAGGCGAGAGTCCCGGAAAAACGAATGATGGCACCTATGCCAATGGCCATCCGTCCAACAAGATCGATGGCACCCATTTTAAAGAGGCACTTGCACACCAGTTTGCCCGCATCATCGTTACAGAGATTACCCGGTTAAAAAAGGAAGGGAATCAGGTGGCAGCAGAAATTGAGGGCTTTCTGAAGAGTTCTGTGAAGAAAGCAATCGAAACAGATAACTGGGAAGATATTTTTTCCCAATGTTGCAAAGATACGCTGACTGGGGATAACGCCTATTACAGAAACCAGATTGAGAAATTAGTGCAATTAAAGGTCATGCAAAAAGAGGAAGATGGTAACTTTTATCCAGATGTTCCTATGAGGACAGTGGAATTCCGCCTTGCTTTAGAAACGCTGTTAAAAGTGAAATTGGATGAGATGACAACATTTAATGAAGAGCATTTAACCAGAGAAATGATGGCTGTTATATTATATGATGCCTACTGTCTTAAATTTGGCAGCCAAAAGCCTAAATATATGACTGACTATAATGATACCAGCAATCATGAGGAAAACAGTGAAAATATGAAAACTTATTATCCAGTCACGCCTTTTAAAAAACTGACTGATGCTCACCAAATTTCAACTGCTTTATTTACTAAAGTAAGGGGAGCCTATGAACTTGGATTAGTGCGAACCGAGAAAGGGATTGTCAGAGGGCGAATCTCCAATGGAACGTCCTTCGAACCAGGAGAGGTTGTCACACGTGCCAAAGCAGCAAAAGCACTCTATTTTATCTGGGTATTAAGTAATCCAATTAATGTAGAAAATGATTTATCGGAAATAGATGAAGCGCTCATCCACCAATAACAAAGAAAGAACAGGTCCTCCTGTTCTTTCACTTCACTAATTTATATATTTCTTCCATATTATCTGCTTCTGTAGCTTGATCTATAATCTGATTTAATGTTTCTTCGTCTTGTTTATATAACTTCTTTTCCAGAGCTGGGGGTACTGCATCTACATGTTTGTTTATCAATTTAACAGCCACTTCAACTAATGTTGTAATTTTTGCTTCCTCTATTCCTTCTGCTTTCCCTTCTTTTCTACCTTCCTCTCGAAGCATATCGGCTATGGACATGGATAGTTCGCTCCTTTCCGGAAAATGATTTTCTATATAATGTATCATATCATGAAAGTGCTGATTTGTAAGCTTACGATCGACGTTCCATACATATCGAATCATTGTCTCTAAGTACTGGGTAACACTATCCTGATCTTCTAGTTGAGTAAGGTAGCTTAGTGAACGGGTAACCGATTGGATTAATTCATCATCTGTTTTTATCATTATATCCCGAAAAAGTGTTAGTATTATTTTTAATTGTACTGCCCCTCGAATATCCTCATCTTTTAATTTAGACACATCACATAGAACATATTCAAAATTAGGTACATATTGCTTAACTTCCTTTGGCAGAGATTCAAATCCCTCCAACAATTCACCGAAACTTCGAGGGATGTGCCAGTTCTTCTCCCCATGAAAAAGTACTAGAGGTAAGATAACTGGCAGATCACCAGAACCCTTTGATGCGTTGCTTTTTCGCCAGATTGCGATCATATACTGCAATAATTGGAAGGCTGTATTCCTGCTCGGATAACTTTTATGTTCTAACAATAAATAAATATAACCTTCCCTGTCGTTCAACTTCAGTTTGAATAACAAATCAGAAAAGAACTCATCCAGTGAATTGGAAATGAAACTATCTTTTTGTGGCTCAATACTTTCATAATCCATTATCTTTGCGATACTCTCTGGTGCATAGTATTTAATAAAATCCTTAAACACATCCACATTAGAAAAAGTTTCCTTGAAAAACTTATCATGTGGATTTTTCATTTTCAATTGCATCAACTTCTTTCATTTAAGTTTGATGCCTTTAAGAGATTGTATATTCTTAAATAAGAATAACACAGTTCCCTCCCACAAGCAAGAACGTACGTTCCGGTTGAGATCTAAAAATGAAAAATCAAAACGGCAGAATCTTACAGAACCGCTACCTCTCTATATCATCAATATCTCCTTAATATCCTCCTCACTCATACTCTTAGAAGTGTTCGCTTTATCCCCGATTATCTCCTCAACTAAGTCCCTCTTCTTTTCTTGTAATTGATTAATTTTTTCCTCAATTGTACCGCGGCTGATCAGCTTGATTACTTCCACCGATTTTGTCTGTCCCATCCGGTGGGCACGGTCTGCTGCCTGTTCTTCCACAGCAGGATTCCACCAAAGATCATATAGAATCACGGTATCGGCACCGGTTAAATTCAGACCTGTACCGCCTGCTTTTAGGGAAATAAGAAACAGATCCCGCTCCCCTTCATTAAATCGATCACATAATTGCACCCGTTCTTCTGATGGTGTCTGCCCATCGAGATAGAAAAATGGCAGTCCCTGATAGGCTAATTCACGTCCAATCAGTTCCAGCATTTTTGTAAACTGGGAAAAAATCAGTACCCTTCTGCCAGACAATCTTGATTCCTCGACAAGCTGCATTAATTGCTCAAATTTTGCTGAGCTTCCTTTATAACCATCGACAAACAATCCAGGGTGACAGCAAATTTGCCGTAATCGTGTTAAGCCTGCGAGTATTTTGATTTTATTTTTCCGGAGTGTGTCTTTATCAAGGTGCTTCAGTGTCTCTTGTTTTAATTTGGCGAGATAGGCTGCATATAACTTCTTCTGATCTGGCAGCAACTCGATAGATTCGGTTGATTCTATTTTTTCCGGCAGCTCTTCCAACACATCCTCTTTCAGCCTGCGGAGCAGAAATGGCCGGATTCTTCGGGAAACTTTGTCCCTTGTCAGATTACTGAACTCTTTCATTCCAAGTAAAAGTTCAGGGAAAACGACATGAAAAATGGACCAGAGCTCTTCCAGTGAATTCTCGACAGGTGTACCGGTCAGAGCAAATTTGTGGCCTGCCTGAATTTTTTTTACCGCTTTGGCCGTTTGGGTGTAAGGGTTCTTGAATGCCTGGGCCTCGTCAAAAAATGCGGTGTGGAATGATTGCTTATGGTACCACTGGATATCCTTCAACAGCAGCGGATAGGAAGTAATCAGTACATCACTATTCATCGCATCCTTCTGTTTAAGAATGCGGTCCGATTTTTTCCCGTCGATAATGATTGCCCTTAATTCCGGTGAGTATTTGTTCACCTCACTCAACCAGTTATAGGTTAAAGATGATGGGCATACAACGAGTGCTGGCAGCTTTTTTTCACGGATTGCCGGTAGCTCCGATAACATGTAGGCAATGCTTTGCAATGTTTTGCCTAACCCCATATCATCTGCCAAAACTCCGCCAAATCCATAATCAGCAATTGTTTTCATCCAGCGGTAGCCACGTTTTTGGTAATCCCTCATAATCGCGTATAAGCTATCAGGCACCTCAAACGCCGATTCATCCGGATGTTCGATTTTTTTCAAAAACTGCCGGAATGAGTTTTCTATCTGAAATATATCCTGATCCTCCACAGTGTCAAGAAGTTTCAGCCCCTTGACTACAGGGACTTCAAAGCCCTTTTCCAAATCTCCATCCTGGACAGGTACGGCATTCAGAAATCTTCTTATTTCATCGAATTCGCTTGTCTCCAGTGACAAAAGGGACCCGTTACGCAGACGGTAGTATTTCCGCTTTTCCTCAAGTGCCTGCAACAGTTCACGGATATGCTTTTCATGAATGCCGTCAAATTCAAACTTGAATTCAAGCCAGTTTGTCCGTTCCTTTTTAAAAGCGACCCTGATTTTCGGACGGGCATTTGCTCTAAAGACCCGGTTTCTAACAGCAGTTGTAGCATATATCTGGACAAGCGGCTCCAGCTTCGGAATGATATGGTGCAAAAACTCATATTCCAGCTCTTCATTATGCAAGAAATATCCGCCTTCTGTTTGAGTAAACGAGCTTTCATCCATTAGTTTCAGAATTTCTTTTTCCTTCTCTTCATCCCTGATGATTGGCAGTTTATCATGTGGTTCACTATTCTCTAATGGATTGATCATCACATTTTCATAATGGAATTCCAATCCTGCAAGCAGACGGTTTTTTACCCGGTCAAGGTAAAGCTTGGCAACTAATGGCGTTTTGTCGTACTGCTTCCTTATAGCTCCCGATAAACGGACATTTCCTAACTTCCGCAATCCCGGGACAACCTTCTCCATAAAAAAGTCCATTTGCTCATTTGGGATGGGAATCTGGTTCGTTCCTGATCTATCCAGCAGCTGTTTTAAATTCACGAGCTGTTCGTTCTGCTCTGCTCCTGTCTGGATCAGTTTTCCCTCATAAAGAACGAGGCGGTAGGGATCCATGACAAACAACCGGGTAAAGCCGTATATCTTCAGCTGATAGTCTGCCCCTTCCGCTTCAGAAAAAGTAAACTGCAAAGGGAGCCGCTCTTCAGATAATTGAAGACCCTCATAGGTGTTTCCGTCATATTCCAGCTTCACGAGTGGTGCTTTTGCCAGTAAAGGGATGAGCGTGTTACCGGAAGATGGCGGAATCAGCAAAAGATGAGGTGTTGTATTTTGGTCAGAGTCATGCTTTATCTTAGTAAGCTGTTGAAGAACTGCATCTGTTTCTGCAGGAAAACAGTGAAGTTTCGTGTCATAAGTAAAGGAACCTGATAATGGGACAGGTGTGCCATTTTTTATTTTTTCAAGAAAATCGCCAATGTTTTCTACTCTGATCGGTCCGATATTTATTTGCACCCCAAGCAAGTACTGACCCTTCTCTGTCATAACCGGCTTACATGTGAAGATTAAATTAAGGACCTGGCGATTTTCGAAGTGAGACTGATGGCCGCTCGGGCGGGCAGGGTTCCTGTTAAAAATAGACACAAGACCTTGTGTCAGATGGTATTTTTCTGATGCAACAGGAACTGTCCCATTGCGCTTATGTTCATTAAGGGCGATTAAAACTGCCGCAATATGCTGACAATCATTTTTAAAGGAAGGCAAAGTGGTACAAGTGCATGCTGTCTCGATCCCGCCTTCCCCACTTTTTACAGTGACATGAAACTCTTCTGCCCCCGCTACAGTTGCCTCACAGCTCCTTGCTGTGTAGTGGTGAAATGTTACTTTATCCGCATCATAAAAGGCTTTTCCCTTCTTGAAGGAGACCGTTCCACACCTGTCTTTGATGATCTTCTGATTTATTTGTATGTCCAATGTGCTCCCGCCCCCTTCATCCGTTCTGTATGTTCTCCTTACATGATTATAATATAAGGGAGAATGAATACAAAGGAACAAGCCTTTACCATCGTATGGGCAAATGGGGTTTTTTACATACTGCTGCAAGGGAATTATATCACCCCACCTTCTTCCTAATGTCCTTCCTCCAGTTCTACGATCTTGTTTGTAATCAGGTCTTTCTCTTTTTCTGCTACTTCCCTTGAGATAATCTCCTCTCTTAGCAGATGATCGATTGCTTCGTACTGGGCATATAGCGAATGCTTCAATAAAGCCACTTCCTGTTTTTCTCTCAGTTCTGGATGTTTCTCGAAAAGCTCGTCTATTTCTTTGTGCAGTTCCGCCCGTTGTTCTTCGTATTCATCGGTAATTTCCCTTGAAACTACTTCTGTTACGAATAATCTCTTTCTTACCTTCAGAATTTCCTGAATGCCTGTTTCCATTCTGTGGGCACGTGCCATGATTGCTTCATATTCCTGATGGCTTGCTTCTTTTTTATTCACACCCAGCCATGAGATAAGCGGTTTGATCGACAGGCCCTGTACGACAAGGGAAAACAAGACAACACTAAATGCCAGAAGCAGAATTTCTTCGCGTCCTTCAAAGTCCCTCGGAAGGCTTAAAACAAGGGCAATGGATAAAGAGCCCTTTAGTCCACCCCAGTTCAGGATATGTTTCCAGGAAAGCGGGATATTTTTTATAAAGAAAAGACTGCTGTACACTGCAAAACTTCTGGCAATAAGCACAATAATAATGGCAATAAAAATTAGCCCCCAGTTTTCTGCCACATCAATTCTCGTGATTTCCAATCCTACCATTAAGAAGACGAGGGAGTTGGCAAGCAATGTTGCAACATCCCAAAAATTGTTAATGTTTAATTTGGTTGCAGGGCTCATCCCGGTTTTCGAACCATAATTCCCAAATATAAGTGCTGCCACCACAACGGCAATTACCCCTGATGCATGGAAGCTTTCCGCGAGTAAAAAGGAGCCATAAAAGAGAATCATACTAAAAATAATTTCTAGCGGATAGTCATCAAAGTATCTTGTTAATCGGGAAAATCCGTAGCCCATTAATCCGCCGATAATCAGACCTAGTGAAATGACTTTTACAAATTCCCACACTCCATAACCTGCGCCCAGCAGCCCGAGATCCATATAGGAGATGAGTGAGAATGCTGATATATTGAATAAAACAACTGCTAATCCATCATTAAACAAGCTTTCCCCTTCAATAACAGTAGCAAGTCTTTTTTTCACCCCAACGCTTTTAAATATAGATAGAACACTAACAGGATCTGTGGCACTCATAAGGGCTGCAAAAACAAATGCAGCCGGAATCGTGAATTCCAATAACCAGACTGAAGAGAAGCCGATGATAATAAAAGATAGAAATGTCCCGCCAAATGCCAGAGCAAGAATCGGCTTTTTGTTTTCGTTTAAATGGGAAAAGGGAAGCTTCAACGCCGCTTCCCCCAGCAGCGCGGGAAGGAACAGCGTAATAATAACGAAATTAAAAACTTCCCCTTCTGTAATAAAATCCTTCAATGGTTCCAGTACAGGAATATTAACAAGACCAATAATGGCTCCGACAATGACCAGTGCAATCGGATAAGGCTGTTTGAACTTTTTGGCAATTGCTGTAATACCAGCTGCAATCATAACGAGAATAAGTGCAAGTTGAAAAATATGATGTAAATCCATTTCATGCATGATTGATCCTCCCTTACTTTTTTTGTAACAATACTAATCATTTTCCCCAAATGAGTGAAAAGAAAAACATATCACACAGCCCTTGCAGGAAGTATTTGTTTTAATAAAATCAGCACAAGGGTATATGTACTGTGGATTATACTTAAAAAGGAGGATTCAATGAACAGGAAAGAAAAAACAAGACCTGGAGTTGTTTTTTATACAAGTTTTGGTATCATTGCAGTTCTGGTTTGCTGGGGTGCTTTCTTTCCGAAGCATTTAAGTGATACATCGAATGCAGGGATGGGCTGGATGAATGAGTATTTCAGCTGGTTTTATATGCTTGCTACAACGATATTTGTTTTGGCATGTTTGTATCTTGCCATCAGCCCTTACCGGAATATGAAATTAGGGAAACAAGACAGTAAGCCAAAATATTCTTTCTTTTCCTGGCTAGGTTTGCTTTTTGCGACAGGAATGGGCGTCGGGCTTGTATTTTGGGGAGTGGCTGAGCCTGTCCTGCTTTATGTTGAGCCACCTCCGGGATATCAGGCGGAAACAGAAGCGGCGGCAGAGGCTGCGTTAATGTATAGTGTTTTCCACTGGGCCCTTCAGCCTTGGGGTGTTTTTGCCATTATCGGTTTGTCGATGGCATTTTTTAAATTCAGGAAAAAGCGCCCCGGGCTTATTAGTCATGCATTCTATCCATTAATAGGCGAAAAGGCAAATGGAGCGCTTGGAAAAGTGATTAACATTCTATCTACCATAGCAACTGCCGTTGGTGTGGCAACAACGTTTGGGTTAAGTGCCATGCAGGTAAGCGGCGGACTCTCAGAGGTTTTCGGCACACCAAATAATGAAATCAGCCAGCTGATCATCATTGCTGTGATTACCGGCTTGTTTATTACCTCTTTATTATCAGGGGTGGACAAAGGGATCCGCTACTTGAGCACAAGCAATATAATTGTCGCAGGCGTTTTGATGATCCTCGTATTATTTCTGGGTCCTACTGCATTTTTACTGGACAGTTTTGTCACTGTTCTGGGCCAGTACATCGGTGAGTATATTCCGTTAAGCTTATCCTTGTCTCCATATGGTGATGGAGATTGGCGAGGCCAGTGGACAATCTTCTTCTGGGCATGGGTGATCGCCTGGGGACCTTATGTCGGAACATTTATTGCCAGAATTTCGCGCGGCAGAACAATAAAGGAATTTGTGCTCGGGGTATTGTTTGTCCCGGCATTGCTTAGTGCGGTCTGGTTTTCGATCATGGGCGGTACCGGCTTGCACAAGCAGATTATTGGCGGGCTGGATATTGCAGGGAAGGCGCAGGAAAATGAAGAACTGGCATTTTTCCTTATGCTCGGCGATTTACCGTTCGGTTTGATATTAAATATTCTCGGAATACTGCTTATCTCTATTTTCTTTATTACATCCGCTGATTCAGCAAGCTATGTATTAAGTGTGATTTCATCGAAAGGAGTCCTTAATCCTGCGAAATTTGTGAAATTAGCCTGGGGATTCTGTATTTCGATTACCGCAGCGGTATTGCTGCTGAGCGGTGGTCTGGAAGCCTTAAGAGCTGTGGCGATATTGGCGGCACTTCCGTTTACTGCTATTGTGCTTGTGATGATCGTTTCTTTAGTAAAAGGATTAAAAGAAGAACAAGGGACAGGCTGAGTTCCTCCCCCTTGTTCGGATTATGATGCTGCGTCTATCATATCAACTTCTATCTTCCCTGCTTTATTTTTTCCTGCTTTATTAAAGAACAGATACACAAGTCCGGCAGTAAGGAATATGCCGACAATAAAGGAAAGATTCAAATCGAGATTGAACCCAATTTTTGCATTGAGAATATATACAAAAACCATATATGTCATAAATATTGCTGGTATTAAAGAGATCAAATAATTTTTCCCTTTTACTATTAGATACATTGTAGCAATCCACAATGCGATCACCGAAGTTGCCTGGTTGGCCCAGGAAAAATATCTCCACAAAATGTTAAAGTCAATGTTTGTTAATATATAACCAATCGCAAACAGTGGCAATGCAATGATTAAACGGTTGAATACTTTTTTCTGTCCCAGACCAATATAATCTGCCACGATTGACCTTGCCGCCCGAAAAGCTGTATCTCCTGATGTAATCGGAAGAACAATCACCCCTAGAACGGCAACTGTACCTGCAATGGCACCGAGCAGGGTCACAGATATCTCGTTAACTGCTGCAGACGCTGTACCTGTTGCAATAACTTCACTTAATGTCCGGCCATCGAATATACTCATCGCTGCCGCCGCCCAAATCATTGCAATAATCCCTTCGGCAATCATCATCCCGTAGAAAATGTAACGTCCTTGCGATTCTTTCTGGGTTGTTCGAGAAATAATTGGTGATTGTGTTGCGTGGAATCCAGATAAGGCACCACAAGTAATTGTAAAGAACAGTAACGGAAATACCGGTAAGTTTTCAGGGTGCAGGTTTTGCAGTGTCAGTTCCGGGATCGTATAATCGGAAAATACGAGGGAAATTCCTATCGATACAGTCCCGATTAACAAAATCGCTCCAAGCACTGGATAAATTCTGCCGATAATTTGATTAACCGGCAGGATCGTGGAAAGGAAGTAATAAAGAAAAATAGCACCTAAAATTACCCCGAATGCAACTTTTCCATCCAATAGAATATCTATTAAGGAAGCTGGTGTTGTAATGAAGACAGTACCAACTAAAACTAGCAATAATAAGGAAAAAGCGTTCACCAGATGACGCGAGAACTTTCCAAGAAACTTGCCTGCCAATTCTGGAATATGTGCCCCGTTATTCCGAATGGAGATCATTCCAGTTAAATAATCATGAACTGCCCCGGCAAATATGGAACCGATTACAATCCAAAGAAACGCAACAGGACCATAGAGCGCCCCCATAATTGGACCGAATATCGGACCGGTACCCGCGATGTTGAGTAACTGAATCATAGCATTTCGTTGTTTATGCATCGGAACATAGTCTACCCCGTCATTGATAGAGTTTGCCGGTGTATCTCTTTTATCTGTTGGGCCAAAAATCTTTTCAACGATTTTACCATATGTGAAATAACCAATAATTAATATAATTATAGATGCTAAGAAAGTGGCCATCATAATGCCTCCTCTTTTATAATGTAATCGCTTGCTTTATCTATTCTAACTTTTTCCCAGTATTTTTCAAGAGGTAAAAATATACACATCTAGCAGCCTAGACCTTTCCTTCCATTTTATCAGAAGTGTAATAATCTCATGTTGAGTATAAAAAGCAGCGACAACTATCCACTTAAGTGTAGATTACTCTGTATCAGGGAATGGAAGAAAAAAGGTCTCTTGAGGAGGAGATATTCTATGCTTTTCAGCGACTATAACACCTTACTGAATATCCTGATTAAAGGTGTCTGTGTTTACATCTTTATTATCCTTGCATTAAAGATATTCGGAAAAAGGAGCCTGGCAAAACTGAATGCATTCGATTTCATTGTGACGATTGCTCTCGGTTCCATACTTGCATCCACACTGACAAACAGTAAAGTTACCGTTTCTGACGGATTTGTCAGCATCCTGATCGTTTTATTTCTGCAATACTTGGTCTCCAATTTTGCTGTGAAAATTCCGTTCCTGAATAAGTTCATTAAGTCCGAACCAGCCCTTTTATATTATGAAGATAAGTTTTTGACCAAAGCATTGGAAAAAGAACGGGTACAAAAAGAGGAAATCATGCAGGCTGTCAGAGAGAGCGGCGAAGATGATATGAGTCAAATTAAGCAGGTTATCCTTGAAACGAATGGTTCACTGTCTGTTATCAAAAAATAAAGGGGCTCAGTTCGCCCCCGTGCTATCCTATAATTTTTTCCTTACCCATTTGAAAATCATGAAGAAGTACTTACCGACTAGAAAGAATGCAATCACAGTATACATGTAGAAGAATACTGCATCTTTAAATTCTTCTGTTACACCCGGTGTTACTATTGCTGCGATGCTGATACAGAGAACTAATATCAGACTATCCAGCAATGGCTGATACCATTTAATTTTCCTAAAATTGAAGAAATAAAGTGCTAGAAGTGTAACTATCCATGGCAGCATGTCACTTTCAGAAGCGAAAGTTCCGTCTTCTACCGGAAACTGTGGAAATACGAGCATAACAAGCGGGATATGGACAAGTCCCAAAACAATACCGGCATATTTTTTCTTATTATTGCGTTTCTGGGTGAGTTGTTTTTGTTGTTCTGTTAAAAATTCATCATCAAAATCGAGTTCATCCATCATCTCACCAGGTTGGAATGCCAATTTTCCTGCATACTTCTGTTTAGGGATCGCTTCGATTGCCTCTGGTGTATTTGGTGTTACTTTCACACCACATTCTGTATGAAAAAGAGGAACATGCTTCTCCTGAAAAACGCGGATCCAGTCATCAATAAATTGCTGATTCGAACTTGTAAAGTCGAGAATTTTATCTTCCCCTTTAATCATAAATCTTGCACTAACCATCCAGGAAAGTTTATGCCTCATCCCAATAAAAGAGGAATATGTTGTACGGTATGTCGTGTTCGCACTTTTTCCGATCAGCACATAATCAATAGTTTCATATGGTAATAGAATCTCCCCTGTTCTGTTCTCTTTCTTGTTATGATACCGGTAAAAGTAGCCATCCTCACGAAGCTGGATATTAATCGCATTATCCAGATATTTTCTAAGATTTTTATAGGCAAAAATAGCTAACGAGATTATGAGTATCCCCGCAATTAACAGGAAAAGAAAATACACGATCCCACTCTCCGCCCCAATATAAATGGAAAATATAATACCAGCTAAGCCGAAAAGCGTCAGAAATATAATCAGCGCAATATGTGCAGCTATCGCCCATTTAGGCAGTTCATTACTAATATATCGGTGTTGGTTCTTGTCACTTGAGAACATTTCCACTATCCATTCACCTCACTGTTGTCCGTCGCAATTAATCATACCATATTTATCCATTACGAAACCTCTTAACAGTATTGTTCGTATATTTATTATCGAATTGGTCATTTGGTAAATCCAGTTTTGTGATATAATGGAAATAAGAAAACAAGGGGGGCGTTAGAAGTGAAAATAACATTGGAATTTCTGCGGTTCATTTGTCTGTTTATTGTACTGTTTGCGGTTCTTGGCATAGTAATACCGATCGGCTTATTATTTTTCGGAGTGGATCCTTACAAATATGGCTGGATCGCGATAATTGGTGTATTTGTCTCTGTTTTTGCCATCTATAAAAAGAAGGGCTGGGGTAAAGATGTGAACCTCCCCATTCTCGGCATTTCAGCTCTTTCCATGATTCTTTTATCAGCAGTAGTCCCGGATATGGTTCCTGAGCAGTTTCACGCCTCAACATATATTTACACTTATGGACTTCCTTTTCCGTATTTTTCTTTATATAGTGAAAGTGGAGCGAACTTTATGCTTCCCAATTTACTTTCGTTCAGATTGACGAACTGGGATATGAACATTATAGGATTTTTTATGAATATATTTCTGTTTTATGTTTTATTCAATTGGCTGATTAAAAAGT
Source organism: Gracilibacillus ureilyticus (assembly GCF_900111195.1). Taxonomy (GTDB): domain Bacteria; phylum Bacillota; class Bacilli; order Bacillales; family Amphibacillaceae; genus Gracilibacillus; species Gracilibacillus ureilyticus. Next base: position 88,564 of record NZ_FOGL01000016.1, read on the forward strand.
TTCCGATTACTAAATATAAAGAGATTAGTCAGTAGAACTGGCAATAATCCCAATTAGCTGTGATGCTGATTGGGATTTTCATCAGCTATAAATATCCCCCCCAAAAAAAAATTAAGAGATAGATATGCTGAACTTTTTATCAATTGGTGAGAGAAGATTTACCCGGTAAAATGCTAGATTGTTGCCTGTATTTTTATTTCCTAAGGATTTCTGCCAATGTTCATATTCGCCTGCCAAGAGTGTCATTTTATTTTTCTCCTGTTGAATATCCAGCTTGCCTTCTTTCCAAAAGTAATTTCCTTCATTCAAATTCTCTATTCCTTCTCCCTTACTGGCGATATTCTCATCAAACACAAAAACCACCTGTGTAAACACATCCTCCAATTCATCTGTTTGAATATGAATGGACCAGTCTTTCTCTTTCCTTAAAATATCTACCCATATGTGAAAGGTTTGTTTATGTGTAGATTCTCTTAACTGATGCGGAAGGAGATACCATATACTTGTATTATTCGGTTTGCTGTTATCCAATGGTGGAAGCGGGCCTGTATATCCCTTTTCTAAAACTGCGGATAATCGGTACCCGCCATCTATTTTCTTAATAGAATCAAATTCAACTACACCTGGTGAAAAGCTGGTATATATCTGTGTTCCGAGTAGCTTTATTTTTCCGTGGCGTAATGAGAAAATCGATGAATTCATCCCCATAATTGTTGCACTAATATCCTTATTACGATATCGTACCGTTTGTGCACCAAATGATGTGTGCATACTACTGTGTTCTATTCTCGAATAGTGCCCTACAGCTTCCATTTTGTTCATATTTTCTTTGACCTGGTATTTCTCATTAATGAACACTTCATATTCCTTAGGCAGTTCCGCTCTGTCAATATTTTCTTCCTTTATAAAAGGAAAATACAGATAGCCTAGCATCATATGATTATTTACAGGACCTGTATCTTCCATATTCTCCAGAGCCAAATCTGCCATCGACATGTATTGCGGGTTTGTATCTTTATATGCCATTAACCGGTAAATCAAATGATATGGTGAAAGGTCAAACCTGTTCCCTAAATCCTGCCTGCCAGAGTAATCTGTGACAACTTCTCCATCAGGGTGGACGAGATACATCATCATATCGAGGTTTTTCCTTATATACCCATAAAGCTCTGTTTTTCCCAAAAGGGAAGCCGTATGATATAAACAAATATTACTGACAGAGTTGTAGATTCCATTGCTTCTTTCAGTCCATTCCCCGTCCTCAGTCATATCCATTCCTTCCAGCAGCCATTCTTCTGCCCTTTGCTTTAACTCCAGATTACCGAATATATTATATAAATGCGCCAGTGCAGAAGCCAGTACCCACCGGTGGTTTGGCGTATGGCATCCACCTGTTAACATAGCAGGAATCGTTCTTTTTAGAAATAATGCTACTTTATCTGCAAAGCTTTCCTTTTTGTTCTTTTTCAGCAGCGAGTATATCTGTGCAAAACCAGTAACAATGAAGGCTGTGTCTGGTGGGGAGTGGTAATTTGTCCAGCCCGGCGAAATCGTTCCATCATTATGCTGCTTATTTAACATATAATCGAGCGCCATTTCTATTCTTTCTGCTAGTTCCTCATTTTCAAAATAGGCAGAATCCTTATTCACATAAGAGCATACCCAACTCCCAATCACACTGCCAGTACCGGTGTGACTCGGGCTTGGTATGCCTGTATTTTGATTAATAATACCACCGAAGTACCTGCTGCCTTTATCCTTCACCTGATGTTCAAAATGCATCATTGTCATTTCATCATTTTTCACTAGAAGACTGTTATACCCGTTCAATTGTAATCCCTCCCCTTTGGACAATACACTCTCCTCATCCTTATCCCTTCAAACCGGATGTCGCACTTGTATCCATGATATAGCGCTGGAAGACGATGAAAATAATGATCATCGGAACTAACGATATAATGGAAGAGGATAGTAATAACACCCAATCGATATTATCTGCACCAATAATACTGCGTAATGCGATTTGGACCGTATATTTATTCGGGTCACTTAACACAATTAATGGCCAGATATAATCATTCCATCTCCATTGAAAAGAGAAGATTGCTAAAGTAATTACTACAGGCTTAGCAATAGGAAGCATCAACTGGAAAAATATTTTCCCTTCACTTGCCCCGTCAATTCTGGCAGATTCCAACAAATCGTTAGGCACTGTCATAAAATACTGCCGGAACATAAATATACCTGTGGCTGTATTAATCGAAGGAATAATTAAACCTGCTAAACTGTCATAAAGTCCAAGATCTAAGATTACCTGGAAAGTAGGGGTCATAATAACCTCTGTCGGTAACATCGTCGTTGCCAGCATACAGATCAAAAAGACATTCAGCCATTTATAACTGTATTTAGCTAAAGCAAAGCCGCAAGTTGCGCTTGCTATAATTGTCAATACAGTAGTACCTACTGCCACAATCAATGTATTAACAAAGTACTTGATAAATTCCATTGTCGCCCATGAATATTCAAACCCCTCTACAGTAGGATTTTCCGGAAAAATGGTCAGCGGGTATGAAAATAACTCACTTCCTGGTTTAAGGGAACTTAGTAATAACCACAATATAGGGAAAAGGTACATAAAAGCAACGATATACAGGGCTGTTGTAAGCATGACTGTTGCAAATCTATCCGTTAATTTACTATTCATTTACCCTTCCCCCTTTTGCAAATCTAAATTGCAATAACGCGAATACCAGCAGAATCACAAAAAGCACCATGGAGGCAGCACTTGCATATCCAATCCTCATCTGGTCAAAACCTGTCTGGTAAATATACTGGACTATAAAAGTTGTATCCGTTCCAGGACCGCCATTTGTTAAAGCCTGAACCATAGGAAACTCTTTCATCAGATTAAATACCGCTAATAAAATAACTAAGAATGATGTAGATCTAAGTGAAGGCAGGGTGATGTGCCAAAATTTCTGCCATCCGGAACCGCCGTCCACATCAGCTGCTTCATATAGTGATTTAGGGATACTGATTAATGCCCCGATAAAGATAAGCATATTAAATGCTGTTCCTCCCCAAGCTGTTGCAAACAGTACAACTAAGAAAGCAAAATTACCATTGGAAGACCACGGAACCGGATCTCCTCCAATTAACTGAATTACATAGTTAATGAAGCCGAAACTTTCACCGAACATCCATCTCCAAAGTACACCAACTACAATAGGAGAAACCAGCCATGGGAAGAAGAAAATAATTTTGGCAACATTTTTGCCTTTTGTATGTTTCGTAGTAAGCATAACGGATACAAATAATGAGGTGATATAGACTAATGGAACCCCTACTGCTGTATATATAAATGTCCGTGACAGTGCCTTATAGAAACTGGAATCCTGAAACAGACTGATATAATTTTCCAAACCGATAAAAGTTGCTTCGTTTCCGTTATATTCCGTCAGAGAATAATAGACACCGAGTATCGCAGGCCATGCAAAGAAAAGTAAAAACAACACTAAGTTTGTGACGATAAATAAAAATGCCCATTTTCTGTTGGTATCTTTCATTTAATTCATCCCCCTCCTTCATCGCTGTTTTTCTTCTAACAGCGGCCAATTACATGACCGCTGTTATTTTTTTATTCAACATAGGCGTCTGTCATTGATTTTTTTACATTCTCAATTGCTTCATCAATCGTAATCTCCTCATTTAAAGCCTTCATCACTTCATCTGCTAAAGCTGTACCAAGACTTCTTTGGGAAACTAACTGCTTCCTGACTAATTCATTACGCTGCTGGCTTGCAATCGGATCAGATGCTGCTATCTCGTTTTGGTAAATCTGATATGCCTCTGGCGCTAATTCATATTCCACTTCTGCATTCTCTGTAACTGGTAAATAACCGCCATATGTCGCCAGTTCTTCATAATTTTCTTTCTGGTATAACCAGTCAATAAATTCTTTTGCCTGTTCTTCCTGACCAGACCCTTCAAATCCAACAAGATAGTTACCACCTAAATTGGTAGCCCTTACATCTTCATACGGCATATATACAGACTCCCACTCAAAGTCTTTAATGTTGGAGGCGAAGTCTGTTATTTGCCATGATCCTGACATATATGCTGCAACTCTTCCACTCTTAAACATCGATGAAGCATCCTCACCTGCTGTCCAAACTGCTTTTGGCATGATCGTATTATCATTCATATCGATAAACCGCTGTAGTGCATCTTTTGTTTCATCGTTTGTCGTATATTCATCTCCATCTTGGTAAAATCCTTTACTTCCATGCTGATATAAAAAGGCATTTAGTCTATGTTCCGAATTATCCATAACCATACCGTACTGTGCATCCGTTTTTTCCACTACTGTATTTATTGCATTCAGAAATTCTTCCCATGTCCATATATCCTCTTCATTCTCCGGATATGACACTCCCGCTTCCTCGAATAATGATTTATTGATAAACATACCTACTGCCGTCAGATCCAGTGGTGGTGCGACTAATTTATCATCAACTGTAATCCCCATATCTGTCATGACATTATTCTTTTCGGCAATCTCTGTTAAGTCCATTAACTTTCCGTTCCATGCAGGATTGAAGCCGGTGACACGTGCTAATGCCGGTGGTTCTTCTGCACGCATCATATTCGTTATTTTCGTTACCATATCCTCATACGGAACATCGACCACTTCAATTTCAATACCTGTCTCTTCTGTATATTTTTCAGACATTTTCGTTAAGGCAGAACCTTCTACAGTATCACCAGAAACGTAAAACTGCATCTTTTCCTCATTAGACCCTGCTTCACCTTCAGATCCCGACTGAGATTCACTATCGCCTGAACATGCCGTTAAAATGACTGTCAACAAAATGAATACTGATAAGAACGCTTTTTTCACACTTAACCTCTCCCTTTGTAAAATTATTCCCCTTTTGTAAGGGCTTTCTTTTTTACTTAAAAAAATATCGCTCCCCTTCTCATGCCACGATTTAGTTAAGCGCTTTCTTAATTTGCATTTTATCAATTATTCTAGCTGAACACAAGTATTTTTTAAACTTTTTGTGTGAACACTTATTATTATAAGACTTTGCATCATTCCGCATTACCTTTATTTTTCCAAAGAAAAAAGGAGAACAATGCCGTCCTGCACTGCTTCCTCATATTTCGATCAATTTAGTTAAGCGTTTAATTTTCTAAGCGCAACAAAATTATTTACTTGTAAGACGGGCTGATGTATCTCTTACAATCAGCTTCGGCTTAAATAATATACGCTCTGCATTCTCTTCCTCTTTATTAATATTGCTAACAATCACATCAACAACCTTTTTACCCATTTCATTAACAGGCTGAGCAACTGTAGTGAGAGAAGGCACTGTCGTTGTTGCCAGAATCGTATTATCAAAGCCGACAATGGAAAGGTCCTGCGGAATCCTGATACCTTGCTCTCTTGCCCCTTGAATCACACCGATAGCAATTAAATCATTGCAAGCAAAAACAGCAGTTGGCTGGTCGCTTCTCTTCAGGATCTCTTCTAAGCATGTCTTCCCATTCTCGATCGAAGCTACCGTTTGATACACCATGCTCTCATCATAGTTATAACCATAAGTTTCATATGCTTCCCGGAAGCCGTACAATCTCATTTTACTGCTTAACCTCTGCTCTGTAATAATCACTATATTCTGGTGACCTAATGATAATAGATGAGAAGTAGCTTCATAACCGCCTGTGAAATCATCGACAGAGACGGAGGTAACTCCCAGTGAACCTGCATCCTGTGTCAGCATGACCAATGGTATACCTGCACTTTTAATATCTTCTAACAGTTTTTTCTCATGAAAGGAAGATGCAATGATAAAGCCATCCACTTGCTTTCTGCGCAACAGTTCCAAATACTTTTTTTCCTTTTCTTCATCTTCGTCCGTACTGCACATAATTACACTAAGCCCTCTTTCATGGGCTCTGTCCTCGATTGTTCTAGCCATTTCGGAAAAGAAAGGATTCGATATATCAGGCACCAGCAAACCAAGCGTTTGTGTTTTCTTACCAGTTAAGGCAGAAGCCATGACGCTCGGAAAGTAATTTAATTCTTCCATCACTTTCATTACCTTCTGTCTCGTAGTGTCCCGCATATTTCCCGTGTTATTAATAACTTTAGAGACAGTTGCTATCGATACTCCGGCTTTTTCTGCGACATCATAAATTGTAATCTTCACTTTCCTCACCTACTTCCGTCGTCCATATGACCTAAAATAAAATAATCTTTACAAAGAAAATTACAATCCTATTTTATCATATTTCCCTGATAAAATAACATTGTAATCATTTGTCCAACATTGTTCTTTTCCATAATCTTTCCAGTGAACAAATATTAAAGACCCGCTTTATCGCGCAAATATTTTCTAGCGATTAATGCATGCTCCAAAGGATTTGCTTTCATCGGGTCCTGTTCTGCCTCGACTAACAGCCATCCTTGATAGCCGGACTGTGACAGTATGTCAAAAACCGGTGAGAAATCATACCCGCCGTCCCCCGGCACAGTAAATACACCATGCTTAACCGCTTCTAAAAAGCTCCAATTTTCTTTCCTTACACGATCAGCAATATGATCTCTGACATCTTTTAAATGGACATGCTTAATACGCTCGAGATACTTTTCTAATATATAAAGCGGATCATCACCAGAAAAATATAGGTGACCTGTATCAAACAATAAATATACAAGTTCTTCCTCTGTCGCTTTCATCAGTCGGTCGATTTCTGTTGATGTCTGTACGCCCGTCCCCATATGGTGGTGATACACCAGTTTCATCCCTTTTTGCACAGCTAACTCTCCCAGTTTATTTAATCCATCAGCTAAATCAGACCATTCTTTGTCGGAGAATATTGGTTTGCTGCTAAATAAAGGTGTATCCATTTCGCCTTGAATACTTTTTCCTTGTTCAGAAATAACGATGACTTCTGCTCCCATTTCATGGAGAAAATCACGATGCTTGATAAACTCCTTTTCTGTTTCTTCATAAGGCTTTGTCGTTAGATAAGAGCTGAACCAGGCACTTGCAATTTGCAATCCCCTTAACTTAAGGGCTTTTTTTAATTCATTGCTATCCTTGGGATATTTGTTGCCGATTTCCGTTCCTGTAAATCCTGCTAATGCCATCTCACTGATACATTGCTCAAACGTTATCTCCCCGCCCAGTTCCGGCATATCATCATTCGTCCAGCCGATTGGGGCAATCCCCAATTGCACAGCCTCCTTATCAAACATTTTCCCTCTCCTCCTTTAATACTTTCTGGCAGATGCTAATTTCTCTTTTCTTTCTTTCGATGATCGCTCGATTTCCGGATTTTTCGCAACTTCTGCCACACCTACATTCCACCAGGAATCATAGCCATGTGTCATCGTTTTAGGTAAAACTTTCATATCAATTAATGTAGAGCAGGATTGTTTCTTCGCATCCTGTAAAGCAGCAATTAACTCTTCCACTGAAGTCGCCGTGTACGTCTTGACTCCATATGCAGCAGCGCTTTCTGCATAGGATATGGGAATAATCTCCCCGGTAAGCTGGCGTGTCTTTTGATCCCTCTTGCGAAATTCTGTCCCAAAACTGCCCATTCCGTGGTCCATTTGTAAATTATTGATACAGCCAAATCCGGCATTGTCAAACAACAGTACATTAATCTTCTGACCCTCCTGGATACTTGTCACTAATTCCGAATGGAGCATTAAATAGCTGCCATCCCCAGTCATTGCATAGACTTCCTGTTCAGGTGAAGCTAGTTTGGCACCGAAAGCCCCTGAGATTTCATAGCCCATACAAGAATAGCCATATTCTAAATGATAAGTATCCGTACTACGGTTTCTCCACATTCTCTGAAGGTCTCCCGGCAGACTGCCTGAGGACCCGACAATAATGGCATCCTCTGCTATATGATCATTAATTACACCAATTGCTTGTGTTTGAGTGAGAGCAGTTTGCAAGGCTTTTTGATATTCTGCTAATCTATCATCAAGATGCCCTTCAATTTCCGGCGTGAAGTCAGCTCCATACTGAATGTTAGACAGACGCTGAACTTCCTGCTGCCATTCCGATTTGATCCTTGCGATTTCATCTGTATATGCTGTTTGGTAATGATGTTGTGCCAATTTCTGATCAAGCTCCTGTAAGGCAACCTTCGCATCAGCAACTAATTTATGAGCATCTAATTTAGAAGCATGGTAGTCTGAATTATTTATCGAGATAAAAGCAGCCTCTCTATGTTGAAACAAATTTTTAGAAGATGTAGTGAAATCCGTAAACCTTGTTCCGATCCCGATAATTAAATCCGCTTCCTTGGCGATTCGATTTGCAGCAAAATTACCCGTTACACCTATTCCTCCAAGATTCATCGGGTGGTCACTAATGACAGCACTTTTTCCTGCCTGTGTTTCGGCAAACGGGATTTTATATTTCTCCGCAAAATCAGCCAGCAACTTCCCCGCACGGCTGTACCGGACACCGCCACCGCAGATGATAAGCGGTTTTTGTTTTTTCCTGATTAACTTTACTGCATTGTCTAATTCAAAGTCATCCGGCTTTCTCTGCGGGAATCGGTGCACTCTTTTTTTAAAAAAATAATCAGGATAATCATACGCTTCCGTTTGTACATCCTGGGGAATCGCAATCGTTACAGCCCCTGTCTCCGCTTGCCTTGTTAATACTCGCATCGCATTGATAAGAGCTGTCATCAATTGTTCCGGCCTTGTTATTCTGTCCCAGTATTTACTCACAGGCTTCAATGCATCATTGGTTGATAAGGTAGGGTTATGCGCCTGTTCGATTTGCTGTAACACAGGATCTGGCTGACGGGAAGCAAATGTATCCCCTGGTATTAACAGTAACGGTATATTATTAGCGGTAGCAGTGGCTGCAGCTGTTACCATATTAGCTGAACCCGGACCGACAGATGCGGTACAGGCAATTAATTGCTGATGATGCTTCTGTTTGGCAAATGCTGCAGCGGCATGGGCCATTCCTTGTTCATTGCGCCCCTGGTACACCTCTAGATCACCACTATCCTCCTCCAGCGCCTGTCCAATGCCCAATACATTTCCGTGACCGAAAATAGTGAATATTCCCTTGAATAATTTATTTTCCTGACCGTCTACCTCAAGATATTGCTGATTAAGAAATTTTATTAGCGCTTGTGATGTCGTCAATTTCATCCAATCACCTCAATCTATTTGATGAAAAGGCTGCCGGATCTTCCCGGCAACCTTCACTCTTATACCCAGCGTGATGTCACAACTTTCTTTCTTGTGTAAAACTCTAGACCGTCTTTTCCATTGGCATGAAGGTCTCCATAAAACGAATCCTTCCAGCCGGAGAAAGGGAAGAATGCCATTGGTGCAGGGACCCCAATATTGATACCGAGCATTCCGGCATCAATTTTCTCCCGGAAGTCACGGACTTTTCCGCCATTATTCGTAAATAAGCATGCACCGTTCGCAAATCTGGACTGATTAGTTAATTCAATTGCTTCATCCAGGTCTTTTACTCTGGCAATTGATAAAACGGGAGCAAAAATCTCATCCTGCCAGATTTTCATTTGGCTTGTCACCTGATCAAAAATAGTTGGTCCGACAAAATAGCCTTGATCTTTACTCTTTGGATCATCTCTGCCGTCCCGGATTAACTGCGCACCTTCCTTTATCCCTGTTTCTATATATTGTAATGTTCTTTTTTTGTGTTCATCACGGATAACTGGACCTAAAAAAACATTCTCTTCCAGCCCGCTTCCTATTGTAATTTCATTAGCCTTTTTCACTAATAATTCGATAAACTGATCTGCGATACCCTCTTCCACCGCTACGACAGAACATGCCATACATCTTTCACCAGCAGAGCCAAAGGAAGCATTTAAGATTTGAGTTGCCGCATTTTCCATGTTGGCATCTTTTAAAACGATGGAATGATTTTTCGCACCTGCCAATGCCTGCACCCGTTTCAGATTAGCTGTCCCTCTTTTATACACATATTCAGCAACCGGCTGGGAACCAACAAAAGAGATTGCTTTGATATCCTGATGATCCAATAAGCCGTTTACTACATCATGAGCACCATGGACAACATTGAGCACACCATTTGGCAATCCCGCTTCTGTAAATAATTCTGCTAATCGATTGGCTAATAATGGTGTTTTTTCTGATGGCTTTAATATAAATGTATTACCAGCGACAATCGCTAACGGGAACATCCAGCATGGAACCATTCCCGGGAAATTAAAGGGAGTAATCCCGCCTACAACTCCGATCGGATAGCGATAAACGCCTGACTCCAGTCCTGTTGCAATGGAAGGCAATTGTGAACCCATCATTAATGTAGGGGCACCTGAAGCAAACTCTACACATTCAATCGCACGAAGCATCTCTCCATGAGCTTCTTTTAGATTTTTGCCATTCTCCTTTGTAATAATTTCTGCTAATTCATCCCAATGTTCTACTAATAATTGCTGGTATTTAAAAAGGATTCTCGCTCTCTTCGGAACAGGAACTTCCTTCCATGATTCAAACGCATTATTCGCCGCTTGAACAGCCCTGTCTACATCTTCTTTCCCAGATAGCGGAACCCTGGCCAATTCTTCGCCCGTAGCAGGATTATAAACGATCTCTTCCTGATCGCTTTCAATATCTATCCATCTTCCGCCAATAAAATTTTGCAGTTTATATGTTTGTGCTTCTGTCATCTCAAGATCTCCTCCCTATTCAATCTTCGTCCCAGGTTAAATGGTTCGCGTGTAACAGCCTGATTTTGTTGACAGCTTCCTGCTTTACTTCCTTTATAGGTGATTGAAATAATTCCAGACGATCAAATACTTCAGGTTTGTCATGAATTGCTTTTCGCAAGCTGTTACCGAACCTCATCCGAATCGCTGTACCAATATTTACTTTACAAAAGTTCATCTTCGCAATTTCCTGTAAGTCATTGTCCGGGAGTCCCGTTGAACCGTGCATAACAAGCGGGACAGGAACCACCTTCTGGATCTCCTCCATTAAGTGATAATCAATGGAAGCTGATTGTGTTTCCATCCTGTGAGTTGTACCAACAGCTACCGCTAAAGCATCGACCTTCGTTTTCTCAGCAAAAACCTTTGCCTCATACGGATCGGTTAATGTGCCATCATTTCCTGTAGCTGAATCACTATATCCTACTGATCCTATCTCCCCTTCCACAGAAACTCCGAAGGCATGACCTAACTTCACCACCTCAGCTGTATTCCTTACATTTTCTTCAAAAGGTAAAGCAGAACCATCATACATCACAGAACTGTAACCTGCTGCGATTGCCTTTGCAGCTGTTTCATAATTCTGACCATGATCAAGATGCACAACTACCGGAACAGCAGCTTTTTTCGCCATTTCTACTAGCATTGCCCCAATTACCTCTATCGGCATATGGTGAATAGCTACCTTATTCGTTGCAAGAATAACTGGTGAACCCATTTCTGCTGCTGCATCAATAACAGCTTTGGCATCTTCATAACCAAATACGTTAAATGCAGGAATCGCACATTTCCGTGCAAGCGCCTGATACAAAACGTCATTTAAATTCACTAACATCATCCACCTGCTCTCATTGCTTTTCGCTTATTGAAGCGGTCTGTAGAAATTCGTTAATCTCTGCAACAGTTGGCATTGCATCAGAACAACTGTGCTTGGAAATAACAATCGAAGCGGATGCACTGCCAAATTCCATCGCCTTTTTTAACTCCCAGCCGTTCATTAAACCATATATAAAGGAAGAGGCATAAGCATCACCTGCTCCGAATGTTTTCAGTACTTTTGTTGGGAAAATCCCACTTCTCTCCGACTGCCCATCTTTGGTATAAGCGATAGAGCCTTCCGAACCGTGCTTAATCACAACGATTTCTGCGCAATAACCGAACCATTTCTTTGCAGTTCGATGGTCATCTTGGCTATAATTCTCAAATTGCTCCATCATATCAAACTCTTCCCTTGTCCCGATAATGACGTCACATTTTTCTGCTGCAAGATTGTAATAAACAGCTGTTTCCTGTTCATTTTTCCATGTATAGGCCCGGTAATCTAGATCAAAAATGACAGTTACTTCATGTTTTTTAGCATAATCGAGTGCAAGGAAAACTGCCTCTCTGGAAGGACTTGCAGCTAATGCTGTTCCTGAAATTAATAGAGCCTTCGTTTGTTGAATATATTCTTCAGAAACATTGGAAGGATTAAGCTTGAGATCGGCGACATTATCCCTGTACATTAAAATAGAGCAATCTTCCGGGCTTTTGATTTCCGTAAAAGCCAAACCAGTTACTGCACCCGTATCGTCAACAGAAACGCCATTTACATCAATTTGATTTTCCTTTAGGTATTTCTGAATATAACGACCCATCTGGTCATCAGAAACTTTTCCAATAAATCCACTTTTAAGTCCGAGTCTCGCTGCCCCGATAGCTATATTTGCCGGTGAACCGCCAACATACTTTGTGAAAGACGTTGTTTCTTCCATTGGCCGGTTAAATTGATCTGCATTTAAATCGATACAAAGCCTGCCAATACCAACTAAATCCATCGAACGATCTGATCTAAAATCCAAGTGATACATATACAACCTCCTTTGTTGATAAAGCGCTTAACTAAAATACGTTAAAAAAATATGTGTGGGAAACTGATGATTAGCGCTGTACTAGCCACTCATGTTCTTCATCATTATGAAATTTCCATGTTCTTACTGGTCCTGCCATCACATTTAAGTAATAGGATTCATAACCAGGTACACCCGAAACTGGATGGTACCCTTCTGGGACAAGAACTACATCACCATCTTCCGCACTCATTGTCTCATCAAGACTTCTTTCATCATTATAGACCCTCTGAAACACAAACCCCTGCGACGGGTTTAACCTATGATAATAGGTTTCTTCCAAATAGGATTCATCCGGTAGATTATCCTGGTCATGCTTGTGCGGAGGATAGCTTGAAGTATTTCCGTCAGGGGTAAATACTTCTACAACTAGTAAACTGGCGGCTTCCTTTTGCTCTGGTAAAATATTATGAATCTTTCTACTCATTTTTCCTGAACCGCGATCTTCCTGACTTACTTCAGAAGGCTCTATTAATCTTGCATTATAGCCAGATTTTCCTGGAGCTAAGCAAACCGCAACTTCCAGATTTGTTTTTGCTTCAATGGTATATTGGTCATGTTGAGGAACATATACGGAATATGGCGGAATTTTTTCAAAGACATTCATCCTATTTCCTATATCAGTGAACGACCGTTCCTTCGTCAGGACATTAGCCTTTCCACTGAGCAAAACAATACACACTTCTTTCTTTTCCGTATTTTTGCTAAGCTTCTCACCTTTTTTCAATTGGTACACTTCGAAGCCTACATACTTCCATCCTGCGGTTTGCGGATCAATTCTGATCACATTCCCTTCATGGTCCCTCTGATGAGGCTTCTGCAACAATCTCGGCATGTATGATTCCTCCTTTATTTAAATTTCATTTAACAAAACCGGTCGATTTTCTTTCCAGGCGAGCTTTGCAGCAATGGCCAGCTTTTGAGCCTGCAGTCCGTCCTCTCCCGTACAGGGGACTGGCTGGTGATTAATGATTGCTTCGGAAAACTGCTGCACTTCCTTGTGAAAGGCATCTTTATATCTATCAAGGAAAAAGTATTTGGGATGATCCAGTATCACGGATTCTTTTGTCGCTACCTGTACATTCGACAACCTCTCATTATCTGCCGTTACTACACCTTTCTCGCCAAAGACCTCGATTCTCTGATCATACCCGTAAACCGCCTGTCTGCTGTTGTCGATAACACCTATGGAACCATCCTCAAACGTCAGCGTGATAATGGCGGTATCTACATCATCATATTTTTTAAAACAGTCACCAAGTAGATTCGCAGCAGCTACTGATACCGCTTTCACTTCACTTCTTGACAAATAGCGTATCATGTCAAAATCATGGATCGTCATATCAAAGAACATCCCGCCTGATGACTGGATATATTCCTCACTGGGCGGCTCGGGATCGCGTGAGGTAATTTTTATTATATGGGGATTCCCGACTTTTCCGTCGGTTATTGTCTGATACACCTTTCTAAAATGTGTATCAAATCTTCTGTTAAAACCAATTTGCAGATTAACGCCTAATTCTTTCACTTTCTTTAATGCGGCTTCCGTTTCTTCTAAACTGAAACTGATCGGCTTCTCACAAAATATGTGTTTTCCAGCTTCGGCACACTTTTCAATATAATAACAATGTGTATCGGTTGATGAGCAAATGAATATGGCATCAATTGTTTCATCCTCTAATAGGATCGAAGGATCTGTTGTTATGACAGGTACATTCTGTTCAAAGATTGTTCCTTCCAAATGAGAGATATGAATATCACAAATACCTTTTAATTCAATGGACGATGTACTCATCATATATTCAGCATGCAACTGTCCGATTCTTCCCGCTCCAATAATCCCTACTGTCATCTTTGTCATAGCGTGTACTCCTTTTGTCAAAATAAACTTTCGATCAGTAAAGAACTTTGCTGCTCAACTGATCCTTAGCAAAACTTACGAGGATACTTAACCTCTGTACTAACTTGGATTTTCCAGCAAAAGAAAACGCTTAACTTTCTGTGTTGAATAATTGGTTTTCCTTGTATTAGCGGAAATCTAAATCATTTTTAGGGAAAGCGCTTAACTAATACCATCATAATACGATATATTTTTATAGTCAACCGGTAGATCGGTTTTTTTAAATTTCACAATGAAGTGAGCGGGTTAAACATATAAAAATCCCGATCAGCTCACTTTCACTAATCGGGATCATTTTCATTCTATGGATTTGTTGACCATAAACCTGCAGATTTAATAAATACACGTGGATGCAGCTTCAATTGTGCCACAATAAATTCTGCTAAGTCTTCCGGCTGCATTACTTTTTCCGGATTTCCGTCTGTCAAATTCTCTTTGTATGCTAATTCTGTTGCGACAGTACTTGGAGTAAGAGCAGTAACACGGATATTATGTTTACGGACCTCCAACGCCAGTGATTCCGTCAGACCGAGCAGACCAAATTTGGAAGCACTGTACGCACTTGTAACAGGAGCACCTTTCTGTCCGGCAGTTGAGGAGACATTAATAATATCCCCGCTATTTTTTTCGATCAACTGTGGCAGTACCGCACGGGTAACATAGTACGCACCCATTAAATTAACATCGATTATATTTTTCCATTCTTCAGGTGAGAGCTCAAGGAATTTTCCGAATTTACCTATACCAGCATTATTAATTAAAATATCAGCAGGGCCAAGACTGCCCTTCAATTTTTCAACAGCTTGATTGACTTCTTCCATTGAGGAAACATCTGCTACAGCATAAGCTGCCTTCCCGCCTGATGCTTCCACTTCTTTTTGAACAGCCTGTAAATCCTCTTCTGTCCGTGCGATTAACCCTAATTGAACTCCTTCATTCGCTAAAGCAATTGCGGTTGAACGGCCGATACCTTTCCCTGCACCTGTAATGATGGCTACTTTTCCTTTTAGAGACTGTGCCAATTAACAAAACTCCCTTCCCTATGTATCATTTCAGAGTTATTATCTTACATTTGGGAAATTTAAGTCAAAGTATTTGATCGGATTTGAGCCATATAAAAGATTGACACTAAATTAATGCTTTGCTAAGATATACTGACGACCGTTCGTAAGGGGTGAACTAATGTCTTATCAATCAATTAAACAAGAAGCATTGAATTTATTTGCGATTCATGGCTATGAAGGGACATCTCTCGCTGATATCGCTAAACAGGTGGGCATCAAAAAGCAGTCAATTTACACACATTTTAAAGGAAAAGATGATCTGTTTATGCAACTATTAGAGGACTCATTCACCAATGAGATAAAAATAGAAAAAGATTATATTGATTCAAGCTATGACCAAACTTTAAAGGAAGTTCTCTGGCAGGCATTGGAAAGCTTTGTCTATCGGTTTCAGGATGATAACAGGTTGAAATTCTGGCTGCGTAATACATTTATCCCACCTCAGCATTTATATGAGGAAGTAATTAACCAGCTTTATCAATATATTGATCAGGTCGACCTTTTATATGTAGACCGGTTCCAGCATGCTTTTGATAAAAAAGAAATAACTCAGGAACCCGCTGTGGCGGGAATGGCTTTTTCTGCATTGTTAGATTCTATAGGTGTTGAACTGATTTATGGTGATGAATCTCGTACGAGCCGAAAATTGCAGGCATCATGGCAAATTTTCTGGCTTGGTGTTACACATTCAGACAAGACATCAAGGAAATAAGGAGGATTCACATGTATCACGCAGAAACACTAAAAGACAAAATCCAATTATATATGAGAATTTTGTTTCCTATCATGATTACACAAATCAGTTTAGCTGCAATGAACTTAGTTGACACGATGATGTCAGGCCGCGTCGGAACGGATGATCTTGCGGGGGTCGCTATTGGGGCAAGCCTGTGGTCCCCTATATTCACAGGAATGAACGGAGTGATGCTCGCAATCACACCAATTATCGCCCAGCTGATGGGAGCAAATGAACGCCATAAGATCCACCGTACCGTAACACAAGCTATTTTTCTTTCCATTATACTGGGGATTGGGATCATCGTCGTTGGTACTTTCGCTCTCGATCCTGTGTTGAATTTAATGGATTTGGAAGAAAGTGTTCATCATATTGCTTTTCATTATTTAGTTGGTCTTTCCATAGGGATTGTTCCATTGTTTCTTTCCAATGTGATTCGGAACTTTTTTGACGGTCAGGGATTTACCCGTATCACGATGATAATTACTGTTCTTGCAGTGCCTTTTAATGTGCTGTTGAATTACAGCTTAATTTTCGGTCATTTCGGCTTGCCAAAGCTTGGCGGGATCGGTGCAGGATATGCTACAGGTATTACATTCTGGATTATCGCAATTATTAGTATTCTGATGACATTTAAAGTCCAGGCAGTGAAGGAATTTAAATTATTTGTCCAGTGGGCAAAGCCGTCTGTCAAAGCATGGAAAGAACAGCTGGCTATCGGGATCCCCATCGGGCTTTCCATTTTTTTCGAAGCGAGTATTTTTTCTGTAGTTACATTGCTTGTCGGGAAAATGTTCACAACAAATGTTATTGCGGCAAATCAGATTGTTCTCAGCTTTACTACTTTATTATTTATGGTACCACTTAGTTTATCAATGGCCATTACGATTGTTGTCGGCTACTCAATTGGCGGGAAACGATTAGAGGCAGCGAAGAAGTATTCGTTTATCGGAGTGATCGGTGCAGTCGGATTCCTAGCTATAGCATCCATATTCTTATTCTTTTTCAGGGAACCAATTGCCTATCTTTACACAACAGACCCGGCAGTCGTCCAAATTGCAGGCCAACTGTTTATCATTGCGATTATTTACTCATTGTCGGATGCTTCCCAAGCCAGCCTCCAAGGCGTGCTTCGCGGATATAAAGATGTAAAAGTACCATTCTATATTGCTTTTGTTGCTTACTGGATAATAGGTATCCCTTCCGGCTACCTGCTGGCCGCTTTCACTTCATGGGGACCAGCAGGATTCTGGATAGGAATTACTTTAGGGTTAACCGGTGCCGCTGTCGGATTCTTTATCCGGTTAAGAATTATTTACCGCAAACAAAAAGCGAATTTAGCTTTGAACAAAGGATAGCGTTCATAGCTGTAAAAAAATTGAGCTCTTCATCATCACAACATAGCCAGCTGCGGGCCGTTCTGATGATGAAGAGCTCTTTTATCTTCAGTCGTAACCTGGATTCCCTTTTTCCGATAATCAATCCCGTTATTTCTGTCCCTTGCCTTTCTCTATATACATCCGCTTATCTGCAATCCTGTATAACTGCTCAAACGTTTCTCCATCCTCGGGATATCTGCTGACACCTATACTCGCAGATAAATAAATTGGCTCATGATTAATCATTTTCATTGGTGATTCCAGCCTTCGATGAATCTGTTCAATCACTTCATCCGTTCCCTCCACATCGAGTAACAAAACGAATTCATCTCCACCAAGGCGTGCCACATGCTGTTTTTCCTCTGTTGTTGACTCTTGTAAAATTGTTGCGATATGCCTTATCGCATGATCCCCAACCTGATGGCCGAATGTATCATTAATCAACTTTAACTTATTCAAGTCAAGCAGCAGAAAATGAAATGCCTCTTCCCTGTTTAGAAGCTCAGCCATTTTTTTCTCAAATGCCGCCCTGTTTGATAACCCTGTCAGTATATCGTGATAGGCGAGATACTGAACCCTTTCCTCTTTTCTTTTTGCCTCGGTGATATCTTTTACCATTAAAAATTCCAGCGGCTTTTCTTCTACTAAAATAAATTCAGAGTCCATCACAATTGTTTTTCTTTCACCTTGTTTATTGACAAAGGATAATTCCGCATTCTCAAGGCTCAGCCGTTCCTTAAATAGCTTCTGGTGCACATTCAAAAATTCCTGCTTATCGACCCCGCCTAAAAACGGTACAATGGATGACTGAATAAGTTCTTCCCTTTTCACCCCTAAGTATTGAGAAACTCGCGGACTTGCTTCCACAACTATTGCTTCCTCATCCAGAATCATTATACCTAATGGAGAGCGATTGAACAGGACCTGGTAACGCTTTTCATATGATGATAAGTAATCGAAGCGATAGATACTGAGGAAGACAGCCCCTCCCCAGAATAGAGATCCATGTGGAATTAAATAAAAGAAGATTCTTGTCTCCTGAAAAAGCAGTGCGGCTGCTAACATAACGCTTGTCCAAATGAAATAGAGGATCAGCCCTTTAAACCACAACTTTGCAGACATACTTCCTTGTCGCATTTCTTTTACTGTAATAATAAAGATAAGAAGCAGATACACAAACTCAACGAGCCATAAAAGGTGGAGGCCTAGACCAGGGACAAATAAATGATCCTGGGAAAAGGTCTCCCCATTCCACATCCAGGAATCGATCGGCATTGTCAATACCAGCACAACACCTGGAACAAAGAGCAGTTTAAGAAACTTTCCATTTTTCCTTTCATACATTCTTGCAGTCAAAAGCCAGAGATGCAGTGATAATAAAGCAGTGATGGCAACAGCCCCATTTACCCAGTAGATCATGATTTCATTAAACAAATCCGGATAGGTAACCACAGATGTAAACACACCAAAAAACCACATCGATGTGAATGCATATAACAGACTGCACGTAACATGCCTCGCACTGTGCCGGTTATAGCTGTATACCATACCAGCCATGAAAATAAAGGTGGAAGCCGGGACTAAATATAATATATAGAAAAATAATAACTCCATCATTGTTCACCTGCTCATTCTTAACTTCTTCCTGAATTCATTATCTCACATTTCAGTTTTATAGAAAAAACTGCTCAGCAGCTATATAAATCAGCTTATTAAATCCATGAATAACAATATCCACTTGATTAATCTAATCATACATTTCTAAGGTATACGTGTCTATTACCATTACCTATTAATAACTAGATTACCATTAAAATGTGATAGAAAACAGACTTTTCGCCGAAAAGGCGGAAATATGTCGAAAACTGTAAATGTTTTATAATTTTTGTCGATAAATATAGTATAGAACATTAAAATTTGAACAGCACAGAAGGGGAGAGATTTGAGATGCGATACAGATTTAAAAGTATACGGACAAAACTGATGGGGTTTTTCCTAATCATTACCCTTTTAGTATTGAGTGTGGGTCTATATATGGCTTATTCCATTAATGAAATGGAAAAAGAAACAGAGGAGCTTGCCAATAAGGAGATTCCTTTGCTGGCAGCAGACTTTAAATTATTAAGTCTTCTTGGCGGCGTTCAAAGTGAATTTCGGGGATACCTTATCTCAGGGGATGCAAAACATAAAGAAAGCATCTTAGGATTAAGAGAAGTAATTTCCCTTTCTACAGAGGAACTATTAACACTAAGCACTAACGAGACAATGACCGAACTAGTCGGTAAAATTGACCAGTTAAATCAAATTGCCGATGAGGAGTTTTTTCCATTAGTTGAAGCAGGAGAGACAGAACAGGCATCCGAAATATTAAGTAACAGATTAGAACCAATTTCCAATGAATTAATAACCGGATTTACGGACTTATCCATAAAAAGAGAACAGCAAAGCAAGGAAAGCAGTCAGATCGCACTTGAGAATGCCCGTAGTGGAGCAATCGTATCCAGCATTTCCGGTATCTTACTATTATTAGTAATTTCTGCTATCGCATTTATCGTACCGAGGATGATCGCAAAACCTATTGTTCAACTAAAAGAACGAATGGATCTAATGGCGAATGGTGATTTAAGCAGTGAACCATTAGTGACAAAATCACAAGATGAAATTGCTGACTTAATTCATGCGTCCAATCAGGTAAATGATAATTTGAAAGATATGCTGAATCAAATTAAAAATGTGGCAAATACACTGTCGTCACAAAGTTACGAGTTAATTGAAACATCCAATACGGTGAAAGAAGGAAATGAACAGGTCGCTGTGACAATGCAAGAGTTAGCGAACGGTTCAGAAACGCAGGCTGACACTACAAGCAACCTGGCAAATACGATCGCTAGTTTTATCAGCAAAATTAAGGATGTAAACAACAGCGGGGAATCTGTACATACTACCTCCCAGCATGTACTTCAATTGACGGATGAAGGCAGTAATTTAATGAATTCATCGATTAATCAGATGGGACAAATCGATTCGATCGTGAAAGATGCTGTGGAAAAAGTAAGCGGACTTGATAAGCAGTCACAGGAGATCAATCAACTGGTAAGTGTGATTAAAGATATTGCCGAGCAGACGAACTTACTTGCGTTAAATGCAGCGATCGAAGCAGCCCGTGCCGGTGAACAAGGGAAAGGCTTTGCTGTCGTTGCCGATGAGGTACGGAAACTGGCGGAGCAGGTATCATCCTCTATTTCCGACATTACACAGATCGTCCATAATATTCAGCATGAAACAGGAGCTGTAACGGCTTCTTTACAAAACGGCTATAAAGAAGTGGAAAATGGAACGAATATCGTAATCAAGACCGGAAAAACTTTTGACGATATCAATACATCCTTATCCGAGATGGCGATTGGCGTGAAGTATATTTCCGAAAACTTACAAAATATCGCTGGCAACAGTGATGAGATTAACCAGTCAATCGAAGAAATTGCTGCAGTTTCCGAAGAATCAGCTGCAGGAATTGAAGAAACTTCTGCAACAATCGATCAAACAGGAGACTCCTTTAATCAGGTAGCTCAGAATGCCGATCATTTAAACAAATTGGCTACAGAACTGGAAGGATTAGTGCAGCGATTTAAGCTGTAGTATGGAAGCAGGATCACAAACTCTTTAATTGGGGTTTGTGATTTTTTTTATTTACAACATACACAGGTTCATATAAACTATACATGAATAAAAATATAATATATTCATATGTTCATAAGGTGGTTGTGATGATGGTTAAAGGTTTTACCGAAAAGGAAAGAAAAGTAATTACACAACAATTAATAGCTGTTGGCAAGCAATTATTTTCAGAACTGGGTGTAAAGAAAACAAGCATCTCCCAACTGACTTCTGCTGTTGGTATCGCACAGGGCTCCTTTTATCAATTCTTTGATTCGAAAGAAGTACTGTTCTTCGATATTTTAGAGATGGAAGAGGCCAGCATCAAAGCAAGCATTATGGAGATGATGGAAAATAAACCGATGACTCGGCAGACATTCAAAGAAATGCTCTTGTACGGAATGGAGCTTATCGACCAGAACCCGCTGATTAAGCGGCTTTTCCAAGGGGAAAGTTTCGAACACCTCGTAAGAAAACTTCCTCCAGAAAGACTGGAACAGCACGCTCAACAGGATGAATGGGTCCTCACTCCGCTCATTAACAAATGGCAGGAAAACAACCGGATGGTTAACCGCTCAACTCATGCGATTACAGCATCTATTAGAGGTTTTTACACTATTTTGCTTCATAAGAGTGAAATTGGAGAAGAAATATATCCGGAGGCTGTTGATCTTTTAGCTGAATGTATAGCATCAGGGTTAATTATAGAGGAGAATGCTGATGATCCACGTTAAAGATGTAACATACCGTTATCCAAATAAAACAGAAGCTACGATTAACAATATCTCTTTTGACGTGGCAAATGGTGAGATATTCGGTTTTTTAGGGCCATCCGGTGCAGGTAAAAGCACGACACAAAAGATTTTAATTGGTATTTTAAAAGGATATAAAGGAACTGCAAAAATCAATCAGCAAGAACTTCACAAAATAAATGCAGATTATTATGAACAAATTGGTGTAGGATTCGAGTTCCCTAACTTTTATCATAAATTTACCGGATTAGAAAACTTACAATTTTTCAGTAAACTGTATAAAAAAAAGACCCGGGACCCTCATCAACTATTAGCAAGCGTAGGTTTAACCGAAGCAGCTAATGTGAAGTTCAGCCATTATTCGAAAGGAATGAAAATGCGAT
This sequence comes from Gracilibacillus ureilyticus, assembly GCF_900111195.1. Lineage (GTDB taxonomy): Bacteria > Bacillota > Bacilli > Bacillales > Amphibacillaceae > Gracilibacillus > Gracilibacillus ureilyticus. Next base: position 111,088 of record NZ_FOGL01000016.1, read on the forward strand.
TGAATTTTTGCCGTGTCCTGTTAAACGATCCTGATATTTTATTTCTGGATGAACCTACTTCCGGCTTAGATCCTATTAATGCACAGAATCTTCGCGATCTTATTTTAATGGAAAAGGAAAAAGGAAAAACAATTATCATTACGACTCACCATATGGATACTGCCGATAAAATCTGCGATCGCGTAGCCTTTATGGCAGATGGGGAAATTGCTCTAATTGATCAGCCAAAGCAATTAAAAATCTCTTATGGTGAGAAAAACTTACAAGTGGAATACCGTACTCAATCAGATATTAAAAAAGGCCTCTTCCCACTTGATCAGCTTCATGCCAACAAGCATTTCCAACATATACTCGCCCATCACGAAATTCTCACAATGCATACACAGGAAGCGACATTAGAGGATATTTTTATAAAAGTTACTGGAAGGAAGTTAAAATGAGAAAACTGGAGCTTTTTAAATTCGACGTGCAATTTCAAATTCGCCATGGCTTCTATCCTGCTTACGCGCTTGTAAGTCTTCTGTATATCGGGTTGTTATCCATATTGCCAGCTCCTTATGTAGAACAGGCATCGATCTTAATTATATTTACAGATCCATCAGTTTTAGGCTTCTTTTTTGTTGGCGGATTAGTACTACTGGAGCGGGACCAATCCACTTTTAGTACGTTATTCGTCAGTCCAATTCGAATTCATGAATATTTATTCAGTAAAGTCATATCACTAACGACACTTTCCTGTTTGTCTAGTTCGATCATATTTATCACCGTTCACGAGAGCCACTTGAATTACTTTCCATTTATCATCGCTGTCATGCTTTGCTCCATATTTTTTACTTTATTAGGGATACTGTTAGCTGTACGGGTGGATTCGGTCAATATGTTCTTATATATGTCCCCAGCTTTGGTGATTGTATTCTATTTACCATTACTTGATTTCTTTAATCTGATAGATTCATTTCTGGTATATCTGCTCCCGACAAAGGCTGTTCTACTGCTCTTGGAAGGTTCATTTAATACGCTCTCATTATGGGATTATTTTTATGCTATTGCCGTTTTGACGCCCTGGATCAGTATTGCCTATATGCTGACACTTCATGAGTTCCAACGATTTTTACGAACAAAATGTTTCTAAATGGAGGTGTAGAAGATGATTGAAAAATTAAAGTTACTGTCCATTGGTGACATAAAAAATATGCAGCGTGAACCATTATTGTTATTTGCTTTATTTGGGATATTGCTTTTAGCAACAGTTATTCGCTACGGATTGCCGGAACTAGATGATATCTTTAACCACTTCACGGCTTTTTCCTTACAACCGCATTTTCAGATAATTACCGGCATCTCCCTACTGATGGCTCCGCTGATGGTCGGCATGCTTTACGGTTTAATCATATTAGATGAGCGGGATGAAGGATTATTAGTTTATTTTTCGGTGACACCAATCACCAAAACTGGTTATCTTCTTGCCAGAATAACCGCTCCTGTTATCGTTACATTCTTTATGTCTTACCTCTTCATACTGGTGCAAGGAATCGCTATATGGGATTGGGCCACTTTTCTTCCCATATCTATCTTATTGAGCCTCCAAGCTCCCATTGTGACGATATTACTGGCAAGCCTCGCATCAAATAAAGTGGAAGGACTGGCTCTTATTAAAGTAATCAACCTAATGCTCTTCGCACCACTTATTGATTATATATTCAGCCACCCGACCGCTAAATTTGTGATGATTTTCCCTCTATACTGGCCAGTGCAAGCTTTTATGCAGATTGGCAAGGAACCTTTTTGGCTTTATGTTATAACAGGTCTTTTTGTCACAGTATTTTGGCTATGGTTGTTTGGCCAAATGTTCCGCAGGCGGAATGAGTAGAAGCATATCTTGAGATTCGCTCAGGGAATATATTATTAAGGCCACTCTAGCTCTTTCCGCAGCATTTCTTGTATTTTTTCCCGCTGCCGCATGGACACGGTTCATTTCTGCCGACTTTCCTTACGGTTTCCTGCTTATTCTGTTGCTGCATGGAACCTGGAAACGGCCGCATACCCGCCGTATCTATTGGTCTCAGTTCTTCCGATGTATGACCTTTTAGTGCCCATTCTCTCGTATTGTTCATTAATTCCATCAGATGATCCATGACGGCATGTACATCTTCTATTCGATCAAAAATTAAAACTTCTGTAAGGTGTCGCATCACCTCGTTCGGACTTTTACCTTCCTTTGTGTCCCAAACACATTCCTCCACCAGTTCGTCTGCAGCTTCCTTGCCGATGTCAAAGTTCCTTGTCAGAAACTTCACAAACCGACGGTAACTTACGTTTCTCTCAATAAAAAATGGCTGGTTCGCTTCTAATATCTGCGCTTTCGTGAAAGGGTAAAATGGGAGATCCTTCCGTTTCTTCTGCTCTGCCAGAATCCATTGAGGATTCTCTGCTAACAGGTCGGAGAAACCATTCAGATCAATAACTATATCTTCATAGTAACTGTTCATCTCATCAATTGCTTTAAAATATGCCATAAAGTCCAGTGGCTTGTCTGTGTACTTTTCCAGCAGATCAACCATTTGGTGGCTTTCCAGTGCGCCATAGTAATGCAAAAGGCCATATGTAAGCTTTCGCCATTCTGAATTTCTCTGGCAGACTTTTCTTGCTAATTGATTTTCCTTTAACCTTTGCACAGCAGGAATCAGGTCACTCGGCAGTGCAATGATTTTTTTGTCATTTACTATCCCTGTAAATGCTAATCCGCGGTCACGAAAAAATTCTACATTAATATTTGATACAGACTTTATCCCATTATTCTTAGCAAGCGAAGTTATTGTGTCCAGCATATCACTATCCCAAAAATGATATTGCTGTTCAATGTATTCAGGAATTTTCTCTGTTAACAATGCTGCCAGATCAGCTTTTTTTAGCTGACTTGCATTTTTAATCCCCAGTTTTTTTCTTATCATATCTAATTCATTTTTTGTTAAACCAGTTAATGCCTCTGATAATTGGAAAGGAACTTTGATTGGCGACCAGTACTTCTTTTGTTCCTTTTTGTACAATTCTTTATCCCAGCTATCCATCGCTTCTAACACTTGCATCATCTCTTTATCCATTTCAAACCCTCTCCCTCACATATTTCCCGCACCTATTAATCTCCATGGTAAACTATTTTTAAGAAATATTGAACTTTTTTCTGCGATTATTTCTCTTACATATAGAGAGGGGGCAGCAATTTGACTGACAGACTTGTAAAAAAGGCGCAAAAGGGCGATAAAGAGGCGCTGCTTAAACTTATTTTAAATAAACAGGATGAATATTACCGGATCGCATTAAGCTATATGAAAAATAAAGACGATGCATTGGATGTTATGGAAGATATGATTGTGATCCTTTATGAAAAAATCCACACATTGAAAAAAAGAGAATCTTTCTACAGCTGGAGTAAAACCATACTCGTCAGGTGCTGCTATGATACGTTCCGTAAAAGAAAGAAAACCGAATTTTTAGAAGAGGAAGAACTTGTTGCACAGGATGATGAAATAGAGTCTGCAGAAATTCAGATAGATCTCGATCAAATGCTTGCCCAATTAAATCCTCAACAGGCAGAAATGATCCGGCTAAAATATTTACATGATCTGGACCTGAAAACTATCGGAGCAATTACTAATACATCGCTTGGTACAGTAAAATCGCGAATTTATTATGGTTTAAAGAAACTCTATCAATTATATCGAGGTGAGCAGGATGAGTAGTGCGAAACAGCATATCCGTCAGAAAAAGGATCAATTGCAGAAAACTCATGCACCGGCAGAGTTGGAGGACCGATTACGGGAGCGATTAAATAAGCAGCCAACACGCCGTCCGAAGCGGAACGGGATCATTTTGCGAAGTGTTGCTGCATTAATTATTGTCAGCTTATTAATAGGGTATAACTATCAAAGTCTTGCGTATTATGGGAAGAAAATTATCGGATACGATCATATTACCTCAGATACGTTGCAGCATTTAAATGATCTCGGCATGGGGCAGGTGGTTAATAAAAGCATTACGTTTGAAGATGGGGTAAGGTTTACGATTGACGGGGTTATTGTTGATGATAATCAGCTTGTCATGTTCTATACAATGGAAAGTCCTCAATCGATTGAGGAGCACCCTGAATTGGATCATCAGCCAACCAGAATAACAGGTTTTTTGACAGATTCCAATCATGAGAGTGGAGTTGGTGAAATCAGTGAAGACGGGAAAGTAATGAAAGGAACACACAGCTTTGAGCCGCCGAACGGCTTTGCTAAAGAGTTAACCGTAGAGTTTTTCTTTACCTCCGATACGTTAACTTTCTCCTATGACCCGTCAAAGGCAATGGGACATTCAATAAAGCAGCCGATTAATGAAAAAATAACGCTGGATGACGGCCATTTAACCTTTAAAACCATCACAGCATCGCCAACTTTAACCAGAATCACTGGTAGCGGAAATAAAGCATTGATTGAAAACATCGATTTTGAGCAAATGAGGTTACTTGTTAACGGGGAAGAAATCAGCCAGTTTGGTACTGGCTACAGCACCGGAATAACCGGAACTACATTTGAAATGAAATTCGATGCATTGCCGACAGATTATGAGGAACTAGCGATTGAATTACATTTACCTAATGATCAGGTGATAGAGATTTATTCGGAATAGAAGGAAATAAAGAACCCCCTATCTTGGGAGTAGTTGTCCAGGAATAGGGGGTTTATCTATTAATTCAGAACATTATAAAGTGTTACAGCAAATTCAGCACGTGTTAAGTTTTTATTAGGACGGTAGCTTCCGTCAGTATATCCTGTAACAATTTGCTGCTCGCGAAGTGCAGTAATTGCCTCAAATGATGGGTGTGTTGCCGGTACATCTGTGAAAGCCTTGCCGCTTCCGTTATATGTTAGATTGTTAATGTTCGAGATTAGTATTGCTACTTCTTCTCTATTAATTGGCTGGTCAGGATTGAATGTATTGCCTTCAATATAATCTAAATAGCCTTTACTCTCAGCAGCCGCAATTTCTCCTTTGGCCCAGTGACTATTTACATCTGCGAAATTTGATGTTTGAGATTTATCATAACCTTTTGCACGCATTAACAAAGCAACAGCTTGAGAACGTGTTATATTATGATTAACGCCATATGTGTTGGCACTAAGTCCGCTGATGACTTTTTGCTCGTAAAGAGACTCAATTGCATCCTTTGCCCAGTGATTAGCAGGTACGTCTTTAAAAATCTTTGAAGTGGTAACAGTTGCGATTGGAGTGAATTCACTACGTTTTTCATCACTTAATATTTTTCGTGCGCCAATATAACTGTTTACCCAGTAACTTTCATCCAAGCCACTGATCATCACACCACGGCTTGATGAAGCATGTATAAAATCATTATTGCCAATATATATACCAGCATGGGAAACGCCTTTTCCCGATGTGTTAAAAAATACGATATCGCCAACTTGTAAATTCGCCTTTGATACGGATTGACCTTGGGCATACATGCCGCTGGTCGTACGTGGAAGAGTTACATCGAATTGATTATATACATAATTTATGTATCCTGAACAATCAAATCCGGAAGTTGTTGTTCCACCCCATTGATAAGGAGTTCCGATATACTGCTTAGCTACTTCTACTAACTTATTTTCCTGTGCCTGTGCTGTATTCTGGGAAAATATTACTGTTCCTATAATTATTAGGACAAATGTCACTATTACTTTTTTCATTTCCTCACCTCTTAACACGGCGATTATACCACGAAATATGACAATTAAACATTACAGTTTCGTTACAAAATAGTAAAAAGGTATTACATAGAGATGATGAATAGTACTAGGAAAAGAGGCTTGTGAAAGGTGGGGGCTAGGGCTAAGTGGTTTAGAGAGATGCGTGGGTCCGCTTCGTATGATTATGCAGCTATGTTTGAGGAGGAGAGGTTATTTTATTTGACCAGGATAGTTTCATAAAAGGAGATTTACAAAAGAGGGGGCGGTATTCGGCGGAGGGCCGAATACCTTCACTTCCGATTTATTTGGCGCGATGGCTTTCAGACCGCCTACGGACGACTTCACTTCCGATTTTCCTGACGCGAAGGCTTTCGGACTGCCTCCGAGCGACTTCACTCCCGATTTTCCCGGCGCGATGGCTTTCGGACTGCCTCCGATCGACTTCACTTCC
>NZ_FOGL01000016.1:117585-121195 GCF_900111195.1 Gracilibacillus ureilyticus
ATTTTCCTGACGCGAAGGCTTTCAGACCGCCTCCGATCGACTTTAGGATTCTGCCTATTTTAATTAGTACAGTATTTTATCAATCTATTTTTCTGTTTTGTGCTACAATTAAACGGGACTTTCGGCATTACTCACTTCACTTAACGTAACTTCCTTTTTCTCTTTGACAAATATTATTCTTACAGCAGTAATTCCGAATGTTATTAATATAATGATAGATAATATTTTCATTTCACCAGTTAAGTCCATACCCCCATATATAATAGAGAAATATCCGCTTGTTCCATAAGTTGCCGGAAATAAATCACTGATGAATTGATACGTTTCCGACAAAAGAGCTCTTGGGACCATCACTCCTGCTGTTACAAGCTGAATGGACAAGCTGATAATGTTAAGCAGCATGCCTGCTGTACCGAATAGAACAGTAAACATTTGAGTAAGACATAAAAAGGACAGGTACACCAATGACTGGAACAGGAGTATTTCTCCGATATCTACGTGTAATTCAAAACCAAAACCCGCTAACAGGCTGACCGTTAATACCGCTAAAGCTGCTGAAACGATTAGCTGAATAAGAAATCGTGAAAATAAAATGGACCATTTACTATACTGAAGGGAAAGCTTTTGAGAAACAGTGAATAAATTTAAACTTAATAACATGCTGCCAACAAATGACGCGAGTACAATTAACAGCGGTACCATTGATGCAGCAAATCCTTCTGTTTCATTCAGCCTGATAATCTCCGGCTTCACACTTTGTTGAGAAAGTGACTCCAATCCGCTTTTTATCACGTTCTCAGGCAGGTTTGATAATTGACCTCGTTTTAACTCAAAAATATTCTCATTAATCTGCTCATTTATCTGGTTTGCCGCATTTTCCATTGCTTGCTTTGTAATTGCAGGTACTGCCTGATTAATATAATATTGTATCGTCACATCGCCCGCTGCTGCTTTTTCTGTAAAATTTTCCGGAATAACCATTAACATATCAATTTTTCTATGGTCAATATCCTTGTTGCCATCCTCTATTTTGCTGTATTGGGTAGTTTTAAAAGGTATTTTCTCTGTCATTGTGCTTGATTCAAATGCTGGATCCTGATTAATGAAACCAACTTCCAATTGATCAATTCGATCTGTTACCCCATCGTACGCAGTTAACCAGACGATAAAGAAGATTAGCAAAAAGGTTAACGCAATCCCCATTCCAACAAAGGTTGGGGCTGATTTAAAAAATGCCTTGAATGTTTTCATAGTAATTTTCCTCCTTTTATTAAAGCAAGTACTTACTTGCAATTATAATTAAATTTTTTTGCTAGGGTGTTAAACCTCTAGCAAAAAGTAAAATGCTCTGTTCCAGGAATTCATCCTGCTCAACACTGATAATCTGCTGGCCAAATCGGGACTTGGAAATAAAATATCCGAAATTCAACCAGACAAAATTCATTGCCTGTAATTCTATATTGACTTCAATTAGTTTGTTTTGCTTTCTCATTTCCAGCAAATAGTTATATACAATCGTTTTAAATGATTTGGGAAATTTAGATATCAGATCATTTAGTTCTGGATGATTTCCAGCTTCCCGGAATCCAATTAATACCAAATCACTTATGGAGTCTAATGTTTCATGATATTTTTTTGATATTACCAGCAAGTCTTTTTCTAAATCCCATGAAAGAGTTTCTGAAAAATCGTCAGGAAAGACTTGTTGGAATGTCAGTGAATCAATAATTGCCTCAAAGAGACCTCTCTTGTTACCAAAATGGCGGAAAATCGTTACTTCATTAACCCCTGAAGCTTTAGCAATTTCCTTTGTTGTAGTTCCTTTATAACCTTTTGAAACAAATAACGAAATCGTTGCTTCAATTATCTTCTGTTTTGTACGATCCATAATTTCCATCCTTTGCATGCAAGTGGATACTTACATCTTAACGAATTGGCAGAATTTTTGCAACTGTTTCTTTTAAAAGGGGCCGGTTTCCACCATGCGAGAATAATATTTTTAAATAAATGTGCGGTTCATCTGTCGCTTTGCATAAAATTCTGGTAAAATTAAACTTGTACGGTCAAGTGAACGAAAATTACTTTTTCAGTAAAGGAGTATCATTCAAAATGGCAAATCAACGAAATTGGGCAGGCAATTATATATACAGTGCAGAGAATTGGCATTCCCCTGAAAGTGTTGAAGAAATTCAGCAATTGGTGAAAAAATGTAAACGTTTGAAAGTGGTTGGTTCCCGCCACTCTTTTAATGACATTGCCGATTCCACAGAACATATGATATCTCTAGAGAAGCTTAATAAAGTGGTTTCTTTTAATAAAGCAGAAAGCAAAATTACAATTGAAGCTGGGATGAAGTACAGCGAAGTTAGTCAATATCTTGAAGGAACAGGGTTAGCACTGCACAATCTCGCATCACTTCCGCATATTTCTGTCGCAGGAGCATGCGCAACAGCGACACACGGTTCAGGTGACAAGAACGGCAACCTTGCGACAATTGTTGATGCTATGGAATTCGTCAATGCGAACGGTGAGGTAATTTCCTTATCCCGCGAAAACAATGAAGAAGAGTTGAAGGCGTTAGTCGTTAGCCTTGGTGCTTTAGGAATTATTACTAAACTAACATTGAATCTTGTTCCGGACTTCCAGGTAAGACAGGATGTTTATGAAAACCTTACCTTCGATGAATTCGAAGCAAATTATGACGCAATTTTCTCAAGCAGCTATAGTGTTAGTTTATTTACTGATTGGGGCGCAGAGCGTTTTACACAGGTTTGGTTGAAACGTGCTGTTACTGAGGGAGATTCTATTGAAGTTGTATCAGGTTTTTTTGGTGCAAAACTGGCATCAGTGAAATTACATCCAATCGCCGGCCATGGAGCTGAGCATTGTACGGATCAGTTAGGGATCGCAGGCCCTTGGCATGACCGCCTGTCACATTTCCGTATGAATTTTACACCAAGCAGCGGGAAAGAATTACAAAGTGAATACATTATACCGCGGGAAAATGTGAAGGATGCAGTGAAAGCATTGGGCGCATTAGGTGATAAAATCGCTCCATTACTGTTAGTTTCAGAGATTCGGAGTATTGCAGCAGATGATCTATGGATGAGTATGAACTACAAGCAGGACTCTATCGGGCTTCACTTTACATGGAAAGATGACTGGTCGTCGGTGAAGCAGGTATTGCCGGAAATTGAAGCAGCACTTGAACCATTCCATGCCCGGCCTCACTGGGGAAAACTGTTCACAATGGCACCGGAACGAGTTCAGTCATTTTATGAGAAATTGCCGCAATTCAGAGAACTAGTTCGGAAATATGACCCAGATGGGAAATTCCGCAACGCCTTTTTAGATAAATATATCTTTTAAAGAAAAAGGCAGTCATATGACTGCCTCTTTTTCCTTAGAAATGGGTTAGGAAGGAGGGTAGGGACAAAAACCGTTGAAACAATGTTTTTTTTAAAATTTAATGATAACAGAGAGGTTTGTTCATCAATACTTAGCTTATTCACTCATTTCTGATGATGAAACCATGTTTGTTCTTCACAATTCAGCTTTTTCGCTCTTTTCTGATGATGAAACCATGTTTGTTCTTCACAATTCAGCTTTT
>NZ_FOGL01000032.1 GCF_900111195.1 Gracilibacillus ureilyticus
AACGTGGTTTGTCTACCGAAAATATGGTGATGTTGCACTTTTTGTATTCGATAATCATGCACTTTTTCTGTTACTTGGTTACAACTAGGACAATGATGAGGGACACGCTCCAATTCCACATGAAGTTGGTAATTGCCATCTTGTTCGAATGACTTTGTAACGATAACCCCTTCTAATCCTGGTAAAGAAATGTTAGAATTCAATTACACGCATCTCCTTTTTGTGATTTGTTTATTGGTCTAAACAAAGTGTAACAAAATTAGGAGATTGCGTGTTTTAATTTGTTTGAATTTTCTCTTTACCCCAACATATATTTTAGAGCCAAATTTTAAATGAGCGAAGTAGTTCGGGGCGCTTCCGAAAGCCATGAGTAAATATTTTAAATGAGCGAAGTAGTTCGGGGCGCTTCCGAAAGTCATGGGTAAAAATTTTAGATGAGCGAAGTAGTTCAGGACGCTTCCGAAACTCATGGGTAAAAATTTTAGATGAGCGAAGTAGTTCAGGACGCTTCCGAAAGTCATGGGTAAAAATTTTCAATGAGCGAAGTAGTTCGGGGCGCCTCCGAAACTCATGGCTAAAAATTTTCAATGAGCGAAGTAGTTCAGGACGCCTCCGAAACTCATGGCTAAAAATTTTCAATGAGCGAAGTAGTTCAGGAAGCTCTCTTTCCGCAACAGTCTCCAAATTTTGATGAAAGTTATTCTCTAGCAATTATCTTATTTTAGTTGAATTTCACTACTTTCTGTCGCTCTTCGTATGTTGTATACAGGAAAATATGCAATAATGTGTCCTGGTCACTGATATTCTTAAATGTTTCCACCTGTTTGTTACTGCTGTTCAATCCGTCATTCGATCTAGCTTCAGCAAAAATTCGATCCCCATTTCTATAAATGACTGATTGTGTAATGCCGCCAAATTGCGTGTCTTCGCTTTCCGATTCGATAATTAAGTTCTTTCCTTTAGTATAATATGTGAATTCGACCGGGTAACCTTGTATTTCTGTTTTCACTTTTTGAGATTGATTTGATATATTTTCTAGCTGAATTTTGTCATTCTTTGTTCCTTCATAGGAGACTTTTGCGCCCTGTAATTGAAGGGAAATCGGCTGGGTTTCTATATCCTTTAATATGTTTGTTGTTTCAAATGTAAGATAATTCTCTTCAGCAAAATATCCAGTTAATCTCTGGTCACCTATTTGCAGTTCAATGGTTTCATAATTAAAGACAGATTCATTACTGTCCAATCTCTCTTCATCAAAATACAGCTTTACTTCACTTGGAGAGACTGCTAACTCTTCGAATTGTAATACCCGATTGCCTAATTCCACCTCTTCATCCACATCCATAACGAAAGTTGATTTTTTGGCAAGATTGTGATTATATTCAAAGCTTAATGACCAATTTGCAGGGGAGAAAGCGATCGTATCTTGATATTCCAACGATATTTCCAAATCATTGACTTTATCTTCAGGAATTTGGAGAGAGTTGCCAACTTTCATTACGTTTGGTTCTGGTTTTTTATAAACAACAGTGGAGCTTTCTATTGGTTCACCATCAAGATGAAATGTCAAATTGGCATAATCTATCTTGTTTGAATCATTCAATTCAATGAGATAATCTAATTGATAGATGCCGTTATGATATTCACTATTTATATATTCGATTTCATCAATACCGTCATGGTCAATTGGTGTGGTCCCGTTCTGACTGATGTCTGAGTTATTCAGGGAAATTTGTTCTGTGCCATATTCGTGTAATCCTGAAACACTTAATGTAATTGTCTGATCTGCTTTCATCTCCTCTTCTGTATGGAAAAAGCCAACAATTTTATCCGCATTGTCATCGTATACAGCTGTAGCTTGTAAGATGGATTCCGTACCGTCTTCGCTGATCAGCATTGCCTCGTCAAATTGTGCTGCACTGATTACCTGGCTGGTTTCTTTATCGATACTGAAATTAATCGTTGTGCCATTTTGGTCTGCCACGATGTTATGAACAGTTAGAGTTCCTGTCTCGTTTTGACTGGATTGGTTAACTTCCTGACCAAATCCGTTCTCAAGTGAGGAAATAACACCAGGACGATTAATTTTATACATCCAATCGATGATGTCAGTTGAATAGGCTGCTAACACTGGGGTGGAAGAGATTACAATGGCAAATATGAAAGCGGGGATAGCTACTTTCAGCTTTTTGCCAGTACGTCCATTGTTTTGTTGTTTAAGTTGTATTTCATTCCACATTTTTTCCTTATCAGGTATCTGTAAATCATCTTTTTTAATTTGATTTTTGAAAATAGTCGATAGGTTATTCAAAGCTTTTCCTCCATTCCAGAAAATAGTATTGATTGTCATGAAACAGTTTTTTGATTAATTTCTTCCCTTTAAAATGTCTTGATTTGACTGTTCCTTCAGGGATCTTGAGAATTTCTGAAATTTCTTTATCCTTACATTCGTGAACATATTTTAATATCATGACTTTTCTAATCCGGACAGGCAGCTTATTTAATAATTCTACCAATTCACTTTCTTGTTCTTCAGGCTCGGAACGTTGAATCTCTGTCGATCGATTGAATGGAAATATGGCTTCCTTTAGGATTACCCGATTTTTTTTCTTCAAATAGTTACGAGACATATTCATTGCAATGCTTAGAAGCCAGGATTTCTGGTTATCTATGTTTGGAAAGTCTTTTGTTATTGCCTTTATGAAAACTTCCTGACAAAGATCTTCTGCATCATGCTTATTGTGAAGCATGTAATTGCAAGCTCGAAAAACGTCTTTATAATAGGTTTGGAATAATGTTTTTCCTTCTGTAATTCGTTCCACTATTCCACCTCCTTTGCTGTTTCTACATTAGTAACAATTTGAATAGGAAAAAAGTTCATTTTTGGGCTGGGAATAGTTTATGTAGGGTAAGAAAGCCCCTCAGCATGAACTGAGAGGCTATTTTAATGCTTATTTTTTTACTGCATGGATATAATGAATCGTTTCGAATGCCTTTAAATAATCATCTCTGTTTGAAAAAAACTGCTCCTGAATCTTAGCTGGTGATAGATGTTCGTAAACTAGTAAACCAGCTCTTTCCAGCATTTTATCCATTTCTAATCTGTTGAAACTTGATTTCATAGGTTCACCGCCGGCTGCGGCCATTTTGACCATATTTTCCACTCTGTTAGATAAACCTTTTTCTTCAAAAAGTTGATCGTCAGCGTAATCAAATACAATCGAGCTGCCTTCCGGAAGATTCGCAAACAGTTGCTTGATCAAGTCTTCATTTTCTTTTTTTGTTAAGTAATAGGAAACTCCGAGAAGACTAATGAAAGTTTTCTCATGTTGAAACCCTTGGTTAATCAACTCTTGGTAGGAAAAGTCTTTGGTGAAGTCCATTGGAATAAAATGAATATTTCCCGGGGCATAAAGCTCTTTGCTGTTTAATCTGTTCTTTTTGAATTCCTGTGTGGCTGGATGGTCGATTTCAAATATTTCTATATTGTCTTCCAGTTCTGGGTATCGAAGTGCAAATGTGTCCAAGCCGGCACCGAGAATTACGTACTGCTTGACGCCTAACTTTATTTCATTAAACAAAACTTTTTCACAATAGGCAGCTCTTGCTAATGGTGTGGGGGAGAGCTGCACCTGGACAATCCACTTCAATATTTCTTCAGGATTATCAGACCATTTTTGTGCAATCTCCTTGTTGAAAAACTGAATACCATCAATCATATTCCTGCTGATAGATGAGAATTCTTCATCGGAGATAAGTTCTTTCGCAATAAAATCATCAAAAATATTCGGTGTGTCATATTTACTGTGATATGCTCGCCCAAAAGACGATACTAGAGAGGTCATGCTAGATTCATTGTGTTTCATCCATTTTTCCTCCTAAAAAAAACAAGATTCCCCTGGCCAGGAGAATCTTATAATAACAGTAAATATGGTTAATGTAAATTATAGCATAAGTAAACTTTTTTGTCAAATATTTTGATATCATCTCAGTTATTATATATCAAAGCTTTAAAGAGGACAATAGTAGATACTTAGGAGGATCTGTGAATAGGTTTCATCATCAGAAAATGCGAAGGGGGATAATGCCGTGATGAATAAAGGAGGTTTCATCATCAGAAAGTGCGAAGGGGGATAATGCCGTGATGAATAAAGGAGGTTTCATCATCAGAAAGTGGGGAGAGGAGAGGTGCTTTGAAGAATAAACAGGAGATAAAAGTATTATTAGTTCAAATTTTTGTAACTTTTCCATCAAATAAGTCGACTGATATGTAAAGAGGGCAAATACTGAGGAGAAAAAATGAGTTATGAAAACAATAATAAGGATGATACCGATTATTTTCTTGCTGTGTGCTGTATTTCCTATCCAGTCCAGAGCTTTGAGTTGTGAAGAGGTAAAGGAACCAGTTATTGACCATTATGATTTGGCTGTCGCTGGAACCGTTTTAGAGGTAAGTAAGAATAAGGTGATGATAGAAGTGGAGCAAAGCTGGAAAAGAGAGGTTTCCTCACCGCTTATTTTCCATACTGACCTAACATGGGGATTTGGTTTTGAAAAAGATAGGCATTATCTTATATATCTTGATGAAAGGAATGGTGATTACGATAACAGCCCTTGCAGTCCGGTTGAACGAGGTGATGCACCAGAGAGGCTTGGAAATATGGAGCCAATGTCACCTGAGGAAGATGGGAATGCAGGCTTGAAAATGTGGATGCTCTTTCGTATCGAAAAAATTGTATTGTTTGGTGTTCTGCTGATAGTGACACTAGGGATTATTATTTTGTATAGTTATAGGAAAAGGATTCAATTGAAAGGGTGAAAATGTTGAAAGGTGAACGGAAAAGTAAAATTGTTGTTATTCTATTATTTTTAACATGTGGTTTTTCGTTTCTACTGCTCTGGCTGTTTTTGCATATAATGGCGACGATGTAGAAAAAGTTGTGACACACTTCCCCTTTTACTATAGGAAATGCGTCCCAGCTTTTTTTCTATGGTCTTTCTTGATCCTGGATTTTCCCCTTCAGGATTCGATAGGTAACTGTTTTAAAGTACTGTTTCTTTCCAGAAAGTGAATTGTCACCTTATCTGTTTCGCTTGCTGATTTGCCAAGCCAGATTAAATGTCCCCATGCATCTAGCCAGATCAGTTCAGAGTTGGGGATCAGTTTATGGGCTAATGATGGATGCTCGTGGGGAACAGAACTGTCATGTTTACTGTGCATAATTAATGTGGGACAGCTCACTGCTTGTAAATCTTCTGTTGTGATTGTGTTTACTTGCTCCAAATCAATGAAAAAACCAGTGCCAGAGCGTTGGCGGTTGTTCATTTTTCTGATTTCTTCCATATCTTTTTGATCAAATTTCTCTTTAGCCTCCTGGAATTTTAAGCTGCTGAATGATGGAAACATCTGTCTGAAAATAAATCCTGGCACCAAATTATTGATGGAGCCAATCATTTTCCATGTGTATTTCTCTGTCTTAGGATGGAACAGTAATTTCGCAGCTTTGTATTCCATATCCTTTGGTGTGAGCCATTCTTTTGTAACGGCTGATTGTAATACCAGGCTTTGGACATATTCAGGATAGTGAGCAGCAAAGGCAATTCCAGTCGGGCCACCTGCTGAGATTGCCATAAGATGAACTTTATTAATATGTAAGTAATCTAATAAATGCTTGTAATATCTGCAGGCTGTTGCCAGACTTTCTCCAATTTCCGCTGATGTTTTTCCATAACCAGGGCGTGATGGGGTGATGAGGGAATAGCCGTTATCAATTAATGCCTGATAGCCAAATTCTTCATGGCAATTGGAATGGCCGCCATGGAAAATAAGAATAGGCTCCCCTTCTCCAATAATGGAATATTCGATCGTTACGTGATCTATTTTTACAGTCTCAATTTTTCTATCCATTTATTTTCTCCTTTAAATGAATTTACCATCAAATTGATCATATCATAGTCCATAATAGAAAAATAGATAGTTCCATGCAGATGCGAATTATGGGATAATATGGTATAGGAGAATGGATGTGTGTGACTGAATGTTGAAGCAATACCATGATGTGAAAGCGTTTTAAGGAAAGGGGTGTGCAAAATGGAAAAGTGGGTTGGTTCATCTGCTGTCTGTATAAATGAGTGTGGCGAATTGCTGATGGTGCTTCAGGGCAGAGCTGATGAGAAGAAAAAGTGGTCGGTGCCATCAGGAGGAATGGAGAAAGGAGAAACTTTGGAACAATGTTGTATAAGAGAAGTGTGGGAGGAGACGGGTTATCTGATAGAAATTGAAGAGGGAATAAAGGTTAAAAACGGAACTAATTTAAGCATTCCTATCCTAACAGAGGTGCATTATTTTTCAGTGAAAATTACGGGTGGGAAGAGGAAAATTCAGGATCCTGACAATTTAATTTATGATATTGCCTGGAAAACGCTAGATGAGTTAAAGAGGTTAGAATTAAGTTTTCCGGAGGACCGGGAATTTTTGATAGATCTGCTTAAGGAGGCGAAATGATGGGTTATATTGAAAATTTGCGCAAATTAGTTGGTCACCAGCCATTAGTTCTTACAGGTGTGGCAGTTGGGGTGATTAATGATTGTGGGGAAATTTTGCTGCAAAAAAGAATGGACGGGGTGTGGGGAGTACCGGGGGGATTAGTCGAATTAGGTGAAAGTACTGAAGACACGGGGAGGAGAGAGGTGCTGGAGGAAACGGGTATAGAAATTGGCAAATTAGAGCTTGTAACTGTTTTGTCTGGTCCGGAGTACTTTGTGAAATTAATGAATGGGGATGAATTTTATCCTGTAACCATTGTTTATATGACGAAAGAGATAAAAGGTGGAGAACTCAAGCCGGACGGAGTGGAATCAATGGAAGTGAGCTTTTTTTCTGTAAATAATTTACCCGAAAAGCTGAACCCGCTGATAAAAAATTTAATGAAAAAATACATGTAGAAAAGAGTGACGACTATAGTGAGAGAGTTGACGGCGATTGATGCAGCGGAACGGTTTATCGAGACATTTTTCCCAACATGTGAGGCGGCAGTTCTGGCTGGGAGTGTAGTGAGAGGGGAAGCAACGGATACCTCTGATTTAGATATTGTTATTTTTGATAAAAAGGTTGAGTCTTCTTACCGTGAGTCATTAATCGAATTCGGCTGGCCGATTGAGGTATTTGTACATAACCTTTCTTCTTACAGAGAATTTTTTGAGATGGATTATCGAAATGCCCGGCCATCCATGCAGCGGATGATTGCAGAAGGGATTGTTTTAAAAGATGAGGGAGTTTTACAAGCGATAAAATCGGAAGCGGAAGAAATGTTGAAACAGGGCCCGGAGAACTGGACGGAAGATACGATTAGGTTGAAGCGTTATTTTCTTACAGACTTGCTTGATGATTTTATCGGCTCTAATAAACGAGCGGAAGAGATATTTATTGCCGGCGAGTTGGCAATGAAAATTCATGAATTTGTTTTGCGGACGAATGATTGCTGGATTGGATCCTCGAAATGGATTGTTCGAGCATTGCGGCAGTATGATCATGATTTTGCGGAGAGATTTGCTGATGCATTTGATGTTTACTACCGAACGGAAGAAAAGAGCAGGGTGATTGAATTATGTGATGAAGTGCTAGAACCGTATGGAGGAAGATTGTTTGATGGATTTTCGCTGGGGAAAAGTGAGTGATTGCTAATTAATTGTGTAAGAGGGGGATAACTCAATGATTTACCGAAGAAAAACATATCAGATTGACCCATCTGTTTTGGAACCATTTAATGAGCATTTTAATGCCACTCTTTTGCCTGCGCAACTTAAATATGGCGCCAGATTAGTTGGCAGGTGGATGACGAAGGAAACGGACGGTATGATAGAGATTTTTGCGATTTGGGAATATGACTCTTATGAAGCTTATGAAACGATTGAAACCAAAGTGAAGAGTGACAAGGCCCATGTGAAGCGGGTCCAGCAATGGTATCAAAAAATGGGCGGGAAAGAAAAATTGAAAGATCTCTTCTTTAAAATAGAGCAGGATTTTGTTGAGGCTACTGTTCCGAGGGATAAAACTATTATGGGTGAAGGTGGGCGTAAGCATGAAGAATAAAATACCATGAATAACGATCTTTGCGCAAACCTGATCGGAGTTTTTCAATAAAATCCGTGTTATATCTGAAAGGAGCTCCTATGACCCTGGCCGTTTTAATTAGTACGATTATTGCACTGATATTTTCCACTATATGCTGTTCATGGATAAATAACATTCAGAATAACAAATGGTTAAGCTTGTCTATTGCTTTCATTGTAAATATGTTCATCCTTTGTACTGCCGCAATTATCTTCTATATAACAGATGTCCAGCAATTCCATAAACAGCCAGATGGTATTTTTCAATCATTAGGTATTCTAGTATTTCCCTTTTGTATTCCTATTGTTACGTTGATCAATTTCTTTATTCTTGATATTAAAAGGTATAGACGGTAAGGAGGATGTTTTATTGGATAAAATTATGTTATCTCAGAGATTTAGGGATTTTGCTAAGAGGGAATGTAAGGGGTCCAGCAATTTATATGAGTATCTATCACATGAAATCTCCAGAGATGAGCAGATCCTCGAATTAAGTTTACATGCCAGGGATGGCCAGCCTGTACCGAACTTGTTATTTGGTGCAGTCCATTATCTGTTGTTAAAAGGAAAAGACCACCCACTGAAACAGTATTATCCAAGCCTTGTAAAGCATCCCTTAGATGTGGAAGCAGCATTTCCTCATTTCAAAAATTTTTGCAAGCAGCATGAAAATGAAATCATCACTCTTTTGAAAAACAAATTAGTTCAGACTAATGAAGTAAGACGCTGTACTTACCTTTATCCGAGTTTTTGTTATATGTATAAGAAAGTGAACAAGCCTCTGTCATTAATTGAAATTGGCACAAGTGCAGGTCTTCAGCTTTTGTGGGATAAGTACAGTTATTCTTATGGAACAGGGGAAGTTTTTGGTGAAGAAAACGCTCATGTGCATATTTCATCAGAAATTAAAGGTGATAACCTTCCTTCTTTTTTGCCAGGACCTCCTCCTGTTGGATCAAAGATTGGCTTGGATTTACATATTAGTGATTTGAGAGATACAGAAGATTATCTATGGCTTAAGTCGCTAATCTGGCCGGAGCATAAGGAAAGAATGGAACTATTCGATCAGGCAGCAAGCTGTTTTCAGAAGAATCCAGTGGAACTGCTTGAAGGAGATGGGATTGCCTTGCTTGATGGTGTTGTAGAAACTTTACCAGATAATGCGCTTATCGGAATTTTTCATACACATGTTGCCAATCAGTTTCCGGAGGAGTTAAAGCATCAGCTTTTAGAAAAAGTGCAGAAAATTGGTGCAGGACGGGATATTTTTCACCTTTATAATAATATGTGGGATAGAAAGCTTCACCTGGATTACTTTATTGACGGTGTGGAACACAATCAAGTGATAGGGGAAACGGATGGTCACGGGAGATGGTTTGAGTGGAGACTGCAAGAGGCGTAGAATGCGGATATGGTATAGGAAAAGCACTTCCATATTCAAGTCTTTTTTAAATAGGAAAAATTAGTAATATGCTATAATCTCACTTTCACATCTGCTATACTTCTAAGCAGGAGGTGCCATATGGATCTATTAGCTGACAACAAACGTTATGCTTTAGCGAGCTTAATTACGGCGATTGTTATAGGTTTCATAGACTGGTATGTCACAGGGAATATTTATGACAGGGAGTACTTTTTGCTCTTATCATTATAGGTACTTATATGATTGCTATTGCATTTATATTCTCTACAATTATAAATATATCCGAAAAGTTAACGAATAATCTTTACCTGCGTTTTCTAATCTTTCATATTATTGGTCTTCTAATTGTACTTATTATATACAGATGGGTTCCTATCCTAATATTTTTTGCGCCGACATCTTATTTAAGTTTACCAATATATTATTTCGCACATAACCTTATTAAGAAAAGACAAGAAAGTCAGGTTACAATTAGCGAAAATGATGAAAAGTAGCCCCTGTCGCCGTTTTTCGATGATTGGGTTTATTAATATATCTCCATATGCATATAACATGAAAACCGGATTATTCTATTATAAGGAGTGGTAATGATGAGCACGTCCCAGAAAATTGTTCCGCATTTATGGTTTGACAAGGAAGCATTTGAGGCGGCAAAGTTTTACACGTCTATTTTCCCCGAGTCCAGAATCTTGAACAGGACAACCATTCCTGACACTCCCTCTGGAGATGCGGAAGAAGTTTCATTTGAATTGTGGGGACAGAAATTCATGGCGATTAGTGCAGGGCCTCATTTTCAATTCAATCCATCGATCTCTTTTATGGTGAATTTTGACCCATCGAGACTACCGGATGCTGCTGAAAAACTTGAACGGGTTTGGAGCAAATTATCTGAAGGCGGTACAGTGTTAATGCCGCTTAATTCATATCCATTTAGTGAGAAATATGGCTGGATCCAGGATAAGTATGGTTTATCATGGCAGTTAATTCTCACCAATCCGGAAGGGGAAGAGCGGCCTGTGATCATTCCTTCTATCATGTTTGTTGGTGAAAATTGTGGCAATGCGGAAGAGGCGGCCAATTTTTATTTATCCATATTTAAAAATGCAAAGTCCGGGAATATTGTTCGGTATCCACAAGGTATGGACCCGGAAAAAGAAGGTACCATTATGTTTTCAGATTTTTCGTTGGAGAATCAGTGGTTCGTAGCAATGGACAGTGCCCAGGATCATTCATTCCAACTTAATGAAGCGATCTCATTCATGGTTTATTGTGAAACACAAGAGGAAATCGATTTCTATTGGAGTGAGCTGTCGGCAGTGCCAGAGTCGGAACAATGCGGCTGGTTGAAGGACAAGTTCGGAATTTCCTGGCAGATTGTACCTCTTGTGATGGAGGAAATGATGAATAGCGGTACTCCGGATCAAATCGCACGAGTCACTCAAGCTACTCTCCAAATGAAGAAGCTGGATATGGAAAAACTGCAAAAAGCTTTCAATGGAGGATAAAAGATGCCGTAATTATCTTATCTAACAATCATTCCTTATTCATGTTATAATGGAGATTGCTTTATAAAAAATAGTGAGTAGGTGAACGATATGATAGAAATAAAAACATCTTCACTCAGTGATGGAGAATTCAACAGAGGCGTATTTGCTACACGCGATATAAAAAAAGGCGAGCTTATACACGAAGCGCCTGTTATCTCATACCCGAACGAAGAGCATGAACACATTGAGAAAACCTTACTCGCTGATTATGCGTTTGAGTACGGAATAAATCACACAGCAATTCTGCTTGGATATGGAATGCTGTTTAATCATTCTTATCAACCGAATGCGAACTATGAGATTAATTTTGATAATCACACATTCGAATTTTATGCGTACACAGATATAAAAGCAGGCGATGAGATTTTAATCAATTACAATGGGGAAGTGGATATTAATGATCCGCTTTGGTTTAATCAGGAATAAGAACGAAGACCTCTCTCGGGAGGTCTTTTTCTATATAGAATAGTTTATCCAGTCACCAGTAGTCCCGCCCATTTTTTCATAAAAACGCTGGGCACGGTAATTATCTTTGACAGTTACCCATGCCATATGGGCAAAGTCATTTTCATTGCTGTAATGATGACATGCTTGGAAAAGTTCTTGTGCAACACCATTACCACGCTCATTTTCTACTACAAAGAGATCATTCATTACAGTGATTTTGTCGGCTTTTGTTGTACTGTAACTGAAATACAATGTGGCAAATCCGACAAGTTCCTCATCTTTTTCTGCTACAAATTGAATTCCTTGATCATGGGTTAGCAGCATGTCGATCAGTTGATCTATTTTTTCTGCAGCTGGTTTTGGTCTCTGGTAAAAATCAACGATGTATGTATACATTAGTTCGGTTAATCCAGGTATATCTTGTGAGACTGCTTGGCGCACAATAAGTGACATCATTTTCACCTTCCTTTCTTTATAATGTATGAATATACATTAATGTGTAAAATTATGCAATATTTTCAGTTGGAAATGTAATTGGAATTATATGTTATAATACCAGTATAAGGGGGTTCTTCATGGGGATTTCAGTTGTCATGTTTGGAATGATCGCATTTATCCTGCTCGGACTTATCGTTATTCCAGTCATCATTATCGGTACTTTCGGTAATGGATCACCACCGCTTAAATTTTCCTATATTTCCTTCGTATTGCTAACCATTCAGTGGACGCTTTATCTAACTGGATTTTATGTATGGCTTCCAGTTTCCGTACCAGACGTTGCCTTTACCCCGATCTGGTTTGTCATTTGTGCACTTGCTCTGATTTCTGTCGTGCGTGAATGGAAAAACAATCCGGCGGTATCTTTCGTGCTTTTAGTGTTGACAGGGATTAGCTTTATTTTTGCTGTATTTATATATGGGTTAAGTAATATGTAATATTTCGGAGATTGTTATAAAGAGAGAGGGAAAAAGATGAAAAATACGATCGAGAAAACAAATCAGGTATTACTAGATTTGGTTATTCAAAAAGTGAAGGCTGAATATGAGAATGATATTGACTTAATTGGTGTGTACGGTTCCTGTGTGACAGGGGATTATCATGAAAAATCGGATTTGGATGTATTAGTTGTAGTCAATAATGAAAGGGGTTACGGATTTTCGCGCTGCTTTATACTAAACGATATTGGCTATGATCTGTATGGGTCAACATGGTCCAAACTGGAAGACATTGCATCATTTGATCATACGTTTACGGCTGAACTGGTTGATGCAGAGATTGTATATTACCGGAATGGTGAAAGTGCTGAGCGATTTAAACGGTTAAAACAGCAAGCGCTTGAGGTGATGAAAAATCCATTGACACCTGAAATGCTCAACAAGGCTAAGAAGCATTTAGATGATGCTATTCTTGCTTACGGTAAAATGATGCTGGAAGATGAGATTGGTGTAGTGAGGCATGCATCAGGAGAAGTAATCTATTGTTTGGCGAATACGATAAGTTTGCTGAATCGTACATATTATAAACTAGGTGTGAAGCGGCAACTTGAGGAAATTCTTGCAATGAGACTTGTTCCAGAAAACTATGAAACAAATTTTCACGGATTTTTACTCGCTGAAACAGTAACAGAGATAGGGGAATGGACAGGCAAGCTGATCAAAAGTGTAAAGAAACTGTATCAGGATATTGCTGAGAAGACTACTAGTAACCCCAAACCAACGAGGGATAATTTGCGTGGAACGTATGAAGAAATTTGGTCGAACTTGTACAACAAAGTCCGTTATGCTGCACAACACGAAGATATGTTTCTTGCTTTTTCAGCAGGGGAGAGCTGCCAGGGATTCTATGATCACATGCATCAAACTTGCGGAACCTCCCGCATCGAACTAATGAAGCATTTTGATCCGAAAAATCTTAACAACTTTGCTGATGAATTTGCAAAAGCGATGGAATTGTATAAGACAGAATATGAGAAGCTGGGAATGAAAGTGCAGTCGTATGATTCTTTGGAAGCTTTTAAGGAGGATTATCTGGGGTAGGAGAGGGTGGAATACATGAGGAAAGGTACCTTTATAACCATTGTGCTTATTCTGTCACTCATTGTAAATGTGGTGTTGTTTATACAGCTATTCAGCAGGAATGAAGAAAGATTAGCTCATTTCGAAGAAGTACACAATGGAATCAGGTATGCATCCGAATTGGGTGACATACTTAACAGGGGGTACAGTGAACTCTCCTTGGATAAAAAAGTGGAATATTTAACTGCCATACATTGGAGTCTCACATTATCTGCCTGGACATTAGAAGATCTGGAGCCAGACAGCAAGGAATATCGTAATTTCACAAGTTTATTAATAGTTTACCGGGAAATACCCACAGAGTTAAAAGATCAGTTACGGGACGAAATAGAGGATAAAATCGTGTCGAATCTACTCAGTATCTGGTTACAAGACATGGATAGGATCAATGATAGTTTTCAACATTTTGAGCTGCCTGATTCGAGCGATAAAGAGATACAAAGATTACTGGATGCATTAATTGATGAACTGGAATATGAGAATGAATTGCTGGAGGAGTATAAACAGATATGGAATTCAAACACGCCGAGTTAACTGAAGTTGGAATCAAAAGCTTGTTGATATGGCGGTTTTTCTCATCTCCCATTCAATCGCTAAAACCACATTCACACACGGAAGCGGCTTTAGCTTTGAAAAAAGGAGAAATCCTGATCGCTTACCATTCAATCTCTATTGTCTCGGAATCTGCGGTTTTTTGATCGTTTGCGTCAAATACATCACTTGTTATGATTTGAAAAGAGCTCAACCCTTCTGATTCTGACACGATAAAACCGAGGTTTCCTTTTCTTGATTCATTCGGTTGCATTATTTCATTTAATCCCTCTAAGTATATATCTTTTTCCCAGCTGATTTTTTCCTCGTTATTCGTTTCTATCATTGCAACTGGGGCGAATTTCCGTGGTTCATCCGAGGTGTTCCTTACCTCTACAAAAACTTTGACAAAATCGAATTCTTCCTCATGCGTTAACTCATGAAAATAATCTATTAAACTGTAATCTGGACGGAGATGGATCATTTTTGCATCTCTAATAGTAAGCTCCATATCACCGATTGTGTAAGTTTTATCCAATTGATTGATCTCTAATAATGTTGCTTTTCCTTTTTCGTCTTCTACACTCTCTTGTTCTTCTAGTAACATGCTGTCATCCGGTACTTGCGGATTAAGTACATAACCATCTAAATACTCCGGTTTTTCTTTAGGTTTTGATTCTGCTTCACTTTCATTTGAGCATCCGGCAAGTGCAATAATTAAAATAAACAGTAGTAAAAATTTTCTCATTATATGTGCCCCTTTACATTTTGTGAAAAAGCCTTACATGATTGGTTGTCATGTAAGGCAGATACTTTTATTTTTCTTCTGCGTTGTCAGCTTCTTCTTCTTCTTCTACAATGTCTTTATCTTCAATTACGATGTCTTTTTCACCATTTTCTAATATATCAAAAATGATTTTGGCATTATCCGTGTTTTCAATTTGACCGATAAATCGCTCAGAGCTTGGACCAAAAGCATAAGTAGGGACGTCTTCACCAGTGTGTCCACCTGTAGTCCAGCCAGTGTGAGATCTCTGATCGAAAATTTTCTCAATTGCGTTATCGATCTCCACAGTGTCTTCTGTTTCAGTAGCATCTTTTACTGATTGAATTTCTTCCTCAGTAAGTTCCAAATCGATGTATTCAGCTAGTGTTTCTTCCACGTCCGCACCACCTGCAATCTCTGCAGCCATAAAATCTGGTGTGCGTTTTGCTGCTTTAAGCGGCTCACTGAACCAATTATAAATACCATCAGCACCAATCGAATAACCGCCTGTAGAGTGGTCTGCTGTTGCGACAACTAATGTATGTTCATCTTCCATCGCGAACTCGATTGCTGCATTAAATGCACCTTCGAAGTCTTCCATTTCACTCATTGCTGCTACAATGTCGTTATCATGGCCAGCCCAGTCTATTTGGCTACCTTCAATCATTAAGAAAAATCCTTCTTCGTTTTGATTCAAACGATCGATAGCAGATCTTGTCATATCTTCTAATGAAGGCGTTTCTTCTGTACGATCAATCAATTTAGGTAATCCGCGGTTTGCGAAAAGTCCTAATACTTGTTCATTATCATCTTCAAAAAGATCTTCTTTTGTAGTGACATAGCTGTAACCATCTTCTTCAAATTCTTCGATCAGGTTACGGTCCTCACGATCAAATAAGTCTGTTCCACCGCCAAGTAAAACATCAATTTTATGCTCGCCATTAACTAATTCATCGTAATAATCATCAGCAATTTCATTCATATTGTGACGGCTGTGATCATGTGCACCAAAAGATGCTGGTGTAGCGTGAGTGATCTCTGAAGTAGCGACAAGTCCAGTTGATTTCCCTAATTCCTTTGCTCTTTCTAAAACGGTTTTCACTTCGGAACCGTCGTTATCCACTGCGATCCCGTTGTTATATGTTTTTACCCCAGCAGACATTGCGGTTGCAGCAGAAGCAGAGTCAGTAATATTCTCCTCTGGATCTTCAGGATATGTCATTTGTTGTCCCACTAAGTATGGGTCAAATCCCGTTTGCTCAACGAATTTTGATTCTTTTGAGTCACTGAAGTAACGATATACAGAAGTATAGGAAACTCCCATTCCGTCACCAACTAAGAAAATCACATTTTTAATCTCTGGATTCTCTTCTTCTTTTTCTGCCAGAACTGGAGATGCTACCCCTGATAAACTAGAGAAAGCGACACCAGCAACTACGGCAAGTGATAAAATCTTTTTACTAATCTTCAATATATTCCCTCCTAAATTATTACTCTATTAATATCCTACTTGACTATTTTTAAGCAGAGGTAAAGGGAAAGTAATGTTATAGTAAATTTTTGTATTATTATAGAACTATGCAGATAGAACTACCTCTTGCCAGGAACCTGGTTTTCTATCCTGTGTTATACTATTTTTAACGAACTTCCGACAGAAGTCTCCCTCTTCAAGCGTGTGAAGGCCGTAGTCCAACGGTAAGGGGGAGATGAATGTCGGTTGGGAGATATCCCAAAGGAGTTGCTTTTATCGAACTTATGTTCTATAATGAGAGTGAGAAAGGGAGGTGATTGGATGTGTCGAAACTTAACAAGGCCTATAAGTTTCGATTGTATCCAACGGAGGAACAGGCTTTGTTGATGCATAAAACCTTTGGTTGTGTTCGCTTTGTCTATAACAAAATGTTAG
>NZ_FOGL01000006.1:0-102484 GCF_900111195.1 Gracilibacillus ureilyticus
CACTCGATTCAGAAAAAGGCCATTTATCGCTACATTCCTTAATCT
Organism: Gracilibacillus ureilyticus; assembly: GCF_900111195.1. Taxonomy (GTDB): domain Bacteria; phylum Bacillota; class Bacilli; order Bacillales; family Amphibacillaceae; genus Gracilibacillus; species Gracilibacillus ureilyticus. The sequence continues at coordinate 46 of NZ_FOGL01000006.1, forward strand.
GAACGGCGCATCCAGTGGTTAGACCTTTCGTGATGAACGACGGGTAGCAGGCTAAATAAGCAGTCCAATATGGCCGCAAGGAGGAAAAGCAATCTCCTAAAAAAGTTCTGTCCCTATCATTGTCCAATGGGCTAGTCTGAATGTCTATAAAAAAATGACGGAGTCATAAAATGGGGCATCCCCCACCCTCCGCCATTTCACATATTTTATTTTTGGGTATCTTAAATAAGCATATGATCAGAATCATCTGCGTAAAAGCAATCTATACAACATGTTAGTCACGCTTCCCCCACCCACTGGTGAAGCAAAACGAAAAAGATGTGAATGAGGAAGCAATGACTTTCTCATTACTTAAAAACTTACTAATTAATAACATTTCGCGAAATGCGAAGAGGGCCTTCAAGGGGATCCGGATCCAACTGGAAATTCCTCTAAAATGAGCTCTTAAACATATTATACGAGGATGGATTACTATGAAATCAATCGTGGAAGAAAAAAAGCTGGTTTCACCATATTTACTATTTTTCCTTATGCACTCCACTCAAACAGGAGTGGGTGTATTAAAATTTCAATCACATATAATTGAGGGAGCAGGTCGAGATTCATGGATTTCTGTTTTTGCATTTGGTTTAATGCTTCACATAATTTTCTTTATGATCGTATTTATTTTAAAACAGTCAGATTCAGGTGATATCCTGTCATTTCATAAGGAAGTTTTCGGGAAAATAATTGGTGGACTTCTTAATCTTGTACTGGCATGTTACTTTTCATTTGCAAGTCTCTTTACTTTACATTCTTATATTGATATTCTTCAACTTTGGGTTTTTGATGGGATACATAGTTGGGAGTTCTCGTTACTTTTCTCTATTATAATTTACTACATTGTATTGGGTGGCTTTAGAATTATAACAGCAATTGCATACTGGGGTGTTGTTATTCCGAGCCTCTTGCTGCTTTCTCTCGTGTATTTGCTTAATTATTCTGAAGTGTCCTATATTTTACCTTTGTTTAATTCTGAACTGAAAGACTATGTGATTTCCGCTAGAGCAACTGCACCGACTTTTTTAGGTTTTGAAGCAGTCCTCGTATTTTTCCCGTTTATCAGGGAAAGAGAGTATTCGAGTAAATGGGGGCATTTGGCAATATTTTATACCACAATCCTATACACTACGATCACGATCATTACCCTGATGTTTTTTTCACTTGGAAAGCTGGAACATTTAACATGGCCTACATTAACAATGATAAAAATTATCCAGTTTCCTTTTCTCGAGCGATTTGAGTTTATATTTATCTTTACATGGCTATTGGTAGTTATGCCTGTCATTTGTATCTATTTATGGTCAGCAATCCGGTCTGTAAAAATGACATTTCCGAAAGTTAAGCAGAGTTTTGTATTAATTGGTTTACTTATTGTTTTCCATTTTGTGAACAGTGAGTTAATAGAAATGCATTTTTCCTACATAATGGCACAAATCATTGGGACCAGCGGGCTCGTTCTGCTGCTTTGTTATATTCCGCTTCTTTTTTTAATTGCTCTTGTAAAGAAAAAAATGAAAAACAGGGCCACAGATCTTACGTGAGATTTATACTAATATACAGGGGGGTGAATAATGGGAAATAATATATTTGAAAAAATGGCCAAAAGATATGATACAGAAGAAAGAATGGAATTAGCTAAAATTATTGTGAAGGAGGTAAGGCCAGAATTACTTAACAGCGCATCGAAGTCTCTAATTGATTATGGCAGCGGAACAGGACTAATTAGTTTAGAATTAACTGATTTAGTAGAAACTGTCCTTCTGGTGGATTCCTCAAAGGAAATGCTGGAGGTGGCCAAAGCAAAAATTTCGCAAAAAGGTATTGCTAATTCTAGAGTCTTATATTCAGATTTTACTCAACAGAAACCAGAACTTAAAGGAGACATTGTCTTAATGTCGCTAGTCCTTCTCCATATCCCTGATCCTAAGGGAATATTGGAAATATTGTACAATGTACTGAATAAAGACGGTAAATTAATAATCATCGATTTTAATAAAAATGATAAAATTTCACATCCGAAAGTTCATAATGGTTTTTCGCATGAACAACTGAGAAAAATTTTATCCGAAGTTGGACTTGAAACTATTGATTTGAAAACATTTTATCATGGTGAACAAATTTTTATGAATCAGGATGCCTCGCTGTTTATTTGCACAAGTATAAAATGATAATTGGTTAGATATGCAAAGCCGGATAGTCCAGGTATAGATACTGACTGTCCGGCTTTGATAATTGTTTTTAACTGCCTTCGTTTTTGGTGATTTCTTCCAATTCATTACTTAACACATTTATTTCGTTAATTGTAACGTCCATTGAGACAACGTCCTGGATCCAGTCTTCCATTGTAGCTGCTACTTCCTCAGTTGAAGCTGCCTGTTGTTGAGAAATACTTGAAACATTCATAATTTGATCCTGGATAGAAACGATATTAGTAGATACTTTTTCGATCATTTGTGTTTCAGTATTAACTGATTGACTAGTCTTTTGAAAGCCGTCTGTAAACTCCTCGAAATACACCATCACATCACCTAATATTTCATTACCTGTTTTTAAGGCTGTGTCACCTTGATTTACAGTCTGTAAAGCTTCTTCAGTTTGCTTGGAAAGATCCATAATTATTGTGTTAATTTCATTGACAATACTTGAACTGCCTTCTGCGAGTTTTCTTACTTCATCAGCGACAACAGCAAATCCTTTTCCGTGTTCGCCGGCTCTAGCTGCTTCAATTGATGCATTTAATGCTAATAGATTTGTTTGTTCTGCAATTTGGTTAATTGCATTCAAGCTGCTGATTATATCGTTTGTTTTTCCTTGCAGTTGATTAACAATCGTCAAAGAGGTACCTACCGCATCATTAATTGTATTCATTTGATTTCCCATTTGATGTACTTTTTCAGTTCCGCCTGTGACTTTTTCCATCATAAGATTAGTGTTTTCTAACACGTTTTCAGATGCCTTTTTCGTTTCATTCATTTGGCTTGCAATATCATTTATACTTTCGCTGACACTGCTAATACTTTCTGCTTGATGTTGTATTCCCTTTGCCATATCCTGTACTGTGGAATTCACGTTTTCTATTTTATTCTTATTAGATTCGAGATTTCCTGAAAATACATTAATGCTGTTATTTAATATGGTGGAACCTTCTTTCACTTTGTTAAGTGTTATATTAATAACATCTACTAACCCTAATGCTTCTTTAGCTTTGTTTTGTGATTCTGTGATAAGATTTGATCCCCACTTGTTTACAAAGTAATGACTGGCCAAGATCCCATTTACATTAATGAAAACAAGAAGAAATAAAGTGATACGTACAGCTTCACCTAATACTGCGTGAGGGTTGATGATATACACTGTAATTAGAGCGATATTTACTAGTATTCCATGAATAAAAACTAACTTCTTATTAAAATACATGGAAACAACGGCAAGAGATAAGAGTAATCCATAGGCTCCATTAAATTCCATGCCGGGAGTCAAGAAATGCATGATGGCAATTAAAACAATAAGAACAGCATAGCATAATCCTTTGATATTGCTATTAATTCTGGTGAAATAAAATGCTGTTACAACGACCCCAGTTACAATGACTGGAACTGATTCTTTTAAACCTGCTATAAAACCAAATTTTACAAAAGCCAATATCATAGTTAACAAAATAATTGAATATATAATCATCGTAGTAACTTTATCGGCATTTTTCTGGTGATTCATGGTGTGTCGCCTCCATTTATTTTTCTTTCTATATATTTTTAATATCGTCAATATTCGACGAAGATGTAGTGTCTTTTTTTATGGACCGTGCTGTTTCTTTTTTCTTAATTGCCCTCCATTTATTAAATCCAACATCTGGTATCATTTCAATGACATAAATCAATATATTGTGATTTGAATTGTGATATAATGAGTAGGCTGCTTATCCATAAGGATCTAGTAAGAATAAAACATCTGAGGATAGTTACAGTTTTTCTAAAGGAGATAAGTATGATGGGAAGCTTTTATGCTGATTGCTTAAAATTGTTAAAAAAAACCGAAGGAGAAGAATTAAACATGATAACAATAGATGGGGTTGTAGGGGCAGGTAAGACAACATTAATGGACATAATTGTAAAAGAATTAGGGTATACACCTTTTGAAGAGCCTGTGGTCAATAACCCGATTTTAGATAAATTTTACTATGATCGTGAACGTTACAGTTTTCCGTTACAGGTTTTCTTCCTGAATGAACGGTTCAATCATATTAAAAATGCCAGTAAAATCCCCAAAGCAGTATTAGATCGTTCTATTTACGGTGATGTAATCTTTGCTAAAATGCTAAAAGATGGGGGAGAAATGTCTGAAGAAGAATTCGATATTTATTTAAATTTGTTTAAAAATATGATGGAACATTGTCAGCCTCCAACATTAATGATTTACTTGGAAGTTTCGCTTGAAGAAGCAGTTCGACGTATCAATAACCGTGGAAGAAGCTATGAGATGGATACAGAAATTTCCTATTGGGAGAGACTAAACAAAGAGTATGAAGAATATTTTGATGCATATAGTGCTTCTCCGTTATTAAAAATAAATGTTGATAAGCTTGATTTTGAGAAGAACCCTGCAGATCGTGAATATATTATATCGCTCATTAAAAATAAATTAGATTCGCTTCAGTTAAAAGAAGTCAGGTAAGCATTAGTCAAACTTACAAGGACGTATAGTTGTACGATCAATATCGTATGAATTCTGGAGATGGTTTTCTGCTTAATGCAGGTAACCATCTCTATTTTATTAGAGAAATAAATAATAGCGGGAACGACCGGAGAACTAGATTTGACCATCGATAAATAGTACAATGATTAATAATTATTAAGTTATCCACGCTTCGACTAAATAAAGAGATGTAGTAAAAAATGTGATCGATTCGGATGAACTTATAGAGGAAAATAACAAGATTACAAGAGCAATACGGTAGCTTTATCAAAAATCTTATCTTATTGGAGGATTGATAGATATGCATTGGCTTCACGTCCATTTCCATTCAGAGACCCTGGGAATGCCAGTCCAGATGGAAGTGTTGTTGCCTGAGAGCCCCATACTGACTGATAAAGATTACCCAGTTCTGTATTTGCTTCATGATATGGGAGATGGCCACACCTCATGGTTAAGAAAGACTAACATTGAAACACATATAGAAGAACTTTCCATGGCAGTTGTTATGCCAATGGGCCATTTAGGGTATTATACGGATATGTTTTCTGGTAAAAAGTATTTCAGCTTTATAACCGAGGAATTACCTGCTATTTGTGAAAGAATGTTTCCGCTTTCGGAGGAACGCATAATTGCCGGAAACGGGATTGGAGGATACGGTGCGTTGAAAGCTGGCTTGTTGGCCTTTGATAAATTTAAAAAAGCAGCCTCTTTCTCTGCTCCAATTGATATTGACAGCATCTCCCGGCGGCTCACTCAGGATCAATCATTGGATATCTTTGGATTAAACGATGATCTGAAGGGAACAGAACATGATCTTTATGCAGTTGAAGTTCTGTCTTCACGGACACAATTCTATCTTTCCTGTGACGTGGATGATTACAGGAAAGATAACCGGTTGTTTGCGGAATATTTACAAAGATCCGGCCTATCCTGTTCCATAAGAGAAATTCAGCAATTTCCCGATAAGTGGAAGAACTTGGATCGCTCATTAAGTGAATTCATCATATGGTTGTCTGAGAAAAAGGGGGTTAAATGAATGGCTCTAATAGAAACCTTTGTTCATTCGAATGTATTAGGGATGGAGATGCCGGTAAACATAATTTTACCACAGGAAAAGCAACCTTACAGACGAAACAATAAGAGGAAAGTATTATGGTTACTCCATGGCGGTTCAGGGGATGAGTCCGCATGGCTCCGTATGACCAATATAGAACGATATGCGAATGATTATGATATCGCTGTCATTACTCCAGGTGGGTTAAACTCTTGTTTTACTAATATGGAACATGGAGGGAAATTCTTTACATATCTGACTGAGGAATTGCCATTCATTCTTCGTCAAATTTTCCCGCTTCTTTCGCCAAAACGTGAAGATAATTATATTGCAGGGTTTTCTAACGGGGGATACGGGTGTTTAAGAAACGGCCTTGCCCGGCCTGATATATATTCGGCAATTGGTGCTTTTTCAGCTGGTGACAAGTCTGATGTTTCTTTTGAAAATGATGGCAGTAAAAAAGCAAGGGGGAGAATAGAGGTATTTGGTGATGGTGAGATTAAAGGAACTAACCATGACCTCAAGTTTCTGGCAATGAAAGCAATCGAGACAGGTCAGCCTCTGCCTAAAATCTACCATGCATGCGGCAGCCTCGATCCATGGCTGGACTTAAACGAAATACTTTGTTCCTTCTTTCGGAAGCAAGGAGTTTATGACTATACTTATCACTTAGCGGAAGGTTACGGACATACATGGGATTTCTGGGATAAGGAAATAGTCAATTTCCTGGAATTCCTACAACTTTGTAGAGGTAATACAAGTTATATCGGGTTATAAACAAAAACAGAAGAATGGACTGATCACACTTATCACAGCACTTAACACCCGGTGTATTTACTGAAATAGTATTATAACAGTTTGAATCTGTTGTGCTGGAGAGTATCTCGTAAATCTTCCATTAAACTAGAATATAATGCAATAGACAATGTAATGGATTACATTAAGGATAGCAGAAAGGGGAACTAGCATGCCAACCATTCAGGATGTTGCACGAAAAGCAGGCGTATCAGTGGCAACTGTTTCTCGTGTATTAAATAATCCTTCAGCAGTTGCTGAAAAAACGAGATTGCAAGTACAGAGAGTGATGGAGGAAATTGATTATGCCCCAAGTATACTTGGCCGCAATTTACGTACATCAGAAAGCAGAATGTTTATTGTCCTATTGCCTATGATCTCTAACCCGTTCTATGTCAATATCGTAGAGGGAATAGAAGAGACCGCAATAGAAAATGGCTACAATATCTTGCTCTGTCAAACACACTCTAAACCTGAGCGGCAAAATGTATATTTTGAATTATTACGAAATCGTTTAGCCGACGGTGTCATTTCAATGGATCCGACATTAAATAAAGAAAAGTTAATTCATTTAGCAAAGCAGTTTCCAATTGTTCATTGCAGTGAATATGATAAAGATAAGAGTCTATCCTATGTAACAATTGATAGTGAGCTTGCAGCATATCAGATGACTAGATACTTATTGAAACAGGGCCATACACGAATTGCCCTCATTAATGCTGACGAAAAATTTCTGTATGCAAGAGAACGAAAAAGAGGATATCTAAGGGCGTTGGAAGAGTATAAAATAGATTATGATGAGAGCTGGATATTAACCGCAAGAGATGTATCATTTGATGCAGGACAGCAAAGTATGAGATCGTTATTGCAACGGAATCAGAAATTCACTGCTATCTTTGCTGTATCCGACGTATTGGCTATTGGGGCTTTAAAAGAACTGAATATAAAGGGTATTCGTGTACCTGAAGAGATGGCAATTGCTGGATTTGATAAAATAGATTTCAGCAATATGACATATCCTTCTTTAACAACGATTTCTCAACCAATGTATAAAATGGGGTGCACAGCTGTAGAAATGTTAATAAAAAAAACCCGTGGTGAGAAAGTGGATGATGTTATTCTGGAACACGAACTGATCATCCGTGAATCTACGTAATTTCATGGTATAAGTTATTCTTTAGTCTTCACCTTAATAATAAATAGTTAAGGTGAATTTTTTTCCGTTGGCAGAATAAAATCATAATAAGAAACTAAATGAATGAGAACATCAAAACACGTTTTTATTAAGTGCAGATACTATCCTGAATATCTGCTGTAATCGGGGATGATAAAAAAGTGTTTGACATGTATTTGGAATTTGTTATAATCATAAATGTAATCGATTTCATCTAAAGTGGAATCGATCAAAAAATATAAATGGGGGTTCTGTTATGGTACAGATGAAAAAGTTATTTATTGTTGTCTTTATTTTATTGATGTCTGTTTTTGTAATGGCGTGCAGCGAGGACAGTGGAACTGATTCAGCCAACGGAACAAATTCTGATGACACCGAAAATAATAATACAAATGAAGAAAATGAAAGCGCTTCAAATGACGAAGAGGTTACACTTGTGTATGCACGCGGGGTAGATACAACTGGTGCGATTGATCTAGTTATTGAAGCATTTGAAGAAAAACATCCAAATATTAATATTGAATTCAGAGAAATGCCTGCAGATACAGGTCAATCCCACGATCAATATGTGACAATGTTTAGCTCGATGAGTTCTGAGGTTGATGTGTTTGATGCAGACGTTATTTGGCCGGCAGAGTTTGCACAGGCGAATTATGCGCTGGAATTAGATCGATTCATCCAGCGGGACGGTATTGACATGGATGCATATTTTCCTGGTACTGTAGCCGCAGCAAATTTTAATGGAAAGCAATGGGCGATGCCAAAGTTTACTGATGCCGGAATGCTATATTACAGGACAGATATTGTGGAGGAGGCACCTGAGACTTGGGATGATTTAATTAAGCAGGCAAGTGAGCTTCAGGGAGAGCAGGGGACGCAGTTTGGTTATTTAATGCAGGCGGCACAGTACGAAGGGCTGGTATGTAACTATATTGAATTTATTGCATCTTATGGCGGGCAAGTTATTGATGAGAACAACAATATAGTCGTTAACAGTCCTGAAACAATCAAAGGCCTGGAGAAATTAGCGGAAATAGTTAATTCAGATTTCGTACCAGACAATATACTGAATTTTATGGAAACAGAGACGGAAAATGCATGGATAGCTGGCGATGCAGTGTTTGCACGTAATTGGCCTTATCTTCAGGCATCTTCGCAAGATGAGGAACGTTCTTCCGTTGTAGATAAAGTAGATATTGCACCATTGCCGGCGGGGGATGCAGGACATGCAGCGACATTAGGTGGCTGGATGGGAATGATTAACCGCTACACAGAACATCCTGAGGAAGCATGGGAATTCCTGAAGTTTATGACAGGTGAAGAAGGTCAGAAAATAATTGCGGTTCATGGCGGTCGCGCACCAACTTTAGAGGCACTCTATGATGATCCGGAAGTACAGGAGGCTGGTCCATTATTCTCGAATCCGGAATTCGTAAAAGTATTGCAATCTGCTGTTCCTCGTCCTGTTACACCAATCTATCCGGAGATTTCGGATATCATGCAGATTGAAATTTCTAAATTTTTGACTGGTGATCAAACAGCAGAGGAAGCAGCACAAAATATGCAGACAAAAATGGAAGCAGCGATGGCTGAATAAACTACTTAAAATTCACATATCAAAAAGCAAGGTGGGCAGCATCTCTCTCATCTTGCTTTTCTTTCAAGTACATCTTGTTTTCAGGTGTATTTGATAGAAAGGGAGGGCAGGTTGATGAAGAAGTTAGGCAAATTTCAGTTGAATGAAAAGCAGTTGGGTTATGCGATGATTTTGCCATCATTAATTTTAGTATTTGTTGTAACACTTTGGCCTGTTGCACAGTCATTTTATAACAGTTTATTTGATTATCGCTTAAATGATCCAACCAGATCACAGAAAATGTTAAATGCAACTATTGATTTGGAGCGATATGCAGATAATTATTTTTATATTGAAGGTCAATTATCGAACCTGGAAAGTAATGCAGATGGAGAAGTATCAGCAGCTGTAGAGCAGGTAAGAGAAGTGGTGGACAGTTATCATGGCGAGCTGATAAGTAACTCGGAAATAAGTGAAAAAATTAAGCAAATTGATGAAATGTTAATGAACTACCAGCCAGTGACGGATGAAAATCTTAAATACACAGAAGTAGACAATGATTTTGCTAAAGAGTATCGTTCTGCGCTTCAGGAATCAGCAGTTGAATTCCAGACAATTGCAGATTCAACAGAAAATGAACAACTGGCACAAAGTCTTTCACAAACAAGCTCATTGCTGACTGCTACAAGTGAAAATATATTGGAATCTAACTTTATCGGTTTTGCCAACTATGGGAAATACCTTAAAGATCAGAGAATGTGGCAATCTCTTGGAAATACGGTTTATTTTACAGTGGTTTCCGTATCATTTGAGCTGATTTTAGGCTTGGCTATTGCATTATTAATCAACAGAGCATTTAGAGGTCGTGGATTAGTACGTGCGTCTGTACTTATCCCTTGGGCTATCCCTACAGCGGTAGCTGCAATGATGTGGGGATTCTTATATGATGGTCAATCTGGTATCATCGGTCATTACTTTGAACAAATTGGTATAATTTCAGATGCTTCATGGCTGCTTTCAACATCAAGTGGTGGACTGTTTTCGGTAATTTTTGCTGATGTGTGGAAGACAACACCGTACATGGCTCTGCTTTTACTTGCTGGCTTGCAGACAATCCCCAGGTCTTTGTATGAAGCAAGTGATGTTGATGGTGCGAACAGATTCCAGCAATTCATTAAAATCACATTACCTTTATTAAAATCTTCTATTCTTGTTGCATTATTATTTAGAACACTTGACGCTTTCAGAGTATTCGACTTGATTTATGTACTAACTGGTGGAGGACCAGCAAATGCAACTGAGTCGATCTCCATTTATGCATATAAAACATTATTTTCCCAACAAAACTTTGGAGAAGGTTCTGTTCTGTCAGTCATTGTATTCCTATGTGTTGCATTAATCAGTTTTATCTATGTACGCCTGATTGGCTCTGATTTATTCGCTGGACGTATGAAATAGAAAGGAGAAATCGTATGAAACGAGCAGGCATTGGCTTCTATATTTTTCTCATTATTTTTGTATTTTTAGTTATGTTCCCATTCATTTGGGTCTTCCTTACATCAATAAAACCTGTTGGAGAGATATTTACATCGTTTAAATGGTTCACAACAAATCCTACATTATCTTCTTACGAAGCAGCCTTAACTAATCGCCCTTTAATGCGTTATATGTTAAACAGTTTTGTTGTATCAAGTATAACCACATTGTTATCGGTTGGATTTGCAGCCTTTGCTGCATATGCTGTTACAAGATTACCTATTAGAGGAAAAGGCTTATTTTTAGGGATTGTACTAGCAGCATCAATGTTCCCGCAAATTGCTATCATTTCACCAATGTTTAACTTAATTACATCTTTAGGATTGCGGAATAGTTATTTTGGGCTGGTTATTCCTTATATAACCATCAGTTTGCCTTTATCTATTTGGGTTCTTTCCACATTCTTTCAGAAGATCCCATTTGAATTGGAGGAGTCAGCTAAGTTAGATGGGGCAAGTCCTTTTCAAACTTTTAGAAAAATTATCTTCCCATTAGCAACTCCTGGTATATTTACAACAGGGATTTTAGTGTTTATTGCTGCATGGAATGAGTATTTATTTGCCTTAACAATTAACAGTGATGACTTGTGGAGAACTGTGCCTGTAGGTATTTCAATGTATCAAAGTGAGTTCTCGATACCTTGGGGAGATATATCAGCGGCAACCGTTATTGTAACCATCCCAATCGTTATTTTAGTATTGCTCTTCCAGAAACGAATCGTATCAGGGTTAACTTCAGGATCAGTGAAGGAATGAATTTGATTACTATTAACTAAAATATAGTTTAAATTGTTCCCAATTTTCACTTACATCTGTTATCATTTGGTAAATATGAAAAAGTAGGTGAGTGAATGCTTAAAAAGAGAGTAATTCAAGTTGGTGCAGGAGGATTTGGTCTATCATGGCTGGAGATATTACATCAGCATGAGGAGATAGAAATTGTAGCTGTTGTAGATGTGGACATCGATAACCAGAAAAGAGCACAAGAACTTTTGCAAAATGAGAAAGTTCCCTGTTTTACAGACTATAACCGTGCTTTTGAGGAGATAGTGGCCGAAATTGCAGTAATTGTTACACCACCTCAGACGCATAAAGAAATAGCAATTAGGGCATTGGAAAACGACTTACATGTATTTATGGAGAAACCCATAGCACATACTGAAAAGGATGCTATCGAACTAACTGAATTTTCAAAGTCGTGTTCAAAATCAATAATGATTAGTCAGAATTATCGTTACAGACCTGAGATTCAAGCAATAAAGAATGCTGTTAATGCCCATATGGCTGGGCCAATAGAATACGTGGAATGGAATTTTCGAAAAGCGACAAAATTTGGTGGCTGGCGTGATCAATATGATGAAATTATTGTCGAAGATATGAGTATCCATCATTTTGATCTCATGCGATATTTATTAGATGAAAATCCAACTAGCATATACGCGAAAAGCATGAGACCTTCATGGAGCTGGTTTAAAGGTAACCCGAATGTAAGCGCTACTATTAAACTTGGTAATATATTGGTAAATTATTTTGCGAGCTGGGTAACAAGTGTCCGTGAAACTTCATGGAATGGGGATTTTATGCTGTATGGTGAAAAAGGGGCAATTACCCTCATTAATGATAAGCCTTGTATCCTCAGAAATGATGGAACGAAAGAGAATTTAGTGATCCCTGAAATGGATTTAGTAGATCGGGCATATTCCATTACAGAGATGATTCGTTCCATTGATGAAAGCAGATTGCCGTTGACAGATATCTCTGATAATATTCACAGCTTCCAGATGGTAAGTACGGCCTTAAAATCGATTAAGCAAGGAAAAGAGATTTCTCTGTAATTAAATCTTGGAGTAAATATCATCATCATATTAAAACGCAACCGTCAAGAAGCAGGAATTTTACCCTGCTTCTTACCGTTTTTCTTGCATTTTCCTGATGTTATCAGGATGGAATGGTGAGTTAATGTCTTCGTACACTACACTAAATGGATTGTTATCTAAGTCAAAGAAATCAAAAAATTTCATATCATCATAGTCTTGTATTTCACTTGTTTTGACTCCATTACTAATTAGTTTATCATGTGCTGCTTCAATATCATTCACAAAGAAGTTATAATAAGAATTTCTGTTATTTCTGATGATTTCAAATTCAGTAGCTTGTGCTGATGCCACTTTTACTAAAGAGAGTTGTGCTGAACCGCTTGGCAAACAGAATCCCGCCCCATCCTCCCAATCGGATATCTTTTTTAAATCTAAGTTTCTCTCAAACCATTCTGTTGAGCTCTCTAAATTTGTCACAGGTATAAATATACTGCCGATAGAAAACATATCTTCTCTCCCTTTCCTAATAAGTTATATACTCGTTTATAATTCAGTGAGAGGGAGGAAAAAATCCTTCTATTTTATTAAAAAAGATATTTGTTTGCGAATATACACGTACGGACAAATTGTGATTGACGCGTGTATATTGTAAGTGATATCATATGAATATATATGAAGATATAATATAAAAGAGACAAATAAAGAATTTTTTTGATTGTTTAGTAATATAATTATTTGTACAGACAAGTTTAAGAGATTCATCATAATTTATCATGAATAATTGATTGCTAGTTTATTTAATATTAATTTATATTCTATTGGAGGAAAAATAATATGAGTATGGAAATTAAAGAGGCAATTCAGAATGGTAAAACGGTTTTAGGTATCGAGCTGGGATCTACCCGCATTAAGGCAGTACTTATTGGAGAAGATAATGCTCCGATTGCATCAGGCAGCCACGATTGGGAGAACAGCTATGTGGACAACATTTGGACATACAGTGTTGATGAAATTTGGAAGGGGATACAAGACAGCTATCAAAAAATGGCTAGTGATGTTAAACAGCAATATGGTGTTAACTTGAAAAAGGTAGGAGCAATTGGGTTCAGTGCAATGATGCATGGATATATGGCTTTTGATAAAAACGAAGAGCTGCTGGTCCCATTCCGTACATGGAGAAATAATATTACAGAGCAGGCTGCAACGGAATTAACAAAGTTATTTAATTATAATATTCCCCAAAGATGGAGTATTGCTCACTTGTATCAGGCGATCTTAAATCAGGAAGATCATATTGGAGATATAGCTTTCCAGACCACTTTAGCGGGATATGTTCACTGGAAACTTACAGGACAGAAAGTATTAGGCGTTGGTGAAGCATCAGGCGTTTTCCCTATAGACTTAAATACTAAAAAATTCAATCAAAAAATGATCGGACAATTTAATGAATTAATTAACTCTCGCAATCTTTCCTGGAAGCTGGAAGATATCCTGCCAGAAGTATTAGTAGCAGGAGAAAGTGCAGGTACTCTTACAGAAGAAGGTGCAAAGCTGCTTGACCCTGCTGGAGAATTAGAAGCAGGAATACCACTCTGCCCGCCAGAGGGAGATGCGGGAACAGGAATGGTAGCAACGAACAGTGTGGCGAAACGTACAGGTAATGTTTCTGCAGGTACTTCTGCTTTTGCAATGGTTGTATTGGAGAAGGATTTGTCAAAAGTATACCCTGAAATTGATCTGGTAACGACACCGACTGGTAATTTAGTAGCAATGGCACACTCCAATAACTGTACATCCGATTTAAATGCATGGGTAGGATTATTTGGAGAGTTTTCAAAAGCAATCGGTATGGATGTAGATATGGATAAATTGTATGGCACATTATTTAACCACGCACTAGAGGGAGATCCTGATGGAGGCGGTCTGTTGTCATACGGCTATTTATCGGGTGAGCATATGACACATTTTGAAGAAGGGCGTCCATTATTTGTACGGAACTCTGAAAGTAATTTCAATCTGGCTAATTTTATGCGCACACATTTAATGACAGCTTTTGGAGCAATGAAAATTGGGATGGATATCCTGATCAAAGAAGAAGGTGTCAAGCTTGATGAAATCCTGGGCCATGGTGGTGTATTTAAGACTGAAGGTGTTGGACAAAGTGTCCTGGCTGGTGCACTCAATGTTCCGGTTTCTGTTATGGAGACAGCAGGTGAGGGCGGTGCATGGGGTATGGCGCTGCTTGGTTCCTTTATGTTGAATAAAGCCGATAATGAAACGCTTGATGACTACTTAAATAATCAGGTTTTTGCAGATCAGGCAGTTAAAACAGTGTCTCCAGATCCTCAGGATGTGGCAGGATTTGAACAATTTATTGAACGCTATAAAAATGGCCTTCCAATTGAAAGAGCGGCAATTGATAATTTAAAATAACACAATAAAACGATAGGGGATAAAAATCCTCTATCGTTTTATTTATGCTTAATAAATGTGCTCGAATGTTCGCAAAATGCGGATTATTCTATTTCATATTTACCGGTTTCGTCTCCGAAATATTTATTATATCGTTTTTTAAATTTATAAAAGATGTATGTGCCGATAACTTTTACTAAAGCATATCCGGGAATACCGAGTATTACGCCGACAACTCCAAATAGATTACCAGCTATAAGTAAGACAAGAATAATAGTTAGTGGATGAATTTGCATCGTTTTCCCCATAATATTTGGGGAAACGAAATTACCTTCTAAAAATTGTACGGCAATCCAAACAATAGCTAATTTCAATAGCATAAACGGAGAGTCTACTATCGCTATAATAGCTGCAGGAATGATAGCAATAGTAGGCCCTAAATATGGAACAACACTCGTAACAGCAGCTACAATGGCCAAAGTAAAAGCGTAATCGAGTCCGATAATTAAATAACCAATAAAAAGCAGAATGCCAATTACTGATGCAACAATAATCTGGCCCTGGATGTAAGAACCTACTTGTGTATCCATATTATTTAAAATATTTCTGGCATCCTCCCGGAATTTTGGCGGGAATATTTTGATTACAAAACGCTGAAACTTTTTCCCGTCTTTTAATAAGAAGAATAGTATAATCGGAAATGTTATGATATTCACAACGGTATTAGTTATCGTACTAGCTACATTTTGAACACCTTGAAACCCATCGGAAATGTATGTACCTATTAATTGAGGCAACTCACTAAGCCTGTCCATTACCCAGTTGTATCCCTCATCATAATATGGTCCAAGAAATGAATTTTGAAGCCAATCTTCTGTAGTAGTACCTAATTGTTTCAGGTAATCTGGAAAACTTCTCACTAAATCCTTCACCTGTGCTTCAATTTCTGGTGCTGTTAATAATATTAACCCAGTAAAAGCACCGCTGATCCCAAGAATGAGAATAATAATTCCCCAGATTCTCTTAATTCGGAATTTTTCCAGCAAGTCTACTACCGGATTCAATAAATAATACGCAATAAATGCGAGAATAACAGGTGTCACAATAGTAGAAAGGATCACCTCTAAAGGATAAAATATAAACGAAACTTTTGTATAAATAAAGATCATTATACCAATTAAGATAAAAAAGGCTAGCATGTAAAAGATATTTTTGCCGCCAATAAATGATATAAATTTATTTTGATTTTCCAATCCTAACAGCTCCTTATATCGTCATGTAACATATTATAACTAATTTTCCACCATATAACGAATTTAAACAGATAAGGAGCATAATTAATTGGATAGCGCAATTTCCCCATCAACTAAAAGCGATGGGCATAAACTTTTAGTTGATAGACTTAAATTACTAGAAATATTATCCTATTATAAGTGGAAAGAAGGGGGAAAATCATGCGCAAATCTATTGCACGACGAATATTATTTATTTTGATATTTTTAACGTTTCTATTTGCAATAAATACTGCACTTAGCGGTGTTACCAATTCTCAAGTCCAATTATCTGCTAACATAATGTCCAATTATTTTCTCAATTTAGAGAATCAGAAGGCAGTGTTGGCAGAAGAAATGAGTCAAATTGAATTATCAATTCAGACATATCTTCTCGACGAAAATTCGAACAATAATGCGAAATCTGAAAGCGTATTATCCAGTGTGCAGAATGCAAACGAAATCTCAGCAGAACTGGCAGAAATAACAGAAGATTTCTCTGTTGAGTCGATGAGCAATACACTTGAAAATGCATTTAAACCATATTTTGAAGATCTGGGTTCCTATCTGGAATTAGCTGGATCAATAGCTGAAGAAATTGCTGAGGATAATGAGGAGTCGGTAAATCAAAGTTATCTCACACTACAGACTTTAGCTGCAGAAATGAACACATCAAAAAGAAACTTTCAGGAAGTGTTAGAAGAAAGTATCGCCCATGAAAAATCTCTAATACAGTCTAGAGTATCGAGATCCACTGCCATTATATGGGGAATGGCGATTTTATTTATTATTTCGGCAGGCATTGCTTTTCTGATTACAAGGAGAACAATCACGGTACCATTGAAGAAAGTAAATAACAGCCTTCATGATATTATACATAAGCTTGAAAATAATGAAGGAGATCTAACAGTCCGGATCGAAAGTAAATCTCATGATGAGATTGGCCAAATGACGAATGGTATTAACAGATTCCTGGATACACTCCAGAATGCAATGATCTCGATAAAGTCAGGTTCTAATACGATCAATACATCTACCGAAAATATAAGCAATCATATCGAAGGGTCCAAAAATTCAACAACACAGATCTCGATTGCATTAAACGAACTATCCGCAAGCATGGAGGAAATTAGCAGTACAATACAAACAATTGATGATGGCGCCCAGAATATTTTAGCAGATGCAAATGTGATTGCAGGGGACGCAAAAGAAAATTCTGACCATGTCGGCAGGATAGTGGAAAGAGCAGATCAAATCAGCGAAAAATCAGTTGAAAGTAAAGATCAGACTTCGACAATTATAAAAGGTATAAAACAAACAATGACACAATCAATTGAGAAGAGTCGTTCAGTGGAGAAAATAAATGATCTTACAACAAATATTTTAGATATTTCCTATCAGACAGATTTACTTGCATTAAATGCCTCCATTGAAGCAGCTAGAGCAGGTGAGGCAGGAAAAGGATTTGCCGTCGTGGCGGAAGAAGTAAGAAAACTGGCAGAAATCACAAAGAAAACAGCCAACGATATTCAGAGTATCAACACGCTTGTAACCGAGTCTGTAGAGGAGCTAGCTGAAAACTCTAACAAAATATTATCATATATAACAGACACTGTTCTGGATGATTATGATGAATTCGTCAATATTGCGGAAAATTATAAAGATGATATGGAAACAATTGATGAAATGTTAGGCCGGTTTAGTAAAAAGTCAGATGATCTGAGAAGAATATCTAACAATATGGCAATTGGTATACAAGAGATCACTATGGCGATTGAGGAAAGTGTAAATGTGGTACTAGAATCTAATGAAAACACATCAACATTGCTGGAATCTGTCACAACAATATCTGATGAAGCAAACCATAATAGGGAAATAGTTTATGATTTAAACAAACAGGTAAATAAATTCAGAAAAGTAGAATGAATGTGTTCACTAATGCATAGCAATCCTCTGGCCGAATTATTGCGGTCAGGGGATTTTTTAGGTTAATAAAACTCAGTTAAGTATAATCGCCTTAAGTTATTATACCTAGATAAAAGTAATTATCGGGAAGCTCCCAGGAAAACAGTTATAATGTATCATTTTAATACGGGATAAGTGAATCTTTTTCAAAATTAAGCATTATTTTTCAGTTTTTCGGAACGGTTGCCAACAGTGACAGAGTAAGAGTAAAAAGCAAAATTTTTTATTGAATAGGAACAAATACTTATCGATACAACAGTGATCTGTATCAAGTTGACAACATTAACAAGTATTGCTAAATTCTTATTGGTAGATTAATATGGATGTTTATCCATTAAGAGGGGAAGAGTTAGATTTGAAAAAGTTATTATTGTTATTTATAATGACGTGCTTCTTTGGTATAGTAATTGCTGGCTGTGGCAGTCAGGATACAGAAGCACAACCGAAAGAGGAAGCTGACGAAACAACGGGAGATGAAAAGGAAGAGGTTAATGAAGAAGAAACTGAATCTGAAGATAAAGAGAGCGACTCTGAAACTGATGGAGACAATACAGATACAGCGACAGCAGCTGATTTTTCAGAAGTAATTAGTTATATGGAGGAAGTGACAGAAGGAACTGCTGATATTCAGTATGAAGGTACTACAGACTTTGAACACGATATGGAAGGTGTAAAAACCTCAGTGGATTCTTATGTTCTGGCAAATTTAACTGATTTTCATACAGATTTCAGTATACCATTTGACGATGAGACAGATGGAGCTGTCCTTCTGGTTAAATATACGGTAAAGAATGAAACGGATAAAGACGCTTATTATATGCCAAGCTTTTATTTAACTTATACTGGTGCAACAAAATCATTTACTAATTATAAAGAATTATTGCCAGAGGAGCAACAATTGCAATCATTGTTATCACCATCTAGTGATTACTTAATCGAAGCAGGAAAAGCATATACAGGGTATTTTGCTTATCCTTTTGGCAAGTCAATTATGCCTGGTGTTTTAAATGAAGGAATTGTATCCATAGAAGTTCCAGCCCCACATGCGACAAAAGGTGATGTGAATGATAATTTTGGCAATGGAACAACCCTTCATTTAGGCCTGACAGAAGAGGCGAGCAGCAAAGTAACAGAGAATCAAAGTTTTTATCAGGATAAACTAACTACCCAGAATATGGGTGAAAAGATCATGCTGGAGGAAAAGCAAGGGATAGGAACAACAGAGACTATTAGCGATTTTGCGATTACTTTGGAAGGATACCAGTTTACAGAATTTATTCCAAACGAAGTGGAAGCACCACGGTTCGAAAATTTTACGACTGGAATGGTAATGCTAACGGTTAAGTTCCTTATCGAAAATAATAGTGATTCCGAAATTGGCTTAACTCCTCTCGGTTCAAAGCTTACTGTCAACGATGGAGCACAGTATATGTGGGATGAAGGTATGTTGCTTGATTATGGGTATGATGATGTAATTGGAGCAGGGGAATCCGGAGAACTACTGCAGATTTATGTGCTTGATAAAGAGCAGTATGATAAAATATGGAAGGAAAAATCATTTGAAGTGGAATTAGGACCGATGAAAGATCAATCAGCAAAAGATATCTCTAAAGGAAAAACAGCTGTTTTTAAACTAAAATAAGTGTACTTCAGAAAAAAAGTGAAGGTGAGACATAACCGGTCATGTGCCACAAAACACGAGAATATTAGAAAAAATCAGTGTACATTATATGGGTTACAAAAAAACTGTTTGAATCACCCAGTGAAGATGTTTGATATCCTGTATTGGGTGAACATACGTTAAAATAAAAATTCTCATGAACATTTCAAGTATATAATGTTTATGAGAATTTTATTATGTTTCTATTATTGCAACAGAGCAATACTTTAGCGTAGGCCGATTGCGTAGACTCCTGCGGGACAGGACGAGCAGAAGATCCACTTGGTGAAACGGGTTTCTTCACCAAGTTAGCTGAAGACAGCCCCGCGGAAAGCGAAGCAATCGGACGAAGCGCCACCCTTGCACACTAAAAATATCAAGGTGACTCTATTCAAGTGAATGCACATTATCCCCATAATATGCATTAAAATTGGAAGATAGAATTCACGTCATCGTTCGGATTTTATTATAACTGATATGTTTTTTCCCAGACTCATTTTCCTATTGGAAGGTGTTAATCTGAGAAGATCTTCTCGCTAATTAAGTTAAGAAAATCGCCCCATTTCTCTTGAAATTCCTGTTCCTCAGGATGTAATCCAGTGATCATCTCTGTCACTTTTCCATACAGCAGGGGATACACTGTCAGACTTGACATCATTAATGTAATCAGAGCGGGGTCCAAGTCTTTTGAAACCAGTCCCTTCTGTTGTTTCGCTTTCATATCTTCCACATAAGATTGCAACACTTTTTTTCTGCTTTCTACCCCATTCGAGTTTTCCGGGATCTCTTCAACCGCTTCCCATGCAGTAAATTTAAGAAATTCCATTAAATATTCATTATTTACTTTAAAACGAAATTCTGCAATTTTCTTTGGATCTGCAGGTAATGTAAGGTTTTCCTTTGGCACAGAGGAAGCGAAATTAGCTATTGTCGCATTAATAAGCTCCTCTTTCCCTTTGAAATAATGATAAATCAACTGTTTGTTAATGCTGGCACGTTTTGCAATAGATTCTATTCTTGCGCCAGAGAACCCCTTTTCAAAAAATTCCTCTTTAGCGGCATTTAGAATTTTATTTCTCGTCCGTTCTGCGTCACGTATTTTCCCCAATTTCTTCACCCTTTTCGGCATAAGTCTATTTTCCATCTTAATAGATCAATTAAAGAAAATCAAATATAACTTTACAAATATAAAGTTATATTATAAGATATTACCAACATAACTTTACATATATAAAGTTATGGATTTACCTAAGATGTGAAAGGTTGGGATAAAGATGAGTGAAACAGTAGGAGCAACAAAGGTTGAGAAGATTTTTGTGAATTTGCCAGTAAAAGATTTAAAAAAATCTATGGATTTTTTTAAGAAGATTGGTTTTACTTTTAATCCTCAGTTCACCAATGAATCTGCAGCATGTATGGTAATCAATGAACATATTTATTCCATGTTATTAGTGGAAGATCATTTCAAAACATTTACGAACAAGACCATCATTAATACTGAAAAAGAGACAGAAGCGATTCTTTCCCTGTCAGTCACCAGCAAAGAAGAAGTCGATGAATTAGTGGAAAAGGCATTACAAGCTGGCGGGAAAATATCTTCAGAAGCGAAAGATTACGGATTCATGTATCAAAGAGGTTTCCAGGATACTGATGGTCACTTGTGGGAAGTTCTGTATATGGATATGAATGCAGTTAATTAATGAGAAAGGGGTAATGGCGATGATTCATAAATTAGGACAAGTAATGGTATATGTTAATGATCAGGATAAAGCAGTTACCTTTTGGTGTGATATGCTTGAATTTACTATTGTCGCTGATCAAAAAACCGATAATGGGATGCGGTGGGTGGAAATCGCCCCTTCAAAAGAATCAGAAACTTCGATCGTTCTCCATAATAAAGCGAAGGTTGCGGAAATGGAACCAGAAATAAATTTGGGCACTCCTTCATTGATGTTTTATTCCGATAAAATTGAATTACTTTATGAGAAGTTAGCAGAAAACAATTTCCCGGTGGGTGAAATCACTAAACTACCTTCAGGAAGAGTATTTAATTTTGCTGATTATGAAGGGAATTACTTCGCAGTGATGGAGAAATTTATTGAGAAGTAAGTGTTTTTCTGAACCGCCTGCATGATTAAACAATTCCTCAGAAACCAGTTGAGGCGATTGCATGAATTTCTAAGTCGTAATATACAGAATATTGCGGGTGCAGAGCGAGCTGAATGCCATGGCGTGAGAAAAAACCGGAGCGAAGGCACTCGGATTCCTGAAAGGCTAATTTAAGTTTCACTCGAATGTCTTTGATAGGTAAAGACATAGTCAAAAAAAGTATTTATTGCGGTAAGTTTGAGGAAGTATACCGCCATGGCAAAGGTACAAACCATTGACATAGAAGAGCTCAACAAAAAAATGGTTCCAGACGCATTTTTTGCTCGGAACCATTTTTATACGGACTTATCCCGGTATGAACCATATAACTCACTTTAGTTCTTTTAGGAAGACATAGCTTACTTTCCTGTAACTCATTTTATCTTCATAAAAACGGTGGGCATTCTCTCGTAGTAAACCGGAAGAAAGTGAGACAATTCCGTAATCATGTTGAGTTGCCCAGTTCTCGATATAGGATAATAGTTTTCTTCCATAACCCATTGATTGCTTCTGGCTTTCTGTTACTAAATCACAAACCCAGATGAATTTTCCGTTATAGAGAGTGGTCATTGGCATAAATCCGCTCAATGCAATAATCTCGTTATTGGAATATAAACCAATTAACCTGTAGTCATGTAATTCTTTTGCTTCCTGTACTATTTTAATAAATAAATCTTTATCTAAATGTGTTCTGAGCTGTTTCATTACAGGAAATGCTTCTATCCACTCTTCTTTTGTTACTAACTCTTTGATTTGTTCTGAAACACTATTGATCATGGTCAATCCCTCCAGTTATTTTTTTAATTATTATAAGAAAACTCTGGTATAATCAAAAGAGCCAGATTGGTAAAAATGAATGGTACCAGAGGTGAAGAAATGAATGAAATCACACCGCCTTTAGATCATCAGAGTAAACAGCCCTTATATCTTCAAATATCGGATTATTTTAAGCAGGAGATTGTTCGGGGGAAGATTAAGGCAATGGAAAAACTGCCATCAAAGAGAGTGTTAGCAAACCACTTAGGAATTAGTTTAAATACAGTCCAGGCAGCGTATGAACAATTGCGTGCTGAAGGATTTATTAAAAGTGAAGAACGAAAAGGCCTTTATGTCCAGGAGATTGAAGGAGGCCAATACTTTGAATCTACTCCCCACTATTCCCAACAGACACCATCCCGGAGTGAAAATACAGAATATCTCATTGATTTTAATTCAGGAAAAGTCGATTTAGATCAGTTTCCTTATCATTTATGGCGGAAATTGACTACTGAGGCCCTTTATGAAGAGAACAGTATGTTACTGCAAATGGGCGATCCGCAAGGGGAATATTCTTTAAGGACAGAGATTGCAGCATATTTATATCAATCGAGAGGAGTAAACTGCAGTCCGGAACAGATAGTAATAGCTGCAGGAACACAGCAATTAGTTGGTTTGTTATCCATTTTAATTGGACCGGATTATCATTATGCATTGGAAGATCCGGGGTTTCACCGCACGAAACAAGTCTTGAAAGATTATCGCATCACTACCGTTCCGATTTCACTTGATCAAAGTGGTATATCTGTTAAGGAATTATTAGTATCACAAGCTAAGGTAGTATACGTTACTCCATCACATCAATTCCCTAATGGTATGGTAATGCCTATTTCCCGTAGGATGGAATTGCTAAAATGGGCGAGAGAAACAGGTAGTTTCATCATAGAGGATGATTATGATGGAGAATATCGCTACAAAGGAAAACCGATCCCCTCGTTACAGGGGCTGGACAGGCACGGATCTGTTATATATTTGGGAACATTTTCGAAGTCTTTAATCCCTTCGATTAGAACTAGCTATGCGGTACTGCCACCAGCACTTACAAAGAAATATCAGGTTCAATTAACAATTTATAAGCAAACTGTATCAAGATTTCATCAGGATACACTGTATAAATTTATGCAACGAGGCCACTACCAAAGGCACTTAAATAAGATGAGGGCATTATACCGGAAAAAACATAATATCCTGTTGAATGCTATTGAGAAAAAAATGGGAGAAAGTGTGAAAGTAATCGGTGAAAATGCTGGATTGCATATACTTCTAAGAGTATGTAATGGAATGACAGAAGAACAGCTCATAAAATCCGCTTCAGAAAAGTCTGTCAAAGTATATCCTACTTCGATTTATCATGATAAAAGATTAAATGGGGAGCCGGAGATATTAATGGGATTTGGAGGATTAGCAATCGAAGAAATAGAAGAGGGCATACAAATACTAAAAGAAGTCTGGAAAATTTAACTGCAATACAACAAAAAATCCTGAGGAAATCCGCAATACTAGTAACAGAATATTGCGGATCAGGAGAAAAGCTGTAATATCTTTTTGTATCCCAATACTAACGTCAGTAATGTTTCTACTGATCAAAAGTCTCGCTTTATCAGTTACTTCTTCAATATTTTCGCTAACAGTTTCTTTCCTTCAGGTGTTAAATAGGCATTTCTATCATGATACAGCTGGTTAGCTCTGCTTTTTGACATACTGTAGGTTTTCTTAGATGACAAGGAAAGCCCTCCCTTCCAACCACATATCATATAATATGGTCAAAAAGGGAAATTGCAAAGGACAGTTAGTGGGTGGCATTAGTGGAAAATTCTCTATTTTAAAGTTATATCAGCTCGATATTTTTAAAAGTTGATAATTTTATAAAAAGTAGTAATAATGAAAGTAATAGAAACTATGAAAGGCATGGTGTGAATATGACAAGCGGACACAACAATCAGGAACTTCCCCCAAAAACGTGTACAATAGATCGGCTTATTACAGTTCCGGAAGACATAGAAAAAGTGTTAAAGGGAAAGAAAAGTGCCACAAGAAGAAATGGCCGTTATGCTGATGTGGGAGAGATAATGACATTAGCAGGGCGACAGTTTAAAATAATAAAAGTTTATCATCAAAAACTTGGAGAACTGACAGATGCTGATGCAATCAAAGAAGGGTATGAGAATCTTGAATCATACAAAGAATCAATCTTATCCATGCACCCGGGGATGCCGTGGGTACCTGGCATGGGAGTCTGGGTACATGAATTCGTTCCTGCGGAGAATTGAAAAATAGAAAAAAGAAAAGTATGCATGAACGGACTCATTTCGGATAAATTTAAATGGGAGGTGAAATCATGGATACTTTCTTTTATTTTCTCTTTGTAATAGCCTATATTTCCTTATTAGTTTGGGCAGTTTATTCCTCCAGTCAAAATCTATCCTATAGAAGTTTTCTTTTTCTTGTCATTACAGGTCTGGTATATGACAATGCGTTACTCGCTTTCGGGCGATTTATTGGTGCCGGAGAATTATTAGAGACCTTAAATGCAGCACGCTATTGGATACACGCAATAGTCACACCAACACTCGTGTTGTACTGCT
Source organism: Gracilibacillus ureilyticus (assembly GCF_900111195.1). GTDB lineage: Bacteria > Bacillota > Bacilli > Bacillales > Amphibacillaceae > Gracilibacillus > Gracilibacillus ureilyticus. The sequence continues at coordinate 25,588 of NZ_FOGL01000006.1, forward strand.
ATGGGATTCTAAAGTTGCTAAATATAGAATGGGTAAATAGCAATAAAGGTAAAATGGTTTTCTACTATATTACCCTGTTGCTCATTGCAATTGAACTAATAATAGAGGTTATTCCCTTAAATTTAAAACCTGTCTGGGAAAATGGGGTACTTAATTACGCACCGGTTACAGCAAATAACCACCCTCCGTACATGATTCTTGCTGTTACTGTTATTCTACTAGTCACAAGTATTATTTTGTGTAAAAAAACAAAGTGGAAATGGATGTTGATAGGGACAGTATTAATGGGAGCAGGCAGTGCAGCAGCACCACTATTTCCTAGCGGTGCACTAACAAATGGTTTCGAATTAATATTAATCTTCACACTTGTCATTACCAAAATATATATAGAGAGGAAAAAAACACTCCCTTTTTTAGGAAATAATCCCAAAAAAGCACGTTGATATGTTATGATGATTGTATAAAAAGGGAGGGTCATATCAGTGCATTATACATTTGGAAATAGTGGTAAATGGAAAAATAAAGGCTTCGTCTCAATTATTAATGGGTGTCTTATCTTAATAGCATGGATTGTAGTTTTCGTTTTCGCCAGCAATAAATTAAGCCAGGTATTCTTTTTAATTATCACAGCAGCTCTGTTATTCTCTTTTAGCTTCCGCATATATAAAGCGGTATACTTTTTTCGATTGCCAAGTAAAGATTATGTGGTTCTTAATGAAGAATTTCTCATCTTAAGTGGCCTGTTTACAATCAAAAAGCAAATTCCCTATACGCAGATAAAGCAGGTTGCAAAAGTCAATGATACTATTGTTCTCTCATTTGAAAATGGTGGAGAGTCAATCATATATCTCGACTGGCTGGATAATGAAGATGCTAATCAGTTATGGATGCAGCTGAAAGGAAAAGCAAATTCCTTCGTGCAAAGCAGTTGATTCCTGGAAAGGTTGTCTAAAGGTGTGGTATAAAATTTATCGAATAACACTTTGGGTAGTGTTTTACTCTTACATTTGCTTCAGTTCCTATTTATTAATTTTTCAACGTGTAATAACAAGGATAATCTATTACACCAATGGCATTACAACAAATCCCTATGTTTATCTTTCACAAGAAGGTAATCGTTATATAGATACTTTTGCTGCCAATTCTAATTTGGTTCCATTCAGGAACACGGTGCGCTACTTGACATCGTCAGACCATTTTTCTTTTGTGTTCATTTTTAATAATATTATCGGGAATATACTTGTATTCCTGCCTTTAGGATTGCTGTTACCCTTATTATTTCGTCAATTCCGAAACTTTACTTCCGTCTTGATTACCGTAACCAGTCTGACAATTATGGTTGAGTTTGCACAAATCACTCTACATATCGGGCAATTTGACGTTGATGATATTATTCTGAACATTATTGGTGGTGTGACTGGATTCTGGCTAAAAAAATTAATAGCGGAGAAAACAAAAATAAAATCACAACTTGTTATTGAATAATATGTTGTGATTTTATCATTGTATGAAGGTAGATTGACAGGTCTTACAGGTGCCACTTTAACTTTTCTCCACTTTACTGATCAGTTCTTCAATTGATATTCCATTGATTGTTAAACCGGTTATATCACAATCTGTTATCTCCATGTTTGTTAAATTGCAATTTTTTATTTGTGCTTTTGTGAGGTCGCAATTATGGAATGATATCGGCTTATATCCTCCATCGGGATCGTAATTAGGTTCCCCTTCCATTGGTAAGACAGCATGATGAAATTCTGTACCAAATAAATGAATGTGATCAAACAGTGCATGTGTAAAATTCGTATGCTGTATTTTTGTACCGGATAAATTTACATCATTGATTTCCAGGTCTGCCATATTGACATTAGTAAATCTTGTTTTGGCTAAACTGACATTGTTAATATCCAATTCCTGTGCATTCACTTCTTCCCATTTTGACCGGGAGATATCTGTTTTGGTTAAGTCTAAATTCTGAACTTTTAAGGCCATTTTAACAAACTCCTTTATTATCATTTTTATCTGTATAATAATTCGATATGGCGCCAGAATATCCTCTTTTTTGGATTTATTTGAAAAATAAGGAGGTGCTAGATGGCAAAAACTTTAATCAAATTCTTTCTTCACTGACTGGAGTGCTGCACCGATCACCTGATGCATATCATAATACTTATATGTTGCCAGTCTTCCGCCAAAGATAATATTTATCTCCTTATCAGCTAAGTCTTTATATTTCCTGTAGATTTGGTTGTTTTTTTCATCATTGATTGGATAGTACGGTTCGTCCCCTTTCTTCCATTCTCTCGGATACTCTTCCGTAATCACTGTTTTTTCCTGGGTGCCAAACTCAAAATGTTTATGTTCAATTATTCTCGTATAAGGTGTTTCACTGTCGGTATAATTCACAACGGCATTTCCCTGAAAGTTAGCGGTATCTTCTATTCTTGTTTTAAATGCTAAACTCCGGTATTCTAATTCCCCGTATTTATAATCGAAATATTGATCAATCATTCCTGTATAAACAATTTTATCGGCTGAATCCATTAATTCATTGCGATTTTCGAAGAAGTCTGTATTTAACTGTATATCAATACCTTCGAGTAATTGTTCAATGATACCGGTATAACCACCAACAGGAATTCCCTGAAATCGATCATTGAAATAATTATTATCATAAGTGAATCTGACAGGTAATCTCTTTATTATAAAGGCAGGTAATTCTTTTGCAGACCGGCCCCATTGTTTTTCTGTGTAACCTTTGATTAATTTTTCATAAATATCTGTTCCGACTAATGAAATAGCCTGTTCTTCCAGATTAGTCGGGGAAGTGATGTTTGCAGATTTTCTTTGCTCATTAATTTTTTCTTTCGCTTCATCTGGAGTAGCAACTCCCCACAGTTTGTTAAAAGTATTCATATTAAAGGGAAGGTTGTAGATTTCGCCATGATAATTCGCAACAGGTGAATTCGTATATCTGTTGAATTCAGCAAACTGATTGACATAGTCCCATATCTCCTGACTATTTGTATGGAAAATATGTGCGCCATACTTATGGACATTGATCCCTTCTACATTTTCTGTATAAATATTGCCCCCAATATGATCTCTTTTATCAATGACAAGACATTTCTTTCCCCTTTTGTTAGCTTCATAAGCAAAAACTGAGCCAAATAAACCGGCTCCGACAATTAAATAATCATATAACATAGTTGATCTCCCTTACAAAATAGTGTGAATCTATGATAAGCTACTATTTAAACCATTTTCTATTTTTTCATATAAAAAGTAATATAGCAATAAGACATGTTTTTTGTTTAATATAATTTCATCAGAAAAAAGATAATAAAACATGACGAAAAATCTAATTGAAATATGCTATACTTACAATATTACGATGAGCGTTACACACGAAAGGGATCAATATGAACACAGAGTCGTTAGAATATTTCATAAAAGTTTATGAGAAAAAGAGTGTTACAGCTGCAGCGAAAGATTTATATATAACCCCCCAAGGTGTCAGTAAGACTATTAAACAGCTTGAATTAGAACTAGAGACAGAATTATTTTACCGTGGACCGCGTGGTGTAGAAGCTACAGAAGCAGGGGAATTGCTGCATGCCAGAGCGAAACACCTTCGTTATTTAATTGAAGACATTAAAAAGGAAATCAGTATCATTAGTGGGAGCAAGGGGACTCTCAATATATTGGTTACATATTCTACCACATTGATGATACCTGTAGATTACTTGTTTCGTTTTTCTGATATTTACCCGGATATCCAAGTGAAGTTGAAAGAATATCCTGACGAATATCCATTAGATAACCTATTTCAGGAAGATATAGATGCAGGTTTAGTGATGGATCCGGATAAAATTGATAATTGCGAATCAGAACTGGTTGCACATGGTGAAGTGGTGATAGTTGTTGCTAAGACACACCCATTGGCAAAAAACGATGAAATCTCTGTTCTGGATTTAGAGAGTGAATCAGTGGTTTTAAAAGCTGTTGGGGAAGGCAGAGAACACCGCTTTGTGGAAGCTTGTTTAGAAAAAGGATTCACCCCTAATATTATTCATGAATATGGAAGTATTATAAGTGCTCATAGGTTATGTGAGATGAATGGATATGCTGCAGTTTCCATAGACTTTGTCGAAGAAGCTATTGGGAATGAAAATTTAAAAATAGTCAGATTGAAAGATAAAATCCCGCAAAATATTTACTTGATTTTGAGAAAAAGAAATATACAGTCTAAGGCAGTATCCCAATTCCACAATTATATAATGGAAAAAAGCAAATCGTTTTGATGTGGCAGGTAAACATCAAAACGATTTTTTCAATTGTAAGTATTCCTATCTTCAAGTAACAATTAGTTACTAGCAGTTAACCATTGGTTGATAGTAATCTGACCTGTTTTAAGCTACGCTTTGTATAGTCTAGTAAAAACGGGGGATGGAAATGAAAGAAGAGGCATTTAATCCATATTTACCAAGCTATGAATATATTCCGGATGCTGAGCCTTATGTGTTTGGTGACAGGGTGTATATCTATGGCTCACATGACAGGTTTAATGGCAAGTTATTTTGTATGAATGACTATGTTTGCTGGTCAGCTTCTATATATGATCTTGCTAATTGGCACTATGAAGGAGTTATTTACCGGAAAAAGCAAGATCCGATGAATAAATTAGGACTCTATCAAATGTTTGCACCAGATCTGGTAAAGGGTCTTGATGGCAGATATTATCTGTATTACACATTAGGATTTCGGAGCGTGATGGGTATTGCAGTTAGTGATTCGCCTGCTGGGAAGTTTGATTTTTACGGGTATGTCAGCCAATCGAATGGAGACCTGCTTTGGAACAAGAGTGGAGATCCTTTCTTGTTTGATCCAGGCGTTCTGGTAGACGATGATGGAAGTATATATTTATACTCAGGGTTTGCACCAAGGAAAGATATCCCTGCATTTATTACCGGCGGGAAGAAAAGATCATTCGATGGAGGATATGTTATTCCACTAGCTGATGATATGAAAACCGTTAATGGTGAGCCCAAATTACTCTTCCCGAAGGTTGGTAATGCATCTGGATCTGGGTTTGAAGGCCACGAATTTTTTGAAGCAAGCTCCATCCGGAAAATAAAGGATACCTACTATTTTGTATATTCCTCAATTAATGGGCATGAACTGTGTTATGCGACAAGCAAAAGTCCAACTGAAGGATTTGTTTATAGAGGAACAATTGTTAGTAATGGAGACTTGTATATTAATGGCTATACTACTGATCAACATGCTGATAACTATATTGGTAATAACCATGGCAGTATTGTAGAGATAAATAAGCAGTGGTATGTATTTTATCATAGACAAACGAACAGACATCATTATTCCAGACAGGGTGCCGCTGAACCAATTGAGATTATGGAAAATGGGATGATCTCTCAGGTGGAAATGACTAGTTGCGGCTTGAATAATGGCCCATTGATAGGGAAGGGAAAGTATGAGGCAAGAATAGCCTGCTACCTGAAGTCGAAAAAAGGAGCGGGAAGATATGGTGTTTATTTTGGGGGTGTAACATTTAAAGATCATCCCTATTTTACTCAGAGCGGAAAGGACAGGGAGGATAGCCCGACCCAATATATCGCCAATATGAAGGATGGAGCAACAGCAGGTTTTAAATACTTTAATTTATATGATTTATCGGAAATATCACTAAGAATACGAGGGAATGCAAATGGATATATGTATATTTCCACGTCTAGGGATGAAAAACCGTTTGTTCGTATAAAAGTTAACCCATCTTCAGTATTTAGTAATTTTAGTGCCAAAGCTGCTGTAACTAATGGTGTCCATTCATTGTACTTTACGTTTAAAGGTACAGGGAAATTGGATTTCGAATCATTTTACTTAAGTTAGGTGACGAGAAATATATTGAAATAAATGTAAATCAACTAGTCTTTTGAACTATATTCACTTAAAACTCATGGAAGGACATTATGCTGTAGAACCATGATGTGTAAGGGATTGGAAGTGTATAGGTATAAATGAGTGAACCAATAGTTACTACCCCCTAACTTTTCGTTGATAGTCATCAAAAACTAGTTGCGCTATTCTAAATATACAATCTTGAAAACACATTCAATTTTCAGATTGTTCTTTCCGTTTTGTTGTCAGTGAGTCAAAAGTATATACAAAAATAGTACCATTGATGCAAACACAGAACTTTTATAATACAGGGGGGAAATTATCGAGATGGCAAAGAAAAAATGGAGCAAGAAAAAGTTTCGTGTCGTTTGGAGCACGGTATTGAGTATTTTGTTAGTGCTTGCAATTGGTGTGAATGGAGCATTAGCTTATTATTCAGATGTTATTACAGCATACTTTAATAAAATTGACACGACTAGCAGTGAAGCGGTTGAAGCCCGGGCATATTCAACCGAAGTTGTTGAAAAAATAACAGATGAAGGTATTATTCTCTTGCAAAATGATGAGAACGCATTACCATTTGCTGAGGGAACAAAGGTAAACGTATTTGGTTGGAGCTTTACTAACCCCATTTATGGTGGAGGGGGATCAAGTGGGACCGACGCATCCACTGCCATTACACCTAAAGCAGGATTAGAAGCTGCAGGAATTGAGATTAATGAAGAACTGTACAATGCCTATACTGAAACAGATTTGGAAAGACCAGAAATAGGGATTGAAGGTCAGGATTTCACCATTCCTGAACCAGAGCCGGAAGATTTTTATACAGAAGATCTAATGACTCAGGCAAAAGAATTTTCTGATACAGCTGTTATATTTATTGCGCGTTCAGGCGGGGAAGGGGCAGATCTTCCTACAAGTTTGTATGGAGAAGATACATATGATCCGAATGGAAGTGCTCAGGGACCTACAGGGCAAAAATTCGGTTTTGAAGATGATCAGGATCCGGACAAACATTACCTGGAACTGACAAACAGAGAGCTTGGAATGCTTGATGCTGTAACAGCTAATTTTGATAATATTATTGTTGTTCTGAACAGTGCGAACACGTTTGAAATGGATTGGATTAATGATTACGATCAAATCAAGAGTGTTGTAAACATTGCTGGGCCGGGACAAACGGGATTTGGTTCCTTAGGAAGAGTACTTGCTGGAGACCTTAATCCATCTGGTAGAACAGTTGATGTTTATGCGAAAGACGTTCTTGATGCACCAGCTGCAGTTAATTTTGGAGATTTCGATTATGTGATTGAAAATGCTGATGGGACTTATTCTACAGCTGCTGATGCTAAAGGTGTTCCATTAAAGTATGTTGATTTAGCAGAGGGAATATATGTAGGTTATCGCTATTATGAAACCGCTGCAGAATTAGGAACAATTGATTACGAAGAAAAGATTTTATATCCGTTTGGATACGGTCTAAGTTACACAACTTTCGAACAAGAGGTAGTTGCTGACAGTTTAGCTTGGGATGATACAAATATTTCAGTTGATGTAGAGGTTACTAATACAGGTTCAGTAGCAGGTAAAGAAGTAGTACAGCTTTATTTCACTCCACCATATACTGGACAAATTGAAAAATCATCTATTAACTTAGCGGCATTTGGTAAAACCGATGTTCTTGAACCAGGTGAATCGGAAGTAGTTACGCTTTCTTTCCAAGTAGAAGATATGGCGTCATATGATCATAATAAATTATTTAGTGCTGAAGGATCTTATGTGCTTGAAGCAGGCGAATATCAACTCATGCTGATGAAAAACTCTCATGAAAAGATCGCCGATGTAGGATCTAAAACACTTTCAGAAATTGTTTATGATTCCGGACGTTCTACAGATAACCAGATAGCAGTTAACCAGTTTGATGAAGAAGTGACAGGCGAAGGAAGCATTGAAACATATCTTTCAAGAGAAGATGGCTTTGCCAATTTAGAAGAGATTGACCAAAACGAAACATTTACTGTGACAAATGAAGATGGAACGACAAAAGAAGTTGAAGGAACATTAGTAGATCAAAGTTTTGTTGATATGGTCAACAGCAATCGATATGATGTTCCGGCAGACACTCATGACTCTGCACCAGCAACAGATGCTGACAATGGTCTAACATTATCAGACTATACGGGAGTAGATTATGATGACGACAGCTGGGAACCTTTACTTGACCAATTATCTGTTAATGATCTTGTTACGATTGTTACAAACGGTGGATATAAAACGGCTGAAATCGAATCAGTAGGTAAGCCTGCAACGGTTGATTATGATGGACCTGCTGGTATAAATAATTTTCTTTCAGCAAATCCAATGTCAGGTATCGGATTCCCGGCAGAAACGATGCTTGCATCTACATGGAATATTGAGCTTGCTTATGAAATGGGTGAAGCTGTAGGTAAGGAAGCTTTAGCATATGGGGTGACTGGCTGGTATGCTCCGGCAATGAACATTCATCGTACAGCATTTGCTGGAAGAAACTTTGAATACTATTCAGAGGATCCATATCTTTCTGGTAAATTTGCAGCTGCAACTACAGAGGCTTACCAAGATCAGGGTGGATTTGTATATGCAAAACACTTTGCTTTAAATGATCAGGAAGACAACCGTACGCTAGGCGTTTTAACGTGGGGTAATGAGCAATCGATCCGTGAGATTTATTTAAAACCTTTTGAGATTGCTGTTAAAGAAGGCGGAGCAGCAGGAATGATGTCATCCTTCAACAGTATTGGAAGCGTATGGGCTGGTGCTGATGAAAGCTTACTTAAAGAAGTGTTACGTAATGAGTGGGGCTTTAAAGGTGTAGTAAATACAGATTTCTATATCTTAGATGCTTATCCTTACATGACTGCTGAGTTAGCTGTACGTGCTGGAAATGATATTCTTCTTACTGGAGTAGCGCCATATGGTGTGCCTGAGATGGATACGGAAAGTAATGATACATTATGGGCGATGAGAGATGCTGCGAAAAATGTATTATACAATGTAGCCAACAGTAATGCTATTGATGGCGGATTAAGTACAGATACACCGCAATGGGTAGTTATTACGATTGTCGTTGATATTCTTGTTGGTTTAGGAATTGTTCTTGGTTTCTTCTTTACCTTCCGTAATTCAAGAAATAGAGAGGAAAACACTGAAAATACGAAACTGGCATAAAGGGTAGTAAAGATTATTAGGGGTACAATCATCTAATTTTGAAAAAACAAATCAGCGGTACTCCTTTGGGGTACCGCTGAAATTACAAAAGAGGACTGACATATGAAGAATGTAACCGGAATGAAGATGTTTAAATATAGAGAAATTATTGAAAAAATGACCTTAGATGAAAAAGCTTCATTAATGTCTGGAAAAGATTTTTGGCAAACGGAGAACATTGACCGTTTAGGCATTAATAATATGTTTCTTGCCGATGGGCCTCATGGTATTCGTAAACAAGCGGAAGCTGCTGACCATTTAGGGTTAAATGAAAGTATTCCTGCAACATGTTTTCCTACTGCAGCGACGGTAGCAAATAGCTGGAATACAGAGCTTGGTGAAAAAATTGGTCAATATTTAGGTGAGGAAGCTGTTGCACAAAAAGTAAATGTGTTATTAGGCCCAGGTATTAATATGAAACGTGATCCATTGTGCGGGCGTAATTTTGAATATTTTAGTGAAGATCCACTTCATGCAGGGAAAATGGCTGCTAGCTATATAAAAGGTATCCAGTCACATGGTATATCGGCATGTGTCAAACATTTCGCAGTAAACAATCAGGAAGAAAGGCGAATGTCAATTGACACGATTGTTGATGAAAGAACATTAAGAGAAATTTACTTAACTGCTTTTGAAATAGCGATTAAAGAAGGCCAAACTAAAACAGTTATGTCATCATACAACATGCTTAATGGATCTTATACAAATGAAAACATTCATCTGATGAGAGAAATTCTGCGGGATGAATGGAATTATGAGGGAGTTGTTGTGACTGACTGGGGTGGCAGCAATGACCGGGTTGCTGGGTTAATTGCCGGTAATGAATTGGAAATGCCCACAACTGCTGGCGAAACGAATAAAGAAATTATTCAAGCAATTAAAGATGGCAGATTAGATGAAGAAGTGTTAGACGAAGCTGTTAGTCGATTATTAGATCTGATTTTTACAACAGAAGAAGTATTTTCAAAACCATATAAGACAGAGTTTGATGTAAAAGAACATCATAAAGTAGCACAGCAAGTGGCTGAAGAATCTATCGTTCTTTTAAAAAATGAGGATAATATTCTTCCACTGAAAAAAGGTGCGAAAGTAGCTACAATTGGTGACTTTGCGAAAGAAGCCAGATATCAAGGTGCCGGTTCTTCGATAGTTAATCCGACCATGCTTGATAATACACTTGAATGTTTAGAACAATCAAGTTTGAATAACATTGGATTCGAGCCCGGTTTTGATCGCTATGGGAAGAAAAATAGCAAAAAATTAAAAAGCGCTTGTGCTCTTGCGGAAAAAGCAGATGTAGTCCTATTGTATATCGGTTTAGACGAAGTTACAGAGGCAGAAGGTCTTGACCGTCAGAGTATGAAAATACCGGAAAACCAGATTGAATTATTAGAAGCAATCTCTAAAGTAAATCAAAATATTGTTGTTGTCTTATCTTGCGGTTCAGCTGTGGAAATGCCTTGGATTAATAATGTAAAAGGTTTAGTTCACGGATATTTAAGTGGTCAAGCTGGTGCAAAGGCAACTCTTCGTGTATTGACTGGTGAAGTAAATCCATCCGGAAAGTTAGCTGAAACATATCCACTAAAATATGAAGACACTCCGGCATTCCACCATTTTCCAGGGAAAGAAGTAAGTGTGGAATATCGGGAAGCGATGTATATTGGCTACCGTTACTATGATACAGCAAATGTTAATGTATTATTTCCATTTGGTTATGGGTTGAGCTACACGACATTTGAGTATTCAAATATAGAAGTTAATGATGACGAAGTAAGTTTCAATATTACGAATACTGGTGAGATTTCAGGTATGGAGATTGCACAACTTTATGTATCATGCAATTCTGATGAGATTTTCAGACCGAATAAAGAATTAAAAGGATTTAAAAAAGTATTCCTAAATGCTGGCGAAACAAAGAAAGTAACTATTCCTTTTGATGACAAGACATTCCGTTATTTTAATGTGAAAACAAATAATTGGGAAGTAGAAGAGGCAACGTATTCTATACTGGTTGGTGCATCTAGTGCAGATATTCGGTTAAATGATTCACTGTTCGTAAAAGGTACGAACGCTCCAACACCATATGAGAAAACTGCTTTACCTTCTTATTTCACCGGAAAGGCAGATCAAGTGCCGGTAGAAGAATTTGAACAATTACTGGGCCGAAAAGTACCTGTTGCGACATGGGATCGATCGAAGCCATTGGGATACAATGATACGATTGCGCAATGTCAGTATGCTAAAGGGGCAGTTGGAAGGCTAGCCTTTCACTTAATCAATTTTGCTCATAAATTTTTGAAAAAGATCGGCAAAAGAGAAACAGCGAACTTAATTATGATGTCGGTCTACCATATGCCATTTCGAGGAATTGCCAGAATGACAGGTGGTATGGTAAATATGCCAATGCTCGATGGTCTGCTGATGATGGTTAATGGTCATTTTTTCAAAGGGCTAAGACATTTCCTTAGTGAGAGAAGAAAGATGTTAAAAGTCGCAAAACAAGATTTAGTAGTGACAAACGCGACAGAGGAGAGGTAAAATGAGTAATGGAAAAGCAAAAGACAATAAATTAGCTGCGGGACCATTAGGTTTTTGGGCGAGATATAAGGAAAATCACCCAAACATTGCCCAATTCCTGGTTTTTTTCCTTTTAAGTAATGGAATAACCGTCCTGCAGCTCGTATTAATGCCAGTTTTTAAGAGTATTTTTGCACAGACTTCTTTAGTGAGTACTAGTTTTCAAATTTTACAGTTCGGTCAAAACTTTGATGGCAGCCCCTATTATGTGTTTGATTATGCAGCCGGTTCACTTTCGTCAGGAGGCGGTGGCGGGCTTGCCTATTTCCTGGCGGTTCAAATTACCATCGCAATTGCGCAGATCATTAATTTCTTTGCCCAAAGAAGTATAACATTTAAATCAAACAGCAATATCTGGGTAGCAGCATTTTGGTATTTGGTTGCATATATAATTATTACGATAGGTGCTGCGGCAGCCCAAGGTTTCTATAAAGCGCCAATCTATGATTTATTAATGAATACATGGGGACTCGGATCAGTTGGTGAGACAACTGCTGATGTTATCACAATGATAATCAATAGTGCGATCTCGTTCTGGGTATTCTTCCCGATTTTTAAAATTATTTTCAAACAAGAACCAGAAAAACAAGCAGAGTAAAGGTAGTGTGAAAGATGAAGTTATTATCAGTAGTTATCCCCTGTTACAACTCGCAGGATTACATGAGATATTGTATTGAATCGCTGTTACCAGGAGGAGATGCTGTAGAGTTACTGATTGTAAATGATGGGTCTGTTGATCAGACTGCAGAAATTGCTGATGAATATGCAGCGAAGTACCCGAATATCGTTAAAGTGATCCATCAGGAAAATGGCGGACATGGTGAAGCTGTTAATGCAGGTATTCGCCACGCCAGTGCTAAGTTTTTTAAAGTAGTAGACAGTGATGACTGGGTAGATACAAGGGCATATATGAAAATATTAAATGAATTGCAGAAACTGATTTCACAACACCAGGTAGTAGATATGATTATTAGTAATTTTGTCTACGAAAAAGAAGGAGCAAAATATAAGAAGGTTATGAAGTATGATAATGTACTTCCGGAGGGGACTGTGTTTACATGGGATGATATTAAATTATTCAGAAAAGGACAATACCTTCTGATGCATTCCGTTATCTACAGAACTCATCTGCTAAAAGAATGTGGATTGGTACTGCCAAAGCATACATTCTATGTGGATAATTTATATGTTTATACACCACTTGAATATGTGAAATCCCTTTACTATGTAAATGTTGATTTTTATCGCTACTTTATTGGAAGAGAAGATCAATCAGTTCAGGAAAATATTATGATAAAACGAATTGATCAGCAAATAAAGGTAAACAAATTAATGATTAAGCAAGTGGATTTAGATAACATCGATAACGATTATTTAAGACATTATATGTTAAGACATTTAGAGATCGTAACAGTTGTTTCTGCTATACTTCTTATACGGTCAGGCACAGTAGAAAATTTGAAGAAGAAAAAAGATCTGATGAAATTTGTAAAAAGAAATAACTTACAATTATACCGCAGTTTGAAATACGGTATTATGGGCAGACTAATCAATTTGCCCGGAAGAGCAGGAAGAAGTATTTCGGTTGGAGCTTATAAAATTTCTCAACGATTAGTAGGTTTTAATTAATATGAAAAGCAGGAATCTATTACGGTTTCCTGCTTTTTCTATATTTATCGATAGTAGATAGTAGAAGAATTATGATAATATAATGAATAGAGGTTAGTTGAAAATAAAACTTTTATAAATGGAAATATGATCTTGTCGGAATAACAAATAGATAAACGAGGAATTAAGATGAAGTATAGAGAACTAATAGCGGAAATGACTTTAGAAGAGAAAGCGTCTTTAATGTCTGGTAAAGATTATTGGCAAACTGAAAATATTGAACGGCTTGGGATCAACAGTATATTTCTTGCAGATGGTCCTCACGGGATTAGAAGACAGGCTGCCGCTTCGGATAAAATCGGTCTTAATCAGGGTGTTCCGGCAACTTGCTATCCAACAGCTGCTACAGTTGCTAACAGCTGGAATGCAGAATTGGGCGAGAAAGTAGGAGAATATCTCGGTGAAGAAGCAGTATCACAAAAGGTAAATGTTTTACTTGGCCCAGGGATCAATATGAAGAGAAACCCATTATGTGGTAGAAACTTTGAATATTTCAGCGAGGATCCGTATTTGGCCGGCAAAATGGCTGCTGGATATATTAGAGGCATTCAGTCACATGGTGTGTCAGCATGTGTTAAACACTTTGCTGTTAATAATCAGGAAGAAAAAAGAATGACAATAGACACGATTGTTGATGAAAGAACTTTAAGAGAAATTTACTTAACGGCATTTGAAATTGCAGTTAAAGAAGGTAAGACAAAATCTATCATGTCGTCCTATAATAAATTAAACGGGACATATACAAATGAGAATTTCCATTTAATGCAGGAAATATTAAGAGGAGAATGGGGATACACAGGTACAGTAATTACAGATTGGGGCGGAAGTAATGACCGTATTGAAGGCTTATTAGCAGGGAATGAATTAGAAATGCCTTCAACAGCAGGTGAAACAGATCGTGAAATAATGGAAGCAATAAAGAATGGGAAGATAAAGGAAGAAGTATTAGATGAATCAGTTGACAGATTACTTGATTTAATATTTTCCACTGAAGCTGCAATAAATCGCAGTAAAGTTGAAATTGATATAGACAAGCATCATCGAGTTTCACAGAAAGTAGCCGAAGAATCTATCGTTTTGTTGAAGAATGAAGAGGATATTCTCCCACTGAAATTCGGAAAGAAAGTAGCAGTAATCGGAGAATTCGCTCAAAATGCCCGTTATCAGGGAGCAGGTTCTTCCCTTGTAAATCCAACCATTCTGGATCATACAATGGATAGCTTCGAAGAATCCGGTATCTTAAGCATTGGGTATGAACCCGGTTTCGAAAGATATGGAAAGAAAAATAAGCAAATGATTGACAGAGCGTGTGGACTAGCAGAGAAGGCTGATGTTGTCCTATTGTATATCGGACTCGATGAAGTAACAGAAGCTGAAGGATTAGATCGAAAAAATATGAAGATTCCGGAAAACCAGATTGATTTGTTACATGCGATTCATGAGGTCAATCAAAACATTATTGCGATTATTTCTTGTGGTTCGGCGGTAGAAATGCCATGGATAGAAAAAGTAAAGGGCCTGTTGCATGGTTATCTGGGTGGGCAGGCTGGGGCAAGAGCTATCCTGAGAGTGCTATCAGGTGATGTAAATCCTTCCGGGAAATTAGCCGAGACATACCCATTGAAATATGAGGATACACCTTCATACAGACATTTCCCCGGCAAAGAGGCAACAGTCGAGTATCGGGAAGGTCCTTTTATTGGCTATCGCTATTATGATACTGCTGGAGTTGATGTATTATTTCCTTTTGGTTATGGCCTTAGCTATACGACATTCGAGTATTCGGATATTCAAGTGGATCGGAGCGGGGTAAGTTTCTGTTTAACCAATAGGGGGACAAAAGCTGGAATGGAAGTAGCTCAGCTTTATATCGGATGTAGATCCGATAAAATTTTCCGTGCAAGTAAAGAACTTAAGGGATTTACAAAAGTATTTATCAATGCGGGTGAATCAAAGACTGTCAGAATACCTTTTGATGATAAAACGTTCCGCTATTTTAATATTGAGACAAATCGCTGGGAAAAAGAAAGCGCCCATTATGATATTATGATTGGTTCATCAAGTGCAGACATTCGCTTAGTTGATACCGTTTTAATAGAGGGAACAGAAGCCCCAGTGCCATATGATAAAGAAAAGTTATCTGCATACTATTCCGGAAAAGTAAGTAATGTTTCCAAAGATGAATTTGAAAATTTAATCGGCCGCAAATTGCCTGATCCGACATGGAACAGGAACAAACCATTAGGATATAATGATACAATAGCCCAATGCCAGTATGCGAAGGGCCTATTTGGAAGAATCGCCTATCACAGTATCATTTTTACACATCGTTTCCTTTGGAAAATTGGAAAAAGAAGTACAGCAAATATTATAATGATGTCTATTTTAAATTTACCATTTAGAGGGATCGCCAGAATGACTGGTGGTGTTGTTAATATGCCAATGTTAGATGGTATTTTAATGATGGTGAACGGGCATTTCTTTAAGGGGATATGGCATACAATAAAAGAAAAGATAAAATTACGTAAAGTGCTAAAAAGGAAGAATACAAATGTAAGTCAATAAAACTGCTAAAGTCTAATCATTTATTATCAGCAATAGATGGTTGGGCTTTTTTTTAACAGTTTTTATGAAAATGTCATTTACAAACATACTGTTTGTATGTTAAAGTCTGGTTAAGAAGGAGGCGAAAATTATGAATATAAAATCTTTTTATCCTGTGTTGATGTCAGAGGATGTAGAACTTACCAGTGATTTTTATAAGCACTATTTCGGCTTTAATTCTGTCTTCCAAGTAGATTGGTATACAAGCTTGAGGCAAGAGAAGGCAGGGTATGAATTAGCTATTATTGATAAGAATCACCAAACAATCCCGGCACAATTTAGTAAACATGTTCAAGGATTGATTCTGAATTTTGAAGTGGAAAATGTGGACGAGGTCTATGCCAATCTAATCAGACAAGCAAAACTTCCTCTGCATATGGATATCAGGGATGAAGAATTTGGACAAAGACACTTTATTACAAGTGACCCGGATGGTGTGTTAATCGATATCATAAAAATCATCCCGCCCTCACAGACTTTTCATGAACATTACAAGGAAAGTATCTGGATGGATGACTAATTAATGAAAAAAGCCACTGAGGATTATTGGATTACTTTAGTGAGAATGTTGTGAATCAAATTTATTTTACTGAGATATATAAAATGGTGCCACAGCATTAATCAAGATAATAGCAAATGATGTAAGAAAGGTTGGAAGGCAACATGAGAAAAAGCAGGGAAGAAACAGAATTAACGGTCCAAAAGCTGAAAGAGATCGCTAAATTTCATTTTATTGAAAAGGGATATGCCCAGGTTGCTTTGGAGGATATTGTAAAGGATGCTAATTTAACGAGGGGTGCGCTTTATCATCATTTTAAAAATAAACAAGCACTTTTTTTAGCTGTTTTTGAATCAATCCAAAGGGATGTCGCGGAATATGTGGAAGCTGAAGCCGGAAAAAGTGATGATCTGTGGGAACAACTTATAAATGGATGTCGCGCATTTCTAACTGCTGCAACCGAAGCAAATAATGTGAAGATTTTGTTAATCGATGGTCCATCAGTGTTAGGGTGGGGTGTTTTTCGCGAAATGGACGAGAAATATTCCATGAATTCATTAAGAGAGCAACTTATATATTTGCAGGAAAATAATCAATTGAAGGAAATAAGCATTGATGCGGTAACACACAGTTTGTCTGGTGCAATGAATGAAGCAGCACTATGGATAGCAGAACAGCGAGACCGACAAAAGAGAATAGGGGAAGCTGTAGATACAATCATACTTTTATTAGAGGGAGTTAAAAACGAAACAACCTAAAAGAAAGGTGTGTTTTAGTGATGGAGGGAAAGCATCAATTAAGATCAAAGATATTAACCAGGATTGCAATTGTTTTTGTAGTGACGAACATTATCTGGTTAGTAACGAGTATGTCTAGTAACCTATACAGCAATGAAAATTACGCTCGTACCACCCATTTTTTAATGGGGCTTTTTATATCTTTTCTTATAATTCTTCTTTTATTGTTTGTCTGTAAAAAAGGCAATACATCATGGTCCAATATTGGCTTTGCGAAGAGTTTGAAGGTGAATTTTATCGCGGTTACTCTGGGGATAGCTATTTGGTTAATTCCCGCATTAATTGGCACATTATTACTGCAAACTATCGGACTGGTCGATATTGGTCTCCAGTCTGGCTGGGGAGAGATTATCGGGAATCTTTTGTTTTTATTTCTGGCGGTCTTTTTAATTGAAGCATTGCCTGAAGAACTTATTTTTAGAGGGTATATATTCTCACAGCTTCAAAAGTTGTTTCCGGATAATGTTGTGATTTTACTGCAAGTGATGCTGTTTACATTATTTGCTTACTTAATAGGTTCAATCTATTCATTGGAACAGCTGATGTTCATTCCTGGATTTGCTTTTATTCTTGGATATTTCCGGGCAATATCAAAAAATATATGGGTTCCAATCGGCTTCCACTTAGCAATAATGACAGGTACACAACTGTTGGGACCCCTTCACAACCATTTTGTAATAAGTAACTTTTTCACACTTCAATTTGCAGCATTCATATTATTCCCAAGCGCTATAGGGGCAATTGTGTTAAATTATCAATTTGACAAAAGAAAAAGCATAGCTTTAAATTAAGGCGTATTAAATAATATTTTGAAACTCCCATATAACCTGGAGGGTTGTTAATAAACGAACGGATTTCGAAAGAATATACAAGAGAGAAGACTAAGGGCTCGCTTAGTCCTCAAAAGTTAAGTTAATTGGTTCGTCCAAAAGCACTTGTCCAAAATCAATGTGGGTGGTCGGTGTACTTTCATCTGCTTCTTCTAGTTTAAAATTGTCCACCCATACTTTCCCGGTTCCATATAAGAGGACACCAAAGGAAATAATAGCACTTTGTTCTGGTACATCTAAAACAATCGAATATGGAGTCCAATTCGTTGTACCAGCAATTGGGCGATCATTCATATTATCGAATTGAAGTATATCCTCTGATTTATTATCAATCCTCATCCACATTCCAGCATACTCGGCAACATCTTCAGTTTTTAGGAATCCAGTAAGTTTTAATCTTTTTCCAATATACTTATCTGCCTTAAATTGCTGCATCATTGTTCCAAAATCACCGGGATTATTAGCTTTTGACCGAAAAAAGCCCGCCGCTTTTCCCTGATGAACAGTCTTATAGTCTAGATCGAGTTCATAGTTATAGGGATTGCTTCCACTTAAAAACCAGCCTTTTATTTTCTCTTCCACGACTAATTCCTCCTTTTTCTCAAACATTTCTCTCATTACTTTACGATATCGCCCTGGCGGTATATGAAATAATTGCTTAAATGCTCTTGTGAACGCCTCTTGTGAATCAAATTGGTAGTAAAGAGCGATGGTTAAGACATTTTCATCCGAATGAATTAGTGAGCTGGCGGCATTTGTCAATCGTCTGAGACGGATATATTTCGAAAAGGAAATGCCAAGTTCAGACTGAAATACTCGGTGAAAATGAAATTTTGAAAAGCTGGCAATACCGGCAACATCATCCGCAGTTATAGGTTCGTGTAAATGCTCTTCAATCCAGTCAATAGTTCTCTGGATAATCCTTTCATATTTCAATATTTCACCTCCTTGATCATATAATAGCAAATCTGTAAAAGAGATATTTGATAATTATTGCTATAATCCATAAAAGCAATGTATGCCCGAATAGCGGACCATTGCCACCTTGTGATGATGAAACGCCATTTATTCATCCCAACGCTGGGTTATTCTCCTTGTTCAGATGAATAATCCCTTCCTATTCATCGCAACAGGGTTACATGCTCCGTCTTGTGATGATGAAACGCCATTTGTTCATCCCAAAGCTGGGTTATTCTCGTTGTTCAGATGAATAATCCCTTCCTATTCATCGCAACAGGGTTACATACTCCGTCTTGTGATGATGAAACGCCATTTATTCACCCCAACGCGGCGGGGGGGCTCCTTAATAAACAAAAAATCCGAACACTCACGTTCGGATTAGAATGTAACACTAATATAATATTTACTCGCTCTCTATGTATGTGGAGGTATAGTTCTAGTTCTGGATATACTTATCGAATACCTCACTGAAATCTTTCTGTGTGTTTTGATTATATGCAGTATTTAACCAGTCGTTAGCAAATTTGGTTGCTTTTTCGAATTCGGTGGAAATAGTTCCATCATGGAATCTGTTATCAGTAAATAAAAATTTTGATAACTCAAGGCTCTCTTTTGCATAATCTTTCATTCTTTCATTCTCATCCTGAATATGGGAGATAGCAATTAAAGACTTATACAGGTCAGCTATTGCTTCTCCTTCCCGCTTGTCAATATCTACTGAGATAGACTGACCGCCTATTGAGAATTTAATCTCTAAATCTAAATCAATGGTTCCAGCAGTTTCAACAGATACATTTTTAATAGGGAATCGGTAGTATTCATAGCGGTAAATGTTCCGTTTGCTGCTTGTTGCCTTTTCACCGTCTAAGTGAATTAATGCACGATTGGTAAAACAATACTCATCAGATTTCGATTTAATGAGAAAGTGAATTTTCTCCCCGTCTTCATGTAAAACATAGTCATCTGACTCGGTTTTATCAAAATCTTCCGGATTAATAATTTTGCCAATATCACTTAAACCTAATGCATCACTAGCAATCTTTTTAAACATAAAGCAGCTCCTCCTTCAAAATTTATACATATATTTACATTCTATCGTAAAATACAAATAATAAAAACGTAGTATCTCCAAAATAAGCCAATAGTCTCAGTGATGGAGAAATGAAATTTGTAAAGTTCAAGTTCCACTTACAGCTCGTTTTAAAATCTGTATAATGTGATGAATGTTTCTAAACTTTGAAACATAGTATGAGACATACACTACATTCTTAATGGGGGTATGTTTAATGAAAAAGGGAAATATATTCGTCCTGCTTCTTTCCTTTTTAGTGATGTCATTTGTTCTTATTGCGTGTGGATCAGATAATTCCGGGAATGAGACTGAACCGGAAGAACCGGCTGATACGTCAGAGAACACAGCAGAGGATGAAACAGATGGGAATAAAGAAGTGGCAGAAGAAGAAACTGAAGAACAGTCGTTTGATTTTTTAAGTATGTTAACAGGTGGTACAAGCGGAACCTACTATCCGCTTGGTGGAGAAATGGCCTCAACAATTACGGATGCGACAGGGATTCAGACAGATGCACTCTCATCGAATGCATCAGCAGATAATGTGGTTGCACTGCAAAATGAGGAAGCAGAATTAGCTTTTGTTCAGACTGATGTAATGGATCATGCAGTAAATGGTATTAATGCTTTTGATGGGAATCCGGTAGAAAATGTTCAGGCAATTGGTTCACTTTACCCTGAAACGATCCAAATTGTAACAAAAAAGGACTCCGGCATTGCCTCAGTTGAAGACCTGGCTGGAAAGAAAGTATCTGTTGGGGCTCCAGGCTCGGGAACATATATTAATGCGGAACAAATATTAGAAATCTACGGAATGACAATGGATGATATTGAAGCACAAAATCTTGATTTCAGTGAATCAACTGGTGGAATTCAGGATGGAAATATTGATGCGGCATTTATTACATCAGGTACACCGACAGGGGCTGTTGAAGGACTTTCTGCGACTGTAGATGTAGCAATTGTACCAATAGAAGAGGATAAGATTGAAGCATTAATCGAGCAGTATCCTTTCTATGCGAAGGATACAATTGCAGCAGGAACTTACGGATTGGAGGAAGACGTTGTTACAGTTGCGGTTTTGGCGATGTTAGCAGTTACAGATAACATCCCTGAAGAGTTAGGATATGAAATTACAAAAGCTATTTATGAAAATGCAGAATCTATGGCTCATGACAAAGCTTCCTTTATCACTGTTGATTCAGCTTTGGATGGAATCGGTATAGAGCTACATCCGGGAGCGAAAAAATACTTCGATGAACAGGGAATCGCCCAGGAATAACAGCTTTACCATAATAGTCGACTGTTGATAAACAGTCGGCTATTTCATAACAGAAAAATCTTCAACCAGCATGGAATGATGAATTTTGAAAAAAAGAGGGTTTACAGTGTCAGGGAAAATTTTCGGAAGTGTTTGTATCTGTTGCACAGTTATTGCCATCGTTATCTTTCTTGTTCCAGCCACTACAGCATTAGTTTTTTATCACGAGAATACAAATAAAATTGAAGCATTTCTGCCATTAGAAACAGGAGATACATTCCAATTTATATTCACCCACTCCATTCATTTAACAGACGTTGTGGAAACATATGAAGTTACGGATGATTTAGAAATCAAACAGAATGAAATCGCTTACGAACATTTCGGTATTGGAATGCCTTCAAATGCTGGAGAAGGAGAAAAGTTCACATATGAAGATGGCAAATACCGTATAAGCAAATTAGATAATATTTTTTCATCGATTAATATAAGAAATGGAAAAACTGTTTCACGGAATCGACTGATTTGGGGCAATGAAGGAGAAAATTTAATCTGGTTTAATCAATATTTTGATCCGGGTGCCTGGTTCAAAGTGAAAATAAAAAGAATCACACTATGGGAATATATCAGAGGGGTGAGGATATATGAGGGAAGATAGCGGGGGTACTTCTATTTCAGAAGATAAGAAGAGAGAATTGCTGGAAAAATATGACTCGGAAGCCGGTATAAGAAATTTATCCGGGATGCTTGCTAAGGCAGTTGTCATTATTCTTGTCGGCTTTTCTTTATTTCAAATTTATACAGGCATATTTGGTCAATATACGGCATACATTCAGCGAACTGTACATTTAGGCTTTGCACTTGTACTGATTTTCTTCCTATTTCCTTCTATTAAGAATAAAGGAAAAACTTCCGTCCCGTGGTTTGACTATATACTGATTATGTCAGCAATTGTTGTATGTGCTTATTGGCCATTATTTTATCAAACACTCGTACAAAAAGTCGGCGGAATTGATAATATCCAAATGGTGATTGGCGGTGTTGCTATTCTGCTTGTGCTGGAAGCTTCCAGAAGAGCGGTCGGGCTGCCAATAACTGTTATTGCAATCATTTTTTTACTTTATGCGTTATTGGGTCCTTATATGCCGGGAATGCTTGCACATCGGGGCTTAAGCTGGAATCAGTTAATTGATTCCATGTTCTTCACAACAGAGGGGATTTTAGGGACACCATTACAAGTATCCTCCACCTATATTTTTCTGTTTTTACTGTTTGGTGCTTTCCTCGTACAAACAGGTGTTGGTCAATATTTTAATGATTTAGCATTAGCGATAGCAGGTAAAAGAACAGGTGGACCAGCCAAAGTAGCGATATTCTCAAGTGCGTTAAATGGAACAATCTCTGGTAGTTCTGTTGCAAATACTGTTACTACTGGCTCTTATACTATACCAATGATGAAAAAACTAGGGTATCATAAAAATTTCGCTGGTGCTGTGGAGGCAACTGCCTCAACTGGTGGTCAGCTAATGCCTCCGATTATGGGTGCAGCGGCCTTCTTAATGATCGAATTTGCCGGGGAAAGCTACTGGAATATTGCCAAGGCAGCAATTATTCCTGCTAGTCTTTATTTTGCAGGGATCTGGATTATGACACATTTAGAGGCAAAAAGAATCGGTTTGCACGGGTTAAAGAAAGAAGAGCTTCCTAATCGAAAAGAAGTTTGGAAGAAGCTTCATTTATTAATCCCGATATTAGCTATTATCTTATTTCTGTTTCAGGGAATGAGTGTGGAGCGTGCTGCTTTGTACGGAATATTAGCAACAGTTATTGTTAGTCTCTTCCGGAAGGAAACGAGAATAACACCAAAGAAAGTGTTAACAGCATTACAACAGGGTGCACGAACAGCTTTAGGAGTAGCAGCAGCAACCGCTTGTGCCGGGATAATTGTCGGTGTTGTAACAAAGACGGGGTTAGGGTTAAAACTAGGCAACAGTCTTGTTGATATTGCGGGTTCCTTATCGTTTTCTGTTTCATCGCAATTGTTATTAACATTATTTTTTACCATGGTCGCCTCCATCATACTAGGAATGGGATCCCCAACAACTGCTAACTATATTATTACATCAACAATTGCTTTGCCTGCCATATTAGCATTAAATGACAGTTTAGAAATAGCTATTCCTGTTCTGGCTGCCCATATGTTTGTCTTTTATTTCGGAATTTTAGCCGATATTACCCCACCCGTTGCATTAGCAGCATTTGCGGCAACAGGCATCTCTGGCGGTGAACCGATAAGAACAGGAATTAATGCGGCGAAACTTGCCATTGCTGCATTTATCATCCCCTATATGTTTGTGCTGAATCCCACACTATTAATGATTGATGCAAGCTATCTGGAGGTCGGCTGGTCATTATTGACAGCTTTACTTGGTATGATGGTTATCGGTGCATGTATGATAGGTTACTGGTATCGCAGACTTTACTGGTTTGAAAGAATTCTAACATTAATTTCAGGCTTATTTCTTATGTATCCAGAAGGTATATCTGATATAGTGGGATTAGGTGGATTTATCATTCTTTTCCTCATTCAGATATTTACAAAGGAAAAGAAAGAAGTATAAAACAAAAAGAGCAGGTGAAGTTATAAATCACCTGCTTTTTTTGAAACAAATCCTCTTCCTGAATCGTAAGGTGATTATGGAGTTAATAATATTATTAATGAGACAGAAAAAGAGGTACATAGAATGAACGATAATCAATTGAAAAATTCCAATACAATGTACCAGGCGGCGGAAAAACAGGCTGAAGTGTATTTTCAAAAGTTACTTCATTTAATCCAGTCAGGTGAAGTTTTCCCGGCTTTAGAAAGTGACTTGGAAACACTAAAAGGAAAACATTCCATATCCAGACTTTTTTCCATATCAGCTAAACTCGTACAAACGAAAGAATACTCTTCCTATATCAATTTGCTGAAAAAATCCGGATCTTTAACGAGTTATTTAGAGCGGAGTATCTCTTATATTTATTTGCGGGATTTAGGTAAATCGTTAGCCTCTCAGGAAACGAGAGAAAGGATTACTAGTACTGTCAGTGATCTGGAGAAATATCTGACCAGTAAAAGTGGTATGGAGCCATTTCGTTTAACAGAACTGTATCGATGGGCAAAAAATGAACAGATTGAAGAAACGTTCCTCTGGTTAATGGATAAGTTGAAACTGGTCTCTGATCATATTCCTGAAGGCATGGACAAAGACAATGCTAAACGTAAACTCATTAAAATAATTGGAGGGGTGCTTCTCCATGAATATGATGAGATGGAAGAGAATATGGAAGGAAATAAGAGAGCCAAACGACTGGATGAGGCAATCCGTTTGGGCTATTGTTATGGATTAACATATCCATTTATTGATGATCTGTTGGATGCTGATATTTTGACAGCCCATGAGAAAAAGCAATATTCGGATCTGTTACGAACCACTTTTACAAACAGAGAGGTTGTTGTGTGGAAAGAGTGGGAAGGAGAAAATGAAGAACTGATTCGTTTTGTTCACAGGGAACTTGGAGAAGCATTTTCCTTTATTACACAGCGAATATCCGTGGAATTAAGAGAAAAGTTTTTTGATCAGGTAAATATTTTTTTCCAATCACAGGAGATTGACAGGGAGAAAAACTTAACAAACCCCTCTCTTACTAATAGAGAACTCTATCTTCCCGTAATTTTAAAGTCTTCATCTTCACGCCTGATTGTCCGGTCTTTAATTAGCAGTACAGATAAAGAAATAGATAATCGGACATTTTACTACGGAATCTATAATCAATTATCTGATGACTTTACTGATTTTTTCCAGGATTATGAAGACGGAGCTGTTACACCATATACGTATTATTTTACTTAC
Source organism: Gracilibacillus ureilyticus (assembly GCF_900111195.1). GTDB lineage: Bacteria > Bacillota > Bacilli > Bacillales > Amphibacillaceae > Gracilibacillus > Gracilibacillus ureilyticus. Next base: position 50,917 of record NZ_FOGL01000006.1, read on the forward strand.
TATGACAAGAGGAATGATTTAATAAATCCGTTTGAGCTATATTGGGCAGTTATCTATTATTTAATTCACAATGTTTATCATTCTGATAAAAAAACTGCACACATTATCTTAAGCAGGGCAATAAATGGCTTGAAACGAAATAAAGAGAGATTAGGTGAGGATAAATATCAACAGCTGATGGGTGTCTTTGCAAGAAATATCAAGGAATTTCACCAATCTATTCTTCAGCTGATTCATAAAGTTAATGATGTTGATTTTTTTGATAAGCTGTTGCGTGATCATATGCTGAAAACAATGAAAGAAAATCGTGAGGAGAAGAAACAATTTTTAAGGAATGTTTCTGTAATAAGAAATAGGTTAAACAAAAGGTTACCGATTCAGCAGAGTGAAGAAATACGTGAATTAATTACAGGGGCTGCGAACTACAGTTTAGTAAGTGATGCAAAAAGATTACGTCCGATTGTCGCTTCAATGGTTGCTACAGATATCTATCAATTAGATGAAGTGGCCATTATACCGCTGTTGAAATCACTGGAATACATGCATACCGCTTCACTTATATTTGATGATTTACCATCACAGGATAATGCTTCTATAAGACGGGGGAAACCGACACTGCATGAAGCTTATAATAGTGCTGTCGCAGAGTTGACAGGTTTATTTCTCACCCAAAAGGCATACGAAGAACAGGCAGCACTGGATCAGTTTGACCCCAAAAGTGTTCTTGGTCTCATCCAGTATTCAGCCAAAATGACTGCCCAAATGTGCAAAGGGCAGGCGATTGATCTGGAATCTAAAGGCAAGAAGCTGACACTATCAGAACTGAATCAAATGTGTTATTTTAAAACAGGAATTGGATTTGAAGCCGCTATAATTATGCCAATGATTCTTGCGCAGGCCTCAGATACGGAAAAAAGTTATATGAAGAAATATGCTTATCATGCCGGAATCGCTTTTCAAATTAAAGATGACTTGCTCGATGTGGAAGGGAAAAAGGATATTATCGGAAAGCCTACAGGAAACGATCAACATAATGACAGCTCAACATTTGTTTCAGTACTCGGAATTGTGGAAGCCAAAAAAGCAATGTGGGATCATTATTGTGAGGCACAGGAAAGTTTAGATGGAATGTCGCAAAATTCCAATTTCCTGAAACACTTACTGGATTATTTTATTAACAGGGAGAAATAATGATATCGTCGTTGCTGACTGATTGGAAAAGCATCAAATAATCCATTTGATGCTTTTTCAGTTACGATTGTTTTATTTCCGCGTTGTTTCAAGAGGCTCTGAAAGTTCAGCGAGTATAGGGAACCAATGATGAGCAGTCCTGGAGACGATATTCATTTTTTTCGAAGTAACAGAAAGATAAAGTATGGGGCACCAATCAGGGCAGTAATAATCCCTGCTGCAATCTCCTCAGATTCTAATGCATTACGCCCTATTGTATCAGCAATAAGTAACAACAGTCCCCCTATTAAAATAGCAATGGGAACAAAGAGATGGTTTCGAGGACCAACTAGCGACTTAGCAATATGTGGTGCCATCAGTCCAACAAAAGCAATCCCGCCTGTTACGGAAACAGCAGCAGCAGCTAACGCGACTGCAGAAATTAACAGGACAACTCTCTCTTTTTCCACCTGTACCCCTACTCCGACAGCCACTGGTTCACTAAAAGCCAGTAAATCTAACTTACTTGCTTTATATAAAGTAAAAGGAACAAGAATAACAAGCCATGGAAGGAGCGCGAGAATAAATGGCCAGTCTGTGCCCCAGATGGAACCTGCCAGCCACTTGGAGATGAAAGCAACTTTTTCATCCTCTGCCGATGAAATGAGGACAACCATTCCTCCGGAGCATGCCATAGAAAAACCTACTCCAACAAGAACCAGTTTTATTGGCTGAACACCAAGTCCTTTCGTATAGGAAAATATGTAGATGAAAAATGCAATCAGGATAGCACTGAAAAAAGCGACCGCTGGGAGTGCATATACAAAGCTTCCAGCTTCAACAGGATAAAATAAAAAGAAGATCGCTACCCCAATTCCTGCTCCAGCATTGATGCCGATTATACCGGGATCAGCTAAGTCATTTCGTGTAATACTTTGTAATATGGCCCCAGATAATGCTAGTGCCATCCCTGCCAAAATGGTGACAAGGATTCGAGGTAATCTGAATGAAAATAGTACCATTTCTTCTTTAACTGTGCCTTCACCTAAAAGTGTAGGAATTATCCGCTGAAAAGATACGGAAGAATAACCTAATCCCAGACTGAGTATTGCTGCAATGATAATTAGTAAAATTAAAGAAATGACAATAACCCGCTGTCTTACTAATTTATTCGTCATCAAATCTGTTTCGCTCCTTTTCTTACAATAATCAGAAAAAATGGTAATCCAATTATCGATATAATTGCTGCAACTGAAGTCTCGTACGGTGCATTAATTGTTCTGCCAATTGTTTCAGCGGCTACCAGAAAGGCGGCGCCTATGATCATAGACATTGGGAGAATATTTCGATAATCAGAACCAACAATAGCACGCACGACATGCGGTATCATTAAGCCGACAAAGGCGAGGTTCCCGACTAATGCAACAGAAGCTCCAGCTAATAGACTGATTAGTAAAAAAAGGACTGCTTTAATCACAAGAATGTTTTGTCCAAGTCCGACTGCAACATCTTCATTTAAACTTAATAAAGAAAGCTGTCTGGAAAACAGTAAGGAGACGATTAATGTTACAGCAATAAACGGTAAGACGACTTGTAACTGAGACCAGTTTGTTCCAATAAATCCTCCAGCAGTCCACATTGATACATCTTTTGAGATGTCGAAATAAATGGCGATCCCATCTGCAATTGCATATAGGAAAGCAGAAACAGCTGAACCTGCGAGGACTATTCTCAACGCTGAGAATCCACTATTGCTAATGGCACCGATTCCAATAACGAGCAATGTTCCAATTGTTGCTCCAATAAAGCATGCGATCATAATAGAAAAATAATTTGCAACAGGAATGAATGCCATTGTCATAGCAAGTGCCACATTTGCTCCAGCAGATACCCCAAGTAATCCCGGGTCTGCTAATGGGTTGCGAGTTACCCCTTGCATAATGGCTCCTGCTACTGCTAGAGCAGCACCAACAAAGATAGTAGCGATAATTCTTGGGAACCGAATTTCCTGCAGCATTGTTACTGTATCTGTTTTTTTCGAAGAGGTAACAGCAAACCATACATCTTTCAACGAAGTATCCGCAGCACCGAATCTCATTGCAATCAAGCTGACGAGAATCAGTAAGATGAAACTTCCTGTTAACTTGTAAGAGAAATTTTTCGCTTTCATTATTTATCAACGTCTTTCCTACAGATTATCGTTTTCTTCTTTTATCACAGCGCTAAATGTCTGTCATACCCTATTGATTAAATGTAATGAATAGAGGATGGGACTGAAAACAGGCCCATCCTAGAGTAATTATTTTTCTAAAAAGTTATCGAGGAAAAATTCCAGCTGGTTATCCAGTGTAATTGGATCAGTAAAATAAAACTCTCTCGCATCTGCGACCATAACTTGATCGTTTTGAACAGCAGGGATGTTCTTATAAGTTTCGGTTTCCATAAAAGAGGTTTCCGTTTCTTCTGTCTTACTGATAACAAGATAATCACCAACATAGTCTGGGAGAACTTCTAATGATAAGGTATAATAGCCAGCCTCTAATGCATCCTCTTTCACTTTATCAGGCATTGCCAGACCCATTTCCTGATAGAGAATTTCCGTACCGCGAGCCCAGTTATCACCGAACACATATAATTCTTTATCTGCATTCTCAATTACTGTAACAGTGGCATCTTCACCGATTTCTACCTTAATTTCTTCTCCGGCCTGTTGAGCGCGTGCTCTAAAATCTTCTACCCATTTCGTTGCCTCTTCTTCTTTGTTTAATAACTTTCCAATTTCAATATGTTGATCTAAATAATCATATTCCCCATATGTAAATGTTACAGTAGGAGCAATTTCGCTTAATTGATCATAATTTTTAATTGTAGTGAGTCCGATAATCAAATCAGGATCTAACTCAATAATTTTTTCTAAATTCTCATCTGAAACTTCTTGTACCCCTTCAAGGTCATATAATGGATTCTGCATGCTGAATGATTCTGCCCCAATCAAAGGAACATCCAATGCAAGAACATTACCTGCAAAGCCGGATAGTGCGATTACACGCTGCGGATCGGAAGGAACTTCAATTGGCCCATTCTCTGATTCATAGGTTATCGTCCCTTCTGCGGATTGATTATCTGCAGCTGTTTCTTCTTCATTTGTATTATCCGAATTATTAGTGTCTGTTGCGCTTTCACCGCCACATGCGGCAAGTATAAATAAAGGGATAATAAAGATAAGCCATAAAAACTTTTTCATATGTAAAACTCCTTTTTAAAATTATTAATTGAAATCGATTATCAATATCGTTTATAATGATAATGGTTATCATTATCGTTTGTCAACGGTTTTTTAAAATATATGTTGGAGGGATTGCTTTGCGACAAGAGGACTGTTTTGATGTAACTGTAATCGGTGGAGGACCTGCTGGATTATATTCAGCTTTCTATAGCGGATTAAGAGAAATGAAAACAAAGATTATTGAATTCCAGCCGCAATTAGGCGGGAAAATCCATGTATACCCAGAGAAAATGATCTGGGATGTCGGAGGTTTATTACCAGTTACCGGCCAGCAGCTGATTGATCAATTAACCGAACAAGGATTAACGTTTCAGCCGGAAGTTGTCCTGAATGAAAAGGTGGAATCAATTGAAAAGAGAGCAGATGGAATTTTTCTCTTACATGGAAGTACAGGAAAAGTCCATTACACAAGAACAGTCATTGTTGCAACAGGGAGCGGTATATTAAAACCTCAGAAATTAGAGATAGATGGAGCAGAACGTTTCGAGCTGACTAATTTGCATTATACAGTTCAGTCTTTTAAAAAATTCAAAGATAAAGTTGTCATAATTTCTGGTGGTCGTGATTCAGCAATTGATATCGCAAATGAACTGGAGCCAATTGCGAAGAAAGTCTACCTGACATATCGCCGCGAGAATTTAAATGGACATGAAGCACAAATAACACAATTGCTAAATAGCTCGATTGAATGCTTCTTTCAGACAACTATTACTAAATTAATATCTAATCAGAAGAAAGAAAAAATTAATCAGGTGGAACTAACCAACAGCAAGACTGGAGAGGTTACGTCAATACCAGTAGATGATGTTGTCATTAACCATGGTTTTGATCGTGATTCATCCCTCATTGAAAACAGTGATTTACCTATTGAGCTTATCGACGATTTTTATATCGCTGGAGATAACAAATCGGCATCTAACGTTGGAGGTTTATTTGCTGCGGGAGATAAATTAAAAAATGATGGGAAAGTGCATCTTATATTAGGAGCATTTCAGGATGCAGCTAATGCGGTGAACAGTGCCAAAAAATACTTAGAACCAGAAGCAACGGAATATGCGATGGTTTCTTCACATAATGATATATTTAAAGAAAAGAATAAAAAATTAGTGCAGGATTTACTGAAGTAAACAGATACTTATATAGTGTATCTGTTTTTTTGTTAAACTGGAAGAATAAAGAGGAATATAGTCAATCTTTTAACAGAATAATAAAAGAATATACGATAATTATCGACTGGAAAGGGAGATTCAATGGCTAAAATAGGTTTTCACTTTGATAATAGTTACACATCATTGCCGGAGCGGTTTTACAGCAAAACAAATCCAACACCTGTGAGTAGTCCTGTTTTACAATTGTTTAATGAAGGTTTAGCAGAACAGCTTGGCCTTAAGGTGGATGAATTAAAGCAGGAAACCAATATTGGAATACTGGCAGGTAACACAATACCTAATGGGGGAATGTCTATCGCACAAGCATATGCAGGACATCAATTCGGACATTTTACAATGCTGGGGGATGGGCGTGCAATCCTGTTAGGAGAGCATGTTTCACCAAATGGTGATAAATTTGATCTGCAATTAAAAGGGGCAGGTATCACACCATACTCCAGAGGTGGTGATGGCCGGGCGACTCTTGGACCGATGCTGAGAGAGTATATTATTAGTGAGTCAATGCATGCTTTAGGAATTCCAACTTCAAGGAGTTTAGCTGTTGTGACAACTGGAGAACAAGTAATGCGTGAAACTGTACTGCCTGGTGCTATTTTAACACGGGTTGCTTCAAGTCATATTCGATTTGGTACTTTTCAATATGCAGCGACATTTGGGGAAGAGGGAGATGTTCAGAAATTAGCAGATTATACAATTAAACGGCATTATCCTGATTTGGAAAAGATGGACAATCCTTATCTTGCTTTGTTGCACGAAGTTGTGAAGCGGCAGGGAAACCTTATAGCAAAATGGCAACTGGTTGGGTTTATCCATGGTGTAATGAACACAGACAACATGACAGTAAGTGGTGAAACGATTGACTATGGGCCCTGTGCATTTATGGATGAGTATGATCCGGCAACTGTTTTTAGTTCTATTGACAGGCAAGGTAGATATGCATACGGAAACCAGCCAAACATCGGCGGTTGGAATCTGGCTAGATTTGCCGAAAGTTTAATACCATTAATAGATGAAGATAATGACAGGGCAGTTGAGTTGGCACAAGAAGCAATCTCAAAGTTTCCTGAACATTTTCATAATCATTGGCTCAAAGGAATGTGCGCAAAGCTCGGCATTTATAATCCGGAAGAATCAGATGAAGAGCTTATTAAGGAGCTGCTCGAATTAATGAGCCAATTCGAAGCAGACTTTACCAATACCTTTAGAGCCCTGACTTTTGAAGATAGAAAAAGTCTTGTAATGTTTGGTACAGAACCTTTTCAATTATGGGAGAATAAATGGCAAGAGCGTCTGAAGCGGCAGAAAGAATCAATGAGTCAGTCTGTGGATTTGATGAAAGATAACAACCCGGCAATTATCCCAAGAAACCATCGTGTAGAAGAAGCGATAAATGCGGCAGTGATGGATGATGACTATTCTAAATTGTTTCAATTGCTTAACGTCTTATTTAAACCTTATGCACATTCAAGTGATCAATTGGAGTACGCTTCATTACCACCTAAATCGGAAAGACCGCAACAGACGTTTTGCGGAACATAATTTGAAGGAAGAGATTAATGACAAGTTAATCTCTTTCTTTTTTTGTTAGAAATAATCAATAATCATTATATTAGTTTTTGCAAACGTTTCCGAAAATTCCTTTACATCATAAAATGGATAATTTATACTTTTTACTGTAAGTGCTTACATTAATAAGAAAATTAGGAGGGGGAAAATTGGATACAGAAAATGCACCAATATTAATATCAGAACAGGTTAGCAGGGATTATGGCTCTGGCAAAAATATAGTCCGTGCGCTAAGGGACGCATCCATTAAAGTTGACCAGGGACAATTAGTAATACTAAGGGGTAGATCAGGTTCCGGAAAAACAACTTTACTAAATATTCTCGCAGGTCTGGATCAGCCAACTTCCGGAAAAGTTATATTTAATCATAAGGATCTCTACGCATTATCCTCAGAACAACGTGATGAATTTAGACAGAAAGATATAAGTATAATTTTTCAGTCACATGCTCTTATTCCATTCATGTCAGCATATGAAAATGTTGAATTTGGATTGAGGATTGCGAAGATACCTGTACAGGAAAGAAGAAAATATGCAGAGGAAGCTCTCACTTTTGTTGGATTAAAAGAACGGATGCACCATCGTCCAGATGAAATGTCGGGTGGTGAACAACAGAGAACATCCATTGCAAGGGCAATTGCCTGCAAGCCTAAAGTCATTCTCGCAGATGAACCAACAGCAGAACTTGACACCAAAATGGGGCTGCAAATAATGAAGTTATTTAAAGATTTAATAGAAAAAGAACAAGTTGGAATTATTATGACGAGTCACGACCCGGCAATGCTTGATATTGCTGATCAAGTTTATACCTTAGAGGATGGTGAAATTATTGAAGCGGTCTAATAAAATTTTCATGTACAGTTTCAGTGGGATACTACTCTCACTATTAATGGGATGTTCTCTTTTGCCCAAAGAAGAATCAACATTAGCACCACCTCTGGAAAAACCAGCAAGTGAAGAGATAGCGACAGTAGAGGCAAGTGTTGGAACAATTGAAAGAAGCTTATCAGGGAATGGAATATTCGAGTCAACAGAAATGGCTTATCATCAGTTTACCCAGACATCTGGAAGAGTGGAAGAGGTTTATTTTACAGCTGGAGACACAGTAAAGAAAGGTGATGTTCTTTTGCAGCTGGAAAGCAATGGAGAAGATCTTGAGGTATTAAAAAAAGAACTGGAATTGGAAAAGAAACAATTAGCACTTGATGAAGCAAAATATTCCGGGAATTCAAAAAAAATCCGTATTGCACAACTAGAAAGGGACATTGCCCAAAAGGAATATGATGCAGTCAACAATGAGCTGACAGACAAAGCTTTAAAAGCAAAAATGGATGGAGTGATTGTATTCGATGGAGGCATCAAAGCTGGAGATACAATCGAATCATACCAGATGCTTTATACGGTGGCGAATCCTGCGGAGGCACGATTAGCGTTCAGTGGTACATCTGATGCTTATTTAAAAGAAGTCACTGTTGGTATGTCTGCTGATGTTATTTTCAGAAACAAGACATATAAAGGGAAAGTTGTGCAGACACCTGCTACTGCCCCATCTGTTGAGGATGAAGAATTAAAAGAGAAGTACAGTCAGCAATTATATATCGAATTACCTGAAGCACCTGAAGATATTCAAATCGGCGAAAAGGCAACAGTGAAAATTGTCTTGGATAAAAAAGAAAACGTTGTTATTGTTCCTAAAAATGCCATACGTGAGATGTTAAACGAACAGTATATCCATGTACTGGAAGACGGTGTGCGTATAGAGAAGAATGTGGAAGTGGGAATTAGTAATACAACAGAAACTGAAATAATAAGAGGAATAGAAGCCGGTGATCAGGTGATTGTAAAGTGATCAATAGGAGGATCTGACAAATGACCATCTTTATGATGTTATTTAGAAAAATGAATAAAAATCGCTGGCTTGTTATTAGCTTGTTAAGCGGCATGATGATAAGCACGATGCTAACAAGCAGTCTTCCCATTTACAAAGAATCCATTCTTCAAAGAATGTTAATCAAAGAATTAGATCAGTTCTATATGGATACATGGAAATACCCTGGCAGCTTATCAGCAAAGTTATCTTTAAGTTTACATGATGACGAAGAGGTTACAAGGTATGAACTGCTGCAGCAATTAGATGAGTACTGGGAGCAGCAAATTATAGAGGAGAGAAGCTTTGAAATCCACGAATTTATCAGGGAACGAAGCACAAGACATTTTAGTGTCCGGCCGGTTACTGACAAGGAAAGTAATTCAGATAGTCACCAGGTAGATATGGTGATGCGGACAAATATTGAGGAGCATGTCGATCTGGTTGAAGGCAAATACCCTTCAGCTGCCCCGGTAGACGGTGTATATGAAGGAATGGTTACAGAAGCCTTACTTGTCCAGTATGACATGGAACTCGGCGATACGTTTATAAGTGAAAATAGTATTGCAGATGGTGTGAAGGTGAAAATAGTCGGCATAATAGAACAGAAAGATCTAAATGACCGGTATTGGACTGAACCGCTAAGCGAGTACAGCAAATCTATTATTATAAATGAACAGTTATTTAATGAGATTGTACAACAGGAAATTATTCCCCTTAGTTCCGCAAGCTGGCTGGCAAACGTTGATTACACCAAGTTATCAGTTGCATCAGCCGATTTATTTCTGCAGAAGAAACAGCAAATAGACAATTATTACAAACAAACAATTCAGGGTTTCACACCAACTTTATTAGCAGCAATGGATATATTTTCACAGTATAAAGAGAAAGAAGAAAGACTCAGCCTGTTATTACTGTCTTTAAATATTCCTTTATTAGTTTTAGTAATATTCTATGTTTACATGGTGTCAGGTTTATTAGTAGAAAGACAGTTACCTGAAATGGCTGTTCTCCGAAGCAGAGGAGCATCCAGAAAACAAATATTTTTATTATATTTAATAGAATCTGTGATACTGGCTTGTATTGCTTTTACCACTGGTCCATTCTTAGGAGCTTTTGTGACCAAAATATTAGGTTCGAGTGACAGTTTTCTAAGTTTTGTGAACAGAGGGGATTTAAATGTTTCCTTAAGTTTCACCAGTTTTGCGTATTCAGGGATTGCAGCTGTTTTTGTTATCATTGTTAATCTTGTTCCAATGCTTCTCTCTATGCGGGTAAGTATTGTAGATCAGAAGCGTGATAAAGCCAGGGAAAGAAAGTTATCGTTCTGGTTCCGTTATGGAATTGACTTTATACTGCTGGGACTTGGTTGCTATGGCCTTTATCACCTTAACAGAAAACTTGAAACACTGCTTGCTTTAGAAACAGAAGGGTTGGAAATGAACATTGACCCGATTTTGTTTGTTATACCGTTTGTATTCATTACAGGTCTGGGCCTAGTTCTTTTGAGGTTGTATCCATATGCGCTTCATTTAGTTTACCGAATCGGAAAAAATGCCTGGACACCGCCTTTTTATTCTTCATTATTACAGGTAAGCAGACGAACTAAGCAATATCAATTACTCATGTTATTTCTAATCTTAACAGTAGCCATTGGTATATTCAGTACAAGTGCTGCCAGAACATTAAATGATAATATGGAAGAACAAATCTGGTATCGTAATGGCAGTGAGATTGTACTGAGCCAGCAATGGACGGTTGATCCTGCAAGCCTTCAGGATGAAGAAGAACAAGTACGCTATATTGAACCACCCTATGAAACATTCAGTAAGCTGGAGGGAATTGACAGCAGTGCTCGCGTGTTTTCTAAGGAAGATGCTTACTTCTGGGCTGAAGAAGGTAATGGGAGAGCAGAACTGATGGGGATTGTTACAGATGAATTTGGCAGGACTTCATGGATGAAGGATGGTTTGCTACCACATCATTTTTATGAATATCTGAATGTAATGGCGACAGATCCTTATGCTGTTCTGATTTCCGATACGCTGGCGAAAAGTTTAAATGTCTCTGAAGGTGATAAGATTGAAGTAGGTTGGGTAGGTACGGAGAAATTGCAAGTAACTGTCTACGGTATTTTGGACTATTTTCCGTCTTTTAACCCGAATATCCCTAACCCATCACAGGAAAATGCAGATTCTATGCTTATTGTTGGGCATTTAGAAACTATACAAAATGAATTAGGTTTAGAACCTTATGATGTATGGGTTAAACTTAATAAAGGTATGAATAAGCAAGCTTTTATTGACCAGCTTACAGAAAAAGATATTCATTTAGTTGGCTATAAAGATACAGCAGCAGAAATCATTCAAAGCCGTAATGATCCATTCCGGTTGGCGATGAATGGTGTGATGAGTTTCGGTTTTATATTATCATTATGTGTTACATTCTTCGGGTTTTTATTATATTGGATATTGTCATTACAGCGTCGCATCTTACAATTTGGCATTCTGAGGGCGATGGGAATTACATTCAGACAAATGATTGCAATGTTAACTTTAGAACAATTACTGACATCAGGTGTTGGTATTTTTGTTGGAATGATCACTGGTGCTGTTACAAGTTTTCTTTTTGTACCAATGTTTCAAACAGTATTTAACCCGAGTCAGATAGTGCCTCCATTTGAAGTTATGATTAAAGGAATGGATATATTGATTCTCTCTATATTCATATTATTAATGATGATGATTGCGCTATTAACACTAGGTTATTATTTAAAACGAATTAAGATCCACCAGGCGCTTCGTCTTGGTGAGGACTAATCAGGAGGTGTAGATATTGATCCAATGTGAAAACTTAGTAAAAATCTATCAGGCCTCAGGTTTAGAAGTAGTAGCATTGCAAGGTTTAGACTTAATGATAGAAAAAGGAGAGTTTACAGCTATTATCGGAAACTCAGGAAGCGGCAAATCTACATTATTAAATATGTTGGGCGGGCTTGACCGTCCTTCGGCAGGCAAGTTGTTTATTGATGGAAAGGATATGCTAAAATTCAATGAAAAAGAATTAACAGAATATAAACGTGATACAGTTGGATTTATCTGGCAGAATAATGCTCGCAATCTGATTCCGTATTTAACTGCTGTAGAAAATATAGAAATACCGATGTTGCTGAATAAACGGCTGCGGAGGGAACGGGCTTTGGAATTACTGGATGCTGTCGGTCTCTACCATCGTAAAGACAATTTATTGCACCAACTCTCAGGTGGTGAACAGCAGCGAGTGGCGATAGGGATAGCACTAGCTAATCAGCCGAAATTACTGTTGGCAGATGAACCAACAGGTGCTGTCGATACGAAAACTGCAGACCAGATTATGCAATTATTTAATCGTCTGAATAGAGAACTAGGCTTAACTGTTGTAATAGTGACACATGATCAGCGTTTAGCCAAGAGAGTAGACCGGGTAATTGCGATAAGAGACGGGAGAACATCTTCGGAAATGATTAGAAGGAAATCTTATGCAGAAGAAATGGCAGTGCTTGAAGAATCACTTGATCTGGAAGAGGATTCACATGATGAATATGTTGTAATGGATCAGTCGGGAAGAATTCAGATTCCCTCAAACTATTTAGAAGAATTGGAATTAGCAGGCTTAAACAAATTGCAACTGCATCTGGAAGGTAAGGAGATCGTAATTCGGGCTCCATCAGATGATTAGTTTTATCATTAAGAGCAGAAAGGATGTACACAAGTGAAAGTGACAATAAAGGATATCGCAAAAGAATTAGGGCTGGCTGTAAGTACTGTATCACGTGCCTTAAACGGGAGTTATGGTGTACATCCAAATACGATCGAACAAGTGAAGAAGAAGGCAAAAGAATTGGGGTATATTCCTAACCTCGGAGCACAGCAAATGGCAGGAAAATCAAGTCAATTAATAGGTATCTTCTTTCCTGAATTTGATATAGAAGGAGTAAACCCTGATTTTTTTGAACTGTTACCATCCATTCAGGAGGTTCTCAGAGAAGGCGGGAAGGATGTCATCATTTTTCCGGTAAAATTAGCAGATTACAGGAATAATCTTTTAACAGAGTGGGTAAGAAAGCGTAACTTGGAGGGATGTATTTTCTTACCAGGAATCACGAGAGAAGATAATATTCTTAGGGAAGCTCAGTCAATTAATATTCCTGCTGTAAACTTTGGCAAGGTTGTTGGCGATAAGTGTTCGGCAATCGGGTCCAATAGTCGTGAAGGCGGGAGAATGATTACAGAACTTTTAATTAGAAATGGTCATAAAATAATTGGTTTTATTAACGGACCAGATCATTTATTCATCTGTAAGGAACGCTATGCAGGGTTTTATGAAGTATTACAGGAAAATGGTATCACCCATAATACCTCTCAAGTCATCCATGGAAATTTTAATGGGAAAAGCGGGGAAGATGCTGCCATCCGGTTAATCAACGAAAATCCTGATCTAACAGCAATTGTCTGTGCCAACGACTTAATGGCAATGGGGGCCATTTCTGCATTAGCCGGAAAAGGGGCCAAGGTACCAGCCGACGTATCTGTTACTGGTTTTGACGGGCTATATTATACAGCATATATGAATCCACCATTAACAACGGTTAACCATTCAAGTGAGAGAATTGGGACAAAGGCTGCCGAAATGCTGTTAGAGCTATTGAATGATAGACATGGCTATCATCATACGGTTACTCCCATCCTCATAGAAAGGAAATCTGTTTCAGACATAAGACAATAAAAATAAGATAAAAAAACTCAAGTAGCCACTTGAGTTTTTTTGATTACCAGTATCCAGGATACGCAGGATATGGTGGAAAGAGAAATGGATACAGCAAAAGTCCGCTTAATAAACCTAACGGGTATCTATATGGATAATAACGACGGTAAAATCTGCGTGGGTACCCATATCCAAATTGACGCTGTTCCTCATCTGCCTCAATATTTTCCGGTACCAGCATTGTTACACTGTTTTGATCAACACTTTGAATGATTCCTTCAATTTTTTCTCCATTTGTTAATTCACCAACTACATAATAATTCTGATATTGCTCACAAAGATTTTTCATTTGATGACCCTGATAAGAATTTTGATGATGCATTTTCAATCCCTCCTCTTTTTTAGGTTATTCACCCAGTTAACAGAATGTGACGGAGTAAAATATTAATTTTGTTAATAGATTGTTAGATTTGTTATTAGTATTTATAAAAACGGTTTAATTATTGTAAAAAATGTCAATTGCAATGAAAAATATGATTTAATGTCTGTAGTCTCAGTAGGGAGGTAGTCAAATTGCAACATGTGGAAATGATAGATCTTGAAAAATCTTATGATAATCAAAAGAATGTCCTCAATGGGATAAATCTAGCAATTGAAGAAGGCGAATTTTTTGTATTAGTAGGCCCTTCGGGATCTGGAAAAAGTACTCTGCTTAGAATGATTGCGGGACTTGAAGATATAACGGGAGGAATATTGAAAATTAATGACAAAGTCGTTAATCATTTAAGGCCTAAGGACCGTAACCTGTCAATGGTTTTTCAAAACTATGCCTTATACCCGCACTTAACGGTGGAACAGAATATTTTATTTGGTCTTCATGCAAAAAAAGTAGAGAAGAAAGAGCAGCAAAAGCGGTTAATAGAAACAGCTGAGATGATGGGGCTGACTGAATTATTAAAGCGTAAACCAAAGCAGCTGTCTGGAGGGCAGAGACAGCGAGTTGCCTTAGCGAGGTCGGTTGTAAGTCATGCTCCATTATGTTTAATGGATGAGCCGTTATCTAACTTAGATGCAAAACTGCGTGCCCATATGAGAATCGAAATTAGAAGGCTTCAGAAAAAATTAGGGTTAACAATGATCTATGTGACACATGACCAGGTGGAAGCAATGACGATGGGTGATCGAATTATGGTCTTAAATGATGGAAAGATTCAGCAGGTTGGTGATCCGATTACTCTCTATAATGAACCAGCTAATTTGTTTGTTGCTTCATTTATTGGTTCACCTAAGATTAACCTAGGCACAGCAGTGATAAGGGATCATCACTTGATTATTGAAGACTCGATACATATCCCGATCACTACTTCTGATATCGGTAATATTATCCAAAAAGATGATTTAACAATTGGAATACGTGCAGAGCATATTTTTCATGGTGAGGAAGATAAGAAGACACATGAACTAGAAGTCATCAATGTCGAACATTTAGGAAATGAAACATTGTTAACTTTTGAGATTGGAAAAGAACTTTGGACAGCGAAATGGCTTGGGCAATGGAGAGCTCGGGTTGGAGATAAAGTTCCTGTGAAAATTTCTGTTGAGCATATGAGCTTTTTTGACTCAAAAACTACAGAATTGATCAAACCGGCAAGTAATACAGCAAAAGAACAAGAGGTAGTTGCGATATGAGTGATTTATTAATTGAAGCGGAAAAAGATTACACAGGTGAATTTTTGAAGGCAAAAAAAGTACAAAGAACGAAATCTTTTTTGAAAGGTGTCTTATTCTTACTGCCTTCAATCATTCTATTTAGTGTTTTCTTATTTTATCCATTGTTTAAAACAATTTATTTAAGTTTCTTTTTAACTGACAGTAGTGGAGCAACAACCGTATTTGTGGGAATGAACAATTTTAAGGCCATATTTACTTCTCCATTATTTTTAAAAAGTTTAGAGGTAACTTTTTTATTTGTTTTATACACGGTGCCTGGAACTGTAATTGTTAGTCTTTTTTTAGCAGTACTTGCTAATGAAAAATTGAGAGGTATTGGTATATTCCGAACAATCTTCTCTTCAACAATGGGAATATCAGTCGCAGCAGCTTCCGTATTCTGGATGTTTCTATTCCATCCTACTATCGGCTGGCTTAATCAAATATTGGAGTTATTCGGTGTAGAGGCGATTGGATGGTTAACAGACCCGGACTGGGCCCTGATTTCCGTATCGTTATCAACCATATGGATGAATGTAGGTTTTACTTTTCTGATTTTATTGGGCGGATTACAATCAATAGATTCCTATTTATATGAAAGTGCTGATATAGATGGTGCCAGTTATTTTTATAAGCTTAGAAGAATTACCATACCTATGCTGTCTCCAACTTTATTCTTTGTAATTACAGTATCTTTTATCAACGCATTCCAAACTTTTGGGCAGGTTGACATGCTAACACGCGGGGGACCGCAAAATGAAACAAATGTGATTGTTTATTCGATCTATCAGGAAGCATTTATGAATTATCAGCATGGTGCAGCAAGTGCACAGGCGATTATATTATTTGTCATCATATTATTGTTGACACTTGTCCAATTTAAGCTTGGAGAAAGGAAGGTGCATTATCAATGACAGTACCAGCATACCAGAAAATTGTATTTTATTTATTATTGACTGTATCATCTGTATTAATATTTGCACCAGCCATTATTGCATTCTCCATGAGTTTTATGTCAAACCAGGATATTATGACAGGAAAAATAATTCCGACTTCTTTCACGTTAGATAACTATGTCCAGGTATTTGATCGATTTCCATTATTTAATTTTCTGTTAAATAGTTTAATAGTATCGATTGTCATTATGATTGGCCAGCTTGTTTTATCCAGTTTAGCTGCATATGCTTTTGTGTTCCTGGAATTTAAAGGAAGAGACATCTTGTTTTTTGTTTTTATCGCAACAATGATGGTACCTTTTGAAGCCTCCATCATTCCTAACTTTCAAACGATTCGTGATATGGGATGGATAAACACTTATACAGGTTTAACATTGCCTTTCTTTGCAATGGCGTTTGGGACATTTCTGCTTAGACAAAGCTTTAAGCAAATACCGAAAGAACTAAAGGAAGCAAGTGAAATTGCAGGAATTGGAGATTTTAAGTTTTATTTAACTGTTGTCCTGCCAATGGCTAGAACGAGTCTTGTTACATTAGGTGTATACGGATTTTTAACTTCATGGAACATGTATTTATGGCCATTGCTTTCAACAACAGATGATACAACCCGGACAGTACAGATTGGTTTGCGCCAACTGCAATCCCAGGAGCAATTAAATGAATGGGGGGTCATTATGGCAGGAGCGATTATTGTTGTTTTACCGACACTAATTCTTCTGTTCCTTGGACAAAAAAAGCTTCAAAAAGGACTGGCAGAAGGTGCACTAAAATAAAATATTTAAATAAAGAGGAGTGTTCACATTGAGAAAATGGTTACTAGGTTTGATAATTATGATGGTTGTGTTCATTGCTGCAGGGTGTAATTCAAATGATGCAGATGCAAGTGGAGGCGAAGATGCGTCAAATGAAGAAAATACTAGCAATGATTCAAACGCTGAGGAAAGTGAAGCAGATGATGAGAAACAGGTAGTAACTTTCTGGCATGCAATGGGTGGAGCAGCACAAGAAGCATTAAACAAAATAGTTGAGGATTATAACAATTCCCAGGATAAAATTCAGGTAAATGCGGAATACCAGGGTACATATGATGAAGCATTAACTAAGTTCCATACAGTTGCAGGTACAGACAGTGCCCCGACTATGATCCAGGTATTTGAAATTGGAACAATGTCTATGATTAACAGTGGTCATATTGAGCCAATCCAAAATTATGTAGATAAAGATGATTATGATATGTCAGGGTTGGAAGAAAATATTATCAACTATTATAAAATTGATGATAAATTTTATTCAATGCCTTTCAACTCTTCTACACCTGTAATGTATTATAATAAAGATGCTTTTGAAGCAGCAGGACTAGACCCGGAAAACCCGCCGGCAACTTATGAGGAAGTTGAAGAAGCAGGAAAAGCTATCGCTGAAAGTAATCCGGAAATGAAAGGTTTCGCCCTTCAGGCATATGGCTGGTTATTTGAGCAATTATTAGCAAATCAAGGTGCACTTTTAATGAATAATGACAATGGACGTTCAGATACACCAACGGAAATTGGTTTTACAGAAGAGCAGGGTAAATCAATCTTTAATTGGGTACAGAACATGATAGATGATGGCACTTTTGCTAACTATGGTACCAATGGGGACAACATGGTATCAGGTTTCTTAGCGGAAGATGTTGCAATGTTTATGCAGTCCTCTGCAAGTGCACGCAACGTAATAGATAATGCACCGTTTGAAGTAGGAGTGGCTTTTATCCCGCATCCGGAAAACACGGAGCGTGAAGGTGTTGTTATTGGTGGTGCAAGCCTATGGATGGTAGATGGGAAGAATCAGGCTGAAAAGGATGCAGCATGGGAGTTTATGAAGTATCTGCAAACACCAGAAGTTCAGGCAGAATGGCATGTTGGGACAGGATACTTCGCAATCAATCCGGATGCATATGATGAGCAGGTAGTACAGGATGCATATGAAACAATGCCTCAATTACGTGTAACGGTTGACCAATTGCAGTCAACAACATCTTCTTTCGCAACACAAGGTGCGATTATGGACATGATTCCGGAAGGTCGCCGAATTGTAGAAACGGCATTAGAAACCGTTTATAATGGGGGCGGTGTAGAGGAAGCATACCAGACAGCTGTAGATCAATTAAACCAGTCGATTAAAAATGCAAACACAGCTCGAGGTGAATAATTGTTTAATGATCAAGACCAGTGGGGAAACTCTCCCCGCTGGTTAGATTTTTCTTTTTAAACAGTGGTGAATAAGGAATTAATGAGTATAGTAAATTATATTGGTGAGGGGATGTGATTCCATTGACAAAAATTTATGGTCACAGGGGAAGTAAGGGGAATTATCCGGAGAATACTTTATTAAGTTTTCAAGCGGCAATAGATGAAGGGGTAGACGGTTTAGAGTTGGATGTCCATATGACCAGAGATGGTGAAATAGTTGTTATTCATGATGAAACGTTAGAAAGAACAACAGATGGCAATGGCAATATAAAAGATCTGACACTGGATGAAATAAAACAATACAGTGCAGGAATTAAATTTCAGCATTTCCCGAATTATCACCCGTATTGGCAGCAGGAAAGGGTACCAACATTAGAAGAGGTTTTACAGCTTTTAGAGGGAACTGATATTGAATTAAATATTGAGTTAAAGACATATATCAACATATATCCAGGGATAGAAGAAAAATTATTATTTACAATGAGACAGTTCGGCGGTAACCGGAAAACTGTATATTCTTCTTTTCATTTACCATCATTAATCAGACTGAAACAATTAGATAAAGATACGAATATAGCATGGTTATTACACAGTCCGATATCAAATCCTTCTGATTATATGCAGGTATTTGATCTGGAAAGTTTTCATTTAGCAAAAGATTTAGTATCAAACGATATGTTTCCGGATTATCAGGAAATGCTCCCAAATGTAAGAGTCTGGACAGTAAATGATGAAATAGAATTGAAAAAAATGCTTGATATAGGGGTAAAGGCTGTAATTACTGACTATCCTGAGAAAGCCATTCACTTAAGAGTAAGAAACTAAATTAATACGCCTATATGGAAATACCATATAGGCGACTTTCAACAAACTGCTTTTTGGAAAAAGTAACTTACTGTTGTGCTTTCCATTGTTCATTATATTCTTCAATTACCTGCGCTCCGCCAGCTTCTTTCCACTTCTCAATTGCCTGGTCAAAGCCATCACTATCAATTTGCCCTAAGAAATATTGATACGTAGCGTCTTCCATAATTTGAGTCAGTGTTTCGGACGTATTAGCCCATGTTGCAGAGTCTAATGCTGCAGTTGGGTCAGCAACTAAATAATTATTATTATCTTCATATAATTCTTCCGCTTTTGCCCTCGGTTCATATTCAAAGTGACCTGTATAACGGCCGTTTGTTGCTGGTTCACCAATTTCCAACGGTGTATATGGCAGGATTTCGCGGTCAAATTTTTCTTTATTCTCTTCAATCACTTGTGCTTTACCATCAATTACTTCGTGATGCTCTCCTTCAACACCCCAAATAAGCAAGTTTGACCCTTCAGGTGACATTAAATAGTCAAAGAAACTTAAGACACCGCGAAGTTCTTCCTCATCTTCTATTGCTGCTTTAGGGAAAATGAGCATACTTCCATATCCAGGTATGGATCTTGTGCGGTATTCACCGTCAGGTCCTTCAATATAGTTATGAACATCAAGAACAACATCAGGATTAATCGCTACAGCATCTTTATACATACCTTCTACATCACCCATTGTTCCGATATAAACTCCTGCTGTACCATTTTTTAATAATTCCTGCTGATCAGTTTTACTTGTAACAGGGGCATCTTTATTAATATATCCATTATCGAATAAGCTTTTAAAATAATCCATTGCTTCGCGATATTCCGGGAACATGAATTGTGGTAATAATTCACCATCTTTTTCACCCCAATTATTTGGCGCGCCATGCCATGTTGCAAAGTTTTCGAAAGTCCCGAGAATCTCCCTGTCTGTTAAACCAATTGTATCATCTTTCCCATTGCCATCTGGATCATCTTCAGTAAATGCACGCATCATTTCATATAATTCATCAAGATTAGTAGGTGTATCCAGTCCTAAATTATCAGCCCAGTCTTTTCGGTAAATAAGACCTTGGCGTGACAATGGACGGCCAGCATATAGGGTATAAATCTTGCCATCGATTGAGGTATTCTTTAATATATCCGGATTCAGTTTACTTAAATTTGGAAATTCTTCAAGGTATGGACCTATTTCCCAATACTGTCCGTCCCTGACTGCTTCTTTCTGCTGGTCTAATGTAACATCTTTTAATAGGAAGACATCTGGAAGGTTATTTGTTGCGATCGCTGTATTCAGATTCTCTGCATAATTGTTATCAGGTACCCAGCGAATATCTAATTTTGTATTTGTGGCTTCTTCTAACATCTCTTCTAAACGCTTATCAGGTACTTCCGGTACGTGTAAGTTAAACATCATAGAGATTTCCTGTGGTTCGTTATTAGTGGAGGAGTTTTCTGTGTCTGTTTCAGAACTGGATTCCGCTCCATTATTTGAAGCATTTTCATCATTATTGCATGCAAATAATATGGCTGACATAGTCACAAGAAGAAATAACAATAAAGCATTTTTAAACTTTCTCATTATTACCCGCCCCTTTTATAAATAATGTTTCATCCACTTAAATAACCGCTAATGATGAAATGTGAACACACCTCCCTGCAAAATGAAAACGTTGTTAAAATAAAGCGCTTTCATTTGTGTAGTATTATTTTACAATGGATGACTATAAATGTAAATAACATTTTTTTGCAAGCAGATGAATGTTAGAAATAAACCTTGACCTTTGTAGTGAAAAATTCAAATATGCTATAATTATATGAAGTTAAATATCCTCGGAATTTTTCTTTATCAAGTTGCTTATTGGTGTAAACTCATTCTGTTTGTGGAATAACAGATGTGGAGGCCATAATTAGTCTTACTTTATCTTCATTTTTAAAATATTCAAATAACAATAATGCTAATTAATATAGAGAGGATTGTGTTTAATTTGAGCGTTCTCTGGTCGAAACTGTTAGAAGTGATATTAGCTGTAATGCCTATAACCATTATTGTTGTCATACTAAATTTCACCTTAACAACTCTGGATTCATCGCTGATAATCAGATTTCTAATTGGAGCTGTTTTTATTATTATTGGACTGTCAGTTTTTCTTTTAGGGGTGGATATAGGAATAACCCCGATTGGTAAGCATATGGGGAAGGCAATTGCAAAGACAAATAAATTAGCAATTGTTATACTGGCTGGTCTCTTTCTAGGCTTTATAATTTCTATTGCTGAACCAGACTTGCATATATTAGCTGGGCAGGTGGAAATGGTAACTTCAGGGGCAATACCGAAATTTCTGATTGTTATGGTTGTATCTGTCGGGATTGCTGTTTTGCTGGCTTTAGGACTTGTAAGGATTGTTTATAACCTTCCATTATATAAAATATTAACAATGCTGTATGCAATTGTACTGGTTCTGGCACTGTTGACTTCGCGTGAATTTCTAGCAATTTCTTTTGATGCTTCCGGAGCTACTACAGGTGCAATGACAGTGCCATTTATCCTGGCTTTATCAATCGGTATTTCCGTTCTCAAAAAAGACAGTAAAGCTTCGGAGAAAGATAGTTTCGGTCTTGTAGCAATTGCATCTGTCGGGGCCATTATAACGGTGATGATCATGAGCATCATTTCTCAGGCAGATGAGCTAAAAGGCGGCATAGAACCATCTCACCACGAATCTGCTTCCATACTCGGGCCTTTTGTTACAGAAGCTGGTCACATAATGCAGGAAGTATTTATTGCATTACTACCTATTATTCTTATATTTCTTATCTTTCAGAAAGTTTCTTTTAAGTTATCTAAAACAAATTTCCGGAAAATTCTGATTGGACTCACTTTTACTTTCATTGGGTTAGTCCTGTTCCTTGTCGGTGTTAATGCAGGTTTTATGGATTTAGGGACGGAATTAGGATATAGCCTTGCAATGTTAGAAAATAAAGCATATATTGTGATTGTTGGATTTATTTTAGGAATTGTCACAATATTAGCAGAGCCAGCAGTATATGTTCTCACAAACCAGGTTGAAGATGTCACAAGTGGATATGTTAAAAGAAAAGTAGTGTTAACCACATTGGCAATAGGAGTGGGGATAGCAATCGCTTTATCCATGTTAAGAATATTAATCCCCGAACTTCAGCTCTGGCATTACCTGTTACCAGGATATATAATTGCTATTGCCTTAACATATATCGCACCGAAGTTATTTGTTGGTATTGCATTTGATTCGGGCGGGGTCGCATCAGGCCCAATGACTGCAACATTTATTTTGGCATTTACCCAGGGGGCAGCAGATGCTATTGAAGGAGCCGATGTGATAGTTGACGGTTTCGGGATGATAGCGATGGTAGCTTTAACTCCTCTCATAACATTGCAAATACTCGGTTTAATTTTTAAGCTAAAATCCAAAAAGGAGGTTTAATAGATATGGCTCAAGTTAGTGGTATACCACAATTTTCATTAATATATGTTATTGTAAAGTTCGGATTAGGCAGCAAAATAATTAAAGAAGCCAAAAAATGTGGTATATCAGGTGGGACTGTCATGCTGGGCAAAGGTACCGTGCATAACAAGATTTTAAATCTGTTAGCAATATCTGATGTAAGAAAAGAAGTAGTAATGATGATAGCAAATAAGAAAGCAACCTTTTCAGCATTGGAACATTTAAATAAAGTATTTCATTTTGAAAAGCCTAACCATGGAATTGCTTTTACGACAGGCTTAACCGATCTGGTAGGGACGAGGAGCTGTACAATAAATGATCAGATAGAAAGTGAGGAAGATAAATCAATGTTCCAGAATATTGTGGTCATAGTGGATAAAGGAAACGCAGGAGACGTAATGGACGCTGCTACATCTGCCGGTTCAAAAGGGGGTACAGTTATTAACGCACGAGGATCAGGTATTCATGAAACTAGTAAGTTATTTTCCATGAACATTGAACCGGAAAAAGAAATAGTGATGATTTTAGCTGATGAAAATACAACACCGGCTATTGTGGAAAAAATCAGACAAGACTTAAAAATAGATGACCCGGGTAATGGTATCATCTTTGTACAGGATGTAAATAAAACTTATGGTATTTATGAGTGAATTCAGGAGGAAAAGATGGAAGATTTATTACAACTAAAAGGAAAAAATATTGTAATTATGGGTGTAGCGAATGAAAGAAGTATTGCATGGGGGGTAGCTGAATCCTTAGCAAAAGCAGGGGCTAACCTTATTTTCACATACCGCAAAGAACGCTCCCTAAAAAAATTAACGAAACTACTTGATGAATCAGATATAACAGCAAAATCTGTTATGCAGTGTGATGTTAATGAAGATGACAGCATAACAGAAACATTTGCAAAAATTGGAGCTGAATATGGAATTATCCACGGGATTGTCCACTCAATTGCATTCGCTCATTCAGAGGATTTAAAAGGGAACTTTGTGGAAACATCACGTGACGGATTTTCCTTTGCTCAGGATACGAGTGCTTTTTCCTTAATAGCTGTAGCTAAAGCGGCTAAGGCTTATATGACAGAAGGTGGTACGATTATCGCAATGAGCTATTTAGGAGCAGAGCGTGTAGTTAGAGGTTATAATGTAATGGGTGTTGCTAAGGCTTCCCTGGAAGCGACAGTGAAATATTTAGCTGCTGATCTGGGTGAAACAAATATTCGTGTTAATGCCATTTCTGCGGGTGCCATTCGTACATTAGCCGCAAAAGGTGTACCTTCATTTAATGAAGTATTAAATAAAATTGAAGAAAATGCACCATTAAAGCGGAATGTAACGAAAGAAGAAGTTGGTGACATGACAATGGCAATGATGAGCCATTTATCAAGAGGAGTAACTGGCGAGATAATATATGTTGATTCAGGGTATAATATTTTAGGAATTTAATGTGTAGAAGGCTGGGACTAAAATTAATTCTCTAATACAGACGCATATCGTTTTGTCCCAGCCTTTCTTAGATGCTATTCAGTTTCAGGATCTTTTGTTAGTGAGAAAACTTTTTTACTTATTTCTTTATAACGAGTCCAATGAAGATAATGGTGTCCTTCCAGTATTATGACCTCACTGGCAGGATTATTGTTTAAATGTAATTGATAAAAATCTTTTCTTGCCCGAGCATCCTCATCGCTCTCCATGTCATTTGCCGTGAAAATTATGACAGGTTTATCGTCTGGAAAGGTCATCTCTTTAGTCTGATCAAGGTTGTAACTAATTAATTTCATTTCTTCCACTATATTTCGATTATATCCGCGCCAAGATGAAATAGCTTTCGTTTTCTGTATATTTTCCTCTGAGTACGTTCCAGCTTCTGCAATGGGAAGGTAGTCTTTTTGATTAATTGATATTATTAATCTCGCAATTCCTGATGGGGCTGCATATTGCATATAACCAGGCATTGTCGGGACAGACTCATTGAAATATTCAAATGAAAGTGGCAGAGTCGGATCAATACCTATAATTGCTTTTACTTCTTCAGGATATTTATTGGCGTAATACATACTGTATACGCCAGAAATTGAGTGTGGCATTAATGTATATGGCCCCTCTATACCGGCTTTTTTTAAGCCCATTCTAATTTCTTTCACAATATTTTCGACAGTACGTCCCTCATTAGTTAAATCGCTGAACCCGTAACCAAAAATTTCAACTGCAACTACTTTATGATTTTTTGCCAAGTCATTTATTAATGGTGCAAAGTCCAGATGGGGTGCAGCGGTTCCTAAGCCACTCAATAAAACGATTGTGTCTTTACCATCTCCCTTTGTATATATGTGCATGTTTTTGCCGTTCACTTCTACTAATCGGCCAGGTGGTGTGTACTTATCCTTTTCATAGAAGGTGATAAGCTGGTGTGATAAAAACAATACAAGGAATAAAACGGTGAGTAAAAAAATAATATTCCTTAAAAATATAAATATTTTGTTCTTTTGCTTATTTACCATTTTTCCCCTTCTCTCATTTTATCTAAAATATACATGCGTTGCTTACAGGCTAAATGACGCTTTTTGAATCTTCGATTATCTCCGTAGTATTATCTTTCTGACTATTTCTTTCTTTTTTAGAGAATAAACGGTATACTGCAGGAATCAGGAACAATGTTATCAATGTTGCAAATAGTAAACCTGATATGATCGCTGTTGCCATTGGTGCTTGATAGTCACTTCCAGCTCCTCCAATGACAGCTAACGGCAGCATACCCCCAACTGTGGTAAAAGCAGTCATAAAAATTGGGCGCATTCTGTTTCTTCCTGCTTCGACTAATGCGTCAGGGACTGACATTCCAGTCTTACGTAACTGTTTCGTCCTGTCAATAAGAAGTATCGCATTGTTAAGTACTATACCAATCAGCATAATAATCCCCATGCCTGACATGATACTTAATTCCTGTTGAGTCAGGAGAAGTCCTAAAATGACTCCGACAAGTGTCATGGGAATTACAGACATTACGATCAAAGGATGGAATAAATGATTGAACTGGACTGCCATTACCAGATACACTAGAAAGATAGCAATACCTAAAATAAATAACATATCCTGCATCAATTTCTGCTGTTCATCTAAGTCTCCTGCCAATTCAATGTTGTAACCGTCTGGTGTTTCCACATTAGAAATAATCTGCTGTACTTCACGATTAATTGAACCTAAATCACGTCCGCCGGTAGTTGCGGTAATCATCGCATATCGTGTTCCATCAGTATGACTTATTTGATTCGGTGCCTCTTCCTCCGTTATTGTAATAAAGTCAGATAATGGCTGACTTCCGTTTATCGTTGTTACAGGTAAATCTAATAATTCATCCTTAGTTGTCAGAGGCTCTTTCCATGAAGCTGTTAGAGGGAAAGTGGCTGATTCTATTGCCAACTCACCGAAAGGCATATTCAGGAAGGCTTGCTCGGTAATTTGCTTCACCTGGGCAGCTGTTAAACCGGCATCAAGTAGATTAGAGTCATTCACTGTTATCTTTTCCTGCTTGGAAGTTCGTTCCATTGAACTGGAAACTTCAACAACACCATTTAGATTCTCCAGTTCTTTCATAAGAAGGGAAGAAACACTTTGTATCTCCTCAAATTTTTCTCCTTTCACCAGTAATTCGATTGTGGATACACCACTTACGGAAGTTGCACTCTCTACACTGGTAACAGGCAAGGTATCTTTTAACTTATTCAGGGATCGTATAATCTCTTCATTTACTTCAGCCTGACTTCTTGTCACGTTCTCCCCCTTAGTCATATTTATAATACTGTATATGACACCACCCTCATCGAGTACATAATTATTTTCTACATCCTCAATAGAATTCAATGATTGATCAACAGCATTTATAATTTTTTCTTTGTCATTTTTCGTAAGACCGGGTTCTAATTCAATCATTACTTCAGCATAGCGGTTATATACATCAGGCATAATAGTCATCGGAATTTTTGTAATCAATAATAATGAGCTAATAAAAATTATCGTAAAAGTAGTAATTAGTATGAGGCTGTTTCTCTTTTTACGCACGATCCAGGAAACACTTTGTCTATAGACAGTTACCAGCATATTATCTTTCTCTTTTTGTTTTTTGAGAGAATTTACGAGTAATTTATCTGCAAGAGCAGGAATAATGGTAAAGGCGACAATAACAGAACTAATTAAGGTAATTGCTACAACTATCGCTAAAATAATCATAAAGCTGCCCATATCACCACTTAGTAAACTGACAGGGACAAACACTGCGATCGTTGTTAAGACAGAAGCAATAACCGCTGTAGAAACTTCCTTAGTTCCTTGAATAACTGCTTTTTTATGAGATAGACCCTGTTCTTTCTTTCGTATAATGGATTCCAGAATAACAATCGAAGAATCAACCATCATACCTATACCTAATCCGAGGGCAATTAATGACAGGATATTAAAACTGTAATCCAATAACCACATTGAAATAAATGTTAATAAAATAGATGTTGGAATGGAAACCCCAATAATAATGGTTGCACGTAAATTCCGCCAAAACATAAGGAGTATAATAATTGATAAGATTCCGCCAATCAATACATTACTGGTTACGCCGTTCAGCGCCTCTTCCACATAATCAGCCTGAGCTACTACTTCGTTTAAATCATATCCATCCAGTAATTTTTCTTCCCGCATTTTTTCAATTTCTGACCGGACTGCGTTTGCCATTTCGACTTGTGTTGCTTCAGGGGAACGGCCAATTTGTATAAAGATAAAATCATTCGATCCGTTTTTCCATACATAGGAGGCTGTGTCTTGAGGTTCTATTGTTACATCGGCTATATCTTTAAGCTGGACTAATCCATTGTTTGAACTTATTCTCGTTTGTTCAATGTCTTTTACGGATTGGGATGCGGCATTCCAACGGAGCAATTGAGTAGTACTTTCATCAGTAAACTCACCGAGTGTTGTTTCTGTATTCTCTTCCCTGATAGTGCTGATAGCCTGAATTGGATCTATACCTGAGTTTTGAATTTTTTCATAATCGAACCGAATCATGATTTCTTCTTCCAGCGCTCCCTGCAGTGCTACATCTCCAACTTCAGGCAGCTCCTCCAGTCTTGGTTCCAGTATATCCTCTGCAAAGGCGGTTACATCAGACATATCACTACCAGACAAATCATAATAAAACTCGTAGGCTGAACTTGTGCTATATTGCCCTGTCATTATTTCCTGAACGTTCGGGTCATTTGACAATACGGAATGAATCAGTGATTCCAGTTCGGGATAAATCTTTTCGCCAAGTCCTTCTTCCCATGTTATTTCCATCGTACTTCGTCCAATTGCAGAAGTAGAATGGATATTTTTAATGCCATCTAATCCTGCTACTGCTTTTTCAACTGGTTCAGTAATCGAACTTTCTACTTCTGTCGCTGCTAAATCTCCTGCAATTACATCAACATAAGCACCATCCATCTTGACTGGCGGAAGCAACTCCTGATCCAGTCTGTAAATCGCAAATAAACCAATGATTAATACGAGTACTGTAATCAGTCCAACTAAAATTTTTCTCTCCAGAATAAATTTCAATAGTCCCATTATAAAAAAATCCCCCTATAACCTTTTTGAAAAGGAAATCTTCTTCCTTCACAAATAGATTGTAATAGATAAGGAATTTTTTAACATTCACCCCTGGTTGTATTTCACCTAAGACTGAAGCCTTAGAAAGAACAAAAAAGCAGCTGTAAATCTCAATAAGACATTTTCAGCTGCTGATCTTTTTTAACAATCTTCCCGGATTGGATTTATCTAAGGCTTTTAAGAAATAGAACAAGATAACTAATTCGGTAAAAAATCCAATTGATTGGGCCAATGAACCAATTGCTCCTCCACCGCTCGGAAATGTGAAAATTAAAATAAGTAAAGCGATAACTGTTGCAATGACATTACCAATTTGCGAGAATGACATCACTTTTGTCTGTCCTCTGATCATAAGGATTCCATTAGAGAAATCGATCCATGGAAAGCAAAGGGTAAAAAGAACAAAGAATCGCAAGGCAAGTATACTTTGCTCAAGTAATTCACCTGAAACACCAATTATATTCTCCAGTCCCCATATCCCGACAGGAGTGTAACCTAATACCAACAACAGAATAGTTGGAATTAAGCTGACCATAATAGTGAAACGTAAAACAGTTTGTTTATCTTTTTTATAAAAATTAATAACAATTTGATGAATATAGGAAGTTATACTATTTAATAAGTGCACTACAGAAATTGCGACAGCATATGAAGCAATCGCCACTTCAGCTTTTGTACTCCAGCCTAATACGGCATTAATTGTTGGTGTAATGCTGACTGCTATAAGTGATGCGATCATTAATGGATTATAAAATCGAAAAATTTGTGATTGCTTTGTAACAGCATGGCTCTCCATTTTATCTGGCAGCTTTTTTGCAATAAGTCTGCCTTCTAAGCTGCTAACCAATGCTTCTACAGCCATCCCGGATAAGAAGATAACCGCCCCAATATAGCCGTGCTTAACCAAGTCATTCGCGAGTAAAAACCATGAGATAAGCGCCATAACCGCAAGACGTATAATCATCCCGATTGTCAGCCATTTTGTTTTCATATTGGATATAATAATTCCCTGATATAAACAGCGTATGCCGGAAAAAAGCGTCACGAACATTAATACTCTGTAGGCATCAATAGTTGGCTGAAGTGTATGATCACTTACTCCTAATAAATAAGAAAAAAACCACTCTCCCAATGGTGAATACGCTATCAATAAACTCAAAAGAAAAATGACTGACAGGACGTATGTAGTGGCATTCCGCATCAGCTTATAGGAAACTTGATCTCTTACTAAAGTAGAACATGTCTGGCGCAATATAACAGCACATCTTTCCAAAAGGGCAAATAAACTCATAGCAATGGAATAACTGGCAATGACGATTGCAGGGTCTGGAGCACGTGCTAATGTACTATTAATAATAACATGGGAAATAGTTACTAAACTCGCTGAAAGGCCAAGTGGAATAAAGAAAAAAAGTAGTGCACGAAAACTGATATGATTTGCTGTTTTCATTGAGTCATCTTCCATATGATGTTCACTTCCTCTGGTTTGTAGTCTGTCTAAATTGATATGATAAATCATATTTTATGGGATTTCCTGTACATTTGCAAACTTATGCAACCAGTCCGGATTATAACAGATTCCAATTTTTTCGATTTTTTCACAATCAGTACCTTGCATTATACAATAGTATATGGTATATTTTGTTTGTGGCTTGGTAATATTTATACACAGGTACTGTTTATAGTATAGTACCTAATTAAAGATTGTAGGTGAGAAGAATGAACGTCCAATTTAAAAAAGGTGCACTAGAATTATGCGTTCTTGCGCTGCTGGATAAAAAAGACCGCTACGGGTACGAACTTGTCCAAAATATTTCCAGTAAAATAGCGATATCTGAGGGATCCGTTTATCCATTATTGCGCCGATTGACAAAAGAAGAATATTTCACAACATATCTTCAGGAATCACAGGAAGGACCTTCACGTAAATATTATCAATTGACCGAGAAAGGGAGAAGTCATTTATACGAATTGAGAGATGAATGGCAGCAATTTACGAAAGGTGTTAATGAAATAATTAAGGAGGGTGTAGGTTATGACAAGGGATAAGTTTATAAACAAACTGGACAGAGCACTAATTAGTGTTCCGTATGAGGAACGAAAAGATATTATTCAGGATTTTGAAGAGCATTTTGCCATGGGGGAAAATGAGGGAAAGTCAGAAGAGGAGATTGCTGAATCACTTGGTGCCCCGAATCAGATAGCGAAAGAGGTATTAGCTTCCTATTACTTAGGGAAAGTAGAAAAAAGCTCGTCGACTGGTAATGTAATGCGAGCAGTGTGGGCAGTGATTGGTCTGGGGTTTTTCAACCTGGTTATTGTGCTTGCTCCATTTGTTGCTATTGCAGGTTTCGTTTTAAGCGGCTGGATTGCTGGCGGTGCATTTATTGTTTCACCATTATTATTCATCATTAATATATTGCTATTTCCGGATTCATTTAATCTCATTGATATGTTTGCTTCCATAGCGTTATCAGGAGCAGGGATATTATTAATAATAGGAATGTATTACTTAACTAAACTAATCCGAACGGTCTTTATCCGGTATTTAAATTATAATGTTCGGTTGGTAAAAGGAGGAATGAAGGCTTGAAAAGATTAAGAATGTTAATTACTGTGGCCCTGTTGCTTATCGTAATTGGAGGAGTTGGCAGTATTTTTGCCTACCGTATGAGCGCCTCTGCAGAAACGATTATAACTGAAGAAGTGAACGGACAGAATATTTCTAGTATTGAGCTGGATGTGGAAAATGAACAAGTGGAGGTCATACCGACTGATGATGATACAATCCGCATTGAACTTGAAGAAAATCAAAATCAATCGAATGTTCAGCTCACTGTGGAAGAGGATGTCGATACATTAAAAATTGCAACAAGTGATAAAAATTTTAAGCTTTTCTCATTTGAGTTCTTCAACTGGAATAGAGACTTAAAAATATATGTCCCTGTGAAGAACTACCACTCACTTCATATAGAAATAGGTAATGGAAGTATCCAAATGAGTGATTTATCAGTAAATCAATTGTATGTAAATACTAGTAATGGCAAAATTGATTTAGCTGATTTGGAAACAGAGCAATCAGAAATTGGGACAAATAATGGAAAAATCAAGCTAAAGAATGTTATAACAGAAACTATTCAGGTAAGTGCTCATAATGGAAAAATCGAAATGGAACAAATATCAGGAGAGGTTACAGGGGAAACAAAAAACGGAGCAATATCCTTTATTACTGATGATTTAGACCGCCCTATTGATCTTCAGTCACATAATGGAAGTATTAGGGTAGAAACAGATAATAAACCGACAAATGTTACATTTAATACGAAGGCTCATAATGGGGAAATTACCATCTTTAATAATTCGGACACCTCCAATATCATTGGAAATGGTGAGAATTTAATAAATCTGAGTACACATAACGGAAGTATTACCGTATCGAAATAAGAGAAAGTTATCCCGGTAAAGCGGAATTTTCATCTTCTCGGATTTATAAAATGCAGAAAGAGTGCAAACAATTCAGCTGATTAGGAATTGAATTGTTTGCACTCTATTTTTTGTGTTAAAAGCTAGCAATTATAGATATACGCCACATTAAACCCCTTTCATCTCAAATTTACACTATCTTTACAATCAATTAATAATAGATTAATAATCATTCGTTATGATGAAATAGAAGTTTTGAGAAGGACTTCTAACTATACAAAGTTTATTAGGGGGAAGACAAAATGAACAAGCTTAAAATGTTGATGCTAGTTTTAATAGCTATCCTGACAGTAGGTCTATTAGCTGCATGCGGAAGTGAAGAAGAGACAAACAGCGAAGATGCCAATGCAAGCGAAGGCGAGAACACAACAGAAGATTCAGGAGAAGAGGAAGCAGCTGATACTAATGAAGAAGAAAATACAGAGGCTTCAGAGGAATTAGAAGGAAGTGTTGTAATTGATGGATCAGGAACTGTTTATCCATTAATGGCAAAATTAGCAGAAGAATATATGGTGAATGAACAACCAAACGTATCTGTTGAGGTTGGCCGTGCTGGTACTAGTGCAGGTTTCGAGAAATTCCTTGTTGAAGATGGAACAGATTTTAATGACGCATCACGTCTGATTAAAGATGAAGAGAAAGCAAAAGCAGAAGAGCTAGGAATTGAAGTGAAAGAAATGAAAGTAGCTTTAGATGGTTTAACAATCGTAATTAACCCGGAAAATGACTGGGCAACAGAATTAACTGCTGAGCAGGTTACCGATATTTTCTTAGGTAATGTTACAAAATGGTCTGATATTAATCCGGACTGGCCTGGTGAAGAAATTCAGACTTATGGTCCTAACGAAAACCATGGTACTTATGAGTTCTTCTACGAAAGTATCCTTGAGGAACAAGATCTTGTAGGAACTATTGACCTTCAACAGGAGTACTCTACTTTAGTAACTTTAGTAGCAGAAGATAAAAATGCAATTGGGTTCTTTGGTTTCGGTTATTATGACAATAACAAAGATAAAGTAAGTGCTGTAGGAATTGACTTCGGTGAAGGTGCAGTTGTTCCATCACTAGATACAATTGGTGAAGAAGGTCCATATGCTGATTATACTCGTCCAGTATTCACATACTTAAATGTGAACAACGCAAAAGAAAAACCACAAGTTTATGACTATGCTGTGTATGTAGCAGAAAGTGTAAATGACTATGCAGGGGAAACTGGATTTGCTCCACTTCCGGATGAAGAATTACAGGCACAACTGGAAGAGATTAAAGCTATTAAATAAAACTTAGATCTTAAAATATTTATTCACTCAGTAAGATGGGGGTATGATTACTCTCATCTTATTGTGAGTTTTAAAAAGGGGTGCGCAAAGAGATGGCAATAAACAGCGAAACAAATGCAAGAGCAAATAATGCTGTTAATGTCAGTGAATTGATAGCTCAAAATAAAAAGAAGAAGAGCATTAATAACTATATAGAGAGACTAGTACCAACTTTTCTATTTTTGTTAGCATCAATAACTGTATTAACTACTGCTGGAATACTCTACACATTAGTAAGTGAGGCTGTACATTTTTTTATGGAAGTTCCGATTTGGGATTTCTTTACAGGTACTGAATTAAAACCGCTTAGTCAGGATCCGCAATTTGGCATTTTGCCGCTTTTAAATGGTACTCTATTCTCTTCATTAATTGCCATTTTAGTAGCGGGCCCAATTGGATTAATGTCAGCTATTTATTTAAGTGAATATGCGTCAGATCGAGTAAGAAGAGTGCTAAAACCGATGTTAGAGGTATTAGCCGGTATTCCAACGATTGTTTACGGCTTCTTTGCTTTTACATTTGTTACACCATTAATTCGTTCAATTTGGCCAGGTGTTGAAGCAACAAATATATTAAGTCCAGGTTTAGTAATGGGAGTTATGATTATCCCGATGATCGCTTCATTATCGGAAGATGCAATGACATCAGTTCCTAACGGTATTCGGGAAGGATCGCTAGCTATGGGAACTACAAAACTTGAAACAACTTTTAAAGTAGTCATTCCTGCAGCATTCTCAGGGATTATGGCATCTTTTGTATTAGGAATTTCCCGTGCTATTGGGGAAACAATGATTGTAACGATTGCAAGTGGAAGTTCAAAGAATTTCACTTTTGATATTACAGAATCGATGCAAACAATGACTGCATATATTGTGGAAGTTTCAGGCGGAGAAGCTCCGGCCGGTTCCACTTTGCATTACAGTTTGTATGCAGTAGCTTTAACATTATTTGTTTTTACATTAATTATGAATTTACTTGCGAAATATGTCTCTCGTAAATTTAGGGAGGAATATTAATGGAAACCTTAGAAACACTGCATGAAAATAATAAAATGGAATCCCGTGTTCGCAAAAATAGTATTTGGAAATCAATTTTTTTCCTCTCCACTTTGTTTGGTTTAATAGTTTTAGCTGTCTTAATTTTTCGCGTAGTTTTTCAGGGTATTTCCTGGATAGATATGGACTTTATTACAGGACGATTATCAACAACTGCTGAGAATGCCGGGATTATGGGAGCAATACTTGGTACTTTGTGGGTTATGATTGTGGTTATTCCGGTTACTCTTATTATAGGTGTTGGAACAGCTATTTATTTAGAACTATATTCAAAAAAAGGCAAAGTCCAGTCTATGATTGAGACGAATATTGCTAACTTAGCTGGTGTACCCTCCATTGTATATGGTTTGCTCGGGTTAACTGTATTTGTAAGGCTGATGGATTTCGGTAATGTAGTGCTGGCAGGGGGGCTTACACTGGCTTTACTGGTATTACCTATTCTGATTGTATCATCACAGGAAGCATTGCGCGCAGTACCTGGCTTTTTGGCTGAGGCATCTTACGGGATGGGCGCAACAAAATGGCAAACTATAAGAAGGATTATACTACCTGCTGCTTTACCTAGTATTTTAACAGGTTCGATATTGTCCCTGTCACGCGCAATTGGAGAAACAGCACCGCTAACGGTGATTGGAATCCCGGCATTATTAATACCTTTTCCGGGTGGTTTGTTCGATACGTTTACAGCATTACCTATGCAGATTTACTATTGGACAATTGATTCATCATTAGTTGCTGAATATGCCAATTTAGCAGCAGCAACAATAATTGTCCTGCTATTAATCTTGTTCCTGTTAAATTCAGTGGCCATTTTTATACGGAATAAATACCAGCAAAGATACTAATATAAAAAACTAAGAATCATAGTTAAGGGGTGGAAAAACATGAGTGTTATTACAGAAAACAGAATAAATATCGACGTAAAAACAAATGATGTTAATGAGAGAAAAGCAGTAAATACCAATGTACAGAAGAAAGACCGCAGTATAATCTATGACACGAAAAATCTTAATTTG
This sequence comes from Gracilibacillus ureilyticus, assembly GCF_900111195.1. Classification (GTDB taxonomy): domain Bacteria; phylum Bacillota; class Bacilli; order Bacillales; family Amphibacillaceae; genus Gracilibacillus; species Gracilibacillus ureilyticus. The sequence goes on from NZ_FOGL01000006.1 coordinate 86,457, forward strand.
TGGTATTCACAGTCACATGCACTTAAAGATATTAATCTGGAAATCTTAAGGAATGAAGTTACGGCAATAATTGGACCATCAGGTTGTGGGAAATCAACTTATCTTAAAACATTAAATCGAATGGTAGAGCTTGTACCAGGAGTTAGTACAACCGGTTCAATTGCTTATAATGGCAATAATATATTGTCCAAGTCCATCCATGTAGAAGATTTAAGAACAAAAGTAGGGATGGTATTTCAGAAGCCTAATCCTTTTCCAAAATCAATCTATGAAAATGTAGCATATGGACCTAGAGTTCATGGAATAAAAAAGAAAGCCGTACTGGATGAAATTGTGGAAAAAAGTTTGCGGGGTGCAGCGATTTGGGATGAAGTTAAGGATCGCCTCAACCAGAATGCGTACGGTCTATCGGGAGGACAGCAGCAAAGAATCTGTATTGCCCGCTGTCTTGCAATTGAGCCAGACGTTATTTTAATGGATGAGCCAACTTCAGCGTTAGACCCGATTTCTACATTAAAAGTGGAAGAGCTGATTAAGGAATTAAAACAAAAATATACAATTATTATTGTAACTCATAATATGCAGCAGGCTGCTCGTATATCCGATAAAACTGTATTTATGTTGAATGGAGAAGTCATTGAGTTTTCAGAAACAGACCAGCTTTTTTCAAATCCCAAAGATAAAAGAACGGAAGACTATATTACGGGACGTTTCGGATAGATGAGTAAGAGAGTTGTAAAATTCGTATAATAATTTATCTTCCCGCATAGAAATTAGTAGTAATAACGTTTGAGAGGAAGTGCAGGATGGTCGGCAGAGAAAGTTTCCAGGGAGAATTACAACAGGTAGAACAATTAATTATAAGACTCGCAAAGAAAACGAAAGAGCAACTAACACTTGCTGTTGAATCATTGTACGATTCTGATGTGGAAAAGGCGGAACTAGTGATACAAAATGACGTGGATTTAGACAAGTTAGATTTGAAAATTAATGAAGAAGCTATTGTATTAATTGCCAGACAACAGCCGGTTGCAACAGATTTAAGGCGGTTAGTTGTTGCAATCAGGATATCTACTGATCTGGAAAGAATGGCTGATAATGCCAAGAATATAGCGAAATCAACTGTTCGCTTAGGCAAGGATCATGGCATGACAGTACATCCTTCCATAAAAGAAATGAAAAAAATCGCTATAGAAATGATTGATCTTGCTATAAAAGCATATGAAAATGAGGACATATCTTTAGCAAGAAAGCTCTCTGAGTTTGATGACATGGTTGACCATATGTATTCGACAATGCTTAGAGAATTATTAGAAGAAACTGCTACAGAGCCTCAAAAAATCCAGCATATTATGCAAATGGCTTTCAGTGGCAGATATGTTGAGCGGATTGGAGATCATGCAACAAATATTGGTGAGGATGTTACTTTCCTGGTTAAAGGTGAATCTCTCGATTTAAACTATTAATACGCTCATAATATAAATGAAAAACCTGAACCAAATTCGGATGTTTATCATCGAATTGGTTCAGGTTTTTTTATGTTCAGATATGTTTCAAAATCATACATTTCTAATGGTTTGTTTTTAATGTTCTATGGTTGTCGATAAATAACAAGTTACTTCATTTCACCAAGTACCTCGCTTAAAATGCTGCGATGATAAAAGGACACAGTGGCAAGATTATAACATAGCATATCATTTACAAAAAGTAAATATTGTAAATCGTTTTTATACATTAAATTAACAGTTAGTTAACAGTGGTTTGTTATGATCTCAATATAAAGAAGGAGGTAAGTGAATGGATGTCCGCATTGAAAATGTAACAATGGAGTTTCAGAATACTGTTGCCGTTAACAGCTTGTCCACTACAATCCGTAACGGAGAGATGGTCTCACTTCTTGGGCCGAGCGGCTGTGGGAAAAGTACAACATTAATGTTACTGGCAGGTTTGTATAAACCAACCTGTGGAAATATATATTTCGGTGAAAAGAACGTAACTAATATAGATGCTGAGAAAAGAGAGATTGGTATGGTTTTTCAGAATTACGCATTATACCCACATCTTTCTGTTTTGAAAAATATAATGTTTCCACTAAGGATGCAAAAGGTTCCCAAAAGAGAAGCAAAAGATAGAGCCATGGAAATGGCTAGACTAGTTCAGATCGGTCATCTGGTTGACCGGAAGCCCGGACAGCTATCAGGGGGACAGCAGCAGAGAGTGGCAATTGCGAGAGCATTGGTGAAAAAACCTAATTTATTATTACTTGATGAACCTCTGTCCAATCTGGATGCAAGGCTTAGACTTGAAATGAGAGAAGAGATTAGAAGAATTCAGCAGGAAGTGGGTATTACGGCAATCTTCGTCACACATGATCAAGAGGAAGCATTGAGCATATCTGACAGGGTAATGTTGATGAAAGACGGTGTATTGCAGCAGGATAGTATCCCTCAGGAGATGTACAGGAAGCCAATTAATTCTTTTGCAGCTGCTTTTATAGGCAATCCGCCAATTAACTTTCTGCTGGCAAGAAAGACCGAACAGGCAGGAAATTATGAGCTTGTGAACAGTTCGCAAATAATCAAGCTGCCTGGGTATTTAAATCAACAGAAGATCCAAATAGGCTTACGTCCTGAGAATTTATTTTTAACAGATAAAGACAATGCCTTATTGACTGGTGAAGTTATTCATTTAGAGACAATAGGCAGGGACACGCTAATCAGAGTACAAATAGAGGATGTTACGATCAGAGCGCTAATTGACCCATCAATACCAATTAATGTAGGAGATCAGTGCCACCTGGGAATTGAACAGGATCATGTGCATTATTTTGATACAGAAAATGGATCAAACCTTGAGAGGGGCAATTCTTATGATGGACAAGCCAACATGGAACAGTACGCTTAAGGCATTCCTTTATTTATTGCCAGCGCTTCTAATTTTAATTGTTTTTAATATTTATCCGATAATTAAATCCTTTTTAATGAGTTTTTATACAGAATATGACTTTTATAATGACATCGTTTATAAATACGGACTAAGTAACTTTAGTGATATTTTAAATGACCCAAATTTTATTAAAGCTGTAATAAATACAACTGTCTTTGTCATCGGTGTTGTTCCGATCTCCATTATCACATCATTGGCAATCGCCGTTATGCTTAATTCGAAAGTTAAAGGTTTAAGTTTTTTCAGGACAATTTACTTCCTGCCGTTTGTTACTTCAGTTGTTGCTGTTGCTATCGTGTGGAGTTGGATTTTCCATTCTGATTATGGCCTGCTGAACTATTTTCTAGGATGGTTCGGCATTGATCCAATTCAGTGGCTGACAGATCCGACATATTCCATGCCTGCACTAATTATTCTAAGTGTATGGAAGGGACTCGGATTTAATATCATTATTTTTCTGGCAGGTTTGCAGAATATTAACAGGCAATACTATCTTGCGGCACAAGTTGATGGAGCATCGGCATGGCACCGCTTTTTGTCTGTAACATTACCATTACTGTCACCAACAATGTTCTTTATATCGATTATTTCTATCATAAATGCATTTAAGGTTTTTGATGAAATATTCGCACTTTTCAATGGTACAGCAGGCCCCGCAAACAGCACGTTAACAGTAGTTTATTATGTATATCAGAAGTTTTATGAGGAATGGGAGTTCGGTTTAGCTTCTGCTGCTGCCTTTGTGCTGTTCATAATAGTGTTTCTTTTTACATTAATTCAATTGAGTCTTGGAAAGAAATTTGTACATTATCAATAATGGGAGGTTAGGAATTTTGGTCAGATCAGCTTTATCACGCACAACTGTTTATATTTTATTATCACTAGGTGCTGTTTTGATGCTCCTCCCATTTGTTTGGATGATAAGTACATCACTAAAAGCACCGAATGAAGTAATGGCAATGCCGCCAGTTTGGGTACCGACAGAATGGAAGTTTGAGAATTTCACAGAAGCAATGAAAGTAGCACCTTTTGACCGTTACTTTATTAATAGTGTCATTGTTACACTCGTTAGTACAATAGGTGAATTATTAACAACCATTCTGGCAGCCTACGCTTTTTCCAGACTGAATTTTTACGGAAGAGATATCGTATTTGCTATTTTGCTAGGTACAATGATGGTTCCAAGTGAAGTCCTGTTAATACCAAACTTTGTAACATTATCTAACCTCGGCTGGGTTGATACATATAGTGCACTCATTGTCCCATGGACAGCAAGTGTTTTCGCTATTTTCTTATTACGTCAGTATTTCTTAGGGATACCAAAGGAGTTGTCATTTGCGGCGAAAGTAGATGGCTGCAGTGAATTCAAGTTTCTCTGGTATGTCATGGCACCATTAGCTAAACCTGCATTAATTACAGTTGCATTATTAAAGGTGATCAATAGTTGGAATGCATTTTTATGGCCAATCATTGTAACGAACTCTCAGGAATTACGTACTCTTCCTGTTGGTTTGTCCGCATTCACGACAGAAGCTGGGATAAAGTATGAATTATTGATGGCTGCATCTTCGATGGTTATTTTCCCGATGCTTATACTATTTTTCATCATGCAAAAATACATTGTAGCAGGCGTAGCAAGGACAGGCTTAAAAGGATGAAATTTATTACCAGTGCTACTGATCAAAAATCTCACTTTATAGGAGGTGATATTTTCGTAAAGAAGTATGATTTATCATTTTCACTGATTTATTCAAAAATTAAAAAGTTATGGGGGAATTTGAGTTGAAGAAATTATCGTTACTTGGTATTGCTGGCTTATTTTTGGTATTGCTGCTTGCTGCATGTGGGGGAAATGAGGAGACGAACGAAGCGCAAGCAAATAGTGAAGATACAGAACAAGAAAATACAGAGTCTGCTGAAGAAAGTGCAGGAGAGGAAGCTTCCTCAGAACCTGTTGAGGTAGAATTTTGGCATGCAATGAGCGGTCCTCATGAAGAAGCAATCAAAGCATTTGTTGAACAATTTAATAATGAGCATGAAAATATAACAGTAAAACCGGTAAATCAGGGGAGTTATGATGATTTAGAGCAAAAAATTATGGCTGGTGCTAAAGCGAAGTTACTGCCAACATTAGCACAAGCTGTAACTAATGTTGTACCAGAGTATATTGGAAATGACTTTATCACTCCATTAAATGAATTTATCGAAGACGGAGAGATTGGTTTATCTGAAGAAGAATTAGCAGATTATGTAGACGTTTTTAAAGAGTCTAGCAGTTGGGATGGAACTTATTACAGTTTACCATTCAGTAAAAGTACAAGAATTCTATTCTATAATACTGGTTTACTGGAAGAGCACGGTTTAGAAGTTCCGGAAACTTGGGAAGATATTCGTACTATTGCGGAAACAGTGACTGGGGATGGAGTAGTTGGAATGGGCTTTGAAAATTCTTATGAATCAGAATTTCAGGCACTTCTAAAACAGTTAGGCGGAACATATATTGATGAAGCTTCCAATGAGGCGCAGTTTGCATCAGCGGAGGGAATTGAAGCAATGACAATGATAAAAGATATGATTGATGAAGGAATCGCTCGTACAGCCGGAGAAGATGATTATATGTCAAATCCATTTGGTCGCGGTGATGTGGCAATGTATATTGGTTCATCTGCAGGTATTCCGCATGTTGCTTCAGCCGCAGAAGGGAATATTGAGTGGAGTGCAACTACTTTGCCAACTCTGGATGGTGAGGCAGCAACTACATTTGCCGGAAATGACATAGTAATGTTTAACCAGGCGGAAGAAGCAGAACAAAAAGCGGCTTGGGAGTTTATCAAATTTTTAACAAGCCCTGAAGTGACCGCAGAATGGTCGATGAAATCCGGATATCTGCCTGTTCGCTATTCTGCTCAGGAAACTCCTGATTATAAGACATTTGTAGAAGAGAATCCTGAATATAAAGCAGGAACAGAGCAATTTGATGCAGGTTTCTTTATAGCTCGTGTTCAAGGCGGGGATGCAGTACGTAACATCGTGCTAGAAGAAACGGAACTCATATTGTTAGGTGAAAAAACAGTAGAAGAAGGTTTGCAGAGCGCGCAAGACCGGGCTAACGAAACATTACAGAAGTAATCGGAGACAGGGCTTGTCCCTGTCTTTTCTATATTATCTAACAGAATTATATCCATATTGGCTGGAGGAGTAAAAATGACTAGAACAACAATAATTTTCTGGAGTGGTCTTAAAACAATTGGCGGGAACATAGTTGAAATCTGTTATGGGAATGATCGTATTATTTTTGACTTTGGACTGGTATATGATCCAAAGAGTTCATTTTTAAATAGATCATCTATATCAGAAGAAAGCTATGTTGTAGATATGCTTAAATTAGGCGCAATCCCGGAAATTGATGAAATTTATTCAAAGGATGATCTTCAGCAATACGAAGAAGTTAAGCAGTATGATCCGGATGGTTCCAGAAATACGGCAGTTTTTATATCCCACTTACACTTAGATCATATAGGAGCAATTGATACTATCGCACCGTCAATTCCAATATATATGTCAAAAGATAGTGAAAAACTTTACCATGTATTTTGCAAAACAGATCGACCTCTATTTAGAGAACGTGAAATCATCGGAATGGATTATCAAAGCGAAGTTGAGATTGGTCAAATTAAAGTATCAGCTTTTCGAACAGATCACGATATATTTGGTTCAGCGGCCTTACATATTGAAACACCTGATCTAACCATACTTTATTCAGGGGATATAAGAATGCATGGTAAACATGCAGAGTATAACGAAAATATGCTGAATCATTTAAATGATAAGGATATTGATTTATTATTCATTGAGGGAACATCATTCCGACAGGGAGAGTCAGAAAAATCATTGGATAATGAAACAGATATCAAAAATCAAGTAGTTGAGAGATTAATAGAAAGTGACAGGTTAGCCTTTTTTAATTTATATCACACAAATCTTGACAGAATACAACAGTTTATCGATGCTGCAAATGAAAGTGGAAGGGAAATCGTTTTTGAAGTGGAGACTGCATATATTGCAGAACAATTCCTCGTATCAGATAATCTATCCATCTATTATAATAAGAGAATGGATGATAGTATGAAATGGAAACAAGAATTATTAAATAAATATCCAGTCATCACTAATGAAAATGTAAATGAGAACCCTGCTAAGTACCTTGTGCAATCAAGTTTCCGAAATGTTATGAATTTATTGGATTTAAATGTAACTGAAGCTGTCTATTTTCATTCAAATGGTATGCCGTTAGGCAGTTTTGATCCAGATTATGATCGGCTTCTTGCATTATTAAATCACTTAGGTATACTGTATCACCCGTTACATGTGTCAGGACATGCAACGAAAGAGGATCTATTAGAAATTATTGATAGAATTAAACCTAAGTTATTAATCCCATGGCACAGTCACTCTCCTGAATTAGTGGTACCTATGGATCCGAACCAAGCTGTATTCTTACCGAAAGTGAAAACGACTTATATTTTTGAAGATAATAAACTGAAAAAAATCCCGCAGAACGGTTAAAAAGCAACCTTTCAACGGGAAGAAGCATCTGTTATATGGTTGGCTATATACTAGTACTCTTGCACATTCTATTGCCAGAATTTAATTAACTTTGAGATGGTTTGTATAAAATCATCGATGTTTTCCTGAGTTACATTCTGATGGTAATACCACTTCCTTATTGTTTCAACAAAAAAGTGAGGCACTGATTTTCCTTCAATCAGGTGGTAGTAGTTAACATAAGCTTTCTTTAAATGCTCCCACCTGTAATCATTGCCTGTTGCTAAATATTCTGAAACGTCAATAATTTTTGCTCTTCCATTTTGCAATAAGATATTTTTCAGGTGTATATCGCGAGGATTTAACCCGCAATTCCTAGCATGATCTCTTGCGCAATCAACATCCTGGATTACTTGTTCCGGAATTTTTATCCCTCGCAATATACAATCATATAACGTAATCCCTTTTTCATATTTTAGAACGAGAAAATGTTTACTCTGTCCAAAGCATGTAGAGAAAAATTGCGATTCACCAATCATATGGTAAATTTTAGCCTCTTGTTCAATTTTATATTCCTTACCAGCTGCATAGATCTTAAACGCATAGTCAGGAAGATTGACAAATTGAAAAACAGCAGCATCTGTTCCGATGCCAATACATTTTAACTGGTCAAAATAACCTCGAATTGTAACTGGGTCATTATTGGAATTTGCTGCTATTTTTATTTGCTCTAAATATTTTTCTGCATCTTTCCATTGTTCGTTCATCTCGTAAGGTGCTCCTTTCAATAAGAGGAACCATTTGATCAAAAATCTCCATCACTACGTCAATTGCTGTTTTGCAAATTCATTATATAAAGGATGTTCTGCAACTAATTCACTGTGAGATCCTATACCTGTTACTTTTCCTTTTTCAATAAAAACTATCTTATCAGCATCAATAATGGTTGATAGGCGATGAGCAATGACCAGTGTTGTTCTGCCTTCCATTAAACGTGTTAAAGCCTTTTGAACAATAGCTTCCGACTGGCTGTCTAAACTGGCTGTCGCTTCATCCATCATTAATATTTTTGGATTACGCAAAAAGGCACGAGCTATGGCAATACGCTGTCGCTGTCCGCCGGATAACTTTACTCCGCGTTCACCAACTTCGGTATCCAGTCCATTTGGAAATTCCTTAATAAATTGATCCGCATATGCCATTTCAGCAACTTCCCATAAACGGTTATCTGAGATGGCTGCTTTTTCCTCTAAGCCATAACACAGATTTTCGCGAATAGTTCCTGCCATCATTGGACTATCCTGTGAGACATAACCAATCTGACTGCGCCATGAATGTAAGGAATGATCCTGAATGACTGTATCGCCTATCCTTATTTCCCCGGAACTAGGTTGATAGAATTGTTCAAGCAGTCCAAAAACTGTAGTTTTTCCTCCACCACTTGGCCCGGCGAAGGCAACCATTGTACCTGGTTGTACATCAAAAGTGACATTATCTAATACTTGTTCAGATTCATCATAACTAAATGATACATGGTCAAAATAAACGGTTTTATTAGATATGTCCTTCTCTATTCCGTTTTGTGCTTCCTCATTTAGACTAAGAATGTCCATAATGCGTTCCGTTGCACCTCTTGCTTTTTGTAATTGGGTAAAGAACATAGCAAAAGAACCGATAGGCATTGTAATTTGTAAGAGATAAAGCAGAAATGCAACTAAGGAACCGGTAGACATAGTTCCTTGTGCTACTCTAATTCCGCCGTATGTAATGATCAAAACAACCATAAGCATGTTTGTTAGTTGCATGAGTGGCCTGATTAATGAGCTTACCGTAGCTTCCTTTAATCCAAATTTAAAAAGATTTTTAATGTTTTGATTTCCATTCTGCTGTTCCTCAGATTCAGCGTTTGATGCTTTCATCAATCGAATCTCTCCAAGTGTTTGCTGAATATCACCAGAAAAGTGTGCCGTCTCATCCTGAAGGTCACGTGAAATTTTCCACATTTTCCTGCCAAGTGGAATAATAATTGCACAAGCAATTGGGACAGCAATAAACATAAGAATCGTCATTTTCCAATCCATAATCAGCAGAATAATTACTGCTCCGATAATTGTAATAATTCCTGTAATAAACTGGGGAAAGTGTTGTGTAATTAAATCCTTAAGAATACTTGTATCATTAACTATCCTGCTCACAGATTCTCCGCTTTTGTGTTTGTCAAAATAACTGATTGGGAGCCGGATAAATTTGGACCACATTCTTTCTCTTAGCTTCGCAATAATCCGTTGTCCCACATAAGCTAGTGCATATGTAGACAGACCATCAAATAAAGCTTGTAACAGAAATACACCAATAATAATAAAGAGTAATGCTGTGTTGAATTCTGAGGGGTCAAAACCATCGACCAGTTCCTTTGTGATCAATGGAATAACAAGACCGACAAGAGTTGTCATTAGACTGCCTAATAAACCAAGCGATAAGGCTAATTTGGGGACTTTTGTGGATAGAATCAAGGTGAGAAACTGACTGTTTTCCTTTTTCATTTATTTGAACTCCTTTTCATATAATAAAAACATGACCGTTAAGATTCAGGACAGTGCTAAACGTAAGAATGCGTTCACTGAGCTAAAGTCTCATTATATTTACGGTCATGTTAGTTAAAAGTTTCACTGTTTTTTCCAATTATTCATCCAATTTTCAAAATCCTGTGCAGGTAGTGGTTTGCTAAAATAATAGCCTTGTAATACATTACAGTCGTGTTTGGTTAAAAATTCAACATGATCGATTGTTTCCACACCTTCTGCAATTGTTTTAATATGCAGATTATGGGCAAGCATAATAATGGTAGCAACAATATCTCTGTCATCCACATCTGCTGAAATATCTTTTACAAAAGACTGGTCAATCTTCAAATGGTCAATAGGGAATTTCTTTAAATTACTTAATGAACTATAACCAGTTCCGAAATCATCCATTGCAATTTTTACCCCTAAGTTTTTCAGGTCTTTTAATATTACCGAAGAAGTCTCTGAGTCCATTGCCATCGATTCTGTTATCTCTAACTCTAAAAATTGAGGGTCTAACCCGCTATCCTGAATAATTCTTTTAATCGTTTCTGTTAAGTCAGTCTGATAAAATTGACGAATCGACAAATTTACGGAGACAGGAAAACAGTTGAAGCCAGCATTCTGCCAAGCTATATTTTGTCTACAAGCTTCCTTTATTACCCACTCTCCAATTGGTACAATTAAACCAGTCTCTTCAGCTAGTGGAATAAATTCACCTGGTGACACCATACCCAGCTTCTCATTATGCCATCTGATTAACGCCTCAGCCCCATATATCCTATTAGTTTTTGTTTCAATTTGCGGTTGATAAAACAGAGAAAATTCATTTCTGTCAATGGCTTTACGTAATAATGATTCCATACCAATATTTCCGGTGATTTTGCTGTTTATTGAATCTCTGTAAAATTGATAGTTACTCTTACCCATTCGTTTGGCGAAGTACATGGCATTATCAGCTTTTTTCATCAATGTTTCCTGGTCTTTTCCGTCGGCAGGGTACATACTAATGCCTATGCTGGGAGTTGCAACGATATCCATTCCATCTAGCTCATATGGCTTGACTAACAGTTTCATTAACGCTTTCACATATTCTGTAACTTCTTCTTGCTTTGTATTTTCGGCTAAAATGATGAATTCATCTCCACCATACCGGAAGATTGATGCATTATCATCAGCAAAACTCTTTAATCTGTTTGCCACATTCTTTAACAATATATCTCCATAATCATGACCTAAAGAATCATTTATGATTTTAAATCGGTCCAAATCAATGAAAAAGATAGAGAACTGCGTGTTATTCTGTTTCGCTATTTTTATCGTTTCATTTAATTTGGAATGAAAGTAATATTGATTAGGCAATTGTGTCAAATAGTCATGATATGCCATATAGTTTAACTTTTCTTCAAACTGCTTACTTTCTGTTATATCTTTCCCGATGCAATGAACTCCGGTTATATCTCCTTCAACCATAATAGGGATGATTGTTACATGCAGGTAAACTCTCACTTTTTGCTTATTGAGCATGCATGTTTCATATTGATTGGCATTTCCGTTTAATACTTTATTATACTCATTAATTGTTCTTTCTTTTTCTTCCGGTACGATATAATCGATAAACGGCTTTCCTTTAAGTTCATCTTCGGTATACCCCATCATTTGCTCAGTAGCTTTATTGACATAAGTAAACCTCCCCTGCAGATCAAAGGATAATACGGCATCGATATTATTTTCCAGAAGTGAGCGATAACGCTGCTCGCTAATTTGCAGTTTTTCTTTTATTTTTCCTTCTTCCGTAATGTCACGTGCCACACCAATTACACCTTCCACCTCATTGTCGACAATAATCGGGACAGCTGTCAGGTCCAGTTGCAGCGTCTGGCTAAAATGATCAATAACTTTTAATTTTGTTTGGACGGTTTGTTTATTCAAAATGATGTTAAATTCCCTGTTTGTCCGTTCAAGATCATCTGCGTGGATAATATCAGTATAATTTTTTTGCAAAAGTTCATTAGAATTATATTTTAGAATTTTTTCACTGGCAGGATTGATGTTGATAAAATTTCCTTTTTGATCAAGCATAAAAATAATATCCGGATTATATATGAAAAGAGACTGTAGCTGCTGATCAGTTGTCTCTAATAGTGTCTGTATATCTTTTTTATCAGAGATATCGCGATAACTGTTAATGATGATTGTTCTGTTATTATCCAGTTCAACTAATTGGACATTGACTGAAACAGGTATTTTACTGCCATCTTTCTGAACGTGGACAGATTCTAATTTCAGAGATTTCTTATCCATTAATAAATCAATGTCATTTAGTTGATCCCATACTTTTTTATCAATGATATCTTCAGGTGTCATTCGCAATAATTCGTTTCTTGAGTATCCAGAATGGATGACAGCAGATCTGTTTGCACCAACAATAGTCATTGAACCGTCTGCATTTAATTCTGTTATTAATATAGGTTCAGGTATATAGTTGAACATTGTCATCCATTCATGGATGTTGAAGGATTGATGGTTTGCTGATGCCATGATTGTCACTCCTTTTACTCTATCCAATATAACTCAATTACTTTTGCCCATTATACCATAAAAGAATAAATGCATAACGTCTTCAGTGATTGGCACAAGGATGTCGGTCAGGTCTTTCTTTTGCATATAATCTTTAAACATGTGAATGAATAATAAAATAGCGTTTTCTGACAATTCATTTTTAATATATCCTGATTCTTTCCCTTCAGTAATTAGTTGATGAAAGAAAGGAATTGACTTTTCCTGATATATTTTGTCAAGGAATAATGATTGTTCTGCTGAACTGTTAAGAAAATAAGAATATATTTCTTCATGAATATTACTTGTTAGCTCCGTTTTTTGAAAGATCATTTGCTCAATTTTATCTGGAAACGGCATATTGGCATCAAGTATTTTCTGATAGTGATCAAATGATTTTTCCACATAATACTCCATAGTTTCTCTTAATAAATTCTCTTTACTCTCAAAGTAATTATAAATAGTAACCTGGGAAACATTTGCCTTCATCGCAATTTCAGCTATGGAGACTTTCTTTATTCCATTATTAGTAAACAGTTTTAATGCTGCTTCTAAAATATTGAGCCGTTTTTGATATGTTCTTTTTTCAAATCCGTCCATATTTATCACCTCATTCTATTATTTTAAGGAATTTTTTGAAATTTAACAAATAAAATATTTCAAAAAATGTTGCATACGATATTAAAAGTGTATATTATGAAATGTATATATGATTATATTTCAAAACCTTAACTACCTTAAATCTATCTAGCTAAATCACTGATTTTAAAATGTGGGGGAGGGAATGCTGGATGAGCATTGTTAATATGAATGCAGTGTCAAAGAAATTTGGTTCATTTGTTGCACTTAACAACATCGATTTACAATTGAATAAAGGGGAAGTGTTTGGGTTTATCGGTCCGAATGGTGCCGGTAAATCTACCACCATTCGGATCCTGTTAGGTATACTTCAGCCAACATCTGGTCATGCAGCCATTTTTGGCAAAGATGTATGGAAAGAAGCCGTAGCCATCCATGAGAAAGTCGCTTATGTGCCAGGTGATGTCAACCTTTGGGGAAACTTGACAGGTGGAGAGGTGATTGATATTTTTCTCGGTTTAAAAGGGAAAATCGATAAGCGAAAAAGAGATATGTTCATTGATCGATTTCAATTAGATATAAAGAAAAAATGCGGGTCCTATTCGAAAGGTAATCGCCAAAAGATCGCCCTTATTGCAGCTTTTGCTTCAAATGCAGATTTGTATATACTGGATGAACCGACATCAGGATTAGATCCGTTGATGGAACAGGTTTTTCAACAGTGTGTGGAAGAGGTGAAAAATGCAGGGAAAACCGTATTGTTGTCCAGTCATATTTTATCAGAAGTAGAAAAGTTATGTGATCGGGTCGGGATTATTCGAAAAGGTGAAATTATTGAGACAGGTTCGATAGATGAATTGCGCCATCTTACCAGAATGAATCTTGTTATTGCTACAACCTCTCCCATACTTGATTTAGAGAAATGGGAGGGAGTACATGACGTACAACAAAGCGAAGAAAGCTATCGTTTCCAGGTGGATGCTGACAAATTAACTGAAATTATGAAAAAGTTAAGCAGCTATGGTATAGAGAGACTGGAAAGTAAACCACCAACTTTAGAAGATTTATTTATGAGGCATTATCAGGAATAGAGAGGAGGAGGTACGTTTGTTATTTCATTCTGTTTCTCGTTTATTTTTCTTAAAATGGAAACTAAACAAAGTGAATTTTCTTACATGGGCATTTTCTGTAGTGCTCATTACAATACTTACAGCATCTGCATATGGCGGGCTGTATAAAACGGATCAAGAAAGGCAGGCGGTTGCTGAAACTATGGCTAATCCTGCTATGATTGCGATGGTTGGACCAGGTTTCGGGCTTGACCATTACACGAGTGGGGCGATGCTGTCACATCAGATGTTATTATTTACTTTAATAGTGATGGCTGTTATGAGCATATTGGTTGTCACTAAACAGACCAGAACAGAAGAAGATGATGGAATATTGGAAATAGTCCGTTCACTGCCTGTCGGAAGACTTACTCCATTAACTGCGTCTTTACTTTTTACCATGGTACTAAATATAACAATAGGTATATTGGTAGCCATCGGGCTGATTTTAATAAATATAGAAGGAATTGATGCTGAAGGTGCCTTATTATATGGAATGACTTTGACATGTGGAGGTTTGATATTTTCTGGTGTTGCTGCAATATCTGCTCAAATGGCTGAGACAGCAAGAGCAGCGACAGGTTATTCAATCACATTTCTAATGGCAGCCTATTTACTACGTGCAATAGGTGATGTAAGTAATGAGATGTGGAGTATGATATCCCCATTAGGCATTCTAATCAGGGGAGAAGTTTTTGTTAGTAATAAATACTTTCCTGTAATAATTGGTATCCTATTGTTTATGGTTTTTCTAGCTTTTGCGTTTTGGCTCAATGATCATAGGGATGTTGGGGCAGGATATATCCGGTCAAGAAATGGGAGAGAAAGGGCGGCCAAGTATTTAATGACCTCTCTGGGTATAGCTGTAAGAATACAACGCACGACTATCATTTCATGGTTCACTGCAATGTTCCTGCTCGGAATATCATATGGTTCCGTCTTTGGTGATTTAGAGGCATTTTTTGAGAATAATGAAGTGATACAGCAAATGTTGGGAAATAATCCTGACTATACATTAACGGAACAGTTTATTACGATGTTAATGGTTGTACTTGCGATTTTTTCTACAGTACCTGGATTGTTGTTCTTCTTAAAAATTAGGGGAGAGGAAAAGAAAGGGCGTCTCGAACATCTGTTAGTAAGAGGTACATCGAGAATAAAGATTGTCACGGTTTATGGAACGATTAGTGTTGGTGGTACAGTAATTTCCATGTTTCTGGCGGTCTTTGGTTTGTGGATTAGTTCATCTGCTGTTATGGAAGAAGCTATTCCTTTAATAAACTTATTACAAGCTGGAATGGCTTATTTACCCGCGATGTTATTATTAATTGGTGTAGCTTTATTCCTGTTTGGATGGTTGCCGAGAATAACCTCATTAGTTTGGTTTTATTTAATATTTTCTTTCATTGTTGTTTATATCGGCGGATTGCTTAATTTACCAGATTGGATTGTAAATATATCCAGCTTTGCTCATATCCCTCAACTGCCTGTCGAAGAATGGAATAATGGAAGATTAGCAATCCTGCTCACGGTTGATATTATAATTATATCAATTGGTATGATAGGGTACCGAAAAAGAGATGCAGCAGGATAGGAATAGTTAGGATGGGTAATGGAGATTTATCGATATTGAATAACTAGCTTTTTTCGCTTTCAGATTCTGTTGTTGAAAGCCATGGCGTCAGGAAAACCGAGAGCGAAGGAGTTCGGAAGGGTTCTGAAAGCC
>NZ_FOGL01000006.1:102509-178526 GCF_900111195.1 Gracilibacillus ureilyticus
CGAAGGAGTTCGGAAGGGTTCTGAAAGCCATGGCGTCAGGAAAACCGAGAGCGAAGGAGTTCGGCGAGACCACAAAGTTAAAAATTAAAGTTGGAACCGTAAACTCTTGAATAGGGAGTGTCTAATAAGAAAGTCTCCTCACGCCCTGTCTAACTTAATCCCTGAAAACGCTAATCATTCTTCCAATAGTTAATATCGATTGATAGTTCTCCGCTGATATCATGCTTACCAATAACATCCTCAGGAAAAATGAACGTCCATGGCATGCTTGTCTTTGCATCCAGTTGAAGGCGGTTCTCTTCAAATAAGTGACTTGCAAGTATCTCGTCATTTTTTCTTATATTAATTTCCACTTTTGTCAAATCCACATTTGTTTCAGCATAGTTATGTATCAGTGTAATACACAACAGATCTTTTCTGTGATTTACAGCAAAGCGTATAGGTACAATACGGATTTGCTCATTTTCTTCTGCTGTTTTTGTTTGATTAAAAACTTTCTCAATGATATCTAAATCCTGGTTGCTTATTGTTTTTTTCCATTTATCTTCAAGCAGTAATCTTTGCATTTTTCATTCTCCGTTCTTTTGCTCAATTTTTTATTGAAGCAGAACACTTAGTAAATAATTGATTCATTATCTTTATCATAACATTCTGAGAAGCATTAGGAAATAATTTGCCGTTTTACTGTGAATTCCAAAAAAGGCAGGTGAACTGTTCACCTGCCTTGGCTTTTTTATTCAGATACAGGTACTACTGCACCTTCGTATTTTTCATTAATAAAGTTTTGGATTTCTTCTGAACGTAATACTTCTACCAACTTTTGAAGTGCTTCATTATTTTCATCTTCACTGCGGGCAGCGATCACATTAACATATGGAGTGTCTGAACCTTCAATGACTAAAGAATCTTCTGAAGGAGTTAGACCTGCTTCAATCGCATAATTTGTGTTGATGGCAACTAACGAATCAGCTTCACGTTCATAGAACTCTGGAAGAAAACCAGCATCAATATCTGTATCGAACTCTAAATTCAATGGGTTTTCTACTACATCATTTACTGTAGCATCTACAATATCGACATTCTCGTCAAGTTTGATTAAACCTTCACTTTCAAGCAGAGCAAGAACACGACCATGATCTGAGACAGAGTTACTCATTATCACCACTGTTCCTTCTTGTACATCCTCAAGGTTTTCGATATTTTTAGAGTAAATTCCCATTGGTTCAAAGTGGATGCCGCCAAGATTGACAAAGTCAAATCCTTTTTCCTCCATTTGTGTTTCGAGATAAGGAATATGCTGGAAGTAATTAGCATCTAGAGTTCCATTTTCTAAATCATCATTAGGAAAAACATAATCTTGATATGTTTCAATCTGTAATTCAATTCCTTCTTCTTCAAGTAATGGAACTGCTTCTTCTAAAATCTCTGCATGGGGGACGCTGGATGCACCAACAACAATTGTTTCTTTTTCTGTGCTCGCTTCCTCTTCATTGTTTTCTTCTGCAGTTTCCTCTGTTTCATTTTCTGTGTTGCTGTTTTCAGCTTCTTCCTCATTATCTGTCGTTCCGCAAGCTGCTAAAACGGTAAGCAACAAGGCTGTAAGTAAAAAAACTAAATACTTCTTCATAAAATAAATCATCCCTTCATTTTTATTTATATATTAAGTTTTTGGTTTTTTAAAAAAGTTAATCCAAAAACTTATCATCTTTTGTCAATTGCTTTTGTCAGTAAATCTCCGATGACCTGGAGAATAAATACAATAATAATTATTAAAATGGTACAAGCTAACACCACATCAAAGTCTCTACGCTGGAATCCCTGTAAATATGCAAGGTTTCCAAGTCCTCCGGCACCAATTACGCCGGCCATTGCGGTATATCCTATCAGAGCAATGGCGGTAACCGTAATACCGGAAATTAATGCAGGCATTGATTCGGGTAACAATACTTTCATAATAATCGTATGTGTTCTCGCCCCCATTGATTTAGCAGCCTCTATAACCCCTTTATCAACTTCTTTTAATCCTATTTCAACAAGCCGGGCGTAAAATGGCGCTGCACCAATAATCAGGGCCGGCAGTGCAGCTTTCCAGCCTCTAATTGTTCCAAGTAAAAAATCTGTAAAAGGGAACAATAATAAAATTAATATTATAAATGGGATAGCACGAAAGACGTTAACCACTATAGCGGTGATTCCGTATATCACACGATTCTCCCAAAGATTTCCCCGGTCGGTTAAAAATAATAATAATCCTAATATTATACCTAGTATTAGCGTTCCTATTACAGCAATCGACGTCATGTACAGTGTTTCCTGAGTAGCTATCCACAAATCTTCCGGAATAACATTAGGGAACCATTCCTTAAGCATGTTTTAACACCTCGACTTCTACTCCTGCCTTCTGGATATAATGAATGGTGTCTGTTAAAACATTACTATTACCATTTAACTGAATATATAATGTCCCGTAAGACCCTTCCTGTGTAGGGGCAATGGAACCCTGCAGGATGTTTACTTCCACTTCGAAATTCTTCGCTATTTCACTAATTAACGCACGTTTTGCATTATTTCCGATAAAATGGAGCTTTATTACTTCGCTATCGTCATGCTGATTAATAAATTCCTTCAATTTATCCTGTTCATGCTCTAAAGGATTAAGCTGTTGAACAAAACGTTTCGTTGTTTTTGACTGTGGCCGAACAAATACATCAAGCACTTCACCAGTTTCTACTACCTTACCATTCTCCATTACGGCAACACGATGGCAAATTTTTTGAATGACATGCATTTCATGGGTGATGAGAATAATCGTAAGACCCAGTTTTTTATTAATGGAAACAAGGAGATCGAGAATATCATCAGTTGTTTCCGGGTCCAGTGCTGAAGTGGCCTCATCACATAATAAAACCTCCGGATCATTCGCTAACGCTCTAGCAATACCTACTCTCTGTTTTTGACCTCCGCTAAGCTGGGAAGGGTAGTTACTTTCTTTACCAGATAGGCCAACTAAATGAATGAGTTCTTTTACCTTTTCTTTTATTTTGGCCTTTGGTGCTCCTGCAATTTCAAGCGGAAATGCAATATTATCAAAAACCGTTCTCGACCATAACAGGTTGAAATGCTGAAAGATCATTCCAATCTTTTGCCGTTTTAAACGAAGTTCACTCGCTGACATTTTGGTAATATCTTTATCATGTATTTCTATTGAACCTGAAGTCGGTTCTTCCAAACGATTAATAAGTCTGATAAAGGTACTTTTACCGGCACCACTGTATCCTATAACACCGAAGATTTCACCTTGTTCTATCTCTAAAGAAACGTCATCAACGGCTTGAACTTTTTGTTTTTTTGTTTCAAATACCTTTTTCAAATTTTTTATTTGAATCAATAAAATTTGCTCCTTTCTTTACAGAGTCATATAAGTTCAGAAAAATATAAAAAGCCCTTTCTGTAAAAGAGGACAGAAAGGGCTGCATTTTTCCCGTAAGTCCTCTTATCTCTCAAAGCATCTGCTTTGTTGGAATTAGCACCTTTCAGATATAATCTGACGGTTGCCGGGTTTCATAGGGCCAGTCCCTCCACCTCTCTTGATAAGAGTCTATTCATTTCATTAGTCGATATCATAGCATCTTTCTATATACTAGTCAATAATCTAATGAAATGTTGGAATTATCAAATAATTCTGATCCTTCAGACAATCCTTTGATTATTCATTAATTGGTTAATGCCTGAATTGGGGCAGGAATTCTGCCGCCTCTTTGAATCAGTTTATTTGAACTGAATTTATTTACTCCAATAATCGGTGCTCTTCCTAATAGTCCTCCAAACTCTACAATCTCTCCGGCATTTTTCCCGATAACAGGAATAACTCTTACAGCAGTTGTTTTCTTATTAATCATCCCAATTGCAGCTTCATCTGCAATGATAGCGCCTAGAGTTTCCGGACTTGCATCGCCTTCTAATGCAATCATATCTAAACCGACAGAGCAAACACAAGTCATTGCCTCAAGTTTAGGAAGGGTCAGAGCATTGTCTTCGATTCCGCGAATCATTCCATTGTCCTCACTAACTGGAATAAATGCACCACTTAATCCCCCTACATAGGAACTAGCCATTGCCCCGCCTTTCTTTACAGCGTCATTCATTAAGGCAAGAGCAGCGATAGTACCATGGGTTCCCACTCGTTCTAGCCCAATTTCCTCCAGGATTTCGGCAACACTGTCATTCATTGCGTTGGTCGGTGCCAGGGATAAATCCATGATGCCAAAAGGAACTTTTAATCGTTCAGCAACAACCCGGCCAATTAATTCTCCTGCCCGAGTAATTTTAAAGGCAGTCTTCTTTATCACATCAGAAACTTCTCCGAGATCCGCATCAGGGTATTTTTTCAGAGCATTAAGCACAACTCCAGGACCGCTTACTCCGACGCTAAGCACAGCTTCGCCTTCTCCTGCTCCGTGAAAAGCACCTGCCATAAATGGATTGTCTTCGACCGGATTACAGAAGACAACTAACTTCGCACAGCCGATGCTGTTCTGATCTTTCGTCAATTCTGCTGTTTTCTTTATTATTTTTCCCATTTGTGCCACAGCATCCATATTAATTCCCGTTCTCGTAGTTGCTACTGAGATCGATGAACATACCCTTTCAGTCTGACTTAAAGCTTCAGGCAATGCATCTAGTAAAATTTGTTCGCCTTTTGAAATACCTTTATGTACTAAAGCGGAATATCCACCTATGAAATCAATATTTAGCTGTTTTGCAGCCAGGTCCAGCGTTTTTGCAAGTTCGATTGCTTGTTCTTTTGTAGCATTTCCGAGTAGATCAGCAACAGGTGATATAGCAATTCGCTTATTAATAATAGGTACACCATATTCTTCTGCGACTTGATTTGCTGTTACTTGCAGATCTTTTGCATATGTCGTAATTTTGTTAAATACTTTCTGTTTCAATTTGTCAAAATCAGGGTCAGCACAATCCTTCAGACTAATTCCCATTGTCACTGTTCTAATATCCAAATGTTCCATCTCAACCATACGTATCGTTTCTTGTATTTCAGTAAACGCTATTGCCATTTATCTCTCCCCCTTACTAGACCCGATGCATTGCCTGAAACACATCTTCTAATTGAATACTAATCTTAAGCCCAAGTTCCTGCTCAGCTGGTTTGAATTTTTCCTTCAGCTCACTTAATTTGGTAGGATCATTGATATCAATCAACATTATCATTGTAAAAAAATCCTGCAAAATGGTTTGGCTTATATCAGATATATTTACACTATTTTCTGCAAGAATGGTGGTAACTTTGGCAATAATACCAACCTGGTCTTTCCCGACAACACTTACAACTGCACGTTTTTGCATCATAATCACCTCATTATTTTCCTTAAAGGACGATTTAATAGTTATAGTATCATCCAAGTTTTGCTAATATACACATTATAACATGATTATTCCAAATAAGTATTTTTGCTAATTTTCAATATATCACATAAAATGATAATGAAAATAAGGGGGGTATTTCATGAAAGACATTCGATTAATTGCTTTAGACATGGATGGAACTCTATTAAATTCGAAGCACGAAGTATCAGAAGAGAACAAAAAAGCGATAATTAAGGCAAGGGAAAAGGGTGTAGAAGTTATTATTTCTACAGGGAGGCACTACCAGACAAGCTCACTGATTGCAAAGGAACTGGATATTCATTATTTGATAACAGTGAATGGCAGTGAAATCTGGACAATGACAGGTGACTTGATTGCAAGACAGACACTAGATGCTGAAATTATAGAGAAACTTGTAGCAATTAAGGAGGAGCACAAAACTTGGGCGTGGCTTTCGTCAATTGATAAAATTTGGCGCGGCGAGGTGCCGGAAGATATAAGTGCACATCAATGGCTGAAGTTTGGGTTTGACACAGATACTCCTGAAAAGAAAGAAAAGATAATGCAGACACTGGGAAAATGGGAAGAGATTGAAATAAGTAATTCAAGCCCAACGAATATTGAAGTGAATGCTATCGGGGTAAATAAAGCGGCAGCTATTGAGATTGTTTGTGAGAGACTTGGAATTACTATGGAACAAGTAATGGCAGCTGGAGATAGCTTAAATGATATTAAAATGATTGAAAAGGCTGGTACTGGGATTGCAATGGGCAATGCACAGGAGAACGTCAAAAAGGTGGCAGACTGGATAACTGCAACTAATGATGAAGACGGGGTAGCAAAGGCAATTGAAAAATTTGTCTTATAAATTGCAGAAATTTCTGAAAATGGGACATAAATACTTGCAGTGATGAAGAGTATATAATAACTTTATATATGGAATGATTTTTCTATCGTGATTTACGCATTAATCTATTTCATGCTAGAATAGTGGAGTAGAATGATACATATGCAGTTATTTATTAAAAAGGAGCGAATAAAAAAATGGCAAAACAACAATTTGGTGTGGTAGGTCTTGCTGTTATGGGTAAAAACCTCGCTTTAAATGTTGAAAGCAGAGGATATTCTGTAGCAGTCTATAATAGAACTTATCAAAAAACAGAAGATTTCTTAAACAATGAAGCGAAAGGAAAAAACTTCGTTGGAACAGAGTCTATCGAAGAATTCGTAGATTCTCTTGAAAAACCACGTAAAATCATGCTAATGGTACAAGCGGGTCCAGCAACTGATGCTACGATTGCTTCATTAAAACCACTTCTTGACAAAGGTGACATTTTAATTGATGGCGGGAACACATTCTTCAAAGATACCATGCGTCGTAATGCAGAACTTGATGAATCCGGTATTCACTTTATTGGTACAGGAGTATCAGGCGGGGAAGAAGGTGCACTTAAAGGACCTTCCATCATGCCTGGAGGACAAGAAGAAGCTTATAAATTAGTTGCACCTATCTTCGAAGCAATCTCTGCAAAAGTGGAAGGGGACCCATGTGTTACATATATCGGGCCGAACGGGGCTGGTCACTATGTGAAAATGGTCCATAATGGTATCGAATATGGTGATATGCAGCTAATCTGTGAGGCATATTTCATTTTGAAAAATGTGTTAGGATTAGGTGCAGATGAATTGCACGAAGTATTCGGTGAATGGAACAAAGGCGAGTTAGACAGTTATTTAATCGAAATCACTACAGATATCTTTAAGAAGAAAGATAAAGAAACTGGTAAACCAATGGTTGATGTTATCCTTGATACTGCCGGCCAAAAGGGTACAGGTAAGTGGACTAGCCAAAGCTCTCTTGATCTAGGTGTGCCATTACCAGTAATCACAGAATCTGTATTTGCACGTTTTATCTCTGCAATGAAAGAAGAACGGGTTGCAGCAAGTAAGGTACTGCAAGGTCCGTCTGCTGCTGAAAAGCCATATGATGGAGATAAAGATGAGTTGATTGAAGCAATACGTAAAGCATTATATATGAGTAAAATTGTTTCATATGCCCAAGGATTTGCACAAATGCGTGCAGCATCTGAAGAAAATGACTGGAACTTGCGTTATGGTGATATCGCAATGATTTTCCGCGGTGGATGTATCATTCGTGCACAATTCCTTCAAAAAATTAAAGAAGCTTATGACAAAGAGCCTGGTCTTAAAAACTTACTGCTTGACCCTTACTTCAAAGGTATTGTAGAAAGCTACCAGGATTCATTGCGTAAAGTGTTATCTGTTGCAATGGAACGCGGTATTCCAGTTCCAGGTTTTGCTAGTGCTTTAGCTTACTATGACAGTTATCGTACAGAAACATTACCGGCTAACCTTCTGCAAGCACAACGTGACTACTTCGGTGCTCACACATATCAGCGTGTGGACAAAGAAGGCGTGTTCCATACGGAATGGCTGGAAGATTAATAAATAAAAAGATCCCTCTTAATATGAGGGATCTTTTTATTGGGTGCAAAATATAAGAGGTTATTATAAATTCTTCTCAAATAAAAGTACTCTTGCCGGAGATGCTTCTGTACCTGTTAATTTTAGGGGAGCAGCAACCATAAAATATTCTCCTGGGTCAATTTCAGCTAATCTAATTCCTTCTAGAATAATAATATTCGCACCTAATAGTTTTATATGTGTCGGAAAATTCTCCTGGCTTCGTTCTACCCCAAGTGTATCGATCCCGACACCGTCAATTTCCTTTTCTGCTAAGTAATCCGCACCATCTTCTTTTAAATACACGAATTGAAAGTCAAATGAATTACTTTCATATACTGAATTTTTTGTTTTTAATAATACAAAATCACCTTTCTTAATCGAATGCGCTTCCAAATCGGATTTTGTTATGCCATCCTTTACATGTTCTAAATCTATTACTTTGACATTCCTTACTAACCTTTCCAGTGAAATGGTTTCAAATGCAGCAGCATTATTGATCATGTGAAGAGGTGCATCAATATGTGTCCCGGTATGAGCGTTCAGTTTCATTGTTGTATCAGTTATATGACCAAATGACTTTGTATCAAACCTCGGTTTTTTGCTATCCATATCTTCCCATACTTGCATATCTGGGTGAATATTCATGGAAATATCATAAAATTTCATCAGAACTACTCCTTTTATGAAGAAAAAGCAATCAATAACTCATTGATTGCTTTTTCAAATTTAGTCTTATTTAGGGGTGATATCCCACCATTTGAATCCATCTCTTGCCAGAAGCTGGTCTGCTTCTTTAGGCCCGTTCGTACCTGACTCATAATTAGGGAAATCAGCTTTTTTATTATCCCACGCGTTTGCAATAACATCGATAAACTTCCAGGAAAGCGCAACTTCATCCCAGTGTGTGAAGTTTGTAGAATCACCGCGCATACAATCATGTAGCAAAATTTCATAAGCTTCCGGTGTGTTCATTTTGTCTCCAGAGTTATTGTCATAGCTGAGAGTGATAGGAGTAGACGCAGCACTGTAATCGCCTTTTTTCGCATTCACATGCAGCGTAATACCCTCATCAGGCTGGACATGAATCACTAACAGATTAGACTTTGTTTCATGTTCTTCCCCGTAGTATAAATTCATCGGTAAGTCTTTAAATTCTACCACGATTTCTGTAGACTTTTTCTTCATACGTTTTCCGGTACGGATGTAGAATGGAACACCGGCCCAACGGAAATTATCAATAACTAATTTTGCTGCAACAAAAGTGTCCGTATTGGATTCCGGATCTACGCCATTACCTTCGCGATATGCTGGTAATTCTTCCCCATTAACGATTCCACGATCATATTGTCCGCGAACAAAGTATTCATCTACATTGTCTTCGTTTAAGACACGCAATGCACGCAGTACTTTCACCTTTTCACTTCGAATCTCTTCAGGTGTCAGTTTAATCGGAGGGTCCATGGCTATAAGTGCAAGCATTTGAAGCATATGATTTTGCATCATATCTTTTAAAGCTCCGGCACTGTCATAATAACGGCCACGCTCTTCCACTCCTAAAACTTCACTTGATGTGATCTGAATATTTGATATATGCTGATTGTTCCATAATGGCTCAAACAATGCATTGGCAAAACGGATCACTTCGATATTCTGAACCATTTCTTTTCCTAAATAGTGGTCAATCCGGTAAATTTGATCCTCTGAAAATGCTTCACGAATCTGGTTATTTAACTTCTCTGCAGACTCATAGTCATGACCAAATGGTTTTTCAATTACTAATCGTGTCCAACCCTTAGTCGTAGTTAAACCTTCCGACTTAAGATTGGCTGCTAATGTTCCGAAGAAATTCGGAGCCATCGAGAAGTAGAATAAACGATTTCCATCTGTTTGATGCTTTTCATCTAATTCGGTAATTAAGTTCTCTAATTTTCCATAATGGTCTAAATCCTGTATATCAAATGGATTGTAATGAAAATGGCTTGCGAATTCATCTGGATCGATATTTGGATCATTTAATCCATTTATTGATTTTTTAACATTGTTACGGAAATCTTCGTTAGTAAGCGGGCGTCTGGCTACACCAATTACCGCAAAATTTTCGGATAATTTTCCATTTCGATAAAGTCGATAAATCGATGGATACAGTTTTCTGTTTGCAAGGTCACCAGTGGCACCAAAAATAACAATAACAGCTTTCGGGTTATTCGTTGTCATATTAACTAAAACTACCTTTCTACATTTGATTATTAATAAATGAATGCTATGCATATGTGTCACGATATGCTATATCATAAAAAATGTGGCATATATAAGATATGTTTTCTTTAATAATTATACATGATAACATATAATAAGTCACAATGACGAAAATGTCATAAATATATACTATCATTTATTGAAAAAATGACAAATGAAATACATAGAATTTTCAAAAAATTTAGGAGGGAAATTGTGAAAGCATATCGTGGTTTCTTAATAGACTTAGATGGAACAGTATATAAAGGTACAGAAAAAATTGCGGAAGCAATCGATTTTGTTAAAGAGCTGGAAAGAAGAGGGTTACCCTATTTATTTCTAACCAATAATTCGACAAAACATCCAAGTGATGTATCAGATAAGCTGGTCAGTATGGGGGTACCGAGTACAGCCGAGCATGTTTTCACTACAAGTATGGCAACAGCAAATTATATTAAGGAACAACAAGCTGATGCAAAGGTTTATGCGATTGGTGAAGAAGGCTTGCATATGGCGATAGAGGAATGTGGACTCAAGGAAGTGGAAGAAGGTGCAGATGTAGTAGTAATGGGTCTGGATCGTGACATTAGCTATGAAAAGTTAACGAAAGGTGCTTTAAATATTCGGGCAGGAGCGAGATTTATCGCAACAAACGGGGATGTAGCACTACCGACAGAAAGAGGTTTTTTACCAGGTGCCGGGTCACTTATATCTGTACTATCTGTCACAACAGGAGTTCAGCCGAAATTTATTGGTAAACCTGAGTCAATTATTGTGGAACAAGCACTGGAAGTGTTAGGTACTTCCAAAGAAGAAACATTAATGATCGGTGATAATTATGCAACAGACATTTTAGCAGGGATCAATGCAGGAATTGATTCACTTCTTGTTCATACAGGGGTCACCACAAAGGCAGATCTTGACTTAATTGAAGTAAAGCCAACATTCACGATCAACAGCTTAGCTGAATGGACATTTGGTGAATAATATTAGAAAATGAGTCTGAGACAAAAGCATATTGGTTATAATAAAATCCGAACAATGACGTGAATTCTGTATATAGAATTCATTGCTCAGAAATCTATCTTTCAATTTTACTGCACATTATAGGGATACTGTGCAGTAAAGGTGTATTTATGCTGAGTGCCATACTTACGCTACAGCCGGCCACTTCGCTTTCACCCAAGGGCACAAGTGCGTATGAAGAATTAATTTATCTTCTTTTACTTAAAAAAATTAAAAATTCTTCCCTTTCTTACAACCATTGGAGAGTATTATTCCAGCGTAGGCCGATTGCGGAGAGTCCTATGGGAACAGGACGAGCTGAAGATCCACTTGGTGAAGCGGGTTTCTTCAACAAGTTAGCTGAAGCCGTCCCCATGGAAAGCGAAGCAATCGGACGGAGTGGCAGCATTGCACACTAAATAATTCAAGTATTTAGTATGATTGCATATAATCCATATAATGCGCATTAATTTTTTTCTAACATTAGTGTTTTGTGCGGAACGATCGTTATGTCCCACCGTTTTTCGTACGGTTGGTAACAATAACACCGGCTATTACACATATTACTCCTGCAATTTGTACAAAGGTGACCATTTCACCCAGAAAAATAACTGCCCCTATCATTGTAAATACAGGCACTAAATTTAAGAATATCGATGCCCGACTTGGGCCAATTTCCTGCACACCTTTATTATAGGCAATTAGGGCAATTAATGATGGGAAAATTCCAAGATAAAATAATCCGCCAATGATGGCACCTGACCACTCGATTTGTTTTATTCCTTCAATTTCAATAAGCATAAGCGGAAGGAATACGATAAGCGCAACAACAGACATAACGAGTAATACACCATATGTAGGAAATTTCCACACATGTTTTTGGATCAAAATAGAATAAACTGCCCATGTTACCATTGCAAGCAGCATAATTAAATCTCCGCTATTAAATTGCAATCCCATAATTACTTCCCATGAACCTTTTGTTATTACAAAGAATACTCCGAACAGTGAGATAAAAACTCCCAATATCTGTTTACGGTTGAATTTCTCCCCAAATAACAGAAGAGCCAGTAATAACGTAAAGATCGGTGTGGATGCTTCTACAATCCCTGCGTTAATTGATGTAGTATAATTTAAAGCTAAATAAACAAAAATATTGAAAAATACAAGGCCTGTCACCGAAAGTGATAGTATGGCTTTCCACTCTTTTTTCCATAGTGTTTTATTGTTTCTCCACTCCTTGTATCCAAGTGGCAAAATCACAATAGCTGCAATAAAATAGCGGAAAAATGAGAGTGTTACAGGTGGAATTTCGGCAGTTACAGGTTTACCAACAATTAAATTTCCTGCATAAAAAACAGCAGTCAGAATTAAAAGAAAGTATGCTTTCATGATCTCACCCCCTAAGTTATGCATATTAACACGAATCGTTTGAATAGGGAAGAAGTCTGATTAATTAATACAGAAGAAATGATAATAAGCATGTTTTTTATAGAAGGAAATTGTATATTAGTTATTGTTAATAAATACCTTTTGGGAGATGATGATAATGAGTGAGCAGGTGCTTGAGAAATTTGTTGAGAGAATTGACGCAGTTTTCCTTCCGGTAAAAAATCTGGAGGAGTCACTATCTTGGTATCAGGAAATATTCGGATTCGGTTTACGTTGGAAAAATGAGAGAATGTGCGGTCTTGCTATCGCACCAAACTGCGGATTCCACCTTGTACAGATCTCTGATTTCCAGCCGATTGATAAATACACACCTTTTAATTACGTTGTAAAAGATGTGGAAGAAGTAAGAAACAGACTGATAGAGAAAAAGGTGACAGTTTCAGAATTGCGACCTGGGGAGCCTAAACGATTTGATTTGACGGACATTAACGGAAATATGATAAGTGTGATTCAACTGTAACTTTATAGATTTGGAGTTGAAGATCGAGCATCAATAAATTTGCCTTTGATGCTCGATTATTATTATTTAGACCGGATTTCCTGACGCATAAAGATTGTATAAGATACAGCGAAACAAATCAATGTCGCAGCAATTAACCCTGTCAGCTGTGGCCAAATGAGTAATAAACTTTGACTTAGCGGAAGTGGACCGGCAATAGCCCCGGTTGATTGTTCCACTGTATATGGTCCTAATGTCCTTACAGAAGGGGACAATAAAGTTGTTGTTGATTCAGTGTACAAATAGTTTGGAGATAACCGCATTAAATTCAGTACAAATTCCTGTTTGTTTAAAGCCTCTTCGGTGCTTGAAATATTTTCAGGATTTAAGATGGTTTGTGATAATACCTTCACAATCATATTATAAAACATTGTAAAGAACAGCCAAATCGCAATAGAAGCAAGGGCTGAAGTAGCGGCCTGTTTGAAACGGACAGAGAACAAAATGCCTAAATTGAGCCAGAAGGCAGTATAAGCAATACACAGTACTAGGAAACATGACATTCGGAAGAACTCTTCCAGTGTTGGAGGTATACCCAGTATCAGGGTACCTAGAGCCATTACTAATAAACCGAGTGCAACAAATAATAGACTATTTAAAATTAAAGCAGCTGTGAATTTGGCATTCAATACATAGTCTCTTGGAATTGGCTGTGCCATTAACCTGCTTAGAGTCCCTTTATTCCGTTCAGTATTGATTGCATCAAATCCTAATGCAATTCCAAGTAATGGACCTAAAAAAGTGACAAATGAAATAAAGGAAGGTAAGGTGCCATCAGAAATAGTAAATAATTTAAGAAATAAGAAAGAACTCCGGGCAATATTTTTCGCCTCCTCATCGACATTAAGGGCATCCTGTATCGTAGTGATAGCAGTGTACAATGAGCCTGCGCATGTCAGAACTATTAACAAAAGTAAGATGATAATCCGCCAGCTTGTAAGATAGTCAGTGAATTCTTTTCTGACAATAGCTTTAAAGGCAGGAATGTAGTCTCTGTTGTTATTTTCGGAAGAATAAATCCATTTAGAGAAAATCCCTTTAAGACTTTGTATTCTTTGCACTATGATCAGCCCCTTCAAAATACCGGTGATAAATTTCATCTAACCCATAGTTTCTTTGCTGAATGTATTGTAAACCGGTATTTGTCTGAATAATTATGTTAGCAATATCTGTTGTTATGTTACTTTCTCCGTATACTGCCATTTCTTTATCACTAATTTGAGCTACTCTGTTAACGCCTTTAACCTCATTTAATTGTTTGATTAATTGCTGGTCTATATGGTCTACTCTTACATCGATAACAAATAGATCTTCAAAATACAGTTTTTCTGCTAATTCTTCCAAATTTCCTTCTGCTAATAATTTCCCTTGCACAAAGATCCCTACACGATCACAGATTTGCTGAACTTGATGCAAATGATGGGAAGAGAGCAATACAGTGATTCCTTCCACCTGATTAAGGTGTCTGATTAATTGTAATAATTCTCTGACTCCCTCCGGGTCAATCCCTAATGTAGGTTCATCTAAAATAATCAATTCAGGTTTTTTCATTAAAACATCAGCAAGACCTAATCGTTGTCGCATTCCTCGGGAGTATTTTCCAGATTTCTTGTGAGCTGCATCCAACAATCCAACTCTTTTTAGTAATTGAAGTGCTCTCTCTTCAGCGGTTTTTCTATCTATCCCATTAAGTCTGGCGGTGTAAATTAAGTTCTCAAATCCGGTCATATCATCATAGAATCCCAGATCGTCAGGAAGATAACCCACTCGCTGTTTTACAGCTAATGGTTCGGAAGTGGAGTTCAATCCGCAAACTTTAACAGATCCAGCAGAAGGTTCACTTAATCCAAGCATCATAAGAATCGTTGTTGATTTACCGGCACCATTTGGTCCAAGCAAACCAAATATTTCTCCTTTATTAATCGTTAAGGAGAGGTGATCGACTGCATATTGATCATCATATTTTTTGGTTAATTGGTCTAATTCGATGATCGGTGCTGTCATAGTTATCTCCTCCCATATTTTCTGAAAATAAAGTATAAGCCGGCAATTACTGTTAAAATAATCAGAATGCTAACAATTCCCCAAAGAGTGGATGTCTTAACAGAGAGACGGAAGTCAGCTTCCGAACTGGTTTCCCCGCTGTCTGCTGTAAATGTTGTTACATAATCTCCCGCTATTGCATCATCTGGTGCGGTTAAAGTTGCTTTAATTGTTTTAGATTTTCCTGCCTCCAATACAGCGATAGAACTTTCATCAAACTCTGACTCCCAATTAGGCGGTGTACTTGCACTAATCGATATATCATTTAATGTTGTGGTCCCCGTGTTCTCAACAACTAAATCAATGGTTCGTGATCTGCCTGCAGTAATATCTGTGCTTAGGTTCCCGTTAGGAGTACTAATACTTAAACTGTAGGAACCTGTTATTACCGCCTCTAATGTAGTTTCAGCAGATGTTGTACTGGTTGCAGCTTTAATAGGGATCTGATAAGTATCTGCCTGAATATTTGTTGGCGGGGTAACGTCAACCGTAATATCCTTTGATCCGTTAGGTTCTAATGTTACGGAGGTCACATTGTTACCGTCTGCTTTAAACTGCACCCCCCAGCCATCCTGTATTGCAGCACTTAAACCATATGTTTGCTGTTCTGCTGTCCGGTTTTTCAAAGTAGCTGTATAAGTAAATGTCGCATCAGCATGTCCTTCCATATTCGGTTGTTCTGATGATAACTCTGTTTCAAAAGTTCCCTGTTCTGTTACTGTTGTTTTAAATGGTAGTTCTGCATATTGGTCACCATTACCATTTGCGACAAGACGGAAATTATAGTCAGCTTTTTCAATTTCTAAAGGGACTGTTACCTCGAACTGGACATTTTCTTCGGAGTTCTCTCGTATAGATAGTTGACTTATATCTTTTCCCCCTGCAGTTATTGAATATTTCCAGTTTTCTGGTAATCCTTCTACATCAAAGCTGACATTGGCAATAGAAGAATTACTGTTAATTACCGTGACACTATAGGTCAATGTTTCTCCAGGTGTTACGGATAATCCGCTATAAGGTGTAAAGAGTGTAAGTCCACCGGCTGCTTTTAGACCTATCCCTGAGAAAAATAATGAAAGTACAATAAATGTTGAAGTGAAAACTGTAATGAATAATCTCTTCATCAAAAATCCTCCCCCAATATATTTATCATTAAGTAATACGGAAGAATTTTGATTTTGGATTTGTCTTTTACAAAAAAATTTGTAAAATATAATTTAAGAGACGCTCTTATCCATAAAAGAAGAAAGAGGGCGATGATTTTGGATGATCATTTGTTAATTAAGCAGATGGCTGAAAATCAGAAGAATGCTTTTGATCTTTTTTATGAGAAATATCACCGGTATATTTTCCAGATTGCCTATAATATTATAAAAAACCGCTTAGAGGCAGAAGATATTTGCCATGATGTACTAATTGAAATCTACCAAAAAGCAAATCAATACAGCACAGACAGAGGTAGTGTTAAAGCATGGATTGCAATCAGAACAAGGTCAAGGGCATTAGATCGGCTGAGAAAAAAGACCGAACTTTTGGCGAATAAGATGGAAGATATATTAACAAAGGTAAGCCCTGCTGCAGATCAGTATGTTATAGAAAATATGGAAAAGGAAGTGTTGCAGAGAGCATTAAACCGTTTACCACTTGAACAACGACAGGCGATTTACTATATGTATTTTGATCAGTTTACACAAAAAGAGATCGCGCTGGAACTGGGCCGTCCTCTTGGATCAGTTAAATCATCTGTGAGGTATGGACTTCAAAACCTTCGCAAACAGAAATCATTGCTAAGATGGATCAGCTCAAGTGGAGGTGACAAGTGAGATGAATAAGAAACATGTCAGAGAAGAGGAAATAATCGACTTTCTTAATGGAGATACAGAGGAATCAGAGAATTTTAAAATAGAAGAACATATATCAGAATGTGAGCAGTGTAAACAGTTATACTTATTTTGGCAGGAGGCATTGCCAACTGGTAATGAAACGATTCCATCACCATTTCTGAAGATAAGAGTTGATAAACGACTAAAAAGAGGATGGCTTCAAAAACGGCAAATTCAAAAACCATTTGCTGTTGCCGCAGGTATGATGATAATTATGATAGTATGCCTGTCACTGCCTGATTTATTAAGACAATCAGTAACAACAGAACCAAAGTATGAAATATTCCAAAATAGTGAAATTAAGGATCAGGAGATCTTTGTGAGTAATCCGCAAGTGGAAAAACAGGAAATTGTGCCGATTGCAAATAATGAGGTCAATGGAGAAGTGTGGGTTAACAATGAAACCTCGGAGATATTATTGGAATTATACGGATTATCAGGTTTGGATCAAAACGATCATCAACTATGGATAGTAGATCATCAAAACCGGGCAAAAGGTGAAATTTTAATGGTGGAAAACGGAACGACAAGAGTTTTGTACAGGCTGGATGATTTATCTCATTATAAATTTCTGAAAGGAAGCCTTGAACCATTAGGGGGGAGTCATCAACCGACAGGTCCTGAAACCTTTTTTGTTACCTTTGAATAATGGAAGGAAAGATCAGTTAAATAAAGCAGCAAAAATCGAGCAGACTGCCCGGTTTTTGCTGAGGTTTCATAAAAGCTATTTAGCGGCTTTTTGCAGTTTCTGGATCATTTTTAAGGAACGTCCTGTGCCGATAGCAACAGATTCCAGTGGATTTGGAGCGATATGCACTGGTACCATAATTTCACTGGACAACCATTCTTGCATGCCTTGTAATAAAGCACCACCGCCTGTAATAGTTATCCCCTGGTCTACAATATCTCCACTAAGCTCTGGCGGACAATTTTCCAGTGTATCATGGATCGCATGAAGAATTGTTTCCAACACTTCTTTGATTGCAGATTGCACTTCTGTGGAACGAATGGTAATCACCTTTGGCAAACCTGTTACAAGATCTCGGCCACGAACTTCCATTGTTTGCTCAGGGTGATCTATCAATGCATAACCAATTTCAATCTTAATATTCTCAGCAGTACTTTCTCCAATTAATACATTGTAGTTCTTTTTAATATATTGAATAATCTCTTCATCGATGTGATCACCGCCGACACGAACAGATCGACTTGTAACAACACCACCAAATGAGATTATCCCAACCTCACTCGTACCGCCACCAATATCAACAATCATACTAGCTTGTGGCTCCGAAACAGGTAAATCTGCTCCAATTGCTGCTGCGATTGGTTCTTCAATTAAATGTACTTCTTTCGCTCCAAAACTTTTGATAGCATTATCAATCGCTCTTCTTTCTACAGCAGTACTTCCTGTTGGTGTACAAACAACTACACTAGGTTTACGCATTGATAAACCTGATTTTTTGCCAACTTTTCTTAAAAAAGCTGTCAGCATTTGTGTAGTTGAATCAAAGTCTGCAATTACTCCATTTTTTAGCGGTCTGACTGGTATAATATGTCTAGGTGTTTTACCTATCATACTTTTTGCTTCATTTCCGACAGCTACAACGGCATTCGTCCGTGTGTCCAGTGCCACCACTGCCGGTTCATTTAAAATAATTCCTTTTGACTTTGTATATATTAAGATATTAGCAGTACCTAAATCTATACCGATTTCTGTATTTGAAAACATTAATAGTAACCTCCATGTTGTAGCATAATTTATCCTCTTCTATAATTGTTCTAGTTTAAAGAAGAAATTATGACCGTACTTGGAGTGGAATTTAATGTTAGTTGTTTGTTTCTTTCATACTATTTCGACTTTATATGATAATTTTCTTATAATGTTAAATTTTTCTGAAATATCCGGTATAATATAGATATGAGGATCAGGAAGGAGCTCGTCAATGAACTATGAAATTGTTTCCTTAAATGTTGGACAGCCTCAATTACATCAGTTTGGAGGCCAGGAAATACATACCGGATTTGTCAAACGGCCTACAACTGAAGTGTGCTATTTGACAATGACCGGATTTTGCGAAGATGGACAAGCCGACCTGAAAAACCATGGCGGGGAAGAAAAAGCGTTACTAATGTACGCAGAAGACCATTATACATACTGGGAAAGTTTATATAAACTTAACTTTACTTATCCATCTTTTGGTGAGAATATAACTGTTAAAGGATTAACGGAAAAAGACTTATATATAGGGGATATCTTCCAGCTTGGGGAAGCATTTATTCAGGTTTCCCAGCCCCGTCAGCCATGTTATAAAATTGCCGCATATCATCAGATAAGAAACATACCTGCTGAGGTTACAAGAACTGGATTCAGTGGATATTATTTTCGAGTATTGAAGGAAGGTAAAGCTTCTTCACGTGATAAACTGATAAAGGTGGAAGAATCAGAATCGAGAGTAACACCATATGACATATTTGACTGTCTGTTTCACCAAAGGGAAAATAAAGAAAAAATGAAACAATATGTAGATATCAGTACATTATCGGCTAATGTAAAAAGTACTTTTAAGAAGAGACTGATGAAGTTAGGGTGAGAAGTCTTGGACATTTTTACACAGTTAGCAGAGGAAAAAATTAAGCAAGCTATTAGGAATGGGGACTTTGACCATTTAGATGGAAAGGGAAAACCTCTTAAATCTGATCTGTTGTCACATGTACCTGAAGATTTGAGAATGTCTTACCGTATTATGAAAAATAGTGGCTATTTACCTGAAGAAGTGGTATTAAAGAAAGAGATAGTTTCTCTGTGTGATTTGTTAAAATTATGCCGGGATGCAGCTGAAAAGAAACAGTTAGAAAAACGATTGTCTGAGAAACAACTTAGATTTCAGATGCTTATGGAAAAACACCAGTTTAAGAAAACTTCGGGGTACAAAAAATATCAACATAAATTGAATCGTTTATTCTAGAGGAGAAAATATCATGATAAATGGAAAAGGTATGAAGTTAACTTCGATAAATCATTTATTTAATAACGAGCAATTAACAGACAAATTAAATAAATTAATGAATGAAGACACTGAAACTAAAAGAGAAGTGATTCATGGAGAAATTCAGGAACAATTCAACAGTGTAAGCAAACTGTTCCATATAATTGAACAAGTTGTTTCCTATGCTATTTTTGATAGTGAATACCGGCTGGTTTATTCAGAGAAGGATTTAAACAAACAGGCAATTTCCACTTTATTTCACTCAACAAACTCTTTTTTAAATATTACTAAGGAAGTTATTGAAAACGGAAAATGGCAAGGTAAGGTTTATCTAAATAACTCAAATAATGAGAAAACGTGGTATAACGCCCATGTTTTCCCGTTTGCGCAAAATGAAGACAAGCCGGATTTATTTGTTATGGTCCTGATGGAAGTTTCAGAAAATGAATCGATTATGGAGAAAGATGCAGGGGTAATTCAATCTAGTTATACGAAAATGCTACAAGAGGTCATGAATCTTATCTTCAAATTAAAAAAGATAGATGGTCAAATGATTTTTACATTTATGGAAGGTAAGTTATCCCAAAAGTTAAATATTTCTAAAAATCTTAATGAAATAATTGAGCAACTAGATCAGGATACATGCCTGCTGCTGAAAGATAAAGTAGATAGCGCATTCCATGGTGAAGAGGAAGTATTTAAGTTTCAATTTAAAGGATTACATCTAAAAGCAATGTTATCTCCTCTACTTGAAGACGGGTTTGTTACCGAAATAGTTGGAACAGTGATTGATATTTCGTCCTTTGATTACTCTATCAAGCAAATAGAACATATAGTAAACCATGATTCGTTAACAGATTTACCAAACAGACAGAAGTTAATGAAAGACATGGAGTTATTTATACATAATGATGCGGAAAATAAACCAAAAGCAGTAGTATTCTGTGACTTAGACAGGTTAAAAAATATCAATGATACGATAGGCCAGTTTGCAGGTGATCAGGTTATTACTATGATTGCTGAGAGAATTGATGCGATGATCCCTGATGGCAGTTATCTCTATCGTTTAGATGGGGATGAATTTGTAATAGTATTTGGCCGTCTTACAGAGGATGTGAATCATTTAACCAAACAGATCTTGCAAAAAATAAGGCAGCCAATCGTTATTGCCAATCATGAGTTTTATATAACGGCAACAATGGGCATAAGCTATATTGAGGAATTTGCGAATGAAGCTGAAGAATATATTAACAGAGCTAGCATTGCCCTTCATTATGGAAAGGTACATGGTGGTAACCAGGTGTATGAATACAATAAACAAATGAGCCAAACCTATAATGAATTACTATTATTAGAATCTGATATAAGAAAAGCTTTTAAATTGAACGAATTTAAACTCGCTTATCAGCCGAAGGTAGATGTTCAAACAAATCGTATTGTTGGTGTGGAGGCGTTAATAAGATGGGAACATGGGAAAAAAGGGAAGATCCCCCCATCAACCTTCATACCGATTGCTGAAGAAATTGGTATGATACATGCAATTGGTGAATGGGTACTTTATGAAGCATGCCGCCAATTCATGCGTTGGAAAGAAGCAGGAGCGGAACCCGTAATAATTGCAGTCAATGTATCAGCGATTGAGTTGCAGCAGGCTGACTTCCTCTGTAAAGTAAAAAATGCTATTAATGAGACAGGTATGGATCCAAATTACTTAGAAATAGAAATTACAGAAAACAGTGTGATGCAAAATACAGATGCATGTATTAGAACGATGAAAGAGTTAAGGAAAATGGGTATTTCTTTATCTATTGATGACTTCGGGACAGGGTATTCGTCAATGGGTTATTTACAAAAATTCCCAATAAACTTTTTGAAAATCGATCAATCATTTATTAAAGATTTATTTACAGAGTCAGGTAGTGCGGAGATCATCAAAGCAATGATACAGTTAGGTCATACATTTGGTTTAAAAGTAGTAGCAGAAGGTGTGGAAGGTGAGCAAATTTTAAGCTTTATCCGTGATGAAGACTGTGATTATTATCAGGGGTATTTTTACAGTAAGCCGCTGGATGCCAATGAAATAGGCATGAAACTAAACAGTTTACACTAACGAAACGTGCAAATTATGAATATTAGGATTAACCAGAAGGAATAGGTGGTAGTATATGATTAAAGTATTATTTGTATGCTTAGGGAATATTTGTCGCTCCCCAATGGCAGAAGCAGTGTTTCGACAAATTATACACAGAGAAGGGATGGAAGATCAATTTTATATTGATTCAGCTGGAATGGGTGATTGGCACATTGGGAAACCTCCGCACCATGGAACACGCGCAAAGTTAGATGAAATGAATATCTCTTATAAAGGACAAAAAGCGAGGCAGATTGAATTAAAGGACTTAAATGAGTTTGATTACATTATTGCTATGGACGAACAGAATATGAATGATTTATCTAGTTTAGGGAAACATTCAGAAAATACCGTGGTTAAAAAATTAATGGATTTTGTTAAAGATGCAAAAGAAAAGGATGTTCCCGATCCGTATTTTACGAAGAATTTTGATTACACATACGAACTAGTAAAAGAAGGATGCGAACAATTATATTCATTTATATTAAAAAAACAGTAACATAGCAGTGAAAAGAAGGGGTGGATAATCAATGGGTAAACAACTGTTAATAAAAGGAATGATAGCAGGAGCGGTAGTAGGTGGATTATTAACACTTTTCGATCGCGATACAAGGAGTTTTGTGAATAAAAAGTGCCTCCAATCTAAAGATAATTTGAAGTATTATGCTAAGCATCCCGCTGATTTTGTCCATCAGATAAATGAAAATTATCAAAAATGTTCTAAACAGCTAACTAGCGGATTATCAACAGCAATGGATATGCTCCAGCAATTAGAAGATGTGACCAGGAATAAAGAAAAATGAAAAAGCAGAAATGGCTGGATAATCCGTTCATTGTATTCCTGAAGCAATTATTTAAAAGAATTAATGATGATGATGTTCCAGGCCTTGCTGCACAATTATCCTATTTCTTTCTATTGTCTTTATTCCCTTTCATGATCTTTCTCGTAACATTGATTGGATACCTGCCATATAGTGATATTGATGTAATCAATTTTATTTCTAACTATGCACCAGAGGAAATTAACAAATTGCTGAATGACAACATTACTCAGGTAATGAATAACCGTAACGGCGGTTTGTTATCTGTCGGGATAATTGGTACACTCTGGTCCGCATCAAACGGGGTTAATGCCTTAATGCGCGCATTTAATGAGGCGTATAATATCGACGAAGAGAGATCATTTATCGTAGTGCGCGGGATTTCTATTATTTTAACAATTGCAATGGTATTTGTTATTTTAATTGCATTCGCGCTTCCGGTGTTTGGGCGTATGATAGGGGAGTATATCTTCTCGTTCGTCGGTCTGTCCGATGACTTTATTTCCCTGTGGGAGACCTTGAGATGGGTTATTTCATCTGTCATCTTTTTCATCGTTTTAACTGCATTATATTTACTAGCTCCAAGTAAACGTGTAAAATTTAAACATGTCGTAATAGGTGCGGTTTTTTCAACGATTTGCTGGCAGTTAACATCATTAGCATTCTCTTATTATGTATCATCAATTGGTAATTATTCTGCAACATATGGCAGTCTTGGTGGTGTAATTATTTTAATGCTATGGTTCTATTTATCAGCAATGGTTATTATAGCTGGTGGAGAGATCAATGCGCTTTACGAGAAAAAGAAACTTGCAAAATAATATGAAGATAACAGGACACAGATGCAATTGACATCTGTGTCCTGTTAGTTTAAGTGAATCTCACATCACAACTTAGGAAAACTATCATTTATAAAATCTCATCATTTAGTTGCGCAATAATCTTAATCCATTAAGAATCACAGCGATAGTACTTCCTTCGTGTCCGATGACACCCAATGGTAAGTCAATAACCTGCATAAAGTTAGAAGCAATTAAACCTGAAATGATAATAATAGAAAAGATAATATTCTGCTTTATAATCCGGTTCATTTTACGAGATATTTTCACGGCATCCACAATCTTAAGGAGATCATTTTTTACCAATACGATATCTGAAGTTTCCAATGCAACATCCGTACCTGCCCCCATAGCAATTCCGATATCAGCTGTAGCTAATGCAGGAGCATCGTTAATACCATCACCTATCATTGCAGTTGTATTGGAAGAGTGGGACAGTTTCTTGATTTCTTTCACCTTGTCAGCTGGTAAGCAATTTGCTTTATAATAATCTATCCCGATTTTAGAAGTAACAGACATTGCGGTGTCCTCATTATCACCAGTTAACATAACCGTTTTAATACCTAAATCGTTAAGAGCATCTATTGCTCGAATCGCGTCATCTCTTATTGGATCTTCCAAGGCAAATAATGCACAAATTTCTCTATTTTTAGCAACATAGACTACTGTTTTACCCTGCACTTTAGCTTGGCAGTTGGGAAATGTGTGTAAAAAATGCTCTGCTTTTTCTTTGCCGATTAATTCAGCATTTCCTATCTGCCAAAAGTTCTGATCATCATTTGCTTCCATTCCTTTGCCTTCAATATGAACCATTTTCCGGATATCGGGAGTATACATGGTATTCTCATTTTTACACCAGGTGGTTAATGCTGTTGCTAATGGATGGTTTGATTGATTCTCCATCTCGCTGACAACTGAAATTAACTCTTCCCTGTCTGTATATGGCAGGATGAAAACATCAGTGATAGCAGGTTTTCCCTTTGTTAATGTCCCTGTTTTATCGAAGGCTGCCACTTCGATTTTTCCTAGTGCTTCAACATGTACCCCACCTTTAAAAAGTACACCTTTTCTTGCGCTATTTGAAATGGCTGACAATGTTGCTGGCATAATAGAAGCAACTAAAGCACATGGGGATGCGACTACTAATAATATCATTGCCCTGTAAATAGTATCCTGCCATGACCAGCCAAACAGGAAGTGTGGCAGAAACATCATCATCCCGACAGTTACCAGTACAACTTTCACATAGGTACTTTCGAATTTCTCAATAAAAGCTTGAGAGGGTGATTTTTCACTTTGGGCTTGTTGAACAAGGTGAATAATTTTTTGAAATAATGTTTCATTTGCCAACTCATTGATTTCCACAGTAATACTGCCATTTAAATTAATCGTTCCAGCGAAAACTTGCTGATTTATTGATTTGCCTATTGGCATCGATTCCCCTGTTAGTGTACTCTCATCAATTGATGTGCGCCCATGCCGTATAATTCCGTCTGCCGGAATCCTTTCCCCAGCTTTTATAAATATTTGGTCACCGATTTTAAGGTCTAAAACGTGCACAGTTTTGGATCCGTCCGGTGAAATAAGCAGTGCTGTTTCTGGCTGCAGTTCCATCAGTGATTTTAATTCTTTTTGGCTGTTTTCTTCTGTGTAACTTTCAAGGGCTCCTGATAAAGCAAATATGAAAATTAGAATAGCTCCCTCAGTCCAGTATCCAATAGAAGCAGCACCAATAGCAGCGATAATCATCAGGAGTTCAACGTTTAAGGTGTGATCTCGCATTGTCTCGGTAATACCTTCTTTTGCTTTAGCGAATCCCCCGATCAAGAAAGCACTGATTAATACGGTGTAAAAAACCCAATCATTCACTTTATCGTGTAAAAGCCATGAAATGAGGATTAAGATCCCGCTGAATATTGCGGCAATTAGCTCACGGTGTTTAGTTAAAGTTATGATTATTTCCTTTCTGCTTTTTCTGGACTTAAATGGCATATTGTTTATAATCATTCTAATATAATTACTCATTATTCATCCTCCTTATAGTTTATTGAGAACCAATATCAAAGAATTGGGCTGTTGATAATAATAATCATTTTCGTTATTAATAATTATTATAAACTAATAATTAATTTAATTATAAGTGTTTCAGGTGAAAAGTCAACATGGGCAGATAGGAATTTCTTTTCCGTTTTGTTAAAGGAAGAAACAAGTATTATAACAGGGTAGGTAAATATATAGTTACAGAATCCAAAAAGGTTGAAAAGCAAAGGATAAACTGTTATCTTTTATTTGTTAGAATATATATAACAATTTAAAGGGGTGGACAGTTTTGAAAAAAATATTTTTAATTTTCATATTCTTGCTTACAGGTTTGTTAGTGGCATGTGGAACAGCAAACGAAGAAAGTAAAAATACGGAGGATAACAAAGCAAACTCAGAAAGCTCAGACGAAAATACATCTGAGAATGTTGATAAGAAATGGAAGGAAATTGAGGACAGAGGTGAGCTTATTGTTGGTACTTCCGGCACATTAATCGGAGCCTCCACCTATAAAGAAGGTACAGAAGAATTGACCGGCTATGATGTGGAGATAATGAAAGAGGTTGCTAAAAGATTAGGGCTGGAAGTGAAATTTGAAATTATGGGCATTGACAGTATGCTCCCAGCTATTCAGAGCGGAAGGATTGATGTCGCAGCAAATGACATTGAAGCAACAGACAACCGGAAAGAACAGTTTATCTTTTCGGATCCCTATAAGTATTCGTACACCACAATGGTTGTAAGAAAAGACGATTATTCCGGCATAAACAGTTTAGAAGATTTAGAAGGAAAACGAGCTGGTGGAGGAGCAACAACTATTTACAGTCAAATAGCTGAACATTTTGGTGCGGAAGTTGTTACATATGGAAATGCTCCAAATGAAGCATACTTAAGAGATGTCGATAATGGTAATACTGACGTCATTGTGAATGACTATTATCTGTCGAAATTCGGTGTCGCTGCTTTTCCGGAATTTAATATTATGTTACATCCTGAATTGAAATTCCATCCAACAGAACAAGCTGCAGTTATGGCTAAAGATGCGACTGTTTTGCAGACGAAAATTAATGAAAAGCTTGCTGAAATGCGTGAAGATGGTACATTGTCTGAACTGGCAATTGAATTTTATCAAGAAGATGCTTCTCAAAAACCCGAAGAGGAAATTGAGGAGATTGAAGGTCTTGATTTATAAGGTGTGAGATACCGATGCAGGATTTTTTTGATGTAAAGCTAGCCCTGGAAAATTTACCTTTTATATTAAGCGGTTTGCCGATGACGATTGCTGTATCCTTCGCATCAATGGTATTAGGGCTTATTCTTGGGTTGTTTATTTCCCTTGCAAGAAGCTCTGACTTAATACTTTTAAGGTATCCGGCAAGAATTTATATTTCTTTTATGAGAGGTACACCAATTTTAGTATTTTTATTTATTTTATATTATGGTTTACCGATGATTGAAATTCGAATGTCAGCATATATGGCTGCAGTAATAGGATTCGGTCTGAATAGTGCTGCTTATATTGCAGAAGTGATTCGTTCCTCACTCAATAGTGTCCCAAATGGTCAATGGGAATCTGCGAAGGCTCTAGGATTTAACTATTGGCAGACATTGAGAAAGATAATCTTACCGCAAGGTGTAAGAATTGCAATGCCGCCACTAACCAATGTATTTTTAGACCTTGTTAAAGCTACATCTCTTGCAGCTGTTATTACTGTTCCGGAGTTGTTTCAGAAGGCACAGATTGCGGGAGGAAGGGAATTTGACTCGCTAACAATGTATATTTTAGTAGCGCTAATTTACTGGCCGCTATGTATCATTATTGCATTTTTTCAGGAAAGAATGGAAAATCGATTCAGTCGGTATGTTAAGTGAAAAACACTCTAGCAACTGAACTTTCATTAATCATAAAAGAGGGTGGGACATACCAATTATGTCCCATCTAAAAAAGAATATTAAATTGAATAAAACAGATAAAAACTACTCAAGGGATGATCCCCTGAGTAGTTTTTTGCCATGACTTTTCATCAGTACCGTACCCCAAAAAGCCTTCGCTCGAGATTTTCCGGTCGCCAAGGTGTTCAGCTCACCTCCGATTATCTTGAAGTCTCCTTTATCCCTATTACACGGATTCTCTTATAATCTGCAATCCATTTACCATCTATATACATCTGCTCTTTTAAATTTGATTCAATATTTACTAAAATTTGGTCTTTCTCCTTTTCACTCGTTTGGTTGAATAAATGGGAAGCGAACATTTCAATCCATTTTCGTAATCCATCTTCTCCTTCTAAAGGTGTTGGGCGATCAAAATGCTGTGCAAAAACAACCCTGAATCCGGCATTTTCCATTAATGAACTGTATTCACCTATAGTTGGGAAATACCATGGGAAAAGCTCCGAATCTTCACTGATGTTAAATTGTTTCTTCAATTGATCTGCAATCAAATGAATATTACCTTTACCACCAAACTCAGCAACAAACCTTCCATCAGGTTTCAATGCTGAATAAATATTGCTTATTGCCACTTCCGGCTGTTTTACCCAATGAAGTGTAGCGTTTGAAAAAACAGCATCAAAATCTCTATCAAAGTTCATTTGTAAAATGTCTGCCACTCTAAAATCAATGTGAGGGTATTTTGCATTTGCCTGGTCTATCATATTTTCTGATTGATCAATACCAATTACTTCTACTCCCCTTTCTGTTAACTGGTTTGCCAAATCCCCTGTTCCACAACCAATATCAAGAATTTTTTCAGAGCTTTTTGGTGCTAAAATTTCGATAATATCACCGCCAAATTCTGAGACAAACGCATGCTGTTGATCATATAAATTTGCGTTCCATAAATCTTTTTTCATAGAGCTACACATCCTTTTTAAGAAGTTAGTGTAATTATATGGGAATATGTATATAATGAAAATTAATTAAAAATTCGATTTTTGATAACATACTGTTATTGATAAGGTGGAACTAATAATGGATATGAAGTGGATAAAAACTTTTGTTGTTGCAGCAAAATATGAAAATTTCAGAAAATCATCAGAAGAGTTATTTTTATCACAGCCTGCTGTTACTAAACATGTGAAGAGATTAGAGGAACATCTTCATAGTGATTT
Source organism: Gracilibacillus ureilyticus (assembly GCF_900111195.1). Taxonomy (GTDB): domain Bacteria; phylum Bacillota; class Bacilli; order Bacillales; family Amphibacillaceae; genus Gracilibacillus; species Gracilibacillus ureilyticus. The sequence continues at coordinate 131,433 of NZ_FOGL01000006.1, forward strand.
GTTTGACAGAACAGGAAAAATAGTCAAGTTAACAGCAGCTGGTAAACAATTTCTTCCATATGCTAAAGAGCTATTAGCAGCCTATGAAAAGGGGATAACAAACTTCGAATCATGGAAACAAGGGTATTCAAGGAAACTAATCATCGCTGCGGCACCGCAAATTGCATCATCTTTCCTCCCTGAACTATTGAGTAAATTTATGAATATCCATCCTGATATAGAAGTCCTCGTCAATGTGAAGAGTTCCTTCGAAATTGGTGAGGAAATCTATAGAGGAGATGCTGATATTGGGCTCTCCAGAATCGAACCCCTTCAAAATGAATTAATGATGCAAATTATCCAGAATGAGCCTGTTATATTAGTTGGACCTGCGAAGAGACAACTTACTGAAGCAGAAGCATTGAACAATTACAGACTAATTACACACAATCATCCAGAGTATTGGGATACTTTATTAATTGATATTAAAAGATATTTTCCTGGATTACAAACAATGGTAGTAAATCAAATGGAAGTAACAAAAAGATTCATTGAAAGTGGTTTGGGTGTCTCTTATTTACCTGTATCCATCGTTAGAAACGAAATGGAGCAGAATAAATTGCTTGAAATTAAATCGAAAATAATCACACCGCCGATTTCCAGGACATATATTTTGACAAAAATAGAGACAAGTGAAGCAAAGGAGTTTATCAGCTTCTTGAGAAAATCCATTTAAAATTAAAAAGTACAAAAGTGAAGGGATTAACGCTTTTTTAGAGAATAGTAAATATATCAAATAAGTTGAGGTGATTATATGAAAATATCAAGGGAAACTTTTGAGAAAACAAGTAGATGGCTAAAACGGAATGCGAGGCCATTAGAGGTTGCGAGATGGAATCATTTATTCAAAGGGAATAACAAGAACAAAGTGATCGAAATATTAGAAGCATATCAAAATGAGGATGGGGGATTTGGTCACGGGATAGAGCCTGACTTCTGGCTGCCTCAGTCTTCTCCTATGGCCTCCTGGTATGCAGGTCAAATTCTGGCAGAGAATGGAGCAGATAACGATGATGGAATAGTAGGAAGATTAATCGGCTATCTAATAAAAGAATACGATCCTGATAAAAGATTATGGTCATCTGTTCTTCCAGAAAATAATGTATATCCTCATGCTCCCTGGTGGCACTGGGAGGAAAAGGTTCAAGATAACTGGATGTTTAATCCTAGTGCTGAACTGGCTGCATTCATCTTGAATTGGTCCTCACAAGCAAGAAACCGCGAAATCGCAACAAAAGTAATCAATGAAGCTTTAAAACGGCTGATGGTGGCAGAGAAAATGGATTTCCATGAAATTAATAATTATCAACAATTATATTATAGTCTGAAAATGAAGGAAGACGAAATGGAAACCCAACTATCATTCACTATCGATCAAATTTATCATAAATTAAAAAACCTTATAGAGCAAAGTGCTGAGGTGGATGTAAATGCTTGGTCAACAGGCTATAAACCACTCCCATTAAATTTTGTTGTAAGTGCAGATGACCCTTTCTGTCAGATCTTTGGTGACTTGATTGAAGATAATTTGAATTTCTATATAGAGCAATTAACAGAAGAAGGTATATGGAAAATTCCATGGAGCTGGGAACAATATCCTGACGCATTCCCTGTCGCAAGAAGGTATTGGGAAGGTATTATAGTTGTGAACAGATACAAGGTTCTTCATGCCTTTAACCATGTAATTTAATTTGGGAACAATGTATTGCCTAAGCTAAGTGTACTTTAAAATTGTGTAAATATTCAGATTATAATTTTTAATATTTTTTTCGCTATGATAAGATGAAAGATGAATATAATTTTAGTAGTAATAAGATGACAAAAAGAGGTGTAAAAATGAAGATCATAGTAGCAGGTGGAGATGGATTCTGCGGTTGGCCAACCGCTCTTTACTTATCACAGAAAGGCCATGATGTATCCATTATTGACAGCATGGTAAGAAGAAAGATTGATAGAGAACTGCATTCTAACTCATTAACACCAATAGCAACATTGGAAGAGCGTGTCGCGAAATGGAAAGAGTTAACAGGGAAAGAAATCCGTATATATGAGGGTGACTTAGTTCATTATGATTTCTTAAAAGAAGTGTTAAAAAGAGAGATGCCAGAAGCTTTTGTTCATTTTGCTGAACAGCGATCTGCACCATACTCTATGATTGATCGTGAACATGCTGTTTATACTCAAAACAACAACGTCACAGGTACATTAAATGTACTTTTTGGAATAAAAGAAATAGTTCCTGATTGTCATTTGATAAAATTGGGTACACTAGGAGAGTATGGAACACCGAATATTCAAATCGAAGAGGGCTATATAGAAATTGAACATAAGGGACGTAAAGACGTTCTGCCTTTTCCGAAACAGCCAGGTTCTTTTTATCACCTGTCAAAAGTCCATGATAGCCATAATATAATGTTTGCTTGTAGAATCTGGGGTATCCGTGCAACGGATTTAAATCAGGGAATTGTATACGGTTTAGATACAGAAGAAACTAAAAAAGATCCTGTTCTAACAAACAGGTTAGATTATGATGGGGTGTTTGGAACAGCACTGAACCGATTTATTATCCAATCAACAATAGGTCATGACCTTACCGTATATGGTAAAGGTGGCCAAACTCGAGGTTTCTTACATATTAAAGATACGGTTCGTTGTATCGAAATTGCAGCAGAGAATCCGGCAGATAAAGGTGAATTCAGGGTGTTTAATCAATTTACAGAAGAGCACAGTGTAGGGGATTTAGCTGAAAAGGTACAGAAAGTAGCTAATGAAGAAGGGTATCCGACCCATATAGCCCATTTAGAAAATCCGAGAGTGGAATTGGAAGACCACTTTTTCCATGCGGAAAACACGAAATTGAAAGATTTAGGGTTAGAGCCGCACTTACTGGATGAGGAAGTAATTCGGGAAATCCTCAGAACAGTCGTAGCGCACAAAGAGCGTGTAATTAAAGAAAACATATTACCACAAGTTAAGTGGAAATAATCATAATAACAATACACCATTAAGGATGGTTTTCTATGAAGATATTAGTGATCACAGAGACATTCCTGCCATCAACCGATGGGGTTGTGACACGCTTAACCAACAGTATCCGTTATTTTTTAAAATCAGGTCATCAGGTGCAGATTATTGCACCTGATCTTGGTGTATATGAGTTTGAAGGAGCAAAAGTCATTGGAGCAAAAGCAACAAGACTTTTTTTCTATCGGTCGAAAAAATTTGCCATGCCAACAAAGAAAATAAAAAAGATGATTCAGGAATATGATCCAGATATAATTCATGTGGTTAATCCCGCTTTGCTAGGAGCTTCTGGAATACATTATGCTAAAAAACTGGGTTACCCTTTGCTGGCATCTTACCATACTCAGGTACCTAAATATGCTGATTACTACCATTTGTCGATCTTTAAAGGGTTACTATGGTGGTATTTTCGTAAACTTCACAACATGGCAGACATTAATTTATGTACTTCGCAGGTGGTGCATCAGGAATTAATCGACCAGGGTTTTAAAAATGTCCATGTATGGAAACGAGGTGTTGACACCTCCATGTATCACCCTCGTAACTATAAAGAAGCTATGCGTAAAAGGCTTACAAATGGACAAACTAGTAAGAAACTGCTCCTGTATGTAGGAAGGTTAGCGCCGGAAAAAGAAATTGAAAAAATAAAACATGTACTTAAAGCATCTGATCAATTCGTTTTGGCAATCGTGGGGGATGGTCCGTACCGTGATGTGCTGGAAAGACACTTTCAAGGAACAAATACTGTGTTTACAGGATTTATTTACAAGGAAGAGTTAGCTAGCGCATACGCTTCTTCTGACGTTTTTGTTTTTCCATCAACAACAGAAACATTAGGATTGGTAATTACAGAAGCAATGGCATCAGGTTTACCAATTGTAGCGGCAAAGAGTGGACCAACTTGTGAGCAGATCGAGGATGGACAAACTGGTCTTTTGTATGATCAGCATGTGGAAGGTGATTTTACCAGAACCGTTCTCCAGTTTGAAGATGAAACGTTGAGAAAAAGACTTGCGAAGAGGGCACGGGAGGAAATAGCAGATATGGGGTGGGATACTCAATCTAAACAAATCCTTGATATATATCAAAATTTAACAGGCGGTAAACGGACAAGTTATGGAGAAATGGATAAAGGTAATGAGCAATAGTGAATAAACTGGCATCACTGGAGTGGCTTTATGGATAGAGAGAAAAGAAAAAGTGGAGGTTTTCAGTTTTTACAATTTGGAATTATCGGGGTTGGGAATGCATTAATAGATATCGGAATGCTCAACCTTCTGCTAATACTTTTCTATACGGAAGATCGAATGCTGTTACTAGGATATAATACAATTTCTTATCTTTTAGCTGTTTCCAACAGTTACTTCTGGAATGCAAGTGTGACATTTAACCGAACTTCAAAAGGGAGCGGTTATCAGAGGATCGGTTTTGTAGTTCAAGCGCTTATCAGTCTGGGGATAAGCAATATTGTGTTTATTGGACTGAACAGCTTCATGGAATGGTTAGGGGTACTCAACTGGTTGAGGTACAATATAGCGAAAGGTCTGGCGATGCTCCTGTCTTCACTTGCCAGTTTTTTTATGGTGAAATATTTTGTATTCAAGGATTATAAGAAAAAGAAATGTTAAGCACATTATCCCGCTAATTTCCTCCCGGTATGCTACACTAACATTAAATATACAGAAGGAGGTATAATGCGTGGACTTTTATCTTAAAGAGGGTGGCATAAGAACAAGGTTGCCATATGGAGAACTGGACATTTCAGGTAATGAAAACTGTGGATACAGACCATTTCAATTAATGGTAGCTTCAGTTGCAGGATGTAGTGCATCTGTTTTTCGCAAAGTTCTGGAAAAGAAAAGAATAGTGATAGAAGATTTACACATCAGTGCAGAAGTGACACGCAATCCGGAAGAGGCTAATCGAATAGAGTCTATTGAATTACATTATGCGGTGAAAGGCGCTCACTTAGATCGAGAAAAACTCGAAAAAACATTGGAAATTGCCAGGAAAAATTGCTCGATGATCAGAACAATTGAAAATGCTGTAAAAATAACGGAAACCCTCGAAATAATTAAAATAAGTGACTAAAACTGACGAATAATTCTTCCTTTCTTCCTCAAACTAAGCAAAAAAGGAAGGAACGAAGTAATGAAAAAAATTGGACTCTCTATTATATTGGTGTTTTTTTTAGGCATGAATTCGTTATCTGCAGAAAAGCTTGAGATACCTAATCATGTTGTTTCAATCGAAAAGGAAAATACTTCACAGCAAATGAAAGAAGAAGAGGCAATAGTTGAGCCGAGTAAATTCGTTAAAGAGCTGATTGACAATATTGATATTAAAATAGAAAATCCTGATTTAATCAAAATGCTGAATGAAACAGACATAAACCCTTCACCAATTGCCATAGGCTACCGCGGTAATGTCTACTTAGGTCATTGGCCTTTAAGGTATGACTCATCTGATTCAAAGGTGAACTGGGAATTTCAATTGATTAATACCAATGAAGCAAATAATTATAATGGTGAAAAAAATATTGCAATTAATTATGAACAGTTAGAAGAAAAACATATTAAAGGCGGACTTACATCAAAAGTTAGCCATCCAGAGCAAATAATGAAGATGATAATTAATTCAGTTGAGAAGAAGCATGCTTTTCCTTTAACTTTCCATGCGGTGTTTGGAAAAGGTACCAGACTGAGTCAAACGTATGATGTTCCGCTAAATAAGGTTGGTGCATTAAAAGCTTACGCATCAGCATTGCAGGAAAGAGGACAGATTACATTTGGCGAAGTTTATATTGAACTAAAAGGCTCCAAGAGAAATCTTGTGATAAAAAATGTAACAAAACAAGATATCGGGGCATTTATTCCTGTAGAAAATCATGTAGCATTTTCATATAAGACATACTAAGACGCAATCCATTTGATTGTGTCTTTTTTGGATCTTCCGGATAAAGACCCTCTATTTGTGAAATAACAGAGGAGGGTGGACAATACAGGGAAAATACATTAGTATTGTCAAGGGATTTGAAAAAAACATTAGAATAAAAAGGGGTAACAGCGATGTCGGAAAATAATGAAAAAATACTTCAGCTAAGACAGCAGTTGGAACGTTTTATTGAGCAACTGGATCAATTGGATCCTGAGGAGACATCTGTGGAAGATGTCGATAACTTAATTCAGTTAGTTGAAAAGATTGAGCAGAACTTAGACAGAAAATAAGAGAGGGTAATTTGAATGGAATGGATCGTAGCGGCATCTGTATTGACGATGCTCGTCCTTAGTTTACTTCGTGTCCATGTTATATTTGCTATTATTATTTCAGCAATTATTGCAGGTCTTATGGCTGGAATGAATATGCAGGACACTGTTGACATGCTTATTGAGGGAATGGGTGAACAAGCAAATACTGCTTTAAGCTATATTTTATTAGGTGTTTTTGCTGTAATGATTAGCTATACCGGCATTACAACAATATTAGTTCGGGGATTGATACGTGTATTAACTGGCAAAAAAACAATGCTCGTCTTAGCGATTGCGGGTATTGCGTGTTTATCACAGAATTTAATACCAGTTCATATCGCTTTTATACCAATATTAATACCGCCATTATTAAGTATTTTTGATCAAATGAAGCTAGATCGCCGGGCGGTTGCTACTGCATTAACTTTTGGTTTAAAAGCTCCGTATGTAATGATTCCGGTCGGGTTTGGGCTGATTTTTCATGAAACAATTCAAAAAGGCATGAGTACAAATGGAATAGAGCTATCTGTAAAGGAAATTGCCGGATCCTTGTTAATTCCTGGATCCGGAATGATTGTAGGATTGTTGATCGCTGTTTTTATATCTTACCGAAAAGACAGAGAACCGGCACAGTTGCTCCATACGACTTGGAATGATCAAAAAGAGCATGAAGATAAAGTGATTTTCACTCGCCAGCATGCTTTTACTATTATAGCCATTGTAATTGCGCTAGTAGTTCAAATTATAACAGGAAGTCTTGTAATTGGGGCACTGGCAGGAATAACGGGAATGGTGTTATTCTTTGCTGTTCCATTGAAGGAAGGTGATACCTTCGTTCAGAAAGGTATCGGCATGATGGGTACAATAGCATTCGTAATGTTAGTTGCTTCAGGCTTTGCTGAGATTCTGAAAAACACGGGTGCTGTCGACGCCCTTGTATCAGCATCATCATCCATGCTTGGTGAAAATAAGGCAATCATTGCATTTATTTTATTACTTGTTGGATTACTAATTACATTGGGAATTGGTTCCTCATTCGGAACAATTCCAATCATAGCTGCATTGTATGTTCCTATCTGTGCTGCAGCCGGCTTCTCTCCAATGGCAATTGCTACATTAATAGGTACAGCGGCTGCATTGGGAGATGCCGGTTCTCCAGCTTCTGACAGTACTTTAGGCCCTACTTCCGGATTAAGTGCTGATGGGAAACATCACCACATATGGGATACTTGTGTACCAACATTTTTGCATTTTAATATTCCTTTGTTTATTTTTGGCTGGATTGCCAGCATTATTTTGTAAAATATAAGCATAAGATCACCATATTTCATGGAAAATAGAAATAAAAAAGGTGATGTTAATGCGAAAATTATATTTACTTCTAATGATGGGCATTTTATTTACGGTCATGCCATTAGAAATGGCTGCTGAAGGCTATGGCTGGGGATATAAGAAAGCGACAGACAACCAGCCTCCCGATGTAGGAAAGTATAAAGCGATACTCGATAAATATAACAGTTTTTATATCGACCCATCTGGTGAAAAAAATGTTTATCTTACATTTGACAATGGGTATGAAGCTGGTTTTACAGAACAGATATTAGACGTGCTGAAAGAGAAAAAGGTCCCTGCAACTTTCTTTCTAACAGGTCACTATGTTGATGACAAGCCGGATTTAGTAAAGCGCATGTTAAGAGAAGGACATATAATCGGAAACCATTCTGATACGCATAGAGACTTTACTAAATTATCTAAAGAGGAATTAAAAGAAGATATAGAAATATTAACAAACAAATTAAAGAAGGTTTCGGAAAATGCGGTAGTCCAATATGTAAGACCTCCAAAAGGTACCTTTAACGAGCAGTCTTTACAATGGGCGAATGAATTGGGTTATACCCATGTATTCTGGTCATTAGCTTTTGTGGATTGGAATGAAGGTCAGGAGAAAGGCTGGGAATATGCTTATAACCAGGTGATTGATCAAATACACCCAGGCGCCATTATTCTGATGCATACTGTATCAAAAGATAATGCAGATGCACTGGCACCAATTATTGATGAATTAAAAAAGAAAGGCTATAAATTTAAAAGTCTGGATGATTTAATGATGAAAGAACTGCTTCCGGAAGCGGTAATAGGGCTGTAAGAAAAAACTTGGCTTAACTTTTAGCCAAGTTTTTCTGTTATTCTTCATCATCCAATACACGGTAGGCCATATCAAAAAGGACAAGCTGGCTGTCAACTAAAGGATCAGTTGTGGTATCTTTAACATGTGTATAGCTTCCATCACTGTGCTGAATTCTCATTTTAGCTGTATCATTTAACATAATGTTTAACATCTCTAACACCCGTGATTTTATTCTGCCTTCAAATATAGGAAACATCAGTTCCACCCGTTTTACCATATTACGTGTCATTAAATCAGCCGAAGACAGGAACAGTTTTTCTTCCCCATTATGATGGAAAAAGTATATTCGGCTATGTTCCAGAAATCTGCCTACTATGCTGCATACTTTTATATTATCACTGATTCCTTTAATACCCGGCTTTAGGCAGCATATTCCGCGAATAATAAGCGTAATTTGGACTCCAGCCTGAGATGCTTCATAAAATTTCTGTATTAATGGTTTGTCTGTTAAAGAATTCATTTTAGCAATAATTCTGCCATTCCCATACTTTCTGTGATAAGTAATTTCGGCTTCTATATACTGGATAATGTCATTTCGGATATCAAAAGGTGACATGGATAAATGGTGGAAGTCAGGTTTCTCTGTATAACCACTTAAATAATTGAAAAAATTAGTGGCATCAATTCCAAATTTCCTTTTTGTTGTGAGGTAGGACATATCTGTATAGAATTTTGCAGTCTGGTCATTATAATTCCCTGTGCCTAAATGAACTACACGTTCAATTTTCCCATTAGTTCTTCTTACAACTAAAGTTATTTTACTGTGTGTTTTTAATGAAATCATCCCGTAAATCACATGGCAGCCAGCTTTTTCTAACATTTTGGCCCATTGGACATTATTTTCTTCATCAAACCTTGCTTTTAATTCAACCAGTACAGTTACTTGCTTGCCGTTCTCAGCAGCTCTTTTTAACCCTTCAATGATAGGGGAATCACCGCTCACCCTGTATAAGGTTTGCTTAATTGCCAAGACTTCCGGATCATTTGCTGCTTCGCTAATTAAATCAATAATCGGTCCAAATGATTCATATGGATGATGTAAGAAAATATCCCGTTTGCGTACCGCTTCATATATATTCTCTTCTTCATGAATATCCTGTGGGGGCTGTGGAATCAATGTTTGAAAAACGAGATGTTCATACTCCTTTTTCAGCGTGCTGTAAAAGTCGGCGAGAAAGGTTAAATCCAATGGACCATGAATAATATAAAGATCTTTCCGATGGATTTCCAGTACGTGTAAGAGAAATTCAATCATTTGAGGATTTTCTTCTCTGGCGTCTACTTCCAGTCTTACTGCCGCACCCCATTTACGCTTTTTTAATTCTTTCTCGATTTCTTTTAATAAATCCCGTGCACCTTCTTCATGAATGGTCATATCAGCATTCCTTGTAATACGGAAGGTTGTAGTTGACTTAACCTTATACCCTTTAAAGAACTTGCCAATAAAATAACTAATCAAATCCTCAAGCAGTATATATTGATGATTTTCACCAAGGCGTATAAATCTGTCTAGTAATACAGGGACCTGTACTATTGCTGTTTTTAGCTGTTCAGCGTCTAAATCATACAGATCCTCTAATTGTACAGCTAAGTTAATGGACTTGTTTAACAGCATAGGGAAAGTACGGTATGCATCAATAGCCATTGGTGTTAATACAGGAAATATATGCTCATCAAAGTAATTCTCTAAATCGTTTAACTGGCTGCTTGTTAAGTCACTCACCTTCATAATCTCTATACCCGCTTCATCAAGCGGTATGCTTAGCTGCCGATAAATATCATATTGTTCTTCTACTAATTGATGATTAAATTTTGATATTTGGGATAACTGCTCCTTAGGCGTCAGACCAGATTTATTATCTTTACGATTAAAGCCAGCTTTTACCTGATCTTTTAAACCCGCTACCCGTACCATAAAGAACTCATCTAAATTAGAAGAAAATATAGCAAGAAAACGAAGTCTCTCCAATAAAGGATTACTGTCATCATCCGCTTCACCAAGTACTCTTTTATTAAAAGATAACCAGCTTATCTCTCTGTTATTGTAATAGGATGGCAATCCCAGCTCTTTCTCTAATTCAGCAGTTGTCATTGTTAATCATTCCTTTTTACAGTTTATGAAAGTATAAAAATAAATAGAGTAATTATATTAATTTAAAATTATTACTACTCTATCATAACGCTATTAAAAGGAAGTTTTGTTAAATTAGTGTAAATTTAATGTGAATTACTCCTTTACATTAGCTTGAAGAAAATGAAGATCCACGTCCATTTTTGCTAATTTTTCTAAGTGTTTCTTTTGTTTTTCTGCCTGGTATTCTTCGGGAGTACAGTCACCATCACAGTAAATGGAAAAGGTTAATTTCTGCTGCCTTTTTTTGATATGGATATCCTTTACTACTTGTCTTTTAGTAGCATCAAGACAGTATGTGAATTTAAGCAATGCCCCAAGATGAAGAATTTTTTTTCGTTCTTCTTTTAAGAACCAGTTTTTATATGGCTGGATAAATTGTTTAAATACAGTTTTATTTTTATACGAAGCGATTAGAGCAATCATTAGGCGCTCTCTGTGCATCAGCCCGTCGATTGTTCTGTTTGCAAGTAAATAAAATGTATGTTGGGCACTCGATTCTGCATCAATGTATTCACCAAGATGACAAAGATAACTGGCACGTTTCACAAGACTCCAATCATTTTTATCCAGATGGATAATGCCATTTTGTTTCAGATAGTCAAATACCTTTCTTGTCAGGTACTGGACATGCATAATTTGTTTCGGTTCCAAATTAAAGTCATTAATTAATTCCTGAATACTATCCTCCAACACATTAGGAAAAAGGATAGAACCCATCTCCTTTGATAATTGTTCATAGAATACCCCATCACGTAAACCTTTTCGGCTTAGTATAAAACAATCTGCCTGGACGGTTTGGTAAAGGGTATGAAAAACTTGAATAGCTGGAATGATGATATCGGCACGGTCTTTTGACAGTCCCTCGACTTTTGGCAATTTATCGGGACTTAAGGATGTTAAGTAATTACTGACCATCTGTATATCTTTATCGAACATTTTATACTGATGAAGACCGGCGAGTGAATATTTTTTTAAATTCTGTTCTATCTGAACTAAGTTTCGGGCACTACCGCCGATTGCGATAAGTGGAATTTCCCGGCCTGCCAACCATGGTAATGTATGAAATTGTTTACTCAGGTAGTGGTGTAATTGAACAAGTTCCTCATCTGTCGGGATTTCTTCTGTGAAGAATTCTTTTAAAGTAAGTGCCCCGAATGGGAAACTGTGGGAGTGAATTAATTCTCTGTTCTTAAAATAGGTGACCTCTGTACTGCCCCCGCCTATATCTACTGTGATCCCTTCTTCAATGGAAGTCGAATTAACGACAGCCAGGTACCCGTAATATGCTTCTTCTTCTTCTGAAAGTATTCTCATTGGAAGTCCGGTTTCCTTTTCAGCAATGGTTATAATTTCTTCTTTGTTATTAGCTTGTCTGATAGTAGCAGTTGCCACACACACAACTTCTTTCAATTGATAAACACCTAATACATCCTGGAAACTGCTTAAAGTGGAAACTAGCTTGTTGATTCCATCCATTGAAAGATTATTTGCCGGATCAAGAAAAGTGCGTAACCTTGCGACCGCTTTTACATTTTCTACTTCTTTTAGACGTCCGCCTTTTTCCTGTAGGTATATAACAAGACGCATTGTATTTGAGCCGATATCGATTATAGCGTAGTACTCTTTCTTCATTCCATATCACCTGATCTCTTTGTTGGGATTTAGCAATATTATATCATAGACAAAGAATGATGAAGTAGCGCAAACGGCAAAAAAAGTATACGATTACATTCATGGTATGATAAAGATTAACCCTTTATGCTGCATGAAACAGAATAGTTACCAGAACATCTGATGCTTCTAAGATGTTCTGGTACGTGATGACATATTAACTAATAACTCCTGATAATCTTTTGCTGAGTTTAAATCACCAATGGCATAATAACTTTTCTGCAGATATTGTAACGGTTTAGGATCATCCGGAGATAATTCCATCTCCCATTCAAAACATTGAATAGCTTTGTCATATTGTTCTAAATGATAGTAGATCTCACCAAGTGCATATTGCTCGTCAGGGTTTTGTTCAAGTTGTTTCATATTTTTTAGTTTCGTTATTACAGGCAATTCAACGGCGCTAAGATGTTCAAGTATTTCAGTGATTGAAATATGCGGTAACAGCTTTCTTGTACAATAATGAATAAGTTTCTCCATCTTTGTCTGGTCACTTTTATAATGGCTTGTAATATAAGGGAAAAGTTGACTTTTATACTGCTTTAATAACTCTCCTTCAGCTGTTAGCAGTGCTTTCTCAAAAACCTCTAAATCCATTTTTTCACCTGTAACAAGTGCATGAGAAACAATCGTTTCATTTGAATCGTTCTCTGATAATATTCGAATAATCCTGTCAGACGCGGGGTCTAATTTTAATAACTCTCTCCAGAATGACTCAGTAATATCTTTATTATTCAATTTCTTTAATTCTGTTTCGAATTGTTCAAGATCAGTTGATGAAAAAGGGGGATGAGAAGTTTGGAACAACTGGTACCTCAATGAAAGGGAGTCAAACCATCTCTCTTCTTTTTGATAAAATTGGAGTAACTGATTAATAACAGCATTTGAGGTAAGGTAATCTGCTGAGACAGCTTCAATATATAACGAATCTGTCCAATTGGATACTAATTGATTGTATTTTGAGTATGTTTCCTGATATTTCTGAAAATCCATATGATGAAGCATATCTGTCGCGAAGCGGTCGTGTGGACGAACAAGGGCATAGTTAACAATTGTCCGGAAAGCCAGTTTCATCTGACCATTACGACGGTACTGGTAGAAGATTTTTTTACAGAGAGCGCTTATTTTCTTTTGATCCAGAAAATTATCAAACATTGACAGAACATACAGCATTTCAATATCCGTGTATTTATCTTTTAAGTTTTGAAACATTTGATTAGACGTCGTGATCCGGTATTTTTTATCCGGACTAAGAAATGCTCGTGTTAGAGGATGCTTGGAAGGGTACTGGATACCATTGGTAAGAGCTCTTTTAAGAAAAGAATGGAGTTTAATTGCATTTAGTTTTTTTGCATTGATAAATTTATCCTTATAGAAGATAGCAGTATAACATTGGTTGTTTTTATCGGTTAACTCTACTATTTTAGCTTGTTTAAATAAAGTAAGTTGCATTACATTCATTTTCAATGGCTTTTTATGGTGTAGAAACGTAATGGTCGTCATTATTTGCAACAACTCCTTTTTCCTTATTGTTTTTATCATATCATATTAGATTAAGTCGTGAAAGGCTATAGCAATGTAAATTGTATGTTAAGATTATTACATTTAAATTCGGAAGATTTATTCTTATGATAAACTGTAAGAAAAAATGGGGGGATACTAAGTTGTTAAAAGAACTTTTCTGGTCTTTATTAATAGCTGTATTACTGTTGTTTATCCCGTTCGGTGCAGTTTTATAAAAAATATAGAATTATAGAACCCAATCTGCTAAACAGATTGGGTTCTTTTATGTTTATATATGAAAAAATTAATGCAAATCATGAGCAAAGCACTTGAAAGTCAAAAAAGGTCAAAGTATAATATGAAATAGAAAAGGTCAAATATAGTCAAAGTCAAATGTATGACCTTCTCATTAAAAGAAATTGAAGGAGGAATAAAAAGATGAAATGTCAACATTGTGGAGAACGTCAAGCCAACATTAATGTTAGCCTTCGATTTAATGATCAAACACAAAATATTCAAGTTTGTGACACATGCTTTCAAGATATAAAAAATGAAATGAATCAGCCGTCCAATATGTTTGGTGGACAAGGCTTTGAATCTTTTTTTACAGGAAATGGCCAGTCCAATACCAAAACTTATTCTAAAAATAAAAAAGGAAATGGATTGATTGACCAGCTTGGTAAAAACTTAACCGATGCTGCAAGTGCAGGTTTAATTGACCCGGTTATTGGGCGCGATAATGAAGTGAAACGTGTGATTGAAACATTAAATCGCCGTAATAAGAACAATCCGGTTCTTATTGGGGAACCCGGTGTCGGTAAAACAGCCATAGCGGAAGGACTTGCACTGAAAGTAGCAGAAGGTAATGTTCCTTCAAAATTATTAAATAAACAAATCTATATATTGGATGTAGCATCATTAGTTGCAAATACTGGTGTGAGAGGCCAGTTTGAAGAGCGCATGAAACAATTGATTAATGAGTTGCAGGAACGCCAGAATGTGATTCTTTTTGTAGATGAGATTCATTTACTTGTAGGGGCCGGTTCTGCGGAAGGTTCTCAAATGGACGCAGGTAATATCCTGAAACCTGCCCTGGCTAGAGGGGAATTACAATTAATTGGTGCTACGACATTAAAAGAATATCGTCAAATTGAGAAGGACGCTGCATTGGAACGCCGCTTCCAGCCGATTATGGTAAAAGAGCCAAGTGTGGAAGAAGCAGAGAAAATATTACAAGGTCTGAGAGAACGGTACGAAAATTATCATAAAGTAACTTATTCTGAAGAAGTAATTCGAGCAGCAGTTACTCTTTCTAAACGATACATTCAGGATCGCTTTTTACCTGATAAGGCAATTGATTTAATTGACGAAGCTGGTGCAAGGCTGAATTTGGAAGTTTCCGATACAGATCAGGATACATTACAAAAACGCCTTGACGAAATCTCGAAGGAAAAGACAGAGGCTGCAGAACAAGAGGATTATGAAAGAGCAGCAAATTTGAGACACCAGGAAATTAAATTAGAAAAGAAATTAGCTGAAACGAAAGAAGTACCAAAAGCAGAAGTAAGTGTAGAAGATATTCAGTTAATAATTGAAGAAAAAACTGGTATTCCAGTACGTAAACTCCAAGCAGATGAGCAATCCAGAATGAAGAAATTAGCAGAAAACTTAGCTGCAAAAGTAATTGGTCAGCAAGTAGCTGTTGATAAAGTAGCAAAAGCTGTACGCCGGAGTCGTGCAGGTTTGAAAGCGAAGCAGCGTCCGATTGGTTCATTCTTATTTGTAGGTCCGACTGGTGTAGGGAAAACGGAATTAACTAAGGCATTAGCAGAGGAGTTATTCGGTACGAAAGAAGCGATGATCAGACTGGATATGAGTGAATATATGGAGAAACATACCGTATCCAAGATTATCGGCTCACCACCAGGATACGTTGGACATGAAGAAGCTGGGCAGCTTACAGAAAAAGTCCGCCGCAATCCGTACAGTCTGATCTTGTTAGATGAAATTGAAAAAGCGCACCCTGATGTGCAAAATATGTTTTTGCAGATAATGGAAGATGGCCATTTAACAGACAGTCACGGCCGGACAGTAAGTTTTAAAGATACAGTAATTATTATGACAAGCAATGCAGGAACAGGTGCGAAGAAAATTACAGTTGGGTTTAACAGTAATAACAATGAAGCTGTTTCGATAATGGAAAACTTAGGCGGTTATTTCAAACCGGAATTTCTGAATCGGTTTGATGCCATTATTCCATTCAATGAGCTTACTCAGGCTGATCTGTTACAGATTGTTGACTTAATGCTGGCAGAGCTTAAGGGACAATTAGCTGAGGAAGGATTAAATATTGAAATTAGTGAAGAAGCGAAACAATTCCTTGCAAATAAAGGATATGACCCGCGGTTTGGTGCTCGTCCATTGCGCCGGGTAATCCAGGATAAAGTAGAAGATGGCATTACAGATATTCTGCTGGAAGAAGAAAGTATAACTCGAATTAATATTGCACTTGAGAATGAAGACATCGTTATAACAAAAGCATAAAAGTAAAATAAAATTCTGGCTGTGAGATTCTTTCAGCCAGAGTTTTTTTATTGGCGGTATGTGTTGAAAAGAATAAAGAAGCACAGACCTGCTACGCTTTTATAGCAAGTCCGTGCTTATATGGATCGAATTATTCTATTATATGAATTATCTCTAAAAAAATTACTGAAACATTACTCTAAATGTCAAAATTAAAAATGACAGGAAGTTAGGGTTTTTCATTCTTTTGCGATTCATTTAATTCCCCTCCCTTTTTCAAATGATTTAATGTAATTTAAGAATAACATGACATAATTAGGTGCAAAATTAACATGTCAGAAAATGTAACGCTGTTTTTTTAAATAAGGTGGATTCTTTTTTTGTTATAATAAAAAATTAGAGGAGGGCTGATAGAATGATTAGTCAAAAAACTGAGTATGGCCGACTGGAGAGAGTAGTTGTATGCCCGCCAACTTATATGGAGATAAGAGAGATTATTAATACAACCCAAAGAGTATATGAAGATGATAATATTGATGTAGATCGTGCACTTGCCCAGCATGATAATTTTGTGAAAACACTAAAACAAAATGGTGTAGATGTAATTTCTTTACAGCCTTATAAAGCGTTTAATGAACAGGTGTTTACACGGGATATTGGTTTTACTATTGATGATACGATTTTTATCGCAAAGATGGGAAGAGATATCCGCGAAGAAGAAGTGGAGATATTAAAAGCGTACCTGGATAAAGAAGAAATTTCCTATGAGATGCTGACAACCCCGTCAATCGAAGGTGGCGATGTTATTGTTTCACCGGAGTATGTATTTGTTGGTGTCAGTACCAGAACAACCCTTGAGGCAATAAACTCACTACAAAGTAAGCTGCCGCAAAAAAAAGTGATACCATTACCGATTAGAAATGATATTTTACATTTAGACTGCACTTTTAATTTGATCAGTGAAAATGAAGCATTGATCTATTCACCTGGTTTCACTAAAGAAGATGTTCAGTGGTTAAGGGAAAGGTTTGAACTTATAGAAGTGTCTGAAAAAGAACAATTTACTTTAGGTACCAATGTCCTCTCAATAGGTAATAAAAATATAATTTCACTAACAGAGAATAGCGAAGTAAATGAAGAACTGACAAAAAGAGGTTATCAGATCATTGATGTTCCCTTTTCTGAGATCATTAAGTCAGGTGGATCTTTTCGATGCTGTTCCATGCCGATTGAGCGAGAATAGTGAGTTATACAGGCGTGGGATAATCCAGAACGAAGTCTGTACAATCGTCCAGGCTTAAATGATACTCTACAATTTTAATTGGAAGTTACTAATTTTAGACATAAGAAAATTCTCATGAACATTATGCATATTTTGTTTATGAGAATTTTCTTTTAAATGGGTACCTAAATTGGAGGATAGGTCAAACAGTATTTTTCTTGATGCTGAATATAAGAACTGCTGCATTCTTTTCTCTATATGAAACTTAACAGCCGGGACATCCGTATTGTTAAGAGGAGGTGAGTTTTATGGATGAACTTCAGCAGCTTATAGATATATTACCAATAATTGCACCGGTAATTGTCATTCAATTGATTCTCATGTTAGTTGCACTTGTATCTTTAATCAGGGCAGATGATACAAATGGTCCAAAATGGTTATGGGCAATATTAATTTTATTTTTTAGCTTAATTGGTCCGATCTTATATTTTATTGTTGGGAGGAGGCAGTCCTAGATGGCTGTAATAAAAGTGCAAGGCTTGAAGAAAAAGTTTAAAGGAGCAGAAATAATTAAAGGGTTGGACTTTCAACTGGAGACGGGGCGCTGTGTTGCATTACTTGGACCGAATGGGGCAGGTAAAACAACTACACTTCGCATACTTTCAGGTTTATTAAAGCCAACTGATGGAACAGTCCTGTTTGAAGGCAGAGAAAAAAATAGGGACATCAGGCATTTTATTGGCTATTTGCCTCAATATCCTGTCTTTCATTCCTGGATGAGCGGGAAAGAGTTTTTGGTATACGTGGGGATGCTTGCACATCTGCCGAAAAAAGAAGCTGGTGAGCGTGCAGAGAAGTTATTGAAGAAAGTAGATATCTATGAAGCTGGAAATAGAAAAATTGCAAGTTATTCTGGCGGGATGCGACAGAGACTCGGAATTGCACAGGCAATGATTCATCAGCCGCAATTATTATTATTGGATGAACCCGTCTCAGCATTAGATCCGATTGGAAGGCGGGAAGTATTAACATTGATGGAAGAATTAAAAGAACAGACAACTATTTTGTTCTCCACACATATTTTAGGTGATGCAGAGGAAATTTGTGATGATCTACTATTACTTCACAAAGGTAAAATAGTAGAAAAAGGCGCGATAGAAGAGTTGAGAAATAAGAACCAGTCTGCAAAATTTGAACTGAAATTCTCAAGTAATTCCCTTACATATTTTGAACGGATTAAATCAATGGACATAGTACAGGATTGCCTGATGGTCAAGAGTGAAATCCATGTACAAGTAAAAGATATCGAAAAGGCACGTCAGCAAATTCTGGCTGCATCTATTAAAAATAACTGGCCCCTGGTAAAATTTGAATTAAGCCGAACTTCCCTGGAAGATCTTTTTATGAAAGTGGTGAAAAACTAATGCAGTGGATGACAGTATTTTCTAAAGAATTGCTGGAGGACTGGCGTAGTTATAAATGGATTTGGGTACCATTAGTTTTTATTTTATTATGTATTATGGATCCGCTATCAAGCTACTATTTACCCCAAATTCTCGAAGCTGTCGGCGGATTGCCGGATGGTACTGTAATAGAAATGCCGGAAACTCTGCCGGAAGAAGCATTAATGATGAGTCTTGCACAACTAAGTATGATAGGTGTAATGATTATTGCAGCAATAACCATGGGGGTCATTGCGGGAGAACGCAAAAGTGGTGTTGCTGAACTGGTATTAGTAAAACCAATTCCTTATTTGACCTATATCACAGCAAAATGGGCTGCAAAATTGCTGTTGATATTTAGTTCCTATTTACTTGGAATGTTAGCAAGCTGGTATTATGTAAACTTACTGTTCGGGGAAATATCCTTTTTAAAGTTTATGGGAGTGTTTTTCTTTTACTTCATTTGGCTTGCATTTGTGACGACTTTATCCGTATTTTATAATACAACAGTAAAAGTACCCGGCCTAGTAATTTCATATACATTACTGACTCTTATTGTAATGTCGGTTTTATATAAAATTTTTGCACATATAATGCCATGGTTCCCTAACAGCATAAGCACTCACCTTATGAGATTTGTAATGGAGAATAATATTCCGGGTGAGTTATGGGGGGCAGCTGGAATTACTGCTGTCTTGTCTGTAATTCTTCTTGTTTTATCTAACTATGTTTTTAAAACTAAAGAAATGGCTGATTAAAAAGTAAAAGTCACGATGCCCGCTGTGGCTTTTTATGTCAAAGAAAGACTTTTGCTCATTAGTGTATCAATAAAAATCGGTTATCTTTTCCGTAAAAGAGGGAAAACAAATAGTAAGTAAAAGACATAATATGCTAAAAAAGAAAGCGGGTGGATTGGATGAAAATTGGTGTCCCAAAAGAAGTAAAGCAAAATGAGAACAGAGTTGCACTGACTCCGGCTGGTGTATTGACATTAACTAAATCAGGGCATCAGGTCTTTGTAGAGACTGAAGCAGGTGAAGGAAGCGGTATTTCGGATCACCATTATCAGGAAGCTGGAGCAGTCATCGTTCCAACGGCTGAACAAGCATGGGGACAGGAATTAGTTGTGAAAGTAAAAGAACCTCAGAAAGAGGAGTTTGCCTATTTTAGTGAAGGACAATTATTGTTTACTTATTTGCACTTAGCAGCAGAACAGGAAGTTGCAGAAGCGTTAATTGCGAAAAAAGTGACAGGAATTGCATATGAAACGATCCAATCTGACTCTGGTGAGTTACCATTATTAACCCCAATGAGCGAGATTGCCGGCCGAATGGCGGTACAATCTGGCGTACACTTCCTTGAGAAGATCAATGGCGGGAAAGGAGTACTGGTTGGTGGAGTGCCAGGCGTAGAACCTGCTAGGATTGTAATTATTGGTGGAGGTATTGTTGGAACAAATGCAGCTATGGTGGCAGCTGGTCTCGGGGCTGATGTGACACTACTGGATATAAACATAAGTCGTTTACGTCAACTGGAAGGAATTTTTCAAGGAAAAATTAAGACTCTTGCCTCGAATGAATATAATATCCGAACACAAGTAAAGAATGCGGATCTTTTAATTGGAGCTGTGCTCATTCCGGGGGCAAAAGCTCCGAAACTGGTTACGGATGATATGATACAAACAATGGAAGCTGGATCAGTAGTTGTGGATGTAGCTGTTGATCAAGGAGGATCCATTGAGACAGTTGATCAGATTACTACACATGATAATCCGGTATTTATAAAACATGGCGTCACTCATTATGCTGTAGCGAATATTCCCGGCGCTGTCCCTAAGACAGCAACATACGCATTAACGAATGTAACGACACCATACGTTATAAAACTTGCTAACCTTGGTCTCAATGAATTTGTCAAAGAAGACCCTTCCTTTGCAAAGGGATTAAATACGTACAAAGGGAAAATAGTCCATGAAGCGATAGCGCAGGGACTTGACAGAAGGTATGTAGAACTTCATACATTATTCCAGTAAAAAACGGAAGCTCCGCTTTTTACTGGAATAATGCTAATTCTTCTTCAATTGTTTTCCGTATTTTGTCTAAGGTTTCTTCAGGGGTTTTTCCATGAATCCTTTTTCCGTTAACCATTGCGTACGGCTTTAAGCGGCACAAACCGCAAAAATTCAGGCAATCATTGATTAATACAGCAACTTCAGGGTACTCTGATTCAATAATTCCTTCTATATCAAATGTATTCATTAAATTACTGTCACATATTTCCACAACTACGATCCCGATAGTCATCACCTTCCATCATTGATAATACAAGAATCAATCTCTTAAATTAACAAGATATGAACCGCTTTGTCAAACAAGAAGTTTACTTCCAGACTGACTAATGTTCACAAATTTAAAATAAAATTTTGAGTACAAGGGGTGCAATTAATGATACGAGAACTGCACTAATTGTCATTGATAGAGCACTCACTGCACCAGCCAGTTCACTGTCTTCCAGTGCTTTCGCTGTCCCTATAGCGTGTGAGGCTGTTCCAATTCCTAATCCTTTTGCAACAGGGTGATTCACACGGCCTGCCCTCCACATCATGGGAGCAAACATGGCCCCACTTATTCCGGCGATCATTACAAATATAGCTGCCAAAGACATACTGCCGCCAGTTGCATCAGTAATGCTTAATGCAACAGGTGTTGTCACAGATTTTGGTGCCACTGCAGCAATAACTGATTCCCCAAAACCTAATGATAATGTAAGCAGCACCCCGCTCAGGACGCCGATAAATGATCCGGTAAGAATGCCGGTAAAGATTACAAGCGCATATTTTTTAATTAAATATCTCTGCCTGTATAGTGGCAAAGCAAGAGCAACAACTAGTGGGCCTAAGAAGTGATTTATCCATTGACCGCCATACATATATACAGAATAGGGAATATCAAATAAATATAAAAAGATAATAATACTAAGTGATGTGATAATAATTGGTAAAGTAAATGGAGATGGGATTATACTGTATAATTTTTTGCTAATAAAATAAAAAAATACTGTCAGGATAAGAAACCCAATACCATAAAGATATGGAACCATTATATATCCGCCTCTTTCTCAAGCAGTTTTCCTGCTATAAAGCTAGTCGTAAATATGACGAGCAAAGTACTTAGAAAAGCCGCCAGCAAAATCAAACTCCCTTTTCCTCTGAAAAAATCAAAAAATTCTATAACCCCGACAGTCACTGGAACAAAAAATAATGGCATATCTTTTATTAACAGATCAATGCCATTACTAATTATCCTTTCAGGTATTATGTTAGTTAGTAACAAAACAAAAAACAGCAGCATTCCAATGATGCTGCCGGGAATCGTTAAGTTTAATACTGACTGAATATATTCCCCTAAATGATAAAAAATAAAAAGCAGCGAAATCTGTAACAAGATGTAAATAATTTTTTTCATTGATAAAGCCTCCAAAATAAGAAAAACCTAAACGATTCTTAGCACTATACAATAGTACAACAAATTCGTTTAGGTGACAAAGTATTCAGATTGCTTCTTCGCCTTCTTTTAATGTTTCCTGATGAGCGAAGTAACAATCGCGTGTAATCACATAAAGATCATAAATCGGATCTTCTAATGAACATTGATTTACTTTATCATATATTTGTGGATAACTCTCATTAGCGTACATAACATAAGGTACTTTAAGAATAGCCTTGGAAGAACGGTAATTAGTTTTCCTTATTTTAATAAAAATCGCTTCAATAGAGTGTTCATAGAACAGTTCACTAAAGAACGCATCTTTTGCCAGTTTGTTGTAACCTTTACCGAAATACGGCTGACCAATCCATGTAGCAAGAAAACCTGCCCCGTTTTCAATATCAAAAAGGTTGATTGTTCCTATCGGATTATACCATTCATCCAGGATTGTACGAGAGATCAGTTCCCCATTATCTTCCGCTTCCATCGTTTTCCTTGTAAGAAAGTAAAATTCATCACTTGAATTTGCCTTATGTCTTACATATGGGAAAACTTCAGGATGTATCATCAATTCATATAAAGCCGGTGCGTCTTGTAATTCTCTTTTTTTAAGCATAAAAAATCCCTCCTAAATGATGGAGGGTGTCATGGAAGAAGACAGGGTAACCCCTAGTAGTATGTTCCATCCACCCTCGAATTTTTATCAAAAAGCCACAAAAATTCGGGGTGGGAATCGAACCCACTAGAACCAGCTCTTACAGCTGGTGGCGCACCATTTGCCTTCCCTCCATGTCGACAACTTATCGTCTCGAAAAAATCTATTCTTATCTTACACAATTAATGTATATGTTGTAAATAGATTTTTGTTAAAAAATAAGAAAAAAATCAACGTAACTGGAAGAAATATTAAGAAAAATTAATATATACTTGATTAAATTAACAATACGTTATAATTTGATTGAAAATGAGCTATTATGACATAATATTCGTAATTATTTGAAAATTTTGCTCAATGCATCTTTCACATCAGGATGATTAAAATTGTATCCCGATAATGCTGCTTTTTCTGGTAACACTTTTTGTCCTTTTACGACAAGAATACTCATTTCACCTAATAAAATTTTTAGTAATATTCTTGGAACAGGTAACCAGTTGGGTTTGCCAAGTACTTCCGCTAACTTTTTCGACATTTCCCTGTTAGTAACAGGATTTGGGGAAGTTACGTGTAATGGCCCCTCAATATGGGGATGTTCAATAGAAAAGATAATCATATCCACTACATCTTTAATATGGACCCAGGAAATCCATTGATCCCCTGTACCAATCCGGCCGCCGATATAGAATTTAAATGGAAGTGCCATTAAGGGAAGTGCTCCTTCCGTTCCTAATATGACCCCAAAACGTGTAATAACTGTCCGTACTCCTTCAGCTTTCGCCTGTTGAGCTGTATCCTCCCAAGCTTCTGTTACCTCTGCTAGAAAGTCATTACCGGATTCGTTATCGCTTTCTGTATAGGTATGATATGTAGATGTGCCAAAGTAACCTATAGCAGAAGCGTTAACTAACACTTCAGGTTTTTCATTCATATTTCTGATCAATTCATTAATTTCATATGTCGCATTTATTCTGCTTTGGTATATTCGGTCTTTTTTTGATTTCGTCCAGTATCCGAAGAGTGAGTCACCCGCAAGGTTAATGATAGCATCGAGTTTCGGCAGCTGTTTGTCTGGCTGCTTTCCTTTCTTTAACCAGCCGATATAACGAACTTTATCTGTATCATGGTATCTTTCAGGGTGTCTCGTTAAGATGTATATCGTATCTCCACGTTCTGTCAGTTTTCTCGTTAAGTGCTTTCCGACAAAACCAGTACCCCCAGCTATTGCTATTTTCATGCTGATAACCTCCTGTATATTAATTGAAGAACAAATGTTTGTATGTTAAAATGATATAGAGGTGACAATAATGCCTGTTATTTCGAAAATTACAGTCCAAAAAAAGTTGAAGCATAGGTATAATGTTTTTCTTAAAGACAAAGACTCTGACTATTATGCGTTTAGTGTTGATGAAGACTTACTTATCTCTTATCATCTCCACAAAGGCCAGGAATTAACGCAGGAGCAAATAGATCAGATTCAGGAGAAGGATGCCTCTTATAAAGTGTATACCCTTTCTTTAAAGTTTTTAAGTTACAGAATGCGTTCTGAACAGGAATTAATCAATTATTTACAGAATAAAGATATAGAAATTACATTTATTGATGAAGTGATTAACCGGTTGAAGCGAGAAGGGTTGCTGGATGATCTTGCATTTAGTGAGGCATTGGTCAGGACAAGGATGGAAACCTCTTCAAAAGGCCCGTTGTTAATTAAAAAGGAATTACTCGAAAAAGGGATAAATCAATTAATTGCAGAGAAAGCTTTACGACAATTTCCTTATACAAAACAATATGAAAAAGCAGAACAATTAATTAGAAAAAAATTGGAACGTCCCTCAAGAAAATCCTATAAACAACAAGTGGATAGCGCCAAACAGTCGTTATTGCAAAAAGGCTATTCTTTGGGTGTCATCAGTGAAGTCATTCAACAAATAAAAACAACGTCAAACAATGAGGAAGAATATGAAGCGATTATCTATCAGGGAGAAAAGGCGCTGCAGAAATACCGGAAGAAAGACTCTGGCTTCCAACTAGAGCACAAAATTAGAGCAAACTTATTTCGTAAAGGTTTTGACTCAGAATTAATTCAGCAGTTTATCGATGAATTTGTGGTGGAAAGAGAGTGAGAGTGGGACATAACGGTCAGGTTGCGCACAAAACCCGACTATTAGAAAAAATCGGATTTTTTTATAGCTAATATGCGTTTGTCCCATACCCTTTCTCACAACTCTAAATGTGCGAAAACATTATTAATTTTTCACAAGGTTTGTAATTTGCTCGATAGCTTCACACACATCTGATACTACATATGAAGCTTTCTGTTGTACAGCAGCAGGTGCTGAAGACATAGCAAAACTGTTTGGTGTCATTTCGAACATAGGAATGTCATTATAGGCATCACCAATAACTGCTATTTCTTCAGGTTTGATTTGCAAGTGAGCTGCCAGAGCTTTCAGCCCCTCTGCTTTGCTGACACCTTCAGGAACAATGTCCAGACAACGGGGGTCTGATAAATACGATTCCATCTTGTCAGCAAATTGATCAGTTAATTCCTTTTGAATACCTGTTAATTCTTTTTCCTCACCAATCAGCATATATTTGCTTGCATGGATACTCTTCCCGTATTGTTCAATAAAATCAATTCCTTCTACTAATGGAAAGTAGAGGAAATTTTCCAGTGCTTTCATTTCATCGGTGATTTCTGAGATATAAATCTCATCACACGTTGATATACATAGGACATTTTCATATGCAGTTACTTTTTCATGAATGGCAATACTGTTAGAAACATCAAAAGTTTTAGAATAAATAGATTCACTGTCCTTTGTCTTAACAAATGTTCCATTCTGACTTACTCGATGCGCAGGCTGTTTCAGTTCCTTGCAAATTTCTAAAATGTCTCTGTCTAATCTGCCCGTCGCAATGGCAAAATCTATATGATGCTTACTTAATAATTGTATTGCACGTTTATCCTCATCTTTAATGATATTTCCGCTTTTCAGTAACGTTCCATCTAAATCTGTTGCGAACAATTTTATCATGCGTTATCCCCCTTTATACCAACCATTATAAACGTTATAACAAGTGATTACGATTGATTTGTTTAATTGTGCATTACTTTACTCCGTGCTAAAATAAGAGGTAATTAAGTATTGGTGGTGGGAAAGTGGAAAGAAGATACAGTACGTACACAGTGGAAGAATTGCGTGCAGAGATTGCGATGTTAAAGGAAAAGGTGCAAAAAGCAGAACAATTAGGAAATATAAGCGAATTTGAGATATTAGAGCGAAAAATGCAAATGGCGGCAGCTTATCTTGTCAATCCAAAAGATTTTCAGAAAGGGGAACGTTATGAGTTAGCAGGCGACCCTGGACAGACTTTTGAGATTACCTACATTAATGGTGTATTTGCATGGGGACACCGAATTAATTTACTTGGTCAAAAATTTGAAAAAGAAGAAGCGGTACCTCTTTCTATTTTACAACTCAGCAAACCGTAAGGCAGGTGATAGGATGAATGATGCTATCGAAAGTTTAGCGAAAGAGTTACAGGAAAGTAATCCAGACTTATCATTAATTGAAGCAAGAAGCTGGGTGGAATTATTATGGGAAGACTTTGAAGCTACACGTGCGAAAGCAGGCAGAAAATATGAAGGTGCAGAAACGACGCTGAGGATTGTCAGACACTGGATCCAACAGTATGGAACACATTTGAATGAATTTGCGGAAAGATATCCAAAATATAAAAAACTGATATACAATAATGAAGATAAGCCACTTCATTAAAAAAGTAGAAGGTTTGGTATGCCTTCTACTTTTTTAAATTTTGCTTTAAGTTGTTATTTGCTTGATTGGGTTTAATTTGTTTTGTAATTTTTCTTCGGAGAAAACCCAGCCGGTGTATGAATTCATAATCCTCATATTATCATCAATCTGTACGACTGCAACAAATGGATAATGACCTTCATTACGATAACGCAGGTCATAAAAGCGAACTTCACTGAAATCATCATAAACGTTCCATTCCCAGCGGTAGATCGGTGAAAATGAAAGAAAAGCTGCTATATTTTTGTCCTCTTTCGCAATCGCAAACAATTCCGTGTCAGGGACGGGTTCCTTTTCGAACTGATCATCTACTTTTATATGGCCATCCTCCACTCTGCCTACATAGTAATAGTCTCTTGTAATTATAGCTATCCGCCATATATTTTGTTTAGTTGTAGGAGATGTAGTAACCTTCTCTGTATGCTCAAAATGGTGATGTATATATTTGACTATTTCCCGCTTGTCGAGATATCGCTTAATATAATACAATAGAATGATGAAATATATTATTAACCAAGTGTATCCGGGATTTGCACCAATAATCCATGCGATTATACCAATAATATGCAAACTGAAAATATAAGGATCGAAAGTGCTAATAAATCCATATGCTACCCATTTTTTTGTAAAGGGACGGTAGGCTTGTGTTCCATATGCATTAAAAATATCCACAAATACATGAAGGATTACTGCTAGAAATGTCCATAACCATAAATGGAGGAAATCCACTCCAGGAACAAACAGATAGATTATGGAAGAGATCGCTATTCCCCAAAAAACTACTGCCGGAACTGAATGTGTAATTCCGCGATGATTCCGCAGATAAGCAGCATTATTCCGTAATTTTAATATCGTGTCAAAATCAGGAGCATGGGAGCCGATTATTGTCCCTGCCATGACTGCTGTAAAAAGGGATGGATCATGCTGGACTACAGGATCAAGTGTTGCAAGACCGCCAAGAGCGATGCCCATTGTAATATGTGTTGCTGTATCCATCAAAAGCTGCCCCCTTTTAAGTAATCATATATATAGTAATTCATCAAAGTGTGAAACGTTAATCATTAATTAATAACATCATTGTATCACGAAGGATGAGCAATATGAAAAATAATCAATTACCTGTCACAATTAATATACCCCAATTTCGCCATGATTTAATCACATGGTTTGAACAAGAGCAAAGAGACCTGCCATGGCGGGAAAATCAGGACCCTTATAGGGTATGGGTCTCTGAAATAATGCTCCAGCAGACAAAAGTAGAAACAGTTATTCCTTATTTTCACCGGTTTATCCAATCATTCCCTACCTTAGAGGCACTAGCTGAAGCGGATGAACAGCAAGTTTTAAAGGCATGGGAAGGTCTGGGTTATTATTCACGTGTAAGAAACCTGCAGGCAGCAGTTCGAGAGGTAGTTGCCGATTATAATGCGAAAGTGCCCGAGGATGCCGAACAGTTTGGTAATTTAAAGGGTGTCGGTCCCTATACTCAAGGGGCTGTTTTAAGTATTGCATACGGGAAAGCAGAGCCTGCAGTTGATGGAAACGTGATGCGCGTCCTTTCAAGGATTTTATTAATACAGGAAGATATCGCAAAGGCGAAAACAAGGAAAATATTTGAACAGGCAGTCAGACAGTTAATCTCTCATGAGAATCCATCTGCATTCAACCAGGGTTTAATGGAACTTGGTGCACTGATATGTACGCCGCGTAATCCCAGCTGTTTATTATGCCCTGTGCAGGTGCATTGTAAAGCGTACAGTGAAGGAATCCAGCATTCTCTGCCAGTCAAGACGAAAAAGACAAAACAGAAAGACGAAGCTTATTATGTGCTTGTAATGGAAGATAAAGATGGAAAATATATATTAGAACAGCGTCCAAATGAAGGATTACTTGCACAGATGTGGCAATTTCCAATGGTTGCAACGAAAGAAGTTAGCGAGAATCTTCTTGAGCCTTATATAATGGAACGTTATCAAATAAATTGTCAATCAATTGACCAGTTACAACCAGTTAAACATATTTTCTCCCATATAAAGTGGGATTTGAATGTTATTAAATGCAGATGTGACAAATTACGGGTCAGTGGGCCTGCTCAGCAGATTCTGTCTCTTGATGAAATAGAAAGTTATCCGTTACCTGTCTCACATCAGAAAATTTACAAACAATTGCTTCAATAGAGTATTACAGGATTAACTGCCTCTAATACTCTTCTGTATTAAAATTATTACACCTCGCGAATATAATACGCAGCAATGTAAAAAGTTTGCCGAATAAAAAGCAGGTTGCTGGGTAAATTAATGTTCGTGGAGGTGATTATGATGGCTAAAAGACAAAACCCGGCAAACCAGGCGAGCAAAACAAATGCTCAGGAAGTACAGCGTCAAAATCAGGCAGCAGCACAAGGTCAAGGACAATTTGGCACTGAGTTTGCTAGCGAAACAAACGCTCAAGAAGTAAGAGCACAAAACAGAAAGTCTGAAAATAACAAAAAATAAATAATGATAACGAAGACTCGGACCATTAAAAAGTGTAATGGTCCGGGTCTTTTTATTGGACCAAAAAATAACAGTTTTAATTTTGACAAGTACGCGTATTCGCTTTTTTATTTTATTATCGTTATAATAGTTAGTACTAATAAAATAAAGAAGGGGAGAAGATACGTATGGATGGCCTGGAACCAGGTAATTCAATCCAGATACAAAGTTATAAACACAATGGTCAGCTCCATCGTGTCTGGGATACAACAACAGTATTAAAAGGAACAAATAATCGGGTAATAGGCGCGAATGATAAAACTTTAGTAACAGAAAGTGATGGCAGAACGTGGATTACCCGTGAACCCGCAATCTGTTTCTTTCATGTGAAGTATTGGTTCAATATCATTGGTATGCTTCGGGATGACGGGATATATTATTATTGTAATATTAGTTCACCATTTGTTTTTGAAGATGGTGCTGTCAAATATATAGATTATGATTTAGATGTAAAAGTATTTCCAGATATGACTTTTACACTGCTGGATGAAGATGAGTATGAACTGCATAAAGCACAGATGAATTATCCAAAAGTGTTAGATAAAATTTTAACAAATAATTTAGAGTATTTACTTCATTGGATCAGACAGAGAAAAGGCCCCTTTTCACCTGAATTTGTTGATCAGTGGTATGAGTTATTTTTAACTTACCGATCATGACAGAATTGAAAGAGGTGACGCTAATTTGGACAGTATAAAAAGATACTTACAGTTCGTATATCCATATAAATGGAAAATACTAATAACCATATTGATTGGAATCGTAAAATTTGGTATCCCTTTACTGATTCCGCTTATTGTTAAATATGTAATTGACCATATTATAGGATCAGATGTTTTAACAACTTCTGAGAAATTATCTGAGCTATTCTGGTTAATGGGAATATCGGCAGTTGTATTTGTTGTATTAAGACCACCGATTGAATATTACAGGCAATATCTCGCACAATGGACCGGAAATAAAGTATTATATGATATTCGCGAGAAATTATTTGATCATATCCAGCGTTTGAGTTTGCAATTTTACTCAAGAACAAAAACAGGGGAAATAATTTCAAGGGTAATTCATGATGTAGAACAAACGAAAAATTTTATAATGACAGGTTTAATGAATATCTGGTTAGATATGATAACCATATTAATTGCAATTGGCATCATGCTTTCTATGGATGTCTGGTTAACGATTGTTGCTATTGCATTGTTCCCGCTCTACGGAATTTCGGTGAAAATATTTTACGGTAAACTTCGTGCATTGACAAGGAACAGGTCACAGGCACTTGCACAGGTCCAGGGCCATCTGCATGAAAGAGTACAAGGGATCCCTGTAACGAGAAGCTTCGCACTCGAAGATTACGAGCAGGATCAGTTTGATAAGCAAAATAAAAACTTTCTTGACAGAGCAATTGACCATACTGTATGGAATGCAAAAACTTTCTCGATTATGAATACAATAACTGATTTGGCACCACTCTTAGTAATTGGCTTTGCAGGATACTTTGCAATAACATCAGGGCTTTCTGTCGGGACAATTGCTGCATTTATCGGTTACATGGATCTGGTATACAACCCGCTGCGACGGCTGATCAGCTCATCGACTGTTCTTGTTCAATCAATTGCCTCGATGGACCGTGTATTCGAATTTATTGATGAGAAATATGACATTAAAGATAAACAAAATGCTCAGAAACTAATTGAAGTAAGAGGGGAAGTAGAGTTTGACCACGTTTCTTTCCGCTATGAAGATGAGGAGGAAATAGTATTACAGGACATTTCATTGAAAGTTAAGCAGGGAGAAACGATTGCGCTTGTCGGAATGAGCGGTGGGGGAAAATCTACAATTATCAGTTTGATCCCGCGTTTTTATGATGTTACAGATGGGCGCATATTAATAGATGGCATCGATATAAGAGATGTGCAGGCAAGGTCATTAAGGGATAAAATTGGTATGGTCCTGCAAGACAACATACTGTTTAGTGAATCAATTGCTGCAAATATCCGTATGGGAAAGCCGGATGCTTCGGATGAGGAAGTTATAGAGGCTGCAAAAGCAGCGAATGCTCACAGCTTTATATCTGAGTTAGCCAATGGCTATGATACCCTTGTTGGTGAACGGGGAGTCAAATTATCCGGTGGCCAGAAACAAAGAATCGCTATTGCAAGAGTCTTTCTGAAAAATCCGCCACTTTTAATTCTTGATGAGGCTACGTCAGCTCTTGATTTAGAAAGTGAAAGTCTGATTCAGGATGCATTAGAGAAGCTGGCTTCAGACAGAACAACTTTTATAGTGGCACACAGGCTTTCAACGATTACACATGCCGACAGAATAGTTTTAGTGGAAAAAGGGTTAATAGTAGAAGAAGGAACACACCATGAATTAATGAAGAAGAAAGGCAATTATTATAACTTGTATCAAATTCAGGAACTGGAGGAAGGAGAGTAGCACTTATGGTGCAATTCTCCTCCTTTTCTTTTTTTTGAAATTAAGATTAAAACCGTCATGGAACTTCTGATAACTGTAGAGTAATTTCTGTAAATACAGTATTTCTTTATGATAGTCCATTAGTCGCGAAGCAAGCGGAAGCAAGATATGACGATCTTTTTCATCTTTTTCATAAACACGGAATAAAGTATCAACTAAATGTGGAAGATTAGGAGTTGTAATATCTTCTACAGGCTTCGTTTGATTCTTTTTAATTTTGCCCATTGTACTTAACAGTAATCTTTCATGACCGTAAATGATTTTATCAAGCTCATCAACGAGTACTTTTTGGAACTCTTTTGGAATGGAATCGATTTTGTCATCGAATTGGTAGAACGCACGTAAGGTTTCTAAAGATTTCTTTGATGTCACAATCATTTGTCTGAATATAACCATTTTCCTCATTTTCGGAACTCTTGCTTTTCTCCGGTATATTCGTTCTTCATTATATAATGAGTATGTGTTATCGATATGGGCAATTTCAAGATCTAATCGGTCAATCTCCCCTTTTAGGGCAGGATCATCTGATAAATGCCTTGTTGATATTCTAAGCCACAGCAATATATCTGCGGTCATCTGATCAATTTGTTTAAATAAGCGCAATTCATATTTTGGCGGGAAAAATAACAAATTAACAAAAAAGGCAGTCACAATACCTAAAGTTAATGAAAGAAACCGCAAACCAGCAAAGTTAACCAGCATCATTTCTGTTGTTTCCATGACAGCCAATACTGCAATAAGTGCAAGTGCAATTGTATTCTCATTCATTCTTAAATACATACAAAAACCTATCACTATTATCGTAGTAAACCCTATTATTATTGGGTCATTTCCTAATGTGAATACAATGACAGCTGCAATAGAGACACCGAAGATATTTGCGTAAATTTGCTCAAACATTGTTTGAAAAGAGCGGTAAATATTTGGCTGAATCGCAAAAGCTGCAGCAATTCCGGCATAGGTAGCTGAGGGAAGGCCGATTAAATTAGCTATATATAATGCAACAGTCACAGCAATTCCCGTTTTTAACATTCTTGCTCCCAGTTTCAAGATTATCACCTACTAAAATTGGTTATTATTAGTATAACACGTAGCTGGTATAATTTCTTTTCTAGAGTTAGATGCTCCAGTTCCAATAAATTGTTATAATGACTAATAGATTCTGCAATATAAAAGGATGGCAGCTATGTTAAGAAAATATGCACTTCTCTTCATATTAATAACTTTAATGAGTTTAGTTTTTGTATTTCAGGATAAACAACACATTAATGAATTGGTCGCAGAAAATGGCAGTGTCGAAATTCCCGCTTTTGAATCTGCTTCCATTTATCAGTTAACGGGCGAATGGGGATTTTACCCTGATCAATGGACAGAACCAGCCGATATTTCGCTGCAAGAGCCTGTATATGTATCCACCCCTAATTCCTGGAAGAACTTAAGTGAGGCGAAACAAAAAGGGATAGGAACATACCGGCTGGAGTATCAGATTTCTGAAAGAGATATAGGAAAAAGGCATTCCTTCTTTTTTCAATATATAGGTTCTGCCTATAAAGCATATGTTAACGGAGAATTAGTAGCAGAGGTAGGAGAATTAGGGAAATCATCAAAAACAGAAAAACCTTATTTACGTGATGAATTAATCTATTATGAACCAGATCAGGTAAATAATGAACTGATCATACATGTATCGAATTTTTCTTTTCGCGAAGGCGGGATCTTCCAAGAAGTCTATTATGGTGAAAGCAATAACACAATAGCCTTTCTCATTAAGCAACAGTTAGAGCCATTATTACTAATTGGCGGATTTTTAATTCTTGGTATCTATTATTTCCTGAAGTATATGATTAACCATTCTAATGACACTTTTCTCTATATTAGCTTAATTAGTTTTATGGCTATGGTCAGAACCTTTCTACTCACTGAATACGTATTTTATACTCTCTTTCCTGCAATACCGTGGAATGTAATGACAAAGATTGAATATATGAGTATTCTACTTGGCATGATATTACTTATTCAATTTATGTACAAGCTTTATAAGCAGGATATTAATAATAAAATTTATACGATAGCTATTTCAGTTATGGCAGCTTTTCTAATATTTGTTCTTGTTACACCAACATTCATTTATACGAACCTTTTATGGGTACAGACTGCTTTTATTTATTTATTTCTTTTATATTTTGTTATTATTACAGGAATCAAAGCAATTATTAACAAAAGAGAAGGAAGTTATATCAATATACTCGGAATAGTAATTATGGCAGTAGCTGCTGTTATTGAAATAACCGTTGAACGGGATATATCTATTTTCCCTATGATATTAACTTATAGTGTCCTGTTATTTTTAGTTTTACAAGGTGTCATCATTTCCAAGAGATATGATAAAATTTCGGAAAGAAATCAGGAATTGGCTCAATCTCTGAAAGAATTAAATAATTCCCTGGAACATAAAGTTATTAAACGCACTTTGGAGCTGGAACGTAAAAATGGAGAGCTGATTCAATTACAGAAAAGCAGATCTGATATGATGGAGAATATCGCCCACGATCTCGGTTCACCGATGAACGCATTTGAAAAACAGTTATTATTGATTAAACAAGGCTATATTCAGCCATCTGAAGCCTTATTAGATACTTTAATCCAAAAAACCAGGTCCATTAAAAGATTAGCAAATGATTTATTTCAATTATCCCAATTACAGACAAGAAAATGGTCCATCCATAAAGAAACAGTCCGAATTAATGCATTTGTTCAGGAGATTGAAAAATTATTTGGTTACGAATTGAATCAGTTAGGTTTAAAATTGGAAAGCATTTGTCCTGTTAATGAAAAATATCTTATTCAAATTGATAAGGAAAGAATTATTCAGGTTATTCGTAATTTTATTGACAATGCTTTAAAACACGGGGAAGAAGAAAATATGATTCGAATTTCAGTAACAATTAACAATGAAGACAAGTTACGGATAGAAGTGAAGGATTTTGGCAGAGGGATCGATAAGGAGGAGCTTCCTTATATTTTTGACAGGTTTTACCGCAAATCAAACAAGCCAAATTCCGGTTCAGGACTAGGGTTAGCTATTGCAAAAGAAATTATTGAACAGCACAAGGGACAAATTGGTGTGGAGAGTGAAAGAGGAAGAGGATCATGTTTTTATTTTACCCTTCCAATTGAATAGAAATAATGGCATGATCATTTAAATATTTAATGATCATGCTTTTTTATTCAGGAGTTTTATCGCTTCCATGCGATTCTTCACATTTAATTTCTGATAAATAAGTGTTAAATAATTTTTAATCGTTCCTTCCGACAGAGAAAGTTCACTTGCAATTTCTTTTATTGCTAACCTGTTTTTTAAATGGATTAATATATCTCTTTCCCTTTGGGTAAAGTCATCATCAAGCCAATTTGGTAAAACATCATCACTTAACAGCTGTTTGCTTTGCAAAAGATAGGAGGACAGTTGTTTAGCGATTTCCGGAGGCAGAGTAATCTTTCCCTCCAATGTATTGCGGATAGTATGAATAATTTCATGGAAATCCCCTTCCTTAAGAATATAGCCACTGGCACCGTGTGCTAATCCTTCGATTATATAGGGCTGCTCGTTAAATGTTGTTAATATTAATATTTTTAAGTGAGGATATCTTAGTTTAGCCTTTTTAATAAACTCAATTCCATTTAGTTTTGGCATTTTAATATCTGTTATCACAATATCTACATTTACAACATCAATTTTATAAAGGGCATCCAATCCATTTGAAGACTGCTCCACGACTTTCATATCTGGCTGAACATTAATCACTGTTTTAATTGCATCCAGGAATAGCTCTTCATCTTCTACTATAAGAATTCTGTACATTTGATTACCTCTTCTGTTTATGTATTATCACTTTACAGACAGTATAACAAATTTACCAATTAAATTCCTTTGCTAAAAGAAATTTTTGTTCTCCATCGTATTATTTTTTACTTTAGACAAACAATAGGAAGCAGGAACTAAAAATAAATATGAATGAAGGAGAAGCATGATGAAGGGCAAAAAGTTGGCATTATTTTCGCTGGCATCTATTCCATTAGTGATGACATTGGGGAATTCTATGTTAATTCCTATATTGCCGATAATGGAAAAGGAAATTAAGATATCGTCATTTCAATCGAGCTTAATAATCACTATCTACTCGATTGTAGCTATTATACTTATCCCGATAGCAGGCTATTTATCTGACAAGATTGGCAGGAAAAAAGTCATTATTCCAAGTCTCATCATCACTGGAGCAGGTGGATTGCTATCCGCTTATGCTGCATGGAATATGACTGATCCGTATGTAATGATAATGATTGGGCGTTTTTTACAGGGGATTGGGGCTGCTGGTGCATTTCCGGTTGTACTGCCAACAGTTGGTGATATGTTTGAGGATGAAAAAGAAGTGAGTGCAGGACTGGGGATAATTGAAACTTCCAATACTTTTGGTAAAGTGTTAAGTCCAATTGTTGGGGCATTGCTTGCCGCATTTATCTGGTATCTGCCTTTTGTATTTATACCAATCTTTTGCTTAATCTCAATACTTTTAGTATGGTTCCTTGTAAAGGCGCCTAAAGAAGATGCAGAGAAGAAAGATAAGACTTTCCACGAGTTTGTTCAGGAGGTTAAACAAACTTTTGCTGATAATGGGAAATGGCTCATCACTGTATTTATAATAGGATGTCTAAATATGTTTATATTGTTTGGATTTTTGTTCCATTTCTCCACCATTTTAGAAGAACGGTTTGATTTAAAAGGAACATGGAAGGGGTTTGTACTCGCTATCCCACTTCTGTTATTGTGTGTTGCTTCATTTGCCGCAGGAAAGAAAATAGGCAAGAATAAATTAATTATGAAATGGACAATATTTGCTGGTAATTTAATTGCTGCAGCTGGATTAGTGTTTATAAATACTAATTTATCATTTGTTGCATTATCAGTTTTTTTATCAGTTGCCGGTTTAGGTATTGGGTTGTCGTTACCTGCGTTAGATGCTTTGATTACGGAAGGCTTAAAGAAAGAAGTGCGTGGAACCATTACCTCTTTGTACAGCAGTATGCGTTTTCTGGGGGTAGCAGCAGGGCCGCCTGTTATTGCCCTAATGATGGGAGATTACGAAAAGATATTATATTGGTTTTTAACAGGGTTAAGTGTGATTGCATTTCTGATTACATTGTTTTTAATCAAACCAGAACCTGATAAAAAGCCGGAATCTATTGTTTCCTAAATAAAAGAGGACCACTTTTGGTCCTCTTTAATCT
The DNA here is from genome assembly GCF_900111195.1 of Gracilibacillus ureilyticus. GTDB lineage: Bacteria > Bacillota > Bacilli > Bacillales > Amphibacillaceae > Gracilibacillus > Gracilibacillus ureilyticus. The sequence continues at coordinate 168,689 of NZ_FOGL01000006.1, forward strand.
ATTTTGCCATTTCTTCAAAAGCTTGATTTACGCATTCAATGGTATGTCTGATATCTTCTTCCGTATGTGCAATGGTTAGAAACCATGCTTCATATTTAGATGGCGCTAGATTAATGCCCTGTTTCAGCATCAATTTAAAGAACTGACCAAATTTTTCGCCATCCGTTGCCTCAGCCTGAGCATAGTTTGTCACTTTTTCGTTACCAAAGTAGACAGTTAATGCACCTTTTAACCGATTTATTGTTATACTTATGTTATGTTGTTCTGCTGCAGCTGTAATACCTTCCTCGAGTAATGCTCCAAGTCGATCCAGCTTTTCATAAATACCTGCTTCACTCAATACTTCTAAACAAGCAATGCCAGATGACATTGATGCAGGATTACCAGCCATTGTACCAGCCTGGTATGCGGGACCAAGAGGTGCTACCTGTTCCATTATTTCCTGCTTGCCGCCGTATGCACCGATCGGCAGTCCGCCGCCTATTATTTTGCCGAGTGCTGTCATGTCAGGTTCAACACCAACAAGTGACTGAGCGGAGCCATATGTGAAGCGGAAGGCGGTAATTACTTCATCGAATATGAGTAAAGAGCCATTTTTATTGGCAAGATTTTTTACTTCCTGAAGAAATCCTTCAAATGGTTCAACAATGCCGAAATTTCCAACAATTGGTTCAATCAGCACTGCGGCCACCTGGTCTCCCCAATGATAAAGAGCTTCTTTATATGCATCGATATCGTTAAAGGGAACAGTAATCACTTCCTTGGCAGTAGCTTCAGTTACTCCAGCGGAATCCGGGTTTCCCAGAGTAGATGGGCCTGAACCCGCCTGGACGAGGACCGCGTCAAAATGTCCGTGATAACAGCCGGCAAATTTGATGATTTTTTCTCTATTAGTGTAGGCTCGGGCAACACGGATAGTGGTCATAACAGCTTCCGTACCTGAATTTACGAATCTAACTTTATCCATTGATGGAATGGCCTGTTTTAATTTCTGGGCAAAAATATTTTCAAGCTTTGTTGGGGTTCCATAAAGGACACCATTTTCAGCAGCAGCTATAATAGCTTTTGTTATATGTGGATGGGCATGTCCGGTAATAATCGGTCCATATGCACCTAAATAGTCTATATACTTATTATTATCTACATCCCAGAAATAAGCTCCTTCCGCTTTTTCCATATAAACAGGCGATCCGCCGCCTACTCCTTTATACGCTCTGGACGGAGAATTGACTCCACCAACAATATGTTTTTGAGCTTCTTTATGTAAAGCTTCCGATTGAGTGAATTGCATAATAAAACCTCCATTATAGAAAATGCATGTTCATTATAGCATTAACTAGAATGGAGGAAAAAACAATCTTACTTACATTACTTTTTTAATTTTCGCGATGTATAACCCTCTGATAAAAAAGAAGTAAACAGCATAAATTAATAAGTAACAGCTGATTAATGTAATACTGGGTATTACAATAGAAGATGCCAGCATATTTTGCAGTGCTTTAAATGCAAAGCTTGCATGAAGTACAGCCAGACCGAATGGAATAAAGAATAAGTAAGCAATTTGCTTTGTTGCAATAATCTTCATTTCTTTTATTGTTAGACCGATGCGATATAAAGCCTTGTACTGTTCGATATCTTTGTCTAAATCCTGATACATCTTAAAATAAAGAATCGACCCCGCTGCTAAAAAGAACAAAACGCTGATAAACAACCCGAAGAAGAGGGTATGAGAGAGAGAGTTTTTCATAACGTTGTAAAAGTCTGCTTTAGAATCTATATTTGAGACGACATCTTGATTAAGTTCCATACTAATATTTTTCACAATGTCAGTATGCCTTACCCAATTAGTTATCGAAAATGCTGCATAGCGGTACATTTCTTCAGATTCAGCAACATTTGCAAATCGCTGATAAAGTGAATCTGTGACAACAATTGTATAACCCGTCTGATAGATGTCATTAACAATCGACAGTATAGGCACAGTCTCTAACTGACTTTCGTAATTCTTTGATTGAACCGTAATACTATCAGGGATGTTTAAATTATTAGAAGACATCAAGTATGGCAGCATTAGCAATGTTTTCTGTTCGGAATTCAATGGGTATATCTTCGTCTCCGCTAATTCGGCAAGTTTTTTATAGTCTGAATAGGACATTAAATGAATCCATGTCTCACTGTCCATGTTGGTAATTTGTGCCATCTTTCTATCAACTACTGTCATCTCAAAATCTACCTGGTTTTTCTCAAATGATTGAATCACTTTTTTTATTTCCTGGTCCATCTTAGCGACATTATCTGCCCCTCTGCTTAAAAAGGAGAAATCATTAGGGGTGTATGCTGCAGCCTCAGTTTCTGCACTCTGGAAAGCACTGTATAACACTCCGGAAGCAGTGAAAGAAATGGCACTTAAGATCGTTACAAAAAACAGCAGTCTCGCATGGTCCTTCATTTTATAGTTAAGTTCAGAAATGGTAAGAATGTTTGTCTGATGATAATAAACATTCTTCCGTCTTTTAAGCAGAGAGATAAATGCGACAGAAAATTGCGTATATAAGAAATATGTCCCTGGAATAATAAGGATTAAAATGATAAACATTCGCTGGAAAATGGTCATGATGCTTGCAGTAGCTGCTAAATAATAAGCAGATACAATGAGAGCAATTGCGAAAATACTTAATATCCAGGAGAATTTCGGCACTATCTTCGGAGCTTTCATCCCGCGGAATAATTCGATAACTGCATTTGTTCTTAAGGTCCAGACAACGATAATGGAGTTGCATTCGAACATAATGAAGTAACTGATAACTGTAAGAATTACAGCTTTCGGTGCAATATAAAAACCAAGAGTACCCTCAATGCCAAGTATTTGGGAAAAGCCCATGATAAAGATATTTGCAAAAATTATACCAACAAGCAGACCTGAAACAATAGAAACCACACCAATAATAGTATTTTCTAAAATTAATAAACCATTAAGTTGTTTCTTGCTTATACCGAGCGTCATAAGCAATCCATATTCTTTCTTTCTCGATTTAATAAAAGCCCCTGTGGAGTAAAGGACAAACAAAAAGGAAAAAACAAAAATAATAACTTCTACACTCATAATTCCGCGTTGCACATTTTCGCGAAAATCATGCCCATCAATTTCAGGATGATACATAATGACAGCATAAATAAAGAAAACTGCAACAGAGAACATACAGCTGAAGAAATAGCTTAAATATTGCCTGGCATTCCGCTTAACATTATTAAAGGCGAACTGTCTGAAAGTCATCAGTGTCTCCTCCCAGCATTGATTGCACATTTAATATCTCCTGAAAAAATGCCTGGCGGCTGTCCCCTTTATCCAGCTGGTTAAACAGTTTCCCGTCTTTAATAAAAACAATTCGCTCACAAAAGCTTGCAGCAAATGGGTCATGTGTTACCATTAGCGTCGTTGCTTCCTTTTTTCTGTTCAGATCACTAAGGGCTTCCATTACTTGTTTGGATGCTTTTGAATCCAGGTTCCCTGTAGGTTCATCCGCAAATATGATGGCAGGCTCATGAATAATCGCGCGTGCAATAGCAGCCCGCTGCATTTGACCGCCGGAAACTTCAAAACTGCGATTGCGAAGTATGGAGTCAATACCTAATTGTTTGGCCACCTTTACTAAACGTTGCTCCATGTCTTTTACTTTCCACCCATCTAAAGTCAGTGGCAGCATAATATTTTCAGCGATTGTCAAAGTATCTAACAAATTAAAGTCCTGAAAAATAAACCCAATTTGTTTACGGCGGAATTTTGCTAATTTCTCTTTCGATATTCTGGTAACATCCTGATTATTTATTTCAATTACTCCTGCAGATATGCGGTCAATGGTTGAGAGAACATTGAGCAAAGTTGTTTTTCCGCTGCCAGACGGCCCCATTACTCCAACAAATTCCCCTTTATTAATTGTAAGCGAGATATTGTCGATTGCTTTATGTTCAATACCGCGTTTGCTTCCGTAAATTTTCGATATATTCTTCGCCTCTAACATAGCCATCTGTTTACTTCCTCTCCATCCTTAAATTCATTACAGGGCAAACATAAGTAAGATCCCTGTGGTCAAATTCTTTCTTTATTATAATCGTAAAAAGCAGGATGTCCTATCGATTTTTCTTTCAAATGAAAAAGGAAACCTTACAATGATGTAAGATTTCCCTGAGTCAGGATCTATCAAATCTGATGGAAACAGTCGTTCCTTTGTTTACTTTGGAATGAACGGATAATTTATGGTTTAATGCATCACAGATCTGTTTGGAAAGATACAAACCCATGCCGGTTGACTCCTGATAATGACGCCCGTTATATCCCGTGAAAAAGGGATCAAATATTCTTTTTAAGTCCTGGGTTGGTATGCCGATTCCTTCATCTTTTATATGTAAATGGTAAATTCCGCTGGTGTTTGTTACATAAAAGTGTATTTGTGTTTTCGTGCCGCTTGCATACTTGATGGCATTCCCTGTAATTTGCTCAAGTACAAATCTTAGCCATTTAGGATCTGAATAAATAATTACTGTGTTATCATTCTCGATTTTTGGGTAAACATGATTTCTGATAAAACTGGATTTATAATCCTGTACAACTGAGCGAAGAAGTTCAGTAAGGGGAATTTTCTCTACATGAAAATCCCGTTCAAACTGTTGCAGTCTTGCTTGATATAATGCAAGTTGAAGTCCATGCTCAATCCGTTCCAACTCCTCCTCCAAATCACTTTTTGCGTTATCAGGGATTGAATACATCTCTTTTTCCAAAATGAGTTTCATAACAGATAGTGGTGTTTTCATCTGGTGAACCCATTGTTGAATAAACATGCTTTCCTGCTTCTTCTCTGTATACAGTGTTTCTAACTCCTGTTTATATGCATCATATTGTTTCTCATAATGTTCTTTAATTTGGGCTGTTAATTGATTTGGTGGATCAGGCAGCCAGGCTGTTCGTGCAGTATCAACTTCTGTAAAGTGGTACATATCCCGAAATTTCAAATAGCGGAAAAGATGATAAACAAGTAAAAAGAAGGTCACTACAAGCAACATGTAGAGAATATTCTCATTACTAATGGTATATCCTTCTATTCTGCTAGCTAATTGAGCGATAAGTATGACAAGACCTATCTGTGAGTAAAAGAATATTATGGATGCTAAATGATCTCTTATATATGCCATCATGCTATTTCACCCATGTTTTTTCTAATTTATACCCGGCACCGCGTATTGTGGTAATCGCCTCTGTGATTTGTAAGTCTGCCAGCTTTTTTCTAAGACGTGTCATATTCACACTTAATGTATTGTCATCAACGAAATCCTGATCATCCCATAATTTCTCTAGTAAATATTCTCTTGAAACAATTTCCTCCACTCTGCTGAGAAGTGCCTGTGCCAGTAAACATTCCTTTTTGGTAAGAAGTGTATGGACACCGTTATATGATAAATAGAAAGTAGATGTATCTAGACTCAAACCGTCTGCTTCAATGATAGAATTGTTTCTATCTGAGCGGTATTCACCATATACACGTCTAAGCAGACTTTTAATTTTAGCCAGTACCACTTCTAATTGAAAGGGTTTGGTAATATAATCATCTGCACCGTTTTCTATTGCCATAACCTGGTCCATACCGCTATCCCGTGCAGAGATGAATATGATAGGGCAGTTACTAATCGCCCGAATATGCCGGCACCAGTAAAAGCCGTCGAACCTTGGTAAATTAATATCTAAAAGGACTAAATGGGGCTCATATTGTTTGAATTCAGTCTGTACAGCTCCAAAATCCTTTACTGTTTCAATTTCATAATTATACTTCTCTAAAAAGTCTTTCAGGATATCCCGAATCTTTCGATCATCTTCTACGATATAAATCCGCATCAACTGTCATCACCTCTATGCATCTATCGTAAACTAAAGAAAGGAAAAAATAAACAGAAAAAGGAGCGGCTGCTCATTGATAGCTGTAATTTCCATCCTATTAATTTCATTTTTGCTTATAGCCAGTTTGTATGCTTTTATATTTGGGAAAGTTCATAAAAAAAGTTACTTTTCCTATGAGATTTTTTATACATTGTTAGTTGTATACTTTACTGTACTTACATCATTTGCATGTCTTTACTTTGTATTGTCATTTCAGGGAGTTCTGTTACTGGATGATGGCAAATTGCACCGTCTGCCTCCGTTAGAAACGTTGGCACATTCCTTCTACTTCAGTGGTGTAACTTTAATGACAGTTGGATATGGTGATATTACACCAATTGGCTGGGGGAGACTTCTCGCATTAATTGAATCATTAATAGGATATATTTTGCCTCCTGCTTTTTTTCTGAAAATTTGGCAGGGGAAAAATGGAGAGCGTCTCAGTCGTTAATAGTTGAGACTTTGACTGATTTCAAGTAACCTAAGTAGTAGAAAATGTTCGAAAACAAATAATAACTCGCAAAAACTAATCAATGGAGGGATTTTTCGTGACGGTAGAAACAGGTCAAAAAGTAGAAGACTTTACATTACAAAATAACAAAGGTGAGAAAGTTAGTTTATCTGATTATAAAGGGAAGAATGTTGTCTTATATTTTTACCCTAAAGACGATACTCCAGGCTGTACTACGGAAGCTTGTGACTTCAGGGATAATTATGAAAGTTTCCAGGATGTTAATGCGGTCATACTTGGGGTAAGTCCTGACTCTGAGGAAAGTCATAAGAAATTCATTGACAAACACGATTTACCATTTGAGTTATTAGTAGATGAAGACAAAGAAGTAGCAGAACAATTCGGCGTTTGGCAATTAAAAAACAAATTCGGAAAAGAATATATGGGTATTGTTCGCTCTACTTTTATAATTGATCAAGAGGGTGTATTACAGAAAGAATTCCGCAATGTACAGGTGAAGGGGCATGTAGATGACGCATTACAGTACATTCGTGAAGAACTGAATAAGTAACCATTGATAAAGTGTGAGCATTTGCTTGCACTTTATTACATAATATCAGAACACAATCTTTTACCGGCTCAAATAGAGAGTTTTTATCTAAATCCATATACTTCGAATAAAAATTTGGTATTTCATATATACTTTTATTGACAGGACAAGCTATACAGGAGTACACTAATTATAAGAATTATAAAGTAATAATTGTATTAATACTGTTTATATTGTAAACTGGTATTAGGATAACAATTCTTAATTTAATTTGTAGGAGAAAGTGAGGTGCATGGCGGTGTCTGAACATATGTTGCAAGAAGCAGTTGAAAAGCTGAAGTCATCAGGAGTTCGAATCACACCACAGCGTCATGCGGTGTTGGAGTTTTTATTAAATGCAGAAACTCACCCTACTGCTGATGATATTTATAAAGCGCTGGAAGGTAAATTTCCGAATATGAGTGTTGCTACAGTGTATAATAACTTACGTGTTTTTCGGGAGATTGGGTTAGTACGTGAGCTTACTTATGGTGATTCTTCTAGTCGATTTGATTGTAATACTTCTAAACACTATCACATTATTTGTGAAAGCTGTGGTAAGATAGTTGATTTCCATTATCCAAGTCTGGATGAAGTGGAATCATTAGCAGAACAGATTACGGGGTTTGATGTAAGCCATCACCGAATGGAAGTATACGGAGTTTGTCAGGATTGTAAAAAAGATAAAAAGCAAATTGTATAAATTGTTGAAAACAGCACACGGCTTAATGTCGTGTGTTTTTGTGTTTTAAGGAAATGAGAGAAACAGAAAAGCCGCCAGTATGCCCTAGCGGCTTTTTTTCTTGGAATTATAGCCTTCGTCAAATTCTTTTCCTTCTAATTCTTTGTCCATTGTTAATGGTTGTTTGCAATGCATACATGCATCAACGCGACCTAACATTTTTGTTGGTTTATTACAGGTGGGACAGATAATTTGTACTGCTCTTGTTGATAACAAGCCAATCCAGAAATAAACCACAGTACTAAAAACAATTGCCAATGTTCCTAGTATAATAAAGATCAGCATTAACCATTCAACTTTTCTGAAAAATATTCCAACATACATAATACCGAACCCTATAAATATTAAACTTAATGCAAAGGTACGGATTCTGTTTATTTTGTTTTTATAGGTTATTTCAGCCATTATTTCTCCTCCATAGTAATCCTGCGTGCTAATAGTAGTATAGCATATAAAGAATAATGATGAGAATGTTTTGGACACAAATCTCTCAGGGTAATTAATATAATAATCCTAATTTTTTTATACATATAGAAAGGGAATCATCTGTTTTATATCGAATCTTAATTATTAAGAAGAATAAGGGGGAGTTTTCTTGGAGGATATCTTACGGCCGATATATCAGGAACGTGCAAGTAATCCGAATACACTCGGGATAATCATAATGGAGAAAAAAGAAGAGATTAGTCCAGAAACTGATAATTTCGATATAATTTTATTAGTGATTGTGGCCAATACTGAACAAAAGTGGGTTGTGAAACATTATGAGTATGGAGAAAAATCTGCAGCACTACACATAATCAAACAAGAAGTGCTGGAAGACTGGATTAATACAAGCAGATACCGGAAAGCAATGGAATGGATTATCAATGGAAAGATAATTTATGATCGTAATCAATACTTAGATAAGTTAAAGGAGACCTTAAGAGTTTTCCCTAAGGAACAGAGAAAAAGGAAGTTAGCAATTGAATTCTCTAAATTAACAAGGAACTATAGTGAAGGGAAGAATTTGTATCAATCTGATGATTATCTTGATTCCTATAGTAGAATGCTGCGTTCCCTTCATTACCTTGCAAGGATATCAATTATAGATAAAGGCTACCATCCTGAAGTAATGGTTTGGAAACAAGTGAAGAGAATTGACCCGCAGATTTATAAATTGTACGAAGAACTTATCAGAAGTAAAGAAGATATAAAGAAGAAAGTAGAGCTAATGCTTATAGCGATCGAATTTTCAATAAATAAAATAATTGATATATGTTCGGATCATCTTCTTGAAGTTATGCGTTGCAGAAATGAACCATGGGGTTACGGCGAACTTAAAGTTCATCCAGAAATAGAAGCTTATATGTATGATTTAGTTAGTGTAATGGAATATTTAATCGCATCAGGGAAAATTGAAGTTATTCTGGAAGACACCAAAAGTAATGCAATATTCCATAGGAAGTATAAAGTGAACAATTAAAGGGAAGACATAGTAATCACTAATATGGTTGCTATGTTTTTTATCATAAAGCAAAATTATGCACATTTGTTCAGTAGGTCCATATAATATGGTGGCATGTAATAATGGATCCGAATTATACGGAGAGCAGCAGAGAATAACATATTTAGAGAAAATAAAAGTTTTTATTAAAAAGTTATTGACTTTAATTTAGATATCATGGTATATTATTAAACGTCGCTGAAACAACACAGCAAAACTTAATACTTCGCTTCAAAAAACTTTCAAAAAAGTTGTTGACAAGAAGAGATTAAGTTGATATAATTTAAAAGCTGTCGCAAAAACGACAAACAAACATTGATCATTGAAAACTGAACAAAACAACCAGTATGAAAGAAAAGTAAGAATTAGCTAGCTTATAGAAGCGAGCAGATCAATTCGGCACATTCATGTGCAAGTTTTATTGAGAGTTTGATCTTGGCTCAGGACGAACGCTGGCGGCGTGCCTAATACATGCAAGTCGAGCGCGGGAAGCAGGATGACCCCTTCGGGGTGATTCCTGTGGAACGAGCGGCGGACGGGTGAGTAACACGTGGGCAACCTGCCTGTAAGACTGGGATAACTCCGGGAAACCGGGGCTAATACCGGATAATACTTCTCCTCACATGAGGAAAAGTTGAAAGGTG
>NZ_FOGL01000002.1 GCF_900111195.1 Gracilibacillus ureilyticus
CTTCACACGCTTGAAGAGGGAGACTTCTGTCGGAAGTTCGTTAAAGCAAGTGAAAAGAAGCTCCGATCCTCAGAAAAATATTTTAAAAAGAGAGTTAACGAGGTGGGAAAAAACACTAACAAATATGCGGGCATTATACCGGCCATATTCGCTCGAAGAACCATGGAACCCGTTGTTGTACAAGCAGCAGGTTAACTGCTACAGAAAGTATGTGAGCCTTGTGTTAAAGGAACCGGAATATCAGAATAAGGATAATCAGCAATTTATCCTGCAAGAAATGAGATATTTCATAGATAGTCATAACACGAACTTTTGGCTGAAGCTAAGTCACCAGGAAATAACGAGTGTGCAAAAGAAATTCATGCTGATTTTATCTGAATTCAAGAGACTGCATGCCTCTCAGGCTTAAGCAATAATAGAATAGATCATACTTCAACCTTCATTTCCTGGAGGTTTTTTTAATGGAGATATCACACGGAATGAGGGGCTGCTAGTCAACGCTTAATCTGACAGATTACAGAAAAAAGACATCCACATATGATGTCTTTTCCTCTCTATATTTATCATGCCTTATTCATTATAAATTTCTTTATAGGCGATTACTTTCAAAGCAGCTATTTCCTCTTCGGTAAAATGCCTTTCAGCTTCCATGATGAGCTCTTCCTTCGTCATGTGCCCTTGCTGAACTTTGGATTGTATGTCCTGCAGTTCATTTATCCCAATTTTACTCACTATTGCTCTAGTAGCTTCTTCTTTAGTAGTAAACGGTAATGTACTTTCATCCGCAGATTCGGCATCTGCGATAAACTCCTTTAACTCTGGGTCACTTTCAATGGTTTGTTTGATCATTTCCATTTCGCCACTATTAACCAACTCAGTAGATACTATTTCCATTAGCTTTTCAGATGCTATTTTTGTTCCAAAGTGATAAATACCATAACCAAGACCTGCTAGAATAATAATAATTATAATAAGATATTTAAAAAATCTCATTTTTCTTATATCACCTCTCCATCTAAATATACTATATTGCAAGAGAAATTTCCTTATCTTTTAATCTTGTTAATTCTACAAAACTTTTATACGAGTCAAACAAAATAAGGGAGAATGTCCTTCCTTATATTTTGCCCTGCGCTGATTCAGACGGTTGTTTTTCTGAATTGTATGTAGCCTCCTATAATTAAACCCATGATTTCCCGATTTTTTAAAAAAAGAATATTCGCAAATTCCCAATGCGTGGTTCACCACGTGTTCACACCCTTTAGATTCACTGATAATTGGTTTAAAAAGCTTAGAGGGGTAGTATCTTTGGCGACAAAGCGTGATATCGAAGGGATCATTTTAGGTTCATGTCTCAGAGAATACAGAGAAAAATTAAAAGAAAAAGATTCGAAGTGGACACAGCAATACGTCGCTGAACAAATTGATCTGGATGATAAACATTACGGTAAACTGGAAAGAGGATATCATTCGGACCTTCGTTTCAACACGATCAGACTTTTATCAAAAGTATTAGGCTTCTCCATTGATGAGCTCTCAGAAAAGATCGATAAAGAATTAGAAAAACAGAATAAACAATCTGAATAGTGGATGTGTTTATCATGACAGGTTTATATCAAATAACAAAGAAAACAATGGCTATCATGCCCGCTTTTGAGTTTAATTACAGTTCAAAAGTGCTGGAAACAGATACGGTCAAATATCTAGACGAATCTCCCATACATATTATCAAATCAAATTGTCTAGCAGGTGGCGCAAGTTACGAAGGGCGCAAAAAAGCAGTAATCCATCACCTGTCTTTTCACCAGAAAACTCCCATCCCGATTTACCTCCAACATGATATATATGCTTTCCCGACAAGATCACCACAATCTATCCATTGCAGCTGGCTCTTTCACCACACTATCAGAAAAATCACCACTCAAAATAAACATACTCTTATCATATTTCATAATGGACAGCAACTACAGGTAGAAGACTCCTTTTATTCGATCAAAAAACAATATGACAGGACTGGAATGTGTAGAGCAGTGTTTGAGTATGGCATTAATCTGACAATATAGGTTGGAAATTTGATGAAACAATCTTGAGGATAAGGTTTTTGTCCTAAAGATTAAAGAAACGGAAGTAAATAAAGGTAGAGGGAGACTAATGCTGCCTATATATGTGAATTTAACATATTTAACAATATGATCAATAAATGGTATAATTATCCTAATATCCAAATGAAGATAAAGAACGAAGACAGAGTCATTATAAACTGATGGGAGACAAGGTTTCTATCCTTCTTGGGTAGAAAAAAATTAATAATTTCAACGAGAAAATTGGAGAACATCTTATAAAAAAGATGATTAACAGAAATGAAAGTAATAATGCGGGAACAATGCGTGATATTACATATTTGAAGAGCGATTATTGTGAGGGGTAGTACACATAGCTATACGGAGGAAGTTCTGCAAAATGTATGATATTAAAAACTACAAGACCTTGGAGCCTTGGTAGAAAAAGTCTATTTAATAGAGATAAAAGATCACTAATTAACTGTTAAATAAATTCTCCTTCATTATTGGAAAGGCACCCTGAGAATAGGAATATTGAGGATATTCGGATGTATTCACCACATTTATTTTGTAATTAAAAAAGAAAGGTTGTTATATCAGTGTTAAAGACTATTCTTGAGAAGCTTGCTGAAGTTACAAATATGGATCCTTTAGAGGTCGCAATATGGTTTATAATACTAGGTATATTTGTATGGCTGTGTAAGGAGTTTAAAGCGCATCATCAGAAAAATAAGGAAATATGGAATGCCAAAAACGATCAATTTATGGTGAATATAAGTAAATCTTTATCTTTGGCATATCAATCTAAATCTGACCCAGCAAAAGACCAGGAATTTTTTAATTCAGTATTTGATTGTTTCCCATTATGGAGTTCATATGAAATTGAGGAAGTCAAAGTTATTATAGAGGATGATTCTATATCGGACCATGAGAAAATAGAAAAAATAAAAGACAAACTATATCAGCAACTGATTAACTTTAGTGATGAAAACAAAAAATTAAAGGAAATTAAGTCAGGACTAGAAGCTGTAGACTATGCACTTAATAAGCTGAAAGATTTAGTACTTCCAATTGTACAAGCACTTTTCACTCTTGCTGGAGTCGTTATCAGTTATGTGATTATATCAATTGGAGACAATATAACTCTTTCATCCATTAGGTTGTTTTCGCTTTTACTTTTAATCCTCTTACCTATTGCTTACATAGATTTTTTTCAAAAGAAAAAGCTGAAAAGTAACAGTATTCTCTTTATCATCTTAAGCTTTACTTCATTAATATTTATAGTTCTTCAAAATAATTCCTATTTTATTATAATGGGAGGAGCCATATTTCTAAGTTCCTTATTATGCTTATTTAAAATGGGTTTGAAGGTATCATTATAGCGAAGTAAATTCAAAGTTAATGGGTATAAGACACAGGGAATGTCATAGTGCATATTTAAAAGTGAGATGACGAGCCCCTGTATCTTTATTTCTTTTGGTTGTGGCACGAATTGAAAAGTAATTCTACTCTCAATACGTATTATCAATATGGCTCTCACATGTCATGTGATGTTTTACGTTTCTGTCGGGTATGGTTTTTGTTTTTCACTTTATGTGATCCTGCTAATGGTTCGCCGTATGGCTGTTGGGGACTTTCTGGTAAATCAGGTTGTTCCTGCTGTTTTGGTCCTTTGCGGTTTTTGGACATCTTTATTCACCCTCCATGATTTATTTACGGTTTCTGAGCATGCTTAATGAAGGTGTTTTCATCTTCGATTAAACCACATGCCCCGCATTGTATTCTTTTGTCAGGGCCATTATAGGCGACATGAAAGGCTTCTAACGGTTCCTGCTCATAATTATTAATCACTTCTCCAGTAGATGCGTTTAGTTTTACCGGTTTGGCAACTTGCTCAATTACATTAAAACGTGAACGGTTAGTTTTACATCTAGGGCACTGGTAAGGCTGATTCAAGAAAAACACCTCCATGATTATGATGTTATTTAGATAAGTATTGCTGCAGAACTCGGACGATACTTACCCATTATTTTCTCTGATTCCTGTAAAAATATACGAACTTTTCTAATAATGAAGGAGTCTTCTAATGTACGTTCTATGTGAGCAGCAAAAGACTTAAGATTACATACAGTATCAAGAATTATTAGTGGTATAATTATACATATATAAATAATATTTGGAAGTAATTAACGAAAGTCGGTGAATCTGAATGACTAAAATCTTCTGTATAAGTGGCCCATCTGGTGCAGGGAAATCTTCGTTAATAGAGAATACTGTAAAAATACTCGATAATGCTGTCAGCTTTTATTTTGATGCTTATGATTCAACTTTAATGTTCCCTGAGAATGTTATGGAGAAATTAAGCAATGGAGATATAATTAGTCCAGCTGATGTGAAAAATGATTTATTCATGGAAGATTTAAAGCTTCTAGTCTCAGGGCATGCGGTGACAGACCCATGGGGACGCACTCTACAACCGTCTGATATTATCATTTTGGAAGAGCCTTATGGAAGATTGAGGCAGGAAATGGACATGCTGATACATAAATTAATAGTGATTGATTTGCCTATGGAGATTTCTCTCGCCCGCAGAATATTAAGAAATATCAACAAGGACTTTGCTGCTAAAACTCCAGAGGAACGACTCGAGCAAGTAAATGAATATTTAACTGGATTCGTAAATGGTACAGGGTGGGCAAACGCTTATCTCTATAATCTTCTCAAGGAAACCTCTGATTATACGATTGATGGACTGCAATCAGCTGAAATAATGGCAGATCAATTGAAGGATTATATCGTTGGAAACATTTAACTATGCGCCGGTTTGGCTTATAATGGAAATACAAACCCTTAAAAGGAGGAATTTTGTATGATTACCGGATTACATCACGCACAGATTACTATCCCAAAAGGTGCGGAACAACAAGGCAAGGATTTTTATTGCAACGTATTAGGGCTATCTGAAATTGACAAGCCTGATTCCCTTAAAGGAAGAGGAGGATTCTGGTTACAGGTTGGAGACAAAGAGGTCCATGTAGGTACAGAAGAGGGCTTTGACCGATTATCTACAAAAGCACATTTAGCTTATCGGGTGGAAGATGTTTCATACTGGAGAGATGTATTGACTGAGAACAATATCAAAATTTTAGATTCTGTACCGATTCCAGGGTATGAACGCTTTGAATTTAGAGACCCGTTTGGCAACAGAGTGGAAATGATTAAAAATATTTAATCAGGCATTCATTTTTTCATTTGGTTTCTCTAAAAGGAGGGGAATCCTTTGCATTTATTAAGTATAAGCGATTTGTCTGAACATGAAATAACCCGCATTTTTACTTTGGCAGATAGTCTTACCTATAATCAAGGTATAGGACCTTTGAAAGGAAAGACATTTGTTTTGTATTTCCCGGAATCAAGCATAAGGACAAGAATTACTTTTGAGAAAGGCATCAAGGATTTAGGGGGAGAATGTATTCTGTTTCCTCCGGATAGCCTTGATAAACGGGAAGAGTTAGAAGATGTGATGCAATATCTAGAAAACTGGGCAGACGGTATTATTGTAAGACACTCCGATTTTGCGAAAGTTAAGGAATTATCTCATCACAGTTCTATACCTGTCATTAACGCAATGACATCAGAAAATCACCCATGTGAAATTCTTTCAGATCTTTTTTCCATCAGTAAAATTAGAGAGAACTACCGGGATCTTGTATACACTTTTGTTGGTCCAGCAGGTAATATCTCGAGATCGTGGATGAATGTAGCGAAAGTAATGAACCTTGATTACCATCATGTCTGTATGGAGGGTAATGAATTGGGTGAAAACAGTCTTCATTATAAATTTCATACAGAGCTTGAAAAGGTATTGGTATCAAGTGATGTGATATTGACAGATTCATTACCAGACCATTTAAGAAACCATGACTATATAAATAAATATCAAATAACTTTAGAGAGAATGAACTTGGCCAAAAAACATGCCATATTAAATCCATGTCCACCTTTTTTCAGGAATGAAGAAGTTAGTGAAGATGCTATTTCATCCAAATATTTCGTTGGTTATCCATTCAAAAAGAATCTGCTATATGTCCAGCAGGCAGTAATTTTATCGTGTCTTGGAATGGTAA
The DNA here is from genome assembly GCF_900111195.1 of Gracilibacillus ureilyticus. Classification (GTDB taxonomy): domain Bacteria; phylum Bacillota; class Bacilli; order Bacillales; family Amphibacillaceae; genus Gracilibacillus; species Gracilibacillus ureilyticus. The sequence goes on from NZ_FOGL01000002.1 coordinate 6,188, forward strand.
ATGTAAATTAAGGTGGAAAGGAGAATGTAATATGGAAACCGAACGTTGTAATATCAATCTGACAAAGCAATCTGATTATAATGACTTAGTCGAGTTATATCACGATAACAGGGTGTGGGATTATTTGGGCGGGAAGCGAAGCTCACAGCAAATCGAAAAGAGAATTAGCGAATGGATAAATCCCGAAGAAAATTGCATGTATTGGACAGTGAGAGAACGAATTTCAAGTGCATTTTTAGGATGTATTATATTAACACCTCACTATGACGGTGAGTATACTCAAGTCTCATATATGTTTTTATCAAGATACTGGGGTAACGGTTTTGCATTTGAGACGGTAAGTCGAGTTTTGCATCATTTTTTTAAGGTTAATATCAACAAAAAGCTCATAGCTGAAGCACAATCGAAGAATACTGCTTCATGCAGCTTATTGAAGCGACTTGGATTTCAAGAAATTAAGAAAGTCGTTCGATTTAATTCTGAACAAATCATTTTTGCTATAGACTACCCAACGATTTCGAAATTAGCATGAAAAACTCCCTTATCGCTCATAAAAATAATTGAAAAAAACAGCTGATACAATCCTTTAAGAAATAGGGATTGTAGTTTTTTATTTAGAAGCTATTCTTGAGCGGATGACATGAAACTGAGGCATATACATGCTTAAGTTTTCTTAAAGCAGTATTGAGGTGTAGCTATAACAAAAAGTTGACAGGAAGATTATGGTGTTATAAACTCTTTATAGACCGACGGTCGGTCGATGAAAGGATTGAAATGAAATGATGCGCATTAGTAAGGATTATGATGAAAGGAAAAATGAAATTCTTGATACAGCTGAAAGGCTGTTTCATACGAAAGGTTATGAGAAGTGTACGATCAATGACATATTAAACGAAGTAGGAATTGCAAAAGGTACCTTTTATTATTATTTCAAATCAAAACAGGAAGTCTTAGATGCAGTTGTATCAAGGTATTCAGAATTTATCATCAATAGATGTGAAAAAGTACTAAGAAAAGATATTACTCCTGTGGAAAAGCTGATACGCCTGTTTCTGTCAATGCGGATCAACAATGAAGTGGGCGGTGATGTATTGGAGGAGATGCATAAACCTGAGAATGCTTTATTACATCAGCAGACACTGAAAGAAATTGTTGTAGTGATGGCACCATTTTTGGTTCAAGTTATTGAAGAAGGAATGGATAAAAAGGTTTGGAAATGCAAATATCCTTTAGAATATATGCAGATTTTTCTGGCATCTTCGATAACGTTAACTGATGAGGGTATATTTGATGTTGATGCCGATTCCCAGCAAAGAATCCTGGTTGCATTGATTTCGTTGCTCGAGAAAATGCTCGATGTGCCGGAGGATTCCTTTCTGCAGTTGTTCAATGAAAACTGGGGGTAACGTTATTAGAAAGAAAGCTCGCTAAAACTGAATAGGGATAGGGGAATATGATGAAAGATTTTATGATGATATGGGCAGGAAACCTCGTTTCAAGTGTTGGGAGTGGAATGACAGCATTTGCTGTAGCGGTATATGTTTACCAGGGCACCGGGAGTGCGACATGGGTCTCGATTGCAACACTTCTGGCATATCTTCCGACGATACTATTAAGTCCTGTTGGAGGAATTCTAGCTGATCGGTATGACAGAAGACTGATGATGATATGTGGTGATTCGTTATCGGTGATAGGCCTTCTTGTCATATTTTTCAGTGTTCAAACAGGTGATTTTGGAATCCCTGCAGTACTGTTGGGTGTAACGATTAGTTCCATTTTTGGCTCATTACTTGGTCCTGCTTACAAGGCTACTGTAACAGATCTCCTCACAGAAGAACAATATGCAAAAGCAAGCGGTATGATTCAGATTTCGGGGGCATCCAAGTATTTACTTTCTCCTTTTCTAGCGGGAATCATTCTCTCTTTTTCAGATATTAAGGTCATTTTACTAATCGATATGGCCACGGTTTTTGTAACAGTTGTCGCAGTTGCATTAGTAAGGAAACATATCCCGGCTGTTAAGAAAGCTGCAGATGATTTTAATTTTTTCAGAGAATTTAATCAAGGAATGAAAAGTATCACAGCTAATAAAGGGGTTAGCAGTCTGGTGTGGCTAATGGCATTTATGTGTTTTTTTGTAGCTTTTATTCAGACACTAATGGCACCGATGCTTCTGGCATTTACAGATGCGAAAACACTTGGATTTATAGAGTCTGTCAGTGCTGTCGGGATGTTAGTCGGCAGTATCATTATCGGCATATTTAATATTAAGTATAATTTTCCGAAAATTCTTACTATCTCTCTAATGGCCGCCGGTGTATTTATGGCGATGACAGGTACAACTACGAATGTGAGACTGATTACAGTTTTCTGCTTTTTGTTTTTCATGGCATTGCCATTTATTAATACCTGTGCTGATGTGTTGATCCGCAGAAGGATACCTAATGAACTACAGGGAAGGGCATGGGGAATGATCAGTGTGCTAACACAGGTTGGCTACATAGTGGCATATGCAGGTTGTGGTCTGCTGGCTGACTATTTCTTTGCCCCGATGCTGATGGAAGACGGTATTCTCGCAAGAAGTATAGGGCAGTGGATTGGTACCGGAGAAGGGCGGGGAATTGGTTTCATGCTTATGATAACTGGAATTTCAATGTTTGGGCTGGCGTTTGTTTTCGGCTCAACAAAAAGTATTACAGAGATGAGAGGGACTGCAAATGAAGTGGATGTTAGTTAAAAATGATTTAAAAAGGAATAAAGTCATTAATTTCGCCTTATTTTTATTTATGTTTTTTTCTGCAGTTCTTGCGGTCTCGTCCATTATTATGGCAACACAAACATTTACATCCATATCCAATCTATATCAGACAGCACAGCCACCTCATTTCCTCCAGATGCACAAAGGGGAAATCAATCAGGAGGAAATTGATGAATTTATGTCAGACTACGATGATTTAACATACTGGCAGACGAATACAACGATTGCTGTCTATGGTGAGTCTCTTACTGTGGTGAGTGATAATCGTACATATAACCTCTCAAACTCACAGCTAGATATTGCTTTAGTAAAACAGAACGAAACAAGAGATCTGCTCTTAAATTCTTCTCATGAAAAGATAGCACTTGAAGAAGGTGAAATCGGTATTCCCGTCCTGTTGAAAGAAACGTATGGCATGGAGATTGGTGATCATGTTAGATTAACCAGCAACGGTGTTAGTAAGGAATTTGTAATAAAGGAGTTTATTCTGGATTCCATGATGAATTCAACGATGGCTTCTTCTACGAGGATTTTACTAAGTGATGAAGAATTTAATATGCTTGAAGGTCAAGTAGGAGAAAATGAGTATCTGATTGAAGCCTATTTTACCGAAACAAGTGAAGCTTCGAATTTCCAAACTGCTTATGAAAATGCAGAACTTCCCCAAGATGGACAGACAATAACCTACACGATTATTTTCCTTCTAAGTGCTTTAACGGACATCATGACTGTATTTGTATTACTGCTGGTAAGTGTACTGTTAATCATCGTTTCTTTTATCTGTGTTAAGTATACAATGATCACAACTTTGGAAGAAGAAATTAGTGAAATCGGTACAATGAAAGCGATTGGACTTCCTTTTTCTGAAATAAGAGACTTGTATCTTTATAAATACAGGGCATTAGCGGCAGCAAGTGTAATGGGAGGATATCTTCTTGCCTTGTTGATAAGCAGTCTGCTTACAAAGCACATTACTGCAACATTTGGTAATAACAGGACCGATCCTTTAGCGATCGTATTATCACTGATCGGCGCTTTTCTCGTATATCTTCTGATTATCTATTATTGTAAAAAACTGTTGAACAAGATGAAAAAAGTGACTGTGGTGGATGCTTTGGTTCAGAGGAAAGGGTTTGAGAAGGATCAAAGGATAAAGAATGGCCTCTATCAATCAAAGAAGCTTCCTGTTAACTGGTTAATCGGATTACGTGAGGTCTTCTTTCAGTTTAAAAACTGGATCATTGTATTTACTGTTGTATTAATCGCTGTTGTGATGATACTCATTCCAGTTAATCTAATGAATACATTGGAGGCACCGGAGTTTATTACCTATATGGGGAGTTCAGAAGAGGATATTCTGATTGAGATAGAAAACGGCGAAAAGCTTGCAATTAGCTATGAAAATGTGAAAAAAGTTTTAGAAAATGACGGGACGGTCCAACACTATAATGAATTCCGAAGAGTGCGTGTTCAAACAACTGATACGGAAAAGGAACGAATCAATCTTACGGTAGACAATGGGGTTAATTCGGGGGCAGAGCTGCAGTATCTTAGTGGAAAAGCTCCTGGAGCAGGAAATGAAATTGCGCTTTCTTACCTTAATGCTGAGAAAGTCGGAAAAGGTGCTGGTGAACAAATCCTACTTTACGTTAATGATAATCCGCAACAGTTTATTATTTCAGGAATTTATCAGGATGTAACAAGTGGGGGGTACACGGCAAAGGCACAATACAATTTTTCAGAGCTCACTGCTGAAAAATACACGTTTTCAGTAAATCTTCACGATCAAGTTGATGAGAGAGATAAAGCGAATGAATGGTCTCGAATCCTGGGGGGTGCCGTAACTGTCCATCCTATGGAGGAGTTCATAAATCAAACATTGGGCGGAGTTGTAAAGCAGTTAAGAATGATCGTTTTAGCCAGCAGCATCATTGGAATATGCTTAACAATCCTTATTACTGTGATGTTTCTAAAATTACGACTGGCAAAGGATTTTTCAGAAATAGCCGCATTAAATGCGATCGGCTTTTCTGAAGTGGATATTAGACAACAATACTTGATAAAAACAGGCGCTGTTGCCATGACAGGTATATTGGCTGGGATCGTAATAACAGATGTGCTGGGGGAGAGAATTGTTAGCAGTCTGCTAAGCCTTTCAGGACTTGGGATTAACAAGGTTGCATTCATTAGCAATCCTTTCATCGAATATATCATTTGTCCTGGGCTTTTACTGGTTCTGATCCTTCTTGTAACATGGATGGTGATGAAGACCATTCAGAATTACAATCTTATTTCTAATATAAATAAATAGAAGACTTAGGGGATGGATAATTTGAAGACATTATTAGATGTACAGAATTTAGGTAAAAGGTTTGAAGGTACACAGGTGCTGAATGATATAAACATTAAGGTTACCGAGGGTGAGTTCATCGCAATCATGGGACAGTCCGGATCAGGGAAATCCACTTTACTTTATAACATAAGTGGAATGGACAGACCGACTTCAGGGATGGTGTTGTTTGGTGGTAAGATAATTTCTAAGCTCGATGATAAAAAAATGAGTGAAATTAGATTAAAGCAGATGGGGTTTATTTTTCAGCATTCCCATCTGCTAAAAAACTTATCAATTAGGGATAATATCGTATTTCCGGGATTTAAAGCTGGCAGGTACCCAAGAGACAAAATAAATCAAATGGCGGATGCTCTAATGGAGAAGACTGGAATTAGCAATGTGGCTGATCATGATATTAAGAAAGTATCTGGTGGTCAATTGCAACGCGCAGGAATCTGTCGGTCACTCATTAATCAGCCGAAGATTTTATTTGCTGATGAACCAACAGGGGCATTAAACAGCAGTACTACAAAGGATGTAATGAACATAATCAACAAAGTAAATACAGAAGGTACAACGGTCATTATTGTTACCCATGATGCGAAAGTGGCTGCAAGGGCAGACAGAGTCGTTTTTCTGATGGACGGGACCATTCATGATCAACTGAAGCTGGGGAAATATGGTGGGGAAAATGAATTATCTCGTGAGAAAAGGTTATCTGGCTGGTTAGAAAAACAAGGGTTTTAAATGACGCTCACAGAACAAAAAGCAGATTGTTCTGTGAGCTGTTTACTTGAAGCAAGGGTTGGCTTAGAAATTGTAATCCCAATCCTCTAAATCTTCTTCTACATCTTCTTCCTCAAAATAAATAGATGCTTCCTCTAATGTATAACTTTTTCCTGTATCAGAAGTGTATTTTAACAATAATGGTTCTTTAAAGTCAGCATCACTCGATGATAAGATGATTTCATAGCTATACTTCTTATTATCTTGCATAAAACTGCCTGAAACAAAATGGGCATTTTTATAAATTCGTCCTGTGTAGTCACTTAATATTACCTGTTTTTCATCATCATTCTTCACAATTTGGTAATCTTGATCTGATTCAGGATGCTCTACCGTGTTACTTTCCTGTTCTGCAACAAAGTCTTTTACAGTTGAAATAATGATTTGTTTATTTTCTGCTGTCTCTTCAGCCACTTCTGTTTCTTTATTATTTGCCGGATTACTTGTGGTATCCTCATTATTCCCGCATGCCGCTAATAAAGCAAGAGATAATGCGCAGAAAGAAATCAATAATAATTTGAATGGTTTCTTCATTTTTTATCCTCCATTTTTTTAGTCTGTTTACTATTTTAACATGTATATCATTTCATTCCATATTTTCCTTATTAGAGGATAGAACCACCCTTTGCTACTGAAGAAAAATGTTCTTGAGTCAGAACTCCTGCTATAACTATTTTTGTTCTATCATTTTCTAAATGGAAGTGGGGAACTAATGGCCTCACGATCTATTCTTTTCAGATGAATAGACTTAGCTAAGTGAGATGAGTTTCATGAAAATCGTATGCATGTGGTGAACATACTGGTATAATTTTGGTAACTATGTAATGAAACAGGGAGGTAAAAAGTGAATAATAAATATCCAGAAATAGATGAGGTGATTGCCTATATTCATGAACATCTAGATGACGCCCTTACGCTTTCTCATCTAGCTCATCAAGCTGCATACAGTCCTTATCATTTTTCGCGTATCTTTAAACAGAAAACGGGCCTTTCTCCACACCAATATGTATCCTCACTAAAACTTCAAAGAGCAAAAAGTCTATTACTTAATACAAATTTAACTATCCGTGATATAAGTATGGAAATTGACCAGCAAAGTTTGGGAACCTTCACCACACGATTCACTGAGAGAGTGGGGATGACTCCGACCCAATTTAGAAAATCACCTGATCAAGTCAACATGTATTTGCAATCACTAAAATATCATAGTAATCTCAAACAACATTTCATAATGGGAGACCAGTATAATAATGTGGAGGGAATAATTGAAGCAGAGGTCCCACTTCATGGTGTTATTTTAATTGGTTTATTTTCTAAACCAATACCAGAGGGGCTGCCTCAATACGGAACATTACTATCTTCGTTAGGCTATTTCAAGTTTACTGATGTTCGGCCTGGAATATATTATTTAATGGCAACAGCAGTATTCTGGGAAATGAAGGCATGTGAAGTACTAATACCGCATCAAACATTGCGGGCAAAAGCTGATCAGCCGATCCAAGTGCGGAAAGGCTTAAAGATCCCTAAGCAGCACCTCACTCTTCGTGGCCCCCGTCTGGATGATCCGCCAATTCTCATATCATTACCTGTATTGATGAAAAACTATCTAAATCGTATGTGATAGCAATTTATGAGAAATTTACGAGTTCCCAACATGTTAGGATAAAAATGGTTAGTAGATAAAATCATTTTCTAGGTGGAGGGATAAAGAATGGAAAGTAATTATTCAAACCTGGTACAGACTTACTTCAAAGCATACGAAACAAAGGAAAGAGCAACATTGGAGAAATTACTAAGCGAGGAATTTACGTTTAGCAGCCCTGTTGATGATCAGATTAATCGAGAGACGTATCTTGAGAGATGTTGGCCTAGTAGTAAAGATATTGATAAATATCACATTCATAATCTCTTTACAGATGGGAATGAAGCTTTCGTTCGTTACGACTGTTTCTTAAACTCTGGAGTTAACTTCCAAAATATGGAGCGCTTTCGATTTTCAGATAACCAAATCACAGCTATTATTGTTTATTTTGGTTTTGATTTTAGAAAAGATACTTTTGCAGAACTGAGAGCTAAGCGCTTCAATGATGCCTTTGCTTCGGGAAATGTTGACTATATCATCGGTAACACTGCAAATGATGTTAGCTGGCATCTTGTTGGTGCAGATGAACTTCGAGGAAGAGAGTCGGTGAACAAGATGTTAGAACCGATGCGCGGAGTAGTCCCGAAAGAATACAAAACAAATAATATCCTAATACATGGAAATAAGGCAGTTGTTGAAGGGACGATGATTATGCCAAAAGCAAATGGTGAGTACCAGTCGTATGCTTATTGCGATGTTTATACGTTTGATCAATCAAACAAGGAGACAATAAAAGATTTAACAGCATATCTAATTGAGCTTCCGAATGAGAAGGAAAAGAAGACTAATTAAAATGAAAGGCTCTTTAGAAGAAACAATAGCAATATAATGAGATATTCAAAAAGTTCATGGATTAATAATTGGCTGCCTTTCTCACTTTTGAGAAAAACTTAAACCCAAACACCTTTTTTCATAAAGGGGACTACTATGCCCGGCTTATGGAAACCGGGCATAGTAGTTAGAAATAAGAGTTTTGCTCTATTCCTGTGTCAGCTCGTCCTGCTTTTTCTTTTTCTTCTTTTCTCGTTTAGGTCCTTTTATAATTTCCAGCTTTGCTGTTTTATAAAAGGAACCGCCCATTAACAGGATCACGACCGAAAACGGAAGTGCGGCGATAATCAGCATATTTTGCAACCCTTGCGTACCGCCAAAATAGACGATAATTGCGGCCATTGCTGACATCGTAAGCCCCCATGTGATTTTCACCGAATTAGGTGGGTTGATCGAGCCATATGTACTGAGCATACCTAGCACAAATGTTGCTGAATCAGCCGAGGTGATGAAAAAGATGGCGATAACCACAATCGTAATCATTGACATCAATTGACCTAACGGATAATGCTGAAGGACACCAAACGTTGTTGTTTCAAGAGAATAGCTCGAAATAGCATCAATGCCGTTTTGTTCAATATTTAAGGCAGAGACTCCGAATACGGCGAAAAAGATAAAACATACGAGCGCTGGGACGATAAGAACCCCAAGCATAAATTCCTTGATCGTTCTTCCTCTTGATATTCGTGCAATAAAAATCCCGACAAATGGCGCCCAGGAGATCCACCATGCCCAATAGAAGATTGTCCAGTTATCAATCCATGTCCTTCCTTTTTCATTTAATGGGGACAGACGGAAACTCATTTCGAAGAAGTTTGTAATATAACTGCCAAGCGTCGTTGTGAACATATTTAAAATATATAATGTAGGACCAACGATAAATAATAATAATAACAGTACAAATCCAAGTCCCATGTTGGCATTACTTAAGTATTTAATTCCTTTCCCGATGCCTGACCATGCCGAAAATATAAATAAAGCAGTGGAAACCGCCAAAATGATTAACTGCATCCCGAAATTATTCGGTGTATTAAAAAGGTAGGATAAACCCCCGTTGATTTGCGCTGATCCAAATCCTAACGTGGAAGCAACTCCGACAACTGTTGCAAAAATAGCGAGTGTATCGATTAACTTACCGAGCACACCCTGCATTCTTTTTTCCCCGAAGATCGGTATAAGTGTTGCACTTATTAATCCTGGAAGCCCTTTTCGGAATTTGAAATAAGCTAACACAAGTGCCACCACGCCATATACTGCCCATGCGTGTACTCCCCAGTGGAAAAAGGAATATTGCAATGCCTGCCTGATTGCTTCATTCGAGCCTGCCTCTGCACCTGGCGTACTTTTAAAAGCATGGGAAATTGGCTCAGCAGTTGTCCAGAATACTAATCCCATCCCCATTCCAGCACTGAATAACATGGCGAACCATGTAGCTAGTTTGAAATCAGGCTTGTCCTCTTCCTTACCTAATTTTATTTTTCCAAATCTCGAGAAAATTAAATATACACAAAAAACGAGAAAAATCATAATAATTAAAAGGTAATACCATCCAAATGCTTGAGAAATAAACGTCGTAATACTTGATGTTACTGTCTGTAAATGTTCTGGAGCAAACGCTCCCCATATAACAAGTACGCCGCAGATTGCAAGCACGTACCAGAAAACGGAACTTACATTTTTCACAATTTCACCTCAAATAAAATTTTATAACTTCCCAATTATCCCTTAACAGCCTGGAAATATCAAATCACTAAGAAATTATGGAAAAATGTGGGCCCAAGTACTCGGATTCAGTCATTATTAAAATCTCCAAAAAATAGAAATTTATTAGATGGGAAAAGCAGTGGTTTAGCATCGGAAGAAAAGGCCGAAATTCTATTCGGATGGGCTGTGGATATTAAGAATGGACCAATGGTCTGGTATGTTATAATACACCTAATAAAAATTGGCGGGAAGAAGGGGGAGTGATACGATGTTAATTCAATGTACAAAGGCTTTGCAGAAATATTTAAAAATCGAACCTAATCAAAAAAGTGTACAAGAGCATTCTTTAACCGCCTGGCACGGACAGGTGAAAAAATTCAATCGAAGAAATACTGTTATCCTGGTGCATGACAGCAGCCTATATGTTGTCATATTGAATGGTGTGAAAGCCAAAGATTTGAAAAACTTCGATCGGTTAGTAAAGAAAGCGATAGCTGATACATTCTGTGCGGATGGATTTAATGAACAGGTGATATGGGAAGAGCTGTTAAAAGGAGATATATCCTATACATCAACAAAAGATCGTAAAACTGTTGCTAGTTTAAATCAATTAGTACAAGAAATTGAATTTTTTATCGATGAGGCCGATCCTGAATCACTAATACAAGCGGAAATATGTAAAAAGGTCAATATAAGATTATATAAGTCAAGTACTGGAAAATATGTAAAGCCAATTGAAGAAATGCAATCAATTCTAGAGAAGAAAGCAGGTCAGAGAGCTTTTCTGCAACCAGCTGTTCAAATAAAAGTAACTTTGAGACTGGATACACAACAAGTGTGGCGAAGGCTAGTTGTACCGCTAAATCAATCTTTCTATCATTTACACTGCATATTACAAAAAGCCTTTAATTGGTCTGATTCCCATCTCCATGAGTTTCAGCTTTATAGGGAAAAAATATCATTCTCAGATTTTTATTTGCCGCAATCAGATTATGTGCTTGTTTCTAATAAGGAAGCTTTTGCATATCAGCAGGGTGGCCAAATAATGGAATTTACTCATCAGGTTGTCATAGGCGATGCATTGGATCAATTTAAGAGCATTGTATATACATATGACTTAGGGGATGATTGGCAGCATATCATTAAAATTGAAAAATGGATTGAGGAATTTGATACACGATATCCTGTCTGCCTGGATGGTGAAGGAGCTACACCCCCGGAAAATGTGGGAGGAATCCCGGGTTATAATGATTTCTTAGATATTATTCAATCAGAGGACCACCCGGATAAGGAAAGTATATTAAGTTGGGCAGAATCTGCGGGGTATCGTTCATTTAATAAAGAAAAAGTCAACGAACTGCTTAGTCAATGGAGTAGAATCTGAACAGGGATGATCAGAATACTAGAGCCCGATTAATGATGAAAGTAATTATCCAGTTCAATTGAGATCATCCCATATTAACTTCTCTACATCTTGGCAGAGATCTCTTATTTTTTTGTAATAGAACTAATAAATTGGGAGGTCTGTATTATGTCCAGCCGGTTAGATGTTGTGATAGGTATTGATGGAGGAGGGACTCACACTCGAGTATTAATCGCTGATTTGGAAGGAAACAAATTATCTTATACCGAAAAGGGAGCTTCATCTATAAAAAAAGATTTGAAAGCTGTAGAAAATGTCCATGAAGCAATCCGAGAGGCATTATCACTAGCGTCCTGTGAAATCTCAAATGTAAAGGGAATTACCGCCGGAATTGCTGGGCTTGATTCAGTGGAGGATTACAAATGGGCAGATGAACTTGTGAGTATAGAAGGATTGAATTGCCCCAAATGGATTGTAAATGATGCAGTGATTGCTCAGTCAGGTGCTTTCTTGATGGAACCAGGAATTGTAGTGGTATCAGGTACAGGCTCAATTATTTTTGCGATTAATGAGTCAGGCAAAGAGATACGCAATTTTGACTTTCACCAGTATGCTTACAGTGCAGCGCGTTTTTTATCATATGATGTAATTTTTGAAATATTATCTGGCAACATTAATCACACTGATCAACATCTAGTTGAAGCGGTACTAACTTATTGGAATGTGAAAAATATTAATGAACTTAGATTGTTAGGATTAGAAGGCTTTATTGAAGATGAAAGAGAACGTAACAGATTTTTCGGGCGGATGGGGATTTTAGTTACAGAAGCTGCAAATGATGGAAGCGACCTTGCGAAAAGGGTTTGTAATCGATCTATTCACCAACTAGTTGTTGGTATTGAGATATTAGGATCATGTTTTTCATCTGACTTTGTCCCCGTAGCATATATAGGAAGTGTTTTAGCAAGTCCTTATATGAAAACAGTTTTAACGGAATCCTTACAACAGAGAAGCCGGAAAATATATGAGGTTAGGGATCCTGTACTTTCCGCCGTTAGCGGAGCAGTGTTAATGGCGTTAACGAAGCTCGAATTGCCAATAACGGAAGAAATAATTAATCGTTTAAAAAAAATTTAGTACACGGGAAGGGTTCTGTGCTGTGGAGCCTCCCCGTGCGGTTAACAAACTGAATCTTCGCACTCTTATTTGACAATAGATTATAGACTTCTTTATCGTTTATCTCTTTTTCACAGGAAGCCAGACTTCACTATAAGCGTAACCTTCTTTATCCGGATCCACTTTCGTAAAAGAAAAAGATGGAGCATTAATCACTTCATAATCAGAAGCTGGAAGCCATTCTGAATAGGTTTTTGCCATCGTTTCCTGCAGAGTAGACGGAAATGGCCCCTCGTTTGGAAATACTGCCCATGTGCATGCTTCTACATGTACGGATTGTAATCGGTCACTTACTTCTTTTTTCGTTGTTAGAACACCTATCAGGTGAGTTAAGTCACCATCCTCCTGTAAAAAGTTAGCATCAGCCTCATAGGAAGCATTTACAATTTCATATGGCGCTATATCTTGAAGGGCGTGCATTTCTTCTTTTTGTTCATCCGTTATGCTCTCTGCCAGCTTTACAATTTCATTATTTACGCCTTCGAACTGCATAGGAACCCGTTTACTTACACCAGCTAGGTAAAACGCAGGTTTTTCTTCTATTCTCCATTCCATAGTAGTTCCTCCTTTAACGGTTATGATGAATGAAAGTTTGGGATATGTTTTGCTTAATCCTTTTTTAGAAACATCAGAGGGTAAAACGCCGCTCCACTTCTTAAATGCTCTGGTAAAGCCGTCGACTGACTGATAACCATATTTAAAAGCAATATCCGTAACGGCCTTACCGTTCAATAGCTCCTTATTGGCTTCCGACATTTTTCTATTTCTTATATATTCATTCAGCGTCAATCCTGCGAGATAAAAGAAAATCTTCCGAAAATGATAGTCGGAAACCTCAGCATATTCAGCGACCTTTTCCATGGATAAATCATTAGTTAAATGATCTTCAATATAGTCAATCACTTGATTTAATTCCTTTAACACGATATCCCTCCTTTTCATGTCTTCATAATAGCAAAGCTTATTTTGAAATACTCGATATTATTAATATGAAAAATATCGAATGGTTAAACAGATATATTACTGGATAGAAATAAGACAAGAATAGGTGAAGAACCCTCTGGGAAATTGGGGGCAAGTACTTTTCCAATAACATGGGAAATAAAACAAAAAAACTCCCATCGCTGAGAGTTTCTTAGTATTTCATTTACTGTTTATAAAAACATCTTCCAATGACTGCTGTTCTATTCGTATTTCAAATAATTGAATTCCTGAATGTATCAGTTCCTTTGATAATTTTGCAAGATCATTATCGTCCTTCACCTTCACAACAGAATAAGGCTTTTTCGATGAGACAAATTGCACCTCAAAATCCCAGGTTGCCGATAATTCAGCTAATTTTTCAGATGTTAGTCCAGGACTTGTTCTGATTGCTGCATTGATTTCGTTTGTCGTATTATTATGCTTCAATTCAGACGGAGTACCGAGCTTTTTAATGATTCCGTCACTGATAATGCCGACACGGTCACTGACTTTATCAATTTCATCTAAATTGTGTGATGTTAAGAGAATCGTTTTCCCCTGCTGCTGCAGGTTGGTGATCAGTTTTCGGATATTAATTGCAGACTCGGGGTCCAGTCCTGAAGTTGGTTCATCAAGGATAATTAATTCAGGGTTTCCTAATAGAGCCTGTGCGATACAAATCTTCTTTCTCATCCCGAATGAATAGGATTTTATTTTTTTCCGTTCGGCACCTTCTAAGCCAACGTCTTTCATCAATGCTATGTAGTCTTGCTTACTCCGTTTGTCGCCAGCAAGCTTCCCCATATAATGGAGGAACTGTACGCCTCTCATCTGGTCATATAAGTTGGAGATATCGGGCATTACCCCAATTTTCGATTTTACTTTATCAAGATTCTGGTCAGGAGCACCCATTATCGTAAATGATCCACCGCTTTTATTGATGATGCCTGTAAGAATATTGATAAAAGTCGATTTACCAGCACCGTTATGTCCGATAAAACCGAAAACTTCTCCTTCGTAAATAGTTAAATCTATTCCGTTCAGTACATCAGAAGAGCCAAACCGCTTTTTCAGACCTGCTGCATGAATTACTTCATTCATTATAAATCCCTCCTTTTCATAATCACGACACTTATTATTAAAAAGATGATACTGAAAATCAGCGGTATTAATAGTTTGATAGATTCATCTTCCATATAATAGTAAGGTAACAGATATTTAAAAGGGAGAAAGTACCACTTTTCAGACGATACGCTAATTAATCCTAAGACAGGCAAGGAAATTCCTAATAGAATTCCTAAAAACATAGTAAGCTTTGACTTTGGAATAATACTGGAAATAAAAAGCACAAAACTGATAACATACAATAGAAAAAGGATTGTTTTAAAGTAATGTGCCAAATATAATTCCCCGGAAATCATTGTCAGGATAATATATGAAATAAGTATCGTTATCATCCAGAAAAACAATATTCCAAGAGCTTTTCCAATTACAATTTGCCAGCGGGGAATTTTATTAACGAGTAAACGGATCGTGCGCGTTTCTATTTCTTTATTGATTACATCATGCGAAATAGCAAAAACGAACAAAAAGCCGAGTATTAATATAATGATTGATACTGCACCAGTGTAGATTGAAGCCCCATCCTCTTGAGCGGACATAAACGCATCGAGTAACCCTGGATTATCTTCTAGAAAACTAGCAGACAGATAGGCAATAAACGTCAAAAATAAGATAATGAGAATAGACCGGACGCTTTTAAATGAGTCAGTAAATTCCCGCATTAACACGTGAACCATAATAATTTTCCTCCTTTAATTCCTCTTATGTACAGGGGTTTAAACCATATATTTACTATAATTCCTTAACCTGTATTACACTAACATATTTATCCAAATATTAAAAGTTAAATTTACTGATATGAATAGAAATTTTCCGAAAAAAGACGATAGCTTCCCTTCCGGTTTTTGCTTTTCTATTAAAAATTAGTTGTTTTATGCGATATTTTGTCGAAAGCGACGTTACTTTGTAGTATAATGTACCTAATGTTTGAGGGAGAGGAATATCCTGGTAAGGAGGAAAGGATGACTTTAGGGACACCTCAGAAACAGAAAAATACATAGATTAGCAAAAAAAGCAGGTGAACAGTAGTGGAACTTATCATAACAGCAGTTCTGTTTGTAGTTAAATCAATAGGCACACTCTTAATAATACCTTTTATTTCCTTTGAACTTGGAATCGTTAACTTCATGGAATTGCCGGAAACTCATTTTATCGTTATTATTCAAATCATTTTAGCAGCTATTATTTCTCTGGCATATATTCTGATGGTAGGCACATTCATTAAGGCTTTTCCAAAAATAATGTTTCGAATGTCAAAGGATTACCTACATGCAGAGAGAACAGAGGATTTAAATTTCGATGAAGATAAGCATCTGAATTTATTGAAAGAAAAATACTATTACAGCAAACTGCCATCTTTTCTTGTGAGCAAGAAAAGGTTATTTGATGTGCTTAGTTATGTGCTAATAGGGACTTCCGTGTGGAATATTTTCATTTACCATGGCTTAGGGGAAGGTAATTTGCTGAGACTGTGGTTGTGGTAATGGCAGCTTTACATGTTTTCTAACTATACATATCTATCCATCTCTTGATGAAAGAATGATGGAAATTTACTGAAAGAAAGGTCGCGGAATATGGGGGTATTCAGGGGGATCGGCAAGGGGATTGGTACGGTTGGGGGCGGAGTGATAGGAGGTGCCGCTAAATTAACCGGAAAAGCAGTCGGCAGGAAACATAAAGGTGCTGGCAAATGGCTGGAGGATGTAGGAGGAAGTGTTGAAGAAGCCTCCAAAGCTGCCCTGGAAAATGCCGGCCAATTTATCGATGGGGCTAGCCAGAGTACATATGGAATGATGAGAAAAGATGAATACTATAAGCAAAAAGGAATCCATGACTTAAAGGATTCTACAGGGAGAACGGTCAAAGGAATTAGTGGTGCTTTTCATTATACGGCACAAAATGTTGGGACAGCATACAGAGGGTTCATAAGCGGTAACAATAAACAAGTAATTGAAGGTTTAAAAAATGTCGGTAAGGTAGTAGCTGTCTCGGGACTCGCGATAGGTGTAATCGACATAATAGACAGTGCAGATGTTCAGGCAGAAGAAATTGAAACAAGAAACGATCATTTGAATGGTACCAGTCATCTGGAGACTGGAGTGCCTTTTATGGAAAAAACAATAGAGTTACCTAACGATGAAGTTGTAGAGGGAACCTTCCCTGTATTTGATTCTGTCTTTACTACGGTTATCGCAGAAGACTTATACTTAGATAGTGACAGAGTCCATTTCAACTTGGCAAACGAAACATTATATCAGGCAATTTTGACAGAACCTGAATTAGCCAGTCAATTAAATTTAACACAGGCAGATATGCAGGGACTGGCAAATGGGGAGACCCCTGAAGGCTTTACATGGCACCATAGCGAGGAACCTGGAAAGATCCAGCTGGTGGATGAAGAAATACATCAACAGACAGGACATACTGGCGGCCGTGAAATATGGGGCGGTGGCAGTGAGTTCAGGTAATAGCAAACAAGGGACGGGTTCATTCAAAGGGAACTCGTCCTTTAGTGTTCTTTTGCCAAAATAAGTTATTGAAATTTTTACAAAATATAGGTATTGTTAATATTAGTGAAAAAATCAGGGGCTGGTTTGGGGAACTTTTGGATAATTAATAAAATTAAGTGCAACAATGTCCATGTATGACTAATATTAGGAGTTGATTAATTTGATACAAAAGTTTTTAAGTTTCGATAAAATGATTACACCTATGATTATTAAAGTGGTCTTCTGGATCGGTATAGTAATAACTGTTTTATCTGGTTTAGGCACAATGATTTCGGGTTTTAATTCCTTCTACGGCGGCGGTCTCCAAGTTTTTACTGGACTTTTAATTATTATCATAGGGCCGATTGTAGTTCGGATTTATTGTGAATTATTAATTTTAATGTTTAAGATTTACGATACGTTAAGAGAGATTAGGGACAATGTCACTGTTAGTAAAAGAGATACAATAGAATAGTTTCGTAATAGATAATAGATACAAAGCATTGTTGCACTTGATTTTGTTAATTAAAATGAAAAAACACAGTCTCCAGCATCCTGAGAATATCCGCCCGTTCCAGCGGGGACTTTTCTTCCCATCCCTGGCTACCGCAGTTCGTTCCTGTATACAGAAATGTATCACACTGCAATTGCTTCAAAATCATGAAACCTTTTAAATATCTTTCGCGTAAATGGTAATAAAGGGAAAAACAGGATATAGCATGACCTCTCTTATATTATGATCAACCTTACAAATAATTGATCTGTGGAGAAACTTTTAACGGAAGAGGGGCTTATACGTAATCCTCTAATTAACCATTTTGTTAGAAGGAGGAAGGTGCTTTATGTTTAAAAGGTTTTTTATGGTTTTTTTAACATTGATATTGGCTATTGCAGCTTTACTGTTAGCTGCTCAATATCCTACGGGACCTAACACCGTTTCGTTTGATGAGCCGGTACCTTTATTGCTATCTGCCGGGATGCTGGTCCTGCTGTTTTTACCGCCTTTAATCTTATCTTTTTTTAATAATATGGTGGTAAAAATTATATCGGCTATTTACCAAGGTTTTATTGTTTTAAGTTTTCTCATCCTTATACCGATTGGACTGATTATCCCGAGCTTTTGGATTATCGCTAATGCAGTTGCCGGTGCGGTTGTAAGTATTTCGAGTATTATTGTAACTATTTTAGTAGGGTTGAAGAAAAGAAATCCGGCTGTAAATTAAAAAATGAGAGTTTGACATAACGATCTTGTTCCGCACAAAATACGAATATTAGAAAAAATTTAATGCGCATTATATGGATGCTGTGCAATAAAGTGGTATTATATTATATGCTATACCGCCGCTCCGTCCGGCCCCGCGGCAAAGAAAACACTACGAAAGTGATCTTTACTTGAGTAGATGTTGCACTTGTGCCCTTGGGTGAAAGCGAAGCAATCGGCCGAAGCGGTGGTTTTTCACTTTATATATTTCAAAATTAACATATCCCTTTTATAATCTGCCACAAAAATATAAATTTTATTTAACGTGATACCTTCCAATCGGCACAACTGAGGGTGAACCGGAAACGGGATCTTTTACCACTGAACAATGCAGTCCGAAAATACCTTTAATCATTGTCTCTGTAATAACCTGTGATGGTGAACCTTCTGCCACTAGTCTTCCTTGATAAAGGGCAAACATCTTGTCAGCATAACGTGCGGATAGATTTATATCATGGAGCACCATGACGATGGTTGTTCCGTATCTTTTGTTAAGGTCTGTTAACAGATCAAGAATTTCGACCTGGTAAGTAATATCAAGAAATGTCGTCGGTTCATCGAGAAACAATATGTCAGTTTGCTGGGCAAGTGCCATCGCAATCCAGACCCTCTGCCTTTGCCCGCCGGACAGCTCGTCAATATTATGATTGGCAAAATACGTTATGTCCATGATATCCATTGCTTCTGCTACTGCTTCATAATCCTTATTGGTCCAGCTTGCGAAAAGGGACTGATGAGGAAATCTTCCGCGACCAACCAGGTCCGCAACAGATATTCCTTCAGGAACAACAGGGGACTGTGGCAGCAAACCTAAAACACGTGCCAATTGTTTTGGTGGAATCTTACTAATCTGCTTGCCATCGAGCGTGATTTCCCCTGATACCGGTTTGATCAGTCTCGCCAGTGTTTTCAGCAGTGTCGATTTACCGGAACCGTTCGCTCCAATAATCACACTTATTTCATTTGGCGGGATTTCCAGGCTGACATCATTAATAATAATTTTTTTCTCATAACCAGCTACAATATTCTTTGCTCGAAAATGATGTGTTTGTTTCATTATAAATCTCCCTTTCGATTCATTCGGATTAACAAGTAGATCAGGTAGGGAGCTCCAAGCAATCCGGTGATGATTCCCACTGGGTATCTGACATCAAAAGCAAATTGTCCAATCAAGTCAGATGCCAATACCAAATTAACGCCAACAAGCCCTGCCGGGATAATGTTGGAAAGCCCGACACCGACAAGTCTTTTCGCAATCGGACCTGCGAGAAAAGCGACAAAGGCAATTGGGCCAGTAGTAGCAGTTGCAACCGCAATAATAATAACAGAACTTACTATTAAAGCGATTCTCGTTTTGTCTGTATGAACCCCAAGCGAAGTAGCGGCCTGTTCACCGAGCTCCAGCATGCTCAGCCGTTTCCCCAGAAGGATGATGACAGGGGAGAAGATGATTACGGAAATGATGAGAGAGGGGAGTTCCTCCATCTGTGAGCCGTTCAGGCTTCCGCTGAGCCACCTGAGTGCGGCAGGGATATCTTGTTCCGCACCAACAAGCAGAATGTAAGAGATAGCAGCATTAAGCATTGCCTGAATCCCTATCCCAACCAATATTAATCTGCCAATCGAGAAGGAGCTTCCCCTTGATAATATATAAATGATGAGAACCGTCAAAAGCCCTGCAATAACCGAAGCAATCGAAACAACCGCATTGCTTGTATGAAGAATGACAATACAGAAAACCGCTGCGGCACTGGAACCGGCAGTTATCCCGATCACATTCGGGTTAGCCAGCGGATTTCTCAGCATTGTCTGAAATGTATGCCCTGCTACTCCAAAGGCAAACCCGGCAAAAAGACCTGCCAGCATTCTCGGCAGGCGTAAGGTAGTAACCGCAAAAGATACACCTGGTATTTTTTCGCCATAGAGTGCACGGATTACATCCTGAAGGGGATAGATCGTATTCCCGAGTAAAAGCATCATACAGCTAAAAATGCAGGCAAGTACTGTCAGGATGCCTGTAACGAGGATCCAGCGTTGCCGTCTTTTTTTTATACCTTCCTTTATAAATTCCATCGATTTATTTTTCATAATGCACGCACTTTCGCTTTCATAGCTAATATTATAAGGATTGGTGCCCCTGTAAATGCGGTCACTACACCAACCTCCAGCTCGCCGGGACTGCCTAACAGTCTGCCGATTACATCTGATATGGTTAAAATAATGGCACCGGTTATTGCAGATATCGGAATAATATAACGCTGATCACTTCCCAGTACGAGGCGGATGACATGGGTAGCCAATAACCCGACAAAACCGATTGGCCCTGCCAGCGCCGTAGTAGCACCGCAGAGGATGACTCCGGCAAAGGCAGCCGCAAGTCTCCATAACCCTGTCCGCACGCCGAGTCCTGTTGCAACTTCGTCACCAAGCGCCAGCGCATTGAGGGCAGAGGCGGAGATAATGCCGACAAGCAGCCCAATAATTAAAAATGGGAGGAATGTAGAGATCGAGCTCCAGCTCGCTGATCCGACACTGCCTACCTGCCAGAAACGGAATTGATCCATTACATAAGAACGCGGAATCATAATAGCAATGACAAGGGAGGATAATGCTGCGGTTGTCGCTGCACCTGCCAGTACAAGCTTAAGAGGCGTAGCACCACCACGCCCCATTGAACCGATTCCGAATACAAAAATGGCGGTGATCATCGCACCTGCTAAGGCAAACCAGATATATTGCTCTGAAGTGCTGATATGGAAAAATGCAATCCCGCTGACAACAAATAAAGATGCTCCTGTGTTGACCCCAAGTATACTCGGGTCGGCAATCGGGTTACGGGTGACAGCTTGCATGAGTGCCCCCGAAACTCCGAGTGCTACACCGCATAGTAAACTGAAAATAGTCCGGTTCATTCTCTGTCGGACGACATTCGCATCATAGGAATCTATCGCTGGATGAAAGAGGCCCTCTATTAAACCGTTCCAGCCCACTGCCCGTGACCCAAATGCAAGGGAAGACACGATAGAGACAATGAGCAGAATGAAACTGATAATAAGAACGATTGTTAAATACTGTGGAAGATAGGCATTCCGTTGCTGTTTTGCTAAATCTGTTAAACTACTCATTGACCTTACTGATAGCTTCTCCAATTAATTGTAAGTATTCATCAATTGTATATGCTATGGAAAGCGGGTTAGGATTGCCGGATGCTGCCAATGCTGTACCGTTTCCAATAAAAACAACAGAGCCTCTTTCAATTGCCGGAATTTCTCCAAGTAATGGATCTGCCTTCACTGCTTCATATAAATCTTCACCGCCATATCCAACGATAATATCCGCATCATGCAGAATATCCGCATTTTCTGCACTTAATTTTAAAGAATAGCTGGACTCATCTTCAATGGCATTGATGACACTTTCCGGATATTCCATTCCAAGCTCGATAAAAAAGGCACCGCGTGGATCTGTTGGTGTATAGAGGTGTAGTTGGGACATATCATCAGCTGAGAAGTTCAACCAGACTACTTTAGTTCCTTTCAGTTCCGGATATTCACTTGC
Source organism: Gracilibacillus ureilyticus (assembly GCF_900111195.1). Taxonomy (GTDB): domain Bacteria; phylum Bacillota; class Bacilli; order Bacillales; family Amphibacillaceae; genus Gracilibacillus; species Gracilibacillus ureilyticus. The sequence continues at coordinate 28,173 of NZ_FOGL01000002.1, forward strand.
TTTTTCCTGAATGAGCTGCTCGGTTTCCTCAATAAGCTGTTCACCTTCTTCTTCCATTCCCATTCCTTTTGCATTTAGTAGCACCTGCTCCCGCCAAGTGGTTACCCATGGTCCGTCCTGGTATGCAACAACTGGCGCGATTTCACTAAGAATATCATAGTCTTCCTGTGTAATACCGGAGTAAGCTGCAAGAATAACATCAGGATTAGAGTCAGAAATAGCTTCAAAATCAAGGCCGTCTGTATCCTGGAAAATGTTCGGGTTTTCTACACCGAGTTCATCAAGTTTTTCTTTTGTCCAAGGTAACAGCCCGCTATCATCCTGAACACCATAATTCGCTGCAGAGAAACCAACAGGTTCCACCCCTAATGCTAATACGACATCATGGTTTGCCCACTGAATCGTAGCAACACGTTCCGGCTTGCTTTCGATCACCGTTTCACCAAAGGCATGTTCAATGGTGATCGGATATTCTGCACCTTCCTCTGTATTGGTATTCTCACCGGTTGATTCTTCTTCATTTTCTGTTTCATTGTCTGCCGCTTCTGCACTGGTTGAATGATCATCAGCAGACTCTGAATTAGCATCATCTGCGGAACAGCCAATCAATGTTAACATCATGACAGCGAAAATAAACAAGGCACTTATTAAGATCTTTTGGTTCTTTCTCACATATATCCCATCCTTTTTATGTAGTGTAATGGAAAAGTCTCTCCATTTTGTTATTCTATAATTGATAATGATTATCATTTTTAATGATAAATTCACCTTTCCAAAATGTCAATGCAATTATTAGAATTATCTGAATTATTATCTTGTTCTGTGATAAGATGGGAACAGTTCTTTGGAAGAAGAATGCAGCATGATTTTCCAGCTGCGATCCAGAAAGCACATCTGAAAAATCCGTCGTATGAAACCAATTACTCATTTCATACGTAAATCTTACCAGAAGGAAAGAAGGGAGGAGTTTTATGTCTGATCCATTTTTTATGGATGATATGATGTTCAATATTGTTCCAGTTTTTATTGTTATTATATTTATTATAGTTATTGGAGGTTTTATTTTTTCTGCTGTCAAAGGGATAGGCCAGTGGAAAAGCAATGAACAGTCTCCTAAACTCAGTGTTCCGGCGGTGGTAAAATCCAAACGTACAGACATATCAAGAAGAGGCAATATGCATAATGACCATCATCATTCCCACACTCATACAAAGTATTTCGTAACTTTCGAGTTCGAAAGCGGTGACCGTTCGGAATTCCACGTTTCCGGTAAGGAATATGGCCTGCTTTCAGAGGGTGACATTGGAACATTAACATTTCAGGGAACTAGGTATCTGGAATTTGAGCGGGACATGCAGGGATGAACGAAAAAGTATTCTAAAGACATTCACCAAGCCAAATTTTACAAATCTTTCAATCCTTCTTCATAATAGATTAATATTCTTCAGTTATTCTATGTCTGGGAGGGATGGCGATATGAAATTTTCTATAATAGGAGATTTGCATTTTCCGGACATTGATCAGAATGTGGAAGGATTGGAAGCAGCAAAATCGGGGTTTTTTTATTCTTTTTTCAATCATCTTTTCGACAGTAAAGCTGATATGTATATTTCATTAGGTGATTTAACGAACTATGGCAGTAAAGAAGAATTGGAAGATGTCTACCAGATAATTAACAGTAAATCCAGGGAATTTTATCATGTGCTAGGTAATCATGATTTGTATTCACAGCCAATTGAAAAGGTACTCAATATAACGAAACAGCCGCTGTATCATTCTGTTGTAAAAGAAGATGCGGTATTTGCCTTTTTGAATACGGCAAAGGAAATGGATCATGAGGACTGGGGAGGATATCTGGATAAGGAGCAGTTAGCCTGGCTGGAAGAAGTGGTCGAAGCTTCCGGGACAATGCCTTTATTCGTTTTTGCCCATCACCCGGTTTACGATACAACAGCCCGCTCTCATATGGAGAAACTATCAATAGATCCAGACATAGATATGTGGCAGATTTTACATAAGAAAAAGGGCCAGGGTGTTTATTTTAATGGCCATAACCACCAGAATTCGATTGTACAGAAAGACAACTGGACATTTATACAGGTTGCGGCATGTTTGGATGTGCAAGGCTGGCGTTCCGTCGAACTGACAGATAATCAGATGATTATGACAGATTATACGATTTCCAATCCTTTAATGGCAGAGCAGGCAGCGTTTTTATCCGCGAAAATGAATCATTTCCGTCCATATCCGGAAGCTGCTGGTACAGTAAATGACAGGCAGTGTGTGCTGACATTTAATAAAATCAGGGAAGTTATTTCTTAAATGAAAATGATAGAAGAGAAGGTTCATTTACTGGAGACTCTGAAAGAGAAGAAGTTAGTTGCTGCATTAAAGGATTCCAGAAATATTGAAAAAACGATTAAATATAAAGAAAACCTAAGCGCGGTATTGTTAATGACAGGAACCATATTAACAGTAAAGCGCTATGTTGATTTTATTCAAAGGAACGGTCTGCCGGTAATTTTGCATGTAGAGAAGATCGGTGGGCTGGATATGGATAAGGATGGTATTGATTTCGTAAAAAAATATGTGAAACCGGCCGGGATTGTGACAACCAATCAGGGAGTTATCAAGCGGGCGAAAAAAGCCGGGTTGTTTGTCGTTCAGCGGGTATTCTTAATTGATACAGACGTATATCTCCATTTAGTAAGGGAACCTGAGAAAATTCAGGCAGATCTGATTGAGGTTATGCCAAGCAGGGCTCCAGATATTATTGAAAAACTATCGAAAGTGTCGCCTGTTCCTGTCATTACGGGAGGGTTATTGTCATTGCCGGAACATGCCAGAAGTGCGCTGGTGCATGGAGCGGTGGCCGTTTCTACTTCGAATTCGGATATGTGGAAGCATGATATGAATAATATCATTAACTAGATTTTACAATTCCTTTAAACCTATTTAATATTTTACTAGTATACTCAACAGTGAAAAGTGAATAATTAAACGGTGCAATGAGAGAGACCATGAATAAATAGTATATTCCCGAATATACTGTCTAGTTCTGGTCTCTCTTTTTTGTTCAGTGGAGGTGAAATTCCTAGTTATCAGCTTAATGGTAAACGCCACGGTAGTCTGTTAAAAATCTTTCTAATGTAAGGAGAGGGAAAAATGAAGCGTTATTTACAAGCATTATCCATTTTAGCACTAATCATTTTTTTAGCAGCGTGTAATTCAGAAGGTTCAGCAAGCACTGGCAATGGCGAAAAAACGGTGATCGAGTACTGGCATGTCAATGCGGAAACACAGGGTGGCAAAACGGTTACACAATTAGTAGAAGACTTCAACCAGCAGAGTGACACAGTAGAGGTAGTAGCAAAATATAACCCTGATATGTATAAAGGGTTGATGCAAAACCTTCAGGCAGAAGCTGCTGCAGGCAATTCTCCGGCAGTTGTTCAGGTTGGCTGGTCTTTCCTGAATTACTTTTCTGATAATTTCCATTATGTATCACCACAAACGGTCATTGATGAGCATTTTCCGGATGATAAAACATTTTTACAGGACAAGTTTTTGCCAAATGTAATGGATCTGGCGAAAAACGGTGATGGAGAGCAGGTAGGGATTCCTTACTCATTAAGTTCACCAGTTTTATATATTAACAGAGATTTGCTGAGAGAGGCCGGGCTTGATGAAAATGGCCCGAAAACATGGGAAGAGGTCAAAGAATTTTCCGAAGTCATTAAAGAGAAAACAGGTAAGTACGGATTTTATATGCAGGAGCCTGCAGATAACTGGGCGACACAGGCATTGTTAGAAAGTAACGGAGCTCGGTTTATTACAGATGGAAAAGCAACATTTGCTTCAGACGAGGGTATCGAGGCGTATCAGTTGTTAAGAGATATGGTGGTAGAAGACGAAACTGCCCTTCATATCGGCTGGGACCAGGGGATCCAAAGTTTTATTGATGGCAGTGTAGCAATGGCCTATACAACGATTGCCCAACGTTCAAACATTCAGAGCAATGCACAATTCGATGCGGCAGCAGTAAGGTCACCGGGCTGGGAGGGGAAAGATGTGAGACTTCCTGCAGGTGGTGCGATGCTTTCGATTACTGCAGAAGAGGAAGACCAGCAAAAGGCTGCATGGGAGTTTATGAGATATTTATACAGTGTGGAATCAATGGCTGAATGGACGAAAGGAACAGGATATGTCCCACCGCGTAATGATGTAGCAGAAGCAGAAAATGGACTGAAAACTTTTTTAGAAGAAAATGAGATGATGTCTGCTGCAATTGAGCAAATGGACGGTGTCGTGCCATGGGCATCCTTCCCTGGAGATTCCGGATTAGAAGCAGAGCAATTATTGCTCGATTTACGTGATCAGATTTTAGGTGGAAGTATTTCAGTGGAAGAAGGATTGAAGTCAACAGAAGAAGAGATTAATGAATTACTGCAATAAACCGTACAAACATTTAGCTTTATGGTGGAAGATTTACGAACTGTTCGAGGGTGGGTTTCCTGCCCTCTGTCCAGTTCATTTGGAGGACATGATACATGAGTACGCTAATACTTGTCAGAGAAAAACTTCATATCAATAAAGAAAATGCATTGGGATATATTCTGCTTATTCCATCCATTGTCATTTTTGCTGTCTTTACGTTCTGGCCGCTTTTCTACACAGTTTATTTAAGCTTTTTCGACTGGAATATGATCAGCCCAAGTAAGGAATTTGTCGGCTTAAGGAATTATTTTGATGTACTGACAGACCCAAGGACATATCAAATTCTCGGGAACACTTTTTTGTATATAGTTTTGTTGCTTGTGATCAACTGTGTTGTTCCATATATCTTTGCATTTGTGATTGATGTGGTGCTGACGCGGTTGAAGGGATTTTACAAAAGTGCGATGTTCTTGCCTGCATTTATTTCACTGGTAGTTGGTTCGATCCTGTTCACCTGGATTTTAAACCCGGTCTCAGGGCCATTGGCGATTATTTTTGGCTGGGTGGGTCTGGAGATTCCCAACTGGACGAAGACAGAAGGCTGGATCATTGTTGTCTTAAGTATTATTACATCATGGAAAGTATTCGGATATAATTTCATTCTGCTTTATGCATCAATTAACGGTATTTCCAGGGAAATAATCGAAAATGCTCGAATGGATAATATTCCTCTATGGCGCATTTTCCTGCAGATTATATTGCCGATGAGCAGTGCGACAGGGATTTATGTATTTATCATTACAATTGTCCAGAGTTTGCAGTATGTTTTCACACCGGTGAAAGTAGTTTCACAGGGCGGACCGGATTATGCCAGTTCCAATCTTATTTATCATGCCTACCATGAAGCATTTGTCGTTTTCCGGACAGGTCATTCTGCGACCATATCGATTATTACAATGGCATTATTTCTTCTGTTACTTTTTCTTGAATTTAAATTTGTAGAACGGAGAATTTATTATGAAAATTAACAGAACCGCAGAAGTCACCTGGCATATTATTTTCTTTGCAGCGGTTATCTTATTAATTTTCCCGATTGTTTATGCACTTGGAATGTCGTTTAAGCCGCTGGAAGATGCCTATAACAATGTGCTGAATATTGTTCCCTTCCAGTCAACATTGGAGAATTACATCACATTGTTCGATACACTGCCAGTTTTGAGGATTACTTTGAACACATTTGTTATCGCAACCGTTGCAACCATTTTTAAAGTAGTTACTGCATTTTTAGCCGCATATGCGTTTGTTTACTTTGATTTCAGAGGGAAAAACATTTTGTACTTTGTGTTAATCAGCACCATCTTTATTCCTTTTACTGTTACGATGATTCCTAATTACTTAATCGTTTCTGAGATGGGCCTGCTGGACACAGTCTGGGGAGTTATTCTGCCGCAGCTGGCAGATGCAGTCGGGATTTTCCTTATTAGACAATCAATGAAAAATATACCATTATCACTTATCGAAGTGGCGCGGCTGGATAATACAGGCCACTGGAAAATCATGAAGGATATTGTCCTGCCATTAGTGCGTCCTGCTGTTACCTCTATCGGGATATGGTTTTTCATCAGTACATGGAATGAGTTTGTCTGGCCTGTTCTTATTATGAAAACAACAGATAATTATACATTGCCACTTGCTTTGCAGATGTTTATCAGTGTGGAGGGCGGAACGAATTTTACTGTTGCGATGGCTGTGTCGGTTGTCACAATGATTGTACCTCTTGCATTGTACTTAACTTTCCAGAAGTATATTATCGGCACGTTCACATCATCTGGAATTAAATAAGGGAGGTTATTATGAAGAAGGAGATTCAATTTGAACATGTGAAGAAATCCTATGGTGATACAGAAGTTGTGAAGGATTTGAATTTCACGATAAAAGAGGGAGAGCGTTTAATATTACTGGGACCTTCAGGGTGCGGAAAGTCCACGATATTACGAATGATTGCAGGATTAGAGAATATTACAGATGGAAACTTATACATGAACGGTGAAAAGATGAATCATGTTCCAAGCGGATTAAGAAATGTCTCCATGGTATTCCAGAATTATGCCTTATACCCGCATATGACAGTAAAACAGAACATTGTTTACGGGTTAAAGGTACAGAAATTACCGAAACAGGAGATGGAAAACAGGCTGAATTCCGTTATGGAAATCCTGCAGCTAAGAGGATTGGAGGACCGTTTACCGAAAAGTTTGTCTGGCGGACAACGTCAGCGCGTGGCATTGGCAAGAGCAACCGTGAAGCGGAGTGACTTTTTTCTGCTAGATGAACCGTTATCCAATCTTGATGCACAATTACGCGAATCTGCTCGTAAAGAACTGGTGAAAATTCATGAAATGTTTAATCAGACGATCGTTTATGTGACACATGATCAAATCGAGGCAATGACTTTTGCTGACAGAATTGCATTAATGTACAACGGAGAGCTGCAGATGCTTGATACGCCGGACAATGTATATCACAGACCTGCAAATGTATTTACAGCAAAATTTATAGGTTCCCCGTCGGCAAATATATTAGAGGCAGATTACCGGAATGGATGGGTACATACAGGTAACCAGGCTTTTGAGGTAAATGACAGCTGGAAAGAACATATGAACAAACAAAGCTTTGATGACATATTGTTTGGCATCAGGCCGGAACATTTAGAGCTGTCAACCAGCCCAATGTCTAATGGATTGGAAGGCAGAATCAAATATATCGAGAATCTGGGGAAAAGCTGCAGTATCTATTTAGAAGCAGATGGTCAGGAAATGATCGCTGTCAGTGAAAACGGAAGCTGGAAACAGGGTCAATCCGTCTATGTGCGCCCACAATCTGACCGGATACATTTTTTCAATAAAGCAACAGAAAAATCACTAGGCCATCCAGCTGAGCGAACTGAAACAAACCAAACTATAGAGGAAAGAAGGGTTTTAGTATGACAAGCGTTACTTATTCCGATTTAGTTTTATTAAATAAAGATATGATCGAAAATGTTCAGCAGTTAATAGAATATGGTGCGGATAAAATTGAACTGATGATGGATGGAGACAAATGGGATGAGATGGATCGGCTGTTTGAACCGGTTGCTGCCCAATTAAACAAGCTTCCAGTATCTTTCTCTATCCACCCTCCGGCATGGGACATTAACCTGACAAGTGAGAACAAAGCAATCAGGGAGGCGTCCTTTCATGAATACAGGAAGGCTATTGAATTTGCTGCAATGATTGATGCCAGTCATGTTGTGATCCACCCTGGATTCTGTTTTTCACCTGTTTTTGATAAGCGTTTAGCCCAGCGGCGTGCAAAAGAATCGATTATCCGGTTATGTGAAATAGCAAGACCGCTTGGCGTGAACCTGGCTGTAGAAAATGTGGGATACAGCGGTACTGCTCTTTTTACCCAGGAGGAATTTATTCATTTTCTTGATGGGATTGATGAAATTGCCGGCTATTTAATTGATGTCGGACATGCACAACTGGACGGCTGGGATGTCCCGTCTGTTCTCGTCTCGGTTAAAGACAGATTAATGGCACTGCATCTTCATGATAATATGGCTGAAGTTGATGACCATCTGCCGATTGGTGCAGGGAAAATGGACTGGCAGAAGATATTGGATACGATCAGAGACCATCAGATCCAATGTGATTATATTCTAGAATACGCACCAGGCACAGCTCTGGAAGCATTGCGTACAGGAAAGGAATTTTTACAGCAAAGTGTTCTTATAAGCCAGTAGAAGGAAGCTGATTTCATGATTTCACCAAATGATTATGAAGCATACTGTTTCGATTTAGATGGCACCATTTATATAGGTGATCAACTGTTGCCAGGTGTGAAAGAGACATTATCGGCGATCAGATCATCCGGGAAAAAAGTTCTTTTTATAACAAATTCTCCAACAATGACTAGAAAAGACGGAAAAGAACGTCTGGAACAATTCGGAATAGAAGTGAGTATGGAAGAGGTAATTACAACACCATATTTAGCAGCAATATATTTTGCAGAGATTGCCAGAGATGCAACTGTTTTTATCATAGGCGAACAGGCGATCAGGGAGGAGCTCGACAATCTCTCTATCCGCAGAACAGATAATCCGGCAAAAGCTACCCATGTTTTAGCAGGATTGGACAGGTCTTTTACCTATAAGGATTTGCAGCAGGCGGTGGATGCTGTTAGACATTGCGGCAAACTGATTGTTACGAATCCTGATCCAAACTGTCCTGTGCCGGGAGGAGTGATCCCTGATACGATGTCGCTTGCGAAAGCGATCGAAGTAGCTTCTGAAAGAAAGATAGATAAAGTGTTGGGAAAACCTTTTGATACATATGGAGACATAATGATCGAACTGTTGGGTGTGATGCCGGAAAAAATATTAGTTATCGGAGACAGGCTGGAAACAGACATTCAATTGGGTATCACTAAACAATTTACCACATGTTTAGTGCTTACAGGAGGAGCGGACGAGAGTGATCTAATAAGCTCATCTATTAAACCGGATTATGTTGTAAAGAATTTAGAAGGCTTGTTTGAAAGCAAAAGTAAAAAAATAAGTGTGTGATAAAAGGGTTCAGGAAAGTTCCTGAACCTGCTGCTTTTTTTAAGGGAAAGAGTTATCATATATATTCAATTTTTACCATAATGTTGAAATTATCAGAATATATATGTATGATGGTTAATGGTGTGAGAATGTGGGTCTGTTCTAAAATCTTATTAGTTAGTAAAATGAAGTGCAACAATGTCGATGGATGATGATTGGTAAAAATAAAATGTCACATTATGGAGTTGATTAATTTGGTAAAGAAATTTTTAAGTTTTGATAAAATGATCACACCTTCTATTATTAAAGTAGTGTTCTGGATTGGTGTAGTAATTGTTGTGATAACTGGTCTGATCACAATGATTTCAGGGCTTTCTTATTACGGAAGCGGCGAACAGGTTTTTTCTGGAATTATAACTATATTATTAGGACCGCTGGTAATTCGGATTTATTGTGAATTATTAATTTTAATGTTTAAAATGTACGATGCTTTACAGGATATTAGAGAGCATCTAACTGCTGGCAATAAAAACACAATTGACTAGTCTTCCCCACTGATTTTCACATAAAGATATTGTTCCATACCAGACATTGTTGCACTTGATTTTATTCGTTAAGGAATGGTAGCACTTCAACACAGAGAAGCATAAAAAATCCTTTCCCCATCAGTGAGGAAAGGAATCGACTAAATTATTGTTGCTGTTAGGATCTTTCTTCTTTTGGCTGAAATGGCACGACATTTCCTGTGCCGGTTTTTGACGCTACCTGGTTTCTTCCTAAAGCTTTTGCCTGATACAGTGCTTCGTCTGCTTGTTTTAACACACTGTTCAAGTCCATCTGCTTATCAGGAACTGTTGTATACAGGCCGATACTTAAAGTGACATATTTGGAAACCGGCGAAGTGTGGTGCGCTATTTCCAACTGTTCGATTTGTTTATTGATATCTCTTGCAACACGCTCTGCCTCTTCCTGATTTAATCGCGGAATCAGACCAACGAATTCCTCACCACCATATCGTGACACTAATCCGCCGGGCAGTGAGCTGATTTGCTTATCCAGTTCCTGGGCAACCTGCTGCAAACATTCATCACCTTTTTGATGTCCATACCAATCATTGTATTTTTTAAAATAATCAATATCTAAAAACAGGATGGAAACTGGTGCTTTCTCTTTTGCGCAAAGTTCCATTTGTTCCTTGAAATAATCATCAAATTGTCTTCGGTTCGGGATATTCGTCAATCCATCGACTAATGCCATATTTTTCAGTTTAACATTTAATTCCTTCAGCTTTTTATTCGATTGCTGTAATTGATTGGTACGTGCTTCAACCTTTGCTTCCAGATCACTGTTAAGCTGAGCTAAGTCGTTCGCCAGACTTTTTGACAGATCAAGCGATTTGGACAGTCTTCTCGATATAACCAGGGACAGGCATATAACGAAAAAGACAATCCCGATAGGATATACATCAACATCCGGTAAGCGGAGAAATTCTGCAGAAATATCTATCAGAATTGTAATCATTAAAAATACGATTCCGATTAACAGGTAGTATCTCTCCGCATGTTTGCTTCTCAGTGATCTCGCAAGGACAATCAAAGAATAGCATACACATATAATCATGAATAGATGAAAATAGACTTCAAATAACAGATAAACTTTCGCTTCTGTAAATATTGTAAGAAGATCATAAATAACAGCAACGATTATCGTGATGATAGTAAACCATCTGTAACTTTCCTTCAGATAAAGACGGTAAATGACCATTGATAATAACGGAACATGGGAATATAGGCTAATGTAGTCCAGTTTATTCGCAAGCTCCCAATCAACATTCGGAAAAAACTTCGTAAAGAATACATCACCAACCATTAAATACCGGAAAGCTGCCACTAAACAGAGCAATCCAAAATAATAGAAATATGGTTCTGTCCGTCGGAAAACGCCAAGGCCGATATGATAGATTCCTGCTAACACGAGAAAACCAATGATTACCGATTGAAAAATAACTTCCATCATATGACTTGCATGGATGTTATCAGATGTGCCAAGAATGACAGGGTCCAGGATTCCACCATCGACATGATGATAATTAGAAATCTGTAACGTTATCGTGAAACTGCTGGATTCTGGTGAAAAATAAACCACCCGAGGGTGCTTCTGCGGTATACTCGTACTCTGGTCTATACCGACTTCTCCGCTTTGGGCAATCAGTCTATCGTCCACCCACAATTTATTAGCGGAAAACATCACAGGAACCTGCAAACCTAATATATTTTCCGTGTCTGCTGTTGTCACCTCTAACCGGAATGTGGCATAGCCTTCGCTTGGTAAGGTTTCTCCAGCTATCGTATGGGTATTCCAAATGAGCGGTAAATTGACAACACTCGCTTCATTACTTATCACTCCTTCAGAAAAGTCCCCCGGTTCCAATAGCTGGTTCCAGTAGAATTCCCACTCTCCATTTAACGGTATTAATTCCTCTTCCTGATCCCATGCAGATAAATTTATCTCTCCTTCATCTGCTGTGAAATCTGTTGTAACGCTTCCATATGGAGTTCCGCATGCTGCCAGGAATAATGTGAAAAACAGTATGCCAATAAGTTTAAGTCTCAGAATGTCACCTTCTTTCTTGGATGTAGCATGTTCGTCTTTTCGTTTGTTATATATAAAATTTTATTTGCATCTCCTAGGGGCGTAATGATGGGATGACAGCTTTATTTAAATCATAAATAGACCTCTCTATTAATCTGGGGAGAGGTCTATCATCATTACGATATCCAATCCCCCCGCGGGAATCGCTTATCCATACCCCTCATGAGCGTAGTTGCGGGTATATGTATCTATTACTAACCGTCTATAATACACCCGGTTCTACTTTTTCAAAAGTTTATGGGGTTCAAAAGTCTCATTTTATTATATCATACTCCTAATATGGAAAGTAGGGAAGGCTTTTTCTGCTATTCTTATCGATCGTAATTTTGCCTTTACTCAGCAACCGCAAAAAAAGCCAAAACCACCCGTTACTGACTGTGGTTTCGGCTTTCTTAAAATTTGGTCCAGGTAAAAGCTCCCTAATTCAGGAGGTGCTTCAACTCTAACGGCCTTTCCTGCCGGATCTATTAAAAGTCCCGATTTTATCATCTTCTTGTGAAAAAGTTAATCCATCCCAGTGTAGATGCTTCTTGTGCTTTTTGATAGGTTGCCGCCTGAAGCTGTTTTAAATGTCTCATTTCCTGCATGTGTTCTTCATGACGAAGCTCCTGCTCGTACAGATTGATCGCTTCTTTTAAGCTGTCTGCCCTGCTATTTTGAATATATTCCTCAAACATCTGGATCGCATGAACTGTCCAGTATTTTTCCGGAACTATCGAATAGTCTAATAATTGCAGAAGCTGTTCTTTTTCGGCTTCTAATCGCTGAAGAACGGTTGTCTGCTTCTCCAGTTTTTCCTGTGCCTTCTTCTCTTTATATCTGCCGTATTTCGTATAGCCCATAATATAAAAAATCGTGAAGATGGCCATGAGAAGATAAACTAGAAAATCACTAGGCTCGCCCACATTAAACAATGAACGAAATGGGTATGTGACAATGTCAATGAGGTAAGCGACCCCGAAAAATAAGATAAACCATACAATAATATGCTGCCACCACTTTAGTAACTTTACCTCTGGCAGTAATGCCTGGTAATTCCGGTAATTCTCCTGTAATTTGATTAAATTCTGCTTTGTTTGTGAGAGTTGTTGATGTAACTCACTTCTTGATTCCTGCTGCATGTTCTTTCAACTCCTATGCTTATGTAATTTTTACTTAACAGGTACCATTTCGACTGCTTCTTTTGTTTCCCGGCTTACTAAGACTATTGCTCCAACCCCTTGACGGGAATAAGCGCCAATTAATAATTCATCAAAAACATGGATCTCGCTGACAGCTGTATGTAGATTATTTTCTTCCAGACTCATTCTGTCGAGTTCATATATCGTCCGATCAACCTCTGCTTCTGCAGATGAATAATAAATGTTATTCCTGTCGACATTGAAATAATCAATCTTTTTACTGATAAGGTTCGCTTGAGTATCATTCGGTAAAGAATAGTGAAATAATCCGGAGTCTCCTTCAAATATGGTATAGAAAAGGTCTTCTCCATCTAAAATATATTCCCCGTAATTCTCCAGAAACAGGAACCTGTCTTCTGTTCCTTCAGTATTGCCAAGGTGGTAACCATCATGGTCATAATAGACAATCCTCGTGTCGGATACACTCATGGAAAGAGCGGCATAAGGTAGTTTAGTTTGCTCTTCATCTGCTGTATTCCACTTATAAACAGACCCATCCATGATAAATAGTAAATCATCTCCCGAAGCATATAAGTTCCCGATTGGCTGGTTTATGATCACCTTTTCTCCCGTGCCATCCAGCCTCATTTTATGTAAAGACTCGTGTAGTGGATATCCTGATGAATTGTCCACTTTAATGTAGTAAATAAAACTACCTGCAATTTGAAGATTGCTCACTGGATAATCTGTTAACTGTACAGCTTCGGTTCCATCAGTCTTCATCTTAAATAAATGCCCATCTGATAAGATATAAGAAAAATAAATCCAGTCATCTAACATGAGGTAATCCCCGCCGGCGTTTATATTTCCACTGCTGTTGGTAAAAGATATTTTTTCCTCAACAGGTTCCTGTTTCTCTTTCTCATCCGGCTCCTTAATTTCCGTATGCTTACCCGCTTCATTTTCAACTTTAGCATCACTTTCATTGGCTGAGCAGGCGCTAAGAATGACCATTACCGAGAGTAAGAGTAATAATTTTATCCGCATATGTCTTCACCTCCTGTTAAAAGTTCTGTATATATATCGGTCCAACTTCCCGTTTGTTTAGAGGAAAGGGATGGAAGGTATCTCCTCTATTATCGGTTATCCAAGAACAGTTGCTAATCTTCCAGAACAGGGTGATGTTATCTCTGAAGTATGTTTGGATCCCATGCCACCTTTTTAGTATAATCAGTTTAAAATAACTTGTAGTCTTTGTTGGCAGTATAATTCTGCATCATGCATGCCGCAAATAAGGATGGTACAGGTGAGGTGAAAGAATGGATAAACCAAGAGTAACAGTTGTAGGAAGTATCAATATGGACCTGCTAACATCTGTATCAAGGTTGCCCAATCAAGGGGAAACAATGGTTGGGGATACTTTTGAGATGAAGCCAGGAGGAAAAGGTGCAAACCAGGCAGTGGCTGCTGCAAGACTTGGGGCTCATGTTTCTATGATAGGAAAAGTAGGGAATGATGCACTCGGTAATGATTTATTAGCACATTTGGACAATGAAAATATCGATACTTCGGGTGTGGATATTGATCAGAAATTAAGCACAGGGATTGCCAATATTATTCTTTACGAAAAAGATAACAGGATAATGATTATTCCAGGAGCGAATGAGGCTGTTACGAAAGACTATGTGGATAAATGGAAAGAAAAAGTCCTGGACAGTGATATGGTGCTCATGCAAATGGAGATCCCTATCCAGACGATCATCTGGTGTGCTGATTTATGCAGTGAAAAGCAGGTTCCGTTTATCCTGAACCCCGCACCTGCTATTGAACTTCCTGCCCATGTGTACGAAAAGGCGTTGTATATTACACCAAATGAGGAAGAGGGCAACCTCCTTTTCGACGACAGCAAGGATAAATATCAGGAAAAACTTATTACAACAATAGGTTCTAAGGGGGCGTCTTATCAGAACAGTATTATCGATACATATGCCTCCAATGTTGTAGATACTACAGGAGCTGGAGATACTTTTAACGGAGCATTGGCATTTTTCATTGCTTCAGGTCTACCGGTAAAAGACGCGATCTTTAAAGCAAATATAGCAGCTTCCCTCGCAATAGAGCACTTGGGAGCACAACAAGGCATGCCAACATTAAAGCAGGTGGAAGAGAGGATAAGCCGAACATGACAATCATCAATAAATTAAATTTGCAGAAATATGAGAAGGTGGCCGTACTGAATCAGCCGGAAGATTATGAGCTGTTTAATGGATACGATGATCATTTATCTGTAGGGCATGACGCCATTTACATCTTTGTAGAAACGGTTGGCGAAATGGTGGAGCATACAAAGAAAATAATAAGGGAAGAATGCCTGCGTGAAAATGGCTACTTATTTTTTGCTTACCCGAAAAAAGGAAACAAGAAGTATGAAACATTCGTTCACAGGGATGAAATATTCCCCGCACTGAAGGTCGATGAGGATGGCTATGTCGGTAAGAGTGATGTTAAATTCTCGCGGATGGTGAGCATGGATGAAGTATTTACCGTTGTCGGATTAAAGCGTGAGAAGAAGAAAGCGAAAAAGACATCTGCCTCCAGCCAGTGTGTTGCTGATTATGAACACCAAGTGAAAGATATAGAAAAGCTATTAGAGAATCACCCTGAGGAATTAACCTTCTATCAAAAATTAACACCAGGATATAAAAGGAATTGGGCTCGTTTTATATTTTCAGCGAAGCAAACGAGAACACGTGAAAAGCGCAAGGCGGAGATGATTGATATCCTTTCCCAGGGATATAAGTCAGTGGACTTATTCCGGCAGAATAAGAAATAAAGAAAAGCAGGGAACGGCTAAAAAGTTCTCCTTTTACGACCAGGAAGTCCTCCTGTTAAGGGAAGGTTTTTAACAAAAGGTCCGGGGTTACCTTCTCCCGGACCTTTTTCCCCGATTGTTCTGTTTTCATAAAAATAGGTCTTACTCCTGTATATTCCCTTTGGCTGGGATAGGATGCTCCTTAAATATCCTTGCAAGATGCATCGTATTATATGCGAGCATTTCTACATGTTTTTTGGTGAAAGAATTTTCTGATCCTTTTCCTTCCATATAAGAGGGACCTGGTCCTGCTTCTCCGACCCAGTAAGTATCAACATTCGGCGGGATAACAAACCCGATATGGGACAGGCCGTATAAAATAGAACCTGCTGCTTGTTTGGCTCCATCTTCATTGCCTGTCACAACTACTCCGCCGACTTTATTATAAAAAATAGATTGTCCGTTATCCATCGTTTCTCCACTGCTGCCATATAATCTCTCGATTGCTAATGTAGCCAGACTGCTTTTCTCGCCAAGCCATATCGGTGTCCCGATAATCAGAATGTCGGCTTCTTTTACTTTGGCTAAAATCTGCGGCCATTCGTCACCTTCTCCCATATCATCACTAATGCCAAGTGAGATATGATAATCTGCCAGTCTGATAGATTCTGTTTCCACCTGCTCTTCTGAATAAATTTTCAGCACTTCGTCTGTAAGTGCCTGTGTATTAGAAGGCTCAGAGGAATCTTTTAAGGAAGCATTTAAAACGACTGCTTTCAATGGTTTCATCTTATCACTCTCCTAGTTAACACTTTTCCTGAATAGGAAGAAACTAAACATTTTCTGATGAGAAGTTATCTAGCCGGAATGTGTCCTTTTCATTAACTGTATTCGCAAAAAAAGAAGCCGGGAACTGCCCGGCCTATCCTCTTTATCTATTTAACTAATTTTAAAGCAGAAATACCCGTATGGCTCTACGGAAATTGCTGCTTCTTCCGTAAATGTGAACGTTTCGTCAGTAAACAAATCCTCGGCCGTTTGGTTTGCTAGTTCTTTTACAGTAACTTTGCTTTTGTTTTTACTGTTATTGATAACAAAAATAAGCTTTTCATCTACGGTGGCCTTTTCATAAACGATTGTATTTGATTCATTATCTGCTGCTAAAAAGCGGAAAGTCCCTTTGTTTCCGAATGCAGGGATCGTTTTTCTTAATTGAATCAGCTTTTGAACAAAGCTAAACAGCCTCTGGTCCTGCTTCTCGTTAGCCCAGATCATACAAGCTCGGCAGCCGGGATCCCCGCCGCCAGTCATACCTATTTCGTCCCCGTAATAAATACAAGGTGTCCCGGTAAATGACAGCTGGAACAGATATAGAAGCTTAACAAGCTGTTTGTTGTCATTGGCTACAGTCAATATCCTCGGTGTGTCATGGCTGTCCAGTAAATTAAACGCGACTTCATTTACATTAGCAGGGTACATATGCAGAATGCCTGTCAGGTTATCAGCGAAATCTTCTGCTGTTATTTCCTGTTTGGCAAAGAAGTCAACCGCACTGTTAGTAAATGGATAATTCATCACAGCATCAAACTGATCCCCTTGCAGCCATGGCATAGAGTCATGCCAGATTTCTCCTAAAATATATGCACCGGGTTTTGCGGTCTTCACCACATTTCTGAAATCACGCCAAAATGCATGGTCGACTTCATTGGCAACATCGAGGCGCCAGCCATCGATATCGAATTCTTCAATCCAGTAGCGGGCAACGTCCAGTAAATACTTTTTCACTTCGGGATTAGATGTATTCAGTTTAGGCATTGATGCAACAAATCCAAAAGCATCATAGTTTGGATGCCCCTCCGCTTTGACCGGGAATTCCCACAGATGAAACCACTCTTTATAACGGGATTCTTCCTGGTTATTCAATACATCCTGAAATGGTTCGAAGTAATATCCGCTATGGTTAAAAACGGCATCGAGCATTACTTTAATCCCGCGCTTATGACACTCTCTTACCAGTTCTTTAAATGTTTCCTTATCACCAAACTGGGGGTCAATTTCAAAATAATCGATCGTATCATATTTATGATTCGAATGTGCTTTAAATATAGGAGTGAAGTATATACCTGTGATTCCCAGCTCCTGCAAATAATCCAGATGATTTATTACCCCTTGAAAATCACCACCAAAGAAGTTAGTCGGTGTTGGATCAGTGCTGCCCCATGGCAATGTACCATCAGGGTTTAAAGAAGCATCCCCATTCGCAAAACGTTCAGGGAAAATCTGATACCAGACTGTATCTTTAACCCAGTCAGGTGCCTGGAAAATGTCCAGTTCATGTAGATACGGAAAACAAAAGAAATTACCTATATCGGCAGGGGGTGTATCATAAAAGCCTCTTTCCGTGAAAACAACTTGCGTTTTTTCTGTGTCTGTCAATCGGAAACCGTAACGAAGTCTGCGAAATTCCGGTTTAACAGATATTTTCCAGTAATCTATCCTTTTGGTTGAACCGGATTTAGTCATATCTATTGTGTTATATTGCCATTTGTCGCCTTTGAAATCATACGGATCAGCAAATATCAGTTCAACACTTTCTATATCATCTTTTTTTGTCTCCAGCAGAATCTCTACCGTCTCTTTATCTCTTGCATAAACGTATTGGTTAACTGCTCTGTGATTAATTGCTTCAATAAACATATCGTTTCCCCTTTCTGTATGATAAGTTATATGGTACCTGTGAATAGAAATAATCCAGCCTAACAAAAAGCGCAATCGTTTTCGCTAAATCATTGGATTTTTGAACAAGAATCCCTTATTTTTGCAGCTTTTTGTATCTATTCCCCTTTTCCTAAACGAATAACCCCGGCCTTGTTAAAAGCCGGGGTTGTTTGTATATGATACAAAAACAGTGCCCTCAAATTTATATATCAGGTATTTGCCATAGCTGTTGACATTATTATTACAACAAATGAAAAGTGATGTCAACATTTTTATATTTTTAAAAAAGACATTTAATGTAGGAAAAATTATTTATTATTTTTTCTGCGAAAACGCTTGCGTAAATAACGAGTCCTATGTATAATTAGACACTATAAAGCGCAAGCGATTGCGCAAATATAATTCAAAAGGGGAGAAATTAGATGAGAAGCAATAAGTTTTTACTGGTTTTATTTTCGCTATTATTTGCAATCGTTATCACTACAGCGTGTGCTCCAGACAGAGAGGAAGAAACAAGTTCAGATAGTAATGAAGAGAATACATCAGGAGAAACGACAGACAACTCAGGTGATTCTTCTGAAGCAGATAAACCGGAAGAATTGACGGTGTGGGCAAATGATGAAGAAGAACAGTTAGCGGCAATTGAAAAAATAGCTGCAGATTACGAAGAGCAAAGCGGTATTAAAGTGAATGTAGTCGCTAAATCAATGTTAGAACAATTAGATGAATTGTCACTTGCAGGGCCGGAAGGAAGAGGGCCGGATCTGTTTTTCCAGCCTCACGATCGAATCGGTGATATCGTAGCACAGGGTTTGGCACAGCCTCTTGAAATTAGTGACGAAGATACTGGTGGATACAGTGAAGCATCCCTTCAATCTGTACAGTATGAATATGAAGGTCAATCAGATTATTATGGTGTACCAGCAGTAATTGAAACATACGGAATTTTCTATAACAAGGATATCATGGAAGCGCCAGAAACAATGGAAGACTTAAAAGCTTCCCTGGAAGAAAACACGGATGCATCTCAGGACCAATTCGGATTCCTGATGAAGCCGAATGATTTATATTTTGCTTATCCATTCTTTAAAACAAATGGCGGTTATATATTTGGCGGAGAAAATGGATCATATGATACATCAGATATTGGGTTAGCTAATGAAGGAGCTATTGAGGGCGGAGAATTATTCCAGTCATTCTTTGGCGATGGACTGATTCCACCTTCTACTACCCCTGATATTATTGACGGCTTATTTACAGAAGGAAAAGTTGGAGCTGTTATCAACGGCCCTTGGAGTGTTCCAAGTTACACAGAAGCATTAGGCGACAGCCTTGGATTTGCACCGTTCCCTGATATGAATGGGGAAGCAGCACTATCACTTGTTGGGGTAAAAGCATGGATGGTTTCGTATTATTCCGAAAATACAGAATGGGCAACAGATCTTGCGTTATTTATGACGAATGAGGAAAACCAGAAACATTACTTTGATGTTGCAGGTGAATTACCGACAAATACAAATGCATTAGAGTCGATTGAAAATCCAATCTTCAGTACATTTAGTGAGCAAATTGAAAACGGTGTGCCGATGCCAAGTACTCCGCAAATGTCACAAGTTTGGGAACCGATGAATAATGCATTGCAGTTCCTTGCTGAAGGGGAAGATCCATCTTCTGTATTGCCGGAAGCAGTAGAACAAATCAAGATAAATATTGACGCTAGTGGTGCTCAATAAAAAGAGCTTTCGTCTTCTGAATTTTAGCACCGTAATCTTAACAGGGAAGAATTTTTCTTCCCTCTCATTTTTTCTGTTCTATTGGGGAGGTAATCAAATTGAATCACAAAACCGATAAATTTAAAAATCATAATCCCAATGTTGCCACAATTCTTTCCATCATTTTTGCGGGGTTAGGGCAGCTGTACAACCGCAGATTCTTAAAAGGTACCATATTTATCATATTGGAGGTTGCCTTTTTAATAACATTACTGGATTCGATTAACTTTGGATTATGGGGTTTACGGACATTAGGTACCATTCCGGGTACGGACCATTCTATCCGGTTATTGGTTTTCGGTGTATTATCATTAATAGCAACAATCATCCTGCTCGCATTGTATGTATGGAATGTGATAGATGCGCGTAATCAGGCGAAAAAAATAAAGGATGGATGGATGCCGAAAGGATTCAAGGACACTATTATTCATTTTTACGATACGGCATTCCCATATTTAATGACGGTTCCTGGATTATTACTAATGATCTTTGTCGTCATATTCCCGCTTATCTTTTCTGTTTTACTCGCATTTACCAATTATAATTTATACAACTCACCACCAAGGAATCTTGTTGAGTGGATCGGGTTCGATAATTTTAAAGAACTCGTTACAGTACCAATCTGGCAGGAAACATTTATAAGTGTTTTAGCTTGGACCATTGTATGGACAGTTGTCGCAACAACACTGCAAATTGCAATTGGTTTATTTTTGGCGTTAATTGTAAATGATCCGAGAATCCGGTTTAAGAAATTAATTCGTACCATTTTAATTTTACCATGGGCTGTACCTGCATTTGTTACCATCTTAATTTTCTCCGCGATGTTTAATGATGACTTCGGGACAATTAACCGGGACATTATTATTCCGCTGATTGGCGGGGAAGGTATTCCATGGCTTAGTGAACCAATCTATGCACGGACAGCCATCATTATGATCCAGACATGGCTGGGTTTCCCGTTTATTTTTGCCCTGTTCACAGGTGTGTTACAGAGTATCTCGAAGGACTGGTATGAAGCAGCAGACGTAGATGGCGGATCTCGCTTTCAAAAATTCCGCTATATTACTTTTCCACATGTCCTTTTCGCAACTGCACCATTATTGATTATGCAATATGCACAAAACTTCAATAATTTTAATATTATTTATTTGTTTAATGAAGGTGGCCCGCCTGTTCGAAATTCAAATGCTGGTGGGACAGATATCCTTATTTCGTGGGTATATAAGTTAACTTTTGAAACGAATAACTATGCAATGGCTGCAGTAATCTCTCTTATCATGGGTCTGATTATTTCCGGATTTGCCTTTTATCAATTCAGACAAACGAAATCATTCAAAGAAGAGGGTGAATTATAATGAACCAGAAACAAAAATCCAAAATAGAAGTTACATTGATGTACCTAGTGATTGTGATAACAAGTATAATTATATTTTACCCGCTTGTCTGGACGGTTGGAATGTCATTGAATCAGGGCACAAGTTTATACTCATCTTCCATTATTCCGGAAAACTTCTCACTGGAACATTATAAGTGGCTTTTTAGTGAGGAAAGTGATTATCTGTTATGGTATAAGAACTCACTGATTGTTTCTATTTCTGTTGCAGCGGGTAGTGTAATTATTACTTCATTAGTAGCTTATGCTTTTTCAAGATACCAGTTTGTCGGCAAAAAAAATGCATTGTATGTCTTTTTGCTGCTGCAAATGTTCCCTGTAATGATGGCAATGGTTGCATTGTATATCTTTCTAAATATGATTGGTATGCTTGATACATTAACAGGGCTGATATTAGTTTATCTTGGCGGTCAGATTCCATTTAATGCATGGCTTGTAAAAGGTTATTTTGATACAATTCCTCGCGAATTGGACGAAGCGGCAAAAATAGATGGCGCGGGTCATTTAAGAGTCTTCTGGAGCATCATGCTGCCATTGGCGAAACCGATTTTGGCGGTAGTAGCATTATTTAATTTTATGATGCCGCTTTTTGATTTCCTGTTACCGTCCATTGTGCTCTCAAGCCAGGATAACTACACACTGGCTGTTGGTTTGTTTAATTTTATCAATGACCGTTTTGCTAATAATTTCACAAGATTTGCTGCAGGTTCTATTTTAATAGCTGTTCCTGTTGCGACCGTTTATTTATTCTTACAACGTTACCTCATATCAGGGCTGACCGCTGGGGGTACAAAGGGTTAATGGATGAACTTGCGATTATTCACGAAAGTATTTTCATATCGGTAAGGGTTAACATATAATAGAAATACAGTAATATTTAAGGTATTAACATTAAAGGGTGAAATTATGGGAGTAACAATAAAAGACGTAGCAAAAAAAGCAGGTGTAGCACCCTCTACCGTTTCAAGAGTTATTGCAGATAATTCAAGAATCAGTTTAGATACAAAGAAACGAGTCAGGAAAGCGATGAAAGAACTGGGCTATCATCCAAATATAAATGCACGTAATCTGGCGGTTCGCTCTTCGCAGGCAATCGGCGTAGTGATGCCATCATCAACAGACAAGGCATTGCAAAATCCGTTTTTCCCAGAGATTTTACGAGGGATCGGCTCTGTGGCACATGGGACGGAATATTCCTTATACGTTTCAACAGGTGGGACAGAAGAGGAGCAATTTGAAGAAGTAAAACGGATGGTCTTTGGCAACAGAGTGGATGGGATTATTCTTCTCTATTCACGGGCAAATGATGAAGTGACGAATTTTCTGTTTGAGAAGAATTTCCCTTTCGTTATTGTTGGTAAGCCATATGCGTATGAAAACCAGATTACGTATGTAGACAATGACAATGTCAGAGCCAGCAGGGAGATCACCCAGCATTTAATCGATCTGGGACATCAGCATATCGGTTTTATCGGGGGATCGACGGAGCGTCTGGTAACTGTTGACAGGATGGAAGGATATATGACGGCACTAAAAGAAGCTGGATTGCCTGTAAGGGATGAATATAAAGTTCAGACGGAATTTCTCGAGTCTGGCGGGCGTAAAGCGGTAGAAGAATTATTTTCTCTCGACCAGCCGCCGACAGGGTTAGTCATTGCCGATGATCTTGTCAGTCTTGGTGTGATCAATATGCTGGAGCAGCTGAATTTTCATGTTCCTGAAGATATCTCAATCGCAAGTTTTAACAATGTTTATTTGTCTGAAATTACAAGGCCCCCGTTAACAACGGTTGATATACAGATTTATCTGATGGGAGTTCATGCATCCAGATGCCTTATTGAAAAAGTAAAGGCGAAGGATGAACCCGCAAAAAGAATTATTGTTCCACATAAAATAATGTATCGTCAGTCAACGAAGAAAAAAGAATTATAAATAGATACAGCAGGATAGTCTGCTTTACAGTGATATTCTTATTACCCTTCCAGTGGTGGCAAGGGCGAATAAGAATCGCTTTGAGCGCAACCGTTTGCGCTTGAAATTCAAAATATCTGACATTTTGTGCAAAGGTATTGTGCACTTCCAGATAAGGAATTGATTATGTACTGTTGGAGGCAATGGGACAACAAGGAGGAAGAAACCTGATGGAGAGTGTTTGGTGGAAAGAGGCAGTTGCCTATCAAATATACCCTCGAAGTTTTATGGATTCCAATGGTGACGGGATCGGTGATCTTCAGGGGGTAATATCGAAATTAGATTACCTGAAAGAGTTAGGTATTGATGTCATTTGGATTTGTCCGGTTTACCCATCTCCGAATGATGATAATGGCTATGATATAAGTGATTACAAAGGTATTATGGCGGACTTTGGTACAATGAAAGATTTCGATGAATTGCTGGAAGCGGTCCATCGACGCGGGATGAAATTAATTATGGATCTTGTCATTAATCATACGTCTGACGAACATCCATGGTTCATTGAATCCCGTTCATCGAAAGATAATCCGTACAGGGATTATTATATTTGGCATCAAGGGAAGGGAGACGGATCAGAGCCGAATAACTGGGAATCAATCTTTGGCGGTTCTGCCTGGGAGTATGATGAAAAGACAAAAGAATATTATATGCACGTTTTTTCCCGTAAACAGCCTGACTTAAATTGGGAAAATGAAAAGGTTCGCCATGAGTTGTATGAAATGGTTAACTGGTGGCTGGACAAAGGAATTGACGGATTCCGTGTTGATGCTATTTCTCATATTAAGAAGGTACCTGGATTTCCGGACTTGCCAAACCCGAAAAAGAAAAAATATGTGCCATCATTTGAAGGACACATGAACCGGGAAGGAATCCAGGCATTTTTGGAAGAATTAAAGGAAGAAACATTTAAGAAGTATGATATTATGACAGTTGGAGAAGCGAATGGTGTGACAGTAGATCAGGCAGATGAATGGGTTGGTGAAAAAAACGGGAAGTTCAATATGATTTTCCAGTTTGAACATTTAGGCTTATGGGGCAATAGTGCAGAAGGCGGACTTGATTTACCTTCATTGAAAAAAACATTAACTAAGTGGCAAAAAGGACTGGAAGGTATGGGATGGAACGCACTTTTCCTCGAAAATCATGACCAGCCGCGTTCTGTTTCCACATGGGGAAATGACGAAAAATTTTGGGACAAATCAGCAAAAGGCCTTGCTACATTATACTTTTTTATGCAGGGCACGCCATTTATCTATCAGGGACAGGAAATCGGAATGACAAATGTCCAGTTCGATTCGATAGATGACTATAACGATGTGGCAATTAAGAACAAGTACAAAAATGAAAAAGAAGAAGGAAAGTCCCATGAAGAGATTATGCAAAGCATTTGGAAAAATGGCCGCGACAATTCAAGAACACCGATGCAGTGGAATGGCAGGCAAAACGCCGGATTCACAACTGGAACGCCATGGCTGAAGGTAAATCCAAATTATTCGCGAATTAATGTTGCCAGCCAGCTCAGTGATCCGGATTCCATTTACCATTACTATAAGAAGATGATAAAGCTAAGAAAAGAAGAAAAAGCGCTCATTTACGGAACCTATGATTTAATATTGGATAATGATGATCAGATCTATGCGTACACACGTACATTAAATAACAAAAAAATATTAATAATGATCAATCTGTTTGAGAAGAAAACAGAGTTCAGGCTGCCGGAGAATTTAACAACTTTTACTCCGAAATTAGCCATATCCAACTATGAGGTGGATGAGAAAGAGGATATTAAAACAGTAACATTAAGGCCTTATGAAGCAAGGGTATATCATTTGGACTGAGGAGCAGGACTGAGTCTGCTGTTTCGCTCCTATCCCTAAATAGGCTGCCGGAAGAGCCCGCAGAAGCTACTGCGGGTTCTTTGTTTGTCGAAAAATGTCTATGGAAATTGGGTACTGGCACTCATTGACTTTAGTAACCAATTTAGTTAATATTAACTATATTTAAATACATGTTTCCGGGAGGTTATGATGTCTTCTAACGTGAAGAGAGACGTAATGGTAAGCAGTCAGGACACATCTCATTCTGTTGGTAAAATTGAAGAAGAATACTTTGTTGGAAGAAAAGAAGAAATCCGGCTTTTTAGAGAGTTTATTTTGCAACCCCGTCCTTCATTAAAAGTCCTTCATATATTTGGTACCGGAGGAATCGGGAAAACTTACTTATTGAATGCGTTCGCACGAATTTCCAAAAAAGAGAATGTTTTGTTTCTTCCACTGGACAGTCAGGATTATATTCATACGCCAGCTGGATTTGCGGAATACCTTATTCAAATGCTGGAAATCAGCAGTGAAACTCCACTAGAATCTCCACCAGCTTATTCCTTACAAACTTGCTTTAGACTATTAGATGATATTGCTAAGCAACGCAGAATGGTAATCGCGATCGATACGTATGAAATGATGGATGATTTAGACAGATGGTTCCGTCAGGTTTTTGTCCAGACATTACCTGATAATATACTTGTTGTTCTTTCAGGAAGAAAGCAGTTAAAGAATGAATGGACTGAATCAGCTGCATGGCGTCATCTTGCCAAACAAATAGAATTAAATGATTTTACTTTGGAACAATCCCGCACCTATCTGAACCGTTTTAACATAAAGGATGAAAAACATATAGAAGAACTTTGGCAATTTACAAACGGTCACCCGTTAACACTCTCTCTTGCAACGCTTACAAAAGGGGAGCTTTCTGCCGAATTGCTTTCAGAAGATTCTTCACATATTTTACTTGAGTTGACGGAAAGGTGGCTCAGAGAGGTAGAGGATGAAGAAACTCATAACCTGATCTATGTTGCCGCATTATTCCACAGTTTCGACCAGTCGAGCCTGTCCGCAGTTCTTAACAGAGATATTCCGCTTCACGAGTTTAATAAACTCATATCTTTATCGTTTGTAAGAGTAAGAAGCACAGGCTGGGCTATTCACGACTTGATCCGTGATGCTATTCAGGTAGATCTTCAACACAGGAACTTAGACTATTATCATTCGGTTTCCGAGCGGATTGCTGAATACTATTATAAAAGGACCATCGAAACAAGATCGCCGCATGACATTGCGCAGTTTTTTTATCATTTGAAAAATGACTTCATTCAATCGGCCTTTTTTCAGCAGTCAATGGATAGCACGTTGTATCTGGAACCCGTGGAGGCTTATAACTTTCAGGATGTAGAAGCATTTTTTAAATACAAGAAACAGAACATTGAAGAAAGTGAAGCAAGGTTTTTCAACAGATCTACTAATAAGTCCTATCATTTCTATGCATCCTTGCAACATAATAAGAAAGAAGTGGAATTCGTCGGACCGGAATATATTCAAAAGATGGGATATGAAACAACGAATCTGCTAAAAAATAAACAAGGGAAAACGCTTGGCTTATCAATTATTGTTCCGATCAATCAGGATACATTAAAATATTTGGCAGCAGAGCCTGTTTCCAGAGCATATTTTGACCAGTTATCTGAAGAAGAATTAGATAGTTTTAAAGTTCCTGCAGAGGAAAGTGCCGGCTGGTATATTAGACATCTGGACTATATTGACCATGCTGATATTTCAGCAATGTCCTATTTATTATACAATTTATTTACATTATCCCTTCCCGGTGGCAAAATTATCACATCCACACCGATAAAGTTTTTTCAGGATTTACTTGGGGATATTGGGTTTGAGGAAGTTCCTGATGCGGTTTCCTTTGATTTCGGTGAGGACATTCCTTCCCCGACCTATATACTTGATGTGAGCGGTGCGAAATTAGCAATCTATCTAAAGCAATTTACGAACAACTTTTCCAGTAATAATAAATTAGAGGTGATTGCAGATATTTTTTCTTTAACGAATCAGGAAAAAAGAATTGTCGGATTAATCCTTCATGATAAAAGTAATAGTGAAATTGCGGAAGAGTTATTTGTTGCGGAAGTTACAGTCAAAAAACATATCAGCAGTATCCTGAAAAAGACCGGTACAAAAAACAGGTCACAGCTAATCAATGAGATCATGAAAATCGTATAATAAAAAATGAAGGCAGGGAAGTATATTACATCCTTGCCTAAACATTTTTTAGAGTACGGCTCAATTCACATGGCGTTATTCTTTATGAACGGAACATCTTTTACATCACTCACATTTTTAAAAATATTGATAAGAAATAAAATGACTCCAATTACGAGCATGAGAGAGCCGGCGATAGTGACTCCTGCCATCGAATGGTTCCCTGTTAGTAGCATGATAAATAAGGCGCCCTGCATTATTGGCAGTCCTAAATTGTGAAGCCAGAAGTGAGCCTTAGCCAGGGAAGTCGTGCCTGCTTGCGGATAGCAATAGTAAATGACTCCAATCAGGGCCAGGGAGACCCATCCCAGCAGATTGATGTGTGCATGAACGGATGTAAAAGAAAAGTTCTGAGTGATTCCCATTGTCAATCCTAACAGGACGCCGGTTACAAAGTAAACAACAGCTATTTTCAAAAACTTTGCTGCCATAACATTCACCTCCTTCCATGTGAGAAATGCCTACTTACTCAGGGTCAATATTATGGTTATGACAAAAACGATTCTGCGGGTCATACCTCTTTTTAATGGAGACGAGTTTTTCATAGTTATGGCGATATGCTTTTCTTGTAATCTCTTTATCCACTTTCACGCCATTTACATACGATGATTCATGGCTGGAAAATGGCAGTAACTTACTGTATATGGAATCCATCCATTCAGAACATTTAGCTGGATCGTCCGGGGATATTTCTCCATCAATTATTAGTAAATATCCTGCGTCCCTGATCGCAAATGCTGTATCTTGAGACGGTATCCGGTTCATTTGCCCGTGCAATGGCCATAATTGAACCATTACCATGGGAAGTTCTGCCTGCTCTATATCCTGCAGCAGGATATCAATGGTTTCGTCTGACAGATGTTTAAAAAATAGAGAGGTGCCGTCAAGCCTTGCATCGTCTGGAACCATCGGATCAAGTTTCTTTTGAAGCTCGGTATATGGCATTAAACCAGTATGGTCCATGATTGGTTCTGCAAGTGATAGAAGGGGGGCGATGATACCATCCTCTTCACCATTCATCTCGCCTGCATACATGCCTGTCAGTGTGATCACTCGCCTGTTATGAAGAAACTCCGGTAAAAAGGGGGCAGCAGGAAGCCTTACTATTGATAGATTGACAGATATGTCATCTGGTGCGGATTCCATATAATCCTGCAGCTCTTTCAAAATTTTCCTGCTATCTTTATAGTCATACATCACATCAATTGCCAAAACGTCTGGTCCTACAGAATGGAGTAGGAATTCAAAACTTGTAACGACACCAAAGTTACCGCCTCCCCCTCGGATCGCCCACAACAGATCCGGGTTCTCCTGCTCGTTAACTGTAATCAGCTCACCTTCTGCTGTTACCAGACGTGCCCCAACGATATTGTCACAGGTTAATCCGTATTTCCCTCTTAGATAGCCGAAACCCCCGCCGAGTGCAAGCCCGGCAATACCAGTTTGGGAAACGGTACCTGTTGGTGTTGCCAAACCGAATTTTTGGGTTTCCAAATCCACATCTGCCAGTGTTGCTCCACCTTCTACATATACTCTTCGATTTTTCTCATCAACCGTAACCTTTCTGAATTGGGACATGTCGATCATGACGCCATTATCACAGACAGCAGTGCCTGCAAGATGATGCCCGCCTCCTCGGATGGAGATTTCTAAATTGGCGTTGTTCGCATAATTTACTGCTGATATGACATCAGCCTCTGACTCGCATTCAAATATAGCAGCAGGGCGGCGGTCAACGTATTTATTCCATACTTTCCTTTTTTCATTGTATAGTTCATATCCTGGCAAAATAATCTGCCCGCTTACTTGTAATGGCGGGTTGTTTTCCATACTAATTCCTCCATTCATAAATAAATTGATCCCTGAGATCAGGGGAAATGGTGATGCTTATCTATTTCGGAATAATATTATAGTGAATATCATGTTTTAATCCGTTTAGTCCCTGTATAATATTATTTTTTAATGAATTATATTCCTGGCCATAGTAAGATGTAAGACTAGTATCCC
The DNA here is from genome assembly GCF_900111195.1 of Gracilibacillus ureilyticus. Taxonomy (GTDB): domain Bacteria; phylum Bacillota; class Bacilli; order Bacillales; family Amphibacillaceae; genus Gracilibacillus; species Gracilibacillus ureilyticus. The sequence continues at coordinate 57,747 of NZ_FOGL01000002.1, forward strand.
CACTTACATGACGGTCAATTAAATGAACAAATTCCAGAATGTTATACTGAACTTCTGATGCAGAAATAATATATTCATAGTCCTCGTAAGCATCGATATAGTAAAATGCCCATTTGTTGTTATACAGCTCTTCAAACTCTGCCTGGAAGGAATCCCATTCGCTTTTAGCGGGATTTTTTCCGAAAGCTGTTATTCTTTCAAACATCGCTTCATATTCTCTGTAAAATTCCACTGCCTGAATCTGATGCTCTTTGTAGGCAACGCCATACTCATCCTCTTCATAACCTTTAGTAGGGAAGGTACGTATGGTAAACTGCATATCTTCTTTTGTTATGATTACTTCTTTAAATTCACTACGCCATTCCACTTCTGCTCCCAACGTCTCGGAAATGAACCGTACTGGAACCATCGTGGAACCCTGAAATATCATCACTTTTTCGGGGAGCTTCTTTTTTACCCCGTCTATTAGAGCAATATCGGAATCTATTTTTAAGACAATTGTATGGTTTTCATTAATGGCGGTAACTGTTCTTGTTTCTCCATCCCATTTAACGGTACTGTCAAATGCTTCAAAAATAGATCTCATTGGCAGGAATGCTGTCGATTTGAATAATAATCCATCTCTTATATACGTATCATCTGTTTGATCTACAGCAAAACTGCTTCCTGGAAAAAGAATAAATAAACAAGATATCAGCATGATGGCAGTCAGGAAAGTTCTCTTCATGCAAGGATCCTCCTCTTTAAATCAGGTTGAAAAAGGGACAGTAGCCGGATTGCTCCAGCTACTAATCTAAGGTTATTTATTATAGATTTTAGCTATTCTGTACTCCGCATCCCATTCCACAGTTCCGCCAAGTGCTTCACTGATAAATCTTAAGGGAACCATCGTACGGCCGTTTATTTTAATGGCAGGTGTCTTCAGCTTTTGCTTTTGGCCATTGACAAATGCCGTGTCAGAATCCACGGTCAGTTCTATCAGGTCACCGTCTTTTGTAGCGCGGATTTTTTCTGTTTTGGCCTCATACTTTACATCTGCGCCTATCGCTTCAAAAATTCCGCGTAATGGCACGAGAGCAGAACCGTTTAATGTAACAGCAGGCTGATCAAAATAGAAGAGTACATCATTTATCGTTACACGGACCGTTTTCTTCCCATCAAACAAATTCAAGCCGGGAATTTTATAAGGAGTTGCTTTATTGCCGGCGATCTGTGTTCTTCCCCAAGTATAGACAGACCCATCTGCCTTTAAAGCAACACTGTTATATTCCGAACTGGAAATGGCGATGATATCCGACAAGCCCTGGATCTTTCTAGGGGTAGCAACGTTTCCTTGACCACTGCCAAGTACATTATTATTATTTTCACCCCAGCCCCAGACCGTACCATCTTCTTTGAGGGCAATGGTATAATGTTTGTCTGCAGAGACGTCCACTACATTTGTTAAACCTTCCACAAGCTGTGGTTCTGTTTCAGTCTCTCCCGTATATCCGATTCCAAGCTGGCCAAGTCCGTTTTTCCCCAGCGTATATACCTGACCACTTTCATTAACATAGGCAAAATGTTCCCATCCAATAGAGAAAGCTTTGGCATCGTTTACTTCAGGAAGTTTATAAATTCCGTTGTTTGTTATATCTCCCCCTATGAGGCGTTTATATCCCCATAAATACAGCTCTCCATTTGTACTCATACCAGCTGCTGTATAATAGCTGACATCGACTGCTGCTATATTTTGCAAATCTAGCTGAATTGGTGAACTTGTTTGCAGAAATCACTCGGATTGAGCCAATCTGCCATAGGAATCACTCCGACCCCAGCCCCACACTGTACCATCATTTTTAACTGCAAAAGTAACATCATTATACCCATCGATTGATGCCACATTGTTTAGTGCGATCGAATGAAATTTCTGGGACTGTTCACTTTCATAAACAGGGACATTGGGTCCTAGGCCGCCTGTTTGATTACTGCCCCAGCCGAATACTTCCCCGTCATGTGTTAAGGCAATTTTATAACCTGCTGCATTTGCTACATCCTTTATTTCATCTAATCCGATATTGGCCGGGCCTTCTGACTTCGTCCAATAGAATAACTCGCCGGATTCAGTAATCGCATGACCGACTACATTATCATTTAAGGCAGAAACGTACTGGTTAGGGTTAAGTAACGTTTTTGCATCCGCGCTTTCTGCATTAACAACAAACAAACTTGTTGCAAGCATTGTTGCTGTTGCTCCTGCAGCTAATTTTTTTCTCCACTTCATAAAACCACTCCTGTATATTTTTTTATTAGATTTGATCAGGATCCCGCGTAGGAATCAACATGGTTTTATTGTATAATTCTATAAAAATGATTCCTATTATACCCTGGTATACTTTTTGAAAGTGGGCCATTCTGAAGGTGTATTCACTTTTTCGTGAAAAATACCGATAATGATACCATAAGGTTTCTGAATAGAACATAGAATTAAACTGATGAAAAAAGGCGGGAATGAAGTATGGCAAACGTAACGATGACAACATGCACTACCTGTAAGGGGAAGGGTGCTTTTACGGAAATACATGAAGATATCCACAGAAATCCGGCAGAGGAAACGTTTATTTGTTCGAGCTGTAATGGCGCGGGGTATGAATTTTTAACAGACGAAGAAATCGAATATCGTAAAGTGGCAAAGGAATTGCGTAACGAACAACGGAAAAATGAAAAAGGTATTCAAGTCGATTTGTCAGATTTATTTGAGTAGGAATAGGAATGAGAAAAGCTACCTGTCAACGAAGATAGGTAGCTTTTTTATGTTCTATCTTTCTTTTCCTTCACGATAGCCTGGTTTCTTAATGACTTTTCGAACAAACCAGACAGTTGCTGCTACAAATACCAGAGTGGTAATAACGAAAGCCGCCATTAGCAAAGTCCCCTCAAGGTTCGTGTTAATAAAAATATAAAGAAGGGTAATATATAGGAGCCAGAGCAGCCCCAGTTTTAAAGCATTGTTAACCTTTTTCGATTTGAACATTTAATCACCTTTACTGGAAGTTTTATAACCTTTCAAAGATTGTATTCTTATAGAAAGATTGCTGATAATAACATTCCCTTTTGATAGCTAACAAAACATTTCCAAATTCAAATTCCCGGTAGAAGAGTATAGTTTGATCTTTCTTATATAAACTAAGTTCACAACTGATTCTGAATGGATACAGGTTAATTAGGATCGTACTGGTTAATGTATACGAAGTCTCCTTTCCACTGTCTTCAAATCCGGGTCAGTCAGTAATAGCAGTGGCTGGTCTACACCGAAGACCCGGTTGATTTTATTTCCCTCTATTTCATAAAGCCCTGAGCAAGATTCTTAGGTTATCATCAAAAAAAGCGGAGGTTAGATTATGCACTCGAGCTACTTCCTTCAATCGGAAGACGGTCTTCAACTTTTTTATCAAACATGGGAACCTTCCAACCCCAGAGCTGTTATCATTGTAGTTCACGGTGCGGGTGAGCATTCCGGCAGGTATCAGACACTTAGTGAACAGTGCGTGAAGCAGGATATCGCAGTGGTAGCTCCGGATTTAAGAGGTTTTGGTCAATCGGACGGGATGCGGGGTCATGTTAATACTTTTCAGGAATATTTAGATGATCTACATAAACTGATGGATTGGGTATCCGTAAAATTCGCAGCACTTCCAGTTTTTCTATTTGGCCACAGCCTCGGTGGTTTAGTCGTTATCCGATACAGTCAGCTCCACGCTAATGAAACAAATGGCGTGATTTTATCAGCACCAGCCCTGGCATTAAGGTTTAAGATTCCTCTAATTGCCAGAAAAATGTTGCATCTATCCTCAAGAGTTGTACCGGCTTTATCTATTAATCCAATGAAATGGCAGTCACTTATCAGGAGGATGGGGCAGCTGGCACCATACCTTCCTCCCGAAAAAGCGCTTCGTCATGATCCATATATGACCGCGGAAATTACACCTAAATGGCTGGCTGAATTATTGCAAAATGGGATTAATGCCTTGGCGGAAGCTGCAACATTCCGTTATCCGGTGCTTTGTGTATACGATGAAAAGGATCCGATTGTGCAGCCGGCCATTATTCAGAGCTTTCTGGATAAGTTGGAGGTTGATAAAAAGCGACTGGCATTTAATGACGGCTTTCATCACATCTTGCATCCAAGTTATCACAAGACAACCATAGCAGATATTTTGCAATGGATGGATCAGCGGTTGTAGATAACCTTATGTAGAAAAATAGAAATTCTTTTTTGAGGTCAATTAAATAAGTAATTAATTATCAAATCCTTATAAATCCATAGTTTAAAAATTTTTGTTATTGCGTAATGAGAAGATATCAACTTAATCTATCATGTTAAAATAGGGTAGAGGTGATTAGCTATGTTTGTATTTCCCATGTTACTGAATAAAGAGGATAAACCATTTGATAACGAACAATTTATAACGGAATTAAAGTTGGATGGCATCCGTTTGATTCTTGCTAAATTTGATAATAAAGTAAAACTATATACACGCCACCGCAACGATGTCACCATGAAATTTCCGGAACTTCATAATATAGATATTCCAAATGGAACGATAATAGATGGAGAAATCATTGTACCTGGTCCGAATGGAAAGCCCGACTTTGAAGCGATGATGTCTCGATTCCATTCTAAAAACTCACTGCATTCTATTCAATATGCAGTATTTGATGTGATGTATTATAAAGGAGAGAAAGTTACTAGTCTGCCGCTTTATGAAAGAAAAGAATTACTATCTTCATTTTTACCTGTTTCTGAACATGTGATATCGGTTCAATGGATATATGGAAATGGTATAACATATTTCAATTTGGTTAAACAAAACGAGTTGGAGGGAATTGTTTTAAAAAAATCTGACTCTCCTTATCAGATTAATAAACGTTCTTCCCATTGGTTAAAAGTGATCAATTATCAATTTGAAGATGTTTCTATCATCGGGCTAAGAAAAAAAGAATTCGGATTATTATTAGGAAAATTAGATGGAAATAAAGTCGAGCCTGTTGGAATTATGGAATTCATGACTCCTGCAGCTAAAAAATTGCTATATAAAAATTATCCAAAGTGGGTAACGAAGGAAAATAAACAGTTTATTTATATTGATCCAGATAAAGTTAAATGCCAAGTGAAATTTAGAAATTATACAAAAAACGGTAAATTACACATCCCGTCATTTGTTAAATATGTATCTTGAGGAAGCGGACACTATATGTGATCCGCCTTTTCTGCTTTTTGTGTTAATACTTGTGTAACCAATGGCATCACTTACTCGGTATTGTAAATATCTTCCGCACTTCTTGTCATCAGTAAGAAAAGAAATTTAAAGAAGGGTTTTCAATTTAATTGTCGAAATATAATAATAGGACTGTTAATTGTTACTAATAATAGCTAGCATTCCCATTTTCGTCAAATCAAGTGACAATAAATATACGGAAGGTGATGAATTAATATGAAAAAAATATTTTTTAGAGTTATTCCAGCAGTTATCTTAGGATTTATGGTCTTGGTCTCTCTACCGAATGTATCACACGCTGAACATACTTCTGAAGTAGGAGCAAAGACACCTCCCCCTCCAGAAGATATTGATATAAAGGGAATATTTGATCCGGACCACGATTATCTATTGGATGGCACGAATCTATTAACAATTCATGACAAAGATAGTCTCCGTTTAGAAGGAACAACATACGCAGAGCAGCAAGTAGACACCATAGGAATAACTTTTTTTCTTCAAAAATGGGACGGTAAGTCATGGAAATATGTGGGGTCAGGTAATGAAGATAGTGACTCTAATAAAAAATTGTTTGATAATTCAATATTGCGGAGCGCAGAAAAAGGCTATTATTATAGGGTGAAAACTAGTCATTGGCTCTATCATAATGGAGTATATGAGCAAGGTGAAACATTTAGCGGTAATTTATTGATGAAATAGAAATAGCCAGGATAATACCTGGCTATTTTACATATTATTTGCGAAATGTATCAAATCTTCCTCTTCTAAATCTCCTAAAATATTTACATGTACATTACCTTTTAAGAATTCTAATTTTGAACTTCCATCACTTGAAGAAGTGAAATACCCCTTGCCATGTTCTAGAGATACTTCCGCTACATTCGCGTTATTAGCCCCTGAACCAACTGTACTATCATTTCCAAGAACGGTCATTGTTACCCATAAAGACTTTTCCCCCTTGGAAAACTCAAATCGCACCTTACTAGAGTTATCTTGCCCTTGCATTATATATAAATCGGCATTTTTAAATTCATAATCCTTTGGGATGTAACTAAAAGGTGTGAATATAAAGTCCAAATTATTTCCTATTTCTTCCAGATTGTCTGTAGATATGACTTTTTCTGTTATATCAGAATTATTATTTGTGTTTTCACCAGGCGGTGGAGGAGTTTTAACAGCAATCCCTGAATTTTCCTGGTTCTTAAAAATTATGGAAGTAATCTCTCCTGGCAATTCCCTTAATGATTGATAAAAAGGATAAAACGCTTTTGTATCACCTATATTAGTAAAAACTAATGCCCCTATAAACATAGAAATTAATACGACAGATACATTACGTAAAAGAGAGTTTCTGCGTCTTCTTTTTTCTATTGATTTTATTTGTTTTTTTACTTCCATCCAAGAATTATGATAATCTAAACCATCATCTTTAGAATCATTATGTATGAGATTTCCATACGATTCTTCAAATAAACTGTCAAATTCATCTTTTTTCATCGTTAAACCCCCATTTTGACATTTTCCCTTTAAGTGCTTTTCTTGCACGGTAAAGCCTTTGCTTAATAGCATTTTCCGTAGATTTGAATTCTTTCGCTATTTCTTTATTCGTTTTTCCGTCGATCCACTTTGTTTTTATCACATTTTGATATTCGGAATGGAGTTCAGACACAGATTGAGAAATGCCTTCTTCTAATTGTCTGAATACAACTTGATCTTCAATGGATTCGTCCATACCAATTGCTTTATTATTAATAACACTTTCAATATCGTCTTGGTTACTAATTTTTTTTGTTTCTTTAATATATTTAGCGTTAAATTTTTTGACACTACTCGTATCCAGCCTATTAATTGCTGTTCATTATCAATTGCTGGTGAATTGTAAATTGTCTTAATAAAAACTTCTTGTACGATATCTTCAGTTGTCGCATGATCATGGAGGATTTTTATAACAGTGCCATACACTAGTTTATAGAAATCGCGATAAACTTCTTCTTGTTGGGATTTATTCAAAGACGAAAATTCTTTGTGAATCAATAGATGAAGCTTTGTTTTCATATATTCTCCGCCCCTTTGAGGATTTATAAAGTATATCTAAAAAATATGTTAATTTATTCTTATACTAGCAAAATACTACAAATAATACTAGGTCACTCAGTTTAATGGTAGAGAAAAATAAAAAAATATAAAAATTTATTGTTACCAAATAGAAAATTAATTGTTATATAAGTAGAACGTAAAAAGCAAGGTTTTTATATGAAGATAATTGCTGGCATTTATAGAAGAGAAGTATCAAATATTTTTTTAAATTCAAATTACATAAGAGAATAGGAAAATTAAGGGGAGAAGATTGATGAACTAACAATAATATGGCCTAGAAATAAAATGCGGGAAAATTAAAATTAGTAAAGGTAGAGAAACTGAAAGTATTACTTCAAAATTATATAGAAGATATGAATGTGAAAATATAAAGAGGAGTAGTAGTTATGGTTAATTATTATATAAAAAAAGATATTTTATTTGTTGACCGTAATATATTTCAAAAAGGGTTATCATCAACAGCTATTGGACTGTTTTTGTCTCTAGCAGCTCAACCAGAGGAAGATTATTATCATATCCATCAAATAACTTCTCAAACTTATGATTTAAAAGAAATAAAAGCAGCAATAGATGAGTTGTCAAACAAAGGGTTAATCGAAAGAAAACGTAAAAGATACAAAGCGGTAAAGTAATTTAAATATTTGAAAAGTGTAATATCTATTCATAAAAGAGAAATGCATTCCAATATTTTCAAAAACAAAACGGGTAATTAGTACGTCATCGAGGAAGATCTAATAGAAATTCTTACTTTTTAAAACTCAGTACTTTCTAGTATATCCTTAAAAATACAATAGAATGTAAATAAAGCTAGATTGCTAGAAAAGGAACTTGTAGAAAAAATAAATTAAAAAATACCGTTACAACATGAAGCGTGGATTGTTATATAAGTAGAATGAACAAAAAGTTTTTATCACAACAAGCATCTCGGTATATGACAATAAAGGGATACTAATTTATCTCATCAAAAGGGGGGGATTATAATAGTTATTTCCAAAAAGATTGTTTGTTAAGTTTGTATCTGTAAGTCACACCTATCTCTAATTATCATACATTGTTTTGTTAGTTAAGGTAGTTATAGCAAGTTCTAATTCGGAAGGAGATTATAAAATGGTCAAGAAATCTATTATACTTTCTGTTATTTCGCTAATTGCAATGTTTCTTTTTGTTCCTAGTGTAGCTGCAGGAGACAAAGATGATGCAATTATGAAGAAATTTACTCAGTTAGGATTTAGTGAAGAAGAAATTGAAAACATGCCTCAAGAAGCTATAGACAGACTTGGTGGTTCAGAAGGTGAGCTAGTTAGTAGAAGTGAAAGATACTTTAAGGTCACAATAAACAAACTTACTAACGAAGTACAAGAAATGGTTGAATTTGATAAGGAAACTGCGTTACAAGAAAGCGCAAAGTTAAATGCTAAAGAGAAAGAACTTCAGGAAAAGATTAATAGATTAGAAATGCAAAAACAGGAGATTATAACTAAAAGTAAAGCGATAAATAATTCAGCTCATCAGGACGCTGAAAAGTCCTTAGATGAAATCGACAAACAATTAATTCAGTTACAATACGCAGAGCAAGAATATGAATCTAGTGGGTGGATTGGATTAACTGGATATGTATCACATATTAGTGGAGATGAATATGCATTTAAGAATTCATATGAGTGGTTAAACGGACCAGCTGTATTACTAAAGGATGTTATAGGTATATCACATAGTGAAGATTGGTCTATCATCCCAAATTCTTTAGTAGCGAAGGCAGAAATGGATATTTATTGGAATGGCTATAAAGATGACTATGGAGGTTGCGATTGTACATCAAGAAAGTCAATAGAAAATGATTATTATTATTCAACACCACATCAAGGGCCTAATGGTATGGCAGTCAATTTTAATTTACAACCTACTTGGGTTAATTCTAGGTATGAAGATGGAAGAAATTATGAAGGATATATCGCATATAGAGTTGATAAAGCAAATACGTCTGTTGTAGAGTCGAATATATACGGGTCATATAGTCATCAAATTGTTGTAGCTTCACCAAGTATAAGTATATACCCTGGAGGGATTGGTGTTACGCCTGCTTTATCGTATTCTGATGCTGACACTGTAAATGTCCAATTTGATGTCCAATGATTATATACCTCGAGGATTATATTTTCCATATACCTCGAGGGTATATTTTTTTGTTATAATGACTTTACGAGAATATCAGAAAGGAAGTTGGATTAATGATCGTTATATTAGCTTGGTTATTTCCTGTATTTTCAATATGCTTTATTCCTTCATTATTAATCTCTATTAAAAAGATCAATAAGGGCGAAAACTTTGCTTTATCGGGTACTTTTTGCACTATATGTTTCTTTGGCATCGTCATGACTTTGTATTTTATATAAGCAACCATCAAGAAAAATACATATATAGAATAAAATAAAATCGCATCAAATAAATTTATTATTCAGGAAAAAATTAGTTATTGATATATATATTTGTTATTATATATATTAAAAGTAACGATTCTTATTTAGAGAATTCTTTCTTTATTAAGCAACTTAATTTGCTGGTCCCTTAGGTTTATATTTTTAATATATAATAGCTAAAAGGGAGGATTAAGAAACTTTTTTATTAAATATTAATATATTTTTTCATCGCTGTTTTTTTCCACTGCAATACAGCATGCTCATCTTTCTCCATTTCCTTCGGTAAATAGATTTTTGTGGTCTCAATATTTTCATGTCCCAATGATCGCATAATCGTATAAACGTCAATTCCTTCTCGATAAGAAAGTATAGCAAAAGCATGACGGAACGTATGTGGTGTGATGGTTTTCTTTTCTAGCATTGGTAACTCCGTCCGCTTTATCACTTTATGCAAATACTGTGACAAATAAGACGGGCTATATGCATTCCCTCTAGAAGTAACAATTAGTGGCATATCTGCTGACGATTCATGAATTGGAGGCATGTTTCGACTGATACGAAGTCGGTTCATGCTTTGAATTACCTTATCACGCAGCGGCACAATCCGTTTCTTATTTCCCTTTCCGATAATATGTAAGTAATACCGCTGACGATCACGGTCATACTCGATGTCTCCAACTTTTGCTCGACAGAGTTCCTCATTACGCATTCCAGTAGTAACTAAAACATGAATGATACCAAAGATTGCTGGTGATCCACTTTTTCAGAGAAGAAATCTATCAATTCCATTACTTCATGCACTCCTAAGTCGCGACCGGGACGATCATCTGTACTTACTGTCGTTGTTTTCATAAATCGTGTAACATCATTATCCATATAATTTACTTCATATAGAAACCGAAGAAAATGCTTGATGATTCCATTTTTCCTTGCAATAGTAGCAGGGGGATATGACGAGTTTCCTCCTATTATTTATGGGTACTTTTCCACTAGCCATTATAAATTTTCAATAAAAAAGATTATATTAACCTTTTTAATGGTAACATTTCTTTCCTCTTGTAGTAATACTGAAGAAGCAGCTGAACAACTAAACGAGTTAACAAATAATGAGCGAACACCCAATCAATTGATTGAGACTGGAAAAACAGAAGAGCTCAAAGAAGCAGTAACAAAGTTTATCGTTGTTCAATCGGAGACCTTCCAGGTAAAGATAACTGGTGAGACACTAGGTACAATATATGGAAGTCTCTTTTTTATTCGGCATATCATAATGGCTGATTACTTGATTAAAAGTTGTAATGTATTAAAGAAGCTCCTATATGCCAGGAAATTACTCCTCTCTAAATCCTTATAAAACACACGTTATATCCCTTATGAACCACAAATCAGATCAAATATGATGCACTATTTAAATAAAACTCTGGAAATGTGTTGCACTTATTGATACAATGTAACATATATTTAATCGTAAATCTGTTAACTTGAAAGGAGCCCCCATTTTGAATACAAAATACTTAGATCTGTTATCCGAGAAATATGATAGTGAAGAAAAAGTCGTGACTGAAATCATCAATCTAGAAGCTATTCTCCATCTTCCAAAGGGTACGGAACACTTTGTTAGTGATCTGCATGGAGAATATCACGCATTTCAGCATGTGCTTCGGAATGGATCTGGTAAAGTAAAAGAGAAGATTAAAGATATATTTAAAGACACCATGACAGAACAGCAAATCAATGACTTTGCCACATTAGTTTATTATCCGGAAGACAAAATCAAACTAATGAAAAATAAATTTACCAATAAAGAAGAGCTTCACAAGTGGTATCTGCAAGTTATCTGTGACATGATCACACTAATTCCATATGCGTCGTCCAAGTATACCCGATCCAAACTGAGGAAAGCATTGCCTGAGCAATTTGTTTTTGTCATAGAAGAACTACTTTATAAATCAGATAAATACTCAAATAAAAAAACATACTACGAGCAAATCACTCAGCAGATTATTGCGCTTGGCCAATCTGATAAGCTGATAACAGGGCTTGCCTACACGATTCAGAGACTGATTGTTGATCATTTACATGTTGTTGGCGATATTTACGACCGAGGCCCCGATCCGGACAAAATCATGGACACTCTCATAAACTATCATTCTCTTGATATTCAGTGGGGGAATCATGATGTACTCTGGTTAGGAGCATTTGCAGGTTCAAAAGTATGTCTTGCCAATATCATCCGGATTTGTGCCCGTTACGATAACCTCGATATAATCGAAGATGTGTACGGGATCAATCTTCGTCCGCTGCTTACACTTGCGGAGAAATATTATGATGATAACACCTCGTTCCGTCCGAAGCAGCATAAAGACAAACCATTATCAGAACATGAAGCACTGCAAATCACGAAGATCCACCAGGCAATTGCGATCATTCAATTTAAATTGGAAAGCCCGATTATTAAACGGCGTGAATTTTTTAATATGGAAGATCGCTTAGTTTTGGAGCAGATTGATTATGAAAATCAGGAAATTATGATCTATGGCAAGACATACCCGTTAGAAAATATGTGTTTTGCTACAATTGATCCAGACGAGCCGGCAAAATTGCTTGCAGAAGAAGAAGAGGTCATCAATAAGCTGTTAGTCTCAGTGCAGCATTCGGAGAAGTTAGCTCGTCATATGAAATTTTTAATGAAAAAAGGCAGTCTTTATCTGCCGTACAATGGCAACCTTCTTATCCATGGCTGTATTCCGCTTAATGAAGATGGTGAGATGGAACAGATGGAGATTGAAGGCAAGGTGTACAAAGGTCGTGCATTGCTGGACCAGTTTGAAGCATACTTGCGTTATGCTTTTTCCCACCGTGATCAGACAGATGACCTGGCAACAGACATGGTGTGGTATTTATGGACAGGAGAGTATTCCTCTTTGTTCGGAAAACGTGCGATGACAACATTCGAACGGTATTTTATAAAAGATAAAGCATCACACAAAGAAGTGAAGAATCACTACTATTACTTAAGAGAAAATGAAGAGGTATGCCGCAGAATTCTTGAGGAATTTGATTTAGATCCTGATCAGGGTCATATTATCAATGGCCACACGCCAGTAAAAGAAATTGAAGGGGAGAATCCGATTAAAGCAAATGGCAAGATGATTGTTATTGATGGTGGTTTTTCCAAAGCATATCAATCAACAACAGGAATTGCGGGATATACCTTATTATATAATTCGTTTGGAATGCAGCTTGTTGCCCACCAGCACTTTAATTCAAAAGAAGAAGTAATCCATAATGGGGCAGACGTCCTTTCTGTGAGGCGGGTCGTAGATAAGGAGCTTGAGCGGAAAAAGGTTGGCGAAACGAATGTTGGGAAGGGACTGCAGGAAGAAATTACAATGCTGAAAAAACTGATGGAATACCGGTATATGCAGTAAGCTTTTTAGCAAGTTATCATGAAAAAAACCGAACTATAGCGAATGATTCCATTCAACTATAGTTCGGTACTCTTTTAGCTAAAGCTTATTTTTTGTTAAACAGTAAATCTAATGCTTTACTCCATGCTTGTTCCCATTCGTCAATCTGATCGAAAGTAATTGCAACTTCCTCTTCGTCATCAGATAAAACGGATGCTGGAAAACTTGCATTGGCATTCTTTTGTTTAATGGTGATGGTTGCATTTTGCTCTTTTAAATGAATGATCTGATCGTTTGTTAACACAATTTCAAGAGCTTGTTTGTAGCGGCTGATGTTAATTTCCAATACACCATTTTCTTGTACCTTTTCGATAATCTCATCATCGATCAATACTTTGTTATCGTTAATAGGCGGGTTTGCTATGACAACCTTTTTAGTTTTACCAGGCTTATCAGGTTTACCAGGTTTATTCGGTTTCCCTGGAGTTGGTTTTTCGGGCTGTTCTTCTTCATTTGATCCAACAAGTGTCAATTCACCAAATACAGAAGTGTCCTGGAAGCCGGCACCTGTCAGGTCATTCCATGTTGCGATGCTTTGGCGAGCCCCGTCTTTTCCGTCATTAATCTGCACATCAAAACCAATCTTCGCATTATTTTCTGGTGTAATGGTGCGGAAAGGAATCTTCACTTCCACAGTATATCCACCATCCGAAACTTTTGTTGCCGATTCAAAATTCTCTGCAATGCTTTCAGGATTAAAGGATGTTTCATTATCAAAATTCACCCGGTACTGACCATCGTCTTCCTCGTAATAAGCTGTCTTTCCATTATTCTCATCAACAAAAACTTCGACAGAATCCTGTTCCCAGCTGTTTGCACTGGATTTGTCCAGCGTATCATCACTTACCTGTACAAGCACATATAAATTTTCTTCATCCCAAAGTGCTTTGGCAACACCACTTGCGCCTTGCCATGCCATCTGATAGCGGTTAACAGGTAATTCAGCGGCATTATCCCAAACTTCATCAATCTGACCATCAATAACAGGAGTTCCATGGGATGCATTACCCTGATTCGCTTCTTCTTTCTCTACAGGTTCATATTCTGCAATGAATTTCTCTGGATCCATAATTGCATAATATGCCGGCTTTGCCTGCAGGTCTTCATCAAACAGCAGCGGGCTTTGGGCTGCGCGCCAGCTCGTGCTGTCATTTAATCCCCAGAATGTAACACGAGAGATGTGCTCTGCATGTTCCTTATATAATGAAAATAACTGTGCGTATAAATAGGCTTGTGCCTGTGCCTGTTGTTCCGTTAATTCATTATCACTTCCGGCAGTAACATCTAACTCTGTCACACCTACTTCTACACCAAGTGAGATGAATTTTTCCATAGAACGTCTTACGTTTTCAGGATTTGTATTCAAATTATAGTGTGCTTGCATACCAATCCCGTCAATCAGCAATTCACCATCATTTTCAGCTGCATAGTTTTCATTTATTTCTTTCACCATTTGATAAATAGCTTCTGCTTTGTTCTGGTTATCATCATTATAGTCATTGTAATACAGTTGGATATCCCAGCCGTTTTCGTCAATTACCTCTTTAGCCGCACGGTAGGCTTGTTCCAGATAATCAGGGCCGATTGCTTCCAACCAGCCGGATTGACGTAAAGACGCCTTCCAATCCGATGGGTTTGGCGGGTTATCATTCATTGCTTCATTGACTACATCCCATGAAATCACACTGTCACCGAAATGTTCAACCGTTGTTTTGACATGGTTTCTAAGATTCTCTAGTGCCTGTTCACGTGATAATGGATTGCCATTTTCATCTGTATGCAGTGCTTCCCGTGATTGCTGATGCCATACAAGCACATGTCCGTGAATAAGAAGTCCCTCATCTTTTGCTTTCTGAACAAGTGAATCTTCTGCGGTAAAGTCAAACTCGCCTTGTTCGTTATAAGCATATGCAGGCTTCATCGCGTTTTCCGCTGTGATAAGGTTATGGTGCATTTTTAATAATTCCAGTCGGTTTCCTTCAAATTCTGAGTCAGAAACAGCATTGCCGATAAGGAAATCATCCTGATAAATTTCTTTAATCGGCGTTAAGTCTTTTTCAATTTCCACAGCTCCTGAGTCCGTCGGCTCAAATGTAATATCATCAATATAGAAAGAAGCCGTGCTATTATTCGCACTTTCAACATAGATCGTTAAAAATTCATCACCAAGGCTGCTGTAACGGTATGTTCCTTCAAGCTGGACCCAGCCGTCTGATGTACTGACCGTTTTTTCCTGAAGATTATTATAGCTCGCATTATCGCCATTGCCGACTTGTGTAGATAACTGCAGCTGGGAACTTTCAGGGGAAATTAATTTTACCCAGGCAGAGATGTTGTATTCTTGTCCCTTTTCGATAAAACTTGCAACATTTAGTGTTGGGCCATGCCAATTTTCCGCTCTGTCCTCAACTTTCAAAGCATATGCACCCCCATCCGTATGATTTGCCTCATCTGTTACAGTGAGTGTCTCTGTCCCAGATCTTCCTTCAAACCCGCCAGTTGTCTGATCTTCGAAAGTAATTGGGTTAAATTCAGCTGCAGTCGGCCTTGTTTCTTCATCAACGGTAGCTGTTTCGGCTGATGTTGTAATCCATCCTGCAGGAAAAACAAGCATAATAATTAGTAAAACAGAAATCAATTTTCTAGAATTACGATACATTCAATCATTCCTCCATCCTTTAAAATATAAAACGCTTTCATAAACTTCACTTTAAAAGTGTAACGATTTGCAGCCAAAATTTTAACAGGGAAACTATAGGTTTTTCTTTGAAAAATAAACAAATCGTCCCACAAGACCTAAAACTTATTAACCGACTATTCAGAATTTTCAAAATATGTCGAAATATAATAGTAAGTGCACTATTTTTAGGGGGGAGAAAGGATGGCGAAATTTCGGAGAATACAAACAGTTAGAAGCAAGCTAGTGACAATTTCTCTATTGTTACTGGTAGTCCCGCTGGTAATTACAGGATATCTAGTTTTCAATCAAAGTGAGAATGCGTTAAATGAACTAGGGGAGACCAATTTAAAGAACAGTGTAATCATGACACTGGAAATGATTGATAGCTTAAATGAAGAAGTAGAGCGGGGGAATGTTTCATTAGAAGTTGCCCAGGCGGAGGTTAAAGAAGCTATATTGGGTGAATTACAAACAGATGGAACAAGACCGATCAATAAAGAGATCGACTTGGGAGAGAATGGGTATGTTTATATAACAGATACAGACGGAATATTACTTGCCCATCCGAGACTAGAGGGAGACAGCCTTTGGGAATCACAGGATTCCGAGGGTGATTATTTTGCACAGGAGTTTACTGAAAAGGCACTGAATGGCGGTGGATTTACTTATTATGACTGGCCATTGCCAGATGATGAAAACAAGGTGGAAGAAAAAGTTGTCTACTCGGCATATGATGAAAATTGGGACTGGGTAGTTACATCAGGTTCATACTTAATGGACTATAATGCGCCAGTTAATACTATTCTTTATCAGATTATATTTGTAACCGTTTTCTTTATTGTTATCGGAATTATTATTACATGGGTATTCTCCAACCGGATTACTAATCCGCTTACGCTTGTTACTAATCGAATGCGTGAATTGGCAAGTGGTGATTTAACGAACCCGCCAATTGAAGTGAAGACAAAAGATGAATTAAAGATACTGGCAACGGAGATGAATCATATGCAGGAAAATCTTTATAATATGATTTCAAATATTTCTGAAGCCTCTGCCTCCTTGAATCAGCAAAGTGATGCACTGACAAAATCTTCAGAGGAAGTCAGGACAGGGGCGGAGCAAGTAACAACAACTATGCAGGAACTGGCATCAGGTGCAGAAGTGCAGGCAGACCATGTGAGCACACTTTCGCAAATGATGGAAAACTTTAAAGACATTGTATCAGAGACTAATCAAGCGGGGATTAGTGTTGGAGATACATCGATAAAAGTACTGGAAAATGCGGAATCCGGCAGGAATTTAATGCAGTCTTCCGCAAATCAGATGACAAAAATCGATGAAATTGTAAAAGATGCAGTAGAAAAGGTGAGAAGTCTCGATACTCAATCACAGGAAATTGGCAGGCTGGTAGCTGTCATTCATGATATTGCGGAACAAACCAATTTGCTTGCATTGAATGCTGCGATAGAGGCGGCAAGAGCAGGGGAGCAGGGAAAAGGTTTTTCTGTTGTAGCTGATGAAGTTCGAAAACTTGCTGAACAAGTTTCAGCTTCTGTTTCAGATATTACAGGAATAGTATCCAGAATTCAGGCAGAATCAACAGCAGTGTCGAACTCACTCGAAGCAGGTTATGGAGAGGTAGAGAAGGGGACAAGCCAGATTCTGACGACACAGCATACTTTTACAGAGATTGACCGGACAGTAAATGAGATGGTGGGCAGAATGAAATCTATCTCCAATAATTTAACAACCGTTTCAGCAAAAACAGAAGAAATGAATGAGTCTATTCAGGAGATTGCCTCTACTTCGGAACAATCTGCTGCTGGTATTGAAGAAACGTCGGCATCTGCAGAACAATCCAGCACATCCATGGAAGAAGTGTCCAACCAGGCGAAACAATTAGCAGAATTATCGACTGGATTAAAAAACATTGTAGGAGATTTTCAATTAAATAAATAAGCAGTGAAACCAGCTTGTTGTTTCGAGATCTTAATGACTGCTGAGCATTTTCGTATTTGATTATCATAAATTGTGGTAATAATAACAATAGGATAACTTTTTATCTATGGGAAAAATGCTAAAGGAGTGTACATCATGCAAACAAAAGCAGTAGTCATTAACCAATACGGCAGTAAAGATATGTTGGAAGAAGCGACAGTTACATTACCGGAACTGGGAGCAAACCAGGTATTGGTTCGTGAAAAAGCAACATCGGTTAATCCGATAGACTGGAAACTCCGCGAAGGGTATTTAAAGCAAATGTTTGACTGGGAATTCCCGATTATTCTCGGCTGGGATGTTGCCGGAGTCATTGTAGAGACAGGATCAGCCGTAACCGGATGGAAAGTGGGAGATGAAGTTTTTGCCCGCCCTGACACTACCCGTTTTGGCACATATGCGGAATATACAATTGTGGATGATAATTTGTTAGCAGAGAAACCTTCAAACATATCGTTTGAGGAAGCAGCAGCAGTACCGCTCGCTGGATTAACAGCATATCAGGGTCTGTTTGATCATGGTAAATTAGAAAAAGGCCAAAAAGTGCTCATACATGCAGGTGCTGGCGGAGTTGGTACTTATGCCATTCAGTTAGCGAAAGAAGCTGGTGCCTATGTTTGTACAACAGCCAGTCCAAAAAATCATGAGCTTCTTATTTCATTAGGCGCAGATGAAGTCATTGACTATCACACGACAGATATAAAAGAAACGTTAAAAGATATAGATCTTGTCCTTGATACGATTGGCGGCGAGACACAAAATGACAGCTTTGAGGTGCTGAAAGAAAATAGCGGCCGGCTTATTTCCATTGTTGGTGAACCGAATCAGGAAAAAGCCAAGGAGAAAAATGTAATCGCAAAAGGCATCTGGCTTCAGCCGGACGGCGAACAGTTAAGCAAACTGGCTGACTTATTAGAAAAAGGAAAAATGAAAAGTATTGTAGGAACTACTTTTTCATTGTCACGACAAGGTGTATATGATGCCCATTCGGTGAGTGAAACACATCATGCTGCAGGGAAAATCGTCATAACCATCGACTAAATTATAAAACAGTCAATATTCAGTAAGAGTACTGATTATTGGCTGTTTTTCTGTTGTTTTAATTAGTATGTTCATCACGCGCGAGCGCTAGAGCGGATGTTTTGAAGAATAAAGTGTATATGTTCATCACGAGAGAGCGCCGAGGCAGGAGTACTGAAGAATAAAGTGTATATGTTCATCACGAGAGAGCGCTGAGGCAGATGTACTGAAGAATAAAGTATATATAATCATCACGAGAGAGCGCCGAGGCAGGAGTACTGAAGAATAAAGTGTATATGTTCATCACGAGAGAGCGCCGAGGCAGGCGTTCTGAAGAATAAATAATATCAATTATAACGATTACTGAATAACTGTCCTATTATAAGGTATTACCCCAATACATGTCGAGAATAGACCCCATTACTTAAAACAGATTGGAGGCGCTCATTGCCTATATAGAAAATGAACCGCTTCAGGCAATACAACTGCTGGACAAATCGGAAAAGGAATAGTGCAATATGTTTTTTTGAAGTGGAGCGCCAACTGACAATTATTCTAAATAACTATATGATTGAAAAACCGATCTGAGAAATCATGGAGAAGGGGAAAATTGATTTGCTTAAACTCTTTTTAATAAGATGTAAAGCAGAACAATCATCACCACATCCAATCTCGCTTCAAATAAAAAATGAAAAATCCCGGTATGGAGTAGAGGTACTTTGGTAAGAAGCAGTGCAGCAACCATGATAACCAGTAGTGGGAGTGCTGCCTTTTTTACATAGTAATTTGCAATAATCAATATACCGCAGACTAACTCTGTTGCCCCGACAATTAGCGCTACCAGTTCAGGATAGGGAATTCCATAATTAGCAAAAGCACTGGTTAAATCAATAATAAATAATTTCATCACTCCGGAGATGAGAAAAACGTAGCCTGTTGCATAACGAATTAAAGACGGTAATGTTAGCATAACAAGCCTCCTTGTCAATTTTAAATTTTCATAAAGTTAAAGATTAAAAGTTACACTTTATCTATATGCAAGCAATTGGACAACCTTTCCACCTTTTGAAATCTTTAAAAGAAATCGTTTTAAGGTTCCTTATAAAATTTACATATATTTTACGAAATCCCCTCAGTAGTCTAATAGATCATTGATAGAATGAAGTCAGATTATGTTAGAAAGGGAGATTCTATGAAAACAAGTATTTTGTTACGAAGGCTGGCGCTGTCTGCATTAACATTGTCAATTGCAGCAACTAGTTTAGCGGTTTCAGCACGATTAGTTGCAGTTGAAGCTGCAGAAAAGGAAAATCCTCCGCAAACTCTCCGTGAACCAGTAACAGGATTCCGCGTATTACCTTATTTACAATCACCAATGAGTACATCAATGACAATCAGCTGGGTTTCAGAGCTGGACGAACCCGGAAAAGTAACGGTTTCAGGTCCAGGGATCTCAGGAAATGATTCGTACAGCTCCAAACCGTATTATATGAGTTTAATGGAATATACGGAAAAGGAATTAGAGCAGGAATTGACGTATGCTCCGGGAAACTGGAGGATCGAAACTTTACCGAAAGGGTCATGGTTGCAATCAAACGCTAATTACAAACACACTGTAACGATCGAAGGGTTAGAACCGAATGAAACATATCAATACACGGTAATCCAGGGAGAAGAAAGCCACACATCTTCTTTTCGGACATATCCGGAAAGTGATGACTGGGAGGAGGTAACCCTAATTGCTTTTTCTGATACGGAAACAGAACCATATGGTGCTCTGGAACATCGTGAATGGGAGTTACATACAATCAATCCATATGCAGCCGGATCGGAGGAACGTCCGGGACCAGGCTCTCTCTTTGATCAAAAGTTTGGCAATCAATCCCGTAATGGAATGTTTTTAGTTCGTTATCCACTAGATCAGCAAACGGCTCTAAATGAGAATTTGTCACATATCGAAGCAGCGAATCCGGATGCGCTTCTTATTGCTGGGGATTTAGCTCAAGGATCGGGATATCAGCCTGCATGGGATGAATTTTGGCGTCATTTCTCAGGGGAGTTTACTTCACTTGCTTCAAAAACTCCATTGCTTCCTGCTCTTGGTAACTGGGAAACATATGCATCCATCAATGGCGGGTACGGAAGTGATGAGGACCGTTCGCCGGCAGTAATTTCACGAAATAAGTATCATGAATATTTCGACACACCAGGTGATCCTCAAAATCCACAATATAAAGATTCATATTACAGGACAGATATTGGTCCGATCACGTTATTAACATTGGATTCAACAAATGGGATTCCTGATGAATCTACGAAAACGGACACGTACACTGGAGAGGTGTACAGTGAAGATGACTCGGTTTTAAATGAACAAGTCTGGGCAGAACAGGGTGTGGAAGGGGATCCATACATTTCGACAGATACACAGGGAGAGTTTACCGCAGAGGATTATAATCAGGCATTTACAAGAGTTTTCGAAGACACAACGATAGATGATTCCGATTTGCCGAATTTCAATCCAGGGACAGAACAATACAAATGGGTGGAAGAGCAGCTAAAGGATGCACGTGAAAAAGGCCAAATCATTATGGTTCAATTCCACCACGCACCTTACTCCAGCGGTGTTCACGGTGCACCGCCAAATCATGAATATGCAGATAATCAGTCAGGTATTGCAATGAGAGTATATTCTCCAATGTTTGAGCAGTATGGCGTGTCAGTAGTAATTAGCGGCCATGATGAAATGTTTGAACGCAGCTGGGTTGACCTCAATGAAGACGGGATCGGTTTTCATGTTTATGATGTCGGTGTAGCGGCAGACGGATTACGCGGGGAGAAAATGATTAAGGATGAAAGTGGAAAATATGTCCCGCAAAATTATAACACCTATACCGAATGGAGTGCGACAAGAAATGAGCCTGAGCTCTGGGGGACTAATGAAGATGGTGTGAAGCATTTGCATGATGGCGGATTGCATTACGGTCATTTACAGATGGATTTTGAAAAAACTGAATCAGGTACTGAATTGACATTATCACCTGTTTATATTTTCCCGATTCTGGACGATAACTATGAACTTATTCGCACGGAAAGACGAGTCTATAATGATGTGCAGAAAGTTTATTTTGATGAAAATGGAGTAATGGTGGATGCTTTAGCAAAGTAACTGGTCCTATAAGCAAATGAACCACTTCCATTCTGTTTTTTTAACTTGGAAAAAATATTTAATAAAGGAGTATGGCCATTGAAAAAGAATATATCCTTCTTAGTAATATTGTTTTTATCCATCTTGACTGCTCTGCCTTCTTTCGCACAATCGGAAGATGCTTACAAAGATATTTCAGACTCATCCTACAGAGAAGCGATAAATCATTTAGCATCTACAGGTGTATTAAACGGTATGCCAAATAAGAATTTTTATCCAGATCATGAGCTTACACGTGCAGAAGCTGCAGTAATGCTGAATCGTGGTTTTCAACTAGCAGAAATAAATCCAACTGTACCCTTAAATCCAGATACTGAAAAAAAACTAACCTATCAGGACCCTCTTGCTGTCATTGACGAATCATTTACAATACCTACCGCTAAGAATCTTCAAGGTCACTGGGCACTTGAAGAAATCGAAGGGTTGTTTAAAATTAGAGCGATCGAAGCGGAGCAGGAATACGATCCTGATCATAGTGTGACATACAAAGAATGGACCGATATGATGGGGAAAGTGATTTTTGGAGCCCAACAGTCACTGGATTTTCAAAAAAACATGAGCGAGTATGGGTTTGTTTCAAAAGACAAAGCTCATCTTAATGAGGTGATTACCCGCGGAGAAGCGGCAAAAAGTATGTATGATATATTATCAAATTCTGACTTTCAGATTGTTACAGTCTTTGCAACCTCCGATATTCACGGACATTTGCAGCCATATGTGCCGTCTGGTACAGAACAGGAAATTGGCGGCATTGCTAAAATGAGTCAGATAGTGAAAAAGTTTCGTGCTTCACATCCAGACACCCTTCTGCTTGATGCTGGTGATGCACCGTATAATACCAATATAGCGAACCTTTCAGAGGGAGCAGCTACAATAGAAGTAATGAATGAAATGGGTTATGACGCGATGGTGTTAGGGAATCATGATTTTGATTTCCCGTTTTCTGTAATGGAGCGTAATGAAGGACTGGCGGAATTCCCCTTTTTATCAGCGAATACCAGATACAATGGGGAGCACCCAAATTTCCTTGAATCCTATATAATGAAAGAAATAGAAGGTACAAGCATAGCTATTCTTGGAGTTACAGATGATCAAAGTCATCATTTTACTCATCCGAAGAACGTAGAAGGCATTACATTTGAAGACCACTTTACAGCAGCGGAAAATACAGTTCAGGAAATCAGAGAAGAAGCTGATATTGTGATTGGATTATCTCATCTTCACGGAGATAATAAAGTTTTGCCAACGAAAGTGGAGGGATTTGACTTGGTTATTGGCGGAGGGGAGGATATCGTTGACTTCCCGAAACAAATCGGTAATTCCTGGCTGATTTCTCCTGGAAAGCATGCTGAAACATTGAATCAAATCAACATTCATATGCTTGACGGGCAGATGCTAGGCTTCAACTTCGCACATATTTTTATGACCGATAATCTTGAAAATGACCCTGCAGTAAACTCCATCATTGAAAAATACGAAAGTAAAATTGATGAAAAGATGAAAACAGTAGTGGGCGAGACAACAGTCGACTTAAATGGAGAGCGCGAAACAGTAAGATTAAAAGAGTCCAATTTAGCCAATGCAATCGCAGACAGTTTGCGGGCATTAACCGGTGCGGACATTGCTTTGCAGAATGGCGGTGGGGTACGTGCCAGCATTCCTAAAGGTGAAATTACATTAGAACAAATCTATGGAGCTCTTCCATTTGATAATACAGTAGTTATGGTGGAAGCAAGCGGCCAGACAATTTGGAAGGCATTAGAACATGGGGTTGCTTCCTATCCGTCAGCCGCTGGAAGTTTCCTTCAGGTATCCGGACTTAGTTATACCATTGATCCTTCACAAAGTGAGGGGTCCAGAGTAGTGGAAGTTCTTATAGATGGAGAACAAATTGACTTGGAGAAGACTTATACGGTCGCAGCAAATGACTTCTTAACAGGTGGTGGAGATTTATTTACAATGCTAAAGGAAGACACCGTGGAAGTATTACGGACAAAGCATTTCTTAAGGGACGCTTTTGCTGAATATGTGGAAGAGCAGGGTACTATTCTGCCAGAAGTGGAAGGGAGAATTGTTATTTTAAACGGGAAGCCGGAATAGAATAGAAATTCCCTATGAGCAACTGCTGAAAATGCCATTGCCTTTTGGGTAATGGCTTTTTAGGTATTTTGAGATTCACTTTTAATGAAATCCTATAAATATAAACTGCACGCATAGTGTGAAGAATTCCCCTCAAATTCTTTATAGAAGTACAAATTCGATAGCAAATCTGCGGTGATTATTTTTTCCGGATCCATTCATTAGCCCCTTAGTGATAACTTCATACAAATTTTACAAAAAAACAGTCAGTTTTATAAATTGCTCCAATATAATAATTTCAGTATTTAAAAAAGGAGGAAACATGTATGTCACCATTGTCTGCAAAGAACCGGAGAATCCGGATAAGTGCATTATCTTTTATGTTTTCTGGAATATTATTTGTGTTATACCCAGCCGTACGTCCCTTTTCTGATGAAACATCGCTAGAAGGTGCAACAGCTTTCGCATCTACAGAGTGGCTGGTTGCCCATATACTAGCAATGATCGCATTTACCCTGCTGCCAATTGGATTGCTTGGTATTCACTACTCCTTGGAAGGGACTCCTGTATTCACACTTACATATTGGACTTTGATAACATGCATATTAGGAGTAGGGTTGATCCTCCCTTTTTACGGTGGGGAAACATTTGGTCTGCAAGCTATCGGGGAGGAGGCAGTCTCTCAGCAATCAGCTGCCCTGATTAGTCAGGCAGAAACCGTTCGTTCAGGTACAGGGCTTGTTATGTTTGCGTTAGGGTTGCTATTGCTTGCCATCTTTGCAATCCTGCTGGCTGTGGCTTTCTGGAAATCAGGCAACTATACGAAAATGAGTGGAATACCATTCGCGATAGGGATGTGCTTGTATCTTCCACAATTTTTCTTTAATCAGCCGGTTAGAATTTTCCACGGTTTATTGGTGGCAATTGGTTGTATATGGATAGCAGTTGATTTATGGAGAAGAAACCACAAAAGTATTGATCAGAAAGCGCCCCTAAAAACCCCAAGCTTTTAAGTGTTGGTGAACAGAACAAGGGAGAAGCAGCAATCGCTATTCCCTTCACGGAAATACAGTCAGTCAAAGTGATTTAAGAAGCCATTGCCGATTTGTTTGATAATGGCACTATTTTTTCATAAGAGGTTTCTGCTCGTATATTCAACCTTAGACTGCTTTTGAAGTAGAAATGCGATCATTATCCTGCATATAGCCAATATTGGACTAGTGCCAATATTGACTATATGATTTCTCTCCTTTTACTCTACATTAGAATGAATAGTAGAGAGCTTTATATTAAATTATTTGATTAGAATTCTTCCATCGTCAGCTCATAATTCACTCCAGCTGCTGCACGGACACCATGGCCAGCCGAGATAATTAACTGCGCGGGGCCTGTCGATGTTTCACCCGCAGCATATATACCCTCTACATTTGTTCTGCCTAAATTGTCGACAGTAATCCCAAGGTCCCCTTCCAGCTTACACCCTAGTGAACTGGCAAGGTTATTTGGCTGTTTCAGTTCTGTGGTAACAAACCCGCCAGTTCTGCTTAGCTCAGTTCCATCTTCAAAAAATACTTTTGCTAATTTTCCGTCAGAACCGGATAAATGAGAAATCCTGTCTTCCTTAATTTTAAGTCCCTTACTCTTAAATAATCGCGCCTCATCTTCTGGTATTAGCTGCTTGCCATTTGTGCAAATAATTAAATCCTTACTCCATTGATATATCATTTTTGCCATATGGACAACATGTTCACTTTCACCAAAAAGTACCAATGGCTTGTCTCTTAACTCCCAGCCATCACAATAAGGACAGCTAAAGACACTTTTGCCATAATAATCTTTCAATCCCTCTATATTTGGTAAGTTCTCCCTTAAACCAAAAGCAAGGATAACTTTCTTGCTGTAATACACCTTTTCTTGTCTTGTTGAAATTTTGAAAAGTCCTTCTTTTTCTTTCTCAATTTTGTCTACAGTGGATTGCACGATTTCTGCGGAAGGATATTTGTGGATATCTTGCTGTGCCAGTTTCCTAAATTCTGTCGGTGTTACACCATCTCTTGTTATAAATCCATGTGATTCTTGTGTTACGGAGTTTCGTGCCTGGTTGTTGTCAAAAAGGATAACATTTCTACGTGCTCTGCCTAAAACAAGTGAAGCGTTCAAACCTGCTGGACCTCCGCCAATAATGGCACAATCTAAAATCATACATTTAGCTCCTTTATAGTTATTAAAGATATTTAAAGTCTATAATTAGGTCAAAAAAATTACTTAGCATCAAGGCGGATAGAGTCTCCTATATCTTTGTCAAATTGATTGGTAATCTGCTCTATTGTTACTGAGCTTAGGTGCTCTTCCATTTTCCTCTCTGCTTCGTTCATTGCTTTTTCTATAAGGCAGTTTTGCCGATCATGTGGGGAGTTATCTAAGCTGCAATGGAATAAGGAAGATGTTCCTTCAATTGCCTGAATAATATCTAAAAATGTTATCTCATCAGCCTTTTTAATTAATTTATATCCACCGTTGACCCCTGTTACTGACTCAATAAAACCAGCTTTCACTAAATTAGTTAATACTTTCGAAAGGTAACTCGGTGAAACATGCTGAAACTCCGCCAGCGGCTTTACCCCAATTGTTTTCCCTGATGGCAAAAGGGCTAAGTAAGCAATGGTGTGGAGGGCATAATTCGTTGCTTTGGAGTACTTCACTATCTCATCCCCTAATTATAGACTTTATGTATCTATAATATGTATTTAAACAGATTAAGTCAACAATAACGTTTTGGACAACGGTTTTATGAGCAAGTAACTTTAGCTTAACACCATAATTTGTTATTTTTAGTGCAAGTTCAATTAAAGGAGTGGTTATGTGGACAAAAATAAGCAAATTCTTTTAGCCAAAAGACCGAAAGGGACCCCTGATAAAGATACATTCAAATTTGCAGTAAAAGATATCATTAAGCCGAGAAGCGGAGAAGTTCTTATTCGCACATTGTATGTTTCTGTCGACCCGTATATGCGCGGGAGAATGATTGATGCACCGTCATATGTAGCCCCATTTGAATTAAACAAAGTAATTGATGGCGGGGCGATTGGTGAGGTGGTTACAAGCGAATCCTCCCACTTTTCAGAAGGCGATATTGTCATTGGCGGTTTCGGCTGGCAAACATATTATACAGCAAAAGAAGATGAAGTGAGGAAGATTGATAAAGACATCGCTCCAATATCAACACATTTAGGTATTCTTGGTATGACAGGTCTGACGGCATACTTTGGATTACTTGAGATTGGTAAACCAAAAGAAGGGGAAACAGTAGTGGTCTCCGGGGCTGCAGGTGCAGTAGGCTCTGTTGTCGGTCAAATCGCCAAAATCAAAGGAGCAAAAGTTGTTGGAATTGCCGGGACAGATGAGAAAATTAAGTATTTAAAAGAAGAGCTTCACTTTGATGAAGCAATTAATTATAAAAAAACAGAGGATATAAAGCATGATTTAGCAAAGGCATGTCCTGACGGAGTAGATGTGTATTTCGATAATGTAGGCGGCGACATATCGGATGCTGTATTTACATTGTTGAACAAATTCGCGCGAGTGTCGGTATGTGGTGCGATATCAAGTTATAATTTGGAGAAACAAGATGTCGGCCCGCGCGTGCAAACAGTATTAATTAAGAAAAGTGCGTTAATGCAAGGATTTACTGTCGGGGACTATTCAGAGCGGTTTAATGAAGGGGCAACAAAACTTGCCCAATGGCTCAATGAAGGCAAATTATCGTATGAAGAAACAATGAAAGAAGGGTTTGAAAATATTCCTGATGCCTTTCTGGATTTATTCCGAGGAAATAATATTGGCAAATTACTCGTGAAAGTTGCTGAACCATCTAACGAATAGATCGTAATTTAACCATACATGAAAAACAGCTCTTAACGCAGTGAGGGCTGTTTTCTTGCTATTGGCATAATTAAAACAATGCTCGGCAAAACACCTGATCATGTTAAGTTTTTGTAAATAGGATTGAAACATAATTATACACTATGTTACCCTTTGATATAGAATTCCGATATTGACATTCGAAAACAGGAGGTTTTACTTTTGGAAGACCGAGTATTAAGAAAACTTTTTCTGGGATTTATTCAAATTCATATCCTGCATCATGCGAAGGAACACCCGATATTCGGATTGTGGATGTTAGAAGAGCTTCGGGAACATGGCTACAATATTAGCTCAGGTACTCTTTATCCAATCCTTCACTCGATGGAAACAGATGGACTGTTAGAGAAAGAAGAAAAGAATGTGGAAGGTAAAATCCGGAAATATTACAGAGCAACAGAAAAAGGTGAAGCTGTACTAAAGGAAGCTAGAGCAAAAGCTTATGAACTTTTCAAAGAGATTAAAGATTAACAATTAAAGGAGATGATATGATGAATAATGACAAAGGACTATTGAGGACTTTGATGGAAATTTTAATGGTATCTACAAGGCTCGGATTTTCTTCATTTGGAGGGCCTGTTGCCCATCTTGGTTATTTCCATGAAGAATATATCCGCAGGCGAAGGTGGATGGATGAAAAAAGCTATGCAGACTTAGTTGCGCTTTGCCAGTTTCTACCCGGTCCTGCCAGCAGTCAGGTTGGAATCGGGATCGGTGTAATGCGTGCAGGCCTCTTAGGGGGATTCATTTCATTTCTTGGCTTTACCTTGCCATCGGTTTTTGCACTGATTATTTTTGCTTTGTTACTGCAAAGCTTTGATGTGGCTGATGCAGGCTGGATTCATGGATTGAAAATTGTAGCAGTTGCGGTAGTGGCACATGCCATTTTAGGAATGGCCCAGAAACTGACACCCGATTTAAAAAGAAAAGCAATCGCATTATTAGCGTTGGTCATTACTTTATTATGGCAGGCAACATTTTCACAAGTAGGTGTGATCCTGATTTCTGCACTTATTGGTTTTATTATTTACAAGCATCAGAAGGACGATTCTGAAACAAGTGTAAGAGTGCCCTTGTCAAAAAATTTCGCGATTCTCTGTCTCTTACTTTTCTTTGGTTTGCTTATTTTACTGCCAATTTTAAGAGAAGTAACCTCAAGTAATTGGATTGCCATGTTCGACAGTTTCTATCGTTCCGGTTCCTTGGTATTTGGTGGCGGGCATGTTGTTTTACCATTACTTGAACAGGAAGTTGTGCCAACAGGATGGATGAGTGAAGAAACTTTTCTTGCTGGTTATGGTGCTGCACAGGCCGTTCCTGGCCCATTGTTCACATTTGCTGCCTATTTAGGTGCTGTTATGAATGGTTGGACTGGTGGTCTTGTCGCAACTGTAGCCATTTTTCTTCCGGCATTTTTGCTCATCTTTGGAGCATTGCCATTCTGGGACAGTCTGCGTCGCAATCCTAAGATAAAAGGTGCGCTAATGGGTGTGAATGCAGCCGTAGTAGGGATTTTGATTTCCGCATTTTACGATCCGATCTGGACAAGCTCCATTTTAGCGCCAATTGATTTTGCCTTTGCAGCAGTATTATTTAGTATGTTAGTTTTCTGGAAGCTTCCACCATGGGTAATTGTGGTGACAGGAGCAGCAGGCGGCACATTAATGACATTTATCTAAAACGAGGATGGGACATAACGACCATGTTCCGCTCAAAACACGAATGTTAGAAAAAAATTAATGCACATTATAGGGATACTGTGCATTAAAGTGGTATGATGTTATGTGCTATACTGCCACTTGATGAAGCGGGTTTCTTCAGCAAGTTAGCTGAAGCCGTCCCCATGGTAAAGAAGACACTGCGAAAGCGCATTTTGCTTGAGTAGATGTCGCACTTATGCCCTTGGGTGAAAGCGAAGCAATCGGACGAAGCGGTGGTATTTCACTCTAAATATTTCAAAGTTACTCTCTTCTGGTTATTGTATAGTTTCCCTAAAATGTGCAATGAAAATGGAAATAGAGTTCCTAATATGCTTTTGTTCTTCTATGAATATTTGATTTCCTTCTACTCGTTTTCTTTTAAACAATTTTCGATAAATTCGAAGATGCTGGCTGCTTCAATGCCACGTCTGCCCCAATCATGAAAAAAGTATAAAACTTGTCCGTGTACACCAGTTTCAGCGGGGTCTGTATCAATGCAAAGATAGTCCCCGCCTCCATTTTCTGCAATAGGTACCCACCCTGAGTTCCAGAGCACTTGCTTAAGCTCTTTATCAATATCTGCTTCTAAACCGTCATCCGGGTCAAATTCTTCCTGTAAAAACTCCCAAAAATGAATAATTTCAGAGATCGGAGACAAAGTTAAGTTTCTGACAATTGGGTATGTTCCCGGTACCCAATCCTGTCCGTTGTATATTCTGTAAAAGCTTTTAACCTCTTCCGGAAGAGTAATCTTTAATGTATTTTCCAAAAGCTGAAGCTCTTTATCACTTGCACCTGGCTGAAGATTTAGTGACGCTTTAGAGTTTTCATTGATTAATGACCCTTTTTCAATGATACGCTGCCACAACTTTTCCGCTTTAGCCATATTTTTTTCACCACAATTCTCTATATCATTTATCTTGTTACCTTCTTCATCAATTTGATAACTGCCTCCACCGAAGTGCCAGCCTTTGCTTTCAACAAATGCAATAAATTCATCCCAAAATCGATCATGCATTAAATCTTCCTCATTATTTGTATAAATACATCCGTTTATTTCCACACCAAACGGTCGTTTCAAATATATCTCCTCCCATAAACCTTTCTGACATTACTCTGTACTATTATAGTATTTTCCATTATTTAAGAAAACTTTTAAAAATTAGGGTGTAAAAAATTTTATAACATGATAGATTCGAAATGTAGCAGAAAAAGGAATGAAGAAAGGATGAATGATTATATGAAGTGGAAAGTCGAGACACTCCCAGACTACCGGATCGCTTATATGCGGAGAATAGGTCCATATGGTCCTGCGAATACACAAGTAATGGAGAAGTTAAAGAAGTGGGCAAGGGAAGAAAACCTTCTTCACCATTCAACAGTTTTGTTAGCCATTCCTCAAGATAATCCAGGGATAACCCCCCCGGAAAGCTGCAGATTTGATGCATGTATAGTAATTCCCCCGGATATCCAATTGGATGGTTCCATTTCCGTAGCGGAACAGCCTGGAGGAAACTATATTATTAACGAGGTCAACCATACGGCAGAACATATCCAGCAAGCCTATTCCGAGATTCCGCTATCCCTGCAAAGCAACGGATACCAAATGGATAATAAGCCAATTGTGGAAAGATATATTGGTGATATGAATGAGAATCCATTTTGCGAGATTTGTGTACCAATCAAAGAGTAGTATTTTTCTAAGCAAAAAAATAGAAGAACAGGTGGAAGATGGCTTGTTCTTCTTATCTATCTTAAATTAGTAAGTTACGATTGTTTTCCCCATACTCTTTAAATATTGCTATCGCCACATTCTCGTTCACTCCTTCAGCTAGTCTTAGCAGCATTTTTAGTAGACGCCAGATACCTAACTGAATGGTAGAGAACATCACTACTCCTATCTGTAATTCTTTAATAAAGCCGAAATAGGTGTGGAAGCCAATTGTCGTCCCGCCATGATGAATAATCGGATATTCCGACCATTTTCTTTCTTCGATAAACCAGCTTAGACCCATGTTCATCCCTTTCATGACCCTGACCCCCTGATTTTGATGTGTAAAATTAATGGCATCATGTAATGAACTTTCCCTCATTCCCATTTGATGTTCTAAATAAATCATCATATCTTCCATTGTACTGCGAAAAGCACCAGCACCATGAAGTGAACGAAATTGTAATGGAGGTAATGGCTTTCCCTTTTTGTTATATGAGGTAACATAACGGTCAAACTGATCCTGATTCGGTTCAATGACCGTATCCTTCATTCCCAGCGGTCGTAAAACATGTGTCGTTACAGCTTTTTCATAATCCATTCCGGCAACTTTGCTTAATGCATACCCGAGTAAGCCAACACCGATATTGGAATATCCCCATTTTCTGCCGATTTCCTTCTTCAGATCATGCTGGATAAAAAAGTTGTTAAAATGCTCCAAAGTATAGTGCCAATAAATATTATTCCTGTTTTCTTTGTTCTCTTTTAAAATTTTTCTTAATGTCTTCATATCTTCTCTAGGTAAACGAGAAGAGTGTGTAGCCAAATGGCGAAAGGTAACTTCCTTATCCTTAAACGAAAGTGCCTTTTTGTATTCTGGCAGAAAGGATGTAATTGGCTCATCTAACGATAATTCATCATCCAGCACAAGCTTTGCGAGTAGGAGACTTGTGAATGTCTTTGTTGTTGATCCTATTTCAAATAAGCGTTTTTCTAAAGGGACAGATGGTGTATGGCTATCATCGTAAATGGCACCTTCTGTTATTTTCCCTTCCTTTGTTACTACACCGATTGCATAACTTGCCTTTTTAGCTGTCTTCAAATCATTGCTAATTAATTTTTGAGGAATCTGAATCATCTGCCGTATCCTCCTGTGACTGTTCGATGGTTATATCAAATGCTTTCTCAATGAATAACTCTACATCTTTAGGGAGATAAGAAAAAATAAAGGCATCTTCATCAAAATCTTTTAAGTTATCAAATTCCTTTTGAAAATTTGGAGACATAAGATCACTTAACCGATCGTAAATTTGGTTTGTTACCGCTTGTACTTCCTGATCTTCAGGCTGAAATCCGTTCGCATGTAATTCTTGCAATTTTTTTAAATCCTCTATTAATTGGCTCTCTAATTCGTCTCTTTCTTCCAATGGCATATGTTCCATAAATACTTTATGAACAAATGATTCAGAAAAAAACTTGGACAGGTACTCCCTGTGTGCCTCTTCGTGTTGTATCGAATAGATAAGTGCGAGTAACAGATCATCATTCACCTCGTTATTGCCTACTAGTTTTTCTACCTTATCGATGGATTGAATGACAAATTCAATTTCTTTTCGCTTTTTCTCCAACATTTCCTTTTGCTGGTTTAACGTATCCTTAAGACGATTTTCCTTTGTCTCTATTAAACTTTCTTTTATTTCTGTAAGGGAGCAGCCAAGATATTTTAATGTTAAGATTTTCTGGATTTTATGAATTTCTTCTGATCCGTACAGACGATGGCCCTTTTCATTGTAATGGGATGGTATCAATAAACCCATTCGATCATAATACCTTAGCGTTCGTTCGGTAACACCGGTTAATGTAGCAAAAGCCTTTACCGTATACAGCTTCTCTTCCATATTACATCCCTCATTTCTTTTTCTTATTTTCAATTTACATCATGACGTTACGTCAGCGTCAAGCATATTTTTCTTTTCTTTTCATATAAATGAACTAATCAAGTGAGACTGGGGGAATGATGGTGACAAGGCCAATTGGAGTGGGAGAAGCTTTTGAACTTTCTGAGGAAATTTTAAAGAAATATGATGAGTTAAACACACAGAAAAAAACGATAGAGAAAGAATTGAATCAGATAAAAAAACAAATTCACTACTGTTTAGATGAGACATTTGGCAAAGAACAAAAAGGTGAGTTGAAGCGGGGGAGTTATAAAGTCCAGCGTGTGATTCGTTCAACTGTTCGTTACGATGAAGAAAAAACAGTGAACAAACTGGAAGAGTTAAATTTATCCGAATTCCTCGTTAAAAAGCCTGACACGGAAAAGCTGGAAGCTGCGATAAAAATAGACTTAGTAAAAGGCAAAGACTTTGAGGATTGTAAAACAGAAAAACTGACACCGGCTATTGCGGTTAAAGAAATTAGCTAATAAATAAACGTTTGGATTTTTACAATCCAAACGTTTACTGTTTCTACTAATCTTAAATACTCATAACGCCGCCTTTTGATGCGTTTGTTACAAGCTTGGAATATCTGCCTAACCAGCCATTTTTGATTTTAGGCTCAAATGGTTTTAAAGATTTTCTGCGTTCTGCTAATTCTTCATCAGACAAATC
The DNA here is from genome assembly GCF_900111195.1 of Gracilibacillus ureilyticus. Classification (GTDB taxonomy): domain Bacteria; phylum Bacillota; class Bacilli; order Bacillales; family Amphibacillaceae; genus Gracilibacillus; species Gracilibacillus ureilyticus. The sequence goes on from NZ_FOGL01000002.1 coordinate 91,918, forward strand.
TGCATTTAGTGTACGGTTAGGTAAGTCAATTTTAATAATATCGCCATTTTGAATTAAAGCGATTGGACCGCCTTCTGCAGCTTCTGGAGAAATATGTCCAATTGAAATACCGCGTGATGCACCTGAGAAACGTCCATCTGTAAGAAGTGCTACAGTTTTACCTAAGCCACGTCCCATAATAGCTGAAGTAGGTGCAAGCATTTCAGGCATTCCAGGACCGCCTTTAGGACCTTCATAACGGATGATCACAACATGACCTTCTTTTACCGTACCATCGTCAATGGCTGCTTGTGCCTCATCCTGTGACTCAAACACAATGGCTTCCCCTTCAAATTCTGTAATGGATGGATCCACTGCACCTACTTTAATAACCGCACCTTCTGGAGCAATATTACCAAACAGAATCGATAAACCGCCAACAGGGCTGTATGGGTTGTCGATTGGACGGATAACGTTTTGATTTAGAATTTCATAATCGCTGACAAGTTCACCCATTGTTTTACCAGTAATGGTTAAACGTTCCGGATGAATCGCACCAGGAATTTTCGTTAATTCATTAATGATTGAGCTTACACCACCGGCTCTGTTGATATCATCCATGGAGAAATCAGATGCTGGCATGATTTTTGCAAGATATGGTACACGTTCCGCCACTTTATTAATATCTTCGATTTCATATTGGATACCTGCTTCACGAGCAATAGCAAGTGTGTGTAATACTGTGTTAGTAGAACCACCCATAGCCATATCCAGTGCAAATGCATCATCAATTGCTTCTTTTGTAATAATATCACGTGGTTTTATATCTTCTTTCACCATACGAACGAGATGTTTCGCAGCTTCGTAGATTAACTCTTTACGTTTCGCACTTGTAGCAACAATTGAACCATTTCCAGGAAGGGCTACACCCAGCATTTCCATTAAACAGTTCATTGAGTTTGCTGTAAACATACCAGAACAAGATCCACATGTTGGACATGCATTTGCTTCAATATCGTTGAATTCTTCTTCTGTCATTTTACCAGCTTTGTATGCACCGACACCTTCAAAAACTGACGTTAATGAAAGTTGTTTTCCATCAGAACTTGTACCTGCTTCCATAGGTCCACCTGATACGAAAACAGATGGTACATTTGTGCGGGCTGCAGCCATCAGCATACCTGGTGTGATTTTATCACAGTTAGGAATATAGAATACCCCGTCGAACCAGTGTGCGTTAATTACTGTTTCGGCACTGTCCGCAATTAATTCACGACTTGGCAGGGAATAACGCATACCGATATGCCCCATTGCAATACCGTCATCTACCCCAATCGTATTGAATTCAAACGGAATACCGCCAGCTTCTATGATCGCTTCTTTTACTACTTTCGCAAATTCCTGTAAATGTACGTGACCAGGAATAATATCAATATAAGAGTTACAAACACCAATAAATGGTTTCCCCAAATCTTTTGCTTTTACCTTCCCTGTAGCATACAAAAGGCTACGGTGAGGAGCACGGTCTACCCCAATCTTAATCGTATCACTTCTCATATGTGTGCACACCCCTGAATTTTTTATTTGTTTTTCTTATTTTATAATGATGGTTGTCTGCTGTCAATAACGTTGTATGACAAAAAAGACATCCCAGTAAATACCAGGATGCCATGTTTCGTTATTCTATGCCTAATTCTTTCATCGCATGTAAAATGTGGATTTTCATCGCACTTTTTGCACCATCCGGATTGCGATTTTTCATAAATTCCATAATCATGTTATGGTCATTTATCGTATCTTTAATAGCCATTTCCTTTTTCTTTGATAAAATAACTCCCTTATCGATCGCCTGATAAATAACCGGCATCAGTTTCTCCATAAATTCATTATGGGTTGCTTTTACGATAGATTTATGGAACTTTTGTTCAACTGCTGTTCGATCCTCATTGCGCTTAATCTTTTGTTCGATTAGCATACCATATTCTAATATACGCTTAAGCTCTGCATCACTTGCCCGAATAGTAGCATAGAAAGCGGCTTCCGGCTCAAAGATCAGGCGCATTTCATAAAGGTCTCTTGCATTTATTTTCGCATCTGCAAGAAAACTTAAAGATTCAGTGTTTTCTGCATCGATATCTTCTTTTACATATGTACCTTTCCCGCGCCGTATCTCTAAAACTCCATTTGTTACCAAAATCCGAATGGCTTCACGTAGCGTTGTTCTGCTTATATTCAGTTCTTCGGATAATTCATTTTCATTTGGCAGTTTATCACCTGGAACGAATCTTTTCTCGATCGCAATCATTGACATAATATCATCTGCTACACTATCAGACAGCCTTTTTTGACTCATAAAATTTATCCACCCTGTGTTTTCTTTTTAGTATAGCACACGTTGTCTGCTCACACATTTTGTAAATAGGTTAGTATATAATCTAAGGAGAAACTGTAAAAAGGAAGGATGTTCCCATTGAAAGAACTGGATCAATCGAATATCGAATGGCTGGAGGAGCGGACAATTATTTTAGCGCCAACAGGCAGCTATGCTTATGGAACAAATACAGAGAATTCAGACAGGGATTATAAAGGAGTCTGTGTCCCACCGGTAGACTATTATTTAGGATTAAAGGCATTCAATGAATATAATACAACTGGCGGTAAAAATTTTAAGAATACGAAAGATGATGTGGATGTGAGTATTATTCATGTGAATAAATTTGTGAGGGATGCTATGCAGGGCGTTCCGAATAATATAGAGATTTTGTTTGCCCGTCAGCAGGATTACCTCAAAGTTACCGAGTTAGGGCAAGTGCTAATTGATCATAAAAAGCTGTTTTTATCCAAACATATTTATAAACGTTTCGGAGGATATGCGAATTCCCAGATGCAAAAGCTGAAAAATAAGTCAGTTACTGAGGTAAAAGATACCAGCAACTTTTACGACTATGATACAAAATTGTTTATGCACAACATTCGATTGCTCACAAGTGCTATCGAAATCCTGGAAACAGGAGATTATCAAACATACCGGCCAAACAGGCAATTGCTTCTTGATTGCAGGAACGGCAAATATACTTTCAGTGAAGCAATGGAAATGATCGAAATGTATGATAACCAGTTAACAGCAGCATGGCAGAACTCCGAACTCCCTGAAAAACCGGATTATGCGCAGATTAACCAGCTGTTGATCGATATAAATAAAAAAGGGTTAATGATATAGAGAGGTTAATCAATTAGAAAAGAAGCAGGGAAAGATCCAACTGAAAATAGAGTGCACATAATATGAATTATGTATAAAAGGTACATATTGATGGTGACTATACTGCCGCTCCACCCGGCCACTCCGCTTTCCACGGGCTCGTCATTAATAAGTTGCACTTGTGCCCTGGGATGAAAGCGAAACAACCGGGCGGAGAGTCGACTTTGCACAAAGTTATCCTATTGGTGCCAATGTACATAATCCATATTATAAGAGAAGGCGTGAACTAATTGTTAGAATAGTGGTAGGGAATATACCATTGTCTCTATCCTCATAGATTGGAATCACTTTTATTCTGTTGTTGTATCCCTTTGGAGATTTCCTCCAGTTTCTTATTCTTCTCTCTTTGTGTTTTTATTAGGTTCACTGCAAACCAAATACCAAATCCAATAAGTCCGAGCCAAAAAATCAGTGGCAAAAATGCTAAGAAAGTATCCATAATAAAAAAACTCCTCCCTCTAATATTACTATATTTTAGCATATCTTAATATCTTTTCCATAATAAGCGTGTTAATAATAAAAGAAATCAAGGAAATACTATTAGCATCAATCGTTAATTAGGAGGATATTATGACAATTGTACGACTTGGCTATGTGGCAATGAGTAAGTATGTTAAAAACGCCTCACCATCCCAGACAATGACATTTAGCCAATTTGAGAAAATCCGTGACAGAGAAGCTGCAATCCGTAAGCTGGAACGGATAGCGGAGTCCAATTTACATAATACTTTACGGTTACTGAAGCACAATGCTGCGTCAGATATTTACTTTTACCGTCTGACATCAAAAATTATTCCTTTAGCCAACCATGAAGAACTCCCTGATTGGGATTATATGGATCCGCTTGAAGAAAAACTAAAGGAAATCGGGGAATTTGCCCAAAAACATCAAATGCGAATTGATTTTCACCCGGATCATTTTGTCCTGCTTAATTCTCCGAAACAGGAAGTTCTAAAAAATTCCGTCAAGACACTTAAAATGCATTATTTGCTGTTAAAAGGAATGGGAATTAAGCCGGAGCACCGGTGTGTAATGCATGTTGGAGGAAATTATAAAGAAACAGAGAAATCACTGGAACGATTTGTTGATAACTGGATGGCTGTACCGAGAGCGATTCAGAAAATGATTATGCTGGAAAATGACGATACTTCCTTTACATTGGAGGACACACTGTTTTTATGTGAAAAATTAGGGATCCCGCTTGTATTTGATTATCATCACCATCTTGTTCATCATCAAAACAGGGAATGGAGGGAGAACTGGGAGCGCATCCTGCTTACATGGAAGCATTCTCCACTTCCCATTAAAATGCACATTTCCAGTCCGAAAAGCGATGAGAAGAAACGGCATCATGCGGATTATATAGATGTTGATATGTTTTTTAATTTTTTAAAGGAAATAAAGGGAACAGTGCCGCAAATCGACTGTATGATTGAAGCGAAACAAAAGGACGCAGCACTATTCAAGCTGATGAAACAAGTGCAATTACGGGATGATGTTAAGATGATTAATGGATCGACATTTGAATTAATATAGGGATCCTGTCACGGTTTCAGGCAATTTCTCCGGGTTCATTGTAAGGTATATTTCATGAATCTTGTCGTTACATATATAAAAGCTGATTGTGCTGTGAAGGGTATTGCCTGCATAATTGACTAGGCAAGGCTGGCCGTTTGCTGATTCGAGCCGAGTGTGGAAATCTGCAGGCATTTTACTATTTATACCATGCAGGAAAGCAAGAACTTTAGCGGAAGAGATAATTGGGCGTGTTGCGGCTTTTACTTTTCCACCACCGTCTGAGTACAGTGTTACCTGGTCTGACACTAGTTTTAATAAATCTTCTGTACTGCCCGTTTCAAATGCGTGAATAAACCGTTGGATCAGTGATTTATTTTTTTCATAGTTGAGGCTTTCATTCTCTACTTTTGTCAGCTTTTGTTTGGTGCGGCTTAACAGCTTTCTGCAATTCTCTTCGCTTTTCCCGATCATACCTGCTATCTCCTTATAAGAAAAGTGGAAGACCTCTCTTAACAGTACGACCGCCCGCTCATGTGGAGTCAAATGTTCCATCATTCGTAAATAAGCAATACTCATATATTCTTTGCTTATCATAATGACTGATGGATCATTCTCTTCTTGCAGAAAGGGTTCGGGATGCCATGGACCAACGTACTGTTCACGCTTCACTCTTGCAGATTTGAGAAAGTCGATACAGCGGTTTGTCATCATTTTACATAAATATGCCTTTTTATTATTAATATCTGTCTCAGGTAATTGATAAGCTTTCAGGAAGGTATCCTGCATGATATCTTCTGTATCTGAAACCGAACCTGTCATGCGGTAGCCTAAAGAAAATAATAATGGTTTATACATTTCATATTCTTCATTACTTATTTGCATAAAAGTTCCTCGCTTTTTTGAATAATATCAACCGCAGCTCGTTTCCCGCTTTCCACTGCACCTTCAGCGAGAATCATCCCGGGTGCTGCCCAGTCACCTGCAAACTTTAATCCTGGGACAGCAGTTTGCAATGACTGCAGCCAAGTTTCATCTCCGATCTTTGGTAAACGGTAATTGACTGTGATATGAGGGAAACAGCGACTTTTAATCTTGTATCTTTGCCAGCCTGGCTGGATTTGATCAAGGAAATGTTCCAGCTCCTGCTGTTGTTCCTTTCCATTAACGGTTTCTTCTGAGTGATATTTTAAAACATGCAGAATGGTACTATTTTCTGAGAGTTTAGCATAAGGAGAATGAACAGAATAATAGAAGCTTTGGTCAATTCCCATCGCAAATAATTTTTCTGGTCGAGGTAAATCTGTTAAGGCAACATCGAGTGTTGCTGCTTTGATTGGCTGGATAGATTTATGGAATACAGCTTTCGGCAATAATGAATCCAAATCATTTGGATCACCAGAATAGACGACTTTCTTACTTTTAATTATATCATGATCACTTACAGTTAGTTGAAAAAAATCTTCCGTTCGAACGATTTGCTTAACATTTGCCTTTGTCTGCATTCGTACCCCTAATGTGACAGCCTGGTTATGAAGCTGATCGATTAAGGACTGCCAGCCGCCATCAATATACAATACCCCTTTCATTCCTAGCTGAATATGGGAAACAATCACCTTTGCACTTGCAGAATTTGGTGAATGGGAGTAGGTAACTAGCCTGCTTAACGTATAAAGCATGTCTTGGACGTTTTCTGTCTTTGCTATCTTTTCGACCCATTGCTGATAGGTTAAATGAATGAGTTCCTCCGGCTTTACGGTATTTAATTTTATGAGACAATACATCCATTCCGTTTTTTCTTTTCGATTTAAAAATGTTGTCCTTAATAGTCCGCCTGGTGATAATGGTGCGATATACTCCTGCTTATTCTTAATAATCACCCCGCCAAGTTTTGGAGAACCTCCATTTACGGTTATGCCTAATTCCTCCAGAATCAATTTGGCATTCCCTTTTTTGTATAAGGCATGAGGGCCGAGATTAAAGGACTGGCCATTTATAACATCTGTTTTTCCTCTCCCGCCGACTTGAGCCCCTTTTTCTAAAATAGTCACTGTTAAGCCTGCTTTAGCTAAAAAGTTGGCCGCAACATATCCTGCCAAGCCACCACCAACAATCACCACATCCCAAATTTTTTCACACATAAAAAAACCTCCCTATTCTCATTTACAATCAAGACGAGATAAGGAAGTTTTTTGTGACAATTTATAGATGATTCTTTTAAAATGCTTCAGGAATCATCGTAAACCCATCCACAATGGTTTCTTCATCGACTTCAATCATTAAGTAGCGTTTTCCATCGAATTGAATTTGTTTAACGAATTTCAGATCCTGTGGGCTTACTGCAATATTGGCTACTTTCGTATTAATTTTAATTGATTTGGAGGTGAACTTTGGAACAATATTTCTTGCTTTCAGTTCATACTTCTCGTCATCCAATACATTTTTAAATGCTGTTTCAACCTTTTCTGTAGTAACATCCTCTATTCCGCTAGTTCTCAGCACCTGTTCTACATCCTTGTAATCGAGCCTTGGTGTATCTTCCTCTTCATTGTCTTCAATGACACGGTTGATTTCCTCATACACGTTGGCGAGTTTGGATGTACTGATCTGATGTCCAACCGCATCTCTGACTACTTCTTCGAAAACGATTTTGTCATCTTTTGCTGTTAACGTTTCTTCCGCATTAAGGACATCTTCAATAAATTCCGGATCAGGCTCATTGGCTTTCCCTGTTGCATACAGCACATGATTGACATCAGCCGCATTGTCAGTAAAGCATGGGAATAAAAAACCACCAACAGGTGCATTTAAATTAATGACAGGATCTACGACAACATGGTATTTGAATTCTTTTTCCACATAATCAAAATGAAGCTCTTTTTTCGGGTCCTGCGTTTTGTTAATACTGCAAAGAATGAAAGGATGTGAGTAAACCGCATCTCTGTCACTTTCTTCCGTTTCCTCATTGCTGCGCTTCATCGGCTTCATGTATTCCGCCCGGATAAATGTCACAACAATATCCATTTCATATTGCTTGTCAACCAGCATTTTCTCAACGATTTCGAGCATTTGTGTCTGCCATTCAGTAACTTCACTGCTAAGCAGTCCTTTATGTAAAATAAGCTGACTGGAGTTTTCCACATTAGACTGGAACTTCAGTTCAAACAGCTTTTCATCAAGATTACCTGTCAGGACTTTTTTAAAATTCGTCATAAAAAGCTCCTGCTGATCCTGTTCAAGCAAGGAAAAAGGCTGGAACTCCTGATGATAAATATCACTCGATTCCTTCATAATGTACACATTATAAATATCATGTATCCTCAATAAGTCATTATCTGGTTTAAATTGCTTGCGGATTGCAGCAATATCCTTTTTATTCATATCCACCACTCCCAGCCTTCATTATACCTCACCAGTCTGATGGATTTCCAACTTGATTATGGGGGAATTTTATCGATGGAATGTATTCTATTTCCATTTTGTGAATTTTTTCGAACAATCACCTGTAAAAATAAACTTTCCTCTCTTTTTCCTTTATAATAAAATGCAGGCGTTAATCCTATGATAAATATAATAGAAAAGAGGGATAAAATGGTTGCAGCTTTCACACTAAATAATATTTCCTGGAAACGCATTCTTTTGTTTTTGCTGATAATTCTTGTCCCGAACTATCTTGTCATGCAGGTACAGTTAGTTGGACCTGTGGATGATTTGGTCGCAATTGGAACAGCTATTGACCTTGTCATCATCCTGCCATTAGCGATATATTTCCTTGGATTTAAGAAAAGAGTATCATGGTTAGCATTATGTGCGTTCATTTTCTGGGGTTTACTGCTTGCTAACTGGATTATACCCGCTGAAGCGGATCGATATCTAACTTATTTTAATAAGTCTGTTATTGTGCTGGAGGTTTCTGTCATCCTGCTTGAAGCGGTATTGTTAATAGCCATCATCAAAAGAATTCCACTGCTTATTAAAAATTACCACGAAGAGAAGGAACGTCATTATCATTTCTTAATCAGTTTATCCGCAGCTACAGAGCGTACTTTCACATTTAAAAATGAAAAACTGAATAAATTCAAATTAATATTAAGGATATTGGCGACAGACATAGCGGCTGTCTATTACAGCCTGTTCAGCTGGAGAAAAAAGGCTCCTGCTCTGGAAAATGGACGAACCTTCACCTTTCATAAGGATGGCGGTTATCAAGGCGTATTTTTCATGCTTGTTCATGCGATGGTACTGGAAGTCATTGCTGTACACATTTTAGTAGCCCAAGTCAGTCATGTTGCAGCATGGATTCTTACACTGTTTGATGTGTACGCGTTACTGTTTATTATCGCAGACTACCAGGCAATCCGCTTATCACCAGTGGTAGTGGACGATAGAGGGATCCACTTTCAAAAGGGTGTCAGACAGTATGGCTTTATTGAATGGGAGAAGATAAATGCAATCAGGAAAAATGAGAAATCACCAAAAGAAGTGGCGAAAGACCGTGAGAGTATTTCCCTTGCACTAAACGGCATGGAACCGGAGCCTGTCCCGTACGTGCTGGATTTAACCAAACCTGTCGAGATTCGTCAACTGTTCGGGTTTAAGAAAGTTATCCGTTCCATTTATGTTAGAATGGATCAACCACATTTATTTCATGAGACTATCAATGAACATCTGAAGAAAAGAGGTTGTTAAATGAGTGGCATCACCAATTTTAGCATTGTAGGCGGGGCGGGCTTTCGGGCCCGGTATTTTTTAAGAGTTGCGAAAGCGTTACCAAATGTGTTCCGGGTAAGTGGCGCGGTAGTTAGAGATGAGGGGGAAGGGAAGCACATCGAAAAGGAGTGGGGGATAAAGACATACCGTACATTGCGGGACTTGCTTACAAAAGAATCACCAGATTTTGCTGTCATATCAGTAAATCCAAAAGTTTGCGCCCAATATTTAATCGAACTGGCTGAGCTGAACATACCAGCATTGGCAGAAACTCCGCCAGCACCAGACTTGGCAGGATTAATAAACCTGCATGAAAAACTGACTGTAAAAGACGCAAAAGTACAAGTGGCAGAACAGTATCAATTCCATCCATCCCATCAGGCAAGGTTATCTTTGATTGAATCAGGCCGATTAGGGAGAATAAGTGAATCTACTGTTTCCATTTCTCATTTATATCATGGCGTAAGTTTGTTAAGGCGCATATTACAGATCGGTTTTGAAGATGCAGAGATTCATGGGAAAAGATTTCATTCCCGAATAATTGCAGGCCCATCTCGTGCAGGCTATCCTGAGAAAGAAGAATCGATAACCGCTGCCCGTGATCTCGTCTGGCTGGATTTTGGCGATAAGTTAGGAATTTATGATTTTGAAAAAGACCAGCACCGTTCCTGGATTAGATCCAATCATTTGCGTGTGAGAGGTGAAAGGGGGGAAATCTTTGATGACCGTGTCCATATGCTGGCAGATTATGAGACTCCGATTCATCTTGATTTAAAGCGGATAAATAAAGGTGAAAAGGAAAATCAGGAAGGCCATTTCCTCTATGGAATTTTAGCAGGCGAGAAGTGGGTTTATAAAAATCCGCATATTCCGGCAAGGTTATATGATGATGAAATTGCAATTGCCACATGTTTAACAAAGATGGCAGAATATATTAAGGGTGGTCCCAGTTTTTATGATTTGAGAGAAGCATCACAAGATCACTATATTGGCATGTTGATGCAGCAAGCGTTAGAAACTGGCGAGATAGTGAAATCAGTTAAACAGCCGTGGGCAGAATGAGAGGAGGGATGAATCGTGATCCTGTTAATAGGTGGACCCAGCAGTGCAGGAAAGACAAATATGGCTCAGAAACTATTGGAAAGATATCATATTCCATACTTGTCCCTTGATCATTTGAAAATGGGCATCTACCGAAGTAATCGGAACTGTGGGTATACACCTCTTGATAGTGAAGAGAAAATAGCAGAAAAGCTGTGGCCGATTGTTAAGGAAATGATTAAAACAATGATAGAGAATGAGCAGAATCAGATTATTGAGGGATGTTATTTGCTGCCTGAATTAGTGGAGGAATTAATGTTGGAATATCCTGACGATATTTTACCAGTCTACTTAATTTTTGTAGAGGATTATATTTTTACTCATTTCGATTCCCATATCCTTACATACCGCAGTGTGATCGAAAATAGAGGAGAAGAGGAAGATCGTCCGGTTTCTTATTTCATCCATGAGCATAATAAATTGAAAGAAAAATGCATTGCTTATCAAAGCTATTATGTGGAAATTAAGAATAATTACGAAGCGGAAATAGAAGCAGTTTATGAGTATATTGAAGGGAATTTATCAAATAGAGACCTTACCCAGGTTTTCTATAAAAATAGAAGAATGTAGATATTCTGCTTCCTGCGAACAGCACAGAAAATTATTTAAAGTTTATGTTAACCGAACTATCTCGAATGAAAAAAATTCGATCCATAGTTCGGTTTTTGTCTTGTATAAAACCCATTTTTTCACTTTATGATTCTATCATTGCTCAGTATTTTATTGTATCAATATCTTTATGAGAGCGCTAAATGTCTGTAATTCCCCTAATGACCTCCATAAAAAAACATCTAAAATAATCCGATAGCCTCTGTAGAATCTCTACATTTTTCACTATCTTTACAAAAGTTAAAGCAGGATTAACATTTTCTTCATGGTACCAAGTTATCGTTTTACTTGTAGAACAAATAAGAAGGAGGAAGAGGAAATGAAAAAAATTAAGTTGTTGTCATTACTGTCAGTGATTGGACTGGCACTGTTGTTAGCTGGTTGTGGAAATGATGCGAATGCTTCTGGTGGAGAAAATGAGAATGGCTGGCCTGAAAAAATTCGGTATGGAGTACTTCCGGGAGAAGAAGATAGTGAATTGTCACGGGCACATGAACTCTTTGTAAAAGATATGTCAGAGGAACTGGGAATAGAAGTAGAGTTATTCCAGGGAGAAGATTACAACGCTGTCATCGAAGCAATGCGTTCAAAAAAGTTAGAGCTGGCTAGCTTTGGTCCTTTTTCCTACATTATTGCACAAGAGCGGAGTAATGCTGTTCCAATTGCAGTTAGGGCAATTAGTGAAGAAGACGCCACATATAACAGCTGGATCGTAGTACCAGATGAGTCAGATGTGCAGTCATTAGAAGAATTAGAAGGAAAAAGCATTTTATTCGCGGATCCTGCTTCCACTTCAGGTCACTTATTCCCAAGAGGAATATTCATTGAAGAGCTAGGCATTACAAATGATGAAGTAGAGAGTTATTTTTCCAGTGTTTCTTTCTCCGGGAGTCATGATAACTCCATTTTAGCAATCGCTGCGGGTGATGCAGATGCAGCTGGTGTATGTTCAACCTGTGTGGAGCGAGCAGTGAAAGGCGGTTTAGTTTCTGAATCAGATTTCCGAATTATTGCAGAATCTGATCCAATACCGTCAAGCCCGATAAGTTACCGAGGTGATTTACCAGAAGATTTAGTAGAAGCTATTAAAGAATTTATTTACAACTACGACAATGAAGAGTTTTTTGAACAAGCAGGTGATAAAGACTCCCGGTATATACCTGTTGATGAAAGTAATTATGAAATTATCCGTAAAACAGCTGAGAGTTTAAATATGAGCCCGGAAGAATTATTAAGCCAATAAGAAAGGAGAAAAACCATGAATCCAATTTTACAAGTGGAAAACCTGAAAAAAGTATATTCAGACGGAACCGTAGCGTTAAATAATATTAACTTCGAGGTGCATCCAGGAGAGTTTATTGTTGTCATCGGACCAAGCGGTGCAGGAAAAAGTACTTTACTTCGCTGTATCAATCGTCTTGTGGAACCGACAAGCGGTGACGTGGTTTTCAAAGGAAAGAAAATTAACAAAATCGGTGCAAGGCAAGTTAAACAAGTACGAAGAGAAATTGGCATGGTATTTCAAAACTTTAATTTAATTGATCGTTTAAGTGTGGTTAATAATGTCCTTCATGGCCGGCTCGGATATACCGGAACGATAAAAGGAGCGCTGGGACTGTTTTCGAAAAAGGACATCGCAGAAGCGGAGGAGATTTTAGAACGTGTAGGTCTTAGTAAGCAAAAATATAAAAGGGCTGATGAGTTAAGCGGTGGCCAGATGCAACGCGTGGGAATCTCGAGAGCCCTTGCACAAAGACCGCGTCTTATACTAGCCGATGAGCCAATCGCAAGTCTGGACCCCGCTTCGTCGAAAATCATTATGGATCATATTTTTACAATATGTAAAGAGGACAAGATTACAGCAATTGTGAACTTGCATCAGGTCGACGTTGCCATGAAATATGCGACAAGAATTATTGGTATTAAGAGTGGTGAGGTTATTTTTGATGGACAACCTTCTCATTTAACAAAGAATATCATTGATGAAATATACAGCAATGCAAAACAGCCGTTGGTGAATGCTCAATAAAGTAGGAGGACGAGCAAATTGAATATGATACAAGAGTTGAAAAAAAGAAAAAGGTTACAAATTTTACTCCTCTTCTTTTTTGTTACAGGACTAACAATATGGTCAGCAATAGGAACTAATTTTTCTTTCTATGAAGTGTTTTCAGGTTTTGGCCTGATTAGTAATTTCGTCTTTCTTGATTTATTGCCACCGGACATTGCTGCATCAGGGACATTGCTTGAAGCGATTCTTGAAACATTATATATGGGCTTTGTTGGTATGGTTGTTGGTGCATTAATTGCCTTGGTCCTTTCTTTTCTTGCGGCAAGTACCACAACCCCGCACCCGGTCGTACAGGTAATTGTCCGGGCATTTACTTCTATTATGAGGAACATTCCAGGACTAATATGGGCTCTTATATTAGTGGCTTCATACGGAATCGGAGTAACCGTTGGGACATTGTCTCTAATTTTAGGATCTGTCGGATTCTTAACAAGGGTGTTTGCTGATACGCTGGAAGAAATCGATACGGGAAAAATCGAAGCATTGCATGCAACTGGCTCAAGTTATTTTCAAATATTGGCCCAAGGCGTTTTCCCGCAGTTCTTCCCGGGTTTCATTGCATGGTCTTTATATAACCTGGAGCTTAATATTCGGGCGTCAACTATTATAGGAATGGTTGGCGGGGGAGGAATCGGCTTTGCGATTCAAAAAGGAATTAAGCTGTTTCAATACAAAGAGGTTAGTATGGCGATTGTCTTGGTGCTAATTCTTATACTTTCAACAGAATTTCTGACAAGTAAGATAAGGGAGCGAATTATATGAGCAGAGATGGAAATGTATATCCATTAAATGCACAGGAATCTGATAATGAAATAGCAATAAAGCCGAAGAAAGATCTTTTCACAAGAGGGGTATTTGCCTTCGGTGCAGTCTTTTTCCTGTTTTGCCTGTATCAATTAAATATCGACTACAGCAATTTACTTGCAGGAACAGTTGATTTCATTACCATGCTTGGGGAAATGTTCCCCCCAGATGTTAGTGAATGGAAATATGTTATCCCTGCAGCTATTGAATCCTTGCAAGTAGCAATCCTGGGAACGGTTATTGCTGTTGTAATTTCCTTGGTATTAGCCTTTTTAGCGGCAGAGAATTTAGCACCTAATAATTTGGTTGCAAGCATTGTCAAAGGGTTTGCAACATTAATGCGTGTCATTCCGACAATTATCTGGGCTTTAATTTTTATTGTTGCTGTTGGACTTGGGCCATTGCCGGGAGTATTAGCTATCGCTGTCCACAGCTTAGGGATGTTAATTAAAGTCTTCGCGCAATCAGTGGAAGAAATGGATGATGGAAAAATAGAGGCATTAAGAGCCTCAGGAGCTAATTGGATACAGATCATTGCACAAGGGGTCATCCCTACTGTAGTTACTGCTTTACTGTCATGGACGATTTTACGTCTGGAAATTGATATCGGAGAGTCAACCATTCTCGGATTGGTAGGAGCAGGCGGTATTGGTTGGGAGTTAACAAGAGCGATGCGGAGTTATGACTTTAATGCTGCATTTTTTATTGCGATGGTCATTTTTGTAATGATTTTCTCTGTAGAAATGCTCAGTAACCGATTGAAATTAAAAGTGTAAAACAGGAGAGGTATGAATGAATCAGATAACGAATCAGAAAAAATTATCCGAGACACCGACTGTTCATCCGTCAGCTAAAGTAACTCGCTCGGAAATTGGCAAGTGGACTGACATTGGTGCAAATTCCAAAATTGTTGAATCAACGATTGGTGACTACAGTTATACAGCGGGAGATGTGCAAATAATTTATGCTTCTGTTGGGAAATTTTGCTCTATTGCTTCCCATGTCCGGATTAATCCAGGTAATCACCCGACATGGCGTGTCACACAGCATCATGCGACATATAGAAGAGTTCAGTACGGTTTTGGTGAAGAAGAAGATCATGAGTTTTTTGAATGGCGGAAGAATCATCCTGTAACAATTGGGCATGATGTGTGGATTGGCCATAATGCAGTAATTATGCCAGGAGTCACAGTAGGTAATGGAGCTGTAATTGGAGCCGGGGCAATTGTCACAAAAGATGTGGAGCCATATTCGATAGTTGCTGGGGTCCCGGCAAAAAAGATTAAAGAGCGGTTTCCAAGAACTATTGCTGAACAATTAGATGAAACAGCCTGGTGGGACTGGTCACGCGAAGAGCTGGAAGAAAGGTTTCCAGATTTAAATGATCTGGATTTGTTTTTAGCTAGATATGGTAAAGGAACAGGGGGTAATGACAATAACAATCGAGAAAGAACTTCGGATTATTGATGACCTCATGGAACAAATCATTTCGAAACAATTTGATTATGGTGAAAAACTGCCGTCAGAGAATGAATTGGCAGATAAATACAGGGTACCGAGAACGACAGTGAGGCGTAGTTTATCTAAACTGGAGGAACGCGGGTTCATTTATTCACAAAGAGGTAAAGGCAGGTATTTAAAAAATGAATCTTTTCAAGTGGAACTGAATTTAACAGGGAAATCTAGTTTTACCGAGAAGATGAGACAATCCGGTCATCAATTAGTTACTCAAAATGTAGGGTGCGAAAAAATTAAATATGATAAGCAAATATATGAACGGCTTAAGGCGGCAAGGGAGGATACGGTTTATCAAATCAGTCGTCTCCGTTATATCCATGGGGAGCCAATTGCCATACATAACTCTTATATTAATGAAAGGCAATTTCCAGATATCGCTAAAGTGGGACCGGAAATTGTATCAATGTATTCCTTTTACCGCCAGCTTGGTTATCACGATTTTACTAATATTAACAGTTTATTAAGTGTAACTTTCCCAACCTTAAACGAACAGACAGTACTGTTATGTAAAAGTATGGAGCCATTAATTATGATTGAGAGCACATGTACGGATACAGAGACGGCAAAAGTGCTGGAAACAACCAAAGTTCTTTACCGCAGTGACAAGTTCAAATATAACCTTTCCTCAAGATAATCTATTGTAAATCTGCTTAACATAATATTTACAATTTTCTAAAACACAGCAACTTGGCAACAAGATATGCTTGATTTATAAGGAGGTTACAGAGATATGAACAGAAAAAGAAGAACTGAAATATTAATTCAGAATGGTGGGAATTTAGCGAAGGAATTAGCGGAAGTCATCAAAAAAAAGTATGAATATCAGCCAATTTCAGAGCCGGAGTATGGTTTAACGATGATTAAGATGCGGGAATCTGCGAAAAAGTCATTATTTTATATCGGGGAAGTCATGGTGACAGAGGCGAAAGTGGAAATTAATCAGTCAATTGGGATCGGGATTGTAATTGGTATGGAAGACGAACTGGCACAGCATTTAGCAATCATTGATGCAGCCTATCGGGCGAACCTGCCAGAAACAGTTGAATGGGAACCGGTCTTGGAAACAACGGCAAAGCAGTTAGAAGAACAACGTGCAAGGGAACAAAGGGTAATATTCGAAACAAAAGTAGATTTTGAAACAATGGAAGTCTAGTATGCCGATAATATCAGTCTGTTGAGGTGAGATGATGGTAATTGATCAAGTACACGATTTACAGAAAGTATACCGCAAAATTTTACACAGTATGTCTAGGCCTGGAACAATCACTTCATTCGAGCAAAAAGCTGATTCGATTAGTAAATCATTACCTTGTAATGAAGCAGTTTTTCTTTGTGCCTTAACATTATTTGATGCGGAAGTAACTTTCCATATCATTGGAGAACAAGAGAAAAGTGAAAGGTTAGCAGAACTTATTTCTTCATATACCATGTCAAATAAAGCTCCACATGACCAGGCGGATTTTATAATCGCCCTTCAAGGGAATTTAACGAAGGAAATTGAGAAAGCCATGAATGTTTGTAAATCAGGGGATTTAATTAATCCGCAAAATTCAGCGACATGGATTTTAGAGAGCGTACTTATATCCAACCAGTCTGGCGTTACGTTAACAGGTCCCGGTATTGAACGGGAAGCACTATTGCAAACAGGTTATGATGAACATTTCTGGATGGCAAGAAATCTTAGGACAAAAGAATATCCATTAGGTATTGACTGTATTTTCGCTGATTTTTCCAATCAGATTGCTTGTGTGCCACGTACCACAAAAATGGTTGCAACGGAGGTGATTTAAATGGGTTATGTAGCGGTTAAGGGCGGTACAAAAGCGATTGAAGCTTCTATCGAACGGCTCAAATATGAACGGTTAAAGGGTGAGGAAGTACTAGAAATTAAAACCATTTTGGCAACAATGCGCAGTTTAGTCGATCAAGTGATGTCTGAAGCAAGTTTATACGCGCCATTTCTAGCAGCACTTGCAATAAAACAGGCTGGCGGAAGTATGGAGGAAGCTGTTTTTTTGATGAGAGCACACAGATCAACACTGCCACGTCATTACTATAGTTTACCTGTTGACACAGAGTCTATGTTTGTTGAAAGGAGGGTATCTGCCAGTTTCAAAGACATTCCGGGTGGACAGCTTCTCGGAGCAACCAACGATTACACACATAGATTACTCGATTTCGAATTAATTGAGGAAAATACAGATGCCAATCATCAGTGGCTAAGAGATTATGAGGCAAAGCTAGCAGCAAATATGGCGCAGGAACAAGAAATACAGTACTTTCCGAAAGTGGTTGATTATTTACGTGCGGAAGGGTTATTCGACTATTATCCGGAAGATAACGATCCACCAAAGGATGTAACCAAAGAAAGTATTCAATTCCCGACAACACGGAGCGAAAGGCTGCAAGTATTAACAAGAGGTCAGACAGGAGCTGTGACTGCATTAGGCTATGCATCTCTCCGTGGCTATGGCCAGGTTCATCCTACAATTGGAGAAGTGAGAGTAGGCAATGTCCCTATTCACGTCCAGCATCCGTATGAGAATAACAATGACGAAGAAAATGCTTTTTATATTGGGGAGATAAAAATAACAGAAGTAGAGTCATTTGTTCCCGTCCATGTGAAAAAAGATAATAAGGAAGAACTTGAGTTCGAAATTGGTTATGGAATAAGCTATGGCCAAAATGAGACAAAAGCGATTGCAATGAGCATCCTTGACCAATGTTTAGAAAACCCGCACGGAGAATTCCCAACACATGACGAAGAGTTCGTTTTATTACATATCGATTCAGTGGAAGCAACTGGATTCATTTCCCATTTGAAGTTGCCACATTATGTAACTTTCCAATCAAAATTAGACAGCATTCGTCAGGTCAAGAAAGGAGCGGAAACAGGTGAAAACTAAAACTCATTTTGCATTTTTTGATGAAGGATCGAAAAAGGAGATTCGCAGGGCAACCTTGAAAGCAGTGGCAATTCCCGGTTACCAGGTACCCTTTGCTTCAAGGGAGATGCCGATTGCCAGAGGCTGGGGAACGGGTGGTTTACAGTTAACTCTATCTTTGATTGGGAAAAACGATGTACTAAAAGTGATTGATCAGGGAGCGGATGAATCTGTAAATGCCGTCAGTATTAAGAAATTAGTTCAGCATACAACAGGAGTTCCATTAACAGAAAGTACTACGGATGCTACGATCATTCAATCCCGCCACCGGATTCCGGAACTGCCGTTAAAAAGTGACCAGATTCTTGTCCTGCAAGTACCGAATCCTGAGCCACTGCGTAAAGTAGATGCAAGAGAATACATGACAAAAAGAATGCATGCAGAGGATGATTACAGTGGTGCATGGCTGATTCTGTTCGAGCAGATTATGAGATATGGAAAAATGACAACAGGTGCTGCCCATCCTGTCTATGTCAATGGACGCTATGTGATGGCACCAAGCCCTATTCCGCGATTTGATAATCCTAAGATGCATCAATCAGAGGCACTCATTCTGTTAGGTGCAGGTAGAGAAAAGAAGATCTATGCCGTGCCGCCATACACGAATGTCGAGTCATTAGGTTTTGAAGATTATCCCTTTACTGTGGAGTCCTTTGAAGGAGAACAATGCCATTTGTGTGGTGCAACAGAGGTTTTCCTTGATGAGTTAATTGATCCGGATTCTTGTGAGCGAACCTATCAGTGTAATGACACTAGCCATTGTATCGAGCGGTTAAACAGTAAGGAAGCAGAGGAGGTGGAGAAAAGTTATGCATGAAACTCCGATTTTACGAGTAAGAAATCTGGAGAAGCAATTTGGACAAGGGTGTCCTGATTGTAAAGATAAAGAAAGCAGAAGCCTGGAAAAAAACTATTGCTCTGCCTGCGGGACGGTTTACGCTGTACGTGATGTCTCCTTTGATTTATTTCCTGGCGAGGTGTTAGGAATTGTTGGAGAAAGTGGCAGCGGCAAGTCCACTATGCTGCAAGGTTTATATTTCGATGCAGAAATAACTGGTGGTGAAGTATACATTGATCACCCTGCTGTTTTAGATAAAAACGTATTGGAGTTATCTTCCCAACAGAAAAGATACATACGCAATTATCTTTATGGTATGGTCTATCAGAATCCCGTACACGGTTTGAAAATGAAATTTTCTTCGGTCGGAAACATTGCAGAGAAAATGATTGCAGCCGGTGGAAGGAATGTAAGCAGTATTGAAGCGAGAAGCAAAACTTTACTAGAAAAAGTCCACATCCCTTTGAGACGAATGAAGGAGGAACCGCGTAATTTCTCAGGTGGTATGCAACAACGTGTACAGATCGCAAAAGCATTATCCAATAATCCGCCCATTCTGTTTTTAGATGAAGTAACTACAGGGTTAGATTTATCTGTACAGGCTAGTGTACTTGACTTAATCAAGCAAATTCAGCGAGATCTCCACATTAGTATGATTGTCGTGTCACATGACCTGGCTGTTATCCGAATGCTCGCAGATCGCTCTATTGTTATGTTAAATGGGACGATTATCGAGAAGGGATTAACAGATCAGATTCTTGAAGACCCGCAACATGAATATACCCAGCAATTAGTTTATTCATTATTATAGGAGGTCGGTCATTTTGTACATTATCCATAATGGGAAAATCATAACAGAAGATTCGATATTAACAGGTCATGCCGTAGTAGTTGATGGAGAGACAATTCATGCATTAATTGAGGAGGATGAAATAAATCAATTCCCGGAAGCTGAATTGATTGATGCAAGAGGTGGTTATGTTTCCCCAGGATTTATCGACATACATTCAGATTATATAGAAACAGTAGCCTCCCCCCGTCCGAACAGTGTGATGGATTTTAATCTTAGTCTCCGGGAGGCGGAGAAGATTTTAATCGGACATGGAATTACTACAATGTTTCATTCGTTATCTTTTTACCGGAAAGAAAAAATTACTCGTAAACATGTTCGTTATCCAGACAATATGCAGCGAATGATTGACCAGATTGATGAAACTCATCATAAACTGCATATGATTCGGCATCGATTACATGCCCGCTTTGAGATGGATAATATTGATGGCATTGATCAACTGATTGATAATATTCGGTCAGACAAAGTTCATCTTGTTTCATTTATGGATCATACACCGGGTCAAGGCCAATATCGAAATTTGGAAATATACCGGCAAAATATTAAAGGTCATCGCAATATCTCAGATGAAGAAGTAAATGTACTGCTTGCTGAGCGTAAAAGCACGGAGCTGATCACAATAGAAAAGATAACAGAAGTTGCAGAACTCGCCTTATCGAAGGGGATTGCCATTGCGAGCCATGATGATGATAATGTGAGTAAGCTTGAGCTGGTCAAATCATATGGTACCACAATTAGTGAGTTCCCAGTCGCATTGGAAATTGCCAAAAAGGCGAAGGAACATGGACTATATACAATTGTAGGAGCACCGAATGTGTTACTTGGTGGTTCTCATTCTGGGAATCTTTCTGCAGCAGAAGCGATTGACCATGGTTACGCAGATATATTGTGCAGTGATTATTACCCTGCAGCGTTACTGCATGCTATTTTTCACCTTCATGATAAACAAGAGCAAGACTTACACAAAATGTTTATGATGGTAACTTTGAATCCTGCCAAAGCAGTAAGTATGGATGAAGAGATTGGTTCAATAAAAATCGGCAAGAAGGCGGATCTCCTTGTAATTGAACGAATGGATGACGGATACCCAATGCTGACCGCGACAATGGTAAATGGTCAATTAATGACAACGACAAATTATCGTTCGAAATAAATGATGAGGAGGTGCAAAATAATGACAATCCTTGAAATTAAAAATTTTGGAAAAGCTTTTACTATCCACCATCTTGATAAGACGCTTCCTGCTGTAAATAACATACACTTTTCAATCGATGCGGGAGAGTTTATCGGAATAATTGGAAAGAGCGGCAGTGGGAAATCGACAATATTGAAAAGTATTTATCGTACGTACTTGCCTCACACAGGCGAAATTCTCTACAACTCAGATCGGTTCGGTCAAATAGATCTAGCGAAAGCTACCGAAAGACAAGTGATTTCACTAAGGAAATATGAAATAGGGTATGTCTCCCAATTTTTAAACGTAATGCCAAGAACAACGTGCCGCCAGCTCGTTCAAAATGCTCTATTAGAAATGGGTGAACCTGGAGAGACTGCGATGATTGAAGCTGAGAAAGCATTAACCCATTTTGAAATGGATCCAAAACTTTGGGACAGTTATCCAAATACTTTCTCTGGCGGTGAGAAGCTTCGTCTAAATATAGCGATGGCAACAGTTAAGAAACCGAGGCTGTTACTGCTTGATGAACCTACTGCAAGTCTTGATCAACAATCGAAAATGAAAGTCCGTGAGATAATTGAGAAGTTAAAACAGCAAGGGACAACATTAGTTGGTATCTTCCATGATATCGAGTTTATGGAAGGATTGTGTGACAAAGTATATGAAATGAAAACAGGGCAGGTTATCTCTGCCAGAGAAGAGGTGGCATATGAAAGCTGATCTTCATCTGCATAGTCGTTATTCTGATGGCTCTC
Organism: Gracilibacillus ureilyticus; assembly: GCF_900111195.1. Classification (GTDB taxonomy): domain Bacteria; phylum Bacillota; class Bacilli; order Bacillales; family Amphibacillaceae; genus Gracilibacillus; species Gracilibacillus ureilyticus. The sequence continues at coordinate 114,052 of NZ_FOGL01000002.1, forward strand.
ATACGGTGGAGGAGGTTTTAAAGCAAGCATCTAATGCCGGATTAACACATGTCAGTTTTGTAGATCATGATACAGTGGCTGGTTGGCAGGAAATTGAGGTAATGGCGAATAAGTACTGTATCCAAGCGATTCCTGGTATCGAGATTTCCGCCTATGATTTTGAACGTGGACGTAAAGTGCATATATTAGGCTACGACTTTCAAAAAGAGGCACCGCATATAAAGAAACTTTGCCAGCCATTACTTGATCGGAGGCAGGAGAATTCTCTCTGGCAAATTGAACAAATTCAGTCATTGGGTTACTCGCTGGATACTGATCTGATCGCATATGTCGCAAAACCTTCTTCCACCATTTATAAACAGCATATTATGGGGCAATTAACAGAAGAAAATTATTCTTCGCAAACATATAAAGAGCTCTATCGACAATTGTTTAAAGGAGATGGAGTAGCAGCAAGGGATATCAAATATGTTGATGCGTTTGATGCCGTCCGTGCAATTAAGGCAGATGGCGGGATCCCTGTTGTTGCACATCCAGGCCAGCTGGATTCCTATGAATTAATTCCTGAGTTAGTAGAAACAGGCCTTGCCGGAATCGAGAAAATTCACCCAGACCATACAAAAGAAGACCATAGAAAAGTTGGAGAATTAGCAGAACGTTTCCACCTGATCCAAACAGGAGGAACAGATTTTCACGGTGCATATGGAATCGATATTTCTCCAGGTGATTTAGTTAGTCCGTCCATACCAGTATTTATGAAAGGATGAAAAGGTTGGCACATATTCATATTGGGTTAAATGTGAAAGATTTAAAGGAGAGTTTGGATTTTTACAGAAGAATGCTTGGAGCTGAACCAGTAAAAGTGAAAGAGGACTATGTGAAATATCTTGTGAACAATCCTAATTTAAATCTGACGTTATCCGAAAAAAAGAATGTAGAAGGCAATCAGATTAACCATTTAGGCATTCAAGTAGAAAGCTATGAAGAGATGTTGTCACATAAGGAGAGAATTGAAAAGGAAGGTTTCTTCGCAAGGGAAGAAATGGATACGACTTGTTGCTATGCGGTGCAGGATAAGTTCTGGGTGACTGACCCAGATGGAATCGAATGGGAATACTTTTATACAAAAGCAGATGCAGAGGTTCATACCATTTAATTGCTCTAACGCAGAAGCTTATAACTAGTAATTGCATATAATATGGATTATATGCAATAGCACTAAACACTTGCATTATTTAGTGTGCAATGCTGCCACTCCGTCCGATAGCTTCGCTTTCGCCCAAGGGCACAAGTGCAACTTCTACTCAAGTAAAGGTTACTTTTTTAGTGTTTTCTTTGCCATGGGGACGGCTTCACCAAGTGGATCTTCAGCTCGTCCTGTTCCTATAGGAGTCTCCGCAATCGGCCTACGCTGGAATCATACTCTACAATGGTTGTAAGAAAGGGAGGAATGTAGTAACACATAAAAATTCTCATGAACATTTAAAGCATGGATTGTTCATGAGAATTTTTAATTTTTTAAGTAAAAGAACATAAATTAATTCTTCATATGGGTGTTCCAATCGGTTATTTTATCACTGGAAGGACTAGCACCACTAAAGCGGAGGCCGGCCACGCAGACTCCTGGGGGACAGCGAGATCTGAAGATCCACTTTGCAAAGTGTTCTTCTTTGCAAAGTTAGCTGAAGACGAGCCCATGGAAAGCGAAGTGGCCGGACGGAGCGGTAGTATAGCACACTACATAATACCCCTTTATTTCATATCATACATATTATGTGTTTTATTCAGTTTAACAATTGTCCTTAATCCTGTTGCCTCATCCGCTATATGCTTCTTCCCCAATATAATATAATTCCACCAGCTTTTGGCTGATATTGCGAATATCCTTTTCCAATGCAAGCTTGTACCCATTTTCGGTTAGATCTTCTGCTTGTTGTTCGGCTATCTTTACAATCTGTTCCTTAAATGAATGAAACTGCTTCGCTTTGTAAACATGGACATTATCTGTTAACCATTGTTCATAAATAGGTATATCACGCACTAACACAGGGATCTTTGCAGCTAAGGCTTCGAGTAAGACGATTCCTTCTGTTTCTTCGTGTGTGAGAAAAAGGAACAAGTCGCTGCCACAATAGGCATCCCGCAGTTCTTCACGGCTAATAAAACCTGGAAAATGCAAATTAGGAATCTCCTGTTTCATTGCTTTTTTAATTTTTGCCGGCACAAGATTCATACTTGTATGACCAAACCAGTAAAATGTATATTCAGGCAACTGTTTCGCTAACTCGATAAAATCATCGATACCCTTTCGTTCCATAAAGTGTCCGACAGAAATGATCACTTTTTCGTTTGGATCAATTTTATATTTTTTGCGGAACCGTTCTCCTGCCGCTTTATTTCTCTGAAAGAAAGATGTATCAATTCCATTAGATAGGCTGAATACGGGACGATGTAATCCATATGTTTCAAGGATTGACTTTGAATATTCGGTCGGTGTAATAATAATATCGCCCTTGTTGTAACAATAGGAAATCCACTTTTTGAATAACGGTGCAAGCATATTGGAACCGATAAAGGAATTGCGGAAATCTTCCATCGTGGAATGAGCATAATAGACGACTTTCTTGCCATTTCTTTTCGCCCACCAGCTCATGAAAAGAGAGTTTGGGAAAATTGTATTTAAATGCACGATGTCGAAATCCTCTTTACGATCGGTAGTATGAGCAATATTTAAATGCTCCAGAGCTTTTTTCTGATGACGTATTGCCTGCCCGATCCCGCTTTTATTTACAAGATTTAGTGATCCTGCGTACAATAATACTTTCATTCTTGATTCCCCCTGTATGAATATAACTGAACGGATCCCCGCTAAGCAAAAAAAGAAACAATATAACGGAAGATTAACTCTAATCCGAAGCTGTATATAATAATCGGCAGCGGCTTTCCAACTAGAATAATTATCGTGAATTTTGTTAATGTCATTTTTGTCGTGCCTGCTAAATAGCATAGGAAGTCATCTGGTGCAATTGGTGAAAAAATCATCAGGGTGAAAAAAAGTCCAAACCTACGATCATCGACCCAGCTGCGATACTTTTTCCTCAATTTGGGCTTGAACAGGAATAACAAAACAGTGTCTCCATACTTTTTTGCAATTAGGAACGCGGCGATGGAACCTAAACAAATCCCGACATAATTATAGATCAGACCCATCACAGGTCCGAAAATTAAAATACCGCCGAGACAGCCGATCCCACCAGGCACAATTGGGAAAATAACCTGAATAATCTGGAATAATACAAAAAATACAGGTGCCCAGACACCAAACTGATTGAGAAATGCTTCTAATGCTGCTTCTGAGTAAAACAGTTCACTTTGGATTCCATAAATGAAAAAAAGGATACAACCAATAATACTAATGGTTGTCACCGTATTCCAAACCACTTTTATTAATCTTTGTTTTTCGATCTTTGTGACGGTCATTGGTTTATTCCACTTTGATTTATATAAACAATATCCTTTTTCGATTGGTGATATAAAGAGATTGCTTCATAATAAATGTTCTCGATATTTTTGGCAAATGCAACAGAAGAATATTCATCATAAGCCTTCTTTGAAGCATTTGCAGATAAAGTGTTATAACTATTTTGATCCAAAAGTATTCTTTCTATGTAGCATTTAAATTCGTTAAAGTTCTCAAACAGCCAGCCGTTTACCCCATCTTCCACAACACTTTCGAGGCATGGATCCTTCCGGCATAAAGCAGGCAGACCGCTTGCCAGTGCTTCGATATAAGTTAGTCCTTGTGTTTCACTATTAGAGGAACTGACAAAAACATCTGCGGACTGATAATAGGAAGGGATCTCTTCTGGTGAAATCATTCCAGTAAAAATAACATTATTTTCTATATTCAGTTTTCTGGCATAGCGCTCTAGAGAGGCCCTTTGCGGCCCATCTCCAACAACTAGTAAGGACATATTTTCACGCTCAATTTTTGAAAAATAGGTAAAAACTTCTTCAAGGTTTTTTTCCTTGGCAAGGCGGCCGACAAATATCAGCAGACGGTGATCGAGCGGAATATTTAATTGTTTGCGAATATGTATTCTTTGCTTTTCCGCATCACTTTTCTGATAGCAGGATAAGTCGATACCTGTTGGTATTACTTTAATTGGCTGTTTCACCCCATAACTTTGCAGCAGTTTGCTGACTTTTTCGGTTGGTGCGATAACATAGGCTGCGTTTCTCAGCACTTTCCTTGAAAAGATGGCAACCATCGCTTTTCCCCATTTTTGGTTAGGTGAGAAATAATGTGTATAATCTTCGTATACCGTATGGTAGGTATGAATAATGGGTATCTGAAGGCATTTTTCCAGATGTTTAGCAATTCGGAAAGTACTGAACTCACATTGCGAGTGGATAACATCAGGACGCCAATCCATTATTTGTTGAAGATATTTGTAATTTTTAAATAAAGTGACCCGTGCACCAGGATATATTTTACCAACACCTAATGAACTGATATAGGTTATGTCATTCTGTATGTAAGATTTTGCTTCATTGGATAATGTGAGAACACGAACTTCATGGCCTAATTTTTGTAATTCTTTCTTCAGGTTAACAATAGAAGTCACGACTCCATTAATTACAGGAGAATACCATTCCGTTGTAATTAAAATTTTCATATGTAATCCCCCAGTTTTTTACTCATGAAAACAATATGCATAATAATCCTTAAATAGTATAATTGAGTAATTTTAACAGTATATTAATTGAATTTTAAAAAAAATAAAAATTTACTAATAGCCCTTGGCATATACTAAAATGTGTGATTAGTTATATATAATTCTACTAAAATTTGATCCTATTTCCATCGAATTTACAAAATTTACATAAATTTTTTATTTTGGTAATTTGATTTCCTAGTATATATAGACGTATTTTTATGGCAAATAGTTTCATATTTTTTTTTGCAGGTGATAAAAATGAAAATTAAATTATGTGTTTCTGCTGTTTTTCTTGTGATTGTCAGTTATTTGGTCATCTGGATTATGCCGCAAAATAATGTGATTGAGAAGGCAGCATTCAGTCATAATTCCTCGGACTCGCTACTATCAGCCGACCGAATTGTAAATATTGCGCACAGAGGAGCCTCCGGATATGCTCCTGAACACACTGTGGAGGCATACGAATTGGGAGAGAAGATGGGAGCAGACTATATTGAAATAGATTTGCAGATGACAAAAGATGGTGAGTTAGTTGCAATGCATGATCCGGAAGTAGACCGTACTACAGACAATACCGGATTAGTCAGTGATTTCACCTTGGCGGAGCTGAAGGAATTAGATGCCGGCTCATGGTTTAATGAGGACTACCCGGACAAAGTCCGTAACAGCTTTAGTGGTCTCACTATACCTGCACTTCGGGAAGTATTCGAACATTTTGGATCGGAAGCTAATTACTATATTGAAATAAAACAGCCTGATGATTCACCGGGAATGGCCACATTATTAATTGAAACATTGAAAGAGTTTGAGTTGATACCGGCAGAACGGGAGGGTGCAATAATTATCCAATCGTTCAGCAGCGAGAGTTTGCAGGAAATTCATCTGCTTGAACCTGATCTACCACTAATCCAGTTAATCAGCTACACACAGCCTGCTGTTATTTCCAGTGGTGACTTAAATAAGATAAAGAAATATGCGACAGGTGTTGGTGTCAATTTCAAGTATATGAATGAATCGTTTGTTCGGGATGTCCGTGAAGCGGGCTTACTGCTCCATGCATATACGGTTAATGAAAAAGAAGATATGAAGCGGGTTTTGGAATGGGGAGTGACAGGAATATTCACCAACTATCCGGATAGACTAAATGAATTGCTGGGAAAATCATTCTGAATTAATATCATATAGTTTTGTACTTAGATGCATTATTGATGTTAGGGCTACAGCATCCCCGAAAGAACACTTTGCGTTTAATGGGGCCGTTTTTTCAGCCTCTTCAGAAAGCATAGAACGATTTCCAGTAGGGTCTTCAGAAACGTCCAGTTCCCACTAGAGTCTCTGTATTCCCCTCCGCTAAGGGATAGTTTTAACCTTCCCGCAGGTCAATCGGTCTAAACTGGAATGGTACTCTTATAGGAAGTAGAAGCTTGTTCCCACTTCCTCATCTTCCTTATATTTCCCGCATCGCGCCAAATACAATTGTATAACCATCTGGATCGTCTACATATACATTTTTAAATTCCCATTTACCATGAATAGCCGTAAATGGCTCCACGCTAATGATTGCTCCCTTTTCCCGAATTTCCTCAACAAACGGCTCCAAATCCTCCCACTCCATATGAACAAAAGTATCCCAGCCGTGATCCGGACCATGCCACTCTGTAGGATAATCCTGTCTTTTCTGTGATGCAGCATTTGGTCTGACGTCATCTCTGCTCTTCGCTTGCTGTAAAATAAATATCATATCATCTCGCTGAGCATGTCCCCAATCATCCACTGTACAGCCTAAAATGTCCCGGTAATAGGCAAGGGATGCTTTCAGGTCTGCAACCAATCTGACTTGAATGGTCAAACCAACTTTTATTCTGGTATCCTGCAAGTTTTCCAACATATCACACCACCCCTTCCAAAGATATTAAAGCACTAAATGTCAGTATGAAACTCTCACTATAATAAATTCGCTGTTACCATGGGATTTCCTCTATAATTGTTTCCCATAAGGAGATTTTGGGTAAAGGTTATTATAATGGTTATTTTAGAACGGTGAATATACAAGGAGGATGAGTGATGAGGGACACATTCAGAAAAGGTGTATCACTAGGTTTAGGGCTGGCTGCAGTTGGCAAGGAACAGGCAGAGAAGATGATTGATGAATTAATCAAAAAAGGAGAATTATCCAAAGAAGATTCGGATGATCTTTTTAACCAGATTAAACAGAAAGGTGAAGAAAGCCAGCAGAAAATGGATGAGAAAATCAATCAGAAGATTGAAAATATGCTTGATGAATACGAAGTAGTTAGAAAAGAAGACTTGCGGGCGATTGAACATAGATTAATAGCTTTAGAACAAAAATTAGATCAGTAAAGTCAGAAGGAAGAGAAAAAGGGGGTGAGTACCATTTTTAAAGGCAGAATCAGGCATATGGATCGTTACAGGGAGATTGCGGTTGCATTTTCCAGAAATGGATTCGGTTATATCGTTAAAGAGGTAGGCCTTGATCAGGTTTTTTCATTGCCAAGGAGAATTTTTGTACAAAGGCATCAGCAAAAAGACCGTAAAAGTGCTGGTGAACGAATTCGCCGCTTTCTGGAGGAACTTGGCCCAACTTTTATTAAATTAGGTCAAATGGCTAGTACAAGGCCTGATCTGCTTCCTCGCGATATTATTAAGGAATTGGAAAAGCTTCAGGATGGGCTCACACCAATGGATAATGAGGATGTAAATCAAATAATTGAACAGGAGTTAGGAGCGCCGGCAGAACAGGTGTTTCAAAAGTTTGATTATAACCCCGTAGGAGTTGCTTCCATCGGACAAGTCCATAAAGCGGAGTTAAAGTCAGGAAAGCAAGTCGCGGTGAAATTACAGCGGCCTCATATAAGAAAATCGATACATACGGATATAGAAATTTTAAAAGAGTTAACCGCAAGAGCCGAAAAGCGCACCCACTGGGCACAAAGATACCAATTAAGGGAACTTGTCGAGGAATTTTCAAAGGCAATTATCAGGGAGCTTGATTTTATTCGTGAGGGTCGTAATGCGGATATTCTGGCCAAACAGTTTGAGGAAGATAGGGCGATTGTCATTCCTGCTATTTACTGGGATTATACGACGAAAAAAGTACTAACTATGGAATATATAGATGGTATTAAGATAAACGCAAAAACGGAATTGTCGGAAAAAGGATACAAAACTAGTATATTGGCAGAAAGAGTAATGCAAGCCGTCTTTCAGCAGATTTTTAAAGAAGGGCTTTTTCATGGGGATCCGCATACGGGGAACCTGTTAGCATTACCTGGTGAAAAAATTGCTTTTATTGATATGGGAATGACAGGCAGGTTGTCAGAGGAAATGAAGAAGCAATTAGCATACTTGATGCTTGCTCTTGTAAGGCGAAAGTCTGACACCATAATAAAAACGATGCGAAAGATGGGAGTAGTACCGGAGGATGTCAATTTACACGAGCTTGGTGGGGACATTGATCAATTTTTAATAAAATACGATAACATACCGGGAAACCAATTGAGATTAGGGGAATCGATGACAGATTTCTTCGCTATTGCCCATAAACATGGAATTGCCATTCCGACAGATTTAACATTAGTTGGTAAAACGATTCTGACAATGGAAGGGGTAGTAGACCAATTAGATACCGAGGTAAATATCGTGGAAGCTGCTGAACCTTATGCGAAAGACTTAATTAAAGAACAATATCATCCGAAACAGCTGGCAGAAGATTTATTTGATCAGTTCCAGGAATATGGCGATTTACTGCATGATTTGCCAGAAGCAGTACAGGAACTAACCGGACTGATGAAACGGGGGAAGCTGCCGATTCAGGTTTCTGTTCCTGAGGCTGATTCTTTTTTTAAAAAGCTGGATAGAGTGAGTAATCGCCTGTCTTTCAGTATTGTCTTATTGGCATTCAGCTTAATTATGGTTGGTTTAATTATCGGGTCGGCACTCGGCAGACAAACCTCATTATTATGGGATGTACCCGCAATTGAGATCGGTTTTGTAATCGCAATGCTAATGTTCGCATGGATGATCTATTCCATTTTCAGGTCAGGGCGTTTTTAATAAAAATTGGAATCAGGTAAGAGTTGAAACTAAATCAAAAACCGGACTACGTCCAGTTCGGTTTTTTTTGTGTTGTTTCCAAACAGCAGTGGCCTTTCGCTGTCTCCGCGAAAAGCGCTCTTTCTAAAATAGGGTTTGTCCTCTTGCCGGAGCGGGAAGAAGGTTTGTGGATTATTTTCTAAAAGGAGGAGGCGGAAAATGAATAAAGAACGAAACATGAATGGCGGCAATGGCAAGAAGGAACAATTGGAACAATTCACAACAGATGACCGAAATCAGAAGATGACGACAAATCAAGGGGTAAAAGTTTCTGAGGATGAATTCTCACTGAAAGCCGGGGAACGTGGGCCAACTCTAATGGAGGATTTCCACTTCCGTGAAAAAATGACCCATTTTGACCATGAAAGAATACCGGAACGTATCGTCCATGCCCGCGGTTTCGCTGCACATGGAGAGTTTCAGGTATATGAATCAATGAAACCATATACAAAGGCTGGTTTCCTCCAGGATCCTGATAAGCCAACACCAGTATTTGTCCGTTTCTCAACGGTTGCAGGCAGTAAAGGTTCTGGGGAACTGGCGAGAGATGCGAGAGGCTTTGCGACTAAGTTTTATACGGAAGAAGGGAACTATGATTTAGTCGGAAATAATATCCCGGTATTTTTTATCCAGGATGCTATGAAGTTCCCTGATTTAGTCCATGCACTAAAACCTGAACCGCATAATGAGATGCCTCAGGCAGCAACTGCTCATGATACCTTCTGGGATTTTGTAGCAAATAATCAGGAATCAGCTCATATGGTAATGTGGGCAATGTCAGACAGAGCTATCCCAAGAAGTTTCCGAATGATGGAGGGCTTTGGGGTACATACTTTCCGTTTTGTGAATGAAGAAGGTAAGTCTCATTTCGTGAAATTTCACTGGAAGCCTGTGTTAGGTACCCATTCTGTTGTTTGGGATGAAGCACAAAAAATAAACGGGAAAGACCCGGATTTTCATCGTCGTGATTTATGGGAAGCAATTGAAAATGGCGACTACCCAGAGTATGAGTTAGGTGTGCAAATGATTCCAGAGGAAGAGGAGTTCCGCTTTGACTTTGATATTCTGGATCCGACCAAACTGTGGCCGGAAGAAGAAGTCCCTGTAAAATTGATCGGCAAGATGACGCTAAATCGCAATGTTGATAATGTATTCGCAGAAATGGAGCAGGCTGCTTTTCACCCAGGCCATGTAGTTCCGGGTATCGATTTTACCAATGACCCGTTATTGCAGGGGCGATTGTTTTCTTATACAGATACACAATTAATTCGACTAGGCGGACCTAATTTTCATGAACTTCCGATCAACCGGCCTGTATGTCCATTTCATAACAATCAGCGGGACGGGTATGGAAGACAGACCATTAATCGAGGCAAGGTAAGCTACCATAAAAATTCACTGGCACAGAATACTCCGGAAACTTCCACAGAGGAAGAAGGAGGATATAAGCATTATGAAGAGAAAATAGATGGATATAAAATCAGGCGCAGGAGTGATAGTTTTAAAGATCATTTTACCCAGGCGACAATGTTCTGGAATAGTATGTCTGAGGCAGAGAAAGAACATATGATTGAAGCATTCAGTTTTGAATTAGGTAAGGTGGAAAGCAAATCGGTACAGCAGCAGGTTGTAGATATGTTCGCAAATGTCAATACTGAGTTAGCCAGAGGGTTTGCTAAAGCGATCGGTGCAGAGTTACCAGAAGAAAAAGATAACAAAGTAACGAAGAAGTCGCCAGCACTTAGTCAGGAAAATACGACAAAATCACCTGCAACAAGGAAGGTTGCAGTAATATTAGGTGATGGTTTTCAGGATACCGAAGTAAAAGGGATTTTAGAAAAATTAAGTTCTCAGGGAATCCAAACAGAAGTAATCAGTGACCAATTAGGGATGGTGAAAGGGGAGAACCAGTCTGAATTAGAGGTGCAGCATACCTTCCTGACAGCAGATTCTGTATTATTTGATGCCGTATATGTAGCAGGTGGAAAAGAGGAGGACAAAACTTTTTATAAAAAAGCGGCCTATTTTGTTCAGGAAGCCTTCTCTCACTATAAGCCGATTGGTGCAACCCATGCAGGGGGAAAACTTCTTGAAGGTGCAAATATGGACGAAAGCCCTGGTGTCGTAATTAGTGAAGATGCTGAAACATTCGTGACTAAATTTACAGAAGCAGTCGCAGCCCACAGACACTGGGAAAGAGAGGTAATCTGATTCTGAATGGAAGGATAGAAAAAGCCAAAAACCTGTACTGTCAGGTTTTTGGCTTTCCCTATTAATTAAAGCTTTGATTTCACTTTTTCGATTAATCCAACTTTCCCTGTTCCCTCACACGTTTGGCAGGCAAATTCTCCTTCACCAGCACATTCTTCACATTTGTGAATACCGTAATCGATACCTTCCCCTGAACATTCCGGACAACGTACTAATCCTACCCCATCACATTCTGTACACCTCATCATAAGCTCCTCCTTTTGAGTTTTTTCATAGAAAGCTGTACTGCCAGATGGTGATAACTTCTTAGATACTTCACCCTTATACAGGGTTTCAATCGGGTTATTAATCAATACCCGATGTCCCCCTGTTTAATCCTGCTCTGGCAATCTGTAATGAGGATGTAATATTAGTCTTTAAGAAGAGGTCCAGGAACCGCCATTAATGTGAATCGTCTGGCCTGTCATGAAGGACGATTCATCAGAAGCTAACATCACATATGGCCATGCGTGCTCGGAAGGTTGTCCAGGTCGGCCCATTAAGCTGTCCTGTCCAAACTCTTCTACACTATCCTCATCAAAGGATGATGGAATTAACGGAGTCCAGACTGGCCCGGGTGCAACAGAGTTGGCGCGGATCCCTTTCTTAGCCAGGTTTTGTGCAATACTTCTAATGAATGCTGTAATTGCACCTTTTGTAGCAGAATAGTCAATTAATACAGGATGTCCTCTGTAAGAATTGATGGAAGATGTACTGATGATCGTATCACCTGCATTCATATGTCTTACAGCAGCTTTCGTTAAATAAAACTGTGAGAAGAAGTTGGTACGAAAGACTTCTTCAAGTTGTTCATTAGAGATGTCTAATATGTCTTCTCTTACAAACTGAACGGCTGCATTATTAACTAAAATATTGATTTTACCGAAATGTTCTACAGTTTTTGACACTAAACTTTCACAATGGTCAGGGTCTTTTATGTCACCAGGTAACAGAATGCATTCTGCACCTTCCTGCTCTACTAATTTCTTTGTTTCTTCTGCATCTTTATCTTCATCTAAATATGAAATAGCAAGGTTTGCGCCTTCTTTTGCATAAAGAATAGATACAGCCCTGCCAATACCGCTATCTCCGCCGGTAATTAAAGCAACTTTTCCTTTTAATTTGTCAGAACCTTTGTAATCAGTTGGCTGGTGTGGTAATGGATTCATCTCTGATTCAATTCCAGGTTGACGATCTTGTTTCTGTCTTGGTGTACTACCATTTTGCATATCTTGTGGTTTCATACTTGTCTCCTCCTCTGATTACTTTTCTTCAAGTTCCGTTACATCAACTTCAAATGTATCATTGGACTGTTTTTCATAAGCTACCAGTGCTTTTTGTGTTTCATCGTTTACATCCAGAATGTATACGTATTTACCGTTATGAACAACTTCTTTCATCACAGGGTCGTCTTTAATATCTTTTGCTCTCATAAGATTCATTGAAATACCTCCACTGGAATTTATTATTTTGCTTATGTAAATTCCATAACCGTATTTCCGATTGTATAAACATTTAATATGAAAATGATAAGCTTATGACAACGCTAACGCCTGGAGTATCATTAATAATCTGGAGAATCACTTTATCCAATAAGGAGACAATCGCCTTGATATCAACAAAAACAATAAAGCATTTCAACTCTTGCCTGCACTTCTATTTGTCCGGGGGAAACCGGGGTATCTATGTTTGAGGCAAAGGATTGATAAAGTACAGGGGGCTGGGGTTCTATTTCTCTCACACTATATGGTAATGGACAGCGATAACTTGCAAGTGTCTGAGCGATGACTGCCGCTTTCTCTGCTCCGTTGGACAATGCAGCTTGTAATGCCTGCTTGTAATAATATTCTTTATTTGATAATTGAAAACTGATATTACTGATTCGATTCGCTCCATGATTAACTGCAGTATCCAATATTAATCCCAATTCAGATAGGTCGGTTATCTGAATAGCGATCATATTTCTGGCTTGATAACCTTTCCATTTTTGCGTGCCATCAATATAATCATATACAGGGTTGATAGATAGTTCGACAGTTTGGATATTCTCCTTAGGGATATTCATTGCAAGCAGAGTGTGATAAAGTTGTGTCATTATCTGGTTATTAAGCTGCTGAACTGCTTGTGCATTAACCCCCTCATTTAATACTCCCAATTGGACAACAGCGAGATCTGGGCTTGCTGAAATGCCGCTGCTGCCATAAACAGCCATGCCTGAAGTCTGAGATGGATTCATTCTACATCTCTCCATTCATTGTAAGATTATATTAGTTATTTATGGCAGTAAATGATGTTTTATGTTAATTATCAATCATTTGTATTAGTGGTATACTGGCGGTAGTTTCTCTGGTATCTCTTCATAGGAACATATATGCAACTCGTGTACGGAATTAACACTTGCAAAAAATACGTCTTCCAGCTGGAGGTTTTTTCTATGTAATTGTTCAGTTAACCATGCTTCTTCTAATTGCCATGCTTCTAAAACACTGCTGTCAATGGACCCTTCGACAATTACAGGATATGAGATAAGTGATTTTGCACCAGCGATTTGAAGATCTCCCAAGGTTACTTCTCTTTTTTTCTGCTTCTTCAATACACTTAGTGATCCGTTTGCTTCTATAATAGCTGTTTCTACATCGCGAATATCAAACACATCTTTTTCACGAAGCATTTGCAGAATATTATCAATAGAAAAACCAATCTTTTTAATGTTTTGCTGGATCAGCATCCCCTCATGGATTACAACAGTTGGTTCAAGAGTTATCTTGTGACCGAATTTACGATTCGCTAGTTTCAGATAGGATACAGCCTTTTGCAAAATTCCTATTGCAATAATTGCCACAAGTGTAGGTAAATGATGAATGTTAGGGTCTGCTATATCTGCGCCTACAACAGAGGCCAGTGTAATAATGATCAGAAAGTCGAAGACAGGCAGTTCCCCGATAGCGCGTTTCCCCATGAACAAAGTGATCATTAACATGATAGGTAAAATGGTAACAATTCTGCCGATAACTAATAAAAGATCCTGTAACATACCGCATTCCTCCTACAGTCTACGTATTTTCTAGCATGTGTTAATCATACAAAATCATACAAAAAGTATTTGACTAATTAGTTATTGATAGGCATGATTAAAACAGAGGAGTAATGAAATGAGATGAAACAGTAAGTATAACCTAGTAAATCGCCACAATATTCCTCTGAAAACCTTTTAAAGTGATTATTTTGGACTACTTATGTATGGTTGTGATAAAGGTTTCTGACAAAATTTATGCTATTATTAATTAATGTCTAGGTCTTTAGAATTAAGGGGGAGAATGAATGAGAAAGGCAAAAATTCTGCTGGGATGTTTGCTGCTGACAAGTGTTTTTATTAGTTTAGTTACAGGCTGCAGCAATGGTTCTAATGAGAAAGCGGATACAAGGTCCGCAGGGTCAGATCAATTGGTGATACATACAATGGGACCGGGAACATGGCCGTATGTATCATCAGAAACGCTTACGCCATATTTTAAGGAAGTGCTGCCGGAAGGATTTCAAATAGAGAAATCACCGATAGCAACAGGGGATATCAGTGGGGTGTACTTATTAAGAGAGAAACAGGGTGATCTGACAATGGTGTCAGATTTACCGGCTGAATGGGTATGGGACGGAAAACCATATCCTAATATTGACAAAGAATATCAGCAATTTAGAAAACTGCTTCAAGTCGACTCATATGGCGGGATCGGTTTTCTTGTATCGAGAAAAATAGTTGAAGAAAACGGGTTCGAAACAGTAGGTGACTTATTAACAGCAGACGTTCCGCTGACGATTGCTACACTTCCTGCAGGATCTTCCAGTTTGATTATGACAGAACAAATAATGAAAGGTTACGGAATTGATAGTTTGGAGACATTCGAATCAGCAGGTAATACAGTATTGCAGGGAGGAACACAGGATATTGTTAAATACATCCGTGACCGCCAGGCTGACGTTTATGCAGGTCTGATTGTAGGATATAATTTCCCGATGGTTGAAGAAATGACAACAAGTATCGATATGGTGATCCTGCCTTTTGAACAGGACAAGCTTGAACAAATATCTGATGAGTTTGGATTCCACTCGTTTACAATACCTGAAAACTCATACAAAGGAATGACAAATGATACAACCATTCTAGGTCTGGGCGGTTATATTATTGTTCGGGAAGATATGTCAGATGCTATCGCTTATGATTTAACGAAAGCAATGTATGAGAATTGGAGCGAGATTCAGCAATCAGATCCGTACTTTTCGATAACAGAAATGCACTTCAGGGAAACGGTCGTACCATTTCACCAGGGGGCAGAGAAGTATTTAAAAGAAATTGGAGAACTGGAATAATTAAAGTTTGATGAAACGGGTGATTCAAAGTGCGAAATAAGCTGATAGCATTAATCGCTGTATCCTGGGCATTAACTCAGATTTTTTCATTGTACTTTGTTAGTCTTGAAGCAATGCAAACCGTTATTCTGCATCTGGGATATGCGGTAGCACTAACTTTTCTTTGTACACCGCTTCAAAGGTTTAGAGGAAAGGATCAGGGGAAATTAGCAATCGATATGGTTATGGCCGGTTGTATATTTGCTGCAAGTATTTACTTCATTATGGAGTATGATCGTATTAGAAACCATATGCTGTTTGTGAGCTCCGTCAGTCCCATAGACATTATTGCCGGAGGGGTAACCATCTTATTCACGCTTGAAGCCACTAGAAGGGTATTAGGCTGGCCGTTAACCGTATTGGCAATAATCAGTCTTGGTTACTTGCTGGCTGGGCCGTATTTACCTGGTATATTCACGAGCAGAGAGATTACGGTTAACGAGTTTATTGAGTATAATTATTTCACAACAAATGGATTGCTTGGAGTTGCATTACAAACGTCCGCAACCTATGTCTACGTATTTGTATTATTTGCTTCCCTACTTAATATCTCCGGATTAGGCCCTAAGTTTATGGATATAATTATATCTTTTGCTGGTAAATGGAGAGGGGGACCTGCGAAAGTGTCCGTACTGAGCAGTGGTCTGTTTGGAATGATTACAGGCAGTCCCTCATCCAATGTGGCGTTTACCGGATCTTTTACCATCCCTTTAATGAAAAAAACAGGATTTTCTGCATCTTACGCTGGAGCAGTCGAAGCTGTAGCCTCCTCTGCCGGGATGATTACACCGCCATTAATGGGGACAGCTGTTTTCTTAATTGCCCAATATACACAGACGGAGATTAGCAGCATTGTGATAGCGGCGATAATCCCTGCTTTATTATACTTTGCTTTATTGTTTATACAGGTTGATCTGGAAAGCGCCAAAATGAATATGAAACCAATTGAAAAACAGAAGCTGCCGTCATTCGGGATATCTTTAAAATCTGGCTGGCATTTGATGATACCTGTTATAGTAATTATCATCATGCTCTTAAATGGTTACAGTCCGCAATTAAGTGCACTTTTTTCTATCATCATAGCAATCATACTATCCTATTTAAAAAAGGAATCCCGTTTGACGATAAATAAATTAATAGCAGCATGTATTGAGACAGGGAAAACGATGACAATTATTGCTGCCGCCACAGCAACAGCTGGGATCATTCTTTCATGTATCACCTATACAGGAATGGAATTTAAATTAACTGGATTTTTAGTCTCGGCTGCTGGAGACAGTCTGCTGTTATTAGTTCTATTTATTGCTATTCTCTCGTTTATTTTAGGAATGGGAATGCCTGTTTTACCCGCATACATGATCGTCTCTATTATTACTGCACCTGTCCTGGTAGACTTTGGTGTAGATATGATAACAGCCCATCTATTCGTATTTTATTTTGCGATGATGTCACTATATACCCCGCCAGTCGGACCTGCATCTTTCGTTGCTGCAGGTATAGCGGAAACCGGCCCATTCAGGACAGGATGGGATGCAATGAAATTAGGCATTGGCGGCTGTATTATTCCATTTTTATTTGTCTATCATCCGGTATTGTTGAGTTTTGCTCCACTCGATGATTTTCTATTATCGATTGTTCCGGTTCTTACAGGAATCTATGGAGTGGCCGTCATTGTTTCTGGCCATATGGTTCGAAAGCTTTTTATATGGGAAAGAATCTTGTTTATTGCAGTTACTTTCCTGCTGTTTTCACCTAATAATTGGATACAATGGTCAGGTGTCATTCTTTTTGTAATAATATACTTCATAGCTAAACGTCTATATATCCCCAATGAGCAAAAGATTCGTCTCAGGGAGGATTCATAACAAGTTGGAGAAGGAATTAGAAAGGAGTCAGGCTAAGGTGTCAACATTTTATGATTGGGTATTTGCCAATAAAAAGATTGATAAGGATAAACCTCTATTAGCGGACCATCATCGTCACTATTGCTTCCGTGATATAGAAGAAAGTACTGTCTACTATCTTTCCATCCTGAAAAAAGAAGAAATTCAAGGGAAAAAGGTGGCATTAATTATTCCTTCTTTGCTAACACATCTATCATTGTTTTTAGCAATAAACCGGTTAGGTGGTACGGTGATTCCGTTAAGCTGGCAATTACGGCATAATGACTTAACGAACATACTTAAATCACTTGATCCCGGTATTGTTTTCACTATTTCCTTTTACAATAAATTCGACTTTGCCGGGGCAGTAAACAGCTGGGCTAAGTTATCAGGGAAACATACAGTCATTTACCTAAGCAGGGGCGGCAACTGGGAAAGAACGGTTTATGAAGGAGAAAAAAGAGATTTAGAGAATGATAAAATAGAGTTAATCAGCTGCTCATCCGGCAGTACGGGCACGCCAAAAGGAATTATGATTAACAGTGACTCAATGATCCATTGGGTAAAATGGCTGGAAAATATCTCGCAAATCAAAGGAACAGACCGTGCGATGTCGACTGCACCAATAAGCACAGCATATGGTGTCATGTGGCTGTTTATCAGTATCAGAAATCAGGCGTTTATCGTATTCAATGAATCATTTGATGTGATTTCAACAGTTCAGACTTATTATGCAAATCGCTGTACGAAGTTAATTACATCTCCATCTGTTTTCAGAGTATTCCACCAATTTTTCAAACAAGTTTATCCTGAAACGTCAAATCAGCTAGAATTAGTACTGCTTGGTGGTGAGTTAGTAACCTCTGAGTTTGTTCAAGCCATCTCTGATGTAGAAGACGCCCAAATTATTAATGCGTATGGATTATCAGAAACTGGCGGTATTATGGTTAATGATAAAGTACTGGAAAAAAACAGCTTTTTCATAAGAGGAGATGCTAATTTTAGAGTAGAGCCGGAAGAAGGAAGTGAAGAGGGCACTGGTGAATTAGTTGTCAGGCTTCCGGGGATATTTTCCGGCTACTATAAAAGACCCGATTTAACAAAACAAATAGTTAGTGAGGAGAACTGGGTATATACAGGAGATTTAGTAAAACAAGTTGGACAAAGGGAAGTTGAGGTAATTGGCAGAAAGAAAGATATTATAAAAAAAGGTGGACAAGTCATCATTCCAAGTGAAATTGAGGACTCTTTAACACAGGAGATAAATGTAAAGCGTGCGGTAGTGGTAGGGATTCCGCATCAGGTATATGGTGAACAGGTTGCTGCTTTTCTCCAATTGGAGGGAGAAATAAGCATGGAGCAGATAAGAGCAAATTGCCTGTCTCAATTAGCACGTTATAAAGTTCCAGACAGGATAATCGTTATCGATGATTTTCCGATGATACAAGGAAAAATTGATAAAGTAAGCTTAAGACAACTAGTGAAGGGGCGAATTTAATGTGGGCGGATATAGAAGACAATCGTTAAGGAGACAATTTACCATCAGAGTGCTTCTGGTAATGTTAATTGTTGTACTGATTACTGGAGCATTCCAACTATATTTTATTAATGATCAAATACAGAAGGATATCGAAAAGCAAGGAGATATTATTGCGAGCAGTATTGAACAGGGGATTAAGGAGACGCAGGTAGCAAGTGAAGCGATTGAGCATCAGATTGATCTAAATCTGCTGTCCCTCTCGAGGTATATTGGCGAGTTGCTAGGTGATCAAAGTATTGATGAGATAACAAACGATGAATTACGCTTGATCAAAGAGGAACTTGGATTAGCCGGAATTTCATTAGTAGTTCATGATGCGAGTGATGACATTGTTGTGGCAAAGTCGACAGACCCGGAAGAAGTCGGCTACAGTTTAAAACAATTTCCCGGAGTTTATGAGAATGTAATGGCAATTTTAAATAATCAGTTACCACCAGCAGCGGAGACACTCAGTTATTATACAGAAGGTGCGTATATTCTTCCTGTGGCACAGTCGGGGTCACATGAAGGGGAACCGGTCTTCTATAAATATGCCTATTATCATGAACCGGGAACAGATTATGTGATTGATGCCTTTATAGAGGCGAATGAAATGAATAAGTTCACCAGTGAAGTTGGACCAGATGCGTTAATTGATGAAGTAAACAAGGCAAATCCTTATGTGCTCGAATTAGCTGTATTAGATCCGCTTGTATTTGAGGATCCCAGTCTGGAAGGGGGGCTTTATCCTCCTAATAAAAAAATCCTGTACGGGGACTACACATTCTCCCAGGAGAGAGACTCAGAAACGCTCATAAATATGATAAAACAGCCAGAACAGGTTTCATATAATGTGAAGGCGGATGGGGAAAAAGTTTACAAATTATTTATTCCTGCAGATACAGGTGAAGTAATTTACATTGCGTTGGACTACGGCGAGCTGAGCGGCCCGTTGTACAGGCATTCTATCTTATTAGTTATTGCCGGACTGATTTCCATAGTATTACTGTTTGTACTGACTGCAAGGTTCTTTCACCGTGTCTTCCTCAATATTCAGGGAATTAAAGAGCAAGTTCAAATGCTGGAAACTGGTGATTTCACAGCAAGAAGTAATTTAAAAGATAATAATGAGTTCGGCCAGCTTTCCGAAAGTGCCAACAAAATGGTAGAAACATTAAACAGTGTGCTGGAGGATACGAATAAAAAGGCACACCAGACCCAGCGGTTAGCGGTGCTGTTAGAAGCAGATGCAGCGAAGTCTGTAGAAAAAATGTATACATTATCAATGGAAAAAACAGCCCAGGTGCGCGAACAGTTAGAAGATTTCAATGATTTTCTTGATATGTTAGAAGATTATATGAAAAAGACAGAGCCAAGTTCTCATGGGAGTTCAGAAGAAATCTATGAAAAAATTAACAAGATGCGCGAAATGGCAAAAAACAGAACGGCATCCACCACTGATACGACACTGGCTCTCGCTGATTTAATGAAATCTTTACATGGCCAGTCTTCGGAGCTCTCTAACATAGCAAACAGCCTGCTTGAACAAATGGCACGCTTTAAATTGTGATTAATAATGACTTGGATTCCTTCTTTTAGAAACTTTTCTTCACATCATTCGTATAGTTAGTAATGAATGATAGAGGAGCTGTAATAATGGATAATTATGAAAAGAAGGCATATAAAGAAATGCTCGAGTGGGAATTGAAAATTTTAAAAAACAAAAGCCTTGTCCAGTCTTTATCAAAGAAGGCGCAAAATAAAATAAACAGCTATATACCTGAGAAAGCTCATCAAGTTGTCACTGAAGCCATTAAACAAATGGTGAAAGCGACATTGGCAGGTTCGGATTTTACAACTGTCAAGGGAAGATCGACTGGGTTAAGTTTAGAGGAAAAAGAAGAACTGGTTGAGGAAAAGTTAAATTCCTATCGCAAAACAGCGGCAGTGGAGGGTGCAGGAACAGGTGCAGGGGGGATTCTGTTAGGATTAGCAGATTTCCCGCTGCTATTATCAATTAAAATGAAATTTTTGTTTGAAGTTGCCGCCATTTATGGATATGATACAAAAAACTATGAAGAGCGGTTGTTTCTTCTTCATGTATTTCAACTTGCTTTCTCCAATGATGATAAAAGACGTGAGACTTATCATCTGATAAAACACTGGCAGGAGGAAAAAGATAAACTGGCCGATATGGATTGGCGCAGCTTTCAGCAGGAGTACAGAGACTATATCGATTTAGTGAAACTGTTTCAAATGATACCAGGAATTGGAGCTGTAGTTGGTGCATACGCCAATTATAATTTACTGGACCAGCTTGGTGTGACAGCAAAAAACTGTTACAGATTAAGATTGTTGAAATAATAGCTTTTTTTGTAAAAGATGCTGGAACGTAACCAGCTAGAATAGTATAAAAATGGTTTCGAGCAATGAACGTTGCAGCAGTCTGTAAAATGTCTTCATTCCATGAATTTCATTCTCCGTTTTCTGAGAAAACTATTTCAATAAATCCAAACATTTCTTCGGATTTTCAAAAAATTACTTGCGAGATTCGTATAAGACTGGACGAGAAGCTTCTCCCTTTTACATCTTATTTAAAATTTGGAGAAGAACTTATATATCGGCCAAAACGTTCCACATGCTGTCTTTACTATCGATTAGAAAAACATCAGAATAAAGTTCGTTATTGTCAAAATTGCCCATTGAGCAAATGAGGAGATTCATTTGCTCGCATGGGCTCTTTTATATCGCCACATCATATAGCGATAACGGATTGTACAGCCGATACAGAAACCAAGTAAGGCAAGTCCTGAAGCAATGATTACCATGACACTGAAAGCATAGGCCGGAATGGTAATCTCAAGCGAGAAAAAGATGACAGAAAGACCAATGCAGACTGTAGCAATCCACTGATTAAATATTTGTTGCTGTTTATCCTCCTGTGGATATTCTTTTGGAGCTTTTTGTAAGAAATGTTTGCTAAATAATATAATTGGATTATTTTTTGTGATCAAAGTAAATATACCCACAGCTAGTGGTAACAGTAAGATATATGGCGTAATCAGCAGTCCTGAAAGAACGGTAACTAAAATAAACAGTTGATTAATTTGAACCAATGGTTTTGGAATGGACACACTTAAACCTCCTTTAATAATCCAATTATACACAGTATTTTACTAGGAATACAGCTAAATGTTTATAAAAAAACAAGCATGAATTCAGCCCATGCTTGTTTTTACTTGCTTCACGTAAATATAATAGATCACCAATGCAATGACTGATAATACTATTCCTGTAACATATGGCAAATATATTGCTAAACCGTACAATAATCCTCCAAGTGGCGGACCTATTATTCTCCCTAGTGAGTCGAAAGAAGACAGCAAACCAGTAACCTGGCCATAGCCGGATTTAGCTTGCTTTGTCAGCAGGGAAGAGACACTCGGTCTGATCAGGCCATTCCCAATTCCGAAAACAGAAAGGAAAATAGCAGCAGTAATAAAATTGGTGACAAACAGTATTAATGCAAAGCCGATGATGGAAGTGATAATTCCAATCTGAATTACATTTCCTTCACCGAGTTTCTTTGTCATTCTACCAACCAAACCGCCCTGAACAATAGCGCCGGCAAAGCCCATTATCATAAAAATGTATCCAAGCTGTACCGTTCCCAGACCTGCTTTATCAAAAGCAAAATAGGCAAATGTTGCTTCTAGCCCTGCTAATGAAATGGAGACAAACCATTGTAACAGAAACAATGGAGAAGCAGGCTCTTTTAATGCCTTCAGTAATGATGGGCGTTTCTTTTGGGCAGTTTCACTGTTGTCAGACAAAGATTCTTTTAAGATAAACATTACTAAAAAGAAGGTAATAATCGACGACACACCTGCTAAAAGAAACGGTGTAGATAGGTTTTCTTCAGAAAAGATACCGCCAATTGCCGGACCAAATATGAAACCGAGCCCAACAGATGCGCCGATTATCCCCATCCCTTTACTGCGGTTTTCTTCGCTCGTAATGTCAGCAACATATGCCATCACTGTCGGCATATTAGCGGCTGACAAAAAACCGCCAATAATTCGAGCAGCAAACAGCATCCACAATTGTGTTGCGAATGCCATCAGGAAGAAAGATAAAGAGAGACCGGCAATCCCTGCCAATAAGACCGGCTTACGCCCGATGCGGTCAGAAACCCTCCCCCACATAGGTGAAAAAATAAATTGCATGACTGAATAAACAGCCATCAATAAACCGAGCTCGGCAGGAGAAGCACCAAGCTCCTCTGCATAAAAGGGCAGGACGGGAATAATAATCCCAAAACCGACCATTACAAGAAACATGACAGCAAACAATACTGCCAGGGTTTTTTTTGAATTCAAAATTAAGTCACTCCAACTAGAACAAATGATTATGGTAGCCTATATATTTGATTTATCTTTATGAATTAAATGTTTTAAATCTTCAATAATATTATCAGACTGCTGATCATCAATGATAAGATCAATTCCATAATAACAGCTCTTATTAATATAATTTTCCTGCCAGACAACCTTCCCGTGCACCGTATGCTCTGTTACGAGTGTAAAAGACAGCTGGACAATAATTTCTTCCTTTTCTTTAAGCATTAAATCAAATCCTGTTAAAATTTTCATCCCTCTTGGACTGATATTATGGATTTCCATCTTACCAGGATTACTTTCTACATTTTCCCCGTCCACCTGTATGATCTGAAACTGGCCAATGGAGGGCTGATTAAATGTGTAGCGAAATGTTTCATCACGTCTGTATCTTTTCATGTTCATACCTCCGTTATGTAAAGATAGGTAAGAGATCTGCGGGAGTATCAACTGTATAGTCTGCCTGCCACTCCGGTTCTTTGATTTTTCTCCGGCGGTGATTGAACCAAACCGCTTTCCATCCTGCCTGTTTGGCCCCGGCTATATCGTTCTCATAAGAATCACCGATATAAACCGTCTCATCTTTAACTAACTGAAGCGCATTTTCAATATGCTGAAATACTTTCTGGCTTGGTTTGGAGTGTCCAATCGCACCAGAGACAAATATATGATTCTCAGGTACCCAGCGTTCTAATTGAAGCTGTTTCACTTTCATCATCTGATGGTCATGCACACCATTTGTTAAAATAGCTATTTGCCTTTTTTCATTTGAAAGTTTTATTAATAGCTTTTCTATCTCTGGAAATAATGTAATTTGCTGTTGGTATCTTAAGTAAGAGTCCTGAAATAGTTCTGCATCCTCATAAGAGATGGTGAGACCGAACTCTTCACATGCTTTCCTAATCCGGTAAGTTTGAAGCTCCAATGCAGAGATTTCTCCGCTCATATGTTTCTCAAAAACTTCATCACTGTATTTTCGGCTTGCTACGTATAATGAGATAATCTCAGAATTAGTAAAATCATGATCAATTTGTTCTTTAACAGCATGTGTAAATGGTAATAATTGATCATAAAGGGTATCATCAACGTCGAATATTACGGTTTTCATGAATGTATTCATCCTTGCTAACAATTAGTATGACATTATTCTATCACAACACAATACAAGGAAGGAATGTATATACAATGATTTCCTTAAGAAAATAGTTACAGTTTACTAAAGTTTTAAAAATTTTAGATTGAAAAACTTTAGAAATATTGTTAAAATAATCACAAAATTAAAAGGCTATGTGTAACTGGCGAGATACGGATAACCGTAAGGGAGCACATAGTATCGATAGCCGCTCGCCTGGGCAAAGGTAAGGATTTATCCTTACCTCTTTCTGTTTACTAAAAATGAGGAGTGTGGTTGTAGATGAAGAGAGTATACAATTTTTCTGCTGGTCCTTCTATGTTGCCTTTAGCAGTTTTGGAAAAAGCACAAAGAGAGCTGCCTGACTATAAAGAATCTGGTATGTCTGTGATGGAGCTGAGCCACCGTTCTGGTTTATTCACAGATATTATAACAGGAGCTGAGGACTTGCTTCGTGAATTAATGAACATTCCGGATAATTACAAAGTCCTTTTCGTTCAGGGTGGGGCGTCCCAGCAATTCGCAATGGTTCCCCTGAATTTAATGAAAAATGGAAAAGCTGATTATGTTAATACAGGTTCATGGTCTAAAAAGGCGATGAAGGAAGCAAAGAAATATGGACAGGTTAATGTGATCGCATCATCTGAAGAGGATAATTTCACTTATATTCCTAAATTAGATCAGAACATGTTCGATCCTGAAGCAGATTATGTTCACATTACAACAAATAATACAATTGAAGGGACAGCTTTCCGCGAGGTCCCTGATACTGGAAATATCCCTCTGGTTGCAGACATGTCTTCGAACATTCTCTCAGAGGAGATCGATGTATCAAAATTCGGTATTATTTATGCTGGGGCCCAAAAGAATATCGGTCCGGCTGGTTTAACTGTCGTCATTATTCGTGAAGACCTTATTGGTAATGCTTCAGATATTTGCCCGACAATGCTTGATTACCAGACACATAGTGAAAGCGGCTCTCTATACAATACACCGCCAACATACGGCATTTACATGGCTAAATTAGTTTTTGAGTGGATTAAGGAATTAGGGGGTATTCATGCAATTCAGAAACGGAATGAACTGAAAGCAAGCCTGTTATATGACTATATTGCAAGTTCTGATTTCTACCAGTCACCTGTGGCAGAAGACAGCCGTTCTATCATGAATATTCCTTTTGTCATTCCAGGGCTAGATTTAGATGGACAGTTTGTAAAAGAAGCAAAAGAAGCTGGCTTGGAGACATTGAAGGGACACCGTTCAGTAGGCGGTATGCGTGCAAGTATCTACAATGCAATGCCTGTTGAAGGAGTAGAGGCACTTGTTTCCTTTATGAAAAAATTTGAAGAAGAGAATAAGTAAAAGTAAAACAGGAAGGTGCTTCATGCTTTCCTGTTTTTTTGAGGGGATTCTTATTTGCAATTATGATAGGTTTTGTTATACTATCTAAGGCTTATGCCATGCAAATACAGATGATTAGTGAAGCAGTTCGTAACCATCCTGCTCGATCAAAACTAGGGGGAATATAAATGTCAGAGAATTACTATCTGCCAAGGTCTGGTCCAATGCCACGGCCGGAAAGTGTAGAAGAAGGAAGAAATGTATTAAAACAAGAAGCATTCGATGCGCCAAATGTACAAAACATTACGTTTCGGGCATTGGAATTTACGGCAGTGTGTCCAAAAACAGGTCAGCCTGATTTTGGTAAAGTGGAAATTTCCTATACACCGCGCAATAAATGTATAGAATCAAAGTCACTGAAGTTCTATTTATGGTCATACCGTGATCATGGAGCATTTTGTGAATCATTGGCAGCTCAAATAGCTGATGATATAATGTGGGCAATTGAAGCAGCAACCGTGAAAGTCACCGTTTACCAAACAGCAAGAGGCGGTATTGAGTTAACAACAGAAGCAATAAGAGAATATCAAGCATAAAACTACTCATACCTGAACCCGAACGATCAGGTAAATCACTCAGAAAAAGCTAGTTATTGCATATAATATGGATTATATGCAATAAAGGGGTATTATGTTATGGGCTATACTGCCGCTCCAACCGGCCACTTCGCTTTCCGTGGGCTCGTCTTCAGCTAACTTTGCAAAGAAGAACGCTTTGCAAAGTGGATCTTCAGATCTCGCTGTCCCACAGGAGTCTGCGTGGCCGGCCTCCGCTTTAATGGTGCTAATCCTTCTGTGATAAGATAACCGTTTGGAACACCTCACGAAGAATTAATCTAGCTTCTTTAATTCATAATTAAAAATTCTCATGAACAATCCATGCTTTAAATGTTCATGAGAATTTTTAATGTTACTCAATCTTCCATATCTTACAACAATTGTAGAGTATTATTCCAGCGTAGGCCGATTGCGTAGACTCCTATGGGAACAGGACGAGCTGAAGATCCACTTGTTGAAGCCGTCCCCGCGGCAAAGAAAACACTACGAAAGTGATCTTTACTTGAGTAGATGTTGCACTTGTACCCTTGGGTGAAAGCGAAGCATTCGGACGGAGCGGCAGCCTTGCACATTAAATGATTCAAGTGTTTAGTGTTATTGCATAATCCATATTATATGTTTTCAACATTTGCATTTTGGGTGGGACATGATAGTTATGTCCCACCTGCTTTGTTATTGCTGGCTTTCTTCTTTTGTTGGTCCCATAATACCAGGGACAGGTAATCCTGCCTGGCGTAAAAGCACGGTCATTTGCCCGCGGTGGTGTGTTTGATGATCGATAAGTGTCCGTAACATAGCACCCCTTGGTATTTTAGCGCCAAAACTGTCTACTTCCTCTAATAGTTGCTCATCTGTCAAAGTTTTAGCGTGAAAATGAATATCCTTTGCAACTTTTTTGTATGCCTCAACAATGGTGAAAGCACTGTTTGGAACCTGTCCTGAATCTTCCACTTTCACATCAAGTCCAACCACCCCGGCAAAAAAACCTGGAGCTGTAGCTAAGTGCCAGCCTAACCAGCCAAGTGTACTGTGATCTTCCACAATTGCCTGGTCCAATTTGTCATCTGTCAGTGATTCTAATACTTTAATCGTAGCTTCTGCGCCATTATCCCAATCAGAGAGAAAATCCGATACTTTACGGTACATTTGCAATCAACTCCTAAAGTTATTTTGTCTTCCTTAAAATAATAAAGCCTTGTCAAGATTTCATCAATAAATATACAAAGTAACCTCCGCCTAATAATGAAACAACTAAGCCTACAGGTATTTCAGACGGAGAAAGGATATTCCTTCCAATTGTGTCTGCTGCAAGTAACAGAAGTGCACCTAGCAATGCGGTAGTAATTAGCGAATGGCGGTGACGGACACCAACTAGTTTACGTGCTAAATGGGGCGTGACAAGCCCAAGAAATGCAATCGCTCCACCTACTGATACGCTAGCACCAGCAAGAGCAACAGCTGCTAAAAGCAACAGCATCCGTTCTTTTTCCACGGCTGCTCCTAACCCTTGTGCTGTTTCATCCCCTAAGTTTAATGCATCAAGGGTACTTGCTTTATATATAGTGAATGGAAGCAGAATTAGAATCCACGGCAGCAGTGCTAATGTATAGCTCCAGTCTGTTCCTGATATATTACCAGATAACCATATTGTTGCCTGGGTGAAATTATCAGGATCCATTCGTAATTGAAAAACAATAATGAGCGCAGAAAAGGCTGCATTAATCCCTATCCCGACTAAAATTAACCGGATGGGAGTTACTCCATTTTTCCAGGAAATACTGTAGATCAGGACTGCGGCAAGCACCGCCCCAACAAGTGCAGTTAAGGGTAAAACAAAAACCGTTGATACAGGATTGTTATGAGTTAAATAAATAAATAGCACTACAGCAAACCCGGCCCCACTGTTAATCCCTAATATTCCTGGATCTGCCAGTTCGTTATGTGTCACACTTTGCAAGATAGCCCCGGAAATCCCCATTCCTGCACCAATTAATAAGGCGATAATCATTCGAGGTAAGCGGAAATCAAACAGAATTAATTGATTTTGCTCACTTCCATTCCCAATCAGTGTTTGAAAAACTTCTGCTGGTGTGACACGCATTGTTCCCATGTTTAAGCTGATAAGAAGGGTGGCAATAATAGCAATGAACAGACCTGCCATGATTAACCGGTCTTTTTTTGAATGTGATGTCATTACAATCCTCTCCCTTCTTTTCTAGCTAAATAGAGAAAGAATGGTACTCCAACCAATGCAGTCACTGTCCCAACAGGTGTTTCAAAGGGCGGGTTAATCATTCTGGAAGCTGTATCTGCCAGTACTAATAACAATGCGCCGAGAATCGCTGAGCCAGGGATTATCCAGCGATAGTTCACTCCAACGAGAAATCGGGTAATATGTGGAATAACAAGTCCAATAAATCCGATCGTTCCAGCAACTGAAACGGCAGCACCTGTTAAAAGCAGTACAACAATGATTGCAATAACCTTTACTAAGATCGTCTGTTGTCCAAGTCCCTTCGCAACATCATCCCCCAAATTCAAAACGGTAATTGATTTTGCGAGAAAAAGAGAGAGGATTAAGCCGATGATCATAACAGGGGCGAGCAGCTGAACATGGATCCATTGAACACTGGCCACACCACCTGCATACCAGAAACTCAAATCTTTAGCAATATTGAAGTGGATCGTAATCCCCGAAGATAAGGCGCTTAACATTGACGTAACTGCCGTACCGGCGAGTGCCAGTTTAACAGGGGTAAGGCCGCTTTTGGAGATAGATCCGACACCAAAGACAATACCCGCACCTAATCCTGCACCGGCAAATGCCCATAACATCATTGTGAGGGTGGATGGCTGGGAATTGATAGCCATAGCAACTGCCATCATAAATCCTGCACCGGCTGTTACACCCATAATGGAAGGAGATGCGAGTGCATTTCTTGTCATCCCTTGCATGATTGCACCAGATACTGCCAGTGCTGCACCAATTAAAGCAGCAGCCAGACCGCGGGGAATGCGGAGATTACGAATAATCTGGTGTGCGGATTGGGCCGGATCATATTGAGTAAGGCTTTGCCATATTGTTAGTAAATCAATATCTGCAGCACCATACAAAATCGACAGTGCCATCGATATAATAAGTAAAACCAACCCGAAAGTTAAAATCAATCCAGCAACAACGGGTCGGGAATTATGTCTGTTTTTTTGTTGAGTACCAATAGCCATTGAAAATACTCCTTTTGAAATATGAAAACTTTTATCACATTAGTATAAAATAATTATCAGAAAATTGATAGTATGACATACAAGCTACTTGTAATTGATAATGAAAATTGTTATCATCATTCTAGTAATATTGTCTTAAATGATATAAGGGGGCTTTTACAAAATGAAAAAGATTATAAATAAATGGATGCTTTTTACAGCAATGTTAGCTTTGTTGTTCTTGGCGGCTTGCGGTAGTGATAATGAGGAAACAGAACCAAATGAAGAGACAGAAACAGGTGCAGAGACTGCAGAAGAAAATACAAATTCTGAAGAAGAAGCAGATACTGAAAGAACATTAACAGATGCGATGGGAAATGAAGTAACCATTCCAGCAAATCCAGAGCGTGTAATCGCTTCTTATTTAGAAGATTATCTGGTAGCGCTCGGGATTACTCCTGTTGCACAATGGTCTGTAAGAGACGGTTCGGATGTCCAGGATTACTTACAGGATTCTTTAGCAGATGTACCGACAATTCCAAGTGAACTGCCATTTGAAGCGGTGATGGAATTTGAACCGGATTTGATTATCATGGATTCAGCGGCAATGGTAGAAGATAACAAATATGAGCAATATAATAAGATTGCACCGACGTATGTAGTCGGTACTGAAGAGAACAATGACTGGCGTGAAGAATTGACGACAATTGGTGAAGTCTTCGGCAAGGAAGACCAGGCTGCACAAGTATTAGCAGACTATGAAGCAAAAGCAGAGGACGCAAGAGAACAGATACAGTCAGCGATAGGTGATGAATCAGTTGCAGCCCTTTGGTTATTTGCCGATACTTTCTATATTGTTAGTGAAAATTTATCAAGTGGTGACTTGTTATACAATGATCTGGGCTTAAATGCACCGGAGGTGGTATCAGAAATTTCAGAAGCTACGACTGCCAACTGGTCTGAAATCTCTCTCGAGAAACTGGCAGAATTAGAAGCTGAACATATTTTCTTAGTAAACAGCGACGGTGAAGGTGCAACGATGCTGGAGGATCCAATCTGGCAAAATATCCCGGCAGTCCAAAATGGTAATGTGTATGAATTCGATCGTGGTTCAAGCTGGCTATATACAGGACCTATTGCGAACAGCCAAATGATTGATGATGCATTAGAGAGCCTGGTCGAATAATTTTAAGAAACTAGTGGAGAGAGATTTCTTTTCTCCACTAGTTTTCTTTTTATGGTATATTTATCATTAAGAATGATTCTCATTTAAAGGAGGGATTATGGTGCAGCAAATAAAACAGGTAGAAGCAGACCCTGTTTCCATGAGAATACTAAAGGTGGAATCAATAACAAAGCCGAATGACTACGAGCATGCTCCTGCATTAAATAACAACTATCTTCTCATCTATATTCCAAAAGGCACCGGCTATATTTACATAAATAAAGAACGAATACTGGTAGACAAGAAAGAACTGTATTTATGTAAGCCGCAGGAAACCTATTCCATCCACTTAAAATCAGAGGTAGAAGTGTTTCTATTTACTTTCATTATGGAATCAAATTATGCGGAGAGCTTTAACCGGAAATGGCACATAGATAATTTTGAAAAAATCGAGAGTTACTGCCATCAGTTAATTGAAATGGATCATCCAATGGAATTCGCAGAGGCGCTAAAGTTACAAATCACATTTCAGGAATTAATATATTTCATGTTGAGTTACCGAATTGCACCAGATCAGGCACTGGAAGGAAAACTACTAAAAGTAAAAAAATATATGGAGACTCATTTCAATAAACAACTCCAGATCGAACATTTGGCCCGTATGGTACAGGTCAGTGAACATTATTTTGTACAATTATTCACGGGAAAATTTGGTTACAGCCCGATTAAATATCTCCATTTGCAAAGATTAAAAAAAGCAAAGAAACTTTTAATTCATTCAGAGTTGAAGCTGCGGGAAATTGGACAACAGATTGGAATAAATGATGAATATTACTTTAGCAGATGGTTTAAGAAGAAAACAGGCTTATCGCCGAGTGAATACAGAAAAAAGCGGCAAAAAAAGATAGCTGTTACGCATAGAAACTATATAGGGCAATTGCTGGCGTTAGACATTGTCCCATATGCAGCACCACTTCATCCTAAATGGGCACCATATTATTATCATAAATATCACGAGGAAATTCCACTGCACCTTAGTGCATACAAGATTGATGCCCGCCATCAGTCAAACCTGGAAAAGCTGATTGAACTTCGCCCTGAATTTATCATAGCAAGCCAGCAAGATAAACTGGATATAGGCGAAAGGTTAACTGAAAGTACTAAGATAGTTAGTATACAGGATGAACAGAAAAACTGGCAGGAACAGCTTATGATGATTGCAAAGTATTTGAATAAGACAGCCAAAGCAGATGAATGGATTAAACAGTTTGATATAAAGCTTAACAAAACTAAATCCATATTACTGCAAACCTGTGAAAACAAATCATTTCTGTTTATTAATAAGTATAAACAAAACTTTTATCTTAGCTGCAGCCGTTCGATGAAAGAGTTATTTTTTGGAGAGCTCGGTTTAAAACCGGCGATAGAAATACCGGAAAACGAACGTGCCATCACATTGGAGGAAATTTCAGCTGTCGAACCGGATTTTATTATGCTTATGGTCTGCCAGGAGCAGGAAACTTTAGATGACTGGCAATCAGTACAGAAGTCTGCTGCATGGAAGAAATTAAAAGCTGTAAAAGAAGATAATGTCCATCTTCTGGCAACAGACCCGTGGTTTGAATATTCTGCTATAGCGCATGACCGCATTCTTGATCAGCTTGTATCCATCCTTGTGGAACATTGTCCAAATCTACAACAGTAAATTGTCCATGGATTAGATCTTTTTTTTACCTTATCATTGAGAATGATTATTAATATCGATAAAAGGGGAGAAAAAGTGATGATAAGAAATGCAATTTATATTTTGTTACTAACATTTGTTTTGTTGTTGGCAGCTTGTGGACAAACAGATGAGGATGCTAATGCTAATACGACAGAAGAAGAGAGTACTGGGAGTAGTGGAGAAAGTGAAACAGCAGGTGAAACTCCTGAAGCAGAAAGCGAATCAGTTGAGCCTGAAGGTGGAACATTGAATATCAACTATTTAGGTGAGACATATGAGGTGCCTGCTAATCCGTCTATCGTTATCACAGGAAGTTTAGAGGCAATGGAAGATGCCCTGGTATTAGGTGTTGAACCGATTGGAGCCATTTCAGTCGGCGGGGAATTCCCAGAAATATTCAGCAGTATTGTTGGATCAACAGAGTCAATCGGAGAAAAAACACAGCCGAATATTGAGAAGATTCTCTCATTAAATCCGGATGTTATTCTAAGTACAACGAAGTTCCCTGAAGATGTCAGTTCTAAACTGGAAGAAATCACCACAGTCATCCCTGTTTCCCACATTTCAACTAATTGGAAGGAAAACCTGTTATTGATGGGTGAATTATCTGGTAAGAAGGAAGAAGCAGAAGCTATATTAGCAGATTATGAATCCCAGTTAACCAAAGTAAAAGAAGAGGCTGGTGAAAAACTGGCTGATAAAACGGCAGTGGCAGTCCGCATTCGGGGTGGCAATATTATGATTTATTCAAAAGATACGGCATTTAATCCATCATTGTATGATGATTTAGAGTTACAGGTACCAGAAATTATCGATGGAGCAGGAGCGCAGGAAGCCATTTCCCTCGAGAAATTCAGTGAACTGAATCCTGATTATATTTTTGTCCAGTTTGCCGAAACTGAAAATGCTGATAATCCAGAGGCATTGACAGATTTGGAGTCAAATCCGATCTGGCAGAGTCTTCAGGCGGTTAAAGAGGATCAAGTATATGTCAATGTAGTAGATCCATTGGCACAGGGAGGTACAGCCTGGAGTAAAATGGAATTTTTGAAAGCATTTGAAGAAACTGTGATAGAAGAATAATAAAGGAGCAGGAGCTCGATGCATAAGATAAAGTCTATTCTACCTGTTCTGTTTTTCTTAATAGCTCCAATTCTTATTTTATTAAGTATGATCTGTTCCATTTTGTTTGGATCAAAATCCATCCAGGCTGATATAATATTTGATGCTTTACTGCACTTTGACCAAAATAATGTTGATCATCAAATCATTCATTTTTCCAGGATACCGAGAGCAATTGGTGCATTTCTGATAGGGTGTTTCCTCGCAATATCAGGATCTGTTATGCAGGGGATGACAAGAAATTATCTTGCATCTCCTTCTATTATGGGTGTCTCTGACGGTTCGGTACTTATGATTACCTGTTGTATGATTTTCTTTCCAAGTCTATCAAACTTAACGATGGTGATATTCTCATTTATCGGCTCCGCCATAGCGGCAGGGTTCGTTTTTCTTCTGGCATCATCTTTACCTGATGGAATGCAGCCGGTGAAAATGGCCATTATCGGGACAATCATTGGTACTTTTCTAAGCAGTGTGGCAACAGCGCTGGCTACCTATTTTCAAACATCTCAAGACTTAAGTTTCTGGTATAATTCGAGGCTCCATCAAATCGATCCATTGTTAATAAAAGTTGTGGTACCATTTGCCATCATTGGACTTACTCTGGCGATCGGTATCTCCAGACAAATTACTGTGTTATCTTTAGGCAGTGATGTAGCAACAGGTCTTGGTCAAAAAGACTGGCTCGTTAAGTCGCTGGCAATATTAGTTGTAGTTATATTGACAGGCTGCTCTGTTGCATTGGCGGGGAATATTGGTTTTGTCGGTCTGATTATTCCGCATATCAGCCGTTTTCTTGTAGGGGTTGATTACAAATGGACAATTCCGTTTGCAGGGATACTCGGTGGTACATTTCTCGTTTTTGCTGATATTGGCAGTCGATTCTTAAACTATCCGTTCGAGACTCCTATCAGTGTGGTGACGGCTGCTATTGGTGTCCCATTCTTTCTCTATCTGATCAAAAACAGGGGAGGAGGATCCTATGTCACGAGAAATAGTTAAACAGAGGAAGTTTATCCAACTGGCTTTTATTTTATTAATTTTGTTATTCACCGGTATGTATGTCAGTTTAACACATGGCGAGTTTACAATGACCATATCTGATGTTATCCGTACTTTGATAGGTATTGATCAGAATCGGGAACATCAATTAGTCATTTTTGAATTTCGGTTGCCCCGTGTGATCATAGCTTTATTTGTCGGACTGGGCCTGGGAATTGCCGGTGCAGTTATTCAGGCTTTAACTCGTAATGAACTAGCAGATCCAGGAATTCTGGGAATTAATGCAGGAGCTGGTGTTGCGGTTGTTATTTATATGTATGCTGTCAGCCGGATGGATGTAAGCAATGAACTTCTTTCCACATTCTCTATGCCTTTCTTTGGCTTAATCGGCGGCACGATAACAGCCCTCTTTATATACGGATTCTCATGGACTCATGGACGTCTTGATTCAAACAGATTATTGCTGGTAGGTATTGCTGCAGGATCGGGACTTGGAGCAATAAGCCTGTATATTTCTTTAAAAATGAATCCGCAAGATTTTGAAGCAGCCACAATGTGGATGACAGGAACGATCTGGAATGCGAATTGGAATAAAATTATATCGATTCTTCCATGGTTTTGTTTTTTGTTACCGATCATGTTTCTTCGGGCAAGTCACCTAGATCTTTTTTACTTAGGTGAGGACACAGCGAAAAATGTAGGGGTATCAACAGAACGGGAAAAAAGTATCTGGCTGCTTGGCAGTGTTGGTCTGATCAGCGCATGTGTCAGCGTTTCCGGGAGTATCGGGTTTATCGGTTTACTTTCCCCGCACATTGCAAGAAGTCTTGTCGGTTTACACCACCGGAAAGTACTGGCAGTGTCTGGTCTGATCGGTATGGTATTAGTTACTTTTGGTGACTTTATTGCAAAAACTGTATTTTCACCAGTGGAATTGCCTGTAGGTGTAGTGATTGCAATTATCGGAATTCCTTACTTTATCTACTTACTGAAAAAGAAATTGAACAAATAGGGGGTGGTATCGTGGAAGCTGTTGTTTTACAAAACGCTGTTCAATTCAGTTTAAAATCAAGGGAAGGACGAAGTTACAGGATTTTTGTTTATCAGCCTGATGTACCTTTTCCTGAAAGCGGGTTTCCGGTCCTTTATTTACTTGATGGAAATGCGGTATTTGGTACTGTAGTTGATGCAGTGAGATTACAGTCACGACGACCGGAGAAAACGAAGATTCAGCCTGCTGTCATTGTTGGAATAGGCTATGAAACAGATGCTCCGTTTTCCAATGAGCGTTTTTACGACTACACACTCGCATCTCCGGAAATAGATGTCCGCTCAAAATGGAAAGGTGAAAGTTTACCGGAACATGGCGGTGCAGAAGAATTCTTATATTTTATTGAAAAAAAGTTGAAGCCACTTATTGAGAGAAGATATCCCGTCAATCAGAAGAATCAGTCTCTATTTGGTCATTCATTAGGTGGCTTATTTGTGCTGAATACTCTGTTTGTAAAAAGTCATGCTTTTCAAAATTATATTGCCGGAAGTCCTTCTATTCATTGGAATGAAACTATGTTATTGGAAAATAGAGATCAATATCTGAACTCTGTAAACAGTTTGGATAGTTCTAGATCACTGTTTATTGGCCTGGGTGAATTAGAAAGGAACCATACAACATTTATGATTGAAAACGCAAGAAAGCTCGCAAATGGTTTAATGAGGGAGACTAGTTTACAAATAGATTTTAAAATCTTTGAAAATGAGAATCATATATCCGTTCTCCCTCCACTTATCAACAATGCAATCAAGAAGGCACTCAACACAAACGACTGAAAAACTTGAGTAGATGTTCCACTTGTGCCCTTGGGTGAAAGCGAAACAATCGGACGCAGCGTTAACGTGTCCACTTATATATTTTTGTTATATCACCCAATAGGCTGCTATTATTCCAACAGTTCCAAATACAAACGAATAAATTAAATTATAATAAGTGATTAAATACGGACTTTGTTTTAAACTCATTGATGTAATGGTTACTACAAGACCGTAAGTCCCGACAGGAATGGTAGATACACTGGCAGTAACTAATATGATCGCTAAACTAAGCGGACTTAGTATATCCATCAACAATGGGCTGATACCTCCGAGCACACCCATTGTTGCAACAGGGTGAACGCCAAACATACTCAAAAATATAAAAAGCAGCTGAATCATGATTAGAATTAGAATAGGGTAGTCTGCAACGAGCAGAACAGGCTCCTGAATCATCGTTAATGCTGGTGATTCATTTAAGCTCCCCGTAAAGAAAGCAAGTGTCACAAATAATACGATAAAATTATGCATATTGTTCACACTGTTTTTCCACTTATTCCATCCAATCGTCCAAAAGCTCTTCCCTCGTTTTATCAACACTGCCCACAATGCCGCAAAAGGAAATACCAGGATAGTGACAACAAAAATAAACTCCATGTCAAATAATTTCCCTAGTAGGATTACAAGTGCAAGGAAAGAGACTAAAGCAATAATTAACTGAAGAATCTTTGATCGAATATGAATGTTTTTACTTGCAGCTTCCGCCTCATTTTTCTCCGGATATGGAATTTTCCCGAAGTAATATCTGCCCCATAAACTGTCAATCAAGTACATGAAAATGGTAATCATAATCATCCATGGCAGCAGCTCGCCATAATTCACTCCCGTAATAAATATCGACATTGCTAAAAGTACTTCCAGCGGGCTCCACGGTAATGCGAGCGAATAACCACGCAAAGTTGTCATCATAATAAACTTATTGGCTATTTTCTTTTTTACCGGTTTCAAATTATCAACAAGGACATCTTGAGCAATCGTTGCAGAGGAAACATTTAAAAATGCAGTTAATGACATCATTGCTGTTGTACTGCGCTGATAAAGAGAGCCGAGATGTTTCACATTACCTCTTAACAACGTTTGCATTAATTTATCGAATCTTCCAGCAGTTACTGCACTGTTCATCCATGGCAAGACAGCGAGAAGTGTGAGTAATGATAAATTATCTGCTAACATCGGGATAATATCCATAAGCTCCAGGTCAGTTGAAAGGAAGAAGAGGAGCCCAACTACTGTAAAAGCAATCCCCAGTATTTTAAATAATTTCGATGCATTGCGGAAACTTAAAAGAAGCATAACAAAAGCCAGCAACCCTAATGCATATTGTAAGCGGTCACTAGGGAAAAGTACGTTTAGAATATGTAATAAAAAGACAAATGTAAAAAAGATATAACTGTGTTTCAAAGGTAACCCTTCTTTCTATGCAGTTATAACTATAATAGCAGATCCTGTCATTATAATACATAAAAGGGATTGGTTGAAAATGCTCATTTATTGATTGAATATGATTGACTTTGGTTGTTTGTGATTGTATAATCTCTGTAAGCGATTAAAAGAGATCGAGGGGGATGGGAATGTTAACAATTGAACGTCAGGAATTAATTTTAGCATTGTTAAAGGAAAAAGAGATTGTCTCCGTCCATCATATGTGTGAGGAAACAGGGGCCTCTGAATCAACCATTCGCCGAGATTTGACCGAACTGGAAAACAAGCAGCTGATCAAGCGAGTTCATGGCGGTGCTTCTTTATTAAAAAAGAAAAGAGAAGAACCTACATTACTGGAGAAAACGACTCAGCATCAGCAAGAGAAAGAACTAATCGCTAAAAAAGCTGTAACATTTGTAGATGATGGTGACTCGATTTATTTAGATGCCGGAACTACTACTATGTCTATGATTCCGCACCTAGCGGATAAATCAGTAGTTGTCGTCACAAATGGAATACCACATGTACAGCTGTTAATTGAATATGGAATCGAAACATATGTAATCGGCGGAAAAGCTAAAAAAGGAACAGCCGCCCTAATTGGTACAAAAGCGGTAGAAGCTATCGGAGAATATCGTTTTGACAAATGCTTCCTGGGGATCAATGGCATTCATATGTCCCGCGGGTTTACGACCCCCGATCCGGAAGAAGCAAATGTAAAACAGGCAGCCCTGAGAAACTCCCAAAGCTGTTTTGTACTTGCTGATCCGACAAAATTTGGCGAGGTATCTTTTGCAAATGTAGCGAATATCGATCAGGCTGCGATTATTACAACAGAGGGCATATCAACAGAACAGTTTGAAAAAATCGCCAAACTAACAACATTGGAGGTCATTCCACAGTGATATATACAGTGACATTAAATCCGGCAGTAGATTATGTCGTCCAACTAGATAATTTTAAACCTGGACAGATTAACCGCAGTAACTTTGATTATAAAGAAGCTGGTGGTAAAGGGATTAATGTTTCCCGGGTTCTGAACCGGTTTAATACATCCTCGACAGCATTAGGATTTATTGGAGGTTTTACTGGTACATTTATTGCAGATTATTTATCGGAAGCAAATATCTCTCATGATTTTATCCAATTGGAAGAAGATACACGGATCAACGTGAAATTAAAGTCAGGCAATGAGGAATCAGAGGTTAATGGCAGGTCCCCTGAAATAACTGACAATGCTTACAGTCAATTTTCAGCAAAACTGAAAGGACTATCAAGTGAGGATATCGTTGTGTTAGCCGGAAGTCTGCCAAGCTCACTCCCTAAGGATACGTACCGTTCTTTAGTAGATATGCTAAACGCTCAAGGAGTGACGGCAATATTAGATACAAGCGGGGAAGCATTGGCAGAAGCAATTAAAGCAGGGCCTGCGTTTATCAAGCCGAACAACTTTGAATTAGCGGAACTCTTTGGTGAAGAAGTAAAGACAGATCAAGACATTATCAGACTTGCGAAGCGGCTGCATGAAGAAAATAATGTTGATCATGTGCTTGTTTCCATGGCGAAGGAGGGAGCCATTTATGTCGGTGAAGCTGGTGTGTTGAAATTGAGTGCACCTAAAGGAAAGGCTATTCATTCTGTAGGTGCGGGTGATTCGGCTGTAGCAGGCTTTATTTATAAATGGCAGGAAACGAAAAATGCAGAGGAAGCAGCAAAGTATGCAGTAGCTTCAGGCAGTGCGACAGCTTTCTCAAAAACATTATGTACAAAAGAAGAAGTAGAAAATTTATTAAAAGAGGTTCATGTAACAAAAATATAAATAAAGGCTCTGAGTGGCTAGCTCAGAGTTTTATCACACATCTTAACGAAAGGATGAGGGGCTATGAATATAACAGAGTTGTTGAAACAGGATATCATGATTTTGGATCTTAATGCAGCTACAAAAGATGATGTAATTCAGGCAATGTCAAACAAACTAAATGAAGCAGGACGGTTGCACGATAAGGAAGCGTTTACAGAAGCGATTTGGAACAGAGAAAACCAAAGCAGTACAGGTATTGGAGAGGGCGTTGCCATTCCGCATGCCAAAACGAATGCAGTAAAAACTCCTTCTATTGCGTTTGCGCGTTCTAAAAAAGGTGTAGACTATGAATCATTAGATGCTCAGCCTGCCCATTTATTTTTTATGATTGCAGCAAGTGAAGGGGCAAATAATGATCATCTTCAGACACTTTCCAGATTATCTACATTACTAATTGACGAAGATTTCCGTCAGCAGTTAATGGATGCTAATTCTGAGACAGAGATTTTAACCATTATCGATGAGAAAGAGAAGGAAAAACTGGGTAAGGAGGAAGCGGAAGCAAGTGCCCAGACATCTGGTCCGGAGGTATTAGCTGTTACTGGTTGTCCAACAGGAATCGCCCATACTTATATGGCTGCAGATTCATTAAAAGATACCGCAAAAGAACTTGGAGTTTCTATTAAAGTGGAAACAAATGGATCTGACGGTGTAAAGAACCGCTTAACAGATGAAGAAATTGCGAGTGCAAAAGCAATTATCATTACGGCAGATACGAAAGTAGAAATGGAACGATTTGCTGGTAAAAAAGTGATCAGAAGAGGCGTAACTGATGGTATCCGTAAACCAAAAGAATTAATCGAATCAGCAATGAAAGGTGAGGCACCTGTTTATGAAGGAGACGGCAGCGGTGCGAGTGCAAGCACTGGCGGAAGCCGTTCCGGTTTTTATAAACATTTGATGAATGGTGTTTCCAACATGCTTCCATTCGTTGTTGGCGGCGGAGTATTAATTGCGATTTCATTCTTTTTCGGAATTCACTCTGCTGAACCAGATCATGCGACTTATAATGAATTCGCCGCAGCATTAAAGGCAATTGGCGGGGACTACGCATTTGGTTTAATGGTTGCAGTGCTTGCGGGTTTTATCGGGATGAGTATTGCAGATCGTCCTGGTTTTGCTCCAGCAATGATTGGCGGGTTTATGGCATACGCTGGTAATGCTGGTTTCCTTGGTGGCTTAATTGCAGGTTTCTTAGGTGGATATGTTGTTGTACTTGTAAGAAAGCTGTTATCTGGTTTACCAAAAGCTTTTGATGGTATAAAAACGATTCTATTTTACCCTGTCATTAGTATTTTTGTAACAGGCTTGTTAATGTATTACGTAATTATTGAGCCGATTGCAGCAATTATGTCTGGATTGGAAAACTGGCTTGGCGGTTTCACCGGAGCAAATGCTCTGTTGTTAGGACTCATTCTAGGTGGTATGATGGCGATTGATATGGGAGGACCTATTAATAAAACGGCATTCACATTCGGTATTGCCATGATCGAAGCAGGAAACTTTGGCCCGCATGCTGCGGTAATGGCAGGTGGTATGGTTCCTCCATTAGCTTTAGCGTTAGCAACAACCTTGTTCCGCAATAAATTTACGAGAGAAGAAAAAGATGCCGGAAAGACAAATTATGCGCTAGGTGCTTTCTTTATAACGGAAGGGGCGATACCTTTTGCTGCAGCTGACCCGGGGAGAGTCATTCCATCTCTTGTAGTAGGTTCAGCAGTTGCTGGTGGATTATCGTTAATGTTCAATATTGGCTTACCAGCACCACATGGCGGTATATTTGTTATACCAACTGTTGAAGGAAGCGGACTGATGTATATAGTTGCAATCCTGATTGGAGCAATTGTCTCAGCCTTAATGATCGGTTTCTGGAAAAAGCCATTAGAGAAAAAATAATAGATAAATGAAAAAGCTGCCTCGCGACTCATGCAAGGCAGCTTTTTTTGGAGATTGAGTGTAAAACGAAATCCTGCAGGAATTTTTCGGATGTAACTATGTAGCAAATTTGATAATAAATTTCTCTTGAAAAGTTCACAAACAGGTTTATTCGCTAGTACAAAGAAGTTATATACCAGTTAATTATATCATTACCATAAAAATAAGTGATTAATGCACTTCCACAAATATATGGCCCAAATGGTATGGGGTACTTTCGATTTATTTTCTTCAATAATATTAAAAGGATAGAAACAACTGTGGCAAGTAATGTAGAGAAGAGAAATGTCAGCAATATCCCCTGATAGCCAAGGACTATACCTAATAAAGCGAATAGTTTCATATCCCCACCGCCCATTCCACCTTTACTAATTAGAATAATTAGCATTATAAAAACGAAACCGATAAACGATCCTAATAGGGAAGACCACCAGGGATCTAACGGGAGAAATATACGTAAGATAAGAAAAATAGGAAGGAAAAAGAGCATTATTTTATTTGGTATAAGCATATAACATAAATCTGTTACGATCAGTATGACACCTAATGAGGACAATGTAAGGGCAACTATTAGCTCTAAAGTAAATCCGTGAACGGAAAAACTGAAGGTAAATAGAAAACCAGTCAGCAGTTCCATAATCGGATAAATCATTGAGAGCCTTGTTTTACACAGTTTACATTTTCCTGATAGAAAAACATAAGAGAGGACCGGGATTAACTCATACCAATGTAGTGTTTTGTTACAAAAAGGGCAATGTGATCGTTGAGACTCGAATAATTTGTTTAAAGGTACCCGTATTCCTATGACATTGCAAAAAGAACCAAATACCATACCGAAGATAAAAAAAGCAATTTGATAATACAGTTCCATTTTCCACCCCTAATAGAAAATCTACATGATATTTTTCGTTTGTTGTTTGAAAAGTATTTTCATCATGACTTGGCGGAAGTTCACCTATTTATGAATGTTTGTCGAATTGTCTGTCTATGACTTTATGGATGATATTAAAAAACATCTTATTAGCCCTCCCCTATATATAATAGACTTAATATATACCGAATGAAGAATATTGTACATTATACAAATAGGAGATTTCGACTTATTTATTAACGTATTAATGGATGTTTTGCTAGGTTTTTATAAATTATGCTTCAGGGCAGCATTATAAAGTAAATATATACAATTGATGACCAATAATTTTTTGTAATATCAAACAAGACTGGATACAATAGATTCAGAAGGATTAACAAATATAAAGAAAGAGGGGACTTTATGGAAAATCAGCTTATTCTTGCCTCTTCATCTCCAAGAAGGCAGGAACTTCTGAAACAGGTAAAAATCCCGTTCACCGTTAGAATTCCTGCTGTAGATGAGTCACTTAATAAGACATTAGATCCCCATGAGAAAGTGGCACAACTGGCACTGTTAAAAGGAAGGCATGT
This sequence comes from Gracilibacillus ureilyticus, assembly GCF_900111195.1. Taxonomy (GTDB): domain Bacteria; phylum Bacillota; class Bacilli; order Bacillales; family Amphibacillaceae; genus Gracilibacillus; species Gracilibacillus ureilyticus. Next base: position 157,175 of record NZ_FOGL01000002.1, read on the forward strand.
AATGATAGAGAATGAGAAAGAAGTAGTTTTGGCTGCAGATACTATTGTAGCTTTCCAAAACAGGATTTTTGAAAAGCCGGAAAATAAAGAAGAGGCGAAAGAGATGATTACAGCATTAAGTGGAAAAGTACATGAGGTATACACAGGGGTAGTGATAAAGAGTAATCAGAAAGAAAGGGTATTCGTGGAAAAAACAGAAGTAGAATTCTGGCAATTGCATGATGAGGAGATCAATTCTTATATATCGAGTGATGAACCATATGACAAGGCAGGCGGTTATGGTATTCAAAGTATTGGTTCGATGTTTGTGAAAGGAATAAAAGGTGACTATTATAATGTCGTGGGACTACCGGTTTCCTGGGTAGTGAGAGAATTGCAGAAATTCTTAGTATATCCTGATTTTTAATCTGACTTTTAGAAATGTTATCATGAGATAAATGTCTGTAATACTGTCACCGGTCCAAGTTATCTTAACAATAACTTAACATAAAGTTATCAGAAAATTTATAGTTCATCGGTATAATTGCCCTCATAGGATAATAGGAGGAGGCAATTATTAATGAATTTTAAAAAGAAACTGATCACAGGAGCCGCAGCTGCTTCTATATTTTTCACGGCAGCCGTTCCATTTAATGTACTGGCAGAAGAACCGCCATTCTTTCAGTATGAAGGGAAAGATATTTTATCGGTCTCACAAATAGGGCAATATGACAGCGGTTTAGGAGAAGGCGGCACGGAAATTATGGCTTATGACCATTCAACAAGAACTGCATTTGTCACAAATGGGACAGCAAAAGGATTTGATATTCTGCAATTTGGAGATTTAGTATCTGGGGAATTCAAGGATATTACAACATCGAAAAGAGTATTGCTTTCATCCTTTGGAATTAATGGTGTTGATGATATAACAAGTATTGCGGTAAATCCAGTGATGGATGTTGTAGCAATTACGGCTGTAAGTGACCCGAAGACCGATCCCGGTTATGTCATATTTACTAATAAAAAAGGGGAATACATAACTCATGTACAAGTAGGGGCATTACCGGATATGGTTACATTTACACCAGACGGTAACAAAGCTATTGTCGCTAATGAAGGGGAGCCGAGCGATGATTACTCTATGGATCCACCAGGTTCTATATCCATCATTCATGCTGGTCTCAGTGTGAACACACTGGAGTTTACAGAATCGCAACTTGATGAGAAAGTGCGGACAGATTCGGAAGGAACTGTTTTAGAACAGCTGGAACCTGAATATGTTACTGTATCAGATGACAGTACCACTGCGTATGTGTCCTTACAGGAAAATAATGCGATTGCAACAATAGATTTAGTAAATGAAGAAATAATTGAAGTAAAAGGGCTTGGTGTCAAGGATCATTCTGTCTCTGGTAATGAACTTGATGCGATAGAAGATGGTGAGGCCGACTTAGCGAAACAGCCATTGCTTGGTTTTTATATGCCTGATGCAATTGATACAATTGAATACAATGGGAAAACATTTATTCTAACACCAAATGAAGGGGATGCCCGTGACTATGAGGCATACTCTGAAGAAGGCAGCGTTGGAGATATTATCGATCAAATCGATTTAAATGCTGAATATTACCAGGGCTATACACAGAAAGAACTGGATACAGCAGTAGAAAACGGCTTACTGGATGAATTGGAAGGTACTGATATTACGTTAGAACAAGGTGAAAATTCAGAAGGTGTATATGAGGCTCTATATTCATACGGTGGCCGCAGTTTCTCCATTTTTGATGCCGAGACGATGGAGCTTGTTTACGATAGCGGCAGCGACTTTGAAGAAATTATTTTAGAAGCTATTCCAGAGCACTTTAACACCAATAATGATGAGTTAGAATATGATGGCAGAAGTGACAGTAAAGGTCCAGAGCCGGAAACAATTATAAGTGGAGAAATTGATGGGAGCACATATGCTTTTGTAGCACTTGAGCGATTTAGCGGAATTATGATATATGATTTATCGAATCCTGTCGCACCAGAATTTGTTTCATTAATCTCCAGTCGTGACTTCAGTGAAGATGTGAAGGGTGATGTATCTCCAGAAGGGCTTCAATTTATTGCGGCAGAAGACAGCCCTACCGGAAAACCGTTACTGGCAGCAACACATGAGATTTCGGGTACTGTTGCCATATATGAATTTAGTGGTGGCATCCCGGAGGCGATTGAGACGATAACATTTAATGATATTCAGGGGCATTGGGCACAGGATTCCATTGAATCTCTAGCAACACAAGGAATTATTTCAGGTTATTCTGCATTTGAATATGGCCCGGAAAAAAATATATCACGTGGTGAAGTTGCTGTATTGATCGACCGTGCGCTTGAGTTGGAAAGCAATACGAGTGATTCTCTGTTATTTAAGGATGTAGAGGACACCTGGTATAAGGACAGTGTTGATAAGGCAGTTAACGCAAATCTATTAGCAGGATATGATGACAAAACGTTCCGACCTCATGAAGAAATGTCCCGCGAAGAAATAATTACAGTAATTGCACGTGCATATGAGTATGCGGAAGACGTGAAAACAGATGTTAATACAGAAGAAATCCTTGCTGATTTCGTTGATGCAGAAAGTATTTCTGACTGGGCCAGACAAAATGTAGCTGAAGCAATAGAAGCGGGCCTTGTTTCCGGTGTGAAAGAAAATGAAATACAGCCAGAAAAGAATGTAACAAGAGCAGAAGCAGCAGCGATGATCGAGCGGTTGCTGCAGTAATTATTGGATGAGCGCCTTAGCTGATAAGGTGCTCTTCATATTTTATATTTAAATTATTCCAGGAAAAATGGAAATCTATTTATCTGTTGGAAGAGCCATATAACTGTTGGTAATACCCTATAGTGGAGGTAATTAAATGTAACTTTGCTAGACCCCTTTTTTTCTTTCCGTTTACTGTTATACTGTAGTAGTGGCTAAGAATTATGGGTGTTAGAACACCCTTAACGAATTAGCATCACATAGATTTAGAACTTATTTTCTATTTTTCTTATACGTACATAAAATTAGATTGCTAGTTACTAATTAGTTGTACAAAAATAAAAAAACATCAGGGGGTACCTTAGTTATGGGTCGAACATCAAAGAAAAGTAAAAAAATATTTGCATCAACAATGACTGCAGCAGTAGTTGCATCTGTTGTTGCACCAACTACAGGATTTGCAGCATCTAATTTTACAGATGTACAAGCAGATAATTTCTATTATGATTATGTTACTGCATTGTCAGAAGCTGGAATTATCCATGGTAAGCCAGACGGATCATTTGATTTATATGGTGCTGTAAAACGTTCAGAAGCAGCAAAAATGATCGCTGGAATTATTGGACTGGATACAGAAAGTGCACCATCAGCTGATTTTACTGATGTGAAAGAAGATTTCTGGTATACAGATTCTATCAACGCTCTTTATGCAGCAGAACTTATCCATGGGGTAAGCGAAACTGAATTTGCTCCGGATGCTTCATTAACTCGTGCGCAATTTGCTAAACTTGTAGTAGATGCATACGAATTAGAAATAGATGAAAATGCTGAAGTACCATTTACTGACCTTGAAGAAGGTGCTTGGTATGAGAAATATGTTAAAACACTTTATGCTAACGAATTAATCGCTGGTACAACACTTACAACATTCTCACCAGACAAACCAGTAAAACGCGCAGACTTTGCAAAACTTCTAACAGACACAGACTGGAAACTAGGTACTACTTTAGAAAAGCCAAACGCTGAAGAGACAGTAGCAGTGGAAAGTGTCGTTGCAATCGATGATATGACTATCGAAGTAACATTTGTTAATGGTGAAGTTGTTGAAGTTACTCTTGAAGAGGCATTAGTTGATGGTGAAAATGAAGTTACTTTCACTGTTGAAGGCGTAGAATATACTGAAACAGTAAATTATGAAGTACCTGCACTGGAAATTACTTCTGTTAGTGCAATTGATGACATGACAATCGAAGTAATATTCGATAATGGTGAAGTTGTTGAAGTCACTCTTGAAGAAGCACTAGTTGATGGAAAAAATGAAGTTACTTTCACTGTTGATGGTGTAGAATATACTGAAACAGTAAATTATGTAAATTCTGAAGTACCTGCACCGGAAGTTGCTTCTGTTAGTGCAATTAATGCTAATGAAGTAAAAGTAGAGTTTAATACAGAAGTGCTTGAATCTTTAACTGAAACAATAAGTAACTACACGTTTGAGACTGAGGCACCAGCCGTAGCAAGTACTATTACACCAACTGATATTCAATTACAGGAAGATGGCAAAACTGCAATTGTTCGCTTTGCTGATGGTGATTTAGTTAATTCTACAACATACAAAGTAACTGTGGAAAACGTGTTAACAACTGACCATGAAGAAGTTTCAAAATTCGAAGACACATTCTTGTTCAGTGGTGACAACAAAGCTGCTTCATTAAAAACTGCTAAAGTAGAAGGTTCAGATCTTCTTTTAACTTTTGACGAAGAAGTTGACGTCACAAATGCGGTTTTAAAAGTTGATGGAGTGACTGTATCAGTAGCAGCTGCAACAGAACCAACAAATGCTGGTGAGTATGCTTATAAAGTAGATGTGACTGGCTTAGCAGCTTTAGAAAAAGGTACACACAACCTTACTCTTGTTGGTGTTGTAGATTTTGCCGGTAACGAATCTAACACATTGACAACTTCATATACAGTAAATGAGGATACAACTGCACCAACTATTGATAAAATTGAGGCAGTTGACAATGATACTTTCAAAGTTACTTTCTCTGAATCAGTTACTCAACCAAGTGTAAAAGTACTTAAGGGTACTACAGAATTTGCAGCTACACCGGTGGAAGCTGGCCCTGCAAAAGAATACACATTTGATGTGGCTGCAACAGCTGGTGATAATGATCTTTATGCTGAAGATGAAGAAACTGTTAATCTTTCAGTAGAAATTTCTAATTACAAAGATGGCGTTAACTTATACGGAGACACTGTTGAACAATCTGTTACGTTATCTCAAGACACAGATGGACCTGTATTATTAAACAGCTCATTAAATACAGTGGAAGAAAGTACGGGTAATACTGTAGTAACTGTACCTTTTAAAGGTGATGATGTTACTGTTGCTGATACTACTAAGGTTAAAGTAATTGATCCAGATGGAATTGAGCTTACTCCAGCCACAGTGCATGAGACTAATGCTGTACCTACAGATGATAGTTCAGAAGTTGCTGTTACTGTTACTGGAACACCAAAAGAAGGTACCTACACTGTAGTGTTTGAAGCTGGCGCAATTATAGATGGTAATTCTAATGATAATGATAAAATCACTACAACTGCTGACTTTAGTGCTGAAGAGTCTTATTTAACATTTGGTGGTACTATAACTCCAGGTACAAACAATGCTATTGAAGTAGATTTTGGTGTTGAAGTATCATCAACTGCTTTAAACGTAGACAACTATAAGTTAGATAATGCTGCACTTCCAGAAGGTTCAACAGTTGTTTATACGGATGCTTCAAAAGAGATCGTTGAAGTACGTCTTCCTGAATCTTTTGTAGTTGTTTCTGATGCAGATTATAAGTTTGAAATTACTCAAGATGTTAAAACTGCTGCTGGCGACATCATTGTAGCAGATCAGACTGCTGATACAAAAACAAATCATGCAGAAAACATTACGCTTACTGATAATGTATCACCTGAATTAGTTTCTGCACAATTTGCAGTTGACTCTACAGATGACTCAACTTCTGATAGTATTGTATTAACATTTAGTGAAGAAATTTCTTTAAATGGCGGAAATGACTTATCAGATGACCTTGTATTAAAAGTTGGTTCGAATGAGGTAGATCTATCTGCGGTAGCTGGTACTGTTGCAGGTAATGAATTAACTATTACTATTCCAGAAATGAATATTAGCCAAACTACTACTATTACAATTGTATCTGAAGGATCTGAGAACGAAGCAGTTGAGATTACTGATGCATCAGCTGGTTCTAATGCCGTAATACCTACTACTATAAATGTTAATGGCGTTGTAGTTGTAGTTACTCCTTAATCAACAAACGAAACGTTACTTTATAAGTTCATACTCTAGAATATGAATGAAAGAAGTATAGTTCAAGAACTAAAGTGAAGAAATTCGTCAACATATGAATATCTCATAAAAAAAGGCTGTGCTTAGAAGGATAATACCTTCTTGCCAGCCTTTTTTAATAGTTCTGTATAAAATGGATCTTCACCGATGGTAATGACCCGGTCACATAATTCTTTAATTTCATCCATATCATGGGAGGTATAGATAATAATTTTACCATTTTCTGTGGCTTGTTTTCTCAAATAAGACCCAATTTCCTTACGGGATTTAAGGTCAATCCCGACAGTCGGCTCATCGAGTAACAGTACAGTAGGGTCATGAATCAGACTTATTGCAAGATTGAGTTTCCGCTTCATCCCGCCTGATAAATTTTTGACAGGATCATGCCACCGGTCTAAACTCATATCCATACATATTTCCTGGAGTTGTTGCTTCGACCTGTTCTTCCATGATAGTTTTTCGAAAAAGACCATATTCTCCTGAACGGTAAGCTGGTCCCAAATGGCTATATCCTGTGGAACGAAACCAATATGCTTACGGATTGTTTTGATGTCTTTGCGATAATTCGATTCATTGAGATAGATATCCCCAGCTGTTGGCTTCATTGTTGTTGCCAGTATATTTAACAAAGTGGATTTACCTGCACCGTTTTCTCCAACCAAACCGACAATCTCTCCAGCTTCTGCCGTAAAAGACAAATCGTTAATTATTTTTTTCCTTTTAAAACTCTTACTGATAGATTCGATACTAAGCATACTTTTTCTCCTCCCAAACATACCATATCAGTACACCTGTCAGGCATAAACCGAGCCACTCCATTGTCCATTCTCCTGATAAAAAACGGGACAAAGGATTCAGCAGATTCAGCCACTCTTTGGTAACACCAATTCCCCCAAAGGGTAACAACGCTCCGCTCAACACCACCAATGTTAGAGTCAAAGCAATTGCGAGAACATAACTGACATATGTCTTTCTTATCAGACAGACAAGCAAGAAGGAAAATAAACAAATGGTGATACGGTAGGAAAGCAATGTTATCAGATTAATAGAATTCTGATATAGCAAGTAAAAGGCAGCAGCTGTAAGCAAATCAATGATGAAAAGCAGAAGGATATAAAAACTTAAGCTGTACAGCATATAGTTAGAAAATTTTATTTTAGCAAAATAGAATCTGATACCAACAATGGCATTTCGCTCTTTTATTACCCAGTCAAATAAGAAAAGGGTAAACAGCATTGCGGCAAAGGCCCAGATCATCCACGGGTTCCACTCTATGCCGGAATTGCTACTTGAAAACTTATCTCCCAAATAACGAAATTCATTATTTAACAGGTCTTCTTCAGCCTGAATTTGATTGGACTTTGTAATTATCTCCGTTTTACTCCATTTTTGTGACCCGCTTAATTCTTTTTCAAGTGCCATCACCGTATTTGCTGCTTTTACTCTGCCTGTTTCTTGCTGGATAATCGATACAATCATCTCTTTTACTGAATTATAAGCAAACGATCTGTCAGAATAATAGCTTTCTAGTATATTTCTTCTGTCTCCGGACTCAATGGCTTGTTCGTACCCCTGTTTCACAATAAACACACTGTCAAGCTCGTGCTGTTCAACTTGTCTAATTGCATCATGTTCTGATAAGAGGGATACAGTCACCAATGGAGATTCCTTCATCTCTTCATATAGTTCAAGAGCAGAGTTTGTTTCTTCTTCCAATACAAGTCCTACCGGTACGGTAAAGTCATCTTCCACTGTATTTGCTGTAGCAAGAAAGGCGATAGTAACAGCAATTGGAGCAAGCAGCCAAATAATCAAACTGATTTTATTCTTCTTAAGTAACATAAAGCGTGTAATAAAAACATCTTTCATCAATGCACACGCTCCTTCCAGAATGAAACGCCGGCCAATAGAATAAGTCCAATGATCAGTGTAATAGTTAGTGGTTGATACTCTGCGTAAAAGCGCCCATTTAACGCAACCTGTTCGATCCAGTAGAAAGCCTGATGGGAGAAAATACTATTAGAAAAATTTTCAGCATATACAGGGAAGTATATCCTCGGAATAATCGCTCCACTAAGAAGAATAATTGTTCCAGTAAAAGCTGTTTGTATTAACAGTGTTAACTTTTGGGAACGAATCAACCAGTTGAGTAAAATTAAACAGATGATAAAAATTATACTATGTAATATCATTAGTAACCCAATGCGTAGGTAATTCTCTTCAGCGATTTCAAAACCTGGAATGAAGGATTGAATTCCGAGGAAAGATATTATAGCAAACACTGCTGTGAGAATAAGGGTTACTAAACCAACAGAAATAGCTTGCTGAAGATCTGTGACACCATATAACTGCATTCTCTGTTTTAGATTCTCACTACTGTCGCGGTATAAAATGATGTAAAAGATATACAGCCAGATTGTAACAATCGCAAACCAGCCTGCCAAGCTGAAATAAACGACAGGGGAGGCAGTAGCATTGTTAATTAGTTTATCCTCCTCAAGGACTTTGTCACTACCCAGTACATAGAAGAAATAGTCCGTGAATTGCTTAAATAGAAAATCATTTCTCTCTGCATTATCCATATCTAATTGTTTGGCATAATAGTTAATTGTCAAAATATTCGCCTGGGATCCGCGAATATGTCTTGTAATTGTTTCTACTAACTCATTAACTAACTGGCTCTCGAGCGGCCGCTTCGGATTACCGATAATTGATAGTTGGGAGCTATCACCATCCATTAACTTTTGAATGAAATGTGCGGGGAAAGTGATGTATGCACTTAACTGGTTTTCTTCAATCCCTGAAACAGCTTCATCTTCCGTCATTCTGCTCATAGCAATGACATCGCCAAGCTGAGAGGACTCTTCCAGTAATTCTACAATAATTTCTGTCTCTTCTGATTGATCGAAGTCAACTAAGCCAACTTTAATGGTTTCCGTTTCGCTTATATCCATTATTGATATGAACATAATTGTAATGATACCTATTAAAATAATCGGAAACAGCAAAAGAAGAGGAAGTGTAAACCACTTCCTCCCAAGCTGAATAAAATTATTTTTTGTAAACAAGGCGATATGTTTTATCGACTGCATGTATAGCACCAACTTTATTTACAAAATTTATTTAGAATCCAGTGCCCATCATATTCATCATCCAACCTTCAAATTGACTCATAACATCTGTTTCGAAGTATTCGATAATTTCTTCACCGCTCATATCACTTAAGTTTTTCACTTGATCCGGGTCAGGAATCTCTACTTGATCAATTGTTGAACCGGTTTCTTTCACAAAAATGGATAGAGTATCCTGGTTAATTGTTGCGCCATCCTCAACAAAGAAGGTGTGATCAGCTGTCATCTGATCTTCTTCATATTTCGCTTCTCCTAACCAGTGCAGAGACAAGTTGGATACACCATCTTCTTCAAATGAGAAAATGTGTTCAAAGCTTTTGCCGCCATCTTCTAGTTTACTTTGATTTGCTTCAATTGTAATGACAATACCGCCAGCAGAAAATGTGACTATATCTTTTGACTCTCCATCTTTATGAGAAAGATCTGCAGAGAGATTAACTGTTTCTTCCGAAGTCTCATCAGCAAATGTAATGACATAATCTATTTTTTGATCAGTATCTGATACAGCATTCGTACCTTCGACTTTAATAGTTGCTGTTGAGTCATTCTCAGTGCTCTCAATTGACAGAGTTAAGTCTCTTTTCACAATAATATCATCTTTCACCCAAATGATTGATGTAAAGCCGTCTGGAATTTTTAATTTCTCAATTTCATCCGCTGCTTCTTTTAAACCAGAAACAAAGTCTTCTTCAAATGTTGCTAATTCTTCTTCAGGCAGCTCTACACTAGCGAAATTCATGTATGTCGCCTGGTCGATAATGATTTCTCTTAATCTTTCATCGTCTGCCATCTTGTTAAATAGATCTTTAAGAATTGCTCTAACTTCTTCCTCAGATAAATGGAAGGTTATTTTTTCTGCATTTACTTCATTACCGTCAACTGATACTTTTTCACTTGCAGATTCAAAAGCTTCTTCCGGAATTTCATTATATAAATATTTTACATATTCCTCTTCAAGATACTCTATATCTTCTGTTACGAGTGAACTGTCACTAAAGAAATCAGTGAAGTCAATATTTTCTTCTCCCGTGAAAGTCATTGGATCAATTTCGTGAAGAATTCTTCCTAAGTCATCTCCATTTAATTGAATAATATCATTTATGAATGGTAAACTGAAAGATAACTCATTCCCATTTATATATCCTTCAATCCCGTTTAATTCAATACCACTGAAGCCTGCTGATATGTTTGCTGAAGCTACTTCTTCTTTCATATCCATTGCAGATTCGATAGTTATGTTTGCATTGTTTATAATCTGATCATAACCCATAGCGGCGAAATCAGGATTGTTCGTTTCACCGGTAATTTCCAACACTGATTCCACGGCATTTTCTTTACTGTGCTCTACCCATGCTAACTCACCTTCATATCTTTCCTCTAAGGCTTCCTCTAATTGTTCAAATGTCTTCTTTTCAGCTAAGAAATACTCTTCTTTGCCGGAAGTTTTAAGTAAAGCTTGTGTTGTAATAATTCCCGCTATCAAAATAACTGCGACAGCAACGATTATGGGAATTATTTTATTTGTCTTTTTTTTGTTTTCTGTACCTTCCATCATTGTCCCTCCTTGAGTTAATGAAAAACTCACCCTATAATATATTAACATATATTTATATCCGCAAATTGCCTAAAATGTTATGCTGTTTATATAGATTCATAGTTTTGCAAATAACAATATGCAGAAATCAATACAACTAATAAAATACCATGATGGAAGAGTTTAATCCATACCTTCGACATTAATAGACACAAAATGGTAGGAAAGCGCTAAGCAGTGATATACTCTTATTTTACTTGGAAGTATAATTGAATAAAAAGACCTATGCTAATTATGAAAGGAGGTTGTACAGCTTGGTAACTGCAAAGAACTATAAGTATGGTTATAGGAAGTATTTATCCAGAGCTAAAGAATATATAGCTGATAAAAAGAAATCTGGCACTTTGTTGAAGGAAGCGGCAGAAAAGGCAGAATCGAAACAAGGTATGCTGGGAGAGGTATGGGAAAAACTGCAGTTATTGTTTGAAGTTTTTCGTGCATGGATAAAAGGTGAGTATAAAGAAATACCTAAAGCATCAATCATTATGATTGTTGCAACGATCATTTATTTTGTAACACCAATCGATTTAGTGCCGGATTTTATCGCAGGTTTAGGTTTTTTTGATGATGCTGCAGTAATTGGTTTTGTCATTAAGCAGATTTCAAAGGATTTAGATACATTCAAAGATTGGAAAGAAAGTGGGCCAAATGAACTTGAATAAGTTGCGTTAAAAGTCCTAATTCGAGAACAGACAAGTCCATAATATACCTAAACTTACATAAAAAAAGTCTATGATTATACCCCGGTTAAACAGGGAAGATGGTGGGGGAGCAAAAATACACAGTGTAAGGTTACATTTATCAAAAAATAAAAATGATTTAGACACAGTAGTGCCTAAATCATTTCGTGAGTTTTCTTTATCACAGGCTGCCTAGCATCCTGATGAAGTTCACTTTATATAGTTTCTGGTTTTTAAATACTGAATAATATTTGCCACAGATTGCTCTACCGTATTTTCTTCTGTATCTACCGTTAACTCAGGATTAACCGGTTGTTCATATGGTGCATCAATTCCGGTAAATCCTTTGATTTCGCCTGCGCGTGCCTTTTGATAAAGTCCCTTTGGATCACGCTGCTCGCAGCCTTCTAAACTGCATTTTACATAAATCTCAATAAAATCACCATCTGCTAATAACTGACGAACATTGTCACGATCCTCCTGATATGGAGAAATAAAAGCAGTCAATGTAATTAATCCGGCATCACTCATTAATTTGGCTACTTCACCAATTCGGCGAATATTCTCTTTTCTGTCTTCCGGACTGAAGCCTAAATTATTATTTAAGCCATGTCTGATATTATCACCATCTAAACGGTAGGTTCGAATACCTTGGTCATACAGTGCTTTCTCTAAAGCTACTGTTAAAGTTGATTTTCCTGAACCTGACAGCCCTGTAAACCATAAAACAGGGCTCTGATGTCCATTTAATTGCAGTCTGTCTTGTTTTGACACAACAGAATCATGCCAAACGATATTGGTTGCTTTCGTCATGTCTCTTATCCTCTCTGTAATCCTTTGATTAAAATTTCCGCTACCTCCGGACGGGAGAACTGTCGTGGAAGTGGTTCTCCGTTACGGAGTTTCTCGCGCACTTTCGTTCCACTAAGGTGAACGTGATCTGATTTGTCGTGTGGACATGTTTTTTGTGTTGCCATGTTTTCACATTTAGAACAGTAAAAAGCATGCTCAAATTTAAATATTTGAATGCCGAGTTCATCTTCGAATTGGGAGATGAATTCCTGTGCTTCGTATGTGCCATAGAAATCGCCAACTCCGGCGTGATCACGACCAACAATGAAGTGGGTACATCCGTAATTTTTACGAACAAGTGCATGTAACACAGCTTCACGTGGACCGGCATAGCGCATTGCAGCTGGATAAATAACCAGTCTTGTGCGGTCTTTTGGATAATAATGCTTTAGAATGGCTTGATAGCTCTCCATGCGGATATCTGCAGGAATATCATCAGATTTTGTTTCCCCAACTAATGGGTTTAATAATAAACCATCAACAGACTCCAGTGCAATTTTTTGAATATATTCATGAGCACGATGGACTGGGTTTCTTGTCTGGAAGCCTACAACTGTTTTCCAACCGAGATCTGCGAATAATTGTCTAGTTTCAATTGGATCTAAATAAAAATCTTCGAATCCTTCATGTTCCGGACGGTTTACCAGCTGAATCGGACCTGCCAGATAAACTTCCCCTTTTTCATAAAGTTTTTTTACACCAGGGTGGCTGTCATCAGTAGTTCCGTAAACTGATTGTGCTTCTTTTTGTTTATCATAGTAAAATTTCTCTTGTAACTCTAAAATTCCGTAAAGTATGCCGTCTTCTCCGTAAAGAGAAACAGAGCTTCCAACCGTTAATTTATCTGCTTCTTGTTCTGTAACAGCTAGTGTGATAGGAATACTCCAGACCGTACCATCTGCCAGGTGAACATTTTCTACAACACTAAGGTAATCTTTTTCCCCTAAGAAGCCTGTTAATGGACTGAACCCGCCGATAGCAATTAATTCTAAATCTGATATTCCCCATTTATTAATTGTCAAAGATGGATAGTTTTTAGCTGCTTCAATTGCTTTGTCACGCTCTGAACCTGTTAATTCTCTGTTAACAAGTGTACCGCCGTGAGCTGTAATTGTTTCACGTTGCTTCTCAATAACTGTTGTCATTATAAAACTCCTTTCGTTTCTCTATGAAAATTCTGGCCGTCGTAAACCGCATCGACATAGCCTTTTCTAACAACAAAATCACCAAAGTATTCATTTTCTTCTCTTTCTGTAGCATATACATGGATAATATCTTTTAATGTTGCCAATATTTCTTCCTCACCGATATTTTCACGGTACAGCTGGTTTAGCCTGTCGCCAATAAAGCTTCCGCCTAAATAAAGGTTATATTTACCTGGTGCCTTTCCAATAAAGGCAATCTCAGCAAGACCAGGACGAGCACATCCGTTTGGACAACCTGTCATACGGATTACAATTTCTTGTTCTTTTAATCCTTCTGCTTCTAAAAGTGCTTCAATCTTATCGATTAATGATGGTAAATAACGTTCTGATTCTGCCATAGCTAGACCACAAGTTGGCAGGGCAACACATGCAATGGAATTCCTTCTTAATCCAGAGTAATGCTTGCCATCTGTCAGTCCATACATATCAATGATTTCCTGGATTTTCTTCTTTTTCTGTGTAGTTACATTTGCGATAACCAGGTTCTGATTTGGCGTAAGACGGAAATCACCTGTATGAATATTGGCAATCTCTCGTAATGCTGTCATTAATTTATAGTCATCTGTGTCCTTTACACGGCCATTTTCAACAAATAGAGTGAAATGCCATCTGTTTTGTCCTTTAATCCATCCGTATCTGTCACCATTATGATCAAAGTGATACGGTTTTGCTTCTTCTAAAGAAAATCCGAGACGGTTAGCTAATTCTTCTTTAAACCACTCTAAGCCGTAACGATCAATGGTGTATTTAAATCTGGCATTCTTTCTGTCAGAACGGTTTCCGTAATCCCTCTGAATAGTTACTACCTTTTCAGCGACATTGATAACATCTTCTTTAGCACAATAACCAGCTAATTTACCTAGCTGTGGATAAGTATTAGTGTTCCCATGTGTTGAACCCATACCGCCTCCGACAACAACATTAAATCCCTTCACTTCGTTATCTTCAATAATTGCAATGAAACCTAAATCCTGAGAAAAGACATCGATATCGTTAGAAGGTGGGGCAGCAATACCAATTTTGAACTTTCTCGGTAAGTATGTCTTACCGTAAATTGGTTCTTCCTCTTCTTTCGAATCAATTATTTTTTCTCTGTCTAACCATATTTCATGATAAGCGCCCGTTTTTGGTGACAGATGATCACTAATTTTTTGCGCCCAATCTTGAATTTCCTGATGAACTTCTGATTGATACGGATTTGGGTTACACATTACATTACGATTCACATCACCACATGCAGCTATGGTTGTCATTAATTCATCATTGATTGTTTTGATCGTATCTTTCAGGTTCCATTTCAAAATGCCGTGTAACTGGAACGCTTGCCTTGTTGTAAGCTTGATCGTATTATCACCATATTTTTGTGAAAGATCATCAACTGCCAGCCACTGTTTCGGAGTTGCGACACCGCCGGGAATCGCTACACGAAGCATGAATGAGTACGCTGGTTCTAGTTTCTGTTTTCGACGCTCATCACGAATATCACGGTCATCCTGCTGGTAACTGCCATGGAATTTCAGTAATTTAGTATCATCGTCTGAAATAGATGAAGTTATCGGATCGTTTAATCCATCTACAATCGTTCCTCGTAAAAACCGGCTGTCTTCTTTTAATTTTTCAATTGGATCAAGTTTTTTCTGTTCATTACCTGCCATGGAAATCCCCCTAATCAATATACGTCTCTTTGATAACGTTTTTCTTGTTTTAATTGATTGATATATGATTCTGCTTCTTCTTTGCTAACATTCTTTTGTTCAGAAACAATTTGTATTAATGTCTGGTGGACGTCTTTTGCCATCCTTTTCTCATCACCGCAAACGAAAATATGAGCCCCTTTTTCCAACCAGGCAAATACGTCTTTCGCATTTTCCAGTAAACGGTTTTGAACATAGATCTTTTCTTCAGTGTCTCTGGAGAAGGCCACATCAAGCTTTGATAAATAGCCTTTCTTTAACCAATTTTGCCAGTCAACCTGATAAAGGAAGTCTGAACGGAAATGCTGGTCACCAAAGAATAGCCATGTATCTCCTTTTAAGTCTAATTCTTCACGTTCTTCGATATATCCTCTAAATGGTGCAACACCTGTTCCTGGACCGATCATGATAACAGGAGTTGACTCATCAAATGGAAACTTAAAGTTCGGATTGCGGTGGACATATACATCCAGCACATCTCCTGGTTTTATACGGTCAGCAATTTCCCCGGAGCACACCCCTGTACGGTCTCTGCCACAGCTGTTGTATCGGACTGTTGCAACAGTTAAATGAACCTCATCCGGATTTGCTTTCCAGCTGCTTGAAATAGAATACTGACGTGCAGGTATCTTCCGCAGCCAGTGCATTAATGAGGCTGGATCAAGGTCTGCTGGCGGGTAATCCTTAACTAAATCAAGTAAATCTCTACCATCAATATACTGTTTGATTTGCTCATTATCAGATATTAATTTTAGTAGATCGTCATTTTTAAAGAAGCTTGCTGCTTTATCTAACATGCCTTTTGTTAATCTTGTAATCTCAAAAATAGAGGTTAATGCCTCCTGGATCGAGCGAATTTCTCCTTGTTTATTAATAGGAACAGTCTGCTCAGGATTCCAGCCTAATGTCGAAATTACTTGTTTCACCAATTCCGGGTCATTTTTTGGATAAATAGCAAGGCAGTCCCCTGGTTCATAACTGAAGTTTGATCCATCAAGGGATAATTCAATATGCCTTGTTTCCTTATTGGAACCTCTGCCGCTTAAATTAATATTCTCTAAGACTTCAGCAGAGAAGGGATTGCTTTTTGAGTAAATTGGTTGTTCAGCTGGTGTTGGTTCGGCAATGGCAGCTGTTGACTGGCTGCCTTGTTCTTCTTCAAGTTTTGTCAGCACACCATTAACCCACTCTTCTGCTAACTCCTCGTAATCCACATCACAATCTACTCTAGGGTAGATTCTCGTTGCACCCAGTTCTTCCAGTCGATTGTCGAAATCTTTACCAGTCTGGCAGAAGTGCTCATAAGATTCATCTCCCAATGACAGGACAGAGAAACGAACGTTTTCTAACTTTGGAGCTTTCCGTCCTAATAAAAATTCATGGAACTGAATAGCATTATCAGGTGGGTCTCCTTCTCCGTGAGTAGCTGTAACAATAAATAAGTCTTCCACATCTTTAATTTTTTTCGCTTTAAAGTCATCCATACTTGAAACAGAAACTTTCAAATCTCTTGCTTTTAACTTATCTGACAGACCTTCTGCGATTGTTTGGCTGTTTCCTGTTTCAGATCCGTAAAGAATAGTAATTGTTCTGGCTGGTGCTGCTGCCGGTGCGGATTGTGCCTGCGGCTGGGCAGGACCTGCTCCTGCTGGTGCTTCAACTGTCTGGGAGGCTGCAAGGTAGCCAGCCAGCCAGTTTTTTTGTGAATTGGTTAATGTCGGTAATAGTTGATTTAGAATCTCTGTCTGCTTTTCGTCAAAAGGACTATTGACAACTTGTAACGTCAATAAACTCACCCCTAAAATAGATATTTGGATAAAAAATACATTTACATTATTAAACCGATTGATTTACTTTGATATTGTCATAAAAATAAGCACCATATTTTTACGTGGTGTGTAATCCGCATTCTGTCTTTTTAAAATTAGCCCATCTTCCAGCTCTTTCATCTCCGCCTTGTTCCACCGGATTTGTACATGGAATACAGCCGATACTTGGATAGTTCTGATCGTGTAAAGGGTTATATGGTAGATCGTTAGATTTTATATAATTCCACACATCATCATGAGTCCAGTAGATTAATGGACAAACCTTTACAGACTTAAATCGATTGTCTTTGTTGAAAAATTGTGTATTCGCACGGCTTGGTGATTGCTCTCGTCTTAATCCTGAAATCCATGCAGTTGCTCCATTTAAAACATCTTCTAATGGCTTGATCTTTCTTATATAGCAACACTGGTCCGGGTTTCGTCTCCACAGCGCAGATCCATGCTGTTCTGACTGCTCTTCTAAAGTTAACTCAGGTCGTTTCATTTCAATCTGCAGGCTTGGATATTTTTCTTTTACCCGATCAATCAGATCGTATGTTTCTTGAAAGTGCAGGTCAGTATCCAGGAAAACTAATTTGGCATTTGGCTTTACTTTGGAAATCAGATCAATTAATACCATACTTTCTGCACCAAAGCTGCATGCATATACTAAGGAATCTCCATAAGACTCATAGGCAGTTTGAATGATATCCTGCGCACCTTTTACAGGGTCTGCCTCATCTGGTAAAAACGTATTCCACTCACTCTCCTGATAATGTTCATACGTTATTAATTGCTTAGGCATGTACCAACATCCTCCTTTTGTTGTAATACAACCATATAGTAAAAAAACTTCTCATCAAGGTTTGATAAGAAGTTTGATTGAAATCATTACTTCTTATCTTCCGGGTACTTATATATATGCTGTCCCGCAGGATTTGGCACAGTGTTCTACTTTCGAACCTGTTGCCGAGGATTCACCGGGCCTGCCCCTCCACCTCTCTAGATAAGAATTGCTTTATAAATATTTAATGTAATGGTATAACTATTTTTTGGCAATGTCAATAGAAACTCATAAAAAAATCGTATTTCAGGAAATTTCAACAATACATTACTTGTTTAATATATTTTCAATTTTATCAAGTGTATTTTGTGATAGATTTATTCCGGAAGCTTTAACATTTTCCTCGATTTGCTCGGGTTTACTTGCACCAATTAAGGCACTGGAAACATTTTGCTGACGAAGAATCCATGCAATAGCAAGCTGTGCAATGGATAGATTCTCATCACTGGCAATTTCTTTTAGTGATTCTACTTTTTCGAGATTCGATTCTGTCAGGACTCTGGACAGGTCCATGTTTTCCTGAGCTGCACGGCTGTCTGCAGGAAGTGACTCCCCTATCTTATATTTTCCTGTAAGCACACCTTGGGCAAGAGGGGAGAAGACAACCTGTCCAATACCGTGTTTCTCACTTACTGGAATGATTTCATTTTCAATGTTCCGGTGAAGCATACTATAGTTCGGTTGATTAACGACGATTCGATCAAGCAGTTTTTTGTCTGCAAGATGCACCGCCTCAGTTATCTGTTCAGCAGTCCACTCACTAACACCAATATATAATACCTTTCCTTGTCTGATAAGATCATCTAGTGCACGTAAAGTTTCTTCAAGCGGAGTGTCCTTGTGGTATCTGTGACAGTAGTAAATATCGATATAATCAAGCCCAAGCCTTTGCAAACTTGCATGACACTGCTCGATAATATGTTTTCTTGATAAGCCCTGGTCATTTGGCCCATCTCCCATTTTTCCAAAAACTTTCGTTGCAAGAACATATGAATCTCTTGGATATTTACTTAGTGATTTACCGACAATTTTCTCTGCTTCTCCCCGCATATACACATTTGCTGTGTCGAAGAAGTTGATGCCCAGATCATACGCTTTGTCAATGGCGGCTTCTGCCTTCTGTTCTTCAACATATCCACCATATGTAAGCCAGCTGCCTAAACTGATTTCACTTACCTTTAAGCCAGTATGACCTAATCGTCTGTATTCCATTTAGAGCACCCCTTTTAAATTCCTGTTCATATTGAAACGCTTACATAAAATTATACACAAAATTAGTTCCGGAAGCGAATATATTGACTGGAAAGAAGTCTCACCTTCCTTAAGTTATGATATATTATCATAAGGGGGAGGGGTCGGAGATGCGGGGTATTTTTTGGATTTGGTTATTGTTTTGGTTTCTTGCGTGGATGGGAGGCTTAATTGTCGAGCTTGATGGCAATTCCGCGTATCTTTTTGGAATGACAGCCGTTTATTTCACATTACTTTTCTTTACTTCCATTGTGAAGAAGAGTAATTATATAATTTGGTCAGGTTTAATTATTGTCCTTACGGCAACATTTTTATTTCCTTTTAACGGTATCATAAACCCGTTTGTATGGCTGATGTTAGCTTTTCTCATTGTACATATTGTTTATCATATGAGAGAGAAAACACTCTATAACTTATTAATCTTAATCATTGTTTCTCTATTTTCCTTACATATTGAATTTTTCTCAACGATGAATATTTTCCTGCTTTGTTTGACATCTTTTGCTATCATTCTGTCAGCTATCTATTATCAAAAAAATATTGCAGACATCATAGATTTAGAGGAAAGATATCAGGCTTTATTACATACCTACAGGAAGTTAAAAAGGGATTCTGTCTCCAATGATGCCCATGTCAGACAACAAGAGCGGATATTAATAGGAAGAGAGATTCATGACCGTGTTGGACATACATTAACAAATTTGCTCATGCAAATAGAGATATTAAGATTGCAGGATAACCGTAAAGAGTGGGACCAGTTGAAAAGTTTAGCAAAAGAAAGTCTATCTGAGACGAGAAAAGCAGTGAAAGCATTAAAAGAAGAATCAGTTGCCGGAATTGCTGCCGTTATTCAGTTAATTCGTAAACTGGAAGCAGAGCAGTATATTTCGATAACATTCTCAATGCGTCAAAATGCACTGTCTGTTTCACTAAGACCAGAGCAAGCAAGTGTTGTCTACAGGGCAATCCAGGAATCATTGACAAATGTGATGCGGCACAGTTCAGGAAAAGAAGCAACAATTACCCTGGAAGCGCCAGGTGCTACCCATTTCAGGTTTGAGGTTATTAATCCATTAGACGATGAAATGGTTATAACAGAAGGGTTCGGCTTGAAATCAATGAGAGAACGGCTTAAACAAATTGGCGGAGAATTAGAAGTTCATTCATACAGCAGCCAGTTTGTTGTTCGGGGAATATTTCCGCTAGAGGGGGGATACGGTGATAAAGATCTTATTAGCAGAAGACCAGGCGATCGTAAGACAGGGAATTAAAATGATGCTGGAAACTGATCCGATTTTAAAGGTTACAGGTGAAGCCAAAAATGGAAGGGAAGCTTTGCAGTTACGCGAACAAAATTATTACGATTTAGCTATACTTGATATAAGAATGCCGGAAGTGGATGGCCTGCAGGCGGCTAAAGAGTTACTTAGCCGTTTTCCGGAAATGAAAGTACTCATTTTAACGACATTTAATGATGAAGAGTATGCGATTCAGGCTTTAAAATTAGGTGTGCACGGATATTTGCTGAAAGATGCGGAAGCAAGCCAGCTTATTCATTCTATTAAAGATTGTCTTGCTGGCGGACTGCAGCTGCCAGGAGAAGTTGCGAAGAAAGTCGTTCCGCATTTGCTTGAAAGAAATGAGCCGATGAAAAACCAGCATACAATCTCTTTGACGAAAAGAGAAACAGATATCCTGTGTCTGTTGGGTGAAGGGAAAAGTAATAAGGAAATTGCAGAACTACTGGCATTATCAATTGGAACGGTAAAAAACCATATAAGTCAATTGCTTGATAAACTGCAATTAAGAGACCGAACCCAACTTGCCATCTATGCGATCCGCAATGGATATGTATAAAGAAAAAATAAATGACTAAAGTCATGGTTTTCATTAAAAGTAATGACTGAGGGCAGTGTTCGCACTGTCCCTTTTCGTATAGACTGTGAGTATATGAAAAGGCAAAAGGAAGGTGAGACCAATGTTGGAAACAGAATCATTGCGTAAAGTTTTTAAAAAGCAGGTAGCTGTGGATGATGTGAATTTATATTTAAAACAAGGTGAATCTGTTGGATTGCTTGGACCGAATGGTGCAGGAAAATCAACTTTTATTTCCATGATTGCTACATTAACGAAACCTTCATCAGGTATGGTGACATGGAATGGGCAGGATGTCATTAAAAATCCTAATATTATTCGGCCGACACTCGGGGTGGTGCCGCAGGAGATAGCTTTATATAAAGAATTATCAGCGTATGAAAATGTGAAGTTTTTTGGCAGGATCTACCGTTTAAAAGGAAAGGAACTGGAGAGCAGGGTACAGGAAGTACTGGAACTTGTGGGTCTGAAGGACAGACAGAAAGAACTTGTGAAAAATTACTCAGGCGGGATGCAAAGGAGAATTAATATTGCTGTTGCATTATTGCATGACCCGGAAATCATTATAATGGATGAACCTACTGTTGGAATTGATCCTCAATCGCGTCACTATATATTGGAAATGGTTAAAAGACTAAATGAAGAAAAAGCAATGACTGTTCTTTATACCTCTCATTATATGGAAGAAGTAGAAAGGCTCTGTGACAGAATTTATATCATGGACCACGGCAAAGTTATCGCAACAGGGACGAAAGAAGAGCTGACAAGTATCTTATCAAGCGAAGAAACAATCCAACTTGAATTGGATCAGCCTTCTAAACCTTTTGAAGAAGCGTTAAAAGAGCAGTCTGATGTTCTGAAAGTAACAGAATGGGAAAAAGGAATAAAGTTAATTGTAGCAAAAAACACCCGGAGATTAGCAGGTATTTTTCAACTTGCTGAACATCACCAGGTATCAATAAACAGTGTCGATATTCAAGTTCCTACATTAGAAGATGTTTTCCTGCATTTGACTGGTAGAAGATTGAGAGATTAGGAGGTGTGACATGTTAGATTTCTGGATAAAGGATATGAAACTTCTATGGCGTGATCGCACCGAACTTCTGGTCATCTTCTTGATGCCATTTATTTTAATGACAATATTAGGCTTTGCTCTAAAAGGGATAATGGGTGAAGAAGCACAGGTTTTTGATATGACTGTTGCCTTAGTGGAAGAAGATAATCAGGAAGAAGCAGCGGCATTATTTGTTGAAGAACTGGAGGGGAAAATGCTGCCGCCTGTTGCTGTTACGGCGATGACACAAGCAGCGGAACAATTGAGGCCAAATCAGATTTTGCAGCAGATATTAAAAGAAGATTTGGACTTTGTGACAGTTAGGGAAATGGATGCCTCAGAAGCAGAAAAGCAACTAGCAGCGCAGGAAGTGGAGGCTGTTTTAATTATTCCTGAAAATTTCACGTATAATCTTTTAAACCATATATTGCTGGATCAATCCGTGGAACGGAGTACTTTGCATATCATCAAAGGAGAGCATGCTCACTTTGATGGGGACATTTTACAAAATATTATAGAGCAATTTACTCAGTCGATGAATTTAGAAACAGCTATTGTAAAAGCAACTGGAGCGAATGAAGTGCCAAAGGTGCATCTCGATATAGAAAACATAGCTGAAGAAGAAACTATTACTAACCGTGATCCAATCACCTCAATTGAGTATTACACCATCGGTATGGCTGTGATGTTTGCTTTCTTTGTAGCTTCCACAATGGCAGCTAAAACATATACAGAGCACTCGCAGTTAGTATTAGACCGAATCATACTGTCAGGGAAGCATCCGGTATTTTTCCTTTTGGGGAAATTCCTTGCAGTTATTTTAATGGCTTTTATTCAAATACTGATATTATTTGGTCTTTCTTCACTGATTATGCAATCATTTCAACCATTTACCTGGAAGATAAGTTTAACAGTTATCTCCATTACATTTCTCTATGCGATAGCAGTTGGTGCAATTGGCAGTCTTCTTGTTGCCATGACAATACGCTTCCACTCTAATTCGGTTTCTGGTGCTTTTTCTGGTGGGCTGGTTAGTGTTATGGCTTTACTGGGGGGGAGTTTCACGCCAATTACTACCTTTCCTGATATTATTCAGACTATCGGAAGCTGGACCCCAAATGGAATGACATTACGGGCATATATGCTTGCAAATCAGGGGATGCCATTAACAGATATTCTTCCATATATGTACCGGCTTCTTATTATTGCAGTAATTATCTTTATTGTTAGCATCATGGTATTCCCTGCAAGGAGGACTGAATCATGATAAATATCTTCACACTACAATGGCAGCGTCTGCGGAGAAAACCGTTTATGGTTTTAGCAATGGTTGCAATGACAATTGTCTTCATCATATTTATTGGAGGGGCAAATAATCAGTCTGAAGTATCTGTACCTATAAGTTTTACAGAAGGTGTTTCTGAAGCGGAAAGAACGAAGCTGGCTGACCAGTTAAATGAGTTAGATGGCTTTCGGTTTATTGAAACAAACGAAGACAAGGCAAGAGAAAATATTGCATTAGGAGTATCCAGTTTTGGTATTACACTTGCAGAGGAGAATTACCGTTTTATCATTGGGACAGAAAATCCTAATCAGGCAATTGTTGAACAATATATTAGTTCCATGTATTGGGAGAAATTAAGGATTGAACAGGCGGTTGGTCCGGAAGGCGATGAACACTTGCGCCGAACGATTGAGGCTTCCCTGGAAGATCCCTCAATGGATGTTGTTAGTCAAATTGGTGAATCAGAAGGAGATGTATTTATCTATAATAATAAGCTGCAGGCATTATTCGGAATGACATTATTCTTCGCTATTTATACGATTGTTTTCGGTTTGGGCGAGGTGGCTGAAGAGAAGCAGAGAGGCAGCTGGGACCGCCTTATACTATCACCAGTAAGAAAGTGGCAGATCTATCTAGGCTATTTAAGTTTCGCTTTTGTAATTGGAATGGTTCAAATTTTCGCAGTTTTTACCATGTTTCACTTCTTCTTTGGGTTTGACATGGGAGGTCGCTGGCTAGAAATTTTCATCATTTGCCTTGTCTATACGTTCGCAATTGTGTCACTTGGAATGCTCATCATCGGATTAGTTAACCGTTCTTCACAATTGAATGCAGTTGTACCGATTATAGCTGTAAGTATGGCGATGCTTGGCGGTGCATACTGGCCAATTGAAATAGTAAATAATGAGGTAGTGTTAGCCATCTCCAAGGTAATTCCGGTAACACACGCTATGGAAGCACTAAAAGCAATTACTGTGTATGGAAAAGGCCTGGCAGACATTGCCCAGCCGCTATCCATCCTTCTATTAATGGGAGTATTATGTATGGGGTGCGGAATTAATTTAATGGAAAGAAGATAAGGGAAAGTCCAGCGATGAATACGCTGGACTTTTTACTAGTGGAAAAAAGCGGATGAGGGAATCTGCAAAAAGAGAGCGAAAGTTGCAAAAAGAGCGTGAAATCTGCAAAAAGAAAGCAAAATCTGCAAATATAAAAACCCCACAAATATTTGTGGGGTTCTCCTTAGTTATTAAATTACACCTTGAGCTACCATTGCGTCAGCAACTTTTAAGAAACCGGCAATGTTTGCACCAACAACTAAGTTACCTGGACGGCCATATTCTTCTGAAGCCGCAACACTGTTTTTATAGATATTTTGCATAATTTCCTGAAGTTTTTCATCAACTTCTTCAAACTTCCAAGAAAGACGTGCACTGTTTTGTGCCATTTCAAGAGCGGAAACTGCCACACCACCAGCATTAGCTGCCTTAGCAGGTCCGAATAATACTTTGTTTTCTAAGAAAACATCAATTGCTTCAAGCGTTGAAGGCATGTTCGCACCTTCACCAACTGCTTTTACACCGTTAGCTACTAATGTTTTCGCTGCATCTTCATTTAATTCATTTTGTGTAGCACATGGAAGAGCGATATCACAAGGAATGTTCCAAATGCCTTCAAAACCTGCAGTATATTCTGCTTCAGGATGCTCGTTAACATATTCTTTAATACGTTTTCTTTCAACTTCTTTCAAACGTTTTACAGTTTCTAGATTAATACCGTTTTTGTCATACACATAACCGCTTGAATCACTACATGCGACAACTTTCGCACCAAGCTCTGTAGCTTTTTCAATTGCGTAAGTAGATACATTACCAGAACCGGAAACAACAACTGTTTTACCTTGGAAGCTGTCGCCTTTATCTTTTAACATTTCCTGCACGAAGTACACAGTACCGTACCCAGTAGCTTCTGTACGTGCTAAACTTCCGCCAAAGTTAAGTCCTTTACCTGTTAATACACCAGCTTGATTACCACCGCGCATTTTCTTGTATTGACCGAATAAGTAGCCAATTTCACGACCGCCTACCCCGATATCACCTGCAGGAACATCAGTATCAGGACCGATATGTTTGGAAAGCTCACTCATGAAGCTTTGACAGAAACGCATAATCTCGCCATCAGACTTTCCTTTTGGATCAAAGTCAGATCCACCTTTACCGCCACCAATTGGTTGACCAGTTAAAGAGTTTTTGAAGATTTGTTCAAAACCAAGGAATTTAATAATACTTGCATTTACTGATGGGTGGAAACGAAGTCCGCCTTTGTATGGTCCGATTGCACTGTTGAATTGTACACGGAATCCCCGGTTAACCTGTACTTTTCCTTCATCATCTACCCAAGGTACACGGAAAGAGATAATTCTTTCAGGCTCTACCATTCTTTCCAGGATCCCTTGTTCCATATAAACTGGGTGCTTTTCAAAAACAGGTACTAAAGATTCGAAGATCTCTTTTACTGCTTGATGAAATTCACTTTCATTTGGATTACGTTTTTTGACTGTTTCATACACATCATTGACATAATTTTGAGCAACTTGATTTGCATTTGTCATATCTTATTTGTTCTCTCCTTACTTCTTTATATATATTTGATAAGCATAAGCGTGACACCATATTAAATCTATCTTATTTTGCCAAGCTAATATCCATATATTCCTTTCGAACATTGAAAAGGTAATCAAAACTAAATGATCGAATAATATGAATATTTGGCGATATTTCAAGTGTATTATATCAATTTGGTATAAACAATGCTCATACGAGATATAATTAATGCTTATTTTAGATAGGTTGGCTCCCTAAAAAAAGTACCCCGACAATTTCTAAGCTCGTCGGGGTATCTCTATAGGCATTTCTATCTTTTTATCAGAGGGTACAAATGCGAGAACGATCATCCCTATTACAAATAAAACAATAAGACTTAATATACCCGCATTTGAATTTCCGGTTAATTGGGAAGTTGCTCCCAATATGAGTGGTCCTGTAATGGAGGCAAATTTACCGAAAATGTTATAAAACCCAAAAAACTCGTTTGCCTTTTCTTTTGGTATTAATTTTGCAAAATAAGACCTGCTTAATGCCTGAAGCCCTCCCTGTGATGAAGCGACCAGCATTGCAAGCACCCAAAAGTCCATTGCTGTCTCAAGGAAATACCCATTAATACAGACAATAATATAGACGAATGATCCAACGAAGATCATTAATTTTGCTGAATAGCGATCAGCTAATTTACCATATAATACGGCAAACGGTGCGGCAACAATCTGTGTAACCAGTAGTACGACTAACATCAAGGTAGCATCAAGGCCAACGTCCGATCCGTATGCGGTTGACATAGAGATAATTGTACCGACACCATCTATGTAAAAGAAATAGGCAACTAAAAAGATGGACAGGTATTTATATTGTTTAATATCTTTAATAGTCTGGAATAGTCGCCGAAAGCTTTGTCTTACCGGCTTTGGATCTCGCTTAATAAAATAAACCTGCTCCACATTTTTAATCATTGGAATGGCGAAAGCAGCCCACCAGATACATGTAATTAAAAATGCAATACGGCTGGCCATCACACTGGAGATTGGCAAAATTCCCTGTTGTGCTAAAAGGATGACCGAGATACTAATAATAAATGGAATTGTACTTCCTATGTACCCGAGACCAAACCCTCTGGCTGACACTTTATTCATCCTGCTATCATCTGTAATATCAACTAAAAAAGCATCATAAAAAACGTTAGCACCTGTGGATCCGAGAGAAGCCAGGGTATAGAAAATAAGCAGGAGGAGCCACTCACCTTCCGGTACAAATATCAAGGCACCTGTTGAGAACACTCCCAATCCCACAAAACTGAGGAAAAATTTTTTCTTAAACCCCTGGTAATCTGCAATTGTTCCGAGAATTGGTCCAATCATCGCTAGAATAAACGTAAACATGGCTATAGTATATCCCAGGTAGGCTGTTGAATCGTGGTTCTCAACACCGACATTTGCAGCTTGTGCCTTAAAATATATCGGAAAGATTGCTGTTGTGATAATGACTGAAAATGCAGAGCTTCCCCAATCATACATCATCCAGCTTTTTTCCTGTTTATTAAAAAACTTCATACATTCCTTCACCCGCCTTTTTTCTTTATTTTACTAAATGGAAGAAAATAGATCTCGGTTTATGAGTGAAAATTTAGATAAAATTTACTTTCGGTTTCGAAATGAGTCGAAATGGGTACATTATTTACAACAAATATAATGGAGAGGAAGATGTTCTGTGGCTAAATTTCTACAAGCATTCTTTAAAACAGAAGATGATGCAGAGTCAGTAAAAACGGATTTAGTAAAATTAAAAACAAGTGATATACGCATTGATCATTTACCGGATGCTTCGCAAACTTTATTATTGACACCATTAGCCTACAACAGCAGCACCTCAAGCAGTGTTGGCGGTAACGGATTTGTTGCATCCATCACGAATGATAATGGGCAGGAAGTCAATGATGATTCGCCAAGAGAGTATACAATTGAATTTAATGTGGAAGAAGAAGACTTTGAAGAAGCCTTGCATGTAATCATGAAAAGTGACGGATATGTTGATAAGAAAACAGTTGATCTGTAACTGGAAGTATGGGAAGGGAGCTTTGTTACGGAAGCTTCCTTTCATACATATTGGAAAATTTAGAAAGAGGAATACTTATATTTTTTTATTGACAAACATGTATATACAAGATACAATGAAAACGCAATCAAGTAACTTGTATATACATGACGTCGAGGAGGTATGAACATGAGTAAATATACGGAACCAGCAAAAGAATTACTTGAAAAAGTTGGTGGAAGTGAAAATATATCTGTAGTCACTCACTGTGCAACAAGAATGCGCTTTGTGCTTAATGATAATGACAAGGCAGATGTGAAAGCGATTGAAGAAATAGGTCTTGTGAAGGGAACTTTTACATCGGGTGGTCAGTTTCAGGTGATTATTGGAAATGAAGTTGCTTCATTCTATAATGAGTTTACAAAAATTGCAGGTGTGGGGGATAGTTCCAAAGACGATGCAAAGCAAGCTGCTAAGCAAAATATGAACTTTTTACAGCGGATGGTATCACACCTTGCAGAAATTTTTACACCGATTATTCCAGCATTAGTTGTCGGTGGTCTTATTCTAGGTTTTCGGAATGTCATTGGCGGTATTGATGTAGATACGGATCAGGAAGGCATGCAAACTTTTGCGGACAGCTCTCAATTTTTACAAGGATTGTACGATTTTCTCTGGTTAATAGGTGAGGCTATATTCCAGTTCCTCCCGGTAGCTATTACTTGGGCCATTTCAAGGAAAATGGGGACAACTCAAGTTCTTGGAATTGTATTAGGTATTACACTGGTTTCCCCGCAGTTATTAAATGCGTATGACGTAGCAGGAGCTGAATCGATTCCGTTTTGGGATTTTGGTTTTGCCCAGATTGATATGATTGGATATCAGGCGCAAGTTATTCCCGCAATCTTAGCCGGATTCGTATTAGCCTATTTAGAGATATGGTTACGTAAAGTTATACCAAGTGTTGTTTCCATGATTTTTGTTCCGTTCTTTGCACTTATCCCGGCAGTATTAGTTGCACATGTTGTATTAGGACCGATAGGATGGGAAATTGGTTCATGGATCTCTAATGTTGTTTACTCTGGCTTAACCTCAGGATTTGGCTGGTTATTTGCAGCAATATTTGGCTTCGCCTATGCCCCGCTGGTTATTACAGGTCTTCATCATATGACAAATGCGATCGACTTGCAGTTAATGAGTGACTTTGATGGGACCATATTATGGCCGATGATTGCACTATCTAATATTGCTCAAGGGTCAGCTGTTGTTGCGATGATTTACTTAAACCGGAAAGACAAACAGGAACAGCAAGTTTCCGTACCTGCAGCCATTTCTTGTTACCTAGGTGTAACGGAGCCTGCATTGTATGGTATTAATTTAAAATACCTTTTCCCATTTTTCGCTGGAATTACAGGGTCAGCAATAGCTGCTGTTATCTCTGTTGGCTCAGGAGTGACAGCGAATTCTATCGGTGTAGGTGGTCTTCCTGGTGTACTATCCATCCAGGTTGCGCATATTTTAATGTTTTGTGTTGCAATGGTAGTGGCGATTGTGGTGCCGTTTATTTTAACAGTAATATTAGCAAAAACAAAAATAGGTAAAGATGCATATAAAAGACTCGGAAAAGTGAAATAAACAAAATAAGGGGAGGGTACTCACTCTCTCTTTTTGCTATATAAAGGAAAGGATGTTTCAAATGGAAGAAAAGTGGTGGAAGAAGTCCGCTGTTTACCAAATTTATCCGAAAAGTTTCTGTGATACTACAGGGAATGGTGTTGGGGATCTTCAGGGAATTATCAGTAAATTAGATTATTTGAGAGAATTAGGGATTGATGTTATTTGGCTGACACCTGTTTATGCTTCGCCTCAAAATGATAATGGGTATGACATTTCTGATTACTTTTCTATACATCCTGAATATGGAACAATGGATGATTTGGAAGAGTTGCTTAACGAAGCCCACAATAGAAACATAAAGGTGATTATGGATATCGTAGTAAATCATACCTCTACAGAACATAAGTGGTTTAAAGAGTCACGAACCTCCATCCAAAGTCCATACCGGGACTTTTATATTTGGATGGATGGGGATGGAAATAATCCTCCAACAAATTGGCGGTCAAAATTTGGCGGTTCGGCATGGGAGTATGATAAAGAAACTAATCAGTATTACCTTCATTTGTTTGATGTGACACAAGCCGATCTGAATTGGGAAAACACACAAGTTCGTGAAAAAGTTTATCAGATGATGAATTTCTGGTTGGATAAAGGTGTCGATGGGTTTCGTTTAGATGTAATCAACCTTATATCAAAGGATCAGAAATTCCCTGACGATGATGGTACAGTTCCACCAGGAGATGGTCGGAAATTTTACACAGATGGGCCAAAGGTGCACGAATATCTGCATGAAATGAATCAGCAAGTTTTCAAAGGTCGTCAGACAATGACAGTTGGAGAAATGTCATCAACCACTTTAGAAGATTGTATTCAATATTCCAATCCAAAAAATGATGAATTGGACATGACTTTTAACTTCCATCATCTAAAAGTTGATTATCCTAATGGAGAAAAATGGACTAAAGCAGAATTTGACTTTTTAAAATTAAAACAAATTCTTTCTAAATGGCAAATCGGAATGCAAAAGGGCGGGGGCTGGAATGCACTCTTCTGGTGTAACCATGACCAGCCAAGAGTTGTATCGAGATTTGGGAATGACGCGGAATATCATCAGGAGTCAGCGAAAATGTTAGCAACAACCATCCATTTAATGCAGGGAACACCTTATATCTATCAGGGAGAAGAAATAGGGATGACTAACCCTGGGTTTGAGTCGATTGATCAATACAGGGATGTAGAATCATTGAATATGTATAAAATAAAAAAGGCCGAAGGAATGCCGCCAAAAGAAATATTGGAAATTTTAAAAGAAAAGTCCAGGGACAATGCCAGGACACCAATGCAGTGGGATGATCGGGAAAATGCCGGTTTTACTAAAGGGAAACCATGGATCAATGTTGCAGATAATTATCAATTGATTAATGCAGAAAAGGCCGTCTCTCAATCTGATTCGATCTTCCATCACTATCGGAAGCTTATTTCTTTAAGAAAAGATTACCAGGTCATTACGGATGGCGACTATCAGTTGCTCCTGCCTGAACATCTTGCAATTTTTGCTTATATAAGAGAGAATGAAGACGAATGGATGTTAGTTGTAAACAATTTTTATGATAAAAATGTCCAATTTACACTACCGGATGATAGAAATATATATGATGGCTCTGGAGAAGTAATATTATCAAATTACCCTGATAGCAAAAAAGGTGTCAATAATACAGAACTTCGGCCATATGAGTCATTTGTTTATTATCAGAAGAAATAAATGAGGATCTCCATCATGCAAAACAAGTATATGATTATTTACCAGGAAATGGTCAAACAGATTGAGCAGGAAGCATATAAACCGAATCAGTTTTTACCTTCAGAAAATGAGTTAACCGCCGTTTACAGTACATCAAGAGAAACAATTCGGAAGGCATTGACCTTACTTGCCCAAAATGGTTACATTCAAAAAATCAGAGGAAAAGGCTCTCTTGTCATTGACAGGAGTAAATTCGACTTTCCGGTTTCTGGACTTGTCAGCTTTAAAGAAGTTGCAGAGAAAATCGGCCAAAAGCCTGAAACACTGGTTCATTCGTGTGAATTAATAAAACCGCCTGCTGACATTTGCAGACAATTGAAGATCAAACCATCAGAGCAGGTATGGCAAATAAGCCGCACAAGGTCATTTTCAGGTAACAGAATTATTTTTGATAAGGACTTTCTTGTGGCAAAATATGTACCACTTATAACTGCCGAAATAGCGAAGGACTCCATTTATGCCTATATTGAACAACAATTAGGCTTAACGATCAGTTTTGCTAAAAAAGAGATTATAGTCGAAGAACCGACAGAGGAAGACCGCTCGCTGCTGGACTTAGATGGTTTTCATAACATAGTGGTTATTAAAAATCATGTCTACCTGGATGACGCCAGTTTATTCCAGTACACAGAGTCTCGCCACAGACCTGACAAATTCCGCTTCGTCGATTTCGCGAGAAGAAGCCGCTGAAGCGTCATCACAAGTTGGTGTGAAGATCGTATGTTATATACAGCTTATACACAGATTGTGGACATATTAGGGGTGGGACTATAGAGTTATCCACCATTAATGTGAAAATTAAAAAAGCCGAAAGATTTCAAATGACTAGTGGAATCTTTCGGCTTTTTAACTATCCAGAGTCTTGATATTACCAGAAGAAAAATGGCAGAAATGCGATCGTGGCAATTGCTCCTAATGCTATTCCGACACCTAAACCCCATGGATAGCCGCCATATGGGCGGTAGCCGTAATATCCAATCCCGTACCCACCCGGACGATTTCCTTCCATTGGTGCCAAGAAGACTTTTGACCGGTTAACACGGTGAATTACTCCTTTGTGTACTTGCCCGTCTTTTGTAACTACCCTTACCGGTCGACCTATATTTTGACAACAAAAATCATAATGTCTTGACATAAAGATACATACCCCTCTCATTGTGTGACTACTATACATTATGCACAAACAGGGGATTGGGATGGACATATATTCCCCGGCAAGTTCATCAATTAACTTACAGTATATTTAACGCTAGCCTCAAAGGTTAATATCTTTTAGAATGACATCGTTTTCCATATAAAGAATATCGTTAATCGAAATCTCTTTGTCTTTTGTAAATTGGGTAAGTATATAATAACCAATATGGTAACCAAGGTTCTGCGGAATCCCGTGCCTGTTACCATACATGAGTAAATCATGCTTGGGATGAGTGCGTGTGATAGTTATATTCGGCTTGATCCATTTTTCATAATATTCTTTTGCTTCCATAGAGGAATATTGATTAATCCAGTCATTCCCTGAATCTTCTCCGAGTTTCTTTCTTACAATGTATTCAGCAATACCTTCCAGAATAATGGCATCCAATAGAGTATATTCAGCTTCCGGCTTGCTGAAGTATTGGAGTCGGCAAGTATGACTGTACTCATGAAGGAACAATGCAGTAATCTGTTTTACTTTGGCCTGATTACTTAAGAAAAGAAACAGATGCTTTGGGTAACTTAAACCAGTACAGCCGGAGAATTTTTCTGTTAGATCCCTACTGAAAGGATTAGAAGGGAAAATGAAAATATTGGCAGAAGGGCCTTTCCAGGAACTGCGGTATTTTTCATAAAGATTTTCAACCAACTGGAAATACTTTTTCTTTAACCATTTACGAAGGAGTTCTTCATCCTCGGGTGACGGTGGAAACAGGCCGTGACGAAGTAAGTGATCCTGCAGGGAAAGGATGCTGGTATTAGTAAAATACTTGCTGACTGGTTTGCAAATCAAGTCTTTATGATATTTCCACTTGTCGGCCATATTTCCTGAATGACTATCCACATACTGCTGTATCCATTTATTAGTCGAGTGTACAGTCATTTTTAATCACCTGTCTTTGTTGCAACAAATAAACAGGCATGCAGCAGCTCGCTGTATTGCTCATTTATCTGATAGTGTTTTCCAATTGTCGCAAGCATCGAATCTGTCCAAAGGATCTGTTTATTTGCGGGCGTACTGTCTTTGTTGTGTTTACTTATCTTTGCAAGCCTCACTTCATTAAACCCACTATCCAACAGTAACTTTAACCATTCAAAACGACTGAAAAGGTTTGGAATGTGATAAAAATCCTGGATTATCTCTTTGTCAAGCTGATCCAAGTCCGGGGCTGCCAACATTTCCAGCAAAACTAGCTTCCCGTTTTGCGTTAATACACGGGAAATCTCTTTAAGACTCTTTACTGTGTTTGTAAAAGAAAGTGCTGACTCACAAATGATAAGAGTAAATTTTTCATCATCGAAAGGTAAGTCCTCTGCATTAGCTTCAAATACGCTGATTGAGGAATGTGATGCTGTGTTTTTTTTAGCGTGATTGACCATTTGCTTGCTGTTGTCTAAACCAATAATTTCCGTATTCGTTCTTTGCTGGAGTGAAAGCAATGTTTCGCCGACACCACAGCCAATTTCTAAAATGCTGTTCATACTGGAAAAGGAAAGCTGATCCATCCATTTTGCAGTAGCAGCTCTGCCCCCTGGATGGGCATGGCTCATTCCTAACCGATCTAATAATTCCTGATAACTAAGCACAATACGTACCGTCCTTTCGCCAAAAGTGAAGGTTTATATTTAGGTGGAATTGTAGTAAGATTAAATATAATTGTTATAAGTTAGTGTATACTCAATGTTTAAAGAAGGTGAATGGATTGGAACAAAAAGAGATAGAATTACTGAAACTGTTAGAGAAGAATGGAAGACTTGATACAATTACGATTAGTAAGATGATTGATGAAGATCCGGAAACAGTAGAAGAAATGATTGTGAAATTAGAGAAAGAACACGCGATTCTAGGTTATTCCACATTAGTGGACTGGTCCAATGTATATGAATATGAAGGGGTAGCTGCACTTATTGATGTGAAGGTAACTCCGGTAAGAGGTGTAGGTTTCGATAAAATTGCTTCAAGAATCTACCGCTTTCCTGAGGTAAAGGCAGTGTACCTGATGTCAGGTGCGTACGATTTAAGTGTCTCTGTTGAAGGGAAAACAATGATGGAAGTAAGCAGGTTTGTTTCAGAAAAATTATCCACATTAGATACTGTTATCTCTACTACTACCCACTTCATTTTGAAAAAATATAAACATGACGGAATTATTTTCGATGAAGATGATGATGATAAAAGAATGATGGTGTCGCCATGAGTTCACAATATTTAGCTAAACAGGTTCAGGATTTAAAACCATCTGGAATTAGAAAATTCTTCGATTTAGCATCAAAGATGGAGAATGTCGTTTCCCTCGGTGTAGGGGAACCAGACTTTGTTACACCATGGAATGTAATTGAAGCAAGTTATCATTCCCTGGAACAAGGATATACGGCATACACCGCAAATGCTGGGTTACTTGAGTTACGTGAAGCAATTAGTGAATATCTAGAGGATTATTTCTCCGTTTCATATGATCCCGAAGAACAGGTACTAGTAACTGTAGGAGCAAGTCAGGCAATTGATATTGCGCTACGTGCGCTTCTTAATCCCGGTGATGAAGTAATTATTGTGGAACCATGCTTTGTAGCTTACAGTTCTGCTGTCATATTGGCAGGAGGTGTGCCAGTTACAGTAAGTGCCACAAGTGAAAATGCTTTTAAAGTAACACCGGAACAAATAGAAGCTGCTGTAACAGAAAGAACAAAAGCCATTGTTCTATGCAGTCCCAATAACCCGACGGGAGCTGTACTGAATGCAAAAGAGTTAGCGGATATCGCAGAAGTTCTTTGTAACCATGACATAATTGCCATATCTGATGAGATATATGCGGAATTATCATATGATGAAAAAGCATCAAGCTTAGCTGAAATAGATGGAATGAAAGAGAGAACGATTTTAATATCTGGTTTCTCCAAGTCGTTTGCAATGACTGGCTGGCGCCTGGGCTATGCAGCAGGACCAACCGATATTATTCAGGCAATGACTAAAATCCATCAATATACGATTATGTGTGCGCCAACAATGGCTCAGCATGGCGCATTGGAAGCACTGAGAAACGGCAGAGATAGTGTGGACAACATGACAACAAGCTATCGCCAACGTCGGAACTTTGTTGTAAAAGCATTAAACGAAATGGGATTGAGTTGTCATTTGCCAGGTGGAGCATTTTATGTTTTTCCTTCAATAAAGGCAACCGGAATGTCTTCGGAAGAATTTGCAGAAAAGCTGTTAGCTGAAGAAAGAGTAGCAGTAGTACCGGGTAATGTATTTGGAGAAAGCGGAGAAGGATATATCCGCTGTTCTTATGCAACCTCTATTAAACAATTAGATGAAGCAATGAAGCGAATGAGTCGTTTTGTAGAAAATCATATCAAGTAATAGTCAAAGACCAGCACCTGAAAAAGGTTTGCTGGTTTTTTTAGTAAGGAAATTTATCACTGCACTGAAATATCATACTTATAAACAACTCGAAAGAGAATTCGTTAGGATAAGTTCGTTTTATAAAGCTATTAAATAATAGTTGTAAGTACAAGTTGGATTGTTTATAATAAGCTTATAGAGAAAAGAGAGGATGTCAGAGATGGAAATTAAGCGTATTCACGATATAGAATTAACAGTTAGTAATGGGGAAACACCTCAATTGCCTACTCAGATATTAGTTGATTTAGATGAAAATATTACGGCACCATTCGATGTGGAATGGGAAGTTCCTTCTGCAGAAACATTGAATAACAAGGGCACATATGAAATTGAAGGGAAAATTAAACATAAAGATTATCCTAAACCATTTATAGAGCAACGTGCAGATCCATACCTCTATAAACATACGGACGGGTATTATTACTTTACCGGTTCCTATCCGTTATATGATCGAGTTGTATTACGCCGTGCAAAAACGATTGATGAATTACCGCAGGCAGAAGAAAAGGTTATTTGGTGGAAGCATGAATCAGGAATCATGTCAGAACATATATGGGCACCGGAAATTCACTTTATTGATGGAAAGTGGTATGTTCATGTAGCTGCTGGGGACAAAGATGATGTATGGGCAATTCGTCCATATGTGTTGGAGTGTGATGCAGAAAACCCGTTAGAGGGTGAGTGGGTTGAGAAGGGACAAGTAAATACAGAATTTCAGAGTTTCTCTTTAGATGCGACCACTTTCGAGCATAATGACAAGAGGTACTTAGTTTGGGCACAAAAAGTAGAGAATGATACAATTTCTAATCTGTACATTGCTGAAATGGAAAATCCATGGACAATTAAAAAGCAGGTGTTTTTATCTACGCCTGAATATGATTGGGAAACAATTGGCTTTGATGTAAATGAAGGTCCTGCCATGATTAAGAATGATGAGAAAATCTTTATAGCATTCTCTGCGAGCGCTACAGATGAAAATTATTCTGTAGGTTTATTGTACGCTGATGTCGACAGCGATCTGTTAGACCCGGCTTCCTGGGAGAAAACAAAGCAGCCTGTTATGGTATCGCATGATGGAAACAGTGAGTACGGGCCTGGACATAATAGCTTTTCGGTTGATGAAAATGGCTATGAATTAATTATTTATCACGCTCGTCCATATAAAGGATTCAACACAGAGAACCCATTATATGATCATAATCGCCACGCAAGAATCCAACGATTATTCTGGACAAAAGACGGGTTCCCGTACTTTGGCGAGCCTGGCTATACGCTGGATTTCTCTGAACATAAAGCAATAGCAAAGGTAACAGTTGAATAAATTGATCAAAGATGGAAATACAACTAACTAAAATAAAAAATGGTTCCGAAGCAAACCTTTGCCAGGAACCATTTTTTTATTACTGGTCCGTACGGTAAACTTCCACAAATTCACCTGAGAAACGATTTACGTTGTCTTTACCTTTTGTTTTCCAGCCCCCACCTAATGCTCTGAATACCGCAACTCTGGCAAATAAATTCATCTTTAGTAAATATCTTTTGTCCCAGCATTTTAAGGGACATAACTCTGTCCATATACCTATCTTTTTCCATGAATATTGTGTGAAGAGTAGTAGCAGGGAATCAAAATCAACTTTGAGAGAATGCATGTAAATGGAAGTATTTCCAAGAATAACAGTGTATAAAGAAAAATGTAGCGGATTATGAGAAATTGATCATTCTCAGTCACTCCATTAACATATATTTGTATTTCTATGATTTTTTAGGGAAGGAACGTAGATGATGAAAAAAGTCCTTATTTTTCTGGTTTTTGGATTAGTGCTGTTAACTGCCTGTAGCGCACAACAAGAAGGAGGAGCAGCAAGCAATGAGGAAACAAATGATGAAACGGAAGTAGAAAATGAAGATGCGGAGAGTAATAAGGAAGCTTTCTCGGAAAGTGAATTCAGTTACTATGAATTGGAAGAGATGGCTCGTCCGCTTACAGAACTGGAACAAGAGCTTCTTCGCAAACCTGGTAAATATAGTGGGGATAACTATGAAGAAGAGGCAGTAAAACAAGAAATTGATAAATTACCCGATGATTTGACAGCAGAGCAATATTTAAATGAGCTGGTATATTTACTTGCAGAAGACTATCATGAGGAAATAGATACTATTGTCAATTTCGATACAGAGATCAATGTGGAAATTGCCCGTCCTGATGAAACAGTTGATTCTCCTACAATGAAAACTGCTCATTATGCTATATTAATGGATGCAAGCAGCAGTATGCATCAAGAAATAGATGGCAAGAAAAAATGGGAATCGGCAAAAGAAGCGGTTACCAGTTTTGCAGAAGCTTTACCCGGAAATGCTACCGTTTCTATAAGGGTATACGGACACGAAGGTACAAGTGAAAGTGAAGATAAGGAACTGTCATGCAGCAGTACAGAAAATATTTATAGTGGCGGGTATGATGCGGATTTATTTGAAAAATCACTGTCCAAAATTTACCCGTCAGGATATACACCGATAGCTTTAGCAATCGAATCAAGTGAGGAAGATATCCCTGAAGAAGCAGAAGAAGTAGTCGTCTATATAGTGAGTGATGGTATCGAAACATGCGATGGAAATCCAGTTCAGGCAGCAGAGCAACTTGTGGAAAAAGGCATCCAGACGGTTGTTAATATTATTGGCTTTGATGTAGATGATGAAGGACAGCAATTGTTAAAAGAGGTTGCGGATGCAGGAAATGGAGAATTTACTTACGTCGATTCAGACCGAGAGCTGAAGAAATATATGAGAGAACAATATGAAGCAATACAACAAGCTTGGTATGATTGGAAGCAGGAGGGCAAGTCGCAATCGTATGAATTGAAAGAGCAGAAAAAAGAGTTAGCATATGATACAAAACAACAAATGAAGGATAAGTCCAGCAGGGAAAAAGAAAGATTAAAAGCTGCCCAGCAATACCTGGAGGATCGTTTTGATGATTATCACCATCCATCCAATCAGGTATTTGGTCTCGTTGTTGATTATTCAAATGAAATATGGCGATATGCAGTGGATTCAGGCAACAAATTATATAGAGAAAGTGTAGATAACGGGAATGCTGAGTATAGAGAGTATGTTGATGAGGGAAATGAGAAGATAAGAGAAACAATTGATAAGAAAAATTCACAGTAATAAGAAAGCGGAGAGTGGCAGAGACTCTCCGCTTTTTAAATGCCTGACACTGCCTCTGCAGTCTGAAACACCTTGCTGGCCAAAATTCTCACTTAATAACATAATCTATTTCATCGAATTTGCGTGAGTATTTAATGTGAAAATCTTTGTTGTCAAAGTACCATATATCGGATTCTTCAACATAAAATAAAACACCCTCTTCTTTCACTTGTAAGCCGGGATTATTAGGTGCTGTTTTATCCAGCGCAAGGGAGAAGCCTTTATGTACACCGCCAAAACCTCCGTATCTTGCGAAAAAACGTACGGCATCGTTTTCTTCTAGATTTAGTTCATTGATAAACCATTTAGCTGCTGGTTTAGTAATAGACATTTCCATATAACCTGTCCCCTTTTTCGGTAATGGATTATTATTAAGTATTCTTTCAATAATATAGCAGAATTCGGCCCAATGTTTCCACTAATTATCATCATCTTAGAAACTGACAGATAATGTTTGTCAGATTTTCTTACAAATGTTTATATTCAATGATTAGAACGGTGTATACTTAATGTAATAGATTAAAAGAAACGTAAGTATTCACAGGTGGTGTGCGAATTGGCCGAAAATCCTTCATATAAGACTAGAAAAGTGATCACGATTGGTGTAGTCAGTGAATTAACAGGTTTATCGGAAAGACAGATCCGTTATTATGAAGAAAGAAAACTCGTTTTTCCTGAGAGAACTGCGAAAGGCAACCGTAAATACTCCTTTGCTGATGTAGAGCTATTAATTGATATTGCTAACAAGCGGGAAGAAGGAGTGCAAACCTATGAAATTAGACAGGATATGCTTCGTGCCGAAAAGAAAAAAGAAAAGAAAATGCGTCGTGAACTTTTACGTGGAGAAATTAACGCAAGGTTCGGTATTCAAAAGGAACGCTAAAAAGAGAAGCCTTAATGAAGACTTGGCTTCTCTTCTTCCTGATAAGGATTATATCTGGTGAATTTAAAGCTGTTAGGATTTCGTTGTTCAAATTCAATGCAAAATGTTTCATAATCATGTACTAATTCACTGATTGGTTTATGATATATTTCTGTGTCATCTGCTTTTACTTCTCCGCTTGCTATTAACTGCTCAATTAAGAAGACCTTCTGTTTTTCGACTGCTTCCCGTAAAAAAGCCATTATTACCAACCTCCTTATTGTAGTTTCATTTCACTAAGATAAGTATTGCCAGTTTTGTTATATGTTAAACCATAATGCTATATGTGAGTTGTAGTTGTATTGTGATGATAAAGTTAGATGATTGTAATGTATCGTCTGGAATTCGTATCGTTTTCCGTGCTATAAGGATTTATATATAATAGAGGTATCTTGCTTGGTTTATTAGTGGACTGTTATAAGTTATACCTAAATTATATGCTTCCATTTTAACGGTGTCATGGCTTATGTCAACAAACTTTACATACATTTTATAGAAATTACATACTTTACACATTTATGTAACAAAAAAGAAAGAATGGAGAATAAATAAATGTCAGAACCTAAAGTAACAATTATTATTCCTACATATAACAGACCGGTTTCACTTGCCGAACTATTAGGGGCTTTATGCCAACAGACCTTTCAGGACTTTGAAGTGATTATCGTAAATGACGCCGGGCAGGATATCTCCCGCATTGTTGAGCTATACCCGGATTTATCATGCAGATTAATTAACCTGAAGGAGAATGGGCATCATGTTCGTGCAAGAAATATGGCCCTTCCATATGTAAAAGGTGAATGGATTATGTTAGTGGATGATGATGATCTTATTTTACCAACACATATGGAAACAATGCTCAGCGAATCAGAGGGATACGATTTTATTTATTCTGATGTAGAAATCGTCAATTACCGTGAGACAGAGAGTGGAAGAGTCCCTTTATCCCGAAAGCTCTTTGCATATGACTTTAATTTAGAAGCAATGCGCAAGTTTTCCACATATGTTCCTTCAGGGAGTATGTACAGGTCCGTTATTCACAAGGAGATTGGCCCCTTTGATGAAAATGTCCGAAATTACTGGGATTGGGATTTCTTCTTGAGAGTAGCAGGTACCTACCGAGTGAAGCGATTACCGGTTGCAAGCGTATTGTACGAATTTTCCGATGCGGGAAATAACCAGTCTAAAAATACAGGAAAAATGAGGCCATATCTGGATTTGTTAGCGGAAAAGCATAACTTGGGTCACCTTCCAACAAAGAATTTTTTCTTATTGTTAGAGGAACCAGGGGTAAAGGAAAGAGAATCTAAAAGCAAGCGAATATGGAATGGTGAAATGCCTCCTTCACGGCTTAAAGGATAAAGGGGGACAATACAACATTGAGACAACGGGATTTTA
Organism: Gracilibacillus ureilyticus; assembly: GCF_900111195.1. Lineage (GTDB taxonomy): Bacteria > Bacillota > Bacilli > Bacillales > Amphibacillaceae > Gracilibacillus > Gracilibacillus ureilyticus. Next base: position 198,722 of record NZ_FOGL01000002.1, read on the forward strand.
CTAAAGGGAAAATATGGCTCGATTTGTTTTACTTTTCGTCACCGATCATGCTTTCCAATTTATTGCAGGTTTCTTATCAATTTATAGACAGTTTGTGGGTAGGGAATTTGCTTGGGGCGGAAGCGTTAGGGGCAGTCGCAGTTTCAGGTACAGTGATTTTCACTGTTCTCTCTTTTATTATTGGAATAAACAATACAACATTAACCATTTTATCCCAGCAAAAGGGGAAGGGGAATGAGCAAAGTCTGGCGAGTTACGTCAATGCCTTTATTGTTACGTTAACTGTATTGGCAATTGTGATGGGGATTTTTGGATTTGGTTTTGCAGTACCGATTCTTCATCTGTTAGGTACACCAGACTCCATGATGGGAGAGGCGACTTCCTATTTAAGAATTAACGCTGCAGGTATTCTTTTTTTAGTTGGCTATAATTTTATCAGCACTGTCCTTCGAGCGATGGGGGATAGTAAGACACCACTGATTTTTGTTACGATTGCTGTCATTTTAAATATCATTCTGGATCCACTTCTGATCTCCGTTTTTCAAATGGGTATCGAAGGGGCGGCTTGGGCAACTGTATTATCCCAGGGTTTTTCCTTTCTTTACGGTGTATCGTATATGATTAGAAAGGAGCTCGTACCCCTTACATGGCCAAGAAAGCCAGACTGGCGTGAAGTGAAATTAATATTAAATCTCGGTATTCCGTCTGGATTACAGATGGCAGTGATTTCTGCAGGATCGGCTGCAATAATGAGTGTCGTTACATCATTTGGTTCTTCAGTTGTTGCGGGATATAGTGCAGCACAGCGCTTAGACAGTTTGTTTCTGTTACCGGCCCATGCGCTAAGTGCGGCAGTGAATAGTATGGCCGGACAGAACATAGGGATAAAGCAGTGGGACCGTGTGAAAAAAATTGCCGTATATGCGACAGTTTACAATGCGGTTATTATGTTAATATTTGCTGGTTTGATTGTACTGTTTGCTGATTTTGGTATCAGATTGTTTGTCAAGGAACAGGAGGCGGTGTCGTTTGGCGCGAAGTATCTAATGATCATAGCCTTTTTCTATCCTTTTTTAGGGATAAATTTTGTGCTAAACGGGATCGTTAGAGCATCGGGCGCGATGTACCAGGTGCTCATACTCAATCTTCTGTCTTTCTGGGTATTACGCTATCCATTATCCTTTCTTTTTTCAAAATGGCTTGGTGAGAATGGTATTGCATACGGAATTGGTGTAAGCTTCATAGTAAGCAGTATAATAGCGTATTTGTATTATCGGTTTGGCAAGTGGCGATCTAAACAAATATTCAGGGAGCAGGTGGAGAAATGAAAGTAAAAGTTGGTTTGATAGGAACAGGCTGGTTCACAAAGCATCACCTTCATATTTTGTCACAGCTTGAGGAAGTGGAAGTAGTTGGATTTGTAGGATCAAGTAAAGAAAAAGCTGAAAAATTGGCAGCAGATAACCCGGGAACTAAAGGATTTGGGTCATTAGAAGAAATGATTGCTAATGACCGCCCGGATGCAGTCTATATTTGTGTTCCGCCAATGAGTCATGGTCATTACGAAAAGTTGCTGATTGAGGAAAATATTCCGTTTTTAATTGAAAAACCTTTAGGTACGGATCTGGCAGTTGTGAGAGAAATCAATGAATTGGTGGAAAGGAAAAACCATTTAACATCGGTAGGCTATCATTTCCGGTACTCAGATGTTGTTGAAAAATGGAAGCGCTATAATGAAAAGGTGAAAACTGGCATGGTTACAGCCGGGTGGATGGGATCAATGCCGTCAGTATACTGGTGGAGAGATCAAAGCTTATCAGGCGGCCAATTCAATGAACAGACAACACATCTGGTCGATCTCATTCGGTTTATATACGGGGAAGTGAATTCTGTTTATGCACAGGAAGCAAGGAATGTAAAAGCTAAAACAGATGCAAGCATTACAGTAGCAGATGTTGGTTCATTTACAGTGACAATGGAAAATGGAATTATTGTTCAAATTGCAAATACATCCATTTTGCCTGACGGAACTGGAGATGTAGGGATTAAGGCATTTACAGATAAAGGAATATTAACATGGCAAATGCAGAGTTTTGAAGTGGCAGGAGCAGAAAAGAAAGAATGGTTTAAGGCGAAGAATAATCCCTATCTGGAGGAATCAAAAGCTTTTATCCACGCTGTGAGAAGTGATGACCGGAAAGGAATTATGTCACCATATCAGGACGCATATCAATCCTTTAAAGTGGCAATGGCAGCACAAAAATCAATCAGGGAAGGAAAGGTTATTGGGTTAAATGATCTAGAATAATAAGTTAGAAAATGTGCATAGTAAGTGGTGAACCTTAAGATAAAATGGAGGTAACCATTATGCACAATAAATTGATGTACATTGCTATATTTTGTCTCTGTTTGATTTTAGCAGCCTGTAACCAAACTTCCCAGCAGGATACGGAAGGAGAAAACATTGAACCTGATTATGTTAGTTTCAATGGTGAGCAGGATGCTGATAACAGGGAAATAGCTGAGGATACCAGGTTTAGAATCCCTGTAAATCCTGGAAGAGAGCAGAATATATTTGAAAATAGGCAGTATCAGTATGATGGTAATTTCAATTACCGGGAACGTAATCAGAATCAGAACCAGAATAATCAGCCAAATCAGCAAGATAGCTTGAGACCAGATGAACAGCAGCAGAATGAACAAACTCCGCAAAATGGCCAGCAGCAGGGTGGCAATCAGGCAGAAACTGCACCAGCACCGAATGGTGGTCAACTTGATCAGGTAAGACAGCAGGTAATTGATTTAACGAACAAAGCACGTAGTGAAAATGGAGCAAGTCCGCTTAAGTTGGATGCAGATTTAGCAAGTGTTGCTCAGACTAAATCAGAAGATATGGCAGAAAATAATTACTTTTCCCATACTTCACCTACTTATGGATCTCCCTTTGATATGCTTAGATCTTTTGGTGTAGACTATACGAAAGCTTCAGAAAATATTGCGGCAGGACAACAGTCACCTGAGCAAGTTGTCCAAAGCTGGCTGAACAGTGAGGGGCATAGAAGAAATATGCTGGATCCTGCAGTTACCCATATTGGTGTAGGTTACGAATCAGACGGAGATTACTGGACCCAAATGTTTATTAAGAAGTAATAACAATAGTCGAACAAGTTGTTCGGCTTTTTTATCTTTTTACATAAATTATAACCTTTTCTTTACATCATATTAGTCGTATAATTAGACTTTAATGCACAGGGAAAATTATACACCGTAGAGAAAGGGGCCATTGATATGGCGAAAGAGGGATCTACGATACCACTGAAGATGCTGTTGTTTTATTTCCATGCAGCAAATACAGTAATTGTTAGTTTTTTACCATTATATTTACAATTTAGAGGGTTAACTGGAACAGAGATTGGATGGGTAATGGCTATTGGTCCGCTCATTTCCATATTCTCACAGCCATTCTGGGGATATATGAGTGATAAATATCAAACAGTAAAGCGTATACTGATGATTTGCCTTATTGGATTATTAATCAGCAGCACATTTTTCTTGCAGATGGCCACATTACCTTTGTTATTAACATTGGGAGCAACTTACCACTTCTTTGCTGCGCCAATTGGAGCATTGGGAGACAGTCTTGCTCAAAGACGAGCAGATCAATTGGGGATATCGTTTGGAACCATAAGAACATGGGGTTCCATCGGTTTTGCTGCATCTTCATTAATTATTGGTCAAATTCTAGAAATTATCGGAATTGAGCTCATGGTTTGGCCATATTTAGTTTTAGCAGTGGCAGCTTTTCTGTCAAGTACAAGATTAGTTGATGTGAAGGTTGAGACAAGACCTGTTCAGTTTAATGATATCGGTTTATTAATGAAAAAGAAGCCATTTCTCATCTTTCTTGGCTTGATTGTGCTGATTACTATCACACACCGGGCAAACGACAGTTTTATGGGGATATATATTGCACAACTTGGAGGATCTGAGCAACTGGTTGGTTTTGCCTGGTTCGCCGGAGTTGCAAGTGAAGCAATAGTGTACGCTACGGCGGGAAAGTGGTTCCGTAAATTTCACCCATTGATATTTATTATTGGGGCAGGAGTGCTCTACTCCATCCGCTGGTTCCTCTATGCTTCCTTTGAAGATCCGGTGCTGATTGTGGCATTACAATTTTTACATGGTTTAACTTTCGGTATCTTCTATTTAACAGCATTTCAGTATGTAACAAGAATTATACCAAAGTTATTGCAGTCAACAGGACATTTAGTGTTTGTCTCCGTCTTTTTTGGAATATCAGGAATTATCGGTTCATTAGCTGGCGGGATGATAATGGATAACTTTGGCGGAGATACGTTATATTTCATTATGGGTATCTCATCAGCGGCTGGTGCTTTATTTATTTTGCTCTATCATATTTTTCCTTACGGGAAATCATAAATAAATTAGGTGATTACATTGCAATTCATTGGTGTCCTTATACCGATCTTTAGTATATTTGCGGTAGGTTATATTGGTATGAAATTCTTGCGAGTGGATATCAAATCAATATCTACAGTTACATTATATTTAATGTCTCCTGTATTGGCGTTTCGGACATTTGTTGAAAATGACTTAAATATGGACTATATCTACTTGGGTGGTTTTTTGCTGGCGCTGTGCCTGTTAAGTCTGTTATTTTGCTACATTGTCGGTTACTTTCGGAAATGGAGTGAATCAGAAAAGAGTGGATTTATTCTTGCTTCGGTTTTTATGAATAATGGAAATTACGGCACACCGCTCGTTTTGTTAGTTTTTGGAGAAGAAGGTTTTCATTATGCGATTATTCTGATGGTATTGCAAACACTAATTATGTGTACTGTGGGGATATATGTTGCTGCTAAGGGTGGCGGATCAGAGGAAAAAGTGAAGATTTCACCATTAAAGGATGTTATTAAAGTACCGATAGTTTACGGTGCCTTTCTTGGGGTAATAATAAATATTAGCGGAATAAAAATAGACGAACAGATGATGACAGCGATAGATATGGTAGCAGATGCGACAATTCCGATTATCATGATAGTATTAGGGATGCAGCTGGCGATGATTAAATTAAATGATCTGGAAATTGGCAAGCTTTCGACATCCGTTATCTTTCGGCTGATTCTCGCACCAGTTATTGCCTATTTAATTACATTGCCATTACCGGTTGATGAGATGGTAAAGGATATACTGATCCTAACGGCAGCAATGCCAACAGCAGCAAACACGACAATGTATGCACTCCAGTTTGGTGCAAGACCCAACTTTGTATCAAGTGCCACCCTTGTTACAACCATATTAAGCATTATTACATTGCCAATTCTTTTAATTATTATTGTATAGCTTGGAACATGGGGACATATCCTAAAAGAGTGGCTAATCAGGAGATGGCAGGAACTATTCTCTCCTTTTCTCAGGGTACCCCCTGTTTTGGGTTAAGTGTATAATGTATTCAAAGTCAAAATAGTTTTCAGAATATTTTTAATATAAAGAATTTAATAAAACCCATTGTGTTATGTATAAATATACTATATTATAATGATTATCAAATGTATAAATAATAAATGGAGTGAATATTTATGTATAAATTACTACTTAGAATTACAGCGGTTTTATTTTTGGCTATGTTGGTTGCTTGTGGTACAGGTACGGATGAAGACAGTGCCCAAAGTGACAAAAACAGTAAAGGCACATTATCTGTAGTCACAGAAGCGGGATTCGCGCCTTTCTCTTACTTGGATAAAGGGGAATTAGCTGGTTTTGATATTGAATTATTAGATGCCGTGATGAAAGAAGCTGGCTATGATTATGACATTCAGAATGTAGGATGGGAGTCAATGCTTGCATCTGTTCAGAACGGAGAAGCAGATCTTGCGATTGCAGGTATTACTATTAATGATGATAGAAGAGAATCGTATGACTTTTCTTCACCATATTTTGAATCAACACATAAGATCGTTTTCCGTGAAGGTGAGAATATTACAAGTGGAGAAGATATTCAAGACCTTAAAGTTGGTGTACAGGCAGGTACGACTGGTGCAGAAGCTGCAGAAAAAATATTAGGTGCAAACCATCCGAATATTGCAAAATATGATGCCAACACATTAGCATTTATGTCCCTGCAGTCTGGTGATGTAGATGCCGTAGTAACAGATAATGTTGTAGCAAATGAATATGTGAAGAATAATCCAGATGCTAAAGTGGAAATGATTGAAGATCCAGACACATTCGACTCTGAGTTTTATGGAATTTTGTTCCCTAAAGGCAGTGAAGTTACAGAAGATGTTAATACTGCATTACAGACATTAATTGAAAATGGTACCTATGCAGAATTGTACGACAAATGGTTTGGTGCAGAACCAAATATCGAAGCATTACAATAAAAAAGTTGTATGTGAGCGTAGCGGTTTCTCGTTGCGCTTTTCTATTTGTTATGCGGGGTATAATTTTGGGAATCAAACAGCAAAGTATAGGATATAGAAAGGAGTTAACGTGATGAATTTTAGGTTTGAAATCATTATGGAATATTTACCTTTTCTCTTAGAAGGTATGTTGCTAACACTATTAATGTCCGTAGTTGGTGTATTAGTTGGATGTATATTAGGATTTTTTATCGCACTAGGAAAGATGTCGAAACAAGCAATTATCCGTATTCCTTTTGTATGGTATATTAATTTCTTGAGAGGAACACCATTACTTGTACAATTATTTTTATTCCATTATGCGGTTCTGCCGACAGTATTGGGTGATACAACAGCAGTTACATCTGTGATTGTAACACTTTCACTGAATTCATCTGCTTATGTTGCAGAAATTTTCCGTGCAGGGTTACAATCAATTGATAAGGGTCAGGCTGAGGCTGCGCATTCTTTAGGTATGAGAAAATTTCAGGTGATGCGCTATGTATTATTGCCACAGGCATTTAAACGTTCCATTCCGCCGCTTGGAAATGAATTTATTGTTTTATTAAAAGATTCTTCACTTGGTGCAATGATTGCAGCACCTGAACTGTTGTATTGGGGAAGAGCTGCAGCTGGTCAGTATTATGTGTTTTGGGAACCATACCTGGCCGTTGCGGTAGGATATTTAATCCTTACGCTTTCCTTAACTTATTTACTTAATTATTTAGAAAGAAGGTTTGATGTCAAATGATTTCTGTTAAACATTTAAAGAAAACCTTTGGAGAATTAGAAGTTTTAAAAGATATAAATGTTGAAATTAAGCAAAAAGAAGTTGTCGTCGTGATCGGTCCCTCGGGCTCAGGGAAATCAACGTTTCTTCGCTGTTTAAATTTAATTGAATCAATCACAGAAGGAACAGTTGAGATTGATGGAAAAGTGCTGACAGATAAAAAAGTCGATATTAACAAATTGCGCGCAGAAGTGGGTATGGTGTTCCAGCAGTTTAATCTGTTTCCGCACAAAACCGTTTTACAAAATATCACACTTCCTATGATTACTGTTAGAAAGTGGAATAAAAAAGATGCGGAGAAAAAAGCATTGGAATTGTTGGCTAAAGTAGGGTTAGAAGATAAAGCAGGCGTATATCCTGAGTCTTTATCTGGCGGACAAAAGCAAAGAGTTGCTATTGCGCGTGCTCTTGGGATGGAACCAAAAGTGATGCTATTTGATGAACCGACCTCTGCTTTGGATCCGGAAATGGTTGGTGAAGTGCTGGAAGTCATGAAGCAGCTGGCACAGGAAGGTATGACAATGGTTGTGGTGACACACGAAATGGGCTTCGCTCGGGAAGTGGGCGACCGTGTGATTTTTATGGATCAAGGCTATGTGGTGGAGGAAAATGATCCCCAAAGTCTATTCCGGAATCCACAGCATGAGCGGACACAGGCGTTTTTGAGTAAGGTGCTCTAAGGGAATTTTATCGGTTTTATGAGAGGATGGATGGGGACTATTGCAACTTGCAAAAGTCCCCATTAATAATGTTTAAAACTTTTTTATAATAACCTGCTTTTTAAGATCTGTCCCTGTTGCTAACGTATTTTGCGCTTCCAGCTCATCATCCGTTAAATAATAGTCTTCACCAAATGAATTTTTCGGTTCTTCTAATAGAAAATAGCAGATAACAAAACTTAAGAAGGCGCCACCTGCCAGGATAAAGAAAAATTGCTGCGGGTTAACGAATGTATATAAAGTTAAATAGATAGTTGAGCCAACATTCCCATAGGCTCCTGACATTCCGGCAATTTGACCTGTCACACGCTTTTTGATCATAGGAATTACAGCGAATGTTGCTCCTTCTGCCCCCTGTATGAACATGGAGGTTAGAATGGTAATGGCCACAGCCAGGACAAGCGGCCAATTGGAATCCATGAAGCCCATTAAGACAAGACCAATCGAAATACCAACCATATAAACCAGCATCACTTTTCTCCTGCTGCCCATTCTATCGGAGAGAACTCCACCCAGCGGCCTTGCAACCAGATTTACGAAAGCGAATGAGGATGCAATTAACCCTGCCTGTGCAGGTGTCAAAGAGAAAGTCAATTGAAAAAACATTGGCAGCATCGAAACGATCGCAAGTTCAGCCCCGAAGTTAGCAAAATACGTACTATTGAGTGCTGCTACATTCCTGAATTTATACTTATCTTGTTCAGGAACACCTTTTTTCAGGATCGGTACATTTACTTTTAAAATGGCATAAATCTGATAAATTAAAATTAGGCCAATGACGCCATATACAATATATAGACTTTCAGCAGAGATAAAACCTAATCCTTCCAGTCTCCATGCACTAACCCCGACAGCTCCTCCCAGAGGTATTGTCCATAAGATTAGCTGAATCATATCTCCCCAGCTGCTTACTTCAAGTGCTGCCGCTTTTTTAGGTTTAATTAATGTTTTTCCCTCTGGTGTATCCCGAACGAAGATATAATAGATAATCCCATAAATAAAACAAATGACCCCGGTAAATGCAAGAGCATACCGATATCCATTATCTCCACCCAGTATGGTTAAAGCGAACCATGGTAACAGCATTGCTGCAGCTGCAGAACCAAAATTGCCCCAGCCTCCATAAATGCCTTCTGCAAAGCCAACATTTTTCGGAGGAAACCATTCTGCCACCATTCGAATACCTATAACGAAACTTGCACCAATACTGCCCAATACCAGCCTAGATACCATAAGCTGTGCCCAGTTGTCCCCAAAAGCGAATACAATCGCCGGGACAGACATGATGATTAGTAAACCTGAGTAAACTGCTCTAGGTCCAAATTTATCGAGCAACTGTCCAATGATGATCCGTGCAGGAATGGTTAATACCACATTACAAATTCCTAATGCGGCAATATGCTGCGGTGTTAACCAGTCCATATCTGCCATCATAGTAGTTGCTAATGGTGCCATACTGAACCAGGCGAAAAAAGCAACGAAAAATGCAAACCATGTAAAATGTAAAACTTTAATACGTTCATTTTTAAATTTAAATAAATCAGCAATAGTCATTCGAATACACTCCTCATGTAAATTAAATTAGTATTATTTTTACATGTTTCTTAGTTTGCGTCTGACTTGTTGTAAGATTGATTAACAGATATTTTTTAGGAATAGCTCTGTCGCTAAAGAATGCTGTATGGCAGTGTGAGATTTTCTGTCAGGTCAGTTGATTTTCTTTTATCAGGAAAAAGGGCAACCTTTTTTTGTTTCGAAATTTGCGAAAAAAAGGACTGAATACCTTAAGTTGTTTCCAATTTAAAAAGCGTGGTAAGATAAAAGAAATGACAGGAGGGGTATATAATGAAGCTGGTAAATTATAAGTTAAAATATGACTTTGCTCCAAATCGAATGGGAATGATGCTATATGATAATGTTGTTGATTTACAACAAGCATCTGAGCAAATGCATGAAAATGAGGTAACAAAAGAAAGCGCTTATCCACTGCCGAGTAATCCGGATGAATTTTTTGCACAAGGAGCGGCAAGCTTGCGATGTGCAGAAAAGGTATTTTCCTATATCCAGAGAAATCAGCCAAAGTTACAATACAAAAGAGAAGAAGTAATACTGGGCCCTCCGGTACCAAATCCTTCTAAGATTATATGTGTAGGAATTAATTATGCAGATCATGTCGCAGAGATGGGGAGTGAAATTTCGAAGTTCCCTGTACTGTTCTCTAAGTTTAACAATGCATTGATTGGCCCTGAAGATAACATTCATAAAGTGAGTGCAACGGAAAAACTTGATTACGAAGCAGAGCTGGCAGTAGTGATCGGTAAAAAAGCTTCGAACGTTAAAAAAGAAGAAGTGTTTGAGTATATTGCCGGATATACGATCGGGAATGATACATCTGCAAGGGATCTCCAGAAAAGAACCGTACAATGGCTGCAGGGGAAATCATTGGATCATACCACACCGGTCGGGCCATGGCTTGTGACTAAAGATGAACTAACTGATCCTGCTAATCTGTCAATTCAATCCTTTGTTAATGGAGAAAAGAGACAGTCATCCAATACAAAACATTTAATCTTTGACATACCATATTTGATTAGCTTCATCACCGAGTTAATTACACTGAATCCAGGGGATATTATTTTAACCGGAACACCAGATGGAGTAGGAATGGCAATGACTCCACCACAGTTTTTGCAGGATGGTGATACGGTAAGAGTGGAGATTGAAGGAATTGGAGCAATGGAAAACAAGATTATCGATATGTAAAAAGGCTTATTCAAAAGCAAATCCGGACAATCATTTACTCAATGAGTAAAAGGCTGTCCGGATTTTCTGTTTTGAATTAGAGTTCACATGAACATTCACAGAATTTTTCTGTAACATGCATCATATAAATATACTTGGATATTTATACAGACAAATTTGTTAATACTCATTTGTATGCATACAGTGTTGAAGGGTGCGACAATATGCGCTTGATTATAAGTGTTGTTTTATATAGAGTTTTATATCCGTTTTCTGTTTTTATCTGTATCTTTTTTTATAAACAATATTGCATGAAAATACAAAATGGAGTATAATTATAAAATATCATATACGGATTACTTAGGAGGATTTATTGTGAAAGTAGCAATTGTAGGAGGCACAGGATACGGGGCTGTTGAATTACTCCGGTTTTTATATAATCATCCACATGTAACAGTGTCAAAAATAATTTCCCATTCTAATAGCGGAACACCTTTTTCAGATGTCTATCCACATTTAGTCAATGTTATTGATCTGGAAATGGAATCACTTGATATCAGCCAGTTAGCAGAAGAGGTTGATCTTGTATTTTTCGCAACTCCCTCTAATGTGAGTAAAAATTATATTCCCGGATTAATTGATAGAGGGGTTAAGGTGATTGATTTATCTGGAGATTTCAGACTGCGAAACGGGAAAGAGTACGAAAAATATTATGGTGAAGAAATGGCGTCTTCGGAATATATCGGAAAAGCTGTGTACGGATTAAGTGAGATTAATAAAAATGAAATAGCAAATGCAACGTTAGTAGCTAATCCTGGCTGCTATCCAACAGCCACCACATTAGGGCTGATTCCGGTAATAGCTAATAATCTGGTAAATTACCATAGTATAATTATTGATGCGAAAACAGGTACAACCGGTGCAGGAAGAAGCCTGTCACAAGGATTCCACTTTTCTGAAATGCAAGAGAATTTCAGAGCATATCAACTAGGTGTGCATAAACATATTCCAGAGATTGAACAAGTACTTGCAGGTTCTGCTAAGGAAGCGGTGCAAGTTAGTTTCACACCACATGTTGTTCCAATGACACGGGGTATTATGAGTACAATTTATGTGGATTTAAAGGAAAAACAATCAACAAAGCAATTATTAGAATTATATAAAGAGTTTTATAAAGATAAACCATTTGTGAGAATAAGAGAAGAGGGTATAATTCCACAGACAAAAGAAGTTTATGGAAGTAACTTCTGTGATATTGGATTATATGCAGATGAACGGACAGGCAAATTAATTATTATTTCAGTGATTGATAATTTAGTGAAAGGCGCATCAGGCCAGGCAATTCAGAACATGAATATTATGAACGGATGGGACGAAACAACTGGAATAAATCAGTTGCCGATTTATCCATAAGGAGTGAATGAGTAAATGTTAACAGAAGAACAACAGGGGATTTTCAGAATAATTGAAAATGGAAATATTGCAACAGCGAAAGGATTCAAGGCAGGAGGATTACATTGTGGTATCCGGAAGCAGAAAATAGATTTTGGCTGGTTTTATTCGGAAGTGCCGGCAAATGCAGCTGGAGTTTATACAACAAACGTTTTCCAGGCGGCACCGTTAAAAGTAACTCAGGAGAGTATAGGGAAAGAGAATAAACTCCAGGCTGTAGTTGTTAATTCTGGAATAGCTAATGCATGTACAGGGAAGCAAGGGCTTGAAGATGCTTATGATATGAGAAAGTTATTTGCAGAAGCTGTTGGTGTAGAGGAGCACTTAGCAGCTGTTGCTTCCACTGGACTGATTGGAGAATTGCTGCCAATGGAACGGATTCATAAAGGTATTAGCCAGATTAATAATACCGAACATCATGGTGCGGATAAGTTTGAAACAGCAATCTTGACAACAGATACGCATGAAAAGGGAATTGCAATTGAATTAGAAATTGATGGCGAAAAAGTGGTTATCGGCGGTGCAGCAAAAGGTTCCGGAATGATTCACCCGAACATGGCGACAATGCTTGGTTTCGTCACAACAGATGCTGCAATTGAGGGAAGTGAACTGTCGGCAGCTCTAAAATCTATTACAAACAAATCATTTAATATGATTACAGTCGATGGGGATACAAGTACAAATGATATGGTACTGGTTCTGGCTAATGGGAAAGCAGGCAACAGCACACTTTCTGAAAAACATAAAGATTGGGAAAAATTTTACCAAGGATTAAAATTTGTATGTGAGTATTTAGCAAAAGAAATAGCAAGAGATGGTGAAGGTGCGAGTAAATTAGTAGAAGTCTGTGTAGAGGGTTCATTTTCAGATGAATCAGCTGCGGCGATTGCGAAGTCAATTATCTCTTCTAATCTGGTAAAAACAGCCATTCACGGGGCTGATGCCAACTGGGGAAGAATCATCACCGCAATCGGTTATAGCGGCCAGTCACTGGACCCGGATAAGGTGAGTATATTCTTAGGTGATATTCTGGTAGTGGAGAATGGTGTACCACATAAATTTGATGAAGATGAAGCGAAACAATACCTGTTACAAGACGAAGTGAAAATTACAGCGAAACTTGGTGATGGTAACGGGAAGGCAACAGCATGGGGCTGTGATTTGTCTTATGAGTACGTAAGAATTAATGCATCTTACCGAACATAAGGAGGATATACAAAGTGAAAACAAATTATGTTGTGATTAAATGTGGTGGCAGTGTATTTGAACAGCTGCCTCATTCTTTTTATCAGGATATTGTAAAAATCCAGCAACAGGGCGAATGGCAGCCGATTATCGTTCATGGAGGCGGACCGCTCATTTCCAAATTGTTAGAACAAACCGGGGTAAAAACAACCTTTGTGAATGGTCTCAGAGTGACAACAAATGAAGTACTCGATGTAGTGGAAATGGCTCTAAGTGGATCATTGAATAAGGAAATTGTGCGAAATATTACAAAAGCAGATGGGAAAGCTTTTGGTTTAAGTGGTGTTGATGGCAGATTACTGCAAGCGGAACCTGTTGAAGAAAGTGACACCCTTGGTTTTGTAGGTGAAGTAACAGAAGTTGATACAGTCTTAATCGAAGATCTTGTAACAAGGCAACTGGTCCCTGTCATCTCACCTATTGGTATAGATGAGAGGGGTCAGCGCTATAATATCAATGCAGACATGGCAGCATCTTCCATTGCGCAAAGCTTAGGAGCGAAGCTGTGCTTTATTAGTGACATTCCTGGTATTTACGAGGAAAAGAATGGGGAGAAACATATTTTCCATCAGCTGAACGAAAAGCAAATCAATGAATTAATCGAAAAAGAAGTAATAATCGGCGGTATGATTCCAAAAGTAAAGTCAGCAATAAGTGCATTGCATAAAAATGTTCAGGAAGTATCGATTGTTGATGGAATGGAGCCAAATGGATTGCTGCAATTTATGCAGGGAAAAGAAATTGGAACAAGAATTTCGTTAGATAAGGAGGCGACTTTTTATGCCTGAGCACTTAGTAAATCCGGTAATGGGGACTTACGGCAGATTCCCGTTAACTGTAGTTGAAGGAAAAGGAAGTTATGTCTGGGACGATAAGGGGAACAAATATTTAGATTATTCTTCAGGTATCGCCACATGTAACCTTGGGCATGTTCCAGATGTAGTCGAAAAAGCTCTGCAGGAGCAATTAAGTAAGTTATGGCATTGCTCCAATTTATATCATATTCCAGCCCAGGAGCAGCTGGCTGAAGTTTTAGTTAAACATAGTTGTGGTGATCAAGCATTCTTTTGTAACAGCGGAGCAGAAGCGAATGAAGCTGCCATAAAGCTGGCAAGAAAATATGCAAAAGATAACTTTGATAAAGAACTCCCTGAAGTAATAACATTTGGCAACTCCTTTCACGGGAGAACGATGATGACATTATCGGCAACTGGCCAGGAGAAAATCCATCAAGGCTTCACTCCCCTGACACCAGGTTTTTCGTATTTGCCATATAATGATCCAGAAGCATTAACAGAAGTGAAAAACAAGAAACCAGATGCAGTTCTGTTAGAGCTGGTACAGGGAGAAGGCGGCGTCGTACCTGCTGAGCGTACATGGGTGAAAGAATTGGCTGATATATGTAAGGAAAATCATATTCTGTTAATGGTGGATGAGATCCAGACAGGAATGGGGCGAACAGGTACATTGTTTGCTTATGAACAATATGACATAGAGCCTGACGTAATCAGTTTGGCAAAAGGACTGGGTTCCGGTATACCAATAGGTGCTATTATTGCGAAAGAACCTGTTGCTAAATCGTTTACCCCGGGGTCACATGGCAGTACATTTGGCGGGAATCCTGTCGCTGCAACAGCAGGCTTGGCTACAGTTACCCATCTGACTAATTCAAATGTATTAGCAGATTCTAATGAAATAGCAGAATATATCTGGTCGGGATTAAAGGAAATAGCCGCAGAAAAAGATACGGTAAAACAGCTTAGAGGGAAAGGTTTACTTATTGGATTAGTTGTAGAAAAACCCGCCATCGAATATGTTAATAAAGCCAGAGAAGAACATGGTGTACTGATTATCGTGGCAGGTCCAAACGTCATTCGAATATTACCACCACTTACTACGAACAAAAAAGAAGCTGATACTTTCCTGCAAGTAATGAAGCAGCTTTTATAATAGGAGAACGAGAAAAGCGCTTATTATTAGTTAATAAGCGCTTGTTTTATGAAAACAGTGGAAAACATTTAACCGCACGAAAAAAATATACTAGGATAACTTGACCATTTGCGATAAAATGTTAAAGTATAAAGAACGAAAACTAACAAAGAGGGATTATGATGAAAAGCTATATTAAGGAAAAAATAGATACATTCCGTATGGAAAATGAGAACAGAGCGAGATTGTTAATTAACTGCCCTGACCAACCAGGTATTGTAGCCGCAGTCTCCCAGTTTCTTTCAGAACACAATGCGAATATTATTGAATCAAATCAATATTCAACCAATCCAAAGGGCGGGGAATTTTTCATTCGAATTGAATTCGAAATGCCAGATCTAAAGGAAAAGAAAACCGATTTAGAAGCAGGATTTGAATCAATTAAAGAACAATTTGAAATGGAAGCTACCTTTAAATATGTTGATCAAATTAAAAAAATGGCTATTTTTGTTTCAAAAGAACCACACTGCCTGTTGGAATTATTATGGGAATGGCAAAGTGGCGACTTAATGGCAGACATAAGCCTTGTTATCAGTAACCATGAGACATCGAGAGAATTCGTGGAATCGTTAGGAATTCCTTATTATTATATTCCAGCCAATAAGGATATTCGCAAAGAGGTAGAACAAAAACAGATTGAGCTCATTAAACAATATGATGTAGATTTTATTGTGCTTGCACGTTATATGCAAATATTAACACCAAATTTTGTGGAAACTTTTAAGAACCGTATTATTAACATTCACCATTCATTCCTACCTGCCTTTATTGGTGCAAAGCCTTATGAGCGTGCATATAATAGAGGGGTTAAGTTAATTGGTGCAACTTCTCACTATGTGACAAATGACTTAGATGAAGGTCCGATCATTGAACAGGATATCAGCAGGGTAGATCACAGAGATAATGCCGAAGCGATGAAGAAAATTGGACAATCTGTTGAACGAAGTGTGCTTGCACGTGCGGTAAAATGGCAATTGGAAGACCGAATTATTGTATATGGAAATAAAACGATCGTATTTTAATAAGGAGCAGGCAGTATTTTAAACATCTGCCTGCTCTTTTATCTTCCTAATAAACCATTGGGCGTATAGTACCAGTTAATATGTTGAAATCCTCCATACCGCTTCTTTGTAGCATTGTCTTTAAAACTGCATAACATGGTGTGGGGGGGATGGCGATGCAAAAATGGAGTTCTGCCTGGAAACATGAAGAGCATCTTATCATTAAACCGGCATACCCGCATTATACAAAGGTTTATAAAGATCACCGTCTGTATTGTGAAATTCACGGTGACCAAGAAGTTACTCTTCCAATAAAAGAAAATGATACTGTGCTGACTATTGTTGGATTTTACGATAATTGGATTGTGAGAGAAGATTTTAATCTTTTTGATCAGAATGTGATGAGAAATCAGGATTATCAGCCTGGAGATATTCTTGTAGCCAGTGATAATATAAAACAAGAGCTGTCGGGTTATGTTGGTCATACGGCCCTTGTAGTTGATGGGCAACAACTTGTAGAAGCAACCGGGGGACACCCGGCAATTGTTAAGGATTCGATTAAGCAGTTTAAGGAAAAACATCCGATCCATGCCCAATTTCGGCCGAAAAACAAAGAATTAGGCGAAAAAGCAGCCGCATTTGCGAAAGAATATTATTCAAAATATAAAGAAAACCTTAGTAATGATATAAAAAAGCCGGAGTTTTCTTTTCAATTATCGCAAGATCTCAAGGATATATGGGATTATATTTATTGTTCCAAGTTAGTGTGGATAAGTTATCATTATGGTGCCAATTATACATTTGAGAATGATTACTTATGGTTCTCGCCAGAAGATTTATACAATCAGCTAATAGAAAATGAAAAATTTGAATTAGTCTATAAACACCCGGAGGTAAAATTTATTATTAACACTTAACAGCAAGAGACACCCGGACTAAAGAGTAGACTCATACCAAAACCATAAATTCTCATGAACACTCCATGCATTGAATGTTCATGAGAATTTTATTAGTTTCAACCTCTCCCTGAGCGGAGGGGAATATGGAGGCTCTAGTACAGGAAGTGAATCCTTCCTATGGAGCGACATTCAGTACATACAAACATCCATTTGAAAGAAATATCGTCATTGATACGGAACATTTTAGTTATGTCCCACGCTCTTTATTTTTAAGGTAATGAATGTTACATATAACACTACTTAAATGGAACATAACTTCATAGATAATATGGAGACAGGCTGTCATAAAATAACTTCCATTAATTTTTTCAAATTTTTGATATATTTTTATTGAATGTACGTACGAATTATATTATTATTAAGGTAATCGATTTTACACATACGTACAATTGCAAAATTATAAAATAAAGGAAGTGATTAGGGCGTGCTTGAATCATTGAAACAACAAGTATTGGAAGCGAATATGGACTTGCCGAAGTATGGACTTGTCACATTTACTTGGGGTAATGTAAGCGGATTCGATAAGGAATCAGGTTTGATGGTAATTAAACCGAGTGGTGTGCCTTATGAAGAATTAAAAGTAGAAGATCTTGTAGTCCTTGACTTAGATGGAAATATCGTTGAGGGGAACTTAAAGCCTTCATCTGATACACCTACACACCGCTATTTATACCAGAAGTTTCCGGGAATCGGCGGAGTCGTTCATACACATTCCCCATGGGCAACAAGCTGGGCACAGGCAGGAAAGGGAATCCCTGCATTAGGGACAACCCAGGCAGATTACTTTTATGGAGAAATTCCTTGCACACGAAGAATGACGGAAGAAGAAGTAAAAGGTGAATATGAATGGGAAACAGGAAAAGTAATTGTTGAATCGTTTAAAGAGATCGATCCTACCCAGGTTCCTAGTGTCCTTGTGCATAGTCATGCGCCATTTAATTGGGGGAAAGACCCGCATGAAGCGATTCATAATGCGGTAGTATTAGAGGAAGTAGCAAAAATGGCACTACACACTTATCAAATAAATCCAAATGCACAGAACATGGATCAATATTTATTAGATAAACACTACTTGCGTAAGCATGGAGCTAATGCTTATTACGGGCAGGATAAATAAAATTAGATCAAATACAAACAAGTACACATAATAGGAGGAAAGAATATGTTACAAATTAGACCATACAAATTTTGGTTTGTTACAGGAAGTCAGCACTTATATGGGGAAGAAGCAATCAACGAAGTAGAAAAAAACTCACAAGAAGTAGTTTCAGGTCTGAATAATGCTGGTAATTTACCATTTGAAGTAGAATTTAAAGAAGTACTTACAACAGCTAATGACATTCATGCTTTAATGTTAAAGGCAAACTCTGATGAAAATTGTGCGGGTATCATTACATGGATGCACACATTTTCACCAGCAAAAATGTGGATCGCAGGGCTAAAAACATTACAAAAACCATTATTACATCTGCACACACAATTTAACCGTGATATCCCTTGGGAATCCATTGATATGGACTTCATGAATTTAAATCAGGCTGCACACGGTGATCGTGAATATGGATTTATCGGTACACGTATGGATGTATCCCGAAAAGTAGTTGTTGGCCACTGGCAAAATGAAGGTGTACTTAAACGTGTAGCTGACTGGATGAAGACAGCTGTTGCTGTATCAGAAGGTTCGAATATTCGTGTTGCTCGTTTTGGTGATAACATGCGTAATGTTGCCGTTACTGATGGTGATAAAGTAGAAGCTCAAATTAAGTTTGGCTGGGTAGTAGATTATTATGGAATCGGTGACCTTGTAGAAGAAATGGCAAAAGTAACAGATGAAGAATTAGATGCACTTTACAAAGAATATGAAGAATTGTATGAATTACCTGCTGAAGCCAGCGAGGCTGGTCCAGTCCGTGACTCGATTCTTTACCAGGGTAAGATTGAATTAGGTTTAAAATCATTCCTGGAAAAAGGGAATTATTCAGCGTTTACAACCAACTTCGAAGATTTACACGGTATGAAACAATTACCAGGTCTTGCAGCACAGCGCTTGATGGCTGAAGGATACGGTTTTGCTGGAGAAGGTGACTGGAGAACTGCAGCATTAACTCGCTTTATGAAAATTATTGCTGATAACAAGGGTACATCGTTCATGGAGGATTATACTTACCATTTAGAGCCAGGAAATGAAATGATCTTAGGTTCTCATATGCTTGAAATCTGTCCGACAGTTTCAGCAACAAAACCAAGAATTGTTGTTAATCCTTTAGGTATTGGCGGAAAAGAAGACCCGGCGCGTTTAGTATTTGATGGCCAGGGCGGCGATGCTGTTAATGCTTCATTAATTGAAATGGGTGGACGTTATCGCCTTGTAATCAATGAAGTGAAAGCAGAACAGCCACAAATTGATACACCTGAATTACCTGTTGCTAAAGTACTTTGGAAACCTGAACCTTCTTTAAGCGAAGCGACAGAAGCATGGATTTATGCTGGTGGTGCTCACCACACTGTCTTTTCTTTCAATGTAACTACAGAACAGCTTTATGATTTTGCTAACATGGCCAAAATTGAATGTGTTGTTATTGATAAGGACACAAACTTAAGACAATTCAGAAATGAATTAAAATGGAATGAAGCGGTTTATCGTTAATTGAGATAAGCAGAGATCTACCGAGTGTAGGTCTCTCTTTCTATTTTATGTAATCATATATGAGTAGTTGTTGTTGGTTGTGGGCGTTTAAGGTAAAATAGATTTATTCTTATAAAAAAACATGGGAAAAGTCGGTTTGAAGAGGGGTGTATAGATGCAAACGAAATATAATATAGTAAAACAAGCTATAAAATCTCAAATATTAGATGGTACGTACCAACCACACCAGAAAATCAGTTCTGAGAGTGAATTGATGAAACAGTTTGGGGTGAGCCGTCATACAGTGAGACTCGCTATAGGGGATCTTGTTAATCAGGGATGGCTTTATCGTGAGCAGGGGGCTGGGACGTTCTGTGCTGACCGTTCCAAGGAAGATAATCTGCAGCAAGTTAGACAGAAAAATATTGCCATAATCACAACTTATATTTCTGATTATATTTTTCCATCGATTATTAGAGGTGCAGAATCCTATTTAAGTCAACGTGGTTATCAAGTCAGTCTATTCTCGACAAACAACGATCATGAAAACGAAAGAAAGTTTCTGGAGAAGATATTAACACAGCAATTTGACGGCGTAATTATTGAACCAACAAAAAGTGCTGTCTCGAATCCAAATATCAATTATTATTTGAATTTAGAGCGCCAAAATATTCCTTATCTTATGATAAATGCTTTCTATGATGAACTGGAACCTTTTCATATTGTAATGGATGAAGAAAAAGGTGGTTTCCTCCAAACAGAACATTTAATTGAATTAGGACACAAGAATATTATCGGATTCTTTAAAAATGATGACATTCAGGGAACAAAAAGAATGAAGGGTTATCTAAAAGCGCATCGGAAACATAACATTGAGATTTCTCCCAACAATATTGTAACATATACGACAGAGGAAAAATTAACAAAGCCGGTGGAAGTACTGAAGAAGCTGTTGTTTGAAAATAGCGAAAGCCGGCCAACAGGAATTGTTTGTTACAATGATGAACTAGCTATAAACCTATTAGATGTAATTAGGGAAAGTCAGTTAAATATCCCGGAAGACCTTTCTATTGTTGGGTTTGATGATTCCTTTATGGCAGAGATCACAGAAGTTAAACTTACAACGATTAAGCATCCTCAAAGTGAGATGGGGGAGTTGGCAGCAAAAGTGATTCTAGATATGATTAAACAATCCAAGGGCTCCAAAAAGCAAACAATTACCGAAAAAGATTTAATAAGATTTGATCCCGAATTAGTTGTGAGGAGTTCAACAGCAGAAGTTAAATGAAAAGAACTAGCATTTTTATAATGCTAGTTTTTTAATAGAGAGCGGGAAATGGGAAATAGCTGTGAAGTATGCTGCATTGAGTAACCATTTTTTAGAAAATGTCTTTAAATACTCTTAATGTGAGCCACATCCATACGAGTGACAGTAAACTAAAACTGAAAAATATTAATAAAACCGGAAACTCTAATGAAAAATACATCATAGAAAACAGTAGCAGCATAATAGTAATAGTAATATGTATTTTGGATATCCCGATAATTAAAGCATTTTTTAATTGATGAAGGATGGAAGCGTAATTATGTACATTAAGAGGGAATACCCAGATTACGATAGTAAAGTACAAAAATAATATAAAATAAAAAGCAAATGGTATAACGAATAAAAGATCTCCTTGGGCAGCTTGTATGCTGAGAAAATTCAGGTACAGAATGATACCAAGAATTATGATTATCCAACCGATAATATTGGAGTATTTAAACTCCTCTCGATAAATCTTTTTAAAAGTTGGCCAAATACGGATGTTCAGATCTCCCATTAGCCATTTTCTAACTACACCTAAAGCAGCCGATGTAGCTGGAAACAGTCCGAAAGCGATTAAACCTAAAAGGGTAAAGGCTACCCATAACAGATTTAGAAATGCCAGTTTATTTATCCATATAAATCCTTTGTCTAGTATGGTTGAAAAGTTTCTTTTACTCATCTTTTAAGCCATCCTTCTGCAATTTTACTATTATTATAACATGAAAAAAGCCATAGTCCTTGGTTCACACTATGGCTTTCCTCATTTATACAAACCTTTTTCACAGCATAAACTACCCCATACAGGGCCCGAAAATGGAAGTCTTACTTTATCCTTTCACCCCGCCAGATGTTAAACCGGCAACGAAGTAACGCTGGAAGAAAATAAACAGTATAACAATTGGGATAATTGTCAATACAGACCCTGCTATTAGAATATCATAGTTATTTCCATATGGTGTTAATAGTGTTGCTAACCCTATCGGGAGTGTGAACATACCATTTGACCTTAATACTAGTAATGGCCAAAGGAAGTTATTCCAACTTGCTAATCCTTGTAAAATAGCCATAGCTGCCATTGAGGGCCCCATTAATGGTAACATAATCTTAAAAAATATCCCATACTCCGTACTTCCATCCATTCTAGCTGCATCCATCAGTTCTTTAGGTAATCCTGTAGCATATTGTCTAAAGAAGAATACAGCAACAGGTGCTACAATTAATGGAAGGACAACTGCAAAGTAACTATCAACTAACTGAGCGCCTACCATCATTTGATATAGAGGAAGCATTAGTATTTCGAAAGGAATCATTAATATAAGTAATACTAATACAAAAAATAGGTTTCTTCCTTTAAAGTCATAGACTGCTAAAGCATAGCCAACCATAGAAGAAAAGAATAGTGATAAAACAATTGTCATTGCTGAAATGATCAAACTATTTCCATACCAGCTCCAATAAGAAGCTGCTTCCTGAAAAATATACATATAGTTAGCTAAGTTTAATTGGCTGAAATCTATACTAAATGTAATCCCGTCACGCATCAGTTCGGATGAAGGTCTAAAAGAAGAGATAATCAATCCGATGATTGGGAACAGGATAATTAAAGAAATGAGTAAAAACCCAATACTTGCTACCCAGGTTAAACTACTGTTTTTCTTGTTGGAAGCCATTATTCATCACCTCGCTTGAAAGTACCTGTAAGTAGTAAATTAATTATACTAATAACAAAAATGATCAACATCAGGACAACACCGATTGCAGAACCGAATCCCATATCATTTTGTCCAATACCCTGTTGATAGATATAACCTACTACTGTTAAACCGATATTACCTGGTGAGCTGGTTTCCCAGAATACAAAACTTTCTTCAAACATTCTAAATCCGTTTATTATCGTTATCGTACTAACAAAAATAGTGATTGGCTTTAGATGAGGAATGGTAATATATCTTAGTTTCTGAAAGGCATTCGCACCATCAATATCTGCCGCTTCATATAATTCACTTGAAATGTTCTGCAGCTGAGCAAGGAAGTAAAGTACATTAACGCCTATCCAGCGCCAAGAAGCTAAAATTACCATTAAAAACATGGCTGACCATGCATTATAGCGCCAATCTATTGGCTCCAAACCTAAAAAAGTAACAATTTGATTTGATACAGAGGAATCTGCTTCACTAAACATTAACCTAAAGATCATACCACCAACAATAGTTGAAGTTAATGCCGGTATAAATATAGAGGCTCTAAAAAAGGTTTTAAATTTTACAAATTTAGAGTTTAATAAAATTGCTAACAGCATTGGGATGATCGTTAAGATTAATACAGTCAAAATCACATAAATGGTTGTATTGGATAATGCTTTATAGAAGTTAGGATTTAGCACCCGTTCATAATTTCTAAGTCCAATAAACTCTACTTGACCCGGCAAAATACTCTGAAAACTCATGATGATCCCGTGAATAGCCGGGTATAAGGTTAAAACTAAGAAGGAAAGAATAAACGGTGAAACAAAAATATATGGCACTACGTTCTTTGAATTTAGAAATGTTAAGAACTTATTAGGTTCTTTATAACTTTTATCTTGTACACTTGCGCTGGTGTTAGATTCCTGATTTGGAGAGGACACCGTAATACCTCCTTTTGATTTATTTAATTAGGAGACAGGTATGTTTAAGTACTCTGTCTCCTAATTTTAAAGTAATCTAGTAAGTTGTTTTTACTCCATTTGTGATCTTACAGCTTCAGCTGCTTGTTCAAGAGCTTCTTGTGGAGTTTGAGAATTATTTCTCAGGGTTTGCTGTGTTACATTAGTGTGATACTCACTTATGACATCTGGTGTATATTCCGTAAAGTTTAATGCGTTGATATCATCCTTTATTTCCAGAAGCATGTCGAAGATACCGTCTCCAAAGTATTGATAGTACTTGTTATCTTCTCTTACTTCTTCACTTTCCCATGTATCCCAGCGAGGAGGATCGAAACCTAATACAGTCCATAGTTTAATATTTCCTTCTTCACTTAACTTCGCGTAAGCTAAAAATTCTTTTGCTAACTCTACATCTTCTGCCTGATTTGTTACAACAGTACCTGTACCACCCATCCCTGCAGAACGGTTACCGCCTTCTTCCCAAGCTGGTAGAGGGCGAATAGCAATTTTGCCTTCTAAGTCTGGCATATTATCTAAGAACCTGCCCATATACCATAATGGTGCTAAAATAGATGCTGCTCCACCATCTGAGAAATAACCGTAAAACTCCTCGGATTGATTCATTCCTCCTGGTGTTACTTCAGCAATTTTATGTTCGTATATAACGTCTTGTAAAAATTGTAACGTTTCCACATTTGTTTCATTATCAAGAATTAATTCTCCATTCTCATCAAAAGCATCTGAACCTTGTTGGGAAATCATTGGCCACATGTCCATTAACCAGTCTTCTGTACCAACATTCCACATCATTGAGTCAGTATTCTCCACAACTTTTTTCCCTGCTGCTACGAAATCATCCCATGTTTGGATAGAATCTATATCCACGCCAGCCTGATCCATAATTTCTGTATTATAGAACATTACTGTCGCACCAACATGTGTTGGGACTCCATAATAATTTCCATCTTTTGCATAGTTCTCAAACCTAGAGGTTACTGCTTTGTCCAATACAGGTTCAACATACTCATTCAATGGCTCCAACTGAATGTCGCCTTGTAAGTAGTTAGGGAACTGTCCAATTTCGATATCCACAATGTCCGGACCACCTTGTCCAGATTGAACAGCTAACAATAAGTTATTGTGCATTTGTTCGAATGGATAAGTCTCTGCAACTAATTTAATAGGACGGTCTGGATTCTCCTCATTCCATCTTTCTGCTGCATCTCTGTATAGATCCACGTGTTGTCCAACAAATGTCCAAAACGTAAGTTCTGTTGCACCCTCGATGTCCTCACCGATAATTTCTGTTTCTTCTGCTTCACTGGAAGTGTCTCCACCCCCGCCTCCGCAAGCTGCTAGGATAATTGACAATAAACCTAAGAAGAAAATAAATAAACCTTTTTTCATAGTAACTACCTCCTAAATGATTTTGAAACGCTTTCAAGTGGTGGATAAAAATAATCTTTAACTATCAAGCAAGACAGAATAAAGAATGGAGTGAACACCTAGTTGTCAGTAAAAGCCTAACATGGCATTATTTACTTGTCAATAACTAACCATTGAATTTCCGCTCATTTATACGTATATGCAATATCTATGTATTTCAAAATGGTATGATAGATATTTTTGTTTATTAAAAAGGTATATTTTGAGTTGTTGGGCTGTTAAGATTAACTTTAATGTAAATTAAGCTATTGAAGATTGATTCAGAGATAAAATAAGAAATTCAGTTATGGTAAGTCAACACCAAAACTCCCATCGACACTGAATTTATCTTTCTTTTGAGTAAAGTTACCAATATTCATTAATGTTTACGGTCCTTTACCGTCAATATATCTTTTTACATCGATTACTTCTTTCTGCTTCTGTAACAGGAATGATTAACCTATTGTAAAATAGACATAATTAATATAATATTAGTACGTACGAATTCCGGAAGTGCATTTTTAAAAAATAAAAAAAGCAGAAGGCAATCTTACCAGATTCTATTTGCTCTTTTGGAAACGATAACAAATACTAGTATATAGTTTATTCAATTAATTAAGTAAGTTCTTAGCATATTAAAAAAAGCAGAGAAAAGAAGGGGAGGCAGCCATGGGATATTCTGAAGCTAAATACAAAAAAATAAAGCAGTCGATCAAAACAAATATATTAAAAGGACTGATTACCACAAATGAAAAAATCAGTTCCGAAAGTCAATTGATGAAGGAATTTAAAGTTAGCCGGCATACAGTAAGGTTAGCTATAGGAGAGCTTGTGAATGAAGGGTGGTTATATCGCGAACAGGGAGCGGGGACTTTTTGTGCAGACAGGAGAGAATCAAATCTCTCAAGTATAAATGAAAATAACAAAAATATCGCAATTGTTACAACTTTTATTTCAGAGTATATCTTTCCTACTATAATAAGAGGCGCGGAAAGTTATCTGAGTGAACATGGATATAATGTGAGTATTTTCAATACGAACAATCAGTACAACCAGGAAGAGAAAATTTTAACTCAAATTCTATCAAGTAATTATGCAGGTGTAATAATTGAACCTACACACAGTGCATCTGCCAATCCAAACTTGAAATATTACTTGAACATGGAAAAAGAAAAAATCCCATATGTAATGATAAACGCAATGTATGAAGAGTTAGAACCGGTTAGCTTCTCCTTAGACGATGTAAAGGGAGGATTTCTTCAAACCAAACATCTAATTGATTTAGGGCACAGGGACATTGTATGTATATATAAGACGGATGATGCACAAGGGCAAAATCGCTTAAAAGGCTATATTAAAGCCCACCGAGAATGCAATCTGCGGTTGAATCCGAAAAATATCATTACATATCAAACGGAAAATGAACATTCGAAACCGATTGATGATTTAAAAGAACTATTAAAAGTGAAAGCTGACTGCCCGACAGCGGTAGTATGCTATAATGACCAACTAGTTTTAAGATTGCTGGATTTCGTAAGAGAGGAAGGAATAAAGGTACCTGAACACTTATCTTTTGTTGGTTATGATGATTCCCTGCTTGCTGAATTATCAGAGGTAAAGCTTACCTCTGTCATCCATCCGAAGAGTGAGCTGGGACGAGATGCAGCTAGAGCCATTATTCGATTGATTCAGAAAAATAATCAAATAGACCCAGGTGAAGATCTTTCGAAGTTGTATGAACCACAATTAAAAATTCGTCACTCAACTGCACCAATTGATAAAGATTTAGCTATTTAGTTGTATAATTTTGGGTATCATTAATGAAAGCGTTGTAGAAATCCAAAAAAAACAAATCATTACAGATAAGAAATTAACATAATAGTTAATTAAAAAAACAGCAGGCATTTTGCTTCTAAAATGCCTGCTGTTACTGATTTACCGTAATTTACTTAAAAAGGAATATATCCTCATCCGCTAGGGTATTCCGTTGTTATAAAATATTTTTATTAATTAAAGAACTTGTTTGAAAATTCTCTTGACATGTACGAACAACTATAATATATTAATACATGTAAGGTCATTCAATAAGTTAGACAAGCTTATTAAAGCGCTTTATAAAAACGCTTTCTATCATTATAGAGTGACTATTACACCAAAAAAATATATATTTTCGGGGGTTGAGACATAATGAGAAAGTCCTATGCACTATTGGTAATGCTTCTTTCAGCTATGTTAGTATTAAGTGCTTGTGCAGGTGGCGGCAGCAGCTCAGGTGATAAAGGCGAAGCAGCAGAAGACGGAACAAAAGAATTAACGTTTATGTTTAGAGGTGGAACAGCAGAAGAGGAAGCATACCAGAAAGCAATTGATCAATTTGAAGCAGATAACGAAGGCGTAAAAGTAAACATGATCGTAACAGCTGCTGATCAGTATTCAACAAAACTAAAAGCAGCGATCACAGGTAATCAAGTGCCTGACGTGTTCTATATTGAACCAGGACAATTGAGATCATATGTTCACAGTAACATTTTATTAGACTTAACGGAATATATCGAAAACAATGACAACATAAATTTAGATAATATTTGGCAATATGGTGTAGACAGCTATCGTTTCGATGGTGAAACACAAGGTCAAGGCGCGATTTATGCTATGCCAAAAGACGTTGGTCCATTCTCGCTTGGATACAACAAAACAATGTTTGAAGAAGCAGGTCTAGAATTGCCGGATGAAGACGTTCCAATGACATGGGATGAGTTTATTGAAGCAAATCAGGCGTTAACAAAAGATACTGATGGCGACGGTGAAATTGACCAGTACGGTACAGGGTTTAACGTTAACTGGGTATTACAATCATTTGTCTGGAGTAATGGAGGATCATTCATTGATGAAACTCAAACAAAAGTTACTGTAGATACTCCGGAATTTGCGGAAGCTTTACAATGGTTTGCAGATCACCAGAATGTATATGAAATTACACCATCTATTGAAGATGCACAAACATTAGATACTTATCAGCGCTGGATGCAAGGTCAATTAGCATTCTTCCCTGTAGCACCATGGGATTTAGCGACATTTGATACAGAATTGGATTTTGAATATGATGTTATTCCATATCCTGCAGGTAAAACTGGAGAATCAGCTACATGGATCGGTACTTTAGGGATTGGTGTTGCACAATCTTCAGAATATCCAGAGTTAGCGACAGAGTTAGTATATTATTTAACAGCATCTGAAGAAGGACAGCAAGCATTAGTTGATGCACGTATCCAGATTCCTAACTTAATTGATATGGCGCAAGAGTGGGCAGCTGATGAATCAATGGCTCCTGCAAACAAAGAAGAATACTTACAAATTATCGAAGATTATGGCCGTGCTTTACCAGCTAACAACACTTATAATGCAGAATGGTACGATTACTTCTTTACAAATGTACAGCCTGTATTAGATGGTGATATTACGGCAGCTGAGTATGTAGAACAAGTTCAGCCTAAAATGCAAGAATACCTTGATAACGCAAGAGAATTAGAAGAACAATCTAAACAGTAAAATTTAAATCAATTTTAATAAGGGA
This sequence comes from Gracilibacillus ureilyticus, assembly GCF_900111195.1. GTDB lineage: Bacteria > Bacillota > Bacilli > Bacillales > Amphibacillaceae > Gracilibacillus > Gracilibacillus ureilyticus. Next base: position 227,622 of record NZ_FOGL01000002.1, read on the forward strand.
GGTATTACCTTTCTGAGAATGTCAGGTACTATCTCCTTTCCTTTATCTTGATAGTTTGTCCACTTACATGGCTTTAAGCAAATCATCTATGTATGCCATGAGTGTACAAAGAAGATTTGCTTAATTCCAAGTAAAATATTACACCAGTTTTGGTGATTGAATGAATTCGAGGTGAAAATACTAATGGCAACAAAGGCAGAAGCATTACAAGTAAATAAGAAAAAAGCGAAGAAGTCGAAACTTTACCAGAAAGAATCAAGAGCAGCACTATTATTTATCCTGGCACCATTAGTAGGATATTTAATCTTTACTTTGTATCCATTTCTCTTTTCAATTTACGCTTCCTTTACTAACTGGAATGGTTTAGGAACGATGAATTTTATTGGATTGACTAACTATACAAGGTTATTTTCAGATGATTATTTTATAAGTTCTTTATTCAATACATTCTTTATGATGATTGGTATACCGATTGGTTTACTGATTTCGCTGTTACTTGCTATGGGATTGAATAGAGGTATACCAGGTACAACGACTTTCCGTGTCATTTATTATATCCCGGTAGTTTCATCACTTGCAGCAATTTCTGTATTGTGGCAATGGGCATATAATGGAGATTACGGTTTAGTAAACCAATTTTTAGCTTTAATCGGAATAGATGGTCCAAACTGGCTGCAAAATACATCAACAGTTAAACCTGCCCTAATCATTATGACAATATGGAAAGGGTTAGGATATTCCATGTTACTTTATTTGGCAGCATTGCAAAGTGTACCGAAAATGTATTACGAGGCTGCTGATTTAGACGGTGCAAACAGTTTCCAGCAGTTTAGACACATTACGTGGCCTATGGTAAAACCAGTTACATTCTTCCTTGTAATTACAAATATCATTAACGGTGCTCAAATGTTTACAGAGATTAATATTATGACACCTACAGGCGGGCCGGAATACAGCTCGGCAACAGTTGTATTCTATATTTGGCAAAAAGCATTTGATAACCTGCAAATGGGATATGCATCCGCATTATCTGTAGTACTGGGAATCATTATCTTTATTGTTACACTAGTTCAATTTAAACTGAATGATAAATCATCCTTTGAAATAGATTAATAGTTTATTTCAGCAATTATTGAAAAATCGAGGTGAGAATATTGTCACAAATCAGAAAAAAGAAAATAGCCGACAGCGTTATATTTGTTGCATTGTCAGCAGGTGCGGTATTCATGATTGCACCGTTGCTGTGGATGCTATCAACATCCGTAAAACAGAAATCAGATGTATTTGCTCTTCCGCCAGTGTGGATTCCGAACGAGTTTGATTTTTCGAAATATGCAGAGATATGGACAGCAGGTCCTCTGTTATCAGGTATACAAAACAGTTTAATTATATCTTTATCAGTTACAATTGTAGGTTCATTCACCTCAAGTTTAGCAGCATTTGCATTTGCTAAATTGAGACTGAAAAACAAAAATGCTTTATTTCTATTATTACTATCGGCTATGATGATTCCGTATCCAAGTCTTATGATTCCACAGTTTTCCATGTTCGCAGGAGCTGGCTGGATTGATACACTGTTACCCTTAATCATTCCGCCGATATTCGGTAATATAGTAATGGTCTTCTTCTTAAGACAATATTTAATTAATGTGCCAAATGCGGTAATAGAAGCAGCGAAAATAGATGGAACATCCTTTTTCGGTATTTTCACAAAAATCATTTTCCCGCTAATCAAACCAGCGATTGCCGCACAGTTTATTCTATGGTTCATGGCTGTATGGAATGATTATCTTGCACCGATTATTTATTTGAACTCGCCAGATAAATTAACGATACAGCTAGTTATCGCAAACTTTAATGCTACTTATGCAATACAAACAGATTATCCGTTAATCATGGCGGCATCTATCATTGCATTGCTTCCAATGTTAATAGTTTTCTTGATCTTCCAAAAACAAATTATCGAGTCAATTGCTATTTCAGGTGTAAAAGGTTAAATGTTCATACTCTACTGTCATTATGGCAGTAGAGTATTCTTCGTAATAAATCGAAAAGGATGGGGAAAAGTGATAAACCAAACTAATATACCAGAAGACGTGCTGTACAATGAGTCAATTATTGGAGATGAGGAGAAATGGACAACAAATAATGTTCATGATCCTGCTATTATAAAAGATGGTGAATGGTATTATGTTTTCTCAACAGATGCACAACATGGCGGTGTTTTTAAAGCGGGAATTCAAATAAGAAAATCAAAAGATTTAATTAACTGGCAATGGGTAGGAAGAGCTTTTGCTGAGGGGGTCCCGGAAACCGCAAAACAATGGACTGGTGCTAAAGGACTTTGGGCTCCGGAAATTGTGAAGTATGAAGGGGTATATTACATGTATTATGCTGCCAGTCAATTTGGTAAAACACAATCATTTATTGGGGTAGCTAAAAGTGATCATATTGAGGGACCTTATCAGGATCTTGGAGAGGTATATAAATCTGAGGAGGGTACAGACGGGCCAAATGCCATTGACCCTAACATAACATTTGACCGTGATGGTAAACCTTGGATGGTATATGGCTCATTTTTTGGTGGATTGTATGTAGCAGAAGTGGATCCTGAAACAGGAAAGTTTGTAAAACAAGGAAGAGGGACGTTGATTGCTAAACGGAATCATAGTGTGGACAGGGCTCTGGAAGGTCCTTATATTGTTTACAATCCAACATTTGATTATTTTTATTTATTTGTATCATATGATTCTTTGTTCTCTAACTACAATATCCGAATTGCGCGTTCCAAAAATATAGAGGGTCCATATGAGGATTTTCGCGGAAATGTCATGACAGACCTTGAGAGTCCGCAATATGAAATTGGAACAAAAGTTTTAGGCGGGTACCGTTTTATGGATGGTGAAGGATGGGTAGCACCTGGGCATAACTCCATACTAACCGATAATGGCGATTACTATGTTTGTCACCATGTTCGCGCACCGAAAGATAAACGCTGGCATTACTTGCACATAAGAAAGATTGGATGGACAAGTGATGGATGGCCACTTGTATCGCCGGAAAGGTATGCAGGAGAAGAAAATCACTTAATAGAAGAAAACAGGTTATATGGTGAATGGGAATGGATACATGTTGATCAGTTAAATGACGGACAAGATGTTGCCAAAATGGTACAATTAGATAAGGACACATGGCAGCAGCAAAGTGCCGGCAACTGTTACACCATATTATTAAATGGCACGAAGTATGACGGTGTCGTAATGGAAAGCTGGGACTGGGAAAAATGGAAAAAGACAATTGTATATATGGGTAAAGACCAACAGGGAAATGTAGTCATTTCCAAAAAAGCCTGATACAGGTTCGTCTGCTTTCCGAAGCATATTTCAAATCTAACTAATCGTGGAAAAAGGGGACAAGACATATGGATACTAATTGGGCAGGGACAATCATGCAGATGCTCGATAAAGCTGTAAAGCTAGTTTGGATGAATTGTTTATGGGTTGTATTTACATTATTGGGCGGCGTAATACTAGGTGTAATGCCAGCAACTGCTTCCGTTAGTTTCTTAGTTCGGAAAATGATTAAGAACGAAGAGATTGAAAATGTATTTCAGGAATTCTGGCAATGTTATAAGCGAAGCTTTAAATCATCTAATGTAATTGGTATTTTGTTTTGGCTTGCCGGTTTATTTTTATTCATGGATATCTCTTTTTTAATACAAATGGAAGGAACACTTGCAACTGTGTTATTAACAGGGGTATTCGTATTACTTTTAGTATTTTTTAGCGTCTTATTACACTTTTTTCCAATTTATTCCAGATTTGAAATGAAAACAATTTCGTATGCAAAGCTTGCATTAGTAATGGCGATGACACGTCCGTTCGTAACTATTTTCATGGTTTTGTGGTTAGGGGTTGTGACGATACTAAGTATTGAATTCACCGTAATCATTCCATTACTATTTAATGTTTTAATAATGTTAGGTATTAACTGGTTAAGTATAGTAAGGATAGAGAAAAAAGATTATCAATTAATAAATAAGTAGAAAAAGGAGTGGGCTGACACACAGCTCACTCCTTTCTTGCCTATAGGGGGATATTGGGGGAGAGTATAGCTTGGGACCTTTCGACTAAATTATGGATAAAAAAAAGATATGGATTCGAAAAATAATCCATTCACAGTCTCTAAAAATTATGAGAATATGCAAGGTAGCAAAAAGGTATAATAACATTTTATAATAATCTTGAGACGGATGATTATTAATTAAGTTTAAACGGTTAAAAAGTAAGGTAGAACTTGCTCTATATTCTTGACAAAGCTAAGGATTTTTCTTAATCTTAATATACGGACAAATTCTCTAAAAATGATATTTTTTTAGAATTTGTACGAATAAGATAAGTGTGGGAAACATAATAATTAAATTATTTAATATTTTCATTGTAAGCGTTTAATATGTGAAAAAAGGAAGGATGAAGGAAATGGCAGAATCAGTAAAGGCAAAAATGGTAATAGACAAAGAATTCCAGATTTCTGAAATTGATCCCCGAATATATGGTTCATTTATTGAGCATCTAGGAAGAGCGGTATATGGCGGAATCTATGAACCTGAACATCCTACTGCTGATGATAAAGGGTTCAGACAGGATGTTCTGGAGTTAGTAAAAGAATTACAAGTGCCGATTGTCCGTTATCCAGGTGGAAACATGGTTTCTGCTTACAATTGGGAAGACGGAGTAGGACCGAAAGAAGATAGACCTAAACGGCTGGAATTAGCATGGCGAGTAACAGAAACGAATCAAATGGGAACAAATGAATTTGTTGATTGGGCTAAAGCTGCAAATACGGATGTTATGATGGCGGTTAACCTCGGAACGAGAGGAGTAGACGCTGCCCGTAACTTACTTGAATACTGTAACCATCCGGGAGGTACCTACTGGAGTGACTTACGTAAATCTCACGGGTATGAGAATCCGCATAATATTAAAGTCTGGTGTTTAGGGAATGAAATGGACGGGCCGTGGCAGGTTGGTCAGAAAACTGCCCACGAATATGGTCGGTTAGCATTTGAAACAGCGAAAGCAATGCGACTGGTAGACCCGACGATTGAATTAGTGAGCTGTGGTAGTTCCAATTCCAATATGCCGACATTTCCTAGCTGGGAAGCAGAAACATTAGAGCATACTTATGAAGTTGCTGACTATATCTCACTCCACCAGTATTATGGAAACAGAAGTGGTGATACGGCAAATTTCCTTGCAAAATCAATGGATATGGAAAACTTTATTCAAACAGTTATAGCTACATGTGATTATATTAAAGCAAAGAAACGCAGTAAAAAGAATATGTATTTAAGTTTTGACGAATGGAATGTATGGTTCCACTCGAATGAACAAGATAAAGAGATTGAGCCGTGGACAGTAGCTCCTCCTCAATTAGAGGATGTCTATACATTTGAAGATGCCGTTTTAGTTGGCAGTATGTTAAATACAATGTTGCGACACTCTGATCGCGTGAAAGTAGCCTGCATGGCGCAGCTTGTTAACGTTATTGCTCCAATCATGACTGAAAATGGCGGAGCTGCTTGGAAACAGACGATATTCTATCCATATTACTATACATCCGTATACGGACGCGGTGTGGCATTAAACCCTGTTGTCAGCTCACCAAAATATGACAGTAAAGATTTTACGGATGTTCCTTACCTTGATCCTTCTGTTGTTTATAACGAGGAAAAAGGAGAATTAGTTGTCTTTGCGACAAACAGACATTTGGAAAAAGACTTAGAAGTAGATATAGATGTTCGTTCATTTGAAGGATTCGATGTAGTAGAACATGTCGTACTGGAAAATGAAGATGCCAAAGCGATTAATACAGCTACTCAGGAAAATGTAAAGCCTCATTCTAATGGAGAATCTTATGTAGACGATGGTAAATTAGTGGGTATATTCCCTAAATTCTCTTGGAATATGGTGCGTTTGCAAAAGAAAAATTAATCGAATGATATCAGGAGGGCAAGTATACAATAGCTTGCCTTCCCTTTCATCTCACATTTATTTTATGTATGAAAGGGGATTTATGATTGAAACATCATCAGTATGCATTAACTCCACCAATGGGGTGGAATAGTTGGGATTGTTATGGCGCAACTGTAACGGAAGCAGAAGTGAAAGGTAATGCGGATTACATGGCAGAGCATCTGAAGGAATTCGGCTGGGAATATGTTGTCGTCGATATTCAGTGGTCTGAACCTGGAGCGGTATCCTCGGCATATCGTCCATTCGTTCCATTAGATATGGATGAATACTCCCGTCTGGTACCTGCTGTCAATCGTTTTCCATCAGCAGCAAATGGCAAAGGCTTTAAGCCATTAGCAGATTATGTACATAATAAAGGATTAAAATTTGGTATTCATATCATGAGGGGGATCCCAAGACAAGCGGTACATCAAAACACAAAAATTCTTGGCAGCAGTGCGGGAGCCAGGGATATTGCAAAACCTAACTCTATTTGTCCGTGGAATACGGATATGTACGGAATTGATCATACAAAAGAAGGTGCCCAGGCATACTATAACTCATTGTTTGACTTGTATGCTGAATGGGGAGTGGATTTTGTTAAAGTTGATGATATTGCAGATTCAAAGTTATACGGGATTCATGCTGATGAAATAAAAATGATTAGAGAAGCAATCGACCAATGCGGAAGGCCGATGGTGCTAAGTTTATCGCCGGGCCCTGCACCTCTTGATCATGCCAGCTTGTTGGAAGAAAACGCAAATATGTGGCGTATGACTGATGATTTTTGGGATTTATGGCCACTTCTTTACGATATGTTTGAACGTTGTTATAAATGGAGTAAAAATATCGGTCCAGGTTATTGGCCGGATGCTGATATGTTGCCATTAGGTCATATTGGTATAAGATCTGTTGACGGTGGTGCCAGTGACAGATATACCAGATTTACGAAAGATGAACAGTTAACGATGATGACACTCTGGTCCATATTTCGCTCACCATTAATGTTTGGCGGTGAGTTAAGGGATAATGATGATTGGACATTATCATTGATTACAAATAAAGAAGTGCTTGAAGCTCATAAATATGGGTTTGGAGCAAGGCAGGTTTACAGGGAAAACGACCAAGCTGTATGGATGTCATGCGGGGATAATCATACTATTTATGTCGCATTATTTAATTTAACTGATAAGGAAAGCGAAGTTTCTACAACCTTTAGCCAGCTTGGAATAAGTGGCGGAGATATTGAACTGCGAGATTTATGGGCATGTGAAAATATTGCATTAACATCAGATAAGATTAGCTTTCACATACCGGCACATGGAGCCAAATTTGTTAAATTAACTAATGCATCCGTACAGTATTGCCAAAAGGTTACACATTTAAATTTATAATAAATTAAAATGAGGTGGAGAAATGAACAATAAGGCAGTTATTAATGCAGATGTTACAAAAGGAACAATTAACAAAAACATTTATGGTCACTTCGCTGAGCACTTAGGACGCTGTATTTATGAAGGGTTTTGGGTAGGGGAAGATTCCGAGATCCCAAATACGAATGGTATCCGTAATGATGTGGTGGAAGCGTTGAAAAACATCAACATACCAGTTCTTCGCTGGCCTGGTGGATGTTTCGCTGATGAATATCACTGGAAAGATGGAATCGGCCCGCGTGAAAACCGTAAACGTATGGTAAACACACACTGGGGTGGCGTAATCGAGAACAACCATTTCGGTACACATGAATTTTTCATGCTTTGTGAAATGTTGGAAACTGAACCATACATTTGCGGAAATGTTGGTAGTGGAACAGTACAGGAAATGTCAGAATGGGTAGAGTATATGACATTTGATGGTGAATCTCCAATGGCGAATTTACGTCAGGAAAATGGGAAACAGGAGCCGTGGGCATTGAAATATTTCGGTGTAGGTAATGAAAACTGGGGTTGTGGTGGTAATATGCGACCACAGTATTATGCGGACCTTTACCGAAGATTCCAGACATATGTAAGAAATTATGGTGAGAATAAAATATATCGTATTGCAGGCGGCCCTAATGTAGATGATTATAATTGGACAGAAGTGTTAATGCGGGAAGCGCACCATTTAATGGATGGGCTAAGCTTACATTATTACACAATTCCTGGTGACTTCTGGTTAGGAAAAGGATCTGCAACAAACTTCCCTGAAGATGAATGGGATATTACGATGCAAAAAGCATACCATATTAAGGAATTGATTGAAAAACACAGTACTATTATGGATAAGTATGATCCTGAAAAGCGTGTTGGTTTAATTATTGATGAATGGGGTACATGGTTCGATGTAGAAGAAGGTACGAACCCAGGATTCCTTTATCAGCAAAACACGATCCGCGATGCTTTAGTTGCAGGTGTTTCCTTAAACATTTTTAATGATCATAATGACCGTGTTCAAATGACGAACATTGCTCAAACAATTAATGTATTACAGGCAATGATATTAACTGATAAAGAAAAAATGATCTTAACACCAACTTACCATGTGTTTGAAATGTATAAAGTACACCAGGATGCTGAGAAGCTTGCTCTGGATATTCAGTCGGCAACCAAGAAAATAGCTGATAAAGAAATTCCGCAAGTGACAGCTTCTGCATCTAAAGCAAAAGATGGCTCCATCAACATTACATTATGTAATATTGATAAAGATAATGAGACGGAACTAACCGTTGACCTGAGAGGTGCTAATCTTTCTGATATTAGCGGCCGTGTATTGACAGCAAATGAATTGGACGCACATAATACATTTGATAATCCGGATAAAGTTAAGCCTGTTAGCTATACAGATTTCCAGGTGAATGGATCTGAACTTTCATTAAAATTACCAGCTAAATCTGTTGTTGCTATTTCAATTAAATAATATGGCAATTTGGCTTGCTAAATAAGAGTTTTAATCAAAAGGAAAACCGAACTATGACCGAATATTTATTATATTCGCAGTAGTTCGGTTTATTCCTGTTTTAAACCAATGAATTAGATAGCACTAATCCGCCGTTATGTTCTTTTTATTGTCCCCATAGCAATTTTCTGCTCCGTTTTTATATACAAGTGATCCAACCACTTATTTCACCTAAAATAAATAAATTGTCCATCTTATACGTATAATTTTTAGCATGTTAAGTATAATCCCTACATATATTATGGTGAAAAGTAAAAGTTGTTAGACTAACCATATAAAAGAGGGGGGATTTACATGTCATTAGATCAACCGGCAGAAACGGGCAAATCATCATTGGTTAAATTTATAAATTCTAAAAATGTTGTACCATATGTTTTAATTTCTCCATTTCTAGTCTCATTTCTTCTATTAACCGTATATCCGGCTGTGCAGGGGGTGATAATGAGTTTTCAAAAAGTTTTGCCTGGACAGGTGACTTTCGTAGGGTTATCAAACTATAACCGTATATTTAATCCGACATTTTTAAAAGCGCTTACAAACACCTCGGTATATGTTGTTCTTACTGTTATTATATTAACCGTCCTGCCTATGTTGTTTGCAACTATTCTCAATTCTAAAATAGTACGCCTGAAAACATTATTTCGGGCATCATTGTTTATGCCAGCTTTAGCATCCACGATTGTGGCAGGTATGGTATTCCGGTTAATGTTCGGCGAGACAGATACAGCTGTCGCCAATCAACTATTAAACTGGTTTGGAATAGATTCCGTTGATTGGCGTTTTAATGCCTGGTCCGGGATGTTCTTAATGGTAGTTTTATGTGTGTGGAGATGGTTGGGGGTTAACATTCTATATTTCCTTGCAGCATTACAAAATGTACCGGTTGAACTGTATGAAGCGGCTGAGGTGGATGGTGCTACAATATGGCAGAAATTTCGTCATGTCACTTTACCGTTCTTAAAGCCTGTCACTGTTTTCGTTGTAACAATATCCATCATTAATGGTTTCAGGGTATTTGAAGAAAGTTTTGTTTTCTGGGAGGCAGGTTCTCCAGGTAATATCGGTCTCACAGTTGTTGGATATATTTATCAGCAGGGTATTCAGCAAAATGATATGGGCTTTGGTGCAGCAATAGGTGTGATACTAATGCTTATTATATTCGTTATCAGTTTTATTCAGTTAATGTTAACAGGTGCCTTTAAGCGAGGTGATCAATCTTGAACAAAAAAGCAGTTAGCTGGGTTGTAACTGTGGGTATGGGGATAATCTCACTTATTGCATTATTTCCAATACTATTGCTATTACTCTCATCATTTCGTCCTTCATCAGAATTAATGCGCTCAGGAATTAGTTTAACCTTTGATTGGGCGGACTTGAATCTTGATAACTATCTATATATTTTCTCGCAAGCGGATGGCTATTGGACCTGGTATGCAAATAGTCTGTTAATCTCAGCGCTGACCATTATTCTATCATTATTCTTTTCTTCCATGGTAGGTTACGCTCTTGCAGTATATGATTTTAAAGGTCGCAATCTATTCTTTGGCTTTGTTGTCTTTATATTGATGGTGCCGTTTGAAATTCTCATGCTGCCTTTATTCCAAATGATGATTAGTGCACAGCTGGTAGATACTTATGCAGGGGTAATTCTGCCATTAATAGTGGCACCTATTGCTGTCTTTTTCTTTCGTCAGTATGCATTGGGGTTGCCAAAACAGTTAATGGATGCAGCGCGAATAGATGGGGCGACAGAATACGGAATATTTTTTAAGATTATGCTGCCATTAATGACTCCATCATTAGGTGCGATGGCAATATTACAAGGTTTGGGCAGCTGGAATAACTTCCTGTGGCCATTAATTGTTTTGCGTTCAAATGACATGTTTACATTACCAATTGGCCTTGCCACATTATTAACACCATATGGAAACAATTATGATGTCCTGATTGCAGGTTCTGTGATGACGATTATTCCAATCATTATCCTGTTCATATTCTTCCAGCGGTATTTTATTGAAGGGTTAACAGTTGGTGGAGTAAAAGGCTGAAAACAGGGGGGTGAATAGTATATCAGGTTATCAAATGGTTGAATCACTTGATCGAATATTAAAAGCATTACTGAAAATTGTCTGGTTAAATTTTCTGTGGTTCGCGTCAGCGCTAACAGGTCTATTAATCTTTGGTATTTTCCCGGCTACGGTTGCTTTGCTGACTGTATCTCATAATGTCATAGAGAAGAAACTGGATTTCCCGATTTATCATCACTTTATTAATATTTATAAGAAGGAATTTGGAAGAGCAAATTTATCAGGATGGTTGCTAGTACTATGTGCCATCATATTATATTTAAATTATCAGATTATTGACCAATCCAATGGCCAAGTACCACTAATTGTAGTTTTTTCTTTCTATTTTTTAATTATTATCTACAGTTTAGTTGCAATCTGGATATTTCCGCTAATGTCCTGTTTTGAAGGAAATATCATTCAGTATTTAAAAAACGCTATTATTATCGGACTAACAAAATTCATCTACACCATACTGAACCTGCTCTGTTTAACGGTTTGCTTATATATATCATTGGAAATACCGGCAATGTTTTTATTTGTGACAGCAGGATTGACAGGGATTCTGGTTATGTCAGTCAGCGTAAATGTTTTCTCGAAGACAGGTCTGTTACAACGAACCAGCTTAAACATAATTAATCAAAAGAATTAAATGATGGAGGTTATGAAAAGATGAAAAATTACAAAATATTAGTTTTTCTGTTTGGATTGCTTCTATTTATCCTTGCAGGCTGTGGAGGAGGAAGTGAGGAAGAGGCTACAGGTACTGCTACCGCTGGGGAAGATATTGAAAATGCTACAGAGCTGACAATGTGGACTTTCGTGGAATTGCATATGGAGTTCTTTACAGACGCAGCAAATCGATGGAATGAAGAAAATCCTGATCGACCAATTCATCTGAAAGCTGAAACTTACCCTTATGATCAGATGCATAATAATTTACTGTTGGCATTACAATCAGGAAAAGGTGCACCTGATATTGCTGATATAGAAATTGGCCGTTTTCCCAATTTCCTTGAAGGCGAACCCCAGCTGCATGCGATGAATGAATATGTAGAACCGGAGATAGAAAACTTTGTTAAATCAAGATTCGATATTTACGCAAAAGATGGCAACTATTATGGAATGCCAACACATGTCGGCGCTTCAGTAATGTATTATAACAAGGAAATCCTCGAGGAAGCGGGAGTCGATCCTGATAGTATTCTTACATGGGATGATTTTGTAGAAGCAGGAAAACAGGTTACAGAAAAAACGGATTCTGTGATGTTTAACTCATTTCCAGGTGATTACCTGCCTTTTTGGCAGATGGTTTCCCAGCAGGATTCTGATTTTATCGACACAGAAGGGAATATTACAATAAATAATCAGGAAAACCTTCGTGCACTCGAACTTTTAAAAGAAATGCAGGATCTGGGGATATCCGAGGTAGCTCCAGGTGGTGAGCCGCACGCCGAAGAATATTATCAATATATGAATGAAGGCGGGGCAGCGGCTATAGCAATGCCTGCATGGTATATGGGCAGGTTTACGGATTATATGACAGACCTTGAAGGCAAGATGGTTGTCCGCCCTTTACCAGCATTTGAGGAAGGCGGAAAACGTTCAGCAGGAATGGGGGGGACGGGAACCGTTGTAACAAACCAGACAGAACATGAAACGTTGGCAAAAGACTTCCTTGCATACGCTAAACTATCAAAAGAAGCGAATATTAAATTATGGACAGTACTGGGCTTCGATCCACCGCGTCACGATGTTTGGGATGATCCCGCTGTTTTAGAGGAAAATAAATTCTTTCGATATTTTGGTGATGATATTTTTGACACACTAACAGATATTAAAGATGAAATAAATGCAGTAAATATAACAGAAAACACACCGGCAATAGCCACAGAGTTAAATACAAATACACTGAATAATATTTTGCGAGATGGAGCACAAACACCGGAAGAAGGCCTAAAATCAGCACAGGAAGCAGTAGAGTCACAAATTGAATAACGAGGAGAAGGGATCGTCATTAAAGCGATTCCTTTTTTCTTTACAACCAATAATTAATAAGCTTAATATGAGAATATAAGCAGTTACAGAGAAGAGGGAGTTTTTAATTGTGAAGACATTATATTTGGATTGTTTTTCAGGGATAAGTGGGGATATGACGATTGCTGCTCTGTTGGATACTGGAGTAGATGTGGATTACTTTGAGAATGAATTGAAAAAGTTACATTTGGAAGAAGAGTATCAGCTGCAATTTAAGCGGGTGAATAAAAATGGAATATCAAGCTTTAAATTTGATGTGATTTTTGATGATCAACCTCCTCATCACGATCATGACGATAATCATGGACATAGTCATCATCATCATGGCCATGAGCATAATCACAGACATAGCCATCATCACGATCATGACCATGATCACAATCATGGACATAGCCATCATCATGATCATGAGCACAATCACGGACATACCCATCATCATCGTACATACAAGGATATTGTCACATTAATAGAAAATAGTGAACTTAATGAAACGGTTAAAGAACTATCTCTGAGAATGTTTAATGTGATAGGTGAAGCGGAAGCGAAAATTCACGGAATGAAATTAGATAATGTACATTTCCATGAAGTTGGGGCTATTGATTCTATAATAGATATTGTCGGCACTGCTATATTAGTTGATAAGCTGGCGGTAGAAAAGGTCGTGTCATCTCCCGTTCCGACAGGTTCTGGCCGTATTTCAATTGATCATGGTATCTATCCAGTTCCCGCACCTGCCACATTAGAAATTTTAAAAGATGTCCCATTAAAAAATAGTGATGTGAAAGGGGAATTGACTACACCGACTGGTGCAGCGATTGTTAAAGTGCTTGCTGAAAATTTTTCAGAGTCTATACCAAATATGACAGTAAATCAAATTGGTTACGGTGCAGGTACTAAAAATTTTAGAGAACACCCTAATATTTTGCGAGTAATTCTCGGATAATATAATGCAAATTAGTAACCCTGTTTATTCATTAACAGGGTTATTTTTCGTCGGTTAAAAAATACCTTGCATTATTAAGTAATTTAATATAAACTACTTAATGTTATTAGGTAATATAGGGGGTTGGGTTATTGAATAAAGAAATGCTTAAAGGAACGATAGATCTTCTCATACTTTCCCTATTAGATCAAGAAGACAGTTATGGATATCAAATTTCAAAAAAGATAAAAGATAAAACAGAAGGTACATTTCTTATTCAGGAAGGAACTCTCTACCTGTCATTAAAGCGATTAGAGAATAATGAAGCTATTTCTTCCTATTGGGGAGAGAAAAGTCAGGGGGGAAGGAGAAAGTATTATAAGATTACGGAAGAAGGGAAAAGACAATTCAGCCAAATTACGAATGATTGGAAGCATGTCGTGCATATAGTAAATAGATTTATCCCTTAAAGGAAAATTAGAAATAAAGGAGCTTTTACATGGAAGAATTAGTATTACTGATCAAGTATTTTGTTTTAGGATTAGTGCAGGGGATTACTGAACCTATTCCTATATCCTCAAGTGGTCACATAGTTATTTTTAGGGAATTGTTTGGAATTGAAGCGAAGGGGCTCTCTTTTGAAATCTTTGTTAATTTCGCTTCACTACTAGCTGTATTGGTAATCTATCGCAAAGATATTGTCCGCCTTGTCACAAACGGATTAAACTTTATGGTAAAAAAAGATATGGAAGCAAAAAAGGATTTTCAATTTATCATATACTTAATTATCGCTACAATTCCTGTTGGGGTAGTAGGTGTATTATTTGGTGATGCCATTGGAGATCTGATTGGAAATAATACTATGGTAGTTGGGATTACTTTATTAATTACAGCTGTAGCGCTTTGGGTAATTCGTAACTTACGTGGTCGAAAAAATGATGGAGATTTAACGATGAAAGATGCTGTCTTAGTTGGACTGTCACAAATGGTCGCATTAACACCGGGGATTAGCCGCTCAGGCGCAACAATTGTCGGATCAATGTTAGTCGGAATGAAACAGGAAACAGCATTACGCTTTTCCTTTTTACTGTATATTCCTGTTAGCCTTGGAACAGGAATCCTGGAAATACCTGATATATTCCGGGATCCAACGATGGATACATTATTAATTCCATATATCATTGCTTTTATTACGACATTTATCGCAACATACTTTGCATTGAAATGGTTTATGAATATTATGGCAAGAGGAAATTTACGATATTTTTCTTACTATTGTGTGGTTGCAGGGATATTAATTCTTCTATTTATGTAATTGGCAGGAGTTGAGGTAAGAATATGAATCTCTTTAAAAAAATAACCAGTTTCTCTGATATAAAGTTTTTCTGGATTCTTCTTATTTCCATAACAGTGTTTGTTATCACGTTATTTGTTGATTACTATGATAACCCGGCATATACTCCGGTTAATGCTTTAGTAGGGTATGGTCTTGCAATAATGATAGGAGGTCTATGGGCAATCTTCAATTATGTCGGACATATGAAAATTAATGTCTTATACCGAAATAGTAAAGACCTTTCCTCATTTGTAGAAAGATTAACATTGAATAAAGATGAAAAGATCGAATTACTTACCTATATGGAAGATTATGTCCAGAATCTGGTTGACCAAGGGAAACCGATGGAAGAAGCAACTTCCATTGCAATAAATCAGTTTAAAATAAAAGAATTTGACCAAATGTCTAAGGATTCCGCTGTTTTTCATTTACCTGCACACCATTATTTGATAGGTTATGCATTTTTAACTGGAGTGCTTTTTGTAATATGGTTAGCAATCAGCAATACAATAACCAGTTCTTTGTACATTATCGTAATGGAAGCCACCTGCTTTGCTTATGCGACAGGTTTCATTGTTGCATTCTTCATGTACAAACTCATTGATATAATGATATACAAGAAACTGTAACAAAAAAGATCTGGCCTCTTGGAGGACATTCAACTTTCATTAGATAGTCAAATACTTTTCTGTCACAAGCATTGAAGAGGAACACTAAAGCGGAGTGACCGGCCGAAGTGCTAGCATAGCACTCCATAAATACACCTTTAGTCCACAGAATCCGTATTATAAGAATTAGAAAAATAATATCCGAACGATCTGATGGTTTCGATGATCGTTCGGATATTGTTGTTTCTATGATGCTTTTGTCCGGGCTTCTTTTCTATGCTTCTTTACTTTTGTATTGTGCCCGGTATTTACCTGGGGTAATCCCCTCCATTTTACGGAATGAGCGGATAAAGTTTTGCGAATTGTTATACTGTAAGTCCTCGGCAATTTCTTTAACAGATTTATTGGTTGTAGTCAGCCAGTCTTTTGCTTTATTTATACGGTACTTCAATAAATATTCACTAAATGAATAGCCGGTCTCTTTCTGAAAAATACTGCTTAAATAGTTAGGGTTATAATGCAGTTCAGCAGCAATCAAATCCAGTGATATATCACGATTGAAACTTTCCTGAATCATTCGAATCATCTTATCAGAAATTCTTTTATTTTTGCTGTCATCTTTGGCATCTAAATTATCGATTAACGGATGAATAATCTTATTTAAAATCCAGTCTCTTATCTCCTCAAGTGAGCTGAGACTCTGATAATGTGTAATCATTTCCGTTGAATGGAAATCTTCGACATCAATGCCCAGTAACTCTTTCAATTCAAAAAGTTCATACAGAAAGCGTGATAAGATTATTTCCAACTGTTGATGATGGATATCATTTCTGTCAATATATTCAAACAGTTTTAATAATTCAATTCCCGCTTTTTCTTTATCACTAACCTTAATTGCATCAAAAAGTTTATTTTTGATTGCAGATGGGTATGGTGCGATATTGGAGTAACGTCTATTTAAATTTTCATAGAAAATAATAGATGAGTCACCCATTTTGAGACGATACTTCAATGCTTCTTTACTCTCTTTAAAGGCAGTATCCGCTTCATGCAGATGTTTAAACCTCTGGCTTATCCCAATACTTACACTTAAATGGAATAATTCCTTCACCTTTTCCTGGATTAACTGGACTTTCTGGTTGATACTGCGTGTATATTCAGCATCATTTTCACACTCAGTTATAATAATTGTTGTTTGTGTATCGTTAATGACGATTGGTGTAAATCTTTCATTTGCCGGAATAATATCTTCCATCAAATTGTTAATAGCAAATAAAATAAGATCCTGATCATTTTTATCAAATTTTTCCTGGTCAACCGCATCAAATTTTAATGAGAAAATGGTTAACCAAGTCCAGTTAGTATGATAATGGAATGATTGCAGTTTTAAAGGCAGCTCATCATTCTTAACTTTTCCCTGAACGAGACGCATCATAAACAATTGCTTTAATTGAGTGACCTGACTCTGTACTCTTTTTTCTAATTGATTGTTCTGATTGAGCAGTTTTTCAATATGTGTTTCGATCAGATCAAACTCATTAACGTTATTCCCGGCAGTTTCCGATTGATTTGAATAAATCGCATTTCTTAACCTTTTGACAGGCTTATAAAGCACCCGGCTTCCAATCACCGCAAAAATAATCGATATAATTAAAAGAATACTAACAATTAATACAGTGATCCAACCGATGGAACTTGAACGCATATGCAAATCACTTAATTTAACAAAAGATAAATAAGTCCAATTATTATAGTTGGAAGTATGATAAGTGATTTTATACGCCACATTACTTATTGTGTATTCAAACTGTCCTTCCTCGGCATCCTGGTCAATTTCGTTAAAAAGTGAAGAAGGGATATAATTATCTTCCCCAATATAGGCTGTATTGCTATGAGCGATTGTCTGATTATCTTCATCTAATATTAGAAAAGATTCACTATTGTTACTGCCAGCCATAATTTCTGTAAGTTCACAGGTTGGAATTAAGACACCGATAATACCAGTTGGCTCAGAAGAGAGGATAGGAAGTTTTTTAACCAGGTTAATATAATGCGAACAACTCTTTTTTGTTGCATTAGGAAAATCGATTTTATCTGCTTCTTCCAATATCCAGCTGGACTTATCAGGGATATTCATATAACTGGTGTTGATTTCTTCATACGTAGTCTTATCCAAGCGTACTAAACCATCATTATTAATGAGCCATTTCTTATCAAAACTGACAAAGATAATATCCTCAATCCCTGTTTCAATTGTCTGAAGGTGATTGAGGTCACGTCTCAATTTATTAAAATCAGAAAAAGAAGCTGCATTCATATTTTCATTCAAAAATTGCTGGGTTTGTGTTGATCGAACAAAATATGTTGTGGATAAATCGACATATTTAAGAACCTGCTCAACATTTGTCTGAATTTGATAAATATTTTGTTTCTTCTCGTCATTCGAATAATCCACAATTGCATTGGATGATTGCCAGTAAGAAAGTCCGCCTGTGATAATAACTGGTACCGTACTTAAAATAATGAGAAAAGCAATCAATTTAAAATAATGTTTCGTCGAAAATTTTTTCATAGGCAACTTCCTCGTATTAAATTGACTAAAACGTGTATCTTTAATTCAAAGTGGTAGAAACAGTTTCACTGTGTTTATCTGTTTGCTCCTCATGCTGCTTTTTCAATAACTGATTAAAGCCAAGATTAGCTAGGAACATGATAATGTATGCGCTTAAACTGAAACTGAAAAATAAGCCGAAGCCAGGGTACTTAAATGAAAGAAAATAAATACCGGCTAATAAGGTTAACGTACAGATTGAGTAGTGCAGATTCACTGCACCGATTGTAACGGCATATCGAATGTATTGCCAAAATTTAAGATCAAAATGTACAAATACTGGGCCAATATACATAATCAGCATCACATAAAAGAATGCAGCGAGAATAAAAATTCCAAGCAGTACGGAATATAATCCGCTCTCATTCATTAATCCTGTATATTTAAGGAAAATGGAAAGTGCATATCCAGCTATGAATATGATTATACCAAATAAATTCGCTTTTATAAAGTTATCTTTAAATGCTTTTGAAAATGTTGCGAAAACATTTACATCATAATCTTTTTGAACCCATTTACGTACAACAGTAAACAAAGCAATTGTTGCAGGCATTAACCCAAATAATATTAACCCAATGAGGGTAGAAATTAGCCATAAGATATTTAACCAAGCAAAACGTGTTACCCATAAGCTGACTTTATATAAGCCTGACCATATACCCGATAATTCCATTAGTAATCACCTATCTTCATATTATAGTTATGTGCTAAGAATAGGATAGCTGTTAATATAAAATAAGTAAAGGTTGTGAGGAAGCGTTTTCAGGCAATAATCATCA
This sequence comes from Gracilibacillus ureilyticus, assembly GCF_900111195.1. Classification (GTDB taxonomy): domain Bacteria; phylum Bacillota; class Bacilli; order Bacillales; family Amphibacillaceae; genus Gracilibacillus; species Gracilibacillus ureilyticus. Next base: position 246,932 of record NZ_FOGL01000002.1, read on the forward strand.
TCTAAGGTGCACATAACCCTTATGTGTCAAGGTTTGTAATGTTTTTGTAACATAAAAATAATCATTAGCTAATGAAAAATTGCTAAAGAAGTGATAGTGATTATTTACCTAGAATATAATAAAATGAAAACGTTGTTAAGTAAGCGTTTCCACCAGCTGTGAAAAAGTGATTATATACAATGGGGCAAAAATTCATTTAATATAAGTGTATGCAGCAAGCGCTGTAAAAAACAAAATGAATATTTGGAGGGTGGTTAATTTGAGTAAATGGAAAAAATTACTCGGTATTATGATGCTGATGTTTCTACTATTAGTAGCAGCGGCATGTAGTGACAGTTCATCTGAAAGTGGTTCTGACTCATCAGGTGATGGAGGATCAAGTGAAGGAGAATCTACAGATTCTGGATCAGATGAGCCATATGCTTTCTCTATAATGGCAAACTTACACACACCTGAAGTTCCTGCAGATAAAGTCTTAGAGAAAATTGAAGAAGCAACAAACACAGATGTTGAAATTCAATGGGTACCTGATAACAACTATGAAGACAGATTAAATACAGCATTTGCAACAAACTCTTTACCTGAGGCAGTATTTTTAAAGAATCAAACAACATTTGTTCAATTCCGTGATGCAATTGAAGATGAGCAGTTCTGGGAAATCGGCCCATATTTAGAGGAATTTGAAAACCTATCTAAATTGAAAGAAAATGTTCTAGATAACACAATGGTTAATGGGAAATTATATACGTTATATCAAGGCCGTCCACTATCACGTCAAGGTATTATCTATAGAAAAGACTGGGCGGATAATCTAGGATTAGAAGCTCCTACAACTACAGAAGAGTTTATGGAAATGGCGAGAGCATTTACTGAAGACGATCCTGATGGTAATGGTCAAGATGATACATTTGGTGTGACTGATCGTAGTGATTTAGTATATGGTGCATTTAAAACAGTAGCTTCATGGTTTGGAACACCAAACTATTGGGGTGAAAAAGATGGACAGTTACAACCGGAATTTATGTTTGATGAGTATGTACAAACAATGGATTTCTTTAGAGAAATGCATGAAAACGGATACATTAACCAGGATTTCCCTGTAACAAGTAAAACTGACCAGCAGGAATTCTTTAAAAATGGTACGGCTGGTTTATATGTAGGATCTATGGGGGATGTTGGAAGCTTAAAAGATGATGCGATTGCAATTAACCCTGATGTAGAGTTCGATGTACACAACTATGTGGAAGGTCCGGATGGAGAATTTGGAATTTGGGCAATCCCAGGTTATGGTAACTTAGTAATGTTCCCTAAAAGTTCTGTAGAAACGGAAGAAGACTTAAAGAAAATTTTAGGATTCTTTGACAAGATGATGTCACCGGAAGTTGCAAACTATGCTTACTGGGGTATCGAGGGAGAACATTATGAATTAGTGGATGGAGCTGCAAAAGTAACAGATGATTCTGCATTATTTGAGCGTGAAGTAAAGCCATTCCAGGCACTGGAAATTGGCGAGCCTGAAACAAATGGCCGTTATGTTGGTTATTTCGATTATGAGCCAAAAGCAAAATCTGAAGAACTGTTTATTGATAACGAAAACTATTTAATCGAAGATCCGACAGTGCCATTATACTCTGAAACTTATTCACAGGATGGTGCACGTCTGCAGCAGATAATTACTGATGCAACCTATCAGTATATCTTAGGTCAAATTGATAAAGATGGTTTCGATGCTGCAGTTGAAGATTGGAAATCTCAAGGTGGAGATGCCATCATCGAAGAGTTTAATTCATCAAATTAATATGTAAGTTAAATGGGCTCTTAAACGGTATGTTTTAAGAGCCCATCCTATCAAAACACTGATGTAATTGGAGATGATCATTATGTTATGTTAGTTACTTTTACCATATAAAAAAGAAACAGAATTGTTTGAAAATCAAGAGATTAGTAACTCGTAAGATAATGATTATTTACGTTATGGCTTGTTTACTTTACGATTTGGTGTATGAAAGATAAATGAATAATTAAAAGAAAGGAAACTGCTTATGGAAACGTCTACAATGTCAGCTCGAGAAGAAGCGAAGCAATTGAAAAAAATGAAGAGATCAGAAACATGGCGCAGAATCAAAAAGAATAAAATGATTTATTTAATGATTCTACCAGGACTACTTTATTTCCTGATTTATAAATACTTGCCAATGTACGGTTTAGTTATCTCTTTTCAAGACTATAAACCGTACAAAGGAATAGCTGGAAGTGAATGGGTAGGTTTAGAACATTTTGAGAGATTATTTACAAGCTCAGAATTCTGGATGATTTTTAAGAATACGTTAATGCTATTTGGCTTACAAGTATTCATCTTCTTTCCAATTCCAATTATTCTTTCATTAATGCTCAATGAAGTTAGACACAGCTTCTTTAAACGAAGTGTCCAGACATTAGTGTATATTCCGCACTTTATGTCATGGGTTGTAATTGTTTCAATTAGTTATGTGATGTTAACGCTTGATGGCGGTATTGTAAACGCTGTACTGGAAACATTGGGTTTACAGCCGATAAACTTCCTGTTAAATGATGAATGGTTCAGGCCGATGTATATCATTCAGGTCATATGGCGTGAAGCGGGCTGGGGTACTATTATATTCCTGGCTGCAATAACAGCTGTTGATCCAAGTTTATACGAAGCAGCCAGAATGGATGGAGCGAACAGATTCCGTCAGATGTGGCATATTACATTACCTGCAATCCGCAGTGTAATTATCGTTTTATTAATCTTGAAGATTGGTGATGTTTTAGAACTAGGTTTTGAACACGTTTACTTACTATTGAACTCTTCCAATAGAAATGTTGCAGAAATTTTTGATACGTATGTATATGTAGCAGGTTTACAACAAGGTCAGTTCAGTTACAGTACTGCAGTCGGATTCTTTAAAGGGATCGTCGGTTTGATAATGGTAATTTTCGCAAACTGGCTGGCGAAGAGATTTAATGAGGAAGGAATTTATTAAACACGAATGAGGTGAAACAAGTGGCTAAATTACAAAAAGTATCAGCAGGCAGCAGAGTATTCGATTTCTTTAATTACTTCTTACTAACGTTAATCGCATTGGTAACGATACTACCGTTCATACACGTTGTAGGTAGTTCCTTTGCAACAAGTGCTGAAATAGCGAGAACAAAATTCTTATTGTTCCCTACAGAATTTTCATTAAATGCTTATGAATATATTTTCTCTACAGATACAATTTTTCGAGCACTTGGTGTATCAATTATTGTCACTGTTGGTGGTACATTATGGAGTATGCTTTTTTCTACATTAACAGCATACGGGCTATCGAGAAAAGATCTTGTTGGTCGTCGTGCCATTAACTTTATGATTGTATTTACATTACTTTTTAATGGTGGGATGATTCCTACATTCCTGGTTGTTCAACAGACAGGTTTGCTAAACTCACTTTGGGCATTAGTAGTTCCGGTAACCATTAATGCATTTAACATGATTATCCTCCGAAGTTTCTTTATGAACATACCTGAAAGTTTAGAGGAATCAGCGAAAATTGATGGTGCGAATGATTTTAGTATTTTATTCCGGATTGTTCTGCCGATTTCGTTACCCGCTATTGCGACTATTTCATTATTCTACGCAGTTACTTATTGGAATACGTATATGCACGCGATTCTCTACTTAAGTGATGCAGATAAATGGCCAGTACAGGTACTCTTAAGGCAAATAGTTGTACTTGCCAGCGGGATGAATTATGACAGTGAATCATTTACTGATGTACCGCCGCCGGAAACAACGATTAAGATGGCAACAATTGTTGTAGCAACAGTTCCGGTATTATTAGTATACCCGTTCTTACAGAAATATTTTGCAAAAGGTGCATTGTTAGGTTCAGTTAAAGGTTAAGTAATGCAGGTGAGAGGGAGTTTGGTAGTGTGGGATGGAAGGATGAAAGCTTAGCTCAACTAGATGAATTATATAACGGGATGTTTAATTGGTTAGGGGACCAATATGATTCGGTAACAGGCGGCTTCTATTATGCTAAAAGTTCGGTGAATAATGATAGTTTCTCGCCAGATATAGAATCAACAGCCCAGGGACTAAATATACTGATCAGGCATCAGCTTAAAGAGAAGATGCCTGAAACAGTTAAACAGCAAATGATAAACTTTTTTCAGTTAAAGCAGGACAAAGAAACCGGCTATTTCTATGATGAACACCCAGCAATGAAAAAAGATGAAGTAATGGTTCATCGTGCAATGGCTTATTCCATTAATTCATTAAAAAGATTAGGTGCCGATCCTCTCTATGCCTTGCCGGTTTCATTAAATGTTGCTCCTTCTTACACGGAGTCACTAGAGGCTTACAGGGGAAAATGGGAAAGTATTGATCTGAGAAACAGTTGGCGGGGGTGTGATTTGTTAGCATCCTCTACTGTTTATATCAGACAAATGTCTCCAGAAAAACAAGCAGATTATGTGAAGGCATGTGCGGAGTATTTAGCAGAAATACAAGACATAGAGACTGGGTTATGGGGAGAAGGCTCTTTGTATGTAAGGATCTCGGGCACATTTAAATTGCATACTTTCTATCGTAGCTTTCAGATACCAATGCCGAATCAGGATAAAATATATCAAAGTATTCTGTACTGTCTGAGAAATGAAGAGGCAGTGGATATGTGTTACATTCGGAATCCGATAGATTTGCTTTCATATTTAGCATTGGAAGTTCCTGATGAGGAACTGAAAGAAATTACAGAAATTACGATAAGGAATATGGCACGGCTTAAAAGAGAGGATGGCGGCTTTTCTCGTGAATTGGAGCATTCTCCTCAAGCGCCAAATGTTGCTCAAGTTAAAGGTGATGAGTTTTATCCGGATATGCCTGCACCTGTGCCTTTAGGTTTGGGTTTATATGAAGGGGATATGAATGCAACAACGCAGGCAACGTTAATACGGAAGCAACTCTATCATTTGCTAGAGTATGAGCCTGGTAAATTAATTGAGGCCGATCAATTTTGGGGGAAATGTGGAGAGCAATTAGAGCAGAAAGAAGTGTAAAACATTCATGCAGCCAGAACATAGAAAAATAGAAAAGCGCTTGTCTAAACATGCTGTTAATATACTGATAAATCATGCGATTTTTCAGTTTGGAGGGTCTTTATCCATAATATTTGTCAACTTATATTTATGGCGCTTAACCAATAGTATCTGGGTTAATGGTCTGTATAATTTGATTGCTATTTTAGCCCAAGCTGCAACTACATTTTTGATTGGGAAAATGTCAAAACGAAAAGGCAGGACAACAATATACCGTTATGGAATATTTATGACTGCCTTATTTTATTTGTTAATTGTTATCGTACAAGATGATATTGTGAAACACTTTTATTGGTTTGCCTTACTTAGAGGGATTGCTCAAGGATTATATTGGGTAGCATATTTTACAATTGTCCATGAGGTATCTTCCAATTCAAATCGCCATCGATATTTGGGTTGGAATCAGGTAGTAATGGGGACAACAAATTTGATTGCTCCCGCACTCGCTGGTTCAATCATCGGATATTTTACAGGATTGACAGGATATATGATCGTTTTTTCCATCGCATTTCTGATGTTTTTTGTTTGTACAATCGGAAGTTTTCGCATTAAGAAAGAATCTATTAGACACAGAAATTACTATATGAAATATTTACCGCTTATTACAAAACGTCAAAAAGGGTTCAGAAATGCTTTGTTTGGATGGTTTGTTATTGGATTTCCTCAAGGGATATTAATGTATGTTCCTCCTATACTGATTTACAGCATTTTTGAAGATGAAGGAATTGTCGGCTATTTAAATGCTAGTTTCCTAGCTGTTTCTATTATAGTTAGTTTCATCTTCTCAAGGTTTGCAAATATTGAGCATACAAAACGATATCTCTGGATAGCTGCTTTAGGCTTTGTTCTGTCAGGTACTTTCCTGACATGGGAAATTGCAACATGGAGTGTCATTGTATTTATGATTACACAAAATATGTTTAAGCCGTTACAGGCAAATGCGTATGCTGCATACTATTTCCAGTGGATTGACCGAATACCTTTAAAATCAGAGTTCCGGGTGGAATCGGTCGTATTAAGAGAAACAATTATCAATATCGGACGGGGTCTTGGTATTATTTGTTTTATGTTATTTGCAGATGGTATTGATACAGGAACAGCAGCTTACGTTATCGTTGCAGCGATGATCATTCAATTATTACTGCCAATAGTAATAAAAAAATAAGGAGGGAATATGATGGGAATTAATCAATGGGAACAAGCAGAGCCGGGTGTAAAAAGAAAGATTCATAGTCCAGGTAATGAAGTGATGATGATGGAAGTTGTATTCGAAGAAGGAGCTGAAGGATCAAGCCACAGTCATCCACATGAACAATTGACTTATTGTCTGGAAGGGAAACTTGCTTTTCAGATTGACGGTAAGGAAGTTCTCCTGGAGCAGGGGCAGTCAGTACATATACCATCAAATGCGGTTCATGGTGTAAAAGCATTGATGCCAAGCAGGCTTCTCGATGTATTTACCCCATTAAGAGAAGATTTACTAAATTAGGAGTGAGATGATGAGCTTTTTTGATATTACAACATATGGAGCACTTAAAGATGGAAGTGGAGATAGTACAAAAGCTATTCAGGATGCAATAGAGGCATGTTCGAATGAAGGCGGAGGAACAGTTTATGTACCTGCAGGGACTTATCATACTGGACCAATTCGATTGGCGAGTAATATGACATTGTATTTGGATGCTGGTTCCGTTCTTTCATTCACAGATGATTTCGACGCATATCCAGTTGTGAAAACAAGATGGTCAGGGTATGTATGTCATGGGTTCATGCCGTTGATTTTTGGTCAAAATGTCTCCAATGTTTCAATTAAGGGGGAAGGGGTTATTGATGGGAACGGGAGAGAATGGTGGAAAGTAAATCGTCGTCTTCGTAAGGGAGAGCACTATGAATCTGCCAAAACGAAAGAAATTGCACTGGCAAATTCAGAATTTACAGAGCCTGCGGATACTAATTTAGTAGAATGGCCTTCACAATTTTTACGTCCGCCTCTGATCCAGTTCTTCGATGCGGAAAATGTGACAATCAATGGTGTTACAGTTAGAAATTCGCCCTTCTGGAATACTCATCTCGTATTCTGTAAAAATGTTTCGATCCATCAGGTGCACTTTCAAAATCCTTCCGATACTCCGAATGGTGATGGATTAGATATTGAATCATGTTTAAATGTCCGGATATCTGATTGTCATTTTGATGTAGGGGATGATTGTGTTGTTTTGAAATCAGGTATAAACGAGGATGGGCGGAAATATGGTGTTCCTACGAAGAACGTTACTGTAACTAATTGTACGATGCACCATGGTCATGGCGGAGTAGTCTTCGGCAGTGAGAATTCTGGCGGTATTGAGAATATAACTGTATCAAATTGTGTGTTTGATGGTACAGACAGAGGTATTCGTATAAAAACAAACAGGGAACGTGGAAGCTACATACGTAACATTTTAGTGAACAATATTTGGATGGATGATGTGCTGTGTCCAATTGCGATTAACTCCTTCTATCGTCATGGCGTAAGTAAAAGCAATCCGGAATTATTAGATGCAGCAGCTATTCCTCTAAGTGAAAAAACGCCAGTCGTTGAAAAAATCCGAATCAGCAACATCACAGCAAGAAATTGCCGGGCAGCAGCTGGGTTTATTTACGGCTTGCCGGAAATGCCTGTTAAAGAAGTGGACATTGACCATGTCACCATTGAGATGACACAGGATGAAGATGTGCCAGGCGGTGAACCGGATATGGTACGTGAAGTGATTGAAATGGCCGGGGAAGGGATTTTTGCTAAATATGTTGAAGATTTGAATCTCCATCATGTAAAAGTGTTGACAAGAAACGGTCCGGGATTAGCTGTAGAGGAATCAAAAAATATAGTACTTGACCAGTTTTCATTAAAGAATGAAACAAGTGAAACCAATGTGGTAACGAGTAAGGATACGGACGGTTTAGAAATTAGAGGTTCTCAATTTGAAAAGTTGGGAGATCGTTATCTTTTGAATAAATGAGAGGACGTTAAATGATGAAAACATATAAAAATCCGATTATACCAGGTTTTTATCCTGACCCGTCAATTTGCCGTGTAGGAGAGGATTATTATTTAGTCACATCAAGTTTTGAATATTTCCCTGGTGTACCAATTTTCCACAGTAAAGATTTAGTGAATTGGAAACAAATAGGGCATGTATTAGACAGACCTGAACAATTGAATTTAGATCAGACCCCTAATTCCCGCGGGATTTATGCACCAACGATCCGATACAATGATGGGATCTTCTATATGATAACAACATTCGTTGTGAGTCAAACAGGAGCAAGGCGTAACTTTTATGTCACAGCGACTGATCCGGCCGGCCCATGGTCTGATCCAAACTGGCTGGAAGATGCACCAGGTATTGATCCATCATTACTATTTGATGATGATGGAAAGGTGTATTATACAGGAAATCGTAAGCCGCCTGAAGGTCCTAAGTATAAGAAACATAATGAAATTTGGCTTCAAGAGCTTGATCTTGAGAAGAAGCAATTAGTTGGACCAAAATACAGCTTATGGGATGGTGCGCTTAAAAATGCTCATGCCCAGGAAGCACCTCACTTATATAAGATTAATGGCTGGTATTATCTTATAATCGCAGAAGGAGGAACAGGTCATACACATGCTGTAACTATTGCGAGAAGCCAAAATGTAACAGGTCCATATGAAATGACCGAAACAAACCCTATATTGACCCATCGTCATTTAGGAAACAACCATCCAATTGTCAATGTAGGACATGCGGATATTGTGGAGACTCATAATGGTGACTGGTGGATGGTTTGCCTTGCTTCTCGTCCATATGGCGGGTACTACCGCAACTTAGGTCGTGAAACTTTCCTCGTTCCATTTATTTGGGAAGACGGGTGGCCAATTGTGAATCCCGGCAAAGGAATAATTGAAGAAGAAATGATCTTCCCACAGTTAGAGGAACATAAGTGGCCATCCTTACCAGCCCATGACCCTTTTGAATCAGAGCAGTTGGAAAACAGATGGAACTTTTTAAGAACTCCTCGCGGAGATTTTTGGTCATTAACGGAAAGGCCGGGGTTTTTGCGCTTAAAGGCAAAAAAGGAAACAATTATGGAAGAAGAGAATCCGGCATTTGTCGGGAGAAGACAGCAAGACATAGATTTCATGGCCCAAACAGTAATGGAGTTTTCACCAAAAGAAGAAAATGAGACAGCGGGACTTGTGTTGCTTCAAAACCAGGATTATCAATTCCGTTTGGAAGTAGTACTGGAAAATCAAAAACCGCATATTCAATTAATCAGGAGAGAAGCAGGTGTCGATGAATTAGTTGCTAAAAGGGAGATTGCAACAGACAAAGTTTATTTGAAAGTGGAAGCAGAAGGTCAGGCATATCATTTTTATTATGCAGAAAAAGCATTTGATTGGGAGCTGCTGGCAGATAAAGTGGATGGGACAATATTAAGCACTGATAAAGCAGGTGGATTTATTGGTTCCTATATGGGCATGTATTGCTCAGCTAATGGTAAAGAAAGCAGAAATTATGCAGATTTTGACTGGTTTGAATATCAGGGAATTAATTAATGGAGAGGGGATACGTTGATGACAGTAAAACAAAGAAATGCATTAGATTGGGCGAAGCTTGCATGTGATACATTAATGAACCAGTATGAGCCGGTGAAGTTACCGCCGGCAGACCGATGGCATTATCATCAGGGAGTATTCCTGTGCGGAATGCATGATGTATGGGAACAAACGGATGAGCAAAAGTACTTCGAGTACTTTAAAGAGTATGTTGATAAACTGGTAGATGAGGAAGGGAACTTCTATTTTGCCAGAAGTGAACTGGATGCGATCCAGCCAGGATTGTTATTATTGCCATTATACAACGAAACAAAAGATGAAAAATATAAAGTGGCTGCAGCTAAATTACGCAACCTTTTAAATACTTTAAACAAGACAAAAGAAGGTGGCTTCTGGCATAAAGATAAATATCCATATCAGATGTGGCTAGATGGACTATATATGGCTGGACCATTTACTATCCAGTATGGCCAAATGTTCGGTGAACCGGAATTAACAGATTTGGTTATGGAACAGGAACGTTTAATGCGTAAAAATACAAAAAAAGAAAACGGATTATATTATCATGGTTATGATGAGAGCAAGCAAACTCCTTGGTCTACTGAGAAAGGTCATGCGCCGGAAGTCTGGGGTCGTGCATTAGGCTGGTACAGCATGGTGACAGCTAATTTTATTGAGATGTTACCAGAAGACCATCCAAAACGTGATGAGCTGAAGCAGGTAGTTCACGAATTAATAGATGCATTAATTAAATTCCAGGATGAAAAAACTGGATTATGGTATCAAGTTGTTGATAAAGCTGGGGAAGCGGACAACTATTTAGAGAGTTCATGTTCTTGTTTGTTTACTTATGCTATTGCAAAAGCGGTAAATAAGGGTTATGTGGATAAGTCTTACTGGACTTATGCAGAAAAAGCATTTCAGGGATTAATAGAAAATAAAGTAGAAGTGGATGACAAAGGAAATTTCCATTTGCATGATATTTGTATCGGTACATCAATCGGTACGTATGATTATTATGTCCATCGTGAAACAAGTACGAATGACCTTCATGGTGTCGGCGCCTTTATTCTTGCAAGCGTTCAATTAGCTATTGGAAGTGAGAATAAAGAATGAAAAAGGTACAGCTTTTCTTAGCGGGAGATTCGACGATGTCTCATTATGAGGCATCCGCTTTTCCTCGCATGGGCTGGGGCCAGGCATTGCAGAATTTTTTTACCGATGAATTAATCGTTAAAAATCACGCAGCTTCCGGCCGCAGTACAAAGTCCTTTATTAATGAAAACCGCTGGGCAGTGATGGAAAGGGAATTCTCTGAAGGTGATTATGTGTTAATACAATTCGGACATAATGACCAGAAGCCTGATGAGGCTAGGGCAACAAAGCCTTTCACAACTTATCAGGAAAATCTGAGATTTTTTATACATCGTGCCCGGTCATTTGGGGTTACACCAATTCTTCTTACTTCCATTGCAAGGAGACATTTTGACAAAGATGGGAAGCTGTTGGAAACACATGGAGAGTACCCAAGGGCTATGAGGGAATTAGCGGTTCGGGAAGGGATTATTTTCATCGATATGCTGGAGAATACAAAAGAAGCATTAATTAACTTAGGTCCTGAGCGTTCAAAGGATTGGTTTATGTGGGTGGACCCCAACCAATATGAAGGGTATCCTGATGGGGAAAAGGATGATACCCATCTTAGAGCAGAAGGTGCCCATGCACATGCGAAGATTTTTATTGAGGAAATCGTACGGTTTAATCATCCATTATGTAAATATATCAAAAGTGAGGTGACAAAATGAATAAATTACGAGTATTAACAAACCTGCAGAACCAAAAGGTAGTCGCAGTTATCCGCACAGATACAGTAGATCAGGCTGTGCAAGTTGCAGATGCTTGTATTGCTGGAGGAATGAAGGCTATCGAATTAACCTATTCTATTCCACATGTGGAAGAAGCGGTTGAAAAATTAAAGAATAAATATGCCGCTGATCAGGAAGTAACAGTAGGAGTGGGTACCGTTTTAGATCCATATACGGCAAGACAGGCGATATTCGCAGGGGCATCATTTATTGTCGGTCCTTCTTTTGATACAGAAACTGCTAAACTATGTAACTTATATCAAGTTCCCTATATGCCTGGGTGTTTAACGGTTACCGAAATAAAAGAGGCAATGGAGGCAGGGGCAGATGTTGTGAAAGTTTTCCCTGGCAGCAATGTTAACCCAGGTTTCCTAAAGGCGGTTCATGCACCGATTCCACAAGCCAACATGATGCCAACAGGTGGTGTGAGTTTAGAAAATATGGTGGAATGGCTCCAGAGTGGTGCTGTTGCTGTTGGGATTGGCGGAAATCTTGTGGCCCCAGCTAAAACAGGGAACTATGAAAAAATTACTGAACTTGCAAAGCAATATGTAGAGAAAGCGAAAGAGGCGAGTGTATGAGAGTAGTAACATTCGGTGAAATGCTGATGCGGCTGACGACAGACCCGACAGTAAGGCTGCAGCAGTCTAATCTATTTACTTATTATTATGGTGGAGCCGAAGCAAATGTAGCCGTTTCACTAGCTGACTTCGGAGTTGATACACTCTATATCAGTAAAGTTCCTGATAACTCAATTGGTGAAGCATGTGAAAAATATTTACAGTCCAATCAAATAGACACAAGACATCTTCTGAAAGGTGGAGATAGATTAGGGTTGTATTTTGTAGAATCAGGTATTGGTAATCGTTCAAGTCAGGTAACCTATGACCGCAAGTTTTCTAGTTTTTCTCAATTAAAGCAGGAAGAAGTAAATTGGGATCGAATATTAGAAGGAGCAGACCTTTTTCATACGACCGGCATTACACTTGCTCTATCAGAAGAATTACGCGAAATTACATTGGAAGCAATGAAGCAAGCGAAGAATCGAGGTATTAAAGTCAGTTTTGACTTTAACTTTCGGGCAAAGTTATGGAGTCAGCAGGAAGCAAGTAAAGCTATTGAAAAAGTTCTGCCATTTATTGATATTGCCTTTTGTAACCACATGGATGCTGTTCATCTTTTGAATATAGAAGTATTGGAAAATGAAACAGATCATGAAGAAAAGTTAACGTATTATTATAAGCAAATACAAGCAAAATACCCCAACATCCAAGTTTTTGCATCGACAAAAAGAGAAGTAGTGTCTTCTTCCAGTCATCGATTAGAGGGTTATTTATTTGCTGATCAACATATTTCTAAAACACATACATATACGATTGAACCAGTAGTTGATCGTATTGGCGGGGGGGATGCCTATGCAGCAGGAGTACTGTTTGGAATACTTAGCAAGTGGGATCCAGACAAAACTGTTCACTTCGCAACAGGCGCCAGTGTTCTGAAACATACATTAGCAGGAGATGGCAATGCCTTCTCAATAGCTGAAGTGGAGCAATTTACACAGAATGTAAGCCAAGAGATTAGCAGATAAAATAAACAATAGGAGGAATTAATCATGGAAGTACGTTATGCAAATCACCCAGAGGAAATTAGAAGATATAATACAGATGAATTGCGTGAAAAATTTTTAGTGGAAAAGTTGTTCGAAGCAGGGAAAGTTCATTTAACTTACACACATGTTGATCGTATGATCTTTGGTGGTGTGACACCTGCATCAGAAGATCTAACTATTAAACTGGATAAACAGTTAGGTGTGAGTTATTTTTTAGAACGCCGTGAGCTTGGGATTATAAATATTGGAAATGACGGGTATGTAATTCTGGATGGCGAACGTTACGAAATGAAACGTCACGACGGATTATATGTCAGCAGAGGAACGAAGGAAGTGTATTTCGGTTCCAATGACCCGGCGCAACCGGCAAAGTTCTACATTAACTCTGCGCCAGCACATCACACATATCCTACAGTGAAAATTGATATTAAAGATATTAAACCATTGGAATTGGGCGAACCTGGTACGTTAAATGAGAGAAAGATTCATCAGTACATCCATCCAAATGTTTGTGAGAGCTGTCAATTACAAATGGGGCTAACGATGTTGCAGCCAGGTAGTGTATGGAATACAATGCCTGCACATACACACGATCGCCGCAGTGAGGTATATTTGTATTTTGATATGGAAGAAAACACTCGTGCTTTCCACTTTATGGGTGAACCAAGTGAGACTAGACACCTTGTACTAAAAAATGAACAGGCTGTTATTTCACCGAGCTGGTCTATTCACTCCGGGACAGCAACAAGTAATTATACATTCATCTGGGGAATGTGTGGCGAGAATATTACCTATGATGATATGGATCATGTAAGTATGGATGAGTTACGCTAAGGAGGTTTGTTAGATGAGTTTGCAGGAATTCAATTTAGATTATTTTTCATTAAAAGGCAAGACGGCCATTATTACTGGAGGTAACACTGGTCTTGGCCAGGCATACACTATTGCTTTAGCGAAAGCGGGGGCAAATGTATTCGTTGTAACACATGGTACTAACTGGGAAGAAACGAAGGAATTGCTTTCGGGGGCTGAAGGAAGTTCAGAATTTTACCAGGCGGATTTATCTGATCGGGAACAGATAAAAAAAGTTGTACCTGCATGTGTTGGTAAATTCGGTACAGTAGATATTTTAGTGAATAATGCTGGTACAATCCGCCGTAATCCTTTGTTGGAATACAAGGACGAGGACTGGGATGATGTGATGGCACTTAATCTGGACGCTGTATATTTCCTGAGCCAGGCTGCAGCGAAAGTTATGGCGGAAAAACGTTCAGGTAAGATAATTAATATCGCTTCCATGCTATCATTCCAGGGTGGGAAGTTTATCCCTCCATACACATCGAGTAAGCATGCGGTAGCAGGGTTGACGAAATCTTTTGCTAATGAGCTGGCAGAGCATAACATTCAGGTAAATGCGATTGCCCCAGGTTATTTTGCTACAAAGAACACGGCTCCTATTCGTTCAGACGAAAAGAGAAATGCTGAGATCTTGTCACGGATTCCAGCGGGCTATTGGGCAGATCCAAGTGATTTAATGGGAACGGTAGTATACCTGGCAAGTAAGGCTTCCGATTATATGAATGGACATGTGTTAGCTGTTGATGGTGGATGGCTGGCTAGATAATAGAGAGTGACTAGCTTAAAAGGCTAGTCATTCTTTTTCTCTTTCCCTTTTAAAGTGGGTGACATAATGAGTACGCAATATAAAAAGGAGTGTAAGTATAATGAAACTGAATTTAGGTATACGGGGACACGATATTGATTATCATGAGCCGGAGTTAATTGCAAAGGAAGTAGCTTCCAAAGGATTGGGATCTGTACAATTGGCATTAGCAAAGTCTTTCCCGGATTTACCGACACAAACTGGTTCACTTAGTCCCGGTTTTGCTAAACAAATGTTTCAATCGTTCCGGGATCATCGGGTTAATGTGGCGATATTAGGTTGTTATATCAATATGATTCATCCTGATCCAGAGAAACGTGAACAGTTACTTTCCCGCTTTAAAGAACATATCCGCTTTGCCAGAGATTTTGGTTGCAGTATTGTTGCATCAGAAACAGGAAATGTCAACGAAAAGATGGGGTATACGGAAGATAACTTTACTGAGGAAGCATTCCGGAAGGTCGTTAAAAGTGTGAAGGCCCTGACAAATGAAGCAGAGAGATGGGGCGTCATTGTAGGCATTGAAGGAGGAATTAATCACCCCATACACACACCTGAGCTGATGGGAAGACTTTTAGATGAAGTTGACTCCAATCACTTGCAAGTTGTATTCGATCCGGCCAATTTTATGTCGATGGAAAACTATCATGATCAGGAAAAAGTATTTGGACAGTCATTTGAACTTTTCGGTGACCGAATGGCAGCTATCCATGCCAAAGATTTCATTATCGAAGACCAGTGGATAAAAATGGTACCTGTCGGCAAAGGAATGTTGCGCTATGACCTTTTATTCCAATGGTTAAAAGAAAATAAGCCATATATTGAAGTATTACTCGAGAATACAAAAGAACCGTATATTGATGACAGTATCAAATACTTACATGAACAATATGATAATGCATAGCAGGAGCAATTCTTAAAAGGATTGCTCCTGTTTATAAATAAATCATTCGTCTATATTCCTATTTGACCATGTACTAAAACATAGCATACTTCTAAGTTAATACAAGTGTGTTAGAATACACATAATATACAAATTAACGACGCAGCCTGGACAGTGATGTTGGTATGCATTCTTCATTATCTCGTGACAGGAGGATTTTACTTATGAGTATGATGGATACATAAAAATTATAGAATCAATAATTAAGAGGTGAGTTAGGATGAGGAAACACCCGCCAGATGAACAGCATATTGATAAAGAAATGGTAAAAGTTGAAGTAAACTTAGATGATACACCAGGTGAATGGTTAGGATATGTAATAGATAAATTGCTTGATGCAGGGGCCAATGATGTGTATTTCACTCCGATTTTTATGAAAAAAAACCGGCCTGCTGTGAAGTTGGAATTACTGTGCAGTCTGAGCCGTTTAGAGGAAATGAAACAGATTTTGTTATCAGAGACAACAACGCTGGGCATTAGATACTATCCTTTAACTGTTTTTCGGATGGAAAGGCAGATCCGGACGATTGATATAAAATGGGGGAAAGTTACTATAAAAGAAGGCCTTCAAAATGGTGAAGTGGTGAAAGCCTCCCCGGAATACGAAGACTGCCGTCGAATTGCGGAGGAATTTCATGTCCCGTTAAAAGATGTCTATGCTGAAGTGTGGAAACAACTGGAATAAAAGCACCTCCCGTTAAGGAGGTGTCTTTTTCGTATTATTGAATTCGTGGGGGACCGGAACTCTCTCTAGCCGTTAATGTAGGAGATAATTTCTTTACTAACTCCACCCTCTCCTCTGACTCAATACGTTCAATTATCGCATGGACGATTTCTTCTGCCAAAACATCTACAGGTACACCAATACAAGTCATCGGAACTTCTGTTGTTGCCATTTGTGGTATATTATCATAGCTGACAAGAGAGATATCATTAGGGATGCTTATTCCCTTTTCTGTAAGTGCACGCATAATCCCTCCACTAATATCATAACTTCCTCCAATTATGGCAGTAGGCTGTTGACCTTCATTTTGCAATACTTTTTCTACTGCAGTGTAACCATCAAACCAATTTAGTCCTTTGGAATCAATAATTTGTTTGTACTTCTCTAAGCCAAACTGTTTCATAGCCTTTTCATACCCTTCCACTTTTTCCAATTGAAGTGCATCTTTTGTATCAAACTGCCCGATGTAAGTGATATTACGGTGACCAAGTTCATATAAATGTTTTACTGCCTTTTGCATCGATGCTTCATGATTGGCATCAATAATCGGGTAGGAGGTCTCATTTTTTCCAGAAACACCGTAAACAACAAATGGGATGGGATCTTGAGTAATTGATACTTCATTGGATTCACCAAATATGATCATCCCGTCTACTTGAAACTTTTTGAAGGTTTCCATAGCTGTTTCCTGAGAATCGACTGATAATATCATTGAGTATGAAGTGTTTTCGAATGCTTTACTAATGTTAGTGACTAATGTAGCGAGGACAATCCTTTCAATTGTCGGCCACATTAAGCCAATCACATCGGTTCTTTTTCTAACTAATTGTTTTGCTGCAAGGTTTGGTTCATATCCCATTTCTTCAGCAACTTTTAAGATTTTCCTTTTTGTTGCTTCTTTTACTAATGGACTATTATTTAAAGCTTTTGACACAGTAGAATAGCTTACTCCAGCAACCTTTGCGATATCCTTAATTGTAACTGTCATCTTCATCACCTATATCTTTCTTAAAAATAATCATTTTATAGTTGAGATCTTTTATTAAATAGTATATCATAAAAATAACAACGTTGTTATTTTATTTTCTGAAATAGCTGAAACCGCTAACAACGGAATTCTTTGAAGGAGTGAATAGAGTGGAGCAATTTAATAAAGTTATTGAGACATTAGCACAGGGGAATAAACCATCGTCAGCGGATGGAGTGACTGTTTATGAAAGTTCGTTTGAACAAAAAGATGGTACAAATCTTGTTATGGTGAAATCAGGTACAGATAAATATTTACTGGCGGCAGGAGAAAGTGATTTATTTAGCGAATTAAATGGTGAGTCAGTGGGTACGGGAAAAGTATGTGCTCTATCACATGAAAACCGTCTTGTACTTAATAAATATTTTGATTATACTGTACCGCAGGCTTTTGGTACGAAAATTGCAACAATGGGACTTGGTGATCGTCTTGGTGTCGCTTCACCGGGACATATTGAAACAACTAGAAACCGAAAAGTAAAACCGATCCTTGCTCAGCAAAGTATTCGTGAGTTGACTTTATTAAATCGTACAATGACAGATATTTTAGATGCAGCGAGCTTCGCGGTATTCCAGGAAGGATACAAAGATGGTTATGGAGCAGATGCGGATCATATTAAATTAGAGAAAGATATTGCCTATGCAATTGAACTTGGATTCAGCTTCCTTACATTAGATTGTTCGGAACAAATTCGTAATGATATTGAAGGTGCTTCATCAGAAGATATTCAAAAAGAGTATGCAGGACTTCCTGTTGACAGAAAAGAATATTTCAACAGCCATTACTTAAATAAAACATTTGATGTACAGGGATTGGAAATCAAATTTGATGAAGATAGTCTTGTGAAAAATGTTTTAGTATACGGAGAAGCAATCGACTTTATGGAGCATGTATATAATGAGCATGTCGCAAAAGCAGATAAAGCGATCGACTTTGAAATATCAATTGACGAAACAGAAACCGTAACTGCACCTGAAGCACACTTCTTTGTTGCAGAAGAGTTAAGAAGAAGAGGAGTAACTGTCCAAAGTTTAGCACCTAGATTTTGTGGTGAATTCCAGAAAGGCATTGACTACATCGGGGACCTGGAGCAGTTTGAAAAAGAATTGCATGAACATGCAGAGATCGCAAAATATTTTGGCTATAAATTAAGTATTCACTCCGGTAGTGATAAATTTAGTGTGTTTCCTATTATCGGAAAATATACTGAAGGATTATTACACATTAAAACAGCAGGTACAAACTGGTTAGAAGCTGTGCGTGTTATTGCAGTAGAAAATCCTGACCTTTACCGCCGTATGCATGTATATGCAGAAGATCACTTTGAAGAAACGTTACAATATTACCATGTAACACCAGATTTAGACAGTGTCGCACCACTTGATGACACATCTGATGCAGATCTGCCAAAATACATGGATCATGATGCTGCAAGACAATTATTCCATGTAACTTACGGTATCCTTTTAACAGCAAAAGATGATTCGGGCAAAGATTTATTCCGCACAGAGTTTTTTGAAACCTTACTAAACAATGAAGACACATACCGAAATGGACTTGTAAAACACATCGGGCGTCAT
The DNA here is from genome assembly GCF_900111195.1 of Gracilibacillus ureilyticus. GTDB lineage: Bacteria > Bacillota > Bacilli > Bacillales > Amphibacillaceae > Gracilibacillus > Gracilibacillus ureilyticus. Next base: position 266,022 of record NZ_FOGL01000002.1, read on the forward strand.
CTCGACTTACTAGGACTTTAATATATTCAATTTTTGAAAAGGCAGGGGATACAAATGAAAGCATTTATGGATGATAACTTTGTTTTGAATAACAAAACAGCAGAGAAGCTGTACCATCAATATGCGAAAGACTTACCGATTATAGACTATCATTGCCATTTGAGTCCACAGGAAATCTATGAAAATACTCAATTCGAAAACATTACAAAAGTTTGGCTATATGGTGATCACTATAAATGGCGTGCAATGAGAGCAAACGGTATTGAAGAAAAGTATGTTACTGGAGATGGCAGTGACTATGATAAATTTATGGCATGGGCAAAGACTGTTCCAATGCTGATTGGTAACCCGCTCTATCACTGGACACACCTTGAGTTAAAGCGCTACTTTGGAGTAGAAGAAACATTAAATGAGAATACGGCTCCAGCTATTTGGGAAAAGGTAAATAAACTACTTAACAGTGGAGAGTGGAATGTTCGTGATTTTATTGTTAAGTCAGGTGTGGAAGTAGTTTGTACGACGGATGATCCGACAGATTCCTTGGAGTACCATGAGAAGATTAAAGCGGACTCAAGCTTCGATGTAAAAGTATTACCGAGTTTCCGTCCGGATAAAGGGTTGGAAATTAACCGTGATACTTTTGTTGGCTGGGTAGCAAAGCTGGCAGATGTTTCCGGAATAACTATTGATTCTTATGATGCTTTCCTGAAAGCTCTGGAACAGCGGATTGAATTCTTCCATGAAATTGGCGGACGCGTTTCTGATCACGCTTTAGATACAATGATGTATGAAGAAGCTACAGAAGAGGAAGTAGCTGAGATCTTTGCTAAAGGAATCAAAAACGAAAAGGTATCATTGGAAGAAGAGAAAAAATACAAATCATTCACACTGACTTTCTTAGGTAAACAATACCATAAGAGAGGATGGGCAATGCAATACCATATCAATGCCCACCGAAATAACAATACAAGAATGTTTAACAACTTAGGACCTGACACTGGTTATGATTCAATGAATGATTCATTGTTAGCACAGCCGCTAGTTAAATTACTGGATTCTCTGGATCAGGCAGATGCATTGCCGAAGACTATTCTTTACTCATTAAATCCACGTGATAATGTAACGATTTCAACAATCATCGGCAGCTTCCAGGGCGGAGGAGTACCAGGCAAAATGCAATTTGGTACAGCATGGTGGTTCAATGATACAAAGCTTGGGATGATTGATCAGATGGAAAAGTTAGCTGATAATGGTGTGTTCAGCCGATTCATTGGTATGCTGACAGATTCACGAAGCTTCCTTTCCTATACACGTCATGAGTATTTCCGCCGTATTATGTGTAACTTGATCGGTGAATGGGTGGAAAATGGTGAGTATCCAAATGATGAGGAAACATTGGCAAAAATCGTACAGAATATCTCCTATTATAATGCAAAAGAATACTTTGGATTTTAATAGTTAAATCAGGAAGCACAGACTTAGTATAGTTTGTGCTTCATTTTTGTCACAGCGGCTATGTATGCTAGAAGTTTTGCTCACGATCATAAATGGACGGGAAGTATGAGAAAAAAGATAACCAATTGGAACATATGCCAGTGAAAACAGATCAGGACGAAATCACATAAGTGGAGCCCGGAGATTTGGTTGTGAAAAGGAGATCAGGACGAAATCACATAAGTGGAGCCCGGAGATTTGGTTGTGAAAAGGAGATCAGGACGAAATCACATAAGTGGAGCCCAGAGATTTGGTTGTGATTGCAAAACAGAACAATGCCTTAGCTAAATCGCCCGGATATCGGAAACTTATGGGCACATTAATTAATTTAAATAATCTCACCCTAAAATAGGGAGGGATAAGCATATACAAGCTTATCCTTCCAGCACTTTTACATGAAACTTACGTGATCTTGGACCATCAAATTCACAAAAATATATCCCCTGCCATGTACCTAGCACAAGATTCCCATTAGAAACAACCATTGTTTGACTATGTCCGACAGTACTAACTTTTAAATGTGCCGCAGTGTTTCCTTCCATGTGCAAATCTTCCGGATGCTCCCAAGGGTAAACTTCCCGCAACCGTCTAAGAAAATCTGTCTTGACATCTGGATCTGCATTTTCATTAACTGTAATCCCTGCTGTAGTATGCAGTGATGAAACAACAACCAGCCCGTTTTGAATCTTATTTTCTCTTAGAAATTGTTCAACATCTGATGTGATGTCAATCATTTCATCATGTTTCTTTGTACGTAATTGAAAAGTCTTCTCCATGAATATCACCCTTTTTTTAAAATTCTAACAATTATATTCTACTAAAAATCATTTATATGTTAAAATCTTCTGTGAAACAGTATGAAGAAAGGATGCGATAAAATGGTAAAAGCAATACATACAAACAATGCGCCACAAGCAATTGGTCCGTATTCCCAGGCGATTGATGCAGGAGATCTAGTTTTCGTTTCGGGACAAATTCCTCTTAACCCCGAAACGATGGAAGTAGTTGAGGGGGACATTGCGAAACAGACAGAGCAAGTGATGAACAATCTGCAAGCAGTACTAACTGAAGCAGGATTAAGTTTTGCTAATGTGGTGAAATTCACCATTTACATTACAAATATGGATGATTTCGCAACAATTAATGAAGCATATGCAAAATTTTTAAAAGAACCATACCCGGCACGTGCCACAGTTGAAGTTAGCAAGCTTCCAAAAGGTGTAGGGGTTGAAATGGACGTTATCGCAAAGAAATAAGATAAATTAACCTTCTATCATTCATTGTTAGAAGGTTTTTAAAACGGCTGAGAAGGGAATAGGAACACAGCATCCCTGTATATCTCATATTTTACTTCCCATATTCTCGTACATCTTGCATAATATAAGAGTAAGTATAAGAAAAAGGAGACAATCTATGAAAAGAATATTATCAATGCTTGTTGTATCATTACTTGTTGGACTAGCTTTCTCTTCCACTCTCATTGCAAGCAGTGGGGACATAGGAATTGATGAGCGTTATGGAAAGCCAAAAGTGGTACTAGGTGAGGCTCTATCAGAGGAGCAAAAAGATCAGGTAAGAAACTTGCTGAATGTAACAGATCCGGAACAAGTAGATGAGTATATTGTAACAGCAGAAGATTTAGTGAATTTCATTGACGGTGACCCTAGCTCAAACATGTACTCTTCTGCTAAGATTACGAGACAAGGTGAAGGTTACGGGGTTGTTGTTAATATTGTCAACCCGGAGAATATCACCCAGGTAACAAGTGAAATGTATGCAAATGCATTATTGACAGCCGGTATAGAGAATGCACTAGTTGAAGTTGCTTCCCCCTTAAAGGTCAGTGGGCATTCAGCATTAACAGGAATCTATAAAGCATATAATGTCGATGGAGAATCATTAGATAAAGAACGAATGGAAGTTGCGAATCAGGAATTGGATGTAGCAACAGACCTGACTGAAGATGCAGGTATTGATGAATCAAAAGTCAGTGAATTATTAACGGAAATTAAGAAACAGATAGCGGAACAAAACCCTGCTACTAAAGAAGATGTGGAAAGAATTGTGAGTGAGCAATTAGAGAATTTAAATATTCAATTAAGTCCGGAAGACCGTGAAATGCTGACAAATCTATTTGAGAAAATGCGTAATATTAATATTGATTTTGGTCAGGTGACAGAACAACTGGACAGCATTGTTGCTGATCTGAAAGGTAAGCTTGATGAAGTGACAGGCGGCGATACAGAAGGCTTCTGGCAGTCTGTAAAAGACTTTTTTACGAACCTAATTGATTCAATCAGAGGATTATTCAGCTAGGATAAGAATAAGTGCTCCAGTATGTGATAGAAATGACATACTGGAGTTTACTTTTTCAAGGTACACAGAGGAGTAATATCCTTTAGAGAATGTGAGAAATTAGCTATAATGATTATTAAAGAATGATAGCTGGAGGCTTAGTATGCGAACTATTTTTAAATATGCTTTTACATATTGGATTCCTATGATTATTGCATTATTTTTGATGATAGTAGAGCTGGTTGTTGAGCTGGTTCAGCCAGTCATCATGTCAAAAATTATAGATGAAGGTATTATCGCTGAGGATATGACGACCATTTATATTTACGGAGGGTGGTTATTATTTATCACTCTCATTGCTTTTACAGCAGGGATTAGCAGTTCTTTTTTTGCATCACATGTAAGCCAGGGAGTTGGCTATGATATGCGAAAGGACATGTTTACTAAAATTCAGATGCTATCCCCAATGAAAATGGAAAAGTTTCAGACATCTTCGTTATTAACCAGGATGACAAACGATGTTACCCAGATACAAGGGTTGCTGTTTGGACTTATGCGCATTATGCTGAGAGCCCCTTTATTTATTATTTTTGGAATTGTCATGTCATTTACTATCAATGTTCCCTTGGCAACTATATTATTGATAACGCTCCCAATATTATTCGGAATTATGTTTTTTTTAATGATAAGAGGGATGCGCTTATTCCAATCTGTTCAGGAGAAAATTGATCATGTGAACCAAATTATCCGGGAGAACTTGCTTGCAATGAAATTAGTAAAAGCTTTCCATCGGCTCACATTTGAAAATAAACGTTTTCAGAAAGTGAACAACAGGTTAAAAGATCAAAACAAGAAAGCTCTCTGGGTTATGGAGATAGTCATGCCCATTGTTATGTTGATAATGAATATGGCCATGATTGCCTTGCTCTGGTTTGGGTCCATTCAGCTTGAGATGGATAATGCACAGGCAGGTGAGGTTGTAGCTGTCATAAACTATGCAACAAAAATGTTAGCTTCCTTTGGCGTTTTTTCGTTTTTATTAATGAATGTGACACGAGGAAAAGCTTCCGCTGTAAGGATTAATGAAGTTCTGGAAGAAAATACAGATGATGAAGTGAAAAGGATGGAGCATAGGAATAAGATAAAAGGTGCGGTGAAATTTGAAAATGTATCATTTAGATATCCTGGTTTAGAGCATGACGTTTTACACGAGATCAATTTATCTGTAAAGCAAGGGGAGAAAATAGGTATCCTTGGTGAAACAGGCTCTGGTAAAACGACATTACTCCATTTAATTCCATTTTTATATCCTGCGACAAGCGGTATTGTTTATATTGATGATATAAAGATGGAGGACTGGGGAAATCGTGTCCGTCATGACATAACACTTGTACCACAGGAAGGCTTTTTGTTTTCCGGATCGATAAAAGAAAATATCGCATGGGGGAATGAACATCTAACAGATAATGAAATTGAAAAAGTTGCGAAAGAAGCACAATTAGATGACTTTATTCAAACATTGCCGAATAAATATGAAACACGAATTGGCCAGCGTGGAGTAAATTTGTCTGGTGGGCAAAAGCAGCGTCTTTCCATCGCCCGTGCATTAGCAGACAACCCTTCCATTCTGTTACTTGACGATAGTACAAGTGCGCTTGATGCTACTACGGAAAACAAGGTATTAGATGCCATTAGAAAAAGGAAATGTACGACTTTTATTGTGTCTCAAAAAATTAGTTCAGTAGTGGATGCAGATCAGATCCTTGTCCTGGAAAAGGGTATGATAAAAGGAGCTGGCACCCACAAGGAGTTGCTGCAATCATTATCTTTATATCAAGAAATGTGGCAATCACAACAGAAGGATGGTGTTTTGATCGATGAGTAATCAGAAAATGAATGTGCAAAAAGATCAGCCGAGATCACCACACCTTCCTGTAAAAAGACCTGAGATTAAAAATGTAAAAGAAACTGTTCTCCGTATATGGAGCTATATGGCTACAGACAGATGGCTGTTCTGGTTAGTTATATTATTTGTTATTATAAGCTCTGCACTGTCGTTGCTAGGACCTTATTTTATCGGTACTGCCGTAGATGTTATGACAGGGAGTATAAGCAGTTACGGCTTTGGACAAATTCTTCTAATACTTGCAGCGGTGTTCATTCTTCAGTCAGTGGCTTTAGCATTACAAAACTACTGGATGATAGATATTGCACAGCACACTGTTTATTTAATGCGAAAAGAACTGTTTGCCCATGTATTAAAACTTCCCGTGCTGTTTTTTCAGAGATCGAAAAGTGGGGACCTGATGAGCCGGCTCACTAATGATATTGAAAATGTGAGCAGGACATTAAATACAGCAGTGATCCAGTTAACTACAAGTGTTCTTACATTGGCTGGTACTCTCATTGTCATGTTCTGGCTCAGTCCATTATTAACATGGATGACCCTAACCATTGTTCCGATCATGTTCTTTGGAATGAAATGGATTACCAATCGAACAGGCAAGTATTTTAAGAAACAGCAGAGTGAGCTTGGGGAGATGAACGGGTTTTTGGAAGAAACACTATCAGGACATACGATGGTGAAATTATTTCATCAGGAACACAGAGTGATCGATCAATACCAGAAACATAATGAGCAATTAAGAGAGGTAGGCTACTGGGCACAGGTTTATTCCGGATTCATTCCTAAATTAATGAACTCTTTAAATAATTTCAGTTTTGCAATCATTGTAGGGATTGGAGGGTGGATAGCCCTGTCAACAAATGCTGCCACCATATCGATTGGTGTCATCGTTACTTTTACAGTATATGCAAGACAGTTCACAAGACCGCTTAATGATTTAGCCAATCAGTTTAATACGATACTATCCGCTGTTGCAGGTGCTGAGAGAGTTTTCACTATCCTTGATGAAAAAGAAGAGGAAATGCATGACAGGAAGAAGCGGTTAGAAAAAATTGACGGTGATGTTGTATTTAAACAAGTATCCTTTGCTTATAATGAGGAAGAGACAGTACTTGATCAAATATCCTTTCATGCGAAGCCTGGCCAGACCATTGCATTAGTCGGCCCGACAGGTGCAGGAAAAACGACTGTCATTTCTTTGTTAACACGCTTTTACGTGGAACAGTCCGGCAGCATTTATTTAGATGGAACAGATATGAAACAGATTTCCAATGAAAGCTTAAGGGATCATTTAGGTATTGTTTTACAAGACGCTTATTTATTTGATACAACAATAAGAGAGAATATCCGTTACGGCAAATTAGATGCAAGTGACGATGAAGTAGAAAATGCCGCAAAAATGGCAAATGCCCATTCTTTTATTGAACAACTGCCAGCGAAATATGATACATTATTAGAAGGAAACGGTCATGGAATCAGCCAGGGACAACGGCAGCTTATTTCCATCGCCAGAGCGATGCTGCGTAATCCATCTATCTTGATTTTAGACGAAGCAACGAGTAGTATTGATACGATAACTGAATTGAAAATCACTGATGCATTAAATCGGTTGATGGATGGAAAAACTAGTTTTATTATTGCACATAGACTTAATACTATTGAGGAAGCGGATCTTATATTGGTGTTAAAAGAAGGCCAAATTATTGAGAGAGGCACTCATCATTCTTTATTACAGCAAAAAGGATTTTATGCTAACCTTGTTGAAACACAAACAGTTAAAGAAGCATAATCCATTGAATTTACGTCATGGAGGTGATTGTAATGACGGATGACAGTCAAAAACAGGAATGGAAAGAAGAACAGAATAGAGTTAATAATGTAGTTGATGAAATCAAACGGAAAATGAAGATATTACGATCACGCGCATCTAATTTAAAGCAGGACGTTATCGATATCAGACGAGACTTCTGGGAAGATGTTACGGTTAATATAGAAGAAATGGATGATAAAATTGAGACGGAAGCGAGTATTAAGCAACAGGCTGAATTTTTATCAGAGCGTGAAAGAAGCCATGGTCAGGTTAGCGAAAGACTTGATATTCTTAACAGGCTAAAAGATTCACCCTATTTTGGCCGAATCGATTTTCAGGAAGAAAGTGATTCAAAGGAACAGCCAATCTATATCGGACTGGCTTCAGTCCTTGATGAGGATGAAGAAAATTTTCTTGTACATGACTGGAGAGCACCAATTGCGAGCATGTATTACGATTTTCCACCAGGTCCTGCAAATTACGACACCGTTCAAGGAAATATTTCCGGGGAAATAAAATTAAAACGTCAATATATCATACGGAATGGCGAATTAAAAGGAATGTTTGATACAGGTCTAACGATTGGGGACCATCTGCTGCAAAAGGTGCTCGGTAATCAGGCAAGTACAAATATGAAGAGCATTGTTTCAACCATTCAAAGAGAGCAAAATCAAATTATACGAAATGAAAAAAGTAAAGTTCTTGTGGTTCAGGGAGTAGCAGGAAGTGGTAAGACTTCTGCAGCACTGCAAAGGGTTGCCTACTTGCTGTATCGCTACAGAGAAACACTTACATCAGAACAAATTGTCTTATTTTCTCCAAATCCATTGTTTAACAGTTATGTCGCAACTGTGCTCCCGGAACTGGGAGAAGATAATATGCAGCAAATGACATTTTATCAATTTTTACATCGTCAGCTTGATGACAGTTTTCAGTTAGAGACACCATTTGAGCAAATGGAATACTATTTAAGAAAAGATGGCAAGGATTATGACACAAGGGTAGAAGCAATGCATTACAAGGCCAGTTTAAGTTATAAACAATTACTGGATAAGTATTTAGATGCCCTTGGTAAGAACGGAATCGTTTTCCGGAATATCTCCTTTCGTGGTGATATTATTATCTCAAGAAAAGCTATTGAGCAGTATTTTTATCAAACAGAACAAACATTATCCATACCAGATCGTTTAGAAAAGGTTTCTAATTGGCTTCTGATGCAAATTAAAAGAGTGGAACAATATGAAAGAGACAAAGACTGGGTATTGGAAGAAAGTGAACTTCTTGATAAGGAAGACTTTGTTGATGTGCATCAGAGTTTACAAGAAGAGCAGAGATATTCTGAAGAAACTTTTGATGACTTTGACCGGGAAGAAGAACTGTTAAGAAAACGTGTCGTTGCAGCAAAGTTAAAGCCATTAAAAGTAAAGATTAAAAAACTGGCATTTGTTGATACTTTGAAGACTTTTCGTAAACTGTTTCATGAATACCGTACAATTAGTGCTGATGAAACATTGCCAAACAGATGGACAGATATATGCTTGTTAACAGATGAGTATTTGAAAAAGAAGTACTTAACCTGGGAAGATGCGACAGGGTTTATCTATTTTGAAAAAAGCATGCTTGGCTTCCATTCTCATCGAACAATTCAGCATTTATTTATCGATGAAGCTCAGGATTATACACCATTTCAATTTGCATTGCTTAAAAAAATGTACCCAGTAAGCAGGATGACATTATTGGGCGATATTAATCAGGCGATATATGCACATGCTGTGAAAGAAGAATCTCTTTTATCTGATAAATTTTCAGAAAAACATGAACGGATCGTATTAACAAGAAGTTACCGTTCGACAAAACCAATTGTTTCTTTCACGAAGGCGTTTATGCCGAATGGTGACTTAATTGAGCCTTTTGAAAGAGAAGGTGACCTGCCAAGTCTTATTGAAGTCGACCAGCCGGAGATCGCCGTTGAAAAAATTGTATCGATAATCGATGAATATTTAGCGGAAGGGCAAGAAACAATAGCGATTATTGGAAAAACGATGGAAGAGTGCAGGTTATTGCATGCTGTATTGAAAAATAGACTGCCGCTCCATTTAATGACACAGGAAACCCATACATTTAATAAAGGAATTGTGGTAATACCTGCATATTTAGCTAAAGGGATTGAATTTGATTGTGTAGTTATTGCGGATGCTTCGGATGAAAATTATCATAATGATCTTGAACGAAACTTGTTCTATACCGCATGTACCCGGGCGATGCATCAGTTAGCATTATTCTCTGTCGGTCGTCCGAGCCGTTTTATTGAACAAGTACCGAAAAGTGATTTTCAGCATTATAAGATACATGAAATTGCTGTAAGACACAATGACTAAGATGACCATTAAAAATGGTCATCTTTTTTCTTGAATACAATTAAGCTGTTATGATAAATAGTAAGCATAATATTTTTCAATTTATTTCATTTGTGGCAAGATAATATAGTAACTAAACAAAGGGGAGGTATAACTATGGTAACAAGTTTACAAGCAACAACAACACTACATAATGGTGTGAAAATGCCTTGGTTTGGTCTGGGAGTTTTTCAGGTAGAGGATGGAGAAGAAGTAATTAATTCCGTGAAATGGGCATTGGAACATGGGTACAAAAGTGTTGATACAGCAGCTGTTTACAAAAACGAAGAAGGCGTAGGGCAGGCAATCAGAGAATCTGGTATTCCTCGTGAAGAATTGTTTATCACCTCAAAACTTTGGAATGGTGACCAGGGCTATGAAGAAACATTAAAAGCATTTAACACCACTTTGGAAAAATTAGGACTGGATTATTTGGATCTTTATTTAATCCATTGGCCAGTGCCAAGTCAAAATAAATATAAAGAAACATGGAAAGCGATGGAGAAACTTTATAATGATGGGAAAATCCGCGCTATCGGTGTAAGTAATTTCAAAGAGCATCATCTGGAAGATTTAATGGCAGATGCAGAAATTGTTCCGATGGTAAATCAAGTAGAATATCATCCGCATTTGCAACAGAAGAGTCTTCATGAATTCTGTAAAAAGCATCAAATTCAATTAGAAGCATGGTCTCCGTTAAAGCAAGGCCAAATTTTAGCTGATGAAAGACTAACTAAAATCGCGGAGCATCATGGTAAATCAACAGCGCAAGTTATCTTACGATGGGATCTTCAAAATGAAGTTGTAACGATTCCGAAATCGGTAAAAAAACACCGTATTCATGAAAATGCAGATGTTTTTGGCTTTGAATTATCAGATGAAGAAATGAAGATTATCGCTGAAATGAATAAAGAAGAACGGATTGGACCAGATCCGGATGTTTTTGATAAGAGATAAAATGATGAAGAAAGTATCTAGCTAAGCTAGATGCTTTTTTCAATTTAAGGTTGAACAGTTGAATAGAATAAGCTATCGTATAATAGAGACAACAAAGAGAGGGGTTGTATTATGGCTTTTGTAATTACGGAACCATGCCAGGTAGAGAAAGCTGGGGAGTGTGCGACAGTATGTCCAGTAGATTGTATTGAAGAAGGCGCTGACCAATTTTATATAGATCCGGATGTTTGCATTGATTGCGGTGCATGTAAAGCAGTATGTCCGGTGGATGCTATTGAGGAGGAGTATGATCTTACTCCTGAACAAGAAGCATTTTTAGAAAAAGCAGAAGCATTTTTTGCTCGATAATAAAGTTTCATAAGATAGATAGAAAGGGTGCTGTTTCGAATAATGGAGACAGCACTTTTTTTATTTTAAGGATACAGGTAAAGGAATCCTAGTGTAAATAATAGAGCGACTTCCATCATTTTTTTAACTCAGTGATGGGAAGGAATATGATATGCTGGAAATAAACTTTACTCATTCATTTTTTCCGAGACAAAATTGTCAATATACCATGGAACAAGGATACGGTTTTGCTATGTCAACGGAAGCTTCAATAAACGAAGACTTAAGAGATTCCTGGCCAGGGGAATATTTTACACCAGCCATTCCTACCTTCTTAATTGATGTTCCGCATGGAAATTACATCATCACGGTAACTGTGAGGTCACATTTCCGTGATTCCACCATAATGGTAAAGGAAGGTTTAGGTCATGTAAAGGTTTATCGGGAGAAAGTGTATGCTGGTGAAACAGTAAAGAAGGAATTTTCTGTCCATGTTGATGACGGACAAATTAAACTGGCATTTTGGGGAGAAGCGTTGGACATTCACCAAATAGATGTAACAAGATCTGCAATGATCCCAACGATTTATCTTGTGGGTGATTCAACGGTAACTGATCAGGCTTCTGGTAAATATCCTTATAGTGGCTGGGGACAAATGATTGGTTTTTTTATTGGAAAATCAGTGGCAATTTCCAATCATGCACGTTCGGGAAGAAGCAGTAAAAGCTTTATTAATGAAGGTCGCCTGAACCAAATCGCGAAAATGATGCGTAAAAGAGATTACCTCTTCCTTCAATTTGCCCATAATGATGAAAAAGATAATGAAGGTGGAACAGATGCTTTTTCAACCTATCAGGATTATTTAAATCGTTACATAAGTCTTGCCAGGTCAAAGAAGGCCGTACCTGTGTTAATCTCACCAATGCACCGCCGATTCTTTCAAAAAGACGGAACGATAGAAAATACCCATGGTGACTATATTAAATCAATGCAGCAGCTTTCTGTAAGAGAAAATGTGCCTTATATAGATTTGGCAACATTAAGCAAAGAGTATTTTGAAAAATTAGGATCAGAACGGACAAAAGATATCTTTTTTTGGGCAAAACCGGGACAATATAAAAATCACCCGGAAGGTGCAGAGGATAATACACATTTTACGGAATATGGAGCAATGGAAGTTGCTAAATTAGTTGCAAGAAGGATAGAAGAATTAGATCTTCTTTAGATGAAGAGGTTGATCTATAACCCAAAAGTAATAAAGCTGTTGAGAAGTATAAAACCCAACAGCCCCTTTTTTTATGTCTTTGTCGGAAAAGCTTGTTTAGAAAAACTAGTAGTTTTTACTCGTGATAATATAAGAACACCAATAATTGATCCACTTATACTGCTAACTAGAAAACCCGGTAAAAATGCCAGGGCACCAACAGATGTATCCATCAGTAAATAAGCGAAAGGCACAGATAAAAATGCCCCAATAATGCCGGTCCCGATAACTTCGCCAATCCCTGCCGCTATTTTGTTTTTTGTAAACTTATAGACAATGCCGGCCAATAATGCACCGATCATTCCTCCCGGGAAGGCGAGCAATGTACCTATACCTAATAAATTCCTTAGCAGACCGATAGCAAAAGCAATAATTACTGCAGGGACAGGTCCCAAAGTAACAGCTGCCATTACATTTACGGCATGCTGTACAGGGAACGCTTTTGCAATGCCTGTTGGAAACCATAAAAATTGGGAACCTAGTGTACCTATAGCGACAAATATCGCCATCATTGTGATTAATAATGTTTTTCTTCTCAATTTGTTTCACCCTCTCCATCCATGTTTTGTCATCCTGAAACAGGGGAAAAACTAAAAAGCCAGATCTCTGGTAAGACCTGGCTACACATACAATTTGGTATGGACAGCTACTTCCCTCCGCTGGTATCATCCAGATCAGGTCTTAGGAGTTAAAAAGCTTACACGCGCTTTTCTCTCAGCCTATGCTTTATAGGCACCCCCAGTAGTAATGACAATTATTTAATTCTTAGAAAATTATAACATAGAGTGGGAAAATATCAATTATATAAATATCTTTAATTCAAGATAATAATGAGTTAAAATAACCATATACTAATCAAAATACAACAGATGAAAAAGGAGGCTTCACTTATGGAGCTGAAAGGTTTGCATCACGTTTCCGCAATAACTGCCAATGCTAAAAGAAATTATGATTTCTATACAGAAGTCCTTGGAATGCGTTTAGTTAAGAAGTCTGTCAACCAGGACGATACGAGCATGTATCATTTATTTTATGCTGATGAAATAGGAAGACCGGGAACTGACCTGACATTTTTCGAAATATTGGGGGCCGGGCATACTTATCCAGGAAACAACAGTATCTCTGCTACATCGTTAAGGGTGCCTGATGATAATGCATTACTTTTTTGGCTGGATCGCCTAAATGAACTGGCTGTAGAGAATGATGGAATAGAAGAGCAATTTGGGAGAAAAGTAATTCATTTTAAAGATCACGAAGAACAGCGATTATTCCTAGTATCAGATCAAACGAATGAAGGGGTTTCAGCAGGTATTCCCTGGTCTCATAGTGTAGTGCCAAAAGACAAAGGAATCACAGGTCTTGGACCGGTAAAATTAACAGTCCCGGAATTAAATCCAACTGAGCGGATTTTAATTGACGTGCTAGGCTTTCATCAAACGGGAGAATACCCTTCCGCTGCAAAAGGTATGCCGGATATTCAAGTATATGCAACAGGGGAAGGGGGAACTGGTGCAGAGTTGCATGTTGAAGTCAGGTCTGACCTGCCAAAAGAACGTCCGGGTCGAGGCAGTGTTCATCATGTTGCATTAAGAGTGGAAGATGAAGTGGAATTAAATGAGTGGAAAAAGCGTATAAGCAGAGAACGATTGCCTAATTCAGGTGTTGTTGATCGCTATTATTTTCAGTCATTATATTTCAGAGAACCGAATGGAATTCTTATCGAATTGGCAACAGACGGTCCAGGATTTGCTACTGACGAAGATGAGGAACATTTAGGTGAAAAAATCGCATTACCACCTTTTTTAGAACCGCAACGCGAAGAAATTGAAGCAAAATTAAAGCCATTAGATACAAAAGAGAAATAGAATATTAAATAGAGGAATGGTTTGTGAATTGTTTTAGGCACCTTTACGGGTGCTTTTTTATTTTTTTCTGAAGAATCCGGACTGCTTTTTAACCATCTGTAAATCCTCTGCTCGCGAGAGTCTCACCTATATACTGCAAAAATGTATTAGCCGCGAAAAAATGTATAATTGCAAAATGTAACAGCTTAGGATAATGTTTATTGAAAGCGCTATCTGTAAATTGGGGAGGGGGATTATTTTTGTGAAAAAAATTGCATTTGGTAAAAAAGATTCTCGAATTCGTGAATATATTACACCGGAAAATATTCTGTGGAAAACAGACGATAACCATTCGGAAGTAAAAAATGAACAATTATTGTTAGAGGACAGGGAATCACAGGTGTTAATTACTCCAGAGAATCCCGTTGTAATGAGACATGAAGGAAATTCGCCAGCAATATTGCTTGATTTTGGGAGGGAACTTCATGGAGGTATTCAATTAGCTGTTTGGAATATTGTGAAATCCGGCCAATTAATAAAAAGTGCAAAAATCAGGGTCCGATTTGGTGAGTCTGCAATGGAGGCGATGAGTGAAATAGGCGGGGAAACGAATGCAACGAATGATCACGCAATAAGAGATCAAATAGTTGATATTAGTTTTCTTGGCATGAATGAAATAGGCAATACCGGGTTTCGCTTTGTAAGAATTGATTTACTGGAATCGGACTGTTTTATCCAAATTAATACAATCAAAGCAATCTTTATTCACAGGGATTTAGAATTTCAAGGCTCTTTTCACAGTAATGATAAGCTCCTCAATCAGATTTGGGATACAGGAGCCTACACCGTTTATTTAAATATGCAAGATTATCTTTGGGATGGAATTAAACGTGACAGGATGGTATGGATTGGTGACATGCATCCAGAAGTCTCCACAATTCAAGCAGTATTCGGAAATCAGCCGATTGTACCCGAAAGTCTAGATTATGTAAGGGACCGGACCCCATTACCCCAGTGGATGAATACATTCCCCAGTTATTCTGCCTGGTGGATCATTATTCAGTATGACTGGTTTATGTATTCAGGTGATGAGAAATATTTGCGTGAGCAGAAAGACTATTTGATCGGGTTATTAGACCAAATGGGTGAGCATATTGAAGATGATGGTACTAATACGATGCCTAACCCATTTCTGGATTGGCCTTCTGTTCATAACGAACAAGGTGTGACATCTGGTGTCCATGCATTATTTATTCTTGCGGTAAAAAAAGGGGCATTTTTATGTGAATACTTACAGGAAACAGAAGCGGGTAAACGGTGCAAGCGATACTTGGATAAGCTCATAAAAAGAAACACAAAACATGGAAACAGTAAACAGGCTGCTGCTTTATTAGCGCTGGCAGGAGTCATCGATGCTAAAACTGTCAATCAGCAAGTGATTTCTGTTGACGGTGCTAAAAGGATGTCGACATTTTACGGCTATTATATTTTACTGGCAAAAGCAATGGCAGAAGATATAACGGATACCCTTCAAATAATCCGTGAATATTGGGGCGGAATGCTAAAGCTTGGAGCTACTACTTTTTGGGAAGATTTTAACATAGAGTGGCTTAGCAATGCGGCAAGAATTCATGAAATTCCCCCGGACAATAAGGTCAATGTACATGGAGAGTATGGAGATCATTGTTATGTGGGCTATCGCCACAGTTTATGCCATGGCTGGTCTTCAGGACCAACAGCTTGGCTCTCGCGTTATGTGTTAGGAGTGGAGATAGTTGACCCAGGCTGCAGGAGGATTAAAATAGCGCCATCACTTGGGGATTTAGAATGGGTAGAAGGAACATTTCCGACTCCTTACGGAAATATTTATGTGAAGCATGAAAAACAATTAGACGGTTCCATTCATTCAATTATTGATGCACCTGATGAAGTACATATTTTAAAATAAGGGAGATGGCCAAATGGGAAAGGGTAAAGAATGGCAGCCGGAGTGGAGGAAGTTCAATGACAGGATTACAGGAGTACCAACAGTTCAATTAACGAATTATACTGGGCATAGTCATCATCTTTATTTTACCGAGAATGGCTGGTATGATAACAATCGGAAACTGTTGTTTTGTTCTGACCGCAGCAATAAGACAGATTTGTTTACGATTGATACAGAAACAGGTGTGATCACCCAACTTACTGACCATCAGAAGACATATGGGAGTCTGTCTCCTTGTCTGCACCCGGATCAAATGAAAATGTATTTTCGTAGGGATGATCAAATTATAAGATTAGATTTAACCACACTGGAAGAACAGATAATCCATGAAAAACCGGACTCTTTACTTGGTGGAAATTTAAACTGTACCGCAGATGGAAAATATCTGATTACTTGTCTAAGAGAGGATATTTCCGATAAAGTCTACACAGATTTAGGTAATGGATATATCGGACATCGGGAGTTAATGGAGGCAAGACCGCAGTCTACTATTATTAAAATTGATTTAGAAACAAATGAAGTTGTAGAAGTCTACCGGGAAAATAACTTCATTACCCATATTAACACATCGCCAACAATACCTGAGCTCATTACTTTCTGCCATGAAGGACCGTGGCAATTAGTGGATCACCGCATTTGGGGGCTTCATCTGGAAACAGGGGAAGCATGGAAAATCCGTGAAAGAAAAGAGGAACAGGAAATGGTTGGCCATGAATACTGGTATCAGGATGGAGAAACTATTGGTTATCATGGATTTAGAAAGGATCGGACAGGATTCTTTGGCAAAATTAAATATGATAATACAGACGAGAAAGAAGTGGAATTTGATTTTGTCAATTGGCATGCTTTTTCCAATGACTTTGACAAAATAGTTGTTGATGGTCGTGCTCCAATTGAACACTTGATTATATGGTATAAGGAAAACGGGACTTTTTCGCCTCCGAAAATTTTAAGTGAACACAGATGCAGCTTTCATACACAAAAAGTCCATGCCCATCCCAGATTCTCTCCGGATGGATCTAAATTAATCTATACCAGTGATCGGAATGGCTATGCTAATATTTATCTAGTAGACGTGCCAGAAAGTTCAGGTCGTTTACCAGACTTCGCTAAATAAGAAATTCCCCCTATGGCTATGCTATAATATATCAATAGCTCTAAAGGGGGATTTTTTATGTCTTTTATACCAAAAGCAATATGTCTGGATATGGATGGGACATTGTTAAACAATCATAATAAAATATCAGTAAGTACTATTAAAATTATTGAGAAAATAAGAAATAAAGGAATTAAAGTTTTTATTGTAACAGGACGGTCATTAGAAGAAATATATGAAGCTGCTCCAAGGGATATCAAGCTAGATGGCGTGGTAACAGCAAATGGAATGATTACCTATGTGGATGGAAAGAAGATATTAGAACATGAATTATCCACATCTGTTGTGAATAAAGTAATTAAATCAGCGAGGCACCACCAAATCTATTACGAAGTACATCCAAATGATGGTCGGAGACTTTCCTTTGAAGAGGATAAAGGCTATATGACAGATATGATCGATAATAATAAACCGGACGAAGTAGGAATAAATGAATGGTTAGATCGGGAAATTGCCATCAAGGAAAATGATATAGACTGGATTACAGAATTACCTGACCAGAAATACTCAAAAATGTACTGTTTTAGTACAAGCCGTGAAACAATGAAACAATGGATTAGGGAGTTAGAAGAGATGAAAATGGAAGAGGATTTTACTACATCTTCCTCATCCTATCATAATGTGGAAGTAATGGTTGCTGGGGTGAACAAAGCAACTGGGATTAAGGCACTTCTGCAGCAATATGATATTGAACCAGCAGATGCGATGGCAATTGGTGACAGTAACAATGATTTACCGATGATGAGGTTTGTTGGCTATCCTGTAGGGATGAAGAATGGAACAGATCAGATAAAGGAACTGGTAAAAGAAGTAACGACCTATACTAATGACCAAGAGGGCGTTTATCATTATCTAGCTGATTATTTTTATTGTATGTTAAAATAAAGATAAACAAACACAAATAAAAGTGTGTATTTTAAAGGTGGGCTGTTTCATGTTGGTAGCTGAAAGACATCAGCTAATAGTTGAGGAAGTTAATCAAAGAAAAAGTGTAAGGGTATCAGAGTTAGCGGCACTCTTTTCTGTAACGGATGAAACGATTCGAAGAGATTTGGAAAAGTTAGAGAAAGAAAAGAAGTTAGCCCGAAGTCACGGCGGGGCAGTTAGTATTAAATCAGGTACAGATGAGCCGGAGATTCCTTTTCAGGAACGGGAAATTATCCATATAGAAGAGAAAAAGCAAATTGCGAAGGAAGCGGTTAAACATATTGTGGAGACTGATAAAATATTACTTGATGCCAGTACAACAGCGTGGTATGTGGCGAAGAATCTCCCTAACATTCCTATAACTGTTTTAACCAACTCTGTGAATGTTGTGTTAGAACTTAGTAAAAAACAGAGAATTACGGTAATATCTACAGGTGGTACATTGCTTTCCCGTTCTTTTTCCTATGTAGGTCCACTGGCTGAAAGGTCGCTTGACCTGTACCATGTAAATAAAGCTTTTCTTTCGTGTAAAGGAATCCATTTCGAACGGGGCATTAGCGAGTCAAATGAACAGCAGGCACGGATAAAACAAAAAATGATTGAAATAACAGAAACGTCTTATATCCTTGCTGATCATCACAAGTTTAATACACAAGCCTTTGCTCATGTCACTTCTATAGAAAATGTCCATCGTATTATTACGGACAGTAATGCTGCTAAAGAAGATGTTGCCTTATTAAAGGAATTAGGATTAGAAGTAATTCAAGCAAATTATTAATATATAGCGAGACATTTTGATTCCCCACTGATCAAAAGTCTCGCTATAATTTTTTTGAGAATGTTAAAGAGTAATCATTATATTATAAATAGATGGACAAAGAAAATAATGATTATCCACATAATATGAAAACGCTTTAAATCAGGGCGCTGTACAGTGTATAAAGAAATGATTATATACACACTGATTGAAATTTTAATAAGATGAAAAGTATCAATTGCAATTGCTAAATAAATTAAAAAGGGTGGTTATTGTGAAGGATTTTAAAAAATTATTTAGCTTATTTATACTTTTACTTATTTTATTTACAGCGGCAGGATGTTCCAGCAGTGAAGGTACTGGCGGAGGCGGGGAGAGTGAGGCTTTCTCATTTTCCATGATGGCTACACTGCATACTCCGGAGACGCCTGATGAAAAAATACTGAATGAAATTGAACAGGCAACAAACACAAATATAGACATTCAATGGATACCAGGGAATAACTATCAAGACCGGTTGAATTCTGCTTTTGCGACTAATTCTTTACCGGATGCTGTTTTTTTCGGTAATCAAGCTATTTTTAATCAATTTAGAGGCGCAATGGAAGACGGACAATTTTGGGAAGTAGGCAAGTATATCGATGACTATGAAAATCTGTCTAAACTGAAGGATACAATATTGGATAATACAAGGGTAAATGGGAAACTGTATGCACTATACCAAGGTGTACCACTATCAAGGCAAGGTTTGATCTACCGTAAAGACTGGGCTGAAAGCTTAGGGTTGGATGCTCCAACGAATACAGAGGAATTTATGGAAATGGCACGAGCATTTACAGAGGATGACCCTGATGGCAACGGAGAAGATGATACATTCGGATTAACTGATCGAAGTGACTTGATTTATGGTGCATTCAAGACAGTCTCTTCCTGGTTTGGCACACCGAATAACTGGGGGGAAAAAGAAGGAGAATTATTGCCGGAATTTATGTTTGATGAGTATATGCAAACATTGGATTTCTTTAGAGAGATGCATGAAAATGGTTATATTAACCAGGATTTCCCTGTTACAAGTAAAACCGATCAACAGGAATTTTTTAAAAATGGTACCGCAGGAATGTATGTAGGAGCAATGGGGGATGTAAGTGGTCTGTATCGTGATGCGGCTGCACTTAACCCTGATTTAGAGTTTGAAGTACAAAACCGTATAGAAGGTCCTGATGGTGAATTTGGAGTCTGGTCTGTACCTGGTTATGGAAATGCATTGATGTTTCCTAAGAGTGCTGTAGAGACTGAAGAAGAATTAAAAAACCTTTTAGCATTCTTCGACAAAATGATGACACCGGAAGTAGCAAATTTAGCAAACTGGGGTATTGAAGGGGAACATTATGAAGTGGTAGATGGTAAAGCACTACCGAGTGATGATAAACAAATAACAGATCGGGAAGTCCGTCCGTATTTAAGTATATTAATCGGGGAACCGGAAACAAGAGGAAGTTATGAAAGTATCATGGAACTGGAAGTGAAGGCTAAATCGGAAGAATTAATTAAAGATAATGAAAACTATTTAATTGAGGATCCGACTGTGACACTGTATTCAGAGACTTATCTTGAAGAAGGTACACGACTTCAACAAATTATTACTGATGCTACTTACAACTACATTTTAGGCAAGATTGATAAAGATGGATTTGCATCTGCAGTGGAAGAATGGAAATCGGAAGGCGGAAGTGCCATTATTGAAGAATATAACGCCTCGTTCAAAGAATCAAAATAGCTTAGAAAACAATAAAATTTGAGAGTGGAGGACAGTGGAATAAAAGCATTGACCCTGCAAAAACCACATGAACAGTAAACAACGAAAGAATTTGTGTGAATACCATCGATTATTATATTGCACATAACATGGATTATGTGTAATAAAGAAGTATTATGTTATGTGCTATACTGCCGCTCCGTCCGGCCACTTCGCTTTCACCCAAGGGCATAAGTGCGACATCTACTCAAGCAAAATACGCTTTCATAGTGTCTTCTTTACCGTGGGCTCGTCTTCAGCTAACTTTGCAAAGTGGATCATCAGATCTCGCTGTCCCACAGGAGTCTGTATGGTCGGCCTACGCTTTGGAGTTATTCGACAATGTATGTGACAAAAAAACTGTTTAAATTACCCAGTGAAGATGTTTGATATCCTATATTGGGTGAACATACGTTAAAATAAAAATTCTCATGAACAGTTCAAGCATAAAATGTTCATGAGAATTTTATTATGTCTCTATTATTGCAACATCCTATAAAAATTGTAGAGCAATACTTCAGCGCAGGCCGATTGCGTAGACTCCTGCGGGACAGGACGAGCTGAAGATCCACTTGGTGAAGCGGGTTTCTTCAGCAAGTTAGCTGAAGCCGGCCCCGTGGAAAGCGAAGCAATCGGCGGAAGCGGTTGTATTACACTTTAAATATTTCAAATTCGGGTTACTGCACATAATTCATGTTATGTGTTTTATTTAGTTTTCAACATACTTTTTGGGTGGAGCATACAGCTATGTTCCACTCTCTTTTTTTATTCCAAAATCTTTAGTTTGAGATATAATTGTTTGATTTATGTTTTTTTAGTCCTTTTAAAGTAGTATAATAGTATGGAAACTTTAGATATCGGATAAACAAAGTTATTTAATGCTGGAGTGAGATAATGTTTAATATATTTAAAAGCTGGAATACATTGCGAAATCAATTGTTGGTAGTATATTTATTTGTTACTTTGCTTGTCCTCATAATTGTAAGCGGTATTACATATGTGCTTGTTGCTGATCTACTGCAGGAAAATGCCGAAGAACAAATCAGGCAGACGGCAATAGAATCAAGTGGCCGTTATGATTCTTTGTATGAACAAATTAACATGGTCACTAAACAAATAATCACAAATGAAGAATTACAAAATATTCTTTTAAAAGAGTGGAATGGATATTCATCGACTTTTAATGAAAGGCAGTCATTAATGAGTTCAGTTAATCTCATTCAGGCGAATGCAGACGGTATCTATTCAGTTGAAGTGTATACAAGTGATTATCAACGTATTATTCCAATTGATGCAACAAATCTTGTGGAAAGACTTGATCCAAAATGGGTGTCACAGGCCAATAAAGCAAAGGGAGGATTAATTTGGATTGGTGAAGATCCGCTCGACTCCAATTATTTTCTTGTAGGCCGCAGGATTAATTTATTTGAGGAGAATTTTGAACATGGCGGATACGTTGTTGTTCGAATAAGCAGACCGCACTTTCAGTTGAATAATGAAGCAACAACAGATTATACGATTCTATTAGACGATAAGAAAAAAACGATTGCGACTAATTTTCCGTATGAAATTGAGAATATAACAGGTTCTGCTGATGAAATTTTATTAGTTGATGAAAAAGAATATATGGTAGTTCAGCATACTTCTGACATTACAGGCTGGACAATCTATTATTTAACACCAGTGGAACAGTTAACAAAAGGTATGCCAACCGTTTTAATAGGGATAATTATTGCTGGAATAGTAGGTTTGTTAATTTTCTTTGTTTCATCCTTCTTCCTGGCAACATTTATTACAAGGCCAATTACTAGATTAACAAAAACAATGCGTGAAGCAGGTAAAGGTGTACTTGCCCACAATCCGGAAATACTCTCAACAAACGAAATTAATGAATTAAACCAAACATACAATCAACTAGCTGCAGAAACTAATTATCTGGTACAGATGGTCTATGAGAAGGAGATTATGAAAAACAGAACAGAACTGAAAGCACTCCAAGCTCAAATTCACCCGCATTTTCTTTTTAACACATTGGATGCGCTATATTGGTCATTAGATGAGAAGGATGAAGAGGAGCTAGCCAATGTAGTTCTTGCAATGTCTGAATTGTTTCGTTATACGATCACAAAAGAAAATCAGGATGAATGGGTGACGATCAAAGAGGAATTAGAGCATATTGAAAGATATATGAAAATTATGCGGATGAGATTTGGCAACAGGCTCAATTGGGAAAAAGAAGTAGACTTTGACTGGTTACATGCCAAAATTCCAAAATTAATGATTCAGCCACTAGTAGAGAATGCCATCTTGCATGGCGCAGGGAATGTTGTACGGCAATCAAACATTACGGTATTAATTGAAAAAGTAGTCGATTGTGATCATATAAGAATTGCGATTACAGATAATGGACCAGGGATGAATCCTGATCGCTTAGGGTATGTAAAAAAATTAATGAATGGGGATGTCGCTGAACAGAAGGGGTCCGGAATGGCGTTGCAAAATGTTCAGAAAAGACTAAGACTATTTTATGGTGACAAAGCCTCATCACTGCATATTCACAGTGTGGAAGAAAAAGGCACAATGGTAAGCTTTAAGATTCCTATTAAAGACTTGTGGTGATAAGTCAAGCAAAAAAATGATTAAAAAAAGATAATAATATTCATGTAAGGTTAAAAAAAGTCGCGCTGAACTAAACCCGCCCAATAAACAAACATTCGTTCGGGTTCATTAGAAAGGATTCATAAGCCTTATTTGCTTATGATTTACACGCTCCTTTCTGACGTGTAGAGTTGGCGGTTGCGTAGTAGCACATCCACCAAACGCACTAGTTTTCTCGCGGTCATAACGAGGGCTCTTTTATGTTTGTATTTCGGAACTTCTTTATATTTCTTTAGGTAAAATTCATGGTACACAGGTTCATTTCGTTTGACGGAGTTGGCAGCTTCAACTAAGTAATAACGAAGAT
>NZ_FOGL01000015.1:0-8228 GCF_900111195.1 Gracilibacillus ureilyticus
TTCACTTCTTTCTTACAGTACAAACTAAAAGAACAAGGGAAACAACTGATCAAAATTGACAAATGGTTTCCATCTACTAAAACTTGTTCGTGTTGTGGAAATACCCAACCAATGCCTATGAATGTTAGGATGTATGTTTGTTCTTGCGGACTAAATCTTGATAGAGATTACAATGCTGCGCTAAATATAAAAAAAGAAGGCATTCGCATATTAACAAGTGCCGAATGAAAGGATAAACTCTTGGAACAAGAGGGTTAGCTTGGTCTATTTCGTCAGCTGCCAAAAGGGACGATTACCCAAGAAGCCCCCACTTCAAGCAACCCGTAAGGGTGGTAAGTGGTGGGAGTAGTTCACGCAATTGTTTAATGTAATAGAAAAGATGGGTTATAACTGGCATGATTCTCTGATACATGTTCCATTTGGGATGATACTGAAAGATGGTAAAAAAATGTCGAAAGAAAAAGAAAAAGTAGTACTTTTAGAGGAAGTTTTGCAAGATGCAATAAAGATAGCTAATAAGAGTATTACTGAAAAGAATCCCACTCTTGCTAATAAAGAAGAGGTAGCTATTGAAGTAGGAACAGGAGCAGTAATTTTTCATGATTTAAAGAATTACCGGTTAAATGACATTGAATTCTCACTGAAGGATATGCTCAAATTTGAAGGGGAAACCGGTCCATATGTTCAATATACCCATGCGCGGGCGGCGTCGATTTTAAGAAAAAGTAATTATCAGTTGAATGAAGAAGTTCCGTTTAAAGATGATCAGGCTTGGCCAATTATTACCGTTTTAATGGAATTTTCAGATGCAATTAAACGTGCAATAGATGGGAATGATCCATCAGAATTTGCAAAATATTCGCTCACCCTAGCCAAAGCGTTTAATAAATATTATGGTACTGTTCGTATTCTGGATGACAATGAGCAAAAACGAGCAAGGTTGGCACTTGTTTTCTCTGTGAAAACTATTCTGAAAGAGGCTTTAAGATTATTAGGTATAAAAGCACCACTCGAAATGTAACAACAGGAGGGATCCTGATCCAGCGCATATTTAATAATTCACACATGAAATCCTGCCACTGATTCATACTAAGGGCAGGAGGCTTTCGTGTATGAAAATAATCGGTTTAACATTTTTCTTACTATTACTAAATCAGCTCAATGTGTTTGCAGATACTTCGGATTTAGTGGTGACATATAAAGGGAAACCAATCGCCAGTGTAAGCAGGGCGGAACTTAGAGTGCTGTTTTTTGAGGAGCCGGTAGTGGATGAGGATAAATACCGTATGTTTATCGAAGAACTTAAACAGAAAGTGTATCAGGAACCGGTAGATGCAACAATTGATGATAATGGAGCGATTATTCCGGGAAATGCCGGCTATAAAATAGATCCGATAAAGTTTAAAGAATTGTTTTACAGTTATTTTTTTAGTGATCAATCTGCCAGAATAGAAGTACCCACAATGGAGATTCACTCCAATGTGGACAGTGAGCTGCTCGCTAATATTCGAACACAGCAGGTAGGTCACTATGTTACGTACTTTAATTCTAATAATGAGGAAAGATCCCATAATATATTCCTTGCATCTGAAGCAATCAATAACCATGTTGTTTTTCCTGGCAAGACGTTTTCATTTAACGAGGTTGTTGGAAAAAGGACGGAGGAGAAAGGGTATTTGCCAGCACCAGAGATTGTAGAAGGAGAATTAACGGAAGGGATTGGCGGGGGGATTTGTCAGGTTTCTTCCACGTTGTATAATGCGGTGGACCGTGCTGGAGTGGAAATGGTTGAGCGCTATTCCCACAGTAAGAAAGTTCCCTATGTGCCGCCAGGACGTGATGCAACGGTAAGTTGGTACGGCCCCGATTTCACTTTTAAAAATAACCTGAATCAGCCATTGCTTATCCGTTCTAAAGTGAAGGAAGGAAAAGTAATGATAGAAATTTATTCATCCGATCAAGTTGAATATACGCCGCGTGAAGTGCCTAATGCTTCTTAACAGCTGACTGGAAAAAAAGTCGACCAATAAATGGATCGACTTTTTTTAATATTATGAAAGTCTCTGAATATGATTATATTAGCATAATTGCCCTATTAAATAGAAAAGTAATTTTGAAAGCGTTTACTGTTAAAGGTTCTCACCGTGATCTTAAGTTTTTTTAATCAATTGGTAAGATTACTTTACACTAGCATTGCCTGATATCCATTTCAGTTATAACATTTTTACCACAGCAATAAACGTCTGGAATAGTAAAAATTTCACTTTTTTTACGACCATAATCAGGCAGATACAAGCATAGTATGTAAATAATATTTTTTAAAAAGTAAAGATAGAAGGAACGGAGTGAGAAAATGACGGATCCATTACTTCACATTCAACGGTTACGTACATCTTTTAAAATAAAAGACGACTATTATGCAGCGGTAGATGATGTGTCTCTGGAAGTGAACAAGAATGAAATTGTCGCCATTGTAGGTGAGTCAGGCTGTGGAAAAAGTGCGCTTGCAGCTTCCATTACAGGTTTGCATAACAAAGAAAGAACAAAAATGGATGGCCGTATCTCTTTTAAAAATAAGGATATTGCCAATGCTTCCATTAATCAATTGAATCAATTACGCGGCTCTGAGATTGGGATGATTTTTCAGGATCCGCTGACAGCTCTTAATCCATTGATGATCATCGGTGAACAGATTGAAGAGACATTGATGCTGCATCAGAAAATGTCCAGACAGGAACGGAAAAAAAGGACAGTGGAATTACTGAAAGAGGTCGGCATCCCTCGTGCCGAGCAGATATATTATCAGTATCCGCACCAGCTTTCAGGCGGTATGCGCCAGCGGGTAGTCATAGCTATTGCGATCGCAAATAACCCCAGCTTGTTAATTGCTGATGAACCAACAACAGCACTGGATGTAACGATCCAGTCACAAATTTTGGATTTAATCAGAAAATTAAAAGATGAAATGCATGCTGGAATCATTTTAATTACCCATGATTTAGGTGTTGTAGCAGAAATGGCTGACCGTGTTGCGGTTATGTACGCTGGACAGATTGTGGAGATTGCTCCCGTAATTGAATTGTTTGATAATCCGAAGCATCCCTACACCCGCTCATTACTGCAATCAGTTCCTTCCGCATTTGACAAACAGGAGCGCTTATATGTCATTCAGGGAGTTGTTCCACCATTACCAAACCTGCCAAGGGAAGGCTGCCGTTTTAAATCAAGAATTCCGTGGATCCCGGAGGAAGTTCATGAGAAAGAGCCCAAAATGCACGAAGTCGGACCGGGCCATTTTGTCAGATGTACTTGTTACGAAGATTTTCACTTTATTGGTGAGGACGGAGGAATGAATCATGGCGCTTCTTAAACTAGAAGATCTGCATGTACATTTTCCAATTCGCAGTGGAGTGTTTAAAAGGATTGTTGGCCATGTGAAAGCGGTGAATGGTGTTTCGCTGGAATTGAAAAGCGGGGAAACATACGGTTTAGTTGGGGAATCTGGATCTGGCAAAACTACAACAGGCAGAGCGGTTATTGGATTAAATGAAATCACATCAGGAAAAGTTTTTTATGCAGGGAAGAATTTAATTGAGAAAAAGCGTACAAAAGAATTACGCAGAGAAATTCAAATGATTTTTCAGGATCCCTACTCATCGCTTAATCCCAAAAAACGAGTATTGGATATTATTGCGGAGCCTTTAAGAAACTTCGAAAGTTTAACAAAACAGGAAGAACAAAAACGTGTCCAGCAACTGCTGAGTCAGGTAGGATTAAGCCAAAAAAGTATTGCCAAGTATCCGCATGAATTTTCCGGCGGTCAAAGACAAAGAATTGGAATTGCACGTGCGATTGCATTACAGCCAAAACTGATAATTGCAGATGAGCCTGTTTCTGCTTTAGATGTATCGGTACAAGCACAAGTTTTAAACTTTATGAAAGATTTGCAGAAAGAGCTGAACTTAACCTATTTGCTTATCAGTCATGATCTGGGGATTATTCGGCATATGTGCGATCGGATCGGAATTATGTATAAGGGCCGCCTTGTGGAAGAGGCGACAGCGAAAGAAATCTATGAAAATCCGCAGCATATTTATACGAAACGTTTAATTTCTTCGATTCCAGATATTGACCCGAAAAACCGCGGAAAAATGATGGCATTACGGGAAGAAGTGAAGCGGGATTTTGATGAGAAATACAATCAGTATTTTGATGAGAACGGACTTGCTTACGATTTAAAAGCAATTGCAGCTGACCATTTTGCTGCACTGCCAGGGGAGGGACAATAGGATGTGGACATTTACGTTTCGAAGAGTCTTAATCATGATTCCCCAAATCCTCCTTTTAAGTATTGTTATCTTTTTCTTAGCAAAAATGATGCCTGGTGATGCATTAACTGGGCTGATTGATCCGAATATTGGTCCGGAGGCAATAGAAGCACAGCGGGAGAAACTTGGTTTAAATGATCCGTGGCATGTTCAGTACTGGAATTGGATAACGAATCTTTTCCAAGGAGATTTAGGGCAGTCGTTTCAGCATAAATTACCTGTTACGGAAATAATTAATCAGCGTCTATGGAATACCTTCTGGTTATCTGTACTGACGTTAATCTTAACTTATTTGATTGCGATCCCGCTAGGTTTAATCAGCGGACGTTACAATGATACCATCTCTGACCGGATCATAACAGGCTACACCTATATCGGTTTTGCCGCACCTGTCTTTATTTTCGCTCTCCTAATGTTATTTATTTTCGGATTTCAGCTCGGCTGGTTTCCGACAGGTGGCAGTGTCACTCCCGGAACTGTGCCGGGTACCTGGAGTTTTTTCCTAAGCAAAGTTTATCATATGCTGTTGCCAGCACTTTCGATGGCATTGATTACGACTGTTTCTACCGTACAGTATTTACGGAGTGAAATTATTGATACGAAACAGAAAGATTTTGTTTTGCTTGCCCGTTCTAAGGGTGTGAGTGAAACAAGGATTTACCGAAAGCATATTTTCCGAAATTCATTATTGCCGATTGCTGCATTCTTCGGCTATGAAATTAGCGGATTAATTGGCGGGTCTATTTTCATTGAAAATATATTCAGCTATCCGGGAATTGGACAGTTGTTTCTAAGCTCTTTAATGCAGCGGGATACAAGTGTTGTGACAGCATTAGTACTGTTATTTGGGATTGCTTCGATTTTAGGGACACTTATTTCTGACCTTATTTTAAGTATTGTCGATCCAAGAATCCGAATGAAATAACATGGAGGTGAATAAATATGGAACATTCCGGTTTTAGAATTTTATGGCGGGAAATCGTCCGCGATAAGCTTGCACTTATCTCACTAATTTTCTTTATGATGATGGTTGCATTTGTATTCGGAATCTCGTTGTTTCTGGATGAATCTGAAATTGTTACAGTTGATTTATTTGCAATTCATGAACCGCCCTCTTCGCAATTTTGGCTTGGAACAGATTACGGCGGCAGGGACGTTTTTGGACAATTAATTATTGGAACGAGAAACTCGCTTTCTATCGGAATTTTAGTCACCCTCATCAGCGGGATTGTCGGGATCACAATGGGTGTCGTCTCCGGTTATTTCGGGGGGACGGTTGATAACATACTAATGCGTATTCTCGATTTCTTTATGATCCTGCCGACATTAATGATTGTCATCGTTTTTGTAAGTATCGTACCAAATTATGGTGTGATGTCCTTTTCGTTGATCATGTCCGTTTTTCTATGGATGGGAATTGCAAGGTTAATCCGGTCAAAAGCACTGCAGGAGAAGGAACTGGATTATGTGAATGCATCGAAAACTGCAGGCTCTTCTCATTTAAAAATAATTTTTAAACAGGTTTTGCCCAATATCAGTTCATTGATCATTGTCACAATGACATTAAATTTAGCTGCCAACATTGGTTTGGAGTCAGGACTCTCTTTTCTTGGCTTCGGCTTTCCGGAAAGTACGCCAAGTCTGGGGACTCTTGTCAGTTATGCGAGAAATCCACAAACATTGGAGTACCGCTGGTGGATCTGGTTACCTGCATCATTATTAATTTTAATTTTGATGTTGAGTATAAATAACGTCGGCCAGGCGTTAAAACGCGCGACAGATGCAAAACAAAGACGCGGATAAAAAAGGGAGGAATAAAAATGTCAAAAGTTCCAGTTCGCTTGTTGTTTTTTGCCATTGTTTTGTCACTAGTCATGGTGCTTGCTGCATGTAATGAAAACTCAACTGAATCAGATGTGGATAAACCAGAGACAGATGTAGAGAAAGAAGAAACTGAGGAAGCAGAACAAACAGATGAACCGGAAGAGGCCGGTGGAGAAACGGAAGAACTTTATTCCATTGATGATTTTTCCAATATTAAAGGAGAAGATGAAACACCATTAGAAGGTGGAGAGCTGACATTTGGGCTCGTTTCAGATACAGCTTTTGAAGGAATATTGAATTACAATTTTTATGATGGAAACCCCGATGTACAGGTATTACAGTGGTTTGATGAAGGTTTGCTGACATGGGATGAAAATTATGTCTATACAAACGATGGGGCAGCGACTTATACGATGTCAGATGATAATAAAACGGCAACCATTACCATTCGGGATAATGTTAACTGGCATGATGGTGAGCCGGTAAAAGCGGAAGATTTACTGTTTGCCCACGAAGTAATTGCACATCCTGATTATGATGGAATACGTTTTGATGCCTCTTTAAGAAATGTAGAAGGAATTGAAGCATATCATAACGGGGAAGCTGATACGATTTCAGGAATCGAAGTTGTCGACGAAAAAACAATAAAAATCACATACAAAGAAGCGACTCCTTCTCTTATCACAGGAGGAATTTGGACATATCCTCTGGCAAAGCACATTTTTGGTGATATGAACGTAGCAGATATCTCTTCATCACCTGAAGTCCGGCAGCAGCCGATCGGTTTTGGACCATATAAAGTGGAAAGTATTGTGCCTGGTGAATCTGTCGTTTATTCGAAAAATGAAGACTACTGGAGAGGTGAGCCAAAGTTAGATAAAGTAACATTGAAAGTGATTAATCCAAATGTAGTTGTCGAGGCATTAAAAAATGGGGAAGTTGATATTGTCGACAGTTTTCCTGTTGATCAATTCCCAGATAATGCAGATCTGTCCAATTTATCATGGCTTGGTGTAACAGACCGTGCTTACACTTATATTGGTTTCAAGTTAGGAAAGTGGGATGCAGACAATGGGATCAATGTCTATGATCCTGATGCTAAAATGGCGAATGTGAATCTTCGGAAAGCAATGGCACATGCGGTTGATAACAATACGGTTGGTGAGCGTTTCTACCATGGCTTGAGATGGGCTGGTACGACGTTAATCCCGCCATCACACCCGGAATTTCATGACAGTGAAAATGAAGGATTACCGTATGATCCGGAATTAGCGAAACAACTACTTGATGAAGCAGGCTATGTTGATGTGAACGGGGATAATTTCCGTGAAGATCCAGATGGTAATGAGCTTGTTATTAATTTTGCCTCAATGAGTGGTGGTGAGATAGCAGAGCCATTAGTAAAATATTATATCCAGGCATGGGAACAAGTCGGATTACATGTCGAAATGCTCGAAGGACGACTCCATGAATTTAATTCCTTCTATGATCGCGTCGAAGCAGATGATCCGGAAATAGATATTTACCAGGCTGCATGGAGTGTTGGAATTGATGTCGATCCGGATGGCTTATGGGGTGAGCAGGCAGCGTTTAATATGACTCGCTGGACGAATGAAGAAAATACACGTTTAATTAAAGAAGGATTATCTGAAGCTGCTTTCGACCTGGAAACACGTGTGGAAACATATAAAGAATGGCAACAGTTAATGGTAGAAGAAGTACCAGCATTCCCAACATTATATCGTGCGGTTCTCGTACCTGTTAATAATCGTGTACAGAACTATGCAATCGGTGATGGTACTGGAATTTACAGATATCAGGTAGGAGTATCTGCAGAAGAACCCGAAGTAGCAGAATAACGAATTAGAAGAGTGATTTTGATAGAAGCCTGCTCGTTTGGTAAGCAGGCTTCAATTTCTTATAGAGGCTTGTCGTGGAAAGACTTTAACGTAAGTGGAATCTGCAAAAAGAAGGGGAAAGTCGCTAAAAGAGAGCGGAAGTTGCAAGAAGGGAGTGGAAGTTGCAAGAAGGGAGCGGAAGTTGCAAGAAGGGAGCGAAAGTTGCAAGAAGAGAGCG
>NZ_FOGL01000015.1:8638-39948 GCF_900111195.1 Gracilibacillus ureilyticus
AAGTTGCAAGAAGGGAGCGGAAGTTGCAAGAAGAGAGTGAAAGCTGCAAATAGAGAGAGGAAAGTACATAAAGTAAAGAACAAAAATTAGCACGTCTGCTCGTCTTCTTAGGGTTTGTCTGTCAAATAAAGTGTGTAAGTTTG
Organism: Gracilibacillus ureilyticus; assembly: GCF_900111195.1. Taxonomy (GTDB): domain Bacteria; phylum Bacillota; class Bacilli; order Bacillales; family Amphibacillaceae; genus Gracilibacillus; species Gracilibacillus ureilyticus. The sequence goes on from NZ_FOGL01000015.1 coordinate 8,782, forward strand.
GATCACCCACTTATATATATTTGAGAACTCTATCCTTCAATCGGTCATCCATTAATAGCGGGTTATAGCTAGTGACCGGTTCGCACTGGAGGAAAGGCATATGGAATGCGCTAATTCCATACGCCTTTTTCAAAAAGATGGGGAGATAAAAATATACTACTGTTGCTGCTGGTCGTGTGCTTCGTCTTTGATTTCTGCTCTCATTCCGGCAATGGCTTCTTCTCTGCGACGGTTTTTAGCAATGATGTTTTCTTTTTCTTCGCCTGAAGCGAACTTCATTGTTTCATGTGCTGCTTCAATATTTTGAATGGTATCTTGTACTTTTTGTTGTAATTTTTCCACATTATCTGAACGGTCATCCGGGTTTGGCTGATTATGATTTACCATGTTCATTCCTCCTTGAACTGTGATCATTTTTATTATGGATAATGTGGTGGGAAATATGTATTCGATATTTTTTAGTAAAATAATGGTATAATTTTGATCAGGCCTTTACCTAGATTATAAAAAAAGCGGAGAGGGATAAAGATGAATATAGATTTTAAGAAAATCGATAAAAATAACTACAAAGAATGTTTTCATTTAAATGTAAAAAAGGAACAAAGCAATTTTGTTGCTCCTAACTGGTACTCGCTTCTTGAAGTTCATTATGAAGATGGAGAGAGGTATCCACTCGGTATCTACGATGGAGAAACGATGGTTGGGTTTTTAATGTATGTTTTCCATCCTGCTGATGAGGAATTCCCGAAGGATTCATGGTGGATTGAGCGGTTTATGATTGATGAGGCATATCAGAATAAAGGTTATGGAGCATCTGCATTAAGAAATTTTATCACTTTTTTTAAAAATAATTATAATGAAATGGGAATTCGTATATCAACAGAACCAACCAACAAAGTTGCCATCCATTTATATGAATCGGTTGGTTTCACAATGACTGGGGAAATGGTGGGGGATGAAGCTGTATTATATCTTGATTTATAATTCATTATAGAAAAGGAACAAATTTCTGTTCCTTTTTTAGTGAACTCTATAACAACCCACTACTAATTTACACTGAAGTGTTTCTTTCGTGTCCCTCTTTTCGGGTAAGTCATTCACCCAATTTTCGAGCTGAAAAATCAATTTCTCATAATCGGTATCAGGAATGTTCCAGAATTCTGCAAAAAGTCTGTCCTTAATTTCCTGCAGAGCTTGTCCGAAAGTGATTTCCTTATTCCATGCATAAACCGTTTTTAATTGTTCATAAGTAGAAAAGTTAATTAAGTATTCGTGTATTTCCGTCGGTGATTTTGCGCCGTAATAACGATCAATAAATCCCTCATTATCACAAAAATGGGCAAATTTCTTACGGACAGTATTACCAAATGCACCCTTATCCTGAATTAATATAATAAATCCTCCGGGCTTCAGAACTCTCACTAATTCATCGATAGCATTGCGCCATTTAGTGACATGCTGAAAGAGTTTTGAAACGACAACCATATGAAATGAATCATCTTTAAAAGGCAATGAGCTAACGTCTGCAACAATGAACTCCGCTTTATTCTGGCCAATACATTTTGCGCTGGCAATTTGCAGCATTGAATCTGATAGATCAACCCCTGTTACTTGATAACCTCGCTCGATTAATGGAATAGATAATTGTCCTGTTCCGCAACCTGCATCCAATATGCTGAAATTCCGGGAAAGAATTTGTGATTTTTCCAATTCATTATAGCAATCGTTCAATATATCGTTCGGTAAATTTCTAGTCTCATCGTATCTTTCAGCAATTGGTGAAAAATCTGCATTCAATTGTTGGCTGTTCATTTCAACTCCCCCTTTAAATTATTGTAACTATATTAACATAAAATTAGGATTATTTATTAATTTTTTCCAACAAATACTTAAGGAATGATGGTATAATTTTCAATAACATAGGCAAAAGGAGGCGATCTTTATGAGAAAAATGATGATCGATTTAGAAGGGGCAAAAAATTATTAAATGGGAAAACGTATCATTCCCCTGTAAACTGCGTAATTCCTGTTGATAAGGAGAATGATTAATTGGAAAAAATAAAAATTGATATGGTTGAATTCTATTTACAATCATCGCATGATTTTGAATGGTTAAAGCAAATGGGTGAAGTGTTTTGCGTTTTTGATCAGCAAGATTCAGGAAACATAAGTTTTGGTGTGCAGAAGGACGGACAAAAATATTTTGTTAAATATGCTGGAGCACAGCCAATGGAGTTTTCCGGAAATAAAGAAGATGCTGTTGACAGACTGATTCAGGCCGTTTCCGTATATGAGTCGTTAAAACATCCGCATTTAATAAAGTTATTAGACCATTTTTCAGTTAAAAACGGATATGTATTAGTGTTTGATTGGTTTGACGGGGAATGTTTACATTCACACTGGTCCTTTGGAGGGAAAGCGAAATACAATAATCCTATGTCACCGTATTACCGATTTAAGCGTTTGGATACTGAAAAAAGATTGAAGGCACTTGATGCAATTTATAATTTTCACAATCATGTGGAAGCAAATAAATATGTCGCTGTCGACTTTTATGATGGCAGTATTCTTTACAATTTTCAAAAAGATGAAATCAAACTGTGCGATATCGATTTTTACAGAAAAAAACCTGCAATTAATGATATTGGTACGTATTTTTGGGGATCTACCCGCCTCAAATCTCCTGAAGAGTATGAACTTGGTGCTCCAATTGATTCAAAAACGAATGTATTCAATCTTGGTGCAATGGCGTTTTGCTTACTTGGCGGTGAACTAGATCGTTCATTTTCTAAATGGGAAGCAAATCTTGGTTTGTATGAGGTCGCAATGAAAGCTGTAGAGGAAGACCGGATGAGAAGATATGCAACTGTTGAGGCTTTTTATGAAGCTTGGAAGTTTAAAAAGGAAGCGTTTACCAAAACGGTAGGGAAGGGCGTTAAGGAATGATATACAGAAGGAAAACCTATAAGATACTTCCCGAAAGATTAAACGAATTTAATCAGTTTTTCCATACTTATCTGTATCCGAATCAAAAGAGTCATGGAGTTAAATTAATTGGCAGATGGGTGAATGAAAATAAAGACGAAATAACAGCATTATGGGAGTATCAGGACAGAAGGCAATATGAAGAGATAGAGAACAGAATTAAAAAGACTGAACTGCACCTAAAAGCAAAACAAAGAAGAAAGGAACTGGGTGAGTTGTATCTGGAAAGCAAGCAGGATTTTCTCACTTCCACTATCTTTTAATGGCAAAGCAACTGGTTTCGGAAGAGACACGAAATAAATGATAACGCTTTAATAATATTTGGGAGGTGGAAAATGGATGGGCTCACGAATCATGCATTTGATTGTTGGAATGAGAGTAGCGGATTCTTTGGCAATCGAAAAGAAGGCACCCTTTTTGCTTGGAAATATTGCACCAGATGCTGTTTTTTCTCCTGAAGATAAAACTGCATCACACTTTTATGCAGGAGAAATCAAGGATTTTACCAGATATATTGACCATGAAGGATTTTTGAAGAAATATAGGACAGAAGCTATTAATAAGAATCAATATGTATTAGGATACTACTCCCATTTAATTACGGATAATATCTGGTTAAAAGGATTTAACCTGCCTTGGCTAAGGAACCGGATGGAGGCAGATGAAGCCTTGTATCAGTTATACCATCAGGATTTTCGTTTGTTGAACGGAAAGTTACTGGAATACTATCTTTTCACAGATGAATTAAGAAAGACGCTTAGCGATTCCCCTGAAATAATTGATCTGGATGAAGTTAAGTCTGCGGATGTTGTACAGTTCTTGCCATATGTATTAGGTGATATGGAATATGACCCAAAGAATTTAGATGAAGAGCTTAAGGTTTTCACATTTAACCAGATAGTCGGGTATATAGAGACAGCGGTAGAAGTAACATTATGGAAGATGGAGGAATTATTATCTGGGAAAGTAACTGGATGTAAGCATGTCACTTTTGAACAATAGTTATCATTACTGAAAAACAAGAGGTGATAGATATTGAAACTAAGGCAACTTGCGGAGCTTTTGCTTGTTAAATGTACAATGGGCAATATGGAAACAGAAATTACTGGCATACAAATGGACTCCAGAAAGATTGAAAAAGGTAATTTGTTCATTTGTGTTCCTGAAATTAAAGGGTTTCTAAAAGACCGCCATTCTTATGCGGAGGATGCAGTGAAGAATGGTGCAGTAGCCCTGGTTCTCGAACGAGATGTAGAAATTGATGTGCCGAAGATATTTGTTAATGATGCCCGATATGCGATGTCTATTATCTCTTCACACTTTTTCACGTATCCATCCAACGAGCTACAGCTTATAGGTATTACTGGAACGAATGGGAAAACAACAACATCTTATATCATTGAAAAAATCTTATCTGACTATGGTTACCAAACAGGTCTGATGGGTAATAATGGGGTGAAAATGAACGATAATTTATATCCGACAGATATTAATACCCAGGAATCGCCCATATTGCAAAAAAACTTACGGAAAATGAGTGATTCGCTTACAGATTATTGTGTAATGGAAGTTACATCTCAAGGCTTAGATATGAAAAGGGTGCTGGGATGCAACTTTAAAACTGCTATATTTACCAATCTTACTCAAGATCATCTGGACTACCATGGGACTTTTGAAAATTATAGAAATACCAAAGGACTGTTGTTTTCCAATCTCGGAAGCAGTTTTAATCACAATGAAAGGAAATTCGCTGTACTGAATGCAGATGATGCAACTTTTCATTATTTTAAGAAGGTTGCTGCAGCAGAAGTAATAACCTATGGAGTTAAAAGCAATGCTGATGTAATAGCAAGAAATATCAACATGACGTCCAACGGAACAAATTTTGATGTAACTTCATTTAAAGGGGACATCAACATGGATATTCAATTAGTCGGAATATTTAATGTGTACAATGCACTAGCAAGTATAACTGCTACACTGATTGAGGGCATTCCACTAACTTCTATTAAAGAGAGTCTCGCTTCCTTAACAAGTATTGATGGAAGAATGGAAATAGTGGATGAAGGTCAGGAATTTTCAATTCTAGTTGACTATGCTCATACCCCGGATGCATTAGAAAATGTCCTGAAGTCCATTATGGATTTTTCTAATGGTAGAGTTATTACTGTATTCGGATGTGGAGGCGATCGTGATAAGAAGAAAAGGTCTATTATGGGTCAAATTGCAAGTAGCTATAGTGACATAGTAATTGTTACCTCTGACAATCCACGATCTGAAGAGCCAACGAGTATTTTAAAAGATATAGAAAAAGGAATAAATCAAAGTAAGTTAATGGAGTATAAAATAATAGAAGATCGTGAAGAAGCTATATATGAGGCAGTAAAGACAGCTGCAAGGGATGATATTGTATTAATTGCTGGTAAGGGTCATGAAACATATCAAATACTGAATGATAAGACAATATATTTTGATGATAAAGAAATTGTTAAGAAGGCTATTTCAGGATAGTAGTATGTGGATGTTGATGTTTGAAATCGCGGAACAGTAAAAAGGAACAGAAAAATATCTGTTCCTTCTATATTAGCATTCTTCCGCATTATTATAATGCAATGGAGGAGGTATTAACCAGCCTTTTTCTTTGTTCAATCGAAGGACTTTTCCGCCCAATGTTGCTTTTGATGTATGAAACTGGCCGAACATCATTGCAATATCTTCACGAATCGATTGGCCCATAATTTGGCTGCATGCAACTAATCCAGCGGCAATCGATGCAGATAATGAAGCGGCTATTTCCGGATCGAGAAAACGTGCTCCTGCTGGAATGTCCTCTAAACGTGTATTAGGACGCTCAGCAGGGGTTGGAGGTAATCCAATTCCATTCTCTTTTAACAATGTTTCAATCTGCTTAATTTCCTGTTGGCTTCCATCAATTGCTTCCTGCAATAATTTTTTAAGATCGTCATCACCAGCATGGTTTAATTTCGTTTGGAATCCTGCCACCAATCCTTTAGCTGTGAGAAGATATGACCATGTTGCAAAAACTTCACCATAGTGCATTGGCTCATTTGCCGGATTTCCACTTAATACTCCCATAAAGACCCTCCTTACTGTTTCCTTAAATCTCATAAGATTACTCCTTGCCGAAGCGATATACATAGAGAGTATTTGTAGATTGATCAAAAATATTCATTACCCACTCTATTTCATAAATCCGAGATGTAACGAGCATACTAGGAGAAAAGAACGATTGGAGGTGGTGAGAAAATGACAATCCCTGAACTGCTCTTAAGAATAGTGATTGCCTTTGTTGTTCTCTTCGCACTTGCAAGAACAATGGGAAGAAAAGAAATTAGTCAGATGACTTTTTTTAATTTTGTTTCGGCAATCGCGATTGGTTCCATTACAGCCAATCTTGCTATTAGTCAAAACTTAAGTATCCGTAATGGAATAATTGCACTGGCTGGCTGGGCTGTCTTTACGATTGCGATGGGATTTATTGATATAAAATCAAAAAAAGCCCGTAAGTTAACAACCGGTGAGCCAATTATCGTCATCAAAGAAGGCAAAATTATGGAAAATTCACTGCGATCAACCAGACTAGATATGGATTCATTAAATGCATTGCTTCGTCAAAAGGGTGTATTTTCCCTGAAAGATGTAGATTATGCAGTATTCGAAACAAGCGGACAACTATCTGTTTTAAAGAAAATTGACAAACAACCTGCAACGAAAGGTGATTTGAATATACAACAAACTCCATCAGTTAATCCTTCAGCAACACAAGTAATAAGTGACGGGAATATCATTCTCAATAATCTCAAGCGGTTAAACCTTGATGATAACTGGTTAACCCAGCAGTTGGATAATAACGGAATTAATAATATTTCCGAAGTTTTTTATGCAGAGGTTCAAAAGGATGGTTCTTTGTATATCGACGTGAAAGACGACAATATGATTCATTAATCTGTGCTTTGATCTGATTGGATCAAAGCTTTTTTTTAATTGATTGAGGGATTATATGGAAAAGTAGTGAAGGTTTAGGTAAACTGAAAAGAAGGAAGTCTGATTCATGAAGGAGTTAGATATATGGAGCAGCTTATTAGTTTTAATCAGGCGGATTTTCCATTTCAGGCGTTCTCCCTTTCCCATCTGTTTATGATCCTGCTTACATTAGTGTTATTGGTTTTTATGTATTTCTTCAGGGATCCAATAAGGAAAAAATATAAGCGTCTGGTGAAATATAGTCTGATTGCTTTTTTGCTTTTAGGAGAGATCTTCTTTCATTTATGGTATTTGTTGCATGACAGGTGGGATGTGGTTATCAATTTACCTTTTCAACTATGTTCCATTTCACTGTATTTATGTACCATTATGTTACTGACAAGGAGTTACAGAGTTTTCGAAGTATCTTTCTTTGTAAGTATGACAGGTGCGTTTATAGCTATTCTGACACCAGAGCTTTTTTTCGGTTTTCCACATTTGCGATTTTTTCAATTTTTTCTTGCACATATCGCGATCGTTCTCGCATGTTTTTATATGATCTGGATTGAAGAATATAAACCATCATTTAGATCTGTAATTAAAGCATTTGTAGTTCTAAATATCATGGCGTTTTTTGTTTTTATCGTTAATAAAATGATCGGTTCCAACTATATGTTTCTAGCGAGAAAACCTAGCAATGCCAGTATCATAGATTTCCTGGGTCCTTATCCATGGTATATTCTTTCACTTGAAGTTATTGCATTTTCGATATTTCTTTTGTTATATTTTGTTTTCTTTAAAAGAAGGCGAACTGCTGTGTAGTGCTGTAACTTATTTCAGGGAAGGCCGACTAATGGTGTAAAAAGGTGGTTTTTATGAAAAGATTAGGGCTATTGCTGATAAGCTTCCTGTTACTGGCTGGATGCCAAATTTCTGGTGGAAACAACTCAGGCTCAACTCATTCCAATACAATTATTGACTGGGTGGATTTTCTCAAATGGGACGATCAGGAGTATAGCGGCATCCACTCTGCTGTCATTACTGATGAACAATTTATTGGAGAAAAAGTTGGAGAAGTACAGTTTAATGTGAATGAAAATGTCTCCAATCCTTCTTATCAGACGAGAAATGGCGATGCGGCATATCTTGATAAAGGAACGGATATTTATGAAGTGAAAGGTATATCCGGAATGTTAGCTGTACCATCGGATTACTCTATTAATGGGTATAAGCTTTATTATTCACAAAATTCCTTTGACTATCAATGGCATTTTGAAGACATAGTAATGGAGGAAGTGGAAAAGATTGAGATTTACCAGGAACAGAATAATGTAATAATTTCTAGTATTTCTAATGCCGAAAAGATGAATGAATTTCTGGATCTGCTAGTAAATAGTGAGAAGAATCCTGTCTATGAGCCAAAGACGAAAAATGGTGATCCGGATAGGTATTCAATGGTTTTTTATACAGGGGACGCGTTTGCTTATCAACAGTATTTAAGCTATGACGGAGAAAATTATTACTGGCATCCATGGGATACAGCAGTTGTTTCAGGAGACATCGCAGAGTTTTTAGGAAAGTGATTTTTTATAGATTGAGTGTTAAATATAATTGTTGTATGTGATCCCATTGTTTAGCAACTTATTCAGAAACGATAAGTGAGGGTTGAATATGAAAGCGATTAGCCAGGAAATCAAGGATTTGTCCATTAAATCGTTGGAGTCAACTTTTAATAAATTGACGAATGCTCATAAAAGTACGATAGAAAAAGGTTCAAACACAACTCTTGTCAAAAAGAGGCTAAATGCAGTGAAAATGGGTTTAGAAAGCTTAAAAGGCACTTGGAATGGAGAAGATTTTTGCTATAAAGAAGAGAGTGTACTGACTTCTATTGAAGTTCTGCAAGGTATCATTCCATCTATTGAAAAACAAATTTTAAAAGCAAAAGAAGGAAGTCCTCAAAAAACATTAAATGAGCGTCGCTTGACTGCACTAAAACTGGCCATTGAATCTTTGGAGAATCGTCTAAGGTAAGGCATTTCTTAAAAGTAGAAAATAGAGGATGATGAAAACTTGAGAAAAATTAATGCTGTTTTGCTGTTGATTATTTTTATCGTTATGGTAGGTTGTTCAGCACAGGAGAGGCATAAACCAACAATAAAGATTAGCAAAGATTCTGTTTATGAGCAGACTTTTAATGACTTAAATTTGGGAATTATATTTGACTTCGATTTTTACTTACCTGATGCGGATAAAAGCTGGATAACTGTTTGGGTGGAAAGATACAAAGATGGCGAAAAAATTCCCGAGCCTAAGCTGGAATTTTCCTTCAGTAACAGCCCGGATAAAGTGGAAGAAGGAAAAATGGGGTTAGGAATATTAGATGCAAATACGGAGGAATCCAGGCTGTTTTTTTATGCACCTGGTGTAAAATTCGGGCCTGAGGAGCTGAGCCTCCAAGCAAATAATAGGATGAACACATGGGATTACGCGATCGGGGAGGAGAAAACAGAGATAGAAATAGGAAAAGAAATCTTATTAGCAATTTATCGGGAAACAGAGGATAATTCAATGAGTAATACTGATTTAAAGGACGAGAAATCAATTGAGAGAATAATAGAGACAGGCGATACAGTAATGTTGTTAAAAATGATAGTGGAAAAAGAAAGCAGGAGTAATTAATAATGATTATCCTCATTGGATTATGTTCACCTTTTTTCGTGAAAACAGACTCTAAAATAGAGGATATACAGTGATTGTATCGAACATTTATTTATGTTGATATAAACGATTGGAGGATTTGTGAAATGAATACTGAAGTAGTTTTAAAAGAATTTAATTGCATTGGTATAAAAAATTCCTGCGCGTTTAAGGATTACCCAATTGAGATACCAAAGACATTTGACATCTTGCATAATAGACTTAATGAACTGCAGGATAAAGTTAAACAAACAGCAGCATTGTATGAACCTGGTGACAAGCCTGGAGCGGAAATAATAGGAACATATTATGCAACAGCAGTTGTTGATAATACAACAATTGTGCCTGAAGGTATGGCGCGCAAAATTATCCCTTCTCGTAAATATGCTCGTTTAACACATATAGGAGAAATGGCCACCATCGGAAAATCATATGACAAGATTAGTGCCTGGATTATTGAGAACGGATACAGTCATGACAGGGATTGGATTATTGAATTATATGGTGATAATTTTGATCCTGGTTCCCCTGACAGTGAGCTGGAAATCTATATTCCTGTTAAGTAAATTAGTTCAACTCACGGTGTGTTCGGTCATAATACATTAATTATGTGCAACATTTAATAGTTAAGGATACGTGATAATGGGGTGAAGCTTTGAAACTTGCTGTAAATTATTCATTGGAAATTGAAAGATTAGTCAGAGATTCTATGATTGAAATAGACATGTTTAAATGTCCGGATTTTAGCAAGGAATTGATTTATAGAGCAGAACAACTAAGGCCTTGTTATGTCCATTTTGGATTAAATGCCGGCAACTGTAAATTGAATAAAGTCGATTGGGAGAAGATAGAAGCTTTAAGAAAATATACGGCTACACCGTTTGTTAACGTACATGCCGTTGCCTATGTCAAAGATTATCCTGAAGTTGATATTTTCACAACAAATCCTTCCGAAATTAATCAAATCGTGCAAGCAACACTGGATGATTTGGGAGTGGTTATTGATAGATTTGGAGCAGAAAATATTATTATCGAGAATGTCATATGCAGAGGTATAAATGAAAATATGCTGAAGCCAATTATAGATCCGGAAATTTTAAGTAAAATTGTAAAAGAGACAGGCTGTGGATTATTGCTGGATACTGCCCATGCACAAATGACGTCAAAATGTCTCGGATTAAATGTTAGGGAATATATTTCTAGTCTCCCATTGGATAGGTTAAAGGAACTCCATATAACCGGGGTCCAACCAGATCAAAAGGGTCGATTAAGAGACAGCATGCCAATGAGTGAGGAAGATTGGGAGCTTGCTAAATGGGTAATTCAGCAAATAAAAACAGGTTACTGTCAGGAGCCATGGATCACTTCTCTAGAATATGGCGGAGTTGGCCCGAAGTTTGAATGGAGAACAGATGAAGAAGTTTTGGCTAAACAAGTACCTGTTTTATTTGATTTAATAAAATGAATGAAATTTATTGGTGCCAAAAACAATACTGGAGAGAAGAAATAATGACTATATTTTATTGGATCGTTTTTATAATAATTGGCTTCCTGATCATTCATACCAATTATGTAAAAGTTTCTATGCATTCTCTTTCATTTAATCTGTCTAATAAGGTAACAGCTATCCATATTTCTGATTTGCATGGGAAAACTCACTTCTTGAATGGCAGTTTATCAAAAATTATTTTAGAATATAAACCTGATATTGTTTTTATCACTGGGGACCTTACGAATCGTAAGAACCAGCTTACTTCGATAATTAACGAAGTGATAAAAATAAAAGATAGTGGAACGAAAATTTATTTCACACCAGGAAATTATGAAAGAGAAACCTTGAAAATGTTGCGTAAAAGAAGCATTCAGAGTAAAGAATATATGGATAACAGAGAAAGTTTAGAACAGTATATGACCGTTTTGGAAAATAAGGGGGATTTAATTAATTTAAATAATGTTACCTTATCGGTATATGGATTCGATAATTCTGTCTACGGAAATGAGAAATACACTGATAATCCATTATCAAGTAGTGATCTAACCTTTTATCTAGCTCATTCACCTAATATTATTACTTATCTTAAAAATCATAATTTGAAATTTAACCTTTTGCTGACTGGTCATACACATGGCGGACAAGTGAGATTATTTAATAAAACAGTTGGTTCCTATAAACAATTCCATATCGGGTTACGGAAACTAAATAATAATCAATACTTTTTCATCACAAGGGGGATAGGCACAGTAAAAATCCCGGTACGCATCAATTGTTATCCGGAGATAGCGGTTTTTTATCTGAATTAACGTGAGAATAGAATGTTAGGAGAGTTGTATGAAAGTAAGTAATGTTCTAGTTGCAGTATTATTCCTTTCATTTTTAGTTGGCTGCAATGTACTGAATGAAAAGGAAGTATATGTAGGAGATGATTTGGAAATCGGAGTGATAGGGAAAATTCCGGAGGTTAGAGAAAATAACATAGCTTTTAGTACCGTTACTTTTTCAGATTTAGAGAAGAAGTCTGTTCTGCAAAAACTTGACGCCATATTTATTATGGAAGAATTTCTTCCCGAAGCTTCTCTTGAAAAAAATGTGAAGAAATATAAAGAAACAGAGATTCCGTATTTTTTCATCGGTACAAAAAAGTCTTATGTGCCTTTCACCAATGAAGATATAGGTTATGATGAAATCCCTGATATAGAAATAGAATACGCTGCAGGCTTTTATTCCTCCGACAAAAGTAGAATGTGGGGATTTAGCCTGAACAATTATGAAGAGACTGAGTCGAATATTAAGGATATTTATACAGAAATATTTGAGGTTATTGTTAACGATATATAGGTGATTTTACCATAGTAAGTTAATGTGGAAATAGAGAGTGATTAGTAATTGACAAGGGGGAGATCAAACTGAAAAAGCATACGGTCTACATTATTTCCGGTCCGGCTGGTGTTGGGAAAACAACTACATCGCTCGAACTTTGCAAAAAGCTGCCGTTTAGTGCCTATATTTCCGGTGATGATGTATCGCATATGCATAAAAGTGGCCGGCAGAAACCGTGGGAGAGTCAAGCGGAAATCTCACTAATATGGGATAACATTTTAAGTTTAACTAGAAATTTTCTTAAGTACGGGAATGACGTGGTGGTTGACTATGTGACATTTCCGACTGAAGCAAAATGGATGTATGAGCATCTGCTCGATTTACATATTAACGTTCAATATGTGGTTCTATGGACAAACAAGGAGACATTGTTGAAAAGAGACAGCATGAGAAAAGAAGAATAGCAAATGGGGGAGAGGTGCATAATCCTCGCTGACGAATTTATGGAGTCTGGTATAGATAAGCAATATATCCTTGAGAATAGTGAAATGTCAGTTAAGGAGATTATTAGTGAAATCATTGATAATGAAAGGTTCAGCCTAACAGTGTCCTAGAATTAGTTGAAACATTTCAAAGGAAAACTTCGTATGTATTATAGAGGTGAAATGGAATGATACATTTAAACTTACTCTTTATTTTAATCCTGCTCACATTGCTTGCTCGTTATCTCGTTTTCGATGCATTTGAGCCCGAAATCTTTGCGATGACTTTTCTATTTCCGATCGCATCTATCATTTTGTTAGTCGTCTGTAAAAGATTTGCAGTAAAAGAACGGGAATATCAGCCTGATGGAATTACAGGCTGGTCATTTTATAATGTGCAAAAAATGCTGCTGATTCAAAAGCCGCTGTTTAAAGGAACGGAAAAGAGGGGCTATATTGACCGGTATTTTGAGAAGAAATGGCAATATGCAGTTAGCGACATTTTCGGTTCAAACTGGTATCTGTCAATGAAAGTTCAAATTGATGGGGATGCTTTTGAAGTACGCTGGTATCGGCAAAAGTGGTTTACACAGCAGGAACGATGGAGGATTTACAAAAATGACGAGCATGTGGGAGAAGCGAGGACACTTATCAATCTGAAAAATACGGCAAAATTAAAAGAGGCACTTGAGGTGAGATTTGGTGAGCAATCGTATATTTCTTCTGCTTCGACTGTTACCTCGACAATAAATCTGACTCACAATGAAGAGTCAGTCGGTTCATTGAAACGTAATCATCTAGTGAGCGGAATTCAAGTTATCGATACAAAAGAAGACAAGCCGGAATACATACTCGCATTAATTTTGCATTCCTACTATTTTAAAAGCAAGTAAAAGACAATCACAAATATACGATTGTCTTTTTTGTATACAATTTTATTGGAATATTATGTTAGAATAGGATGTAATTAGACAAAAAAAGAGTCATTCACAAAATAACTGATAGGGAGGTGTTAGCGGTGGTTGTGACTAAAATACTGGCAGAAAAACTTGAAAAGTCGGAAATTGATTTACTGACCTCCCGGCTTACGTCCATCAAAAAGATGGAAGGTAATCCGATGGGGGTGGAGGTCAAGTTATTTGGCAATGCTTCAGCCTTTTCTGTTAAAAACATCCCAGGTCCTTCCTTCAATACTGTTAAAGGATTACAAGCAGGTGATGAACCCTTTATAGAGCAAATTATCGACTTTTATAAACAAAAAGAGATTCCGGTCCGGTTTGAGATATCACCAGCTAATGCTTCTCCAGAATTGTTTACATACTTGCATCGATCAGGCTGTTATCAGCTGGGGTTTCATACGGTTTTGTATAAAACAAACTACTGTGATCGAATAGAAGAAATGAATTCGAAAATCTCCATTCGTGAATTAAGAGAAAATGAGTTTGATATTTTTGCGGAGATTTATACGAAGGGGTTTGCAATGCCTGCATTTTTGAAAAGTGGAGTGGCACAGAATAATCAGGTCCTTTACAACAGTGACTGCTGGACTTTTTATCTTGCCTTTATTGAAAACGAACCTTCCGGCATTGGAGTTATGTTCAGAAAAGAAGGTATTGCTTCGCTTGCAGCTGCTACAACTTTACCTGAGTTTAGGCAAAGAGGAGTTCAGAGCTCATTAATTAGAAAGCGTATGATTCAGGCTTTTAGTGAAAATTGTCATTTAATCACAGGGCAGGCACAATTCGGCTCTGTCAGTCAGAACAATATGGAAAGAGCTGGTATGAAAATTGCCTATACAAAGGCGATATGGGGAAAAGGTTAGGGGACTTTTCCTAATGGTAATCCTTTGAAAGATGCAAGTTCTTATAAAGATTATTAAGACTAACGGAGTGTTTTTACATGGAGAAGAATACAGAAACTCAAATATTAAATGAATTGAAAATGGTAAACCAGAAATTAAATGAAATGAACTGGAAACTGGATGATATCGATAGTGAAAGCAGAACTTCCTTATGGAATATTTTCCGCTCTTTGTTAATTGGAATTCTGCTTGTGGGGCCCTGTATTGCAATTGCGATAGGGCTTTTACAGATTGTTTACACCTGGATTTTTAAATGAAATATAAGGAGAGCGGGAGATGAATCGAATAAAAGTATATCATTATGACGCATTTAGCAGTATCCCGGATAAAGGGAATCCTGCCGGGGTAGTTTTAAATGGCGATGAATTAACAGAAGATGACATGCAAAGGGTGGCATTTAAGGTGGGTTTTAATGAGACTGCTTTTGTTGTGAAGTCAGAAACAGCTGATTTGAGAATCCGCTTTTTTACACCAGGTCATGAAATGAATTTATGCGGGCATGCGACGATGGCTACTGTTTATGCATTAAAAATGCTAGGCCTGCTCGGCAATAAGGAAACTCTCCAAATAGAAACAAAGGCAGGGATTCTGCCAGTAACCATTAAAATGTCTGAGGATGGTCCGAGGATTACTATGAAACAAGCTTCTCCCAAATTTAAGCCATTTAATGGGTCATTAAAGGATTTAGCGAGGTCGATTGGGTTAACGGAAAATGATCTTGATCATAATCTGCCAGTTGTTTATGGAAGTACAGGTACATGGACATTATTAATTCCGATAAAGAAATTAAGCTCTTTTCAGAAAATGAAACCGCACAATAAGGATTTTCCCGATATTTTAAAAGAAATGCCGAAAGCATCGGTGCATCCATTTTGTCAGGAAACTTTTGATGCAGAAGCGGATATGCATGCCCGGCACTTTTCTTCACCCTATTCCGGTACAGTGGAGGATGCGGTGACAGGGACTGCTTCCGGCGTAATGGGGGCATATTATGCAACATACATCCAGGAAATTAGTGATTCTATTCATCTAACTGTGGAACAGGGACAGGAAATTGCGAGAGATGGACGGGTTTCTGTTAAAGTAACTAGAGTGAAGAATACGATGGATGTGGAGATTACCGGCAGTGCGATTTTTGTAAAAGAATGATGGGTGGGAGGAGGTGATCGTGATGAGCAGTTATAATATTTTCGGGATAATTGTCTTGATGATTGTAATTCATGAAACTTATCGGGCGAAAATCGGGAGTGGTGTGAGAAGATTATTCAGTTGGTGATTTGACCGCTGAGTTAACCTTTATCATGCTAACATAAATTAGAGGTCGCGTAGCGGAGGGGGGGCGTTGCAGCATTAGAACTGCTCCGAATGCCATGAGAACAATTATTTTAGATGCGAAGAAATTCAGAGCCCATGCGAAAGTCATGGCTCTTAATTTTTCAGACACGAAGTCATTCAGAGCCCGTGCGAAAGCCATGGCTCTCATTTTTTAGAACGCGAAGTCATTCAGCGCCGGTGCGAAAGCCATGGCTCTCATTTTTTAAAACGCGAAGTCATTCAGCGCCCGTCCAAAAGTCCATAAGCTCCAATTTCTCCGTCAGAACTTCCGCTCTCTGCGTTATTTTTCAACTCGCACTGTTTCCACAACAGTCTGTACACAGTAATATAGTAAATTTATTCTTCATTTTCCAAATCGTCTATTATCCACGGAGTCGAATGTGGTGCGTCGAAGCTTTCAACTGTTAGGATATATTCATCCTTCAGAACTGATACGTCAAAATCAATGTTAAGGGTTATTTCGTCATTAGGTTCCAGGTTACGGTCAGCAGGATTCTTGTTGTCAGAAATTGTACCTTTATAAGTAACATCCTCACTTTTATCGTTGAGGATATAAGCTAAGCTTTCTGCGTTAAGCGGTGAATCTCCGACACTTTTGACAGAGATTATGGAAGAAACAGTCTGCCGGTCTGCATATGCTTCATGGACTGTCACTACTTTATTTCCATCCTTGTAACCTTCTCCATAATGTAAAACTTGGGGAAGATTCATATAATAACTCTCTTGCTCTGTATGATGACTTTCCTTATTATCCTTAGCCGTTTCTTCCTGGTTACAAGCTGTTAATAAGCCAACAATGAAAAATACACTTACAATTAAATATTTTGTATTTCCCACAAACAAAACTCCTTTTAAAAGCTGAATTCATTTCACTTGTAAATTATAACATTTTCCATAAATTGGTATATATAATTTGTTAGCTAATGCCTAATGTGTAATCAATTTTATATAAAACAGAAGAAGGCGCGTAATGAAACGCCCTTCTTCCACTATTACCTAACACCACTCACTGCCAGTAAATACATCTCCATCGATTCAGCTGTTGTCTGGATCCACTCCCGGTATTCTTTCACGGCAAGTGCTCTCTCTTTTTCCGAAACATATCCGTCTTTCACTAATTGATGTCCTCTTGAATCGGCCACTTTTGCCCAAATGTCGATTTTTTGCTGGAAGTCGGGGTCGCTTTTTGAGACAGTTTCGTGCTGGACGGAGATTTCGACATCCGTAAGCCCGTTAGCTAAAAACATATCAGCGAGATGATCAGCGATTGCATTATCCATCCCGGCCTCTGCCCGCCACTTCAGAAAAGCTCTATAGAAATGCTGCATGCTTTCAGGGGGCGCAGGATTCCATATTACTTTTTCGTGATTATAATCTAGTACGACAACATTGCCGCCGGTTTTCGTTGCTCTTACCATTTTTTTAAGTGCCGTTTCCGGTTCACTGAGCCACTGTAATACTCTTGCCGCTGTGACGACGTCGAATTGGTTCTCATAATCGAGTTTATATATATCTTTAGCTTCAAATCTCAGATTCTCTATCGCAGCAAATTGATCATTTGCTGTTTCCATAAATTGCTGATTTTCATCAATGCCGATCACCTGACCTGGAGCTACTTCTTCGGCAATGCCGGCTGTTATGGCACCAGTTCCACAGCCGATATCCAGAACGCTTTTACCTTTTTCCAAAAAATCTGCTAATCGCTTGTGCGCATTTTGTAAGGAGCGGCAGCTGATAATGGACGACGTTCCTTCAGGCATGTGTGCCCGGTTTCGAGCTTCTTTATCTTTTTCCATGAAAAACACCACCTTATTATTTTTAAAAATAAAAAACCCCGCCTCTATATAAAAATAGAGACGAGGCATTGCTCGCGGTACCACTCTAATTGATTACTGGAATATCAGTAATCCGCTCATTTTCGGCGGCCATCACCACCTATCTTCATAACGGGAGAAATCCGTCTTCCCTTACTATAATATTCAGGGAGCTGCTCTTGGATGAGTTCAAAGGAAATAACTGCCGATTTCCACCAGCCATCGGCTCTCTTGAAGATTATCCACCTTCTACTAATTCCAATCTTTGCATTATTTGTATTTAATTACGAAATATCATATATCAGTGTAGGGATAATGTCAATAACATTTTTTAAAGTTGATAGTACACTTTATGCATTAATTTTTTAAATTATGAACCTGGAAGCCTAATAGTTATTCTTTAGTGAACTTTCTAAATTGTGTAAAATAAATAGGCATATTATGTTACCATTAATTAGGAATACTTGACTAGCCAAAATTCACCTTGAGCTAAAAAAATTAATAAATTTAGAAACTATTTCATCTTTATTATCGTCAGTAAGAATAGGAAGGGGGAAAATAATGAAAAAACATACAGCAATTTTCATTGGTTTTTTTGTAATAATATTTACAATTTTAAGCTTAGGCGATCCTTATACTGTGCATGCTGATGAGCAGGACAGACTGGAAATAAAAGTTGAGGCCGGTTTAAATGGAATGGCAAAGGAAGAAAGAGGATATCCTGTAACATTAACAATTACGAATGATAAAGAGGATTTTTCAGGAGATCTTGTGATTACATTACCAATCGGGAACAAAATAGTGCCGGTAGACATAGCATCAGGAACAACGAAGACGATTTCTTTCTCGATGCAAGCTACTCAGGATTTAAACGCATATGGATATAACCAAAACCAGAATGAGCAAGTGTTTCGCTTATTTGAAGGTGATTGGGAAAGTGGCAATGAGGTGAAGATTGACTCAAGCTTAACCGTAACTCCGACATATATTCAGCCAAATCAAATGGTGATCGGGGTGCTTTCTGATCAGCCGGATAGCTTAAACTACATAAAATTAACGTCATTTAATGGGAACAACCCGGAAGTTATTAATTTGGAGGCAGCTGATATACCAGAGGATGCACTTGGATTAGATGTCCTTGATCTGCTTGTAATTAATGATTTCGCTGTTGCTCAGCTTCCGGAACAAATTCAGGAGTCGATTAAACGATGGGTGCGAGATGGCGGAACCATTGTAACAGGCAGTGAACCTGGGTTAGACCAGCAGTTTGGTACACTTGCGGAGCTGCTGCCATTGACCGTTTCGGGAAAAGAGACGGTGCAAGAACTCGAGGGATTTGAAGAGCCGTTTCAGGCAAATAATCTCGAACTGTTTACGGGGGAAGTCGATCAGGAAGCGGTTGTTTTGTATAAAGAGGACGCCATTCCTCTTGTTGTGAACAAAAGCTATGGAAAGGGAGCTGTGACTCAGCTGGCTTTTGATTTAGGACATCCGGCACTTGCTGACTGGAAAGGCAATGATGAGGTATGGACATCCATTGGTAATGAAAATGGTAATATAATTGCCAGTATGAATGGGTATGGAATGAATACGTTTAGCAGATTAGCAGATATGTCAAAGTCTTTTCCAACATTGGCAAACTTTAAAATTTCCACACTCTCTATATTATTTGCCGCCTATTTGTTGATTATACTACCTGTCCTTTACTTTATATTAAAACGGATCGACAAGCGGGAGTGGGCATGGCTTGTCATCCCGGGGTTAGCGATTATTTTAAGCATTGGATTATATACCTTAGGAGCAAAAGACCGAGGCGGTGCGATAAAAACAAATATGATTTCTGTCATTTCTGTGAATGAACAAGGAATTGGCAGTGGGGAAGGAGCAGTATCCCTGTTATCAAAAGAATCCGGTTCCTACACTTTAACAATGAACAGTGAATATAATCCATTCCCTGCAGAAGATCTGTACGGACCTCAAAGGTTATATTCTGAGCTGCCGTTTCTGGAGGAAGACGGGAACGAAACAAACGTCCATTATCAGCAAGTGGAGTTCTGGTCACCAAGGAGTGCGGCGGTTAATCATCCAGTAAAAGAATATGGACAATTCACATCAAATCTTTCACTGACGAATGAACAGATTTCCGGGCAAATTACGAATGAGTTTGATTATGACTTCGAGGATGTCTATTTGATCAGTGGAAATAGCTATCATGAAATTGGAGAAATAGCTGCAGGAGAGTCCAAAGAGATTAGCTTTGATAAAAAGAATAATTCTTTCTTTGAACAACCGACAGAACAGGTTGCTTATCAGATATTTGGAAACCAAGGCTACTCACCATCACAGAATGTGGAACAGATCAAGGCCGAACTTTTGTCAATGGCGCTTAGAAACGAGATTGATAGAAGTGTGAATAAACCGTTACTGATCGGTTTTACCAGTGACTCACTTTATCCGGTAACGGTTAATGGAGAGGAGACTGTTCAAAATAATCGACATCTGTTTATTCAACCGACTGAGGTTCAATTACCTTCAGATGAAACTAGTACACTATCTACGGAAATCAGATTGCCGGAAGTATCGGTTAATGACGGACGGATCTATCATAATGGCATCGGAATGGGGGAACCGTACCTTGACCTGAGTGCCGGGTCATATTTATTAACATATGAACTTCCAGAGTCACTAATTGAGCGTTCTTTTCAGTTGGAGAAACTATCGTTCAGTCAGCTGAATCAGCAAACTGGCTTCACTTTTTCATTATATAATGTGCAAAGTGATACTTTTGAGGAGATCGACCAGACTCAAGCATCGTTTAATGAAAATGCTCACGAAAAATATATGAAGGATAATTCCATTGTGTTACGGATCAGTTCTGTTGCAGAGAGTGGCATAGAGGTTCCCGCTGTAACTATTGAAGGAGTGATAAACCCATGATTGAAATCGTGAATCTAACAAAACACTATGGTTCATTTACGGCACTGGACCATTTAAATTTAAGCATAGAAAAAGGGACGGTATTTGGGTTTGTTGGTCCAAACGGTGCGGGGAAATCAACGACTTTTTCCATCTTGGCTACACTTCTGGCACCGAGTGAAGGAACGGCATATATCAACGGGATTGATGTAACAAAAGATCCAAAGCAGGTTCGAAAATTGATCGGATATGTACCGGACTTTTTCGGTGTTTATGACAAGTTTAAAGTACACGAGTATTTGGATTTTTATGGAGCTAGTTATGGAATTCCAAATGAAGAAAGAAAAGCGGTAATTCCGCAATTATTGGAGCTTGTCAATTTGACAGATAAAACAGATTCCTATGTTGACCTGTTATCGCGAGGCATGAAGCAGCGCCTTTGTTTAGCCAGGGCTTTAATCCATGATCCGGAACTTTTAATACTGGATGAGCCTGCTTCCGGGTTAGACCCTCGTGCGAGAGTAGAAATGCGGGGAATTTTACGAGAGTTGAAAAATATGGATAAGACCATTATCATCTCTTCACATATTCTTCCCGAGCTCTCAGAGATTTGTGACGAATTAGGTGTAATAGAAAACGGACAGCTGATTGCACACGGCAATGTTCGTCAGATTGAAAATCAGCTGCAGGCTCAGAAAGTTTTACAGGTGAAGGTGACAGAAAATATAGAGCATGCTGTATCATTTTTTGAAGATGATCCGAATGTACTTGAGATTACCCGGGATGAGCAAGATGACATGCTGTTACAGTTATCCTATCAAGGTACGGAAGAAGATCAGGTTGCACTGTTGAAAAAAGCGGTTGAACATGGATTAGCCATTTTAACACTTTCACAAAAACAAACGAATCTGGAAGACATCTTTATGGAAATAACGAAAGGAGACGAGTAAATGAGCCGGTTACAATCACTATTGATAAACCCTGTTTTAAATAAAGAAATAAAATTAAGGTTCCGGTCATTTAAGAATTTCCTTGGTATCTTTTTATTTCTCGCTATTTGCGGGGCAGTATGCCTTGCCTTTATTTATACAGAAACACAGTTTTCTTATGATGGTTTTACAGCAGAAGACAGTAAAAATTTATTTTTACTGCTTTCGATGGGACAGCTTGGTTTAATTGTCTTTATTACGCCAGGTTTGACAGCGGGAGCCATTAGCGGGGAACGAGAGAAGCAGACATTGAACATTATGTTGACAACCCAGCAGTCATCAACATCAATCATATTGAGTAAACTGTTTTCCTCGTTGCTATACCTGATTCTAATGTTGGTCGCTTCCTTACCATTGTACAGTATCGTATTTCTTTATGGCGGTGTCTCGCCGCAGACGGTACTGATCATGTTTGGTTACTTATTTTTAACGATGCTGGCAATCGGCAGTATTGGGATCATGTTTTCCACGTTAATTAAGCGGACGATCATTTCAACGATTACTACATATGGAACGATGCTGTTTTTAGTTGTTGGGACGGTCATTTTATTTTTAATCATCATCCGGTTAATTGTCGGCTTTTCACAAGGAACAACAGGAGGCCCGCAAAGTACGGATCATATTTTGCCATATATTGTACTGGTTCTTAATCCGGCCGTTTCGATGCTTTTTTCATTAGAAACGAATAGCCTGGTGTATGAATTTCAGCAGATAGGAGTTGACTGGCCGTTTTGGGTAGGCTTCACTATCGCTTATGGTGCGATTACGTTGATTACCTTACTGATTGCGATTAAAAAATTACGTCCAAGCATGAGGCGAAAAAAGAAGGGATAATTGATGAACGAGAAGGATCATTTTTTTCAGTTACTGAAAGAAGTAAGAAGGAAATTATGGTTGCAGACATCCATTCATATATTGTACATTGCCCTTCTGACAGGTGCAGCAATTAGCTTGCTTTGGGTTTTGACGAGCCGGTTTTTTATCATACCATTTTTAGGGATGAAAATGGGGCTAACCATCGGCGCAGTCTTTGTTGGCTTTGTGGTGTTCCTTTTCTGGCAAAGACCGGGCAATTTGAAAGCCGTTCGTAAATTTGATCAGCAGGGCTTAGAAGACCGTGTAATAACTTCCTATCACTTTATGGAAGAGACATCGGAAATTGCCAGCCTGCAAAGAAAAGATACACTAAATAAAATGAGAATAATCCTGCCTGTGATTAAAGCGGAAAAGCTCCCGGTTTTACAATGGAAGAAGTTAGCAGTTACAGGCGGTCTGCTGCTTTTTTCCTATCTTGGTATGATGTTTCCGAATGATGTGATGGAGGCTGCCAAAGACAAGGAAATAGAGCAGGAAATAGTGAAAGAGAACAAAGAAAAGATCGAGAAGTTTACAGAAAAGCATAAAGAAAATGCGGGTAAGGAAGCGGAAGAGAAGCTAACAGATCTTCTGGATGAAGTGAAAAAGGAAAATAAGGCTGAGGAAATGACGGAAGACCTCGTTCGGGCGGAAAAACAGCTGAATGAATTGAAGGAGCAGTCAGAAAAAAGCAAAAAGCAATTAAATGAGCTTTCAGAGAAATTGCAAACAGAAGGATTAAATAGTCTGGCTAACGCGTTGAATCAAATGAATCAAGCGGACATTACCGAACAAATGAATGAACTAAAAGATCAATTAGATGAGCTAAGTGAAGAAGATTTGAAGTCATTACAGGAAAAGTTACAGTCAGCAGCAGAAACTTTGGAAATGGATAATGAGGGGTTAGCTGATGGAGAATTAACGGAGGAACAGTTGGAAGAGCTAATGGCCAAACTGGAAAAACAAATGAAGGAGCTTTTAGCAGCCGCAGAAAATGGAGAAGCACTCGCAAATGCACAAACTGATTTACAGCAGTTAGCCAAAAGTATGGGTGAACAAATGGCAGCAGCCGGACTTGGTACTCCTGGCTCACTCGCACTTTCCAATGGTAACCCGTCAGGAAACAGCGCCGGATCAGGTGGAGAGACTTCAGGTAATGGGGGATCTGGTTCCACATCAGGAAGCGGAAGTCAGTCACAGTCAGGTAATGGGAATGGCTCTGGATCAGGCAGCGGGTCAGGCTCCGGGAGTGGAAGTGGCTCTGGCAACGGTTCTGGTTCAGGAAGTGGAAGCGGAACAGGTTCAGGAACAGGTACTGGTAATGGGGCTGGTTTAGGTGCAGGCAGCCATGAACTGTCTGTTCCTCAAAAACTTGAAGGTCAGGAAAATCAGGAAATCGATCAAGGTGAACTAGGTTCCGGTGAAAGTGAACAGCAAATATCTCCAAATGCCCCGATTCTGCCTGGTGAAGTCCGTTCCTATGGTGAAGTGTTTGGACACTATGAAGATACTTATCGTCAAGCGATGGAACGAAATGATTATCCAGACCATTTACAGCAAATAATCAAGGAATACTTTTCTGATATAAAGCCATCGGAGGGAGCGAATTAGTATGGGTGAGTTAAATGAACAAGAGTTGATCGAAGCAAAAGAAAAGATTGAATCAGTCCGAGCGGAAATAAGCCGTTTTATCGTTGGACAAAGTGAGGTTGTCGAGCAGCTGCTCTGGGGTATTTTTGCCGGGGGCCATGTATTACTGGAAGGACTGCCTGGTCTCGGAAAGACGATGCTTGTTCGTAAAATATCTGAAGTTATGGATTTACAGTTTTCGCGTGTTCAGTTTACACCTGATTTAATGCCATCAGATATTACCGGAACGAATATGATTCAGCCCAATGAACAAGGTGGACAGTCATTTGTTTTCCATCAGGGACCGCTTTTTTCCAATATTGTGCTGGCAGATGAGATCAACAGGGCGACACCGAAAACCCAAAGTGCATTACTCGAAGCAATGGGTGAGCGGACCGTTACAGTAATGGGAGAAATGTATACATTGCCGGAACCGTTTTTCGTTCTTGCGACACAGAACCCGATCGAATTAGAAGGGACCTATCCTTTGCCGGAAGCACAAATGGATCGTTTTATGATGAAGATCAATGTCGCTTATCCAACTCGTGAAGAACTGAAGGAAATCGCAATTAGAACTACGGGAACTTCTGTGCAGCCGTTAGAAAAATGGATCGATGCGGATTATGTTGTTCATGTTCAGAAAATCGCGAAACAGATTCTCGTTGCCGATAACGTACTGGATTATGCCGTTAATGTAACGATGGCAACACATCCTAATAATGAATTTTCAACAGAAGGTGTAAAAAAATATGTGGATTACGGCTCTGGACCAAGGGGATTGCAAAGTTTGATCAGCCTTGCGAAGGTCCGGGCACTATTTGATGGCCGATACAATGTGTCGATTGGTGATATTAAAAAAGTTTCTTATGCGGTATTAAGACACCGGCTGTTTTTAAATTTTGAAGGGGAAGCAGCACAAGTGAGCAAAGACCATCTAATTGAAGAACTGCTCACTGCCGCCGAAGAAAATCTAGCATCGATTCAGGGGAAATGAGAGATGATCAGTCAGGAGTACTCACGACTGTGAGTGTCTCCCTGCTGAATAGCCAATAAAAGAAAGGTCGTGATCCGGTGAGTGGACTCTTATCGCCAGTTCTTACCAAACGTCTAGCAAATTATAAGATTACCTCCAGAAAAATTGTCAGGGGTGGACATAAGGGGGAACGCCGCTCCATCAGGCTTGGCTCATCGTTAGAGTTTTCCGATTACCGTTTGTACAGTCCTGGGGATGACCTGAGGCAGATTGACTGGAATACATATGCGAGATCACAGAAATTTTATATTAAACGATTTTTAGATGAACAGGAACTTTCTGTTTCCATCTATTTAGATTGTACAAAATCAATGGGCATTACAGATGAAAAATGGAGGCGAGCCAAACAGCTTGCTGCATCATTTACTTTTTTAACTTTGGCAAATTCAGACAGGCTTAGTTTCATTCCGGTTGTCTCGCCATCTGGGACCTACCCGCATACAAAGGGGAAGGCAATGGTGAATAGTGTCATTCATTTTATTGAACAAGCGTCTGTTTCAAATGGGGAAGAACGGTTTGGACAGCAGCTGAGCCAACATTCGACCACTGGACGAAAAGGAAGTCTGAATGTTTTGATCAGTGATTTCCTGGAGGATCCGGCTGATTTGTTTCTGGCATTGAAAAAGATGCAGGCGAGACATCAGCAGGTATTACTTATCCAAGTGTTGCTGCCAGAGGAAATAGATCCGGATTATACGGGTGATCTGCAGCTTGTCGATATTGAGACATCGAACCAGCGTGAAGTTTCGATGTCGCAGAAGGTGATTAGCCAATATAAGCAATTATTTGAAAGTCATACCGAAAAAATCAAATCTTTCTGTCAGAAGCGTGGAATGGAACTCGTCCTTTGTCCTGTTTCCACAAACCTGGAAGAAACGATTTTCTCGACATTGATGCAGAAAGGCTGGATCAGGAGGTGAAGGCATGGGTTTTCTCGCACCAGTTTCTTTCTGGTTTTTAAGTGCGATTCCTATTTTACTTATATTCTATTTTTTTAAGAAACAATTTGAACAGCAGACCATTTCTTCCATTTATCTATGGGAACAAGCTTTACAGGAATGGGAATCTGACCGTTGGTGGAACAAGCTTCAGAAAAATCTGCTGTTATTGCTGCAGCTTCTGATTCTGTTATTTTTAATTTTTGCGTTAACCCGCCCTTATTTTACTGGTGACAGGGTAAGCGGTGATCATCTTGTTATTGTAATGGATTCCTCTGCAACAATGATGGCAGAGCGGGACGGAACAAGCAGATTTGCTAATGCCAAAGAACAGGCAGAGGATTTAATCAAGAAGTTAGGAAATGAGCATAAAGTGAGTGTGATTCATGCTCAGAAAGATCCTGTTCTGCTTGCTTCAAATGAGACGAATCATGAAGTGGTGCTTGATGAAATTAGAAAACTGCAAGTCTCCTATCAGCATGAAAATATGAAAGACAGTTTACAGTTAGCTTATTCTCTGATTCAGCAGGAGACTGGTGAAGTGCATGTTTTTACAGATAATCTGGACAAGGAAACTCTGACTGAGCAAACATTCTCGAATCCTATTGTTGTCCATAACGGGAAAGCTGCCGAGAACAATATCGCTATCAAGGCATTTGGGGTAAAACAAACAGGGGATCAGATTTCGGCGATTGTAACAGCAGAAAATGAATCAGCTGAAGCGATGGATGTGACATTTACGGTTAGTAATGACGGGAATGAATTGGAACAGGTAACGGAATCTATCCCACCAAATGAACAGCTAACGTTTAATCTGGAAAATTTGTCTGTCCATCAGTATTATCAAGTGAAAATTGAAGAGGATGCATACCTCTCCGATAATACGATGTATGCTTTATTGCCTGAACAGCAGGCACCGTCCATTTATTTAGCTGGTGAAGTGAATCCGTTTATTGAACAGGCGCTGCTGTCGGCAGGCCATGATGTAACAACCGTGCCAACGGATGAAAACGGAGCTTATTCCTTTCCGGAGGCAACGCCTGAAACAATTTATATTTTGTCAGGTGTGGATGCCGAACAATGGCCAGCAGGTCCGAAACTGGTCCTGTCACCATCTGTTGGTGGGCCTTTTGATGTAAAAGAAAAAACAGCATTAACCTATGGGTTAAAACAGGTCAATGATGACCCGATGTTAAGCTATGCCGATGTAGGCAATGTTTATTTGGAAAAAGCTTTTCCAGTAAACAACTGGAATGGATTCAATCCACTTGTCCAAAGCGGGGAGCAGACTGTTATCGGAAAAGGAATTTATGAAGAAGCACCCTTGATTTTATTTGCTTTCGATCTGGATGATTCAGATTGGCCTCTTCAGCCGGGATTTCCAATATTATTAGCTAACAGTGTGGCAGAATTAGCAGGAAGTGGAGAATCCCTCGGGTATTTTTCACCAATGGAATCAGCGACAGTCAATTTTTCAACAACAGCAAATGAAGTAGTGTTGGAACAGTTGGATGGCGAAAATGTTCAGGAAATGGACCTTGGCAACCCGGAAGTAATCATGCCAAGAACACCCGGAATTTATCAGCTTCATGAAAAAACAGCTGCCGGATCATTGTACCGTTATTTTGTTGTCCAGCTGGATAATGAAGAACGAACAGGTAAAGCGGCAGAATCTTTTTCCATTGATGGAGAAGGTGCGAAAAATACAGATGTACAATTAACAAAACAGGAAATATGGCGAATATTTGCTGCGATTGCTTTATTGATCCTGTTTATCGAGTGGGAGGTGTATCGACGTGGCATTTCAAGTCGATAATCCCTTATGGCTGCTAGGATTCATTCCAGCGGCAGTCGTCCTTTATTTATACTGGAAATCCAATTCCACACTAGCTGGTGGAAGAAAAATAGTGCTGACCGTATTACGTACCCTTGTTTTTACATTGGTTATTTTAGCCTTGGCTGGGATACAAATCCTCTGGCCGATTCAGCAATTGGCTACCGTTTTCGTTGTGGATCGCTCATACAGTTTGGGTGATAATGAAAAAAATGCATTAGAACAAGTGAATGATGCAGTGGATCAGAAAGCATTGGAGGACCAGGCGGGAATTATCTCTTTAGCTAGAGAAGCAGTCGTAGAAACGCCTTTGTCCAACCATGTAGACGGGATCAATTCCTTTCAAACTGAGATGAATCAATCCTATTCAAACCTGGCATCAGGACTCCAGTTGGCGGGAAGCATGTTTTCATCAGGTGACAAGGGGCGCGTTGTCTTGTTGACAGATGGGAATGAAAATATCGGTGATGCGGTAAGACAGGCGAGCTATTTAAAAAGAAGAGACTATGTTGTAGATGTGTTACCATTTTCCACAGTTTATAAGGAAGATGTGGCGATCACCTCTTTTGATGTACCGGAAAATATTTATTTAGGAGAACAGGCTCCTATGTCCGTAACCATTGACAGCAGTATGGATACAACCAGTCAAATACGGATTAGCAAAGACGGAGAAACAATTATTGACCAAACGGTAGAAATAAATGAAGGGTCCAACCAGATGTCCTTTCAACATCTGATTTCTGATGACGGGTTTCATACGTTTCATGCAGAAATAGTCAGTGAAGGGGACCAGGTTGTGGAGAATAATCAGCTGTCAGCTTTTGCAGAAACAAAAGGGCTGCCACATGTGCTGATTGTAGAGGGGAAAAGTGATGCAGCTGCGAACATGGAAAAAGCACTGAATGCTTCAGCTGTGCAAGTGGAAACCATTCCTCCAGAGTTGCTTCCAGTGCAGTTGAGCAACTTTTTAAAATATGACTCTATTATTTTCAGTAATGTTTCTGCACATATGGTCACAGCAGAGCAAATGGAGCTAATCGAACGAGCAGTCCAGGATTTTGGTGTAGGCTTTGTCATGACAGGTGGGGACCAGTCATTTGGCGTAGGTGGTTATTTTAAAACACCGATAGAGAAGCTAATGCCTGTAGATATGGATCTGCAAGGGAAAAATGAGCTGCCTTCATTAGGTCTGTCCATTGTGCTCGATAAGTCTGGCAGTATGTCCGGAACCAAAATAGCATTGGCCAGGGAAGCTGCTGCACGATCAGTAGCACTCCTGAGGGAAAAAGACACATTAGGTGTCACTGCCTTTGATTCGGTTCCATGGGAAGTTGTCGAGCTTGGACCAATTAATGATAAAGAAGAAGTGGAAAATAAAATCCGCTCGATAACGGCAAGCGGAGGGACAGATATTTTCACACCACTATCCCAGTCTTATGAAGAAATGAAGCCATTAGAGTTAAAGCGGAAGCACGTCATTCTATTAACAGACGGCCAGTCAGCCACATCGATGAATTACAGGGAAATGATTGAAGAAGCTCGTGAATCAGGGATTACTTTATCTACTGTCGCTATCGGAATGGAAGCAGACGGACTGCTGTTGGAAGAAATGGCAGAGCTGGGTGGCGGCCGTTTTTATCAGGTGCAAAATAACTCCACTATTCCAACGATTCTATCAAGGGAAACAGCAATGGTAACAAGAACGTATATTGAAGATAATCCATTCTATCCTGCGGTTTCCAACGGATATGGATGGGGAGCCTATTTTGAAAATGGTGTACCACAGATGAATGCATATATTGCCACAACTCCAAAAGGGCGCGCACAGCAAATTTTAACAAGTGAAAAAGGGGATCCTGTTCTGGCAAGGTGGCAGTATGGCTTAGGCAAAACGGTTGCCTGGACATCCGATCTATCTGGAGAATGGGCAGGCGATTGGCCGGCATGGGAAAATTGGTCGCCAATTTGGAATGATATTATCACATGGACGTTCCCTCAGTATCAAAAACAGTCCTATCAAATTTCAAAAAAGATAGAGGGAAATCAAGTTACACTGAACGTAACGTCTGCTGATAGCAATCCAGCTTCATTACAGGCGAACTTAGTTAGCGAAACAGGTGAAGAAGTTGCGTTCAACCTGGAGCCAAAAGCACCTGGAGAGTACGAGGGAACTTTTGAAGCAGATGAATCAGGAGTATATTTTCTTCAAATTACGGAGCAGCAAAATGGAGAAGCTGTCAGTTCGTTTAAAACAGGAGTCGTTGTGCCGTATTCAGAGGAATATACTTTTAAGCCAGCCAATGAACATGTAATGGAGGAGATTGCATCCGCAGGCGGCGGGCAAGTATTGGAAAACCTGGATAATTCCTTTTCACCAGATGGCTTGCCTCCTCGTTATGACCGGCAGGATTTATTCTATCTATTCCTCAGTCTCGCATTAGTACTGTTTATGCTGGATGTAGCGGTCAGACGATTCCGCATCAGCTCTGCTTTTGTCAATACAATCAGTTCCAATATAGAAAACAGACGGACAAAAGTAAGTGAGGGAACGGATAAAAGAGCTTCACAGCTTAGCCAATTGAAAAAAGCATCGACGAAAAATACTGCAAAACAATCGATGCCTGCATCCACAGAGAAAAAGCAGCCAGATCCTTTGAAAAATGTAACTGCAAAAAGGAAAACAGAATCGCCGAGACCAGTGGCAAAATCCGGTAATGGTAAGAATAATAATGGCGGCGAAAGCAGAGAGGAAAAGATGGCTCGCTTACTGAATGCGAAAAAACGCGGAAAGAAATAAAAGGCAGCCTCTGATGTCAGGATTGGATTTGGTATATCATTCCGGGGTTCAGGAGGTATGTTGTCAAGATAACTGCTAAGTTGCTAATCAATTTAGCAGTTATTTTGATGAATGCAGGTTTTTTATAAGGGGAAAGAGATCGATGGAAGATGCCGTGCAAGAAGCAAGGATCAGGACGAAATCTAGGGAGTCTGTGC
>NZ_FOGL01000015.1:40386-123847 GCF_900111195.1 Gracilibacillus ureilyticus
GACGAAATCATAGGAAGCAAAGGAACAGATTTAGTCGTGAAGCGGTTTTCACAGAATAATAGATATCTATTTTAAAAATAAAAAATAAATTTGAATAGAGAGATGTTATGGGATTTCACATTGTCAATGAACTGGATAAGAAAGCTAAGCAATTTGTTAATGATGGCCTGTTTCAATATAATTTAAAACATTTTCCGGAAGATTTAGGCGGTAGATATGAAGATATCGGCTTATTTATTAAGGATGAACTGGGAGAAGTTTACGGAGGCTTAATTGGTGCAGTTTGCTGGAATTGGTTAGAGGTATATCAATTATTTATCGATGAGAAACTTAGAAACAAGGGATATGGCAACCAATTGTTATTGGAAATTGAACGCATTGCAAGAGAGAAAAGCTGCGATTTTATCAAGCTGGATACATTGAGCTTTCAGGCACTGGATTTTTACAAGAAACATGGTTATGAAGTGTTTGGAAGTATTGATAATGTGGGCAGAGAGCATACACATTATTACTTGAAAAAAGATTTAAAATAAAAATATCCAATATGATGTGAAGTCAAACAGGAAATTATGTTAGGATGGAAGAAAAAGGAGTGAGAGTTATTAATCAACAATACCATAACTCCGAGGAACCATTCAATGACGCAGTGGGCCACATGAAAAATCACCAGGGACTTTCTGCAAGATCTGGTGGCAAGCTGCCTCGGCCAATTAGGATTATTGGGTATATATTGTTTAGCGGCTTGGGTATTATTTTTATATTCGCAATGATTGTGAGTTTGATGTATAACTAGACGCGGACAAACAGATCTATCTTGGAGGAGTTATATGTTGGGAAAGATTTTTGCTTGGACTGGTGCGGCTTTCTTTCTGATTGCTATTGTTAGTATTCTGTTAAATTGGAGAATATACGGATCGGAACTTTTTGTTTTTTACGGGCTCGGTTTTACAGGGTTTATCCTTAGTGTAGCAGGCCGATTCTGGAAATTAGGTACAGATGGGCACCTAAGCTCTTTGTTTAAAAAAGTGGAAAGGCTTGGCTTTTACGGAAATATGATAATTACGATAGTCTTTTTCCCGCCGTTTTATATGATTTGGGGAACCTTTGTTAAGTGGCTAATGTTTTCTGCAGGCTGAAAGTGAAACGTTTCCAATGTTGATTCGTATATGAAATGTAAGGAGGGATATGATGGGTCCAGAGAAGGAATCTCCAGAAAACAGAAGAGAGAGAATGCGACAGGAAGAGTTAAAGCATCCCTCCAGCAGTGTGCATGGGAGCGGATTGCAAGACCTGGTTGGCGGGCTGGGGTGGAGAGGTACGTTAATCATTATTGTAATTATTATTCTAGCGTTTATTATTTATCAATTATTCAAATAAGTGGAAAAAGGGGTAAGTAAATGAATGAAACTACGAACAACTCTGTGACAAACGGGAAAGCAATTGCTTCCTTAATTTTGGGTATTATTTCCATTTTGATTATTATTTTTTCAGGGCTTGGAGCGATTGTAGGTATTGTTGGATTGATTATTGGTATATTTGGACTGCAGGAGATCCGCAATGGAAAAGACGGGGGAAGAAAAGTAGCAATTGCCGGGATTATATGCAGCATTATTGGCATCATACTACCGATAATTTTGATCATTATCTCAATTTTTATCTTCTTTTAAAATACCAATAAGGGGTTCTGCTAAGGCGGTTTAGGCATGGATGGTGGGATGCTTGATAAATTTTGCAGGAGTACTTTTGAAATCCATGCTCTCGGCAGCCTCAAGTTTTAAGTTTAGAAAAATACAATAATTAATTGATTGAGTTTTCTTGTTCTTTTTTATTAACCAATTTTTTATAATTCTCTCCCCATTCCTTCATTAAAAGAATGATTGGCTCAAGGGTTCTCCCAAACTCGGTCATCGAATATTCTACTTTTGGTGGAACTTCGGCATATACATAGCGTTGAATGATACCATCCTCTTCTAATTCCCTTAACTGGAGTGTCAACATCCGTTGGGTAACACCAGGCATTAATTTTCTCAGTTGGCTAAATCTCTTTTCTCCATCGATCAGATGAAATAATATAACACCTTTCCATTTCCCGCCTATCACATCGAGAGTGCCTTCAACCGGACATCCTTCCGGGCATCCATATCCGCTTTTTCTATTTCTCATTGATTAACACACCCCATTGCTTAAAAATTGTCATCATACTTATTATAAATAACACAATTGGTACTAAGTTACAAGAATGTGCCTACTTACCAAATTAACTGTTTCTTTTTATAATGAAGATGAAATTCAATTATATAGATGGAGGAGATGGAAATGAAGGCAATAGGATTGTACAAATACTTACCCATTGATCATGAGGAAAGTTTGATTGATGTGAATCTTGAAAAGCCTGTAGCTGAGAAAAGGGATTTGCTTGTAAAGATTAAGGCAATTTCTATAAACCCTGTGGATGTGAAAGTGCGCGCGCCGAAAGGTAAACAGGAAATAACACCAAAGATTCTCGGATGGGATGCTTGCGGAGTAGTGGAAGAAGCAGGGTCTGATTGTACCTTATTCAAGCCTGGTGATGAAGTTTATTATTCAGGAAGTATCACAAGACCTGGTACTTACAGTGAATACCATTTAGTTGATGAAAGAATTGTAGGGAAGAAGCCGAAATCACTATCTTTTGCAGAGGCAGCTGCAATGCCTTTAACTGCTATTACAGCATGGGAAGGACTATTTGATCGATTAGAAATTGAGTTCGATGAAAATGAAAATGAGAAGAAAACAATTCTTATTATTGGGGGAGCAGGTGGTGTTGGGTCAATAGCGATTCAATTAGCAAAACTAGCCGGCCTGACAGTCATTGCGACAGCTTCCAGAGAGGAAAGTGAAAGATGGGTGAAAGAACTAGGAGCAGATTCTGTAATCAATCATCATCATTCCTTTCTTCCGCAAATACAGAAATTTGGCTTTAGTCAGGTTGATTATATTTTCTGTCTTAATAACACGGATCAACATTGGGAGAGCATGGGTGAGGTGATTGCACCACAAGGGAAAATTTGCTCAATAGTAGAAAATCGTAAACCTCTCGATCTCAATGTATTAAAAAGTAAAAGTGTAACATTTGTATGGGAGTTCATGTTCACCCGTTCTATGTACCATACACCAGATATGATCAAACAGTATGAACTTTTAACAAAGCTTAGCCAGTTCATTGATGATGGGAAGGTTCGTACCACTTTAAAAGAATCCATCTCCCCGATTAATGCAGAGAACTTACGGAAAGCACATGCAATGGTGGAAACGGGAAAAATGATTGGGAAGGTTGTATTAGAGGATTTTTAGTTTTGTGACAATCCCAGGGAAATTGTAGTTTTTTAGGGTGAAAACGGCAGGGGAGAGACTGGTAGGATCATTTTCTTCCCTCTGAGAAATGGAACGACATATAAGTGGTACTCATAGTACTATTAAGCGTAAAATAATGTGCTTCCAGTACATGTTACAATAAGTTCACCAACTATAAAAAGCAGTCCTAATTTTATTCATGTAACTGATTACCCAGTAGAAGTTCCTATTAGTGCTGATCCCGTTCAAGTAGCTGAAGTCCTTCGTATAATTTCATAATTATGCTACATTCCCCCCACCTTTTTTTGCAGAACTCAACTATTTGTGTGAATATAAGGGTAACGAAGTATTAAAATACTACTGTATAATGGGGTGTAACACTATGACTGAAAGAATTGCAAGTATATTGTTATTATTAAAGGTACTTTTATTACTAGTTGCGGGATTCTTAACAATGGTAGTAGGTCCATTATTTTCATGGATTTTATACTTAGTCTTTTCAATTGTTTTTATCTTAACTATTGTATTGATTATTTATAATTTTAAAAATAATAATAAGTCCCTCTTTTTCATTGAAGTTATTTTCTTGTTCCTTATTACTTTCTATTTTCTTAGATATCTAGAAATTTTATAAAGGATGTGTTGTATTAACAACACATCCTTTATTTACTAACGTGTTATTGCTTCAGTGTGTGATAAATACTCATCGCCAGTATTTAAATCTTTAACATAGTAGCAAATAAAACCAGCAATGTGAGCATAATCTGCCCGAGAGTTCCATTTTGAACTTTTTGTTTGTATTCGCATAGTCGAAAGCGATACTTTTTTCAGTTCTTGCTTCGTCCAATGCAGATTTTGTAGGTTTGAATGCAGTAATGGCCCCATTTTGTCGCGCTTTCTCTCCTTTTATAAATCATCCCCCGCCACTTTAACCTTAAAATCACTTCTTATTAACTTTCATCACAAAAACTCCCAGGAAAAAGTTTACAAATATAACAAAAAACGATACCATTTATTTGTATAAACTTATCAGTCTATAAAAAAGGGTGAATGAGCATGCAAGGTTATTCTATCAAAAAGGAAATTCAATCAAAGCTGTCGATCAAAGTAATGCTTGGCTGGCTGTTATTAATTGCTATACATTTTACATATTTCTTCATCATTCAGGGAAGCTATCAATTTAGAGATAATCTGGATGTATTTACTTTTATGCTGGAAGGGGTCTTTCCATTAATTTTACCGCTCTTAGCTACTTTGATATATGCACCTTCTTTCGCAAATGAATTAAAGGATCGATTTATCATATACACGAGAACCCGAATAGAAATAAGTCGCCTTTTTTCTATTAAGTTCTGGACTAATTTCCTGCTGGTACTTTTTTCTGTATTCGGTTATATCATTGTTTTATTTATCTTCGCTCATTATGTTGTGCCAGCTTTTGATTTGGCTGAACATATGGACCCGGAAAGTTACGGTTTAAATGAAGAGACTATCATAGAAGATACTTATACTCGACACACCTTTACCCAATTACTGGAGTACGGTCTATGGACGTACGCTGTTCTATACAGTTTATGGCTGGGTTTAAATGCCGCATTATTTGCTACAATTGGATTCTTATGCCTTGCGCTTATTTCTAATCGATTTATTGCATTGTCAATACCTACATTAGTATATTTAATAGGATCCTATATTATTAGTTCTTTCCCTAGTACTAGAAATTATACTTTCACTAATTCTTTGTTTCCTTATGGATATATTCAGCAGCCGATATGGACAGCATTTGTCCCTTTTACCATTCTGGTTCTTTTATCTGTCATTATGTTAATTGTTATAAAGAAACGATTTTACAAATGGGATGCTTTCCAATGAATTATTGGCACAAACTGGTTGGCGAAATACTGACATGGAAATGGTTGTTCTTTATTAATTTTGCCTTTGTCTCCGGATGGATTAAGAGACAGGAATTGGGGGCGGGCGGTATTTCCATTCAGGTAGGCATGAATGCATGGGATGTTATATTGCCATTGTTTGGAGATCCTTTGTTTCATTTGTATTTTATTTTGCCTTTATGGCTTTTCCTGTCCTGCAGGAACGTAATGAATGACTGGGATTATACCGTACATATTCGTATAGGGAGTTACTGGAAATGGCTATTGTATACAACTGGAAATGCGAGTTCCATTATTGTTATCTTTATTCTTCTGTATAGCGTAATAAATTTTCTTGTTTCGGGATCGCTCCAATGGGAGATGGGGTGGAGTGAATACAGCCGAGAAGATGTGGGGTTTAATCGTATTGTTTATACCATGCAGCAGATGACTGGACAGCCATTAATTGCTTTTCTGTTGCAAATAATTGTTTATATATTGTTCCTGATAACTGTTTACTTCGTTATCGCGACATTTTATCTATTCATGCCAACTAACAAAACACTAGCTGTATTAGCGATTTGTATCTATTTATTTGCTCTTATTTCGTTCAAAGTTTTTACAATTGGATGGCTGCAAGTTACAACTTATATGTTTATTCATTATGCTTACCAGACTTTCAGTTCATTCGTGCCTGTAATTGGTATCCTAATGGGAGTAAACGCTTTATGTCTGGTAACCAGCTATTTTGCTAGAAAGAGAAATGAAATATGAGAAGGATTAAGGAAATTTACCAATATATATTTTATGGATTTTTAGTGTTCCTCCATATGATTACATTAGATCAAGTAGTTGCAACAGAGCAAAGTACAGTGTGGGACAAGCTTTATATTAATTTTTACGGGGTTTCTACTGGTGGGTTCTCTTTAAATTTCTACATCTACCTCTCAATTGTATTTCTCGGCTTTGCTTATTTTTATCAAAACAAATTGACAAAGATGCTTAATGAACGGATTTACTATTTACTAATTCGCGAGCGCTCCCTTTATCAATGGTTTTGGGCACACTTGAAGTATTCGTTAGCCGCTGTTTTCTTGCTTTTACTGGCTTTATTTGGATTAACCATAGGGATTGGCTGGTTGGAAGGGAAGACGTTTGACTTAGAGCTAACAATAGAATCATCGCTATCTGTACAAAAGTTACTTGTTCATTTTTTTCTGAATGGGTTTTTACAACTTGTTAACTATCTTCTGATTCTGTTTATTTTCACTTGGACTTTAAAACAAAGTGCGTATGTGCTTGCTGTTATTGGAGGGCTGTTGTTAATGGGGAGTTTGAAGATTGGCTACCTGCAATGGTTTCCATCCGGATTAAACAGTTTTGGTTTGCTGGAGACCTATCCTGCGTTAAGGATTACAGGTATTTTAGTTTGTTGGCTTTTAGTGGAGATCCTTATCATATTTTATTTATTTCGAAAAAGAGAAATAATATTCTAGTAAAGAGGAGTGGGTATGATGGCAATTATTGAAGTAAGTAACGTCACGAAGGCGTTTAAAGGACTGACCATATTCCAGGGGATACATGTACAATTTGAGAAGGGGAGGATTTACGGAATTGTCGGACCCAATGGCTCTGGAAAATCGGTATTATTTAAACTGATTTGTGGTTTTATTCGTCCGGACAGTGGGGAGGTACTGATCCACCCTGACTATCAGGAAAAAGGAGCAAATTTTCCTAAAAATATCGGGATAATTATTGACCGGCCTGGCTATCTAGACAATATAACTGGATTCGAGAATCTGAAAAGGTTAGCGATCATTCAAAATATCATATCTGATCAGGAAATTCGCCAGGCGTTGCAAACAGTTGGTTTAGATCCTGATGCGAAACAAAAAGTGAGAAATTACTCACTAGGTATGAAGCAGAAATTATCCCTTGCTCAGGCAATCATGGAAAATAAGGAAGTTCTTATACTGGATGAGCCGTTTAATGCGCTGGATCAAGACAGTGTTTCGAATATTCGTCAATTACTGCTGGATTTCAAGAGTCAGGGTAAGACTATCATTTTAACAAGCCACAATCAGGAAGATATTGATCTGTTGTGTGACGAAGTATACCGGATCAATCAGCAGAAATTGGAGAAAGTGGTGGAGTTAGTGGATTCTAGTAATTAGTATATTGAAAAAGTCATGAAGGTGGATGCTGTAAAATTTTGTCATAATCCTTGTTATAAAAGGATTATGACAATTTTTACGTGCGGTAAAGCAAAGGAAAGTCGAATTAATCATTGTTGCTACATTAAATTGTTTAAAGCCATAGCTTACATCATGTATTAAAACAATTCACACTGCCGCCAACAACAAACTTTCTTGGTCTTTCAGTTTTACAATTAGTAAGAAAAGAAAAATAGAAATTTGGGAAGATTTAATTAGTTTCATCTTCACCAACTGCGTCATATGTATTACCAAGATTCCAGCCGGGCTGCATGCTTTCTGCGTATTTTTCAATGTCGATATCTTCTGTCGTATCCTCTTCAGCAAATAACGATAAAGAATGAATGTGAGGAATAGAATGGCTAAACTGAAGACTTTTAAAAAAAATACTGTTTCAATAAATAAACCTCTTTATCATAGTAAGCGCTTAGATATATCATATAATTTTTCTGATAAATACCTAAAAATGCAGTGTTGTCTTCATGTTATTTTGAGAGGTTCACTATGAATATTCCTCTTGTTTCTATCTCAATAAGTCACCAATGTGATATTTATAGGGTGATGGTAGTATATCTGAAATTATGCTTTCAAATAGTTGTATTTATGTGTAAAATAGTGTTGGAAATTTACTTAAACACTATACAACAATTCATAAGGATATTTCCTTTTTAGTGAACAAGGGTGAGATTATGGCGATCCTTGGCCCGAATGGAAGGCACAAGGAGAAAAAGTAAAACTTAAGAGGAATTTTATCACTTAAGTAAAAGATCACCATATATCCAGTTGGTGTTTTAAGCAATATTTTGTTAAGCTTCAAGCTTAAAAGGAAATCCAGAGAGAGCAGGGAGTAGATTTCCTGTTAAAAGTGAATTAAAGCAGTTTTTATTAATAGGTATTGTTATAAAATATATATCCCCTCGCTCATGTTTATTAAGTATTTAAATAGTGTCAAATTGGAGGTATTTATGAACTCTTCTACGAAGATGAAAAGAAAATTCCGACCAGAAATTGAAGGATTACGCTCAGTAGCTGCCATACTTGTTGCTGTTTACCATATCTGGTTTGGGAATATTTCTGGTGGAGTCGATATATTCTTTGTTGTTTCTGGATTTTTAATCACCACATCTCTTTTAAACATGTATGAAAAAAAGGGAAAAGTCGACGGCATAGAATTTCTTCTCAGGTTAGGGAAGAGATTGTTTCCTGTAGCTTTTTCAGTATTGATCTTTGTTGTCATCTCTGGTTTTTATTTTTTACCCCAAACACAATGGGACGTGATTATAGAGGAAGTATGGGCTTCCATGTTATATATGGAGAATTGGCAACTAGCCAGTAATTCTGTCGATTATTTAGCGCAGAATAATGTCGTCAGCCCAGTACAGCACTTTTGGGCAATGGGAACACAATTCCAGTTCTATATTATTTGGACCATTGTATTAATAGCTTTATCAGTACTTGCTAAAAAGTCTGGAATTCCACTAAAAAAATTATTGTTCCCTACAATAATTGTTATGTTTCTATTATCTTTAAGCTATTCCATTTATATAACAGCTATCAATCAGCCTTGGGCTTACTTTGATACATTTGCCAGGGTTTGGGAATTTGCAACTGGAAGTATTCTTTCTCTAATCATAGTAAAAATTACTTTCAATAAAGTTACGAATTGGGTTATTGGTTGGCTGGGTTTGTTTGGTCTAATCAGTTGTGGTCTGATCTTACAAGTTGGAACCATGTTTCCCGGGTATGCTGCTCTGTGGCCTGTCATGGCAGCTGTCTTGATATTGGTAGCCGGTGAGAGTGGCGGGAGATTCGGAGTGCATCGGTTACTGAGTGCAAAGCCTCTAGTGAAATTTGGTAGTATATCTTACGGCTTTTATTTGTGGCATTGGCCTCTCTTAGTTATCTATTACAATATCTTTGATAGTGAGAGTATTCCGGTTTTTCATGGATTATTAATTATGGTATTGGCAGCAATCAGTTCATTTTTAACTACGATTTTATTTGAAAAACCAATTAGAAAGAAGAAAATAAATTCCAAAGCAAAACTGGCATTAATATTATTTGTGATTGCATTTCCCGTAATCATACTTACAGGATCTTGGACATGGTACTTGAAAGATATTCAATCTGAAGCTGTTAAAGTGGAAATAAGTAACACCGATCATCCGGGAGCATATGTGATGGTATCAGATGTAGAGTTTCATTCAGATGAACCCTTTATACCGAAAACTGCAAATGCAAAGTATGATTTTCCGGAGAGTTATAAAGACGGATGCCATCAGGAAATGGAAAAGTCAGAAGTCATCATGTGCGAATATGGTGAAGTGGATACTCCTGATTATACAATTGCCTTAGTTGGCGGTTCTCATAGTGCTCATTGGTTAGCTCCCCTTGAAAATTACGCTAATGAGAATAATATAAAGATACTAAACTATACGAGAAGCGCATGCCGGTTCTCGAGTGAATCTTATTTATTGACAACTAAACTCGATCAACAGACATGCGCAGAGTGGAATGATGGAGTAATGAAAGAATTAATCGCTAAAGAGCCGGACTTGGTTTTTACCACTGCTGATGCTACGGAATGGAAGGGAATACCAAAAGGTTATGTCGATCAATGGGAAACGTTAGATGATAATGATATCAATATTTTTGCTATTAAAGATAATCCTAGAGCGGATTTTGACATTCCGACATGTGTCGAAAAAAATGGTGTGAACGCAAATGAGTGTGAATTAAAAAATGATCTGGAGGATTTAACTAAAAACATTAAAAAACTTGATATAGATAATATTTATTATGCTGATTTAACGGGCAAAT
The DNA here is from genome assembly GCF_900111195.1 of Gracilibacillus ureilyticus. GTDB lineage: Bacteria > Bacillota > Bacilli > Bacillales > Amphibacillaceae > Gracilibacillus > Gracilibacillus ureilyticus. The sequence continues at coordinate 50,624 of NZ_FOGL01000015.1, forward strand.
TCTGCGAGAAAGAAATCTGCAAACCTGTTATAGGGAATGTACTAGTATATCAGGATGATTCTCATTTAACAAAAACGTATGCGGAAACATTAACACCATTTTTAGGAGAAGAACTAACAAGAGCTCTGAATCATTTTTACAGGTAACGCCCTGTGGGAAATGGCTGACGAGAAATGAGACTTGAAAGAAGGGTTTTATGAGTTATGAAAAAACGGCTGAACAAATGACACAATATCACTTTTCGACACGATAAAGATGTATCCCTGCGTATTACAAGGGCTTTTCGGAATATGCGGATATTTCACATATATCAAATAACTGTGTTTATGAGATGATTATATTTATGATCTGGTATAGACTTGTAGAGTGGTATATGGACGGAGTGGAGAGAGAAATCTTCAAGAAGCCGATGATGAAAGAACGCACAACATCCGTACTCTGCAAAAAATCTATGAGCTGAGGAATTAACAATGATTGATAACTTTTGATATTTATTACAGAAAGTCCGAGCTATAGTAGCAAAGCAACAAATTTTTCACAGATGGGTTTAAAGTAGCGACTAGAAAGATAATATGTTCTTCGAATGTATGTTCACCTGCTATGATTGTAACTGTGAGAAACCTCGGGAATGGTAGCTCTTATTTCGTATTATGACTGAAGAAGAAACAAAATTAATAAAAACTACTGCGCGGTACAAATATGATTGCCTTATTTGCTGGAATTGACATATTCAGCAATTATTCCACTTATTTGAATAATCTTTTTCCTGACGATGTTGTTTGAAGAAGTGATATAATTAAACATTAATGCTAATATAAGGGAAAAGGGGATTGAAAATGGATGTAAGATACCCAATTGGGAAACTAGAAGTTCCTGATAAAGTAACATTAGAAAATATTCAAGAATGGCTAAAAGAAATCGAAACTTACACGATTCGATTAAGAGAAACTGTCGACTCTCTTAGTGATGAGGAATTAAGCAGCACGTATCGAGAAGGAAGCTGGTCAGTTCGTCAACTTGTTCATCACATTGCAGATTCTCAGTTGAATATGTATCAACGTGTGAAGCTCGCTTTAACAGATGAGAATCCAACAGTGCCTGAATTCGATGAAGAAAAGTGGGCTATTCAACCGGATACAAAGCTTCCTGTAGAAAGTTCGATTAAAATGTTAGAAGGTATAAATGAGCGCATTGTATCTTTAGGAAATAGTTTAACAGAAGAACAATTAGATCGGTCTTTTACTCACCAGATAAACGGTAGGATAACAGTTGCAACGAAAATAGCAAAATTATCCTGGCACGAAGAGCATCACTTAGCACAAATAAAAATTGCATTATCAAAATAATAGAATAATAATAACAAAAGTTGTATATAAAAAATTGTGGCGTATCTACAGGAAGCAGATACGCTTTTTCACATTTTGACCAGTAATGTGGAATTTCGTGCGGAATAGCCCAATATTGTTCATAAAGTATTTTCAAAATTAATGGAGATAAGAACAAATACTCTGTATCATCCGATTTGATTGTGAACATGTTGAAAATTAACCGGGAATGTTAGTTTATAGGTCAGGATTTTGTAGTAAAATTATACAAGATCATCACAGGGGAGACAGCAAATCATGAAAGAAATATATGAATATATAAGTGAATCACAGTTAAGAAAGTATGCAGAACTTGCTGTGAGAGCTGGTGTAAATCTGCAAAAAGACCAATTATTGATTATTCATAGTGATATACAAAATGCTGCCTTTGCACGTCTAATCCAAACAGTAGCCTACGAGGCAGGAGCTTCAAATGTATTTATAGATTGGACAGATGAACAGTCTGCCAAAGAATTTTACTTACATGCAGCAGATAGTGTCATCGATCACTTTCCTGATTGGCAGGCTGCCCGTTTTAAGGAGTGGGACGATGCAGGTGCTGCTTACATCCATATTATTTCTGAAAACTTAGATGTTTTTAAGGAGGTTTCCACAGAAAGGATAAGTCGTTTCCAAAAAGCAAACCGTACCAAATTGAGGGATTATCATGCGAAAATCAGATCCCATGAGGTGCGCTGGTGTCTTCTGACTGTTCCGTACGTTGCATGGGCAATGAAAGTATTTCCCAACCTAAGTAAAGAAGAAGCTGTTCAATCATTATGGAAGTTAATTCTAAAAGGGTGTCGGGCAGATGGGGAAAATCCTGTAAAAGATTGGAAGAGTCACAATAGAGCCTTCGAGTCTCGAAAAAAATTCCTGAATGAGAGCCAATTTGAATCCCTCCATTTTACAAATAGCTGTGGAACAGATTTATTCGTTGGTCTACCTGAAAATCATCTCTATATCGGTGGGGGTGTCAAAGATAAAAATGGAGTACCTTTCTTTCCGAACATACCTACAGAAGAAATATTCACAGCTCCCCATAAAAATAAGGTGAATGGAAAATTGATAGGTACGAAACCTCTGATCTATGGGGGAAGTGTCATCGATGATTTTTACCTGATTTTTAAAGATGGACGGATTACGGACTATTATGCCGCAAAGGGACAGGAAGTGTTACAAAATCTAATCGAAATAGACGAAGGTTCCCATTATCTAGGTGAAATTGCCTTGGTTTCTAATAAATCTCCGCTTGCTCAGACAAATACTCTTTTTTACAATACCTTGTTTGATGAAAATACAGCCTGTCATATTGGAATCGGAAATGCTTCTCCTTCTAATCTTCAAAATGGCAGTGACCAATCTGAGGAAGAGCTGAAGGTAGCGTGTCTCAATACTTCACTATTGTTAGTCAATGTGACATTTGGCAGCGAAGACATGAAAGTAACGGGCATTAAAGAAGGTGGAGCTGATGTTCTGCTCCCCAATGGTGCACACATGGTGCACAGAAATTTAATTTAGTTTTTTGTAACACTAGAAAGTAGCCAATTGTTCCATAAATTCTTTACAGTATTTTTTATTTAAGTGAATCAGTTTATTTTTCAAAAATATTTGGTATAATAGAAGTATGATCTTCATAAGTTAAAAAGACTGAAAGATGCTGTAACATCTTCCAGTCCTACAATAGATTGCCTATTGAGTGGCAGTCACTAAATGGTTTTTAGCTTGTGCCACCTTAATTAAGTTTATTACTTAATTTGGGTGGTCTTTACTTATTACTGTCTTTTAAAATAATACTACAAGACTAGCGAAGCTAATCATGAGTACTAAACTCTCAAAAAACAGTCATAAGCGTCACCCCCTTTCATCCTCAAAGGAGGGAGTGACTACCACCCTATAAACTCTCTATTGCTATCTCTTATTATATCATTTTCCAATAAGTTATCCCATGGAAAATGAGGCAGCTCTAGGAGTCTACATGCCCGATATACTTAAATAAATACGGGGGCGTTCTCGTTCTTCATTCAAACTGTCCCCAGAGGAAATTTAGACAGTAAAAGCAAGAGGATGATTAAAGATAAATTTTTTTATGGTTATCTTATGGAATAACGTCAGAAACCAGACTTCCCACGGGATAGTCTGCATCAGGAAACCGACGGGAAAACTTGACAGCTTTCAGATTGACAACCTTTTTATGATGATATTTTTGATAACCCTTTACATGAATGGGAACCGTATTTGTATCCATTCATACAGAAAACAGTAATAGCAAGAATTCAATTGGGAATGAAACGCTAGATCCGTCCGCATGGGCAGAGATTTGGGAGTAATGATCCGTGAGCATACCTGGTCCAACTTTTCTGTAAATAGAATCAAAACAGGACAATAAGCTAGTTGCTCATTGTCCTGTTGTCTTTATTTTTCTGTAGGCATTGTCTCTACAGATGTAAACTGATCATAAAATTTACGGTATTCATCCTTGTTTTCTGATTTTCTAAGTGCCATGGCTGTTCTTGGATGCTCGTTAAGTAAACCAGTAATCGTATAAGGAATGAGGTAACCCCATTCTACTTCTTCCCTAAGTGGGATAAACAATTTTTCTAATACATCTAAAACAGGAGCGATATCATATTGCGGATCATCTAAGTAGCCAAGTACTAATTCAGTTGGGCAATTACCAGCAGCACGTCCCATCCCATACACGGAGCTGTCTAAAAATTGAACGCCGTTTTCAGCAGCTAAGACAGTATTGGAAAATGCTAATTGCAGGTTATTGTGCGCATGGATTCCTAATTTTTTCTTAGGGGCATGCATTTTGAATTTTTCCACCAAGTATTTAATGTCACGGTTATACAAGCTGCCAAAAGAATCGACTACATAAATAATATCAACGTTACTTTCATTTAATTTTTCTAAGGCTTCAATAAGATCAGGCTCTAACGCATTAGATACTGCCATGATATTCACGCTTGTTTCATACCCCATAGAATGAAATTTTTCTACTAACGCAATTGCTTTATTGACATCCTTTAGATAACAAGCCACCCTTATTAAATCAATATGACTTTCTTCACAAGGTAAGATGTCATCTTCATCGACACGGCCAATATCCACAATTGCTGATAGCTTTGTAAAATTTTTTTCTGGAATCGTCTCTTTTAATAATTTTTCATCACAGAATCTCCATGGTCCGACACCTTCACTTGGAAGGAGCTTCGGTGAGTTTTTATAGCCGATTTCCATATAATCCACGCCTGCTTTGCTTAAAGAAGCATAAAGCTCCCGCACAAATTCCACACTAAAATCCCAATTATTAACCAATCCACCATCTCTTATTGTACAATCTAACATACTTGCTCCATTACTTTTTACCATCATTTATCCCTCCAAAGATTTAATTGCAACACTTAGTGGAATCACCAAAAAAATAAAAAACATGTAGTGAAGAAGATGATCTACCTACATGTTTTCATGAGAAAAAACTTTCCTATTTACGATAAATTTATCAGTAATAGCAAAGTTTTAGTTATAGTAATAATAAAAAAATGAAATGTTTCTGTGGCTTGAAGTTGTTTTCATCGAAATCAATCCTTTAAAAATATTAAGAATACTATAGCAAAGTTATCAACAATAAACAATAGTTTTATTGGGATTTAAATGAAGCCTGTGTATTGGGAGGGGTATTTGGTTTATTGGGAATTGTGTCTTTAATCGTTAACGGCATTGTGTTAATAATTGGTCTTTTAATCTTTATTGGTATTTTGAGTGCGGAATTATATATGGAAGTTTTATTAAGCTAACGGTTAGCAAGAGTTACAGAAGCCAAAAATCGAATATGATTGTCCTTCTTTTTTTAATGATTTCTTTTGGAATATTATGTTAGCATAGAGTTAATAAAGAAACGTGGCAGTGATGTGGAAGATGTAACTTTAATTTATCAGCTCGTTAAATAGATAAGAGGCAATTATGTGCTAAAAAATATTGTTTTATGTAATGATTAATTCTATACTCGTTGATTGCAGTAAACACGATATTGTAGAAGACACAATAACAGCTCCCGATATTACTTTAGAAGATGTTAAAAAAGTTATAACAGAGCGAGGGTTAGAATTGGAAGAAGCTGATTTACCTAGTGGAAATGTATTTATTCAAGTATTGAATGGTGTTTCAGCAGAAGCTTATTTTATTGAAGGATCTACACTATCTATTTATATCTTTTCCACTGATGATGGAAGTGAAAAAGGAAAGATTGATTTTGAAGAAAAAACTGTTGCTGCTTCGTTAGAACCATATAAAACTTTTACTGGTCAAAACGTGTTAATCTTTTATGTAGAAGGTAGCGAAGAAAACAATAATAAATTGGCAAATGCATTCAATATGCTAAATGAAGTTACAAAAAAGTAATGATGTTTTAATAAGAATTTTTTTATAAAGGGGGTTACTTTCTTGAAGAAGAAAACAATTATTTTTATAACACTATTTTTTTTTGGGGTAGGAATTTTCTTAACCTATAACCAAATGAAGCATACATCTTATGAAAATGTAATATCAGAAGATTGATGAATCTGAGGAGATTAAGGAGATTACCATTGAAAATAAAAAAAATAATACAGAGGTAACTATAAAAGATAAACAATTACTTCAAAAGATAACAAATAATCCAAACGAGATGGAATTAAAAAAAATGAATGATATCCCCTCTATCGAGTATCTTATTACCATTCATACAAATAATAGAAATTATGATATCGGGTTAGGGGAAAAAGGTATTCATTTTGGTTATGCAGGTAGTTATTCGATTGTCAGTGATAATATACTCTATCAAGATGTAAGTCACGCACAATTTGAATAAGACATTTACTGCTTATTTCACTAACGGATGGCTTTAGTGGTATAAGGAGTTGTTCATTTGGCAACTCTTATTGCTTATTAAAGTAACGTGGCAGATTACTTGAAGAAGGAATCTAAATAATCGGTATCGAATTATATTATAAATTTCATAAGGAGATAACAAACAATGAGTTCGATACCGTTCACTTTGATAGATTATTTATATAATGTACGAAAGGCTGGAATAAATCATGGCAAAAAAAGAAGCACCGAAAATTCAAACAGAACGATTGGTTTTACGTCCGAGAGCGGAAAAAGACATTCCCAATATGCTTAGAATGTTTAACAATGATGAAGTAAGAGAATTTCTTGGAATTAATCCCCCTCGTGATGAACACTCAATGTTAGAAATGGTTAGGAATCGTACTGAAACAAAATGGACTGTCGCATTAAAAGATACTGATGAATTCATAGGTGATGTAATGATTCCAGTAATAGCAGAAGGTTATCTTGGCGAAATTGGTTATCGCTTCATGAGGGAGCATTGGGGAGGCGGTTTTGCGTATGAAGCGGTTTCTGCGGTCATTGAGCATAGTAAAAGCACATTAAATCTTAAACGCCTATCTGCTACAATAGACAATAAAAATATGAAGTCAAAAAAGTTAATTGAAAAACTCGGATTTACTTTGGTAGCGGTGTTGCCTGAATCGCATTTACACGGCAGAGTTGCCGATGTAGCTTACTATTCTCGAATAGTATAAGCATTTTTACTCTCTCTTGAGAAAAATGAACAAACTGGTGAGTGATTAAACAACTAATAATAGATGGTGAATTTAATAGAGTATTTAGTCGTTGTGAATAATAGGCTTATTCCACTAAAGGGAGCTTTAGCTGAACAAGGAATTGTCGATTTGGCACCTCCTATTGCTTATTAAAGTAAAGTGGCAGGATTGTTTAACAAAGGAGGGTATTATGCAGTCTAAAATTTTACTGAGTATAATTTCTTTAATGGTTTTATTATTTGTTATTGGTTATTCATCTGATAAGGAAACATTGAACATTGAAGGAGTTACTGGAGAAATTTTAGAAATCGATGATGACTCATTTTTAATTCAAGGTAAAGGTTTTAATGTGGACCTAAAATATACGAGCGAAACAATCTTTAAAGGAAAAAACCGTAATGAACTAGATATTGGTGACAGAGTGAAAACTTGGTATAGTAGCGAACCTCTTGACTCTAATCCAATGCAGGCAACAGCTTCAAAAATAGAATTTATTAAATAGACAGTATTGCACTAACGGTGGCGTTAGTTGAACAAGGGACTGTTAATCTCACAGCTCCTGTTGCTTATTTAAAACATAGCAGTTTAAAAATTTGACTATTAATCCATCGACGCTGATAATTATTTTAGGTGATATGATGACAAACGTAGTGAAAATCTCAGTAAGAAATTTAGTAGAATTTGTTTTTCGCAGTGGCAGTATTGAGTCTGGCTTCCGTACGACTCGTGCGATGACGGAAGGAACTAGAATCCATCAATTAATCCAGAAAAACTATCGGGATCAAGATCAGAAGGAAGTGTTTGTGGAAGCAGAAATTCCTTATGAAGATTTCCTTGTTCGAGTGGATGGACGTTGTGATGGATTACTGAAAGACGAAGAATCTGTGACAATAGATGAAATAAAGTCCACTGTTCATTTATTGGATGATGTTGAGGAAGATACTTATCCAGTCCACTGGGCACAGGTTATTTTTTATGGTTATATTTATGCCGGAGACAATCATTTACCGGAAGTGACGATTCAACTTACGTATGTACAGGTGAAATCGATGGAACAGAAACAATTTCGCCGTGTGATGACATATGAGGAAATGAAAAGCTTCGTGTATGGAGTCATTGAGGAATATGCTTCATTTTTAAGGGTGAAGATAAAGCATAAACACAAGCGAAATAAGTCGAGTAAGACACTGGCATTTCCGTTTGAAACCTATCGTGAAGGTCAACGCAAACTTGCAGGTGCCGTATATAAAACCATTGATGATAAGAAAACATTATTTGCTAGTGCCTCGACTGGGATTGGAAAAACCATTTCTACTATTTTTCCTGCTGTCAAAGCAATTGGCGAAGGAAAACTGGAAAAGATATTTTACATAACTGCAAAGACAATCACAAGAACCGCTGCGGAAGAAGCATTTCAACTATTGATTGATCAAGGTCTCGATATTAAAGTTCTGACTATAACTGCCAAGGATAAAATTTGTTTTCAAGAGGAAACGATTTGTACAAGTGAGAAATGTGCTTTTGCGGATGGTTTTTATGACCGGTTAAATGGGGCGGTTATTGATATTTTGGAACAAGAGAAGATGATAGGGAGAAACGTAATTGAACGTTACGCCAGAAAACATCTGGTCTGCCCTTTTGAATTTTCGCTTGAACTTGCTTATGCAGTGGATGCTGTCATTTGTGATTATAATTATATTTTTGACCCGAGAGTATCATTGAAGCGATTGATGGAAGATCAGAAAAAGAAAACAGCTATATTAGTGGATGAGGCGCATAACTTAGTAGATCGTGCGAGAGAAATGTATTCTGCTGCGATTAATAAATCAAACTTTTTGCAGCTGAAAAGAGAATTTAACAATAGCCGGCTTGCGAAAGAGGCTAAAGCTATCAATGACCATTTATTACAAGTTAGGAAGTCTGAAGAATATTTGCGAAAAGACTTAGATGAAGAACTAGTAGAATTGCTAGAAACTTTCATCATGGAAGCAGAAATCGAACTGTTAAGGATGGACCATGAATTGTTACTGGAAACGTATTTTGCTGCTCAAACTTTTGACAAAATTGCTAAATTATACAATGAGCAGTTTATGACGTATGTTGAAATTCATAAGAGTGAAGTGAGGTTGAAGTTATTTTGTCTTGACCCGTCAGAGCAAATTCTTAAAATGGGGAAAGGGTTTAGGTCGAGAGTGTTCTTTTCAGCAACGTTAATACCTGCAGATTATTATAAAGATTTACTTGGCGGACAATCTGCTGATTATGTTATCTCGATTCCATCCCCTTTTGCGAGAGAGAACACAGAGGTTATCATTCAAGCCTTATCGACGAGATATCGCGATAGAGAAAAGACAATGGAGCCTATGATCCACTTTTTCAAAGATGTCATCGATAAGAAGGACGGAAATTTCTTAATCTTCTTCCCGTCTTATCAGTATATGAGAAATGCGTATGAACAATTTACCGAGTCTTATCCCGATGTTTCTACTATTATTCAGGATGCAGGAATGGCAGAAGCAGAAAGAGAAGACTTTCTCGCAGAGTTTAAGTCTGATCGTGCCGAAAGATTGGTAGGTTTTGCTGTACTCGGTGGAATTTTTTCTGAAGGTGTGGACTTAAAAGGTGACAGGTTACAAGGTGTTATCGTAGTTGGGGTCGGCATGCCGCAAATTGGTTTTGAAAGAAACATTATAAAAGATTACTTCCAATCAGTTGGAAAAAATGGCTTTGATTATGCTTATGTATATCCGGGAATGAATAAAGTATTGCAAGCTGGTGGACGACTTATTCGTTCAGATTCTGATACTGGCGTAATCGCCTTAATCGATGATCGATTTTTACAGAAGAAGTATCAGGCATTACTCCCTTATGAATGGCAGCATTATAGAGTTGGTGGTAATGCTTAAGAAAGGAGAATGTGCTTTTCCTCAATCGAGAGTGAGGCTTAAGGCGAATTTGTTAGATGCTTCGTGCTTCCTTATCTGAGAATAGGGTGCGGTTGATTAATAAGCGTCTCTGTTCTTCTTCAACGGGGCGTTAATTTAACAAGCTCTCTTATTTATATTACTGCACAGTACAACGATACTATGCAGTAAAAATTTATTTAATAATCAGTTTTACTAGCGATATACACCGCTATATTTGTACAATTTAAGTTCCGTGAGTAGTGATCGACCATCAAAACCTTCCTCATCTAAACCCAACAGATCAAAAACGGTTGGCGCGATATCAACAAGATTGCAATCTGTGTCTACAGTCGCCCCTTTGTCGAAGCGAGGACCATATCCTATACATACAGCATACCTGTCATAAGGGGAGAGGGTCCCGTGATTTGAACGTAGATTAGTTGAGTTGGTTAATGTTTGTGTTGTCCCTGCTACACCGAACACATTACGCTCGTCGGTCCATTTAGGATTAATGATCATGTCGGGAGTCCGATTATGTGTGACAGGTCCTAGTATCGATTCAATCGGTGCGGTCTGTGATTTTTTGTCTACTTGTTTGTTAGTATATACGGCATCACACCAATTCTGTTCTTGAAACCATTGGATAAGCAGTTGGAAATCTTTATTACTGAAAATAGCGTCTTTTTTTAAGTAAATATAATTTCCTGTTACAATGTAGTGATGATTTATTTGCAACTTCTCACATGCTTCCTTTAACTTATCTTCTAAAGAGCCGATTGCTTCCACGTTAGAATGACCATGGTCACTTAAAAATAAGAGATCAATTTCCTCGTTTATTTCAAGTTCCTCAATGGCTTGCAACACTTTTGCGAGGCATTGATCGATCGTTTGTAATGCCAGGTTTGCTTCAGGAGATCCTAATCCATAGAAATGTTGGCTGAAATCAGGTTCAGCAAGCCAAAGTACCATCACTTGGTTATCTCTATCTGGTAAGTGTTCGGCGATAAATACATCTGTAGCCCAAATCGATCGCTCAATTTTTGTCCCTACATGTGCTTCTTCCTCCAATTCTCCATACTTCTCTATGATATCAGGTAAAGTCGTTTGTTCGTAATCAGAAGTTGGATTGAGAATATGCTCAGGAAAATTTATATTCCACAGTAGAGATGCACCAGGTGAGCTGGAAGCAGCTACTGACATTTTTGTATGATAACGGTGTAAACGATCACCGAGTGTAGGAGCTAACAATATTGATTCTTGTGTTGTTGCAGTGTATTCTAACAGATGTTGATCATTGCCAGTTTGGACAAAGCCGTCATTGAAACAAGGTATGTACATCCGGTTTGCGACAATGCCATGCTTTCCTGGGTATACTCCCGTTGTCAGAGTAGACATACTTACTCGTGTCTCAGAAGGATAAGCACTTTTGAAATGCCGAAATCTTGTTCCGTTTTTAATCAGTTTCGTAAGAGTGGGCATCAGCTGGTTGTTGATGAGATCTGGCCGTAACCCATCTGCTCCGATTATTAGGACACGTCTGTGTGAAGAATCCATGGTTTATACAACCTTTCTTAAAAAAATTCGATCATTTTTTTCTTTAACCGCTCTTAGTACAAAGTCAAATCGATTTAGATCTAGACATAATTCAAAATCCCTCATTGCTTCATCTTTTGCCTCTGCTTTATCAAGGAAGTTGATGGTGGTACTTTCGTTTTTTAAATAGTCTACTATCTTTTCAAAATTTGTTTTCTTCCCTAAGAGAGACTGTTTTATGTAATCTCCACATAAAATATCTTCATCAGCTGGTTCTGTGCCTCCCCATCCCATACATACTAATGTAACGCTTTCTGGTTTTTTCTTTTGAATATAATTGACGATGGCTAGTGCATTCACAAAACTTCCTGTTATCACTTCATCTGCTTTCTGTGCACGGACAATTCCTTGGGTACCAGAGCTTGTCGTATGCACAATAATTGCATCTTTAAAATCAACGTCAAGGATTTGTGATGGGGAGTTGCCATAATCAAATCCAGGTAGAATGATGCTTTCTCTTTCTCCGATTAAAATCGTATTGGAATGGGAATTTTTTAAATGGTATGCTTCTTCGATGGCTCCAACTGTAATTATTTCACTTGGACTATTATTAGCAACATAACAAGATACAGAAAATGCACGAAATACATCAATAATAACAACTAGTCCTTTCGCATTTTTTGCTCCATCTAAACCGTGTGCGATTTGTATATCCATTTCTAAAATCCTTTCTGTTTTTGTCTTCTTATTTACCGTTTGATTGGAAATGTTTTATTATGATCAGTGGGGATTGAAACCCACTGATCATAGTTTTACTTTATTGTACGAGTTTTCGTATAACATCTGCCGCTTCAGTTAATGCTTCCTGTGCAGTCAGATCACTTGTTACGGCTTTTTCCATTGCTTTATTTACTTCAGATTCAATACGAAGCGTATGTTCAGACTTTGGGACTTCTCTTGCATATTCCAACTGATCGATAGCTTTGGTGTAGATTGGATGTTCTTCATAATATATTTGCAATTCATCTGATGCTTGTGCAGATAGGCGAATTGGTAAATATCCTGTTTCTTTTGAGAAATAAATAGATTCATCCGTAGAGGTCATGAATTTAATAAACTCCCAAGCAGCGTCTTGCCTTTCTTTTGACTTGTTGTTGATAATTGCTAAGTTGGCTCCACCTGTAGCTACAGCATACTCATCAAATCTTGGTAAAAAGGATGTACCCAGATCAAAGTCAACGTTGTTACTAAACTTCCCAAGGCTACCTGTACTAGCAATTGTCATAGCTGTTGTTCCGTTAAAAAAGCTTTGCGATAGTGATTCACCAGCACTAGATCCACTTGTACTTGTCCCGCCAACTGGGGGCATCATCAATTGGTTATCAATCATTTCTTCCCAGAGAGCTACACCTTCTGCTGCTTCAGGAGAGTCAAATAGAACTGTCGATAAGTCATCTCCTAGAATTTTTCCGCCATTTGACCATGCTAAGGAATAGAAATACCAACCAGACATGCTTGCAGAAAAGCCAAATCGTTCTACTTTTTCATCATTAATAATGGATGCTTTTTCAGCAATCCTTACTAAATCATCCCATGTTTCAACAGGATTTTCCGGATCCTCTCCAAGTTCTTTCATGATAGCTTTGTTATAATATAAGATAGGTGTACTACGATTATAGGGTAGTGTGTATTGCTTCCCATCTAGAGACGTATTCACCAGCAAACCTTTATTGAAATCGTCAAAATTAATGTCTTCATCTTCCTCAATGTATTTATTTAAATCAAGAAGTGTCTCATTGTAACCGAAAACAGGCCAAGCACGTGTATTCAACTGAACAAGATCGGGTAGTTCACCACTTATAATTGCTGCTTGCAGTTTTTGAGATGTAACATCATAGCTATCCTGAAAAACTGCATTTACATGTATGTTATCATGTGATTCATTGAAACGGTCTACTTGATTTAAAATCACTTCTTCCACTTGTCCACCTAACCCATACCAGAATTCTATTTCAACAGGTTGATTGGATTCGCTTGATTCATTCGGCTCTTTAGCAGAAGAATCACTATTACATGCTGTCAATAAGAATAATAAACAACTGCAAATGACAAGAAGCTTTACTCTTTTCATTATTTCACTCTCCTTTTTTATTTTAATCCGGTTTTGGCAACGCCTTTAACGATGTACTTCTGCATAAAGATGAATAAAATGATTAATGGCAAAAGTACAAATGTTGCTGCTGCCATAATTAAATTCCACTGTGTTCCTTGTGCACCACCTTCACTGGAAATCATGCTTGAAATACCAACTTGAAGTGTGCGAAGTTCTGGGTTATTTGTTGCAATTAGCGGCCAGAAAAAATCATTATAATGCCAAATGACACTAAACAGGACAAACGTAACAATTGCTGCAGTTGATAATGGAACCATAATGTATCGTATGATATGAAAATGTTTAGCCCCGTCTAGCTTAGCGGCCTCTTCTAATTCAGTTGGCACTTGACTGAAGGCTTGTTTTATTAAAAATATTCCAAACGCATTCGTACTAAAGGGAACAATCAGTGCCAGGTAGGAATTTAACCAACCGAATTTGCTAAGAATTAAAAAGTTTGGAATAAACGTGACTTGTATCGGAATCATCATCGTCGCTAAAACAGTAAGAAATAATAGATTTTTGCCTTTAAAAGTTAACCTTGCAAAAGCATAGGCTGCCAGGATCGAAGTAATAACCTGCAATACAACGATTACAACGGTAGTGAAAATACTATTGAAAAAGTATCTGCCGAATGGTTCACTATTCCAGGCATTATTAAAGTTTTCCCAGTTCCAGGAGTCTGGTATAAAATGTGGTGGATAAGCAAAAACCTCATCAAATGCCTTTAAGGAGGTACTAATCATCCAAATAAAAGGACCAATCATGACCAAAGCAGTTACTATTAAAATGATCAGGATAGTATTCTGCTTGATTAGCAATTGAGTTTTCATTAATAATGCACCCATTTCTTTGAAAAGTGTGTTTGTAACCATGTGATAAAAAATAAAGTGATGAACAGCATAACAGCAACTGAGGATGCGTATCCAGCTTCAAAAAATTGAAACCCAAATTGGTATAAGTAATAGATCAGCATGTTCGTACTATCTGCTGGCCCACCTTGAGTCATCATATAGATTTGGTCAAAGTCTTGAAAGGAGGCGATTATTGCCACAATCATGACAAATAATAGACTTGGTGATAGTAAAGGTAGTGTAATCTTAAAGAAGATCTGTCTTTCATTTGCACCGTCTGTTCGTGCTGCTTCGTAAAAATCATTTGGAATATTTTGCAATCCTGCAATCAAGATAATCGTGTAATATCCAACTACTTTCCAAATTTTCATGATGATAATTGCCGCCATAGCCCAACCGGATTGCGTTAACCATGGTACCTGGTCGATTCCGAACAAGCCCAAAAACCAGTTGATGAGGCCAAAATGTTGATCAAACATCCAAATCCAAACAACACTTACTGCTACCATTGGTGTAATGTAGGGTAAGAAAATTAACCCTTTCAGAAAATTAATTCCTCGTATTTTCTTATCCAGCATTGTTGCGAGTAGTGTAGCTAGTATTACTGTAATCGTTACCGAGATAAAACCGTAAATAAGGGTATTACCAACCACTTGCCAAAAAGTCTTGTCAGTGAATAATCTTATGTAGTTATCGAAACCTTTCCAACTGAAGCTGCTCGAGATTAAATTCCAATCTGTTAAGCTTAGGAAAAAAGACATTAATAATGGGAGTAGCACAAATATAACTAAGAATGACATGGCAGGTAAGATGAACAGATATGGTATAAATTTTTCCATCACATTAGGTTTTAATTTACTTTTACTAGTTACTAGTGCTTTTTTTTTAGGTATCCTTTGGCTATTCTCCATTTTCAAATTTCCCCCTCTCTTATTATGTTTTTTCTTACTACACTAACTCTATCAATCCATTGTTGAGGGAAAATTAACTAGTTGTTAACAATACATTAAATATCATTTCATAATTTCTTGTTATTCTATAGATAATATCTATAGAAACAGGAGTTGATCCGAATGAATATTCAGCAATTGAAGATATTGGTATTAATAGAGAAACATAAAAGGCTGACAACTGTTGCACAGATCTTAAAGATTAAGCAGCCAACCGTTTCTTTTCATATGAAAAAATTGGAGGAAGTAACAAGTGTAACTCTATTTCATCAGCATTCCGGAGGGGTATTTCTAACAGATGCTGGAAAAACATTATATCGTTATGCCAGACGGATTGTGATGTGGTTAGAAGAAGCCGGTGAGCAAATGTACGATTATCGGGAGAATAGCAGGGGGTCTGTAAAAATTGGCGCAAGTAATACAGCGGCGACCTATTATTTGGTTGATTTATTAGCAGGATTACACGAAAAATATCCAAATGTACATATAAAAACAATTGTGAAAAATACCCCTATTATCTTACACCAATTAAAAAACTATGAATTGGATTTTGGACTTGTTGCTGATCGTAACATTACAGATCCTGATATAATAGTGAAGCCGTTAATAGAAGATGAATTGGGACTAGTTATGCCGATTGGACATCCATTGGCTCACCATAAATTGATAAATAAGGAAATTTTTAAGTATCAGAATTGGATTTTAAGAGAGAAAGACTCTTCTTCCAGAATAATGATAGATGAATGGGCAGTTGAGCAAGATATCGAATTGAAAGCTTTTCTTGAATTAGGCGCAACAGAAGCAATTAAAAAAGCAGTTCAGTCCAATATAGGTATATCTATACTCTCGCGCTTGTCAGTTAAGGATGAGATAGATAACAAGAAACTTGTTTATAAAGAGTTAAATTCTTCTATATTAAAACGTAACATTTTTATAGTATATAATCGTCACCATCAAATAACACCAATTGTTAAGTTGTTAGTGGATTATTTTCAGAATGAGCCAGAGGGGCAGGGACTGTGATAGTTTACTCCTATGCTGGAAAAAGAATTGTCTGCTGCCCCCCTCTAATAAAGAAAATTCACTTAATTGGTTGTATAATTGTTATACAGCTAATAGGTGAATTTCTTTTCAGATATATTTGGTTGATGGTAGGCTTTTACTAGTCTTCGATTTCTTTTACTCTGCCTACTATCCCACTCTCTAGTCTTACTTTAATACCATGAGGATGTGTGGCGGATTTGGTAAGTATTTTTAATACATGACCTTCTGTTAATTTCCCGGACCGTTGATCCTGCTTTTGAACCACTTGCACTTTTGCGCCTATTTTAATGTTTTTTCTTTCTGTTCCTGTCATGATGATACTCCTTCGCTTTTTGTCTATTATATCAGATCTTCCATTCTGCATATAGGGATGAGGTTGACCTCATGAAACTAAAATTAATGCTCCGCCACATGGAATGATCTTATTTCATTAATCGCTTTAACTTCTCTCAAGAAAGTGATACTTAAACCGGAGTGTATACACTGCAATGTAAACCTTGATCTCGATGTAATTGTAACAATGTTCCACGTTTTAAAAAAGGAGGAACAATTGCCAAGAGAGCTGCCTGGCGCTATTAGCATTTCTTTCATATAGAGTAGAATATTTTGAAGTAAAAAAAGAACTGTCTTCGTCATATTGATGAGCTGATTCTGATAAGGTAATAGGGCTTATTAGTATTATTTCTTACTGCTCATAACAACAAGACGACTTAATTCCTCCGAACATGCAACTTTTATTCCGTCAACATAAACGGCTAAACCTGTCCCCATATTGTACTGAAGGCCGAACTTATCATAGATGATGGTGATTTCTTTATCCTGAAAAGACAAACGGTCTAAACAGAAATATTCCCATTCTTCAGGAACAAGTGGATTCACCTCAAAGCTGCCATCTTCTTTTATACGAAATCCGATAAGTCCGGTAATGATTAAGTCATTAAAGGTGGAATGGTTGTAATCCTTCCCACGTTCACGGCCTCCTTTGTTTTTAGGCCAATTCCATTCCTCTAATATCCTTCTGGACAGCCATTCACCTGTAAAAGGGTCAATATTTTCATCCAACCAGGATACCGACTTTCCGTCAGCGTTTGTGCGGTAATGACATTTCGCATAAGTGCTTAATATGTTCCAGTAATCTTCATTGTTAATCACTTGCTGTTCGTAATCGTTTAATACGTTTGCCATTGCTGTTAACGTCTGAGATGTGGCAAATGGCCAGGACGGTCCATTCCATAGACATTCATGTTCATAGGAAAACATGAATCGAGAATGACGTTGTTCTGCAGTTGTGGGACCATAAGGAGCATAGAAACCTTCCGTATCCATTAATTGCGACCAAGCTTGCTCGTACCCGGAGTCTGGAAGGTGGAAAGCCCAAGGGATAAATCCAAGTTGTTCCCGTACGTTATACGTTGGGTCCATCTTTTGAAAATCCCAATTTTTCACTATGTCATTTGCGTTTTTCAGCGGGATGACCTTGAAGAACTGTGCCTGCTCATCCCACAGATGCTGTTGGACAAGTTGTTTTAACTGATTTGCCTTTTCCTTAAACCTTTTGTTCACCTCATCCTTTCCTGCAAGAAGTGCAATATTAGCAATTGCCATGGCATCGGCGTACATATACGAATTCAGAGTTGGTCTTAGACCGGATCCGCTAATGGAAATCTCCATCGCATCGCGGTCGTCAATGGACCAGAATAAGCCACTTTCGTTCCGATTACTTTTTTCCAAAATTGTGTAGTTGTCGATCATTTCTGGCAGTAAATCAATTGCTAGCTGGAAATCGCCATCTACTTTACAGTAATTCCAAACAGCGTCGGCTAACCAGCAGCTATAAGAGCGGAGATTTCCGTCTCCTCTAAACCAAAACAAAATATAATCCTTTAAAAAGTTTTGCCTGTTTCGCATCCAGCGACCTTCATTTAAATGATGCCCTGCAGCACAGTTGATCGTGTTATGCTTACCTGCCCAGGATACGGAAGGATGAAACTCCGTAATCACGAATCCGTCAGAAGTTAGCTTAATATGTTTTCGATACACCCACCAGCGAAAATAATAAGTCTCTTCCAGGTGAGGATCAGGACAATGGAATAGAGGAATCTGATCACGGATCCAGTCCCAGGCTGTGGCATTATCCACATGCTGGATAACCGTTTCTTCGTCATGCCTGTTAAACTTCTCAAAATATTTTTTAAAAGTTTCTGGAGTTAGCAACATGATATAATCTCCACCTTTCTATGAATTCTATCAACATAAAAACATCAAAATAATAACCTTACAAAATAGTATTATAACGTTTATAATAAGTAGATAATATAAGTGAATCCAACCTAATTATTATAAAATTTCACACTATCATATTAGGACAGAGAGGAATGATCTAAATCAGTGCAACTAATACCTTTCCATCTTATCACCACCGTTGCCTTATTATTTGGAATGCGGCAAAGTGTTCTACTCACCGGGAGAACAGCATCCGGATCGTAATCGTATTGGTGTCTTCGATTTGCTGGTAGTTGAAAGCGGTAAACTTTATATAGGAGAAGAAGGTCATCACTGGGAGGTTTCTTCGGGCCAAATACTCATATTGTGCCCGGATAAGTATCATTATGCAGTAAAACCGTGTGATGAAGAGACTTGTTTTTATTGGCTGCATTTTAAAGAGGCATACAGGCCGGAGGAGGGCGACACTCGATCCTCTGTTTCCAATTTCAGAGAAAAGGCCAAGTTGAGCAGAACAGATTCCTATCACATGATGCTACCTAAATACGAGTACCTGAATGAAGCAGTGCAGGTATACGCTTTAATACAACGATTAATAAGACTTTCTACCGAACACCGAAGTCAGGCGTTCTGGCAGGAACAACAATTGTTTGTCGATTTGCTGAAAATTATAGAAAATAAGCAAGAATTAGAAGTTCTTTCGCCTTCCTTACAGCTTGCAGAGATGACGGAGGCGTATATCAAAAGACACTATCGTTCACGAATAAGTAACAGAGATTTATCCGAGGCTTTGCATTTTCACTCAAACTATATCACACGGTGTATGCAGGAAGTTTTTCATTGTACTCCAATGGCCTACCTTCATCAATATCGACTGGACCAAGCCAAACTTCTTTTGGTTAAGACAGATTGGACGGTCACTCGTATTGCAGAGTATGTCGGATTTCAACACTCGCCGTATTTTTCGAGTTGCTTTAAGAAGCAAGAAGGAATCTCGCCAATGCAGTTTCGGAAGCAGTATGTAAAGTGAAAAAAGTTTAAGACTAAAATTTATAAGTAATTATCTGACCATATCAACAGGGATTTATCAAATAATAAGTGCAGAATTTTACCGGTATTAGGCATATTCAATTTGATACAGGCTCCCTTATATAGAATTTTCATTTTTAGGTATATTTGTAATTTAAGTTAAAAATATGTATAGTGGTTTAGTGATGAATTTCAATTAAAGAGATTTAGTCTCATTTTATATTAATAAGAGGGGAAAGGAGAGGTGTTGTGCGAAATTTTAAATTGTTTCTTATTCTATTACTGGGAATTACATTTTTTCTGTCCGCTTGTTCAAATGAGTCACAGAACCATGTGAAAACAGATGATGAAAAAGAAATGGATGAAACAGAAGAAAACAAAACTAATGATGAAGAGGAGTCTCATACAGAGGACAAACAAAATGCTCCATCCGTACATATTGAAATGGAAGGCCAGGTAACATACGAGGATCATACTTTAACGGTAGAAGGAAAAACAAATTTACTTCCCGATTCGAATGTTTTTGTTTATCCTCAAGCTTTCGGTGGGGTCAGTTTTATCGGTGTTTCGGGTTCTGCAATTGTAGAGCAGGATGGAACATTTGTGTATGAAACGAAGGTGCCGGAAGAATATAATTATGGTTTATTTGTAAATATTCGCTTTAGACCCGAGGATTCGATTAATGATTCTGCTAAAGAATTCTACGGAGAATATGGGGAGAATCTAGAAGGCCCTATGATAAGCTTGTATGAAAGTGATGAAAAAGTAAGAAAGCAAGCGTTAACGGAAGTTTATTTACCTGTTAAAAATGGTGAAGCAATTACAAAAGAAATTGAAACACCTGAATGGCAGGTACCTGATGACTATGGCGATCCTAACGTGAGAATGGATGCAAATGTTACATATGATGATCAATTGATATATATTAAAGGTGAAAGTAATTTGCTGGAGGGTAGTGAATTAATGTTGACACTCCTAAGTCCGGAAGGGAGTCTAACAGGAGTAAACGGATGGGCAAGCGTTAAACCGGACGGGAGTTTTTTTACCGTTTTAGACAGAGATTCTTATGAGGAAGAACTTGATAGTCATAAGTTTAGGTTGATTTTTGCACCTTCGAAATACTCATGGGAAACCATCCGTAACAACTATGGCGATAGTGGAGAAAAAATAACAGGAGAGCATGTAAAAGAAAAGCTGAATGATCAAGAAGCCGAACTGCTTATCGATATAGGAGGAGAAAAAGCGAATACTGAAGAGTGATTGGGCTGTGTATTAGTTATTCATTGTCTCTGCATGTAATAGATGGCGTGATAATTGGCGTTGTTTATCCATATGCTTTTGAAGCAGGAGGGTACTATATGATCAAATTAACGAACCGCCAGGCACGGCAATTCTTATTGTTAAAACAAGGACTTCTGGGCGAATATAAATTTGCAGAAAAGCAGGGTGTATTAGATTTTGTTCGGCAGGCTGGATGTATTCAATTTGATCCCATAGATGTTTGCGGAAAAAATGCTGAACTTGTGCTACAGTCACGAATGAACGGGTTTTCCAAGAAACTGCTTGATGAGTTGCTGTACATAGATAGAAAGTTGGTTGATTATCCGGATAAGAACCTTGCGATTATACCTGTCGAGGACTGGCCGTATTTTGAAAGATACAGGGAGGTTGCCCGGCAACATGCAGAAAATTATCCTGAAATGCAGGCATTAACAGAAGAAGTTCATACGCTTATTCAACAGCGGGGTGCCCTGAGTTCAAAAGATATAAAAATGGATGGGGATTTCTCATGGCAATCAGCCATTCACTGGAGTGGTGGCAACAACTCATCTCGTTCGGTATTGGAGCAAATGTATTCAACAGGCGAATTGATTATTCATCATAAAGAAGGCACGCGTAAATACTACGATATCGCCGAGAAATATATACCGCCGCATTTGCTAAATGTGCCGGATCCACTGCCAGATCAGCTTGACCATCACAAGTGGCGCGTACTCCGCCGAATTGGTGCGGTTGGCCTTTTATGGAACCGCGCATCCCATGCCTGGTTGAACATATGGGGACTGAAATCGGAGCAGCGTAAAGAGGTTTTTCGCCAGCTACTGGACGAAGCTCGGATTACAGCTGTCTCCGTGGAAGAAATAAAGGATATGCTTTACTGCTGTGCGGAGGATTTGCCACTAATAGAAACGGTCCTGCAAAATCCGACTTGGGAATGTCGCTGCGAATTAATCGCTCCATTGGATAATTTAATTTGGGACAGAAAGCTAATCAACGAACTATTTGGCTTTGATTATACATGGGAGATATATACACCAGCATCCAAACGACAATATGGCCATTATGTGTTGCCACTATTATTCGGAGAAACCTTCATCGGGCGAGTCGAGGTAATTGCAGAGAGAAAGGCGAAGAGACTTGTTGTTAAGAACATCTGGTATGAGAAAGGTGTGAAGCAAACCAAACAATTGCAAACAGCCTTGGACAATTGCTTCAAAAAGTTTGCGATTTTTAATAGCTGTGAAACGATCGTTGTTGATTGAAATTTTTTGAAAGAAAGCTTATCCCATCTATATTAAGCGATAAGGCTATGTTATTTAAGAATAACAAAGGTATAGAATACGATATATTTACTATTTTCGCTTGACATTTTTTTCCTAAAACTATACAGTGAATATAACTTAATATATGCACTAGGGGTGTTATTTAACTGAGATGAGTATTCCTCAAACCCTTTGAACCTGAACTAGTTAAAACTAGCGTAGGAAAGTGTAAACGTTATTACATACTTAAGGAACGATTGTGCCTTATTTTCATATGTAGTTATTTGTTTTACGCAACTTTCCAGGGGGAAGGTTGCGTATTTTTTTTTATCTATCAGTTTATTATTTGGTTTCAACAAAATTTAAAATATAGGAGTTTTATTATGATGACTAGAACAGTATTAGTAACAGGTAGTAGTAAAGGTTTAGGAGCAACTATTGCAAAGACATTGGCAGAACAAGGATTTCAAGTGGTAATCAATTACTTTAAAAGCAAAGATGCTGCTGAGAAGCTTGTTTCTGAGATTGGGGAAGAGAATGCTATTGCCATTCAGGCTGATGTAAGAAATCGTAAGGAAGTAGATACAATGATAAAAAAAGCAACGGAATATTTTGGCCAAATAGATGTTGTAGTGAACAATGCATTAGTAGACTTCAAATTTGATCCAAACAAACAGAAAAGCTTCACAGAACTTACTTGGGATGATTATCAAAAGCAACTAGATGGTACTTTAAAAGCAGCATTTAATGTTGTACAAAGCGTTATACCTCAATTTATTGAACGACAAAATGGAAGTATCATAAGTATAGGTACTAATCTATATCAAAATCCTGTTGTACCTTACCACGAATATACAACAGCTAAAGCTGGATTAATAGGTTTTACACGTAATATCGCTTCAGAATTAGGACAATATGGTATAAAAGCGAATGTAGTATCAGGTGGGTTATTAAAAACGACTGACGCCAGTGCTGTTACAACAAAAGATGTTTTCGATTTAATTGCTCAATCAACTCCATTGAAGAAGGTGACAACTCCTCAAGATGTAGCCAATATGGTCGCTTTTCTAGCTTCGGAAAACGCAGGCGGCATTACAGGTCAAAATTTTACCGTAGATGGCGGCTTGACAATGAACTAACCGCTTAAATTTAATTAGTTCAAAAAAGAGTATAACAGACGAGTAATAATGATGGATGTTGAGGTGTAAGCAAATGACGAAGACAAAAGGAAAACAAATTCACTTAGGTGTTTTGCTGTATGGTTGTGGACATCATCAAGCTGCCTGGTTAATGCCTGACTCAAGTGTGGAACGGATTGGAGACATTTCTTATTATCAATCTTTAGCACAGTTAGCAGAAAGGGGTTACTTTGACGCCGTATTCTTTGCTGATAATCAATCATTTCCGGGTAAAGATGCCAGTAATATGCCAGCATTCTGGTTCGATCCAATCGTCAATTTAACTGCTATTTCTCAAGTGACAAATCATGTAGGATTGGTTTCAACTATTTCAAGTACTTTTTCTAATCCTTTCACAGCTTCCAGACAACTATTGAGTTTAGACCATATTACAAAAGGACGTGTCGGTTGGAACCTTGTTACGTCAATGACTGATTTTGAAGCATTAAATCATAGTATGGAAGGACTGCCTTCTCATGATAAACGCTATGAGAAGGCAGATGAATTCGCTGCATTAATGAATAAGTTATTTCTTTCATGGGACAGTAATGATTTTTTACATGATCGAGAAGAAGGAAAATTGATCAATCCTTCAAACATTCAGCCGATTAATCACGATGGTACCTATTTTAAAGTGCATGGCCCATCGACTACGCCAAAAAGTCCGCAAGGCAAACCGGTATCAATGCAAGCAGGCGCATCTAAACAAGGCATTGCATTAGCCGCAAAATATGCCGATGCCGTCTATTCCGTATCGTGGAACTTAAAGCAGGCAAAAAAGTTCCGAAAAAGATTAGATGAGCAAGTTAAACAAAGTGAGAACAGCAATAGACATATTAAAGTATTTCCAGGATTAGTTACATATGTAGGGCATACTAAAGAAGAAGCTTTAGCCAAAAAAGCAGCATTAGATGAGCAGCTACCGATTGAAACAGCTTTAAAACAGTTGAGCTTCTTTACTCAACAAGACTGTTTTAATTGGGAAATCGATAAAGAAGTGCCTCAGCTACCTCCAGTAGAAGAATTTACTGGTCCAGTTGGGCGTTACGAAACAATATTAGAGATTATTAATGATACACAACCTACAGTAAGAGAACTATTAGGTTATCTTAATGCGGGTGGTGGACATCACACGCTGATAGGAACACCCGAAGAAATTGTGGATCAGATGGAAGTATGGATGGAAGCAGGTGTAGCTGATGGCTTTAACCTTATGCCCCCTACGCTACCCGGCAGTTTAGAAGACTTTGTTGAACTAATTGTTCCTGAATTACAGAAAAGAGGTATTTTCAGAAAAAAATATGAAGGCCATACTTTCCGTGAACATTTAGGATTAACATATTGATAAACAGATTATATATATTAAAGTGATAGCTTTATTTGCTGACTATAAGAGTTTAACCTTAAAATAATATTATTATATATT
Source organism: Gracilibacillus ureilyticus (assembly GCF_900111195.1). Taxonomy (GTDB): domain Bacteria; phylum Bacillota; class Bacilli; order Bacillales; family Amphibacillaceae; genus Gracilibacillus; species Gracilibacillus ureilyticus. The sequence goes on from NZ_FOGL01000015.1 coordinate 75,438, forward strand.
TGCCGTAATCCTATCTAGAAATAGGGATACGGCTTTTTTAAAAGGAAGATTCCTCCTAGTTGGTATAGATTGTTTTTCGCGTAGCTTTTTTTATGGATATTTATGTTAACATAAGGTTATGAAACTCGTAACGTACACAGTCGGCATAATTATGATTTATTTATGGGGGAGAGAAAAATGTTTGAATATAAAATTGATGAAGAGATATCACTAAAGCTTGTTGAGTTAAAAGATGCTGAAAGGGTGTTCAAACTAACTGACAGATCCAGAGATTATCTTCGTGAATGGCTTCCATGGCTGGATTCGACAACAAGCATTGAAGATACAAAAGGATTCATTAAGTCTTCCTTAAAAAGTTTTGCAGGTAATGAAAGCCTTACTACTTTTATTCTCTATAAAGGAGAAATTGTTGGTACGGCAGGCTATAACAGAATTGACTGGACGAATAACATAGCATATATAGGTTACTGGTTAGGGGAGGATTATCAAGGTAATGGTATTATGACACGAGTAGTAAAGGCTCTGACAGATTATGCTTTTCATGATTTGGGGCTTCAAAAAGTCGACATAAGAGCTGCTGTACAGAATAAGAAGAGCAGATCCATTCCTGAAAGGCTGGGATTTGTTAACGAAGGTTGTATTAGACAAGCTGAGTGGTTATATGATCATTATGTCGACCATGTCGTATATGGTATGTTAGCAAAAGATTGGAATAATAAATAGATTTTTTAGAAGCAGATGAGAACCATTCAAGTAAAGTGAACACAAGGCAATGCACGTAGGCTAGCGCCTATTATAATAAACATAAAAGTTAAAGGAGGTAGACTGGATGGAAATGTCAAAGGAAGAATTCAAAGGTGGAAATAACATTGCGATAAAGATACCTAAATTTAAAATACAACGAGACGGTTCACTTTTACAAGGAAGTGATAAAGTTACCGTAGTTAGGCTTCATTTCTGAATCACATGCCTTTCAGTTCGGTGATGCGACCTTATGGTTGGATTGTATGGACAATTATTCTCAACAAGATGTTTGGTTGGAGATTCAGGCAGAGAATGTAAAGAATGCAGCAGAATATTTACATGAGAATAACGTGAGTAGAAGAGACGAAGTTGAAGTGCACGAGAACTCAGAGGGTTTCTGGATATCCGATCCCAGTGGAACAATCCTTCGAGTGAATCCAGGTAAATAGAAAAATAGTCCATATTCTACGTAGCGTGTCTTTCCGATTTTTATAATCTTCAACAGGAATTTCAGATCGGTTTTCAGTTATAAGCGCTTGTCTTGAACGAGCAGGCGTCTTTTTTTGTTGACCCTGATTCAAAAAACTTGATGATTTAATGGAATCATGTGTAGTACATGGAGAAATAATACAGTTAGATGATTGAGTTTTAAGACATAGATAGTGATCCTTATTCAACTAACGGTCAGGGTTTTTTAAGAGGAGGTATCTAAATGGGGAAATATGTTAATATCTTTTTTGGTACATTAGTTATTAGCTTTATTATCTTTTCTTTGGGTAATGGATTTTTTGGTGGTGGCAACTATATAGAAACAATAATTTTATCTGTTGGTGCAGCAATTGTATTTCTTTTGTCATATATAATTGCACAAGTTCAATACCTTATTGATATTGTGAAGAAGAAATAATTATCTTTTTAATAAAGATAGCGTCCCGACCTGGCGGAATAAAAAATCAAGAGGAGAGATTATGTTGAAAGATACTACTGATACTAAGGAATTTGAAAATACGATCAATGCTGTTAATGATCTGACAGATGATGATGCTAAATCATTGTTAAGACTGATTTATGGGTTTGTGAATACTGCAATGACGGGAAATGGCGGGGAAAAGGTAAAGTTAGAAGTTGTTCAGAAGGTGTCAGATATTTATAAACGTATCCCCGAGCTAAATGAGTTAAGGAAGAATAAAAATGCGGATTAGGACACTCTGTTCAAATATACTTAACATCTGGATTTAGGCTATTCTTACTAGAGTTGGAGGGGTTGAAATGGGAATATGGATCCGGCGCCTTATAATAATTGTTTGTGCAATTGCACTTATACCAAATATCATTTCATTTTTTTCCGGATTAACGAACGGTCTGCCAGAGCGTGTTAAAAGTGAAGTGGAAAACGGGGATGCAGTCCTCATTGATTTAGATAAAAAGGTTAATTTAGAAAATGATGAAATTTTGTTCAAACATCTCGTACTAGCACCACAGGAAACTTCCTTAATCTTTGAAGTACATACGAATGAAAATGGATGGTCATTTCCCGATTCAGCACTAATTTTAACGGATAGACAGGGAAATATCTATCGAAAGACAAGCGGTTCCGCTTCTGGTCATACATGGGGGCAGTACAGAATTAATCATTATGAACCTTTGAAAACAGATGTAGAAACAATTGTACTAGATTTCGAATGGTTTGATCGGAAGTTTCAAACAGAGTTTTCAGTTGATCAGGGGGATTTAGAATGAATAGAGAAAAAATGAAAGCAGTAATAGAATGGGCTATTGCATTTCTATTAATTATCCTTGTGATGATAAACTCCCCTTACTATAATTATTATGAACTTTCGCCAGAATCCGCATTTGAGAAATCTGAACGGACACTTTATTACGGTCCATCCGAGGTAGTAGAAAAAGTAGATCTGAATGATGTTCAAATTTTTCTGGGAAAGTATAAAAGCTGGTTTTCAGCTACACTAGTGAATAGACACGCCGGTATTTTCTGGGGGCCTGGAAGCGGTGTTACCGGGATGGAAATTGAAGAAGACAAGGATATTTCTCATTCCTGGGGTAGTACCTCCATTAATGAGGACTTCATGTTGATGCGGGTCTATGGTATTGTTACCAACCCGGATATTTATAAGGTGGAACTGGATGTGGCAGAAGGATATAGTTGGGATAAACAAGTCCCGGCAGAAGATATTGTTACATTAACTTATCCATTAGTAGATCATCGCATGTTTTTATTCTACTGGAACGAAATGGAGCATGACTATCTTAGTATTGCGCTAAGAGGATTGGGCAGTGATGGGGAAGTGATTTATGAGGAGGATCTAAGATGAGGCAAATATGAAGAACTAGATTATTTTGGCATATCGAAGAAATCATTTTTTCGTAAAAGGATATTACTCTTGTGCCAATAAACTTAATCCTCGTATTACAACCGAAATTAATTAACCCAGCTATCAATATGCTGTCTAACATTATCGGGCATGAAATGCTAGGTAAGGCCGCCTGCAATGCTATAAAATGAAAAAAGAAGGAAGGTGAAAGGTATGGAGTGGGCACCGAGAATGAATGCGGCTGTTGACTATATTGAAGAAAATATGCTGGGTGAGATAAATTACAAAGAGGTCGCTAGAATCGCCTGTTGTTCTGTATATCATTTTCAACGGATGTTCTCCTTTATTACCGAGGTTTCATTGTCTGAGTACATTAGGCGTCGCAGACTTTCGTTAGCGGCGATGGATTTGCAGAACAGTGATGTAAAAGTGATCGATCTTGCGCTAAAGTATGGCTATGATTCTCCTGAAGCGTTTACCCGCGCGTTCCAACAGTTGCATGGGATTACACCGACTTCCGCTCGTAACGCAGGATCGAAATTGAAAGTGTATCCCAGACTAATCTTCCAGCTTACAATACAGGGGGTTGAGGAAATGAACTACCGGATTGAGGAAATGAGTAGTTTTAGGGTTGTAGGGGTTAAGGAGCGTATCTATACAGAGGAGGTTCTTAATCTCAAGGATGTTTATGACAGAATGTTTCAGATAAAAGACACAGCAGAAGCGAAAGTGAAAGAACAGTTATGGGATATTTATGACACACAAAAAAAATCGAGAGGGATAATGGGCGTCTGGTACAGTGAATCGGATGGTGACAAAGAACAATTTTATTACATGCTAGCCGCTCGTTCTGACAAGGAAACACCAGAAGGTATGGAATCCAGGGAAGTGGAGGCAGCCACTTGGGCCGTATTCGAAGTACCCGGCCCTCCGGAACAAATTGTAGATTTTTGGCAGCGCCTGTATAAAGAATGGCTCCCAGCATCCAATTATGAGTTTGCCCATGCTCCCACGATGGAATGCTATTTGCCGGCAGTGGAGAACATGAACGAATTATGGGTCGCCGTTATAAAAAAACAGTAGGAGTAATCCTATCTCAGAGGAAAGCATCCTGACAAGTTTGGTCATTGGGGTCAACTGATCAAAAACTTTACTTTATAAAATTGTATTTAACACCCGTCAACAAGCTTGGTTGATGGGTTATTTATATTACTCCGCATTTATCCCCAATAGTTACAGCCAGGAACCAAACTCATTTATGCGCTAGTTGTTTTAAACGAGCATGGTGAAAACAGGATATGATTAAATCGACTGAATTTTAAACCGTTTGATATCGCGCATGGGAGGTGCTCCAAATAGACGGGCATATTCACGACTGAACTGGGAAGGACTTTCATAGCCTACCTGGAATCCTGCATTTGCAGCGTCCATTGATTCAGATAACATCATTCGGCGGGCTTCCTGTAATCTTAATTGCTTCTGATATTGCAACGGACTCATCGCTGTCACCTCTTTAAAGTGATAATGCAAAGAAGATGTACTCATGTTCACAGACTTGGCCAGTGTATCGATTTTAAGTGGCTGATTATAGTCACGTTTTATAATATCAATAACACTTGCGACTCGCTGTGCATTGCTGCCAATCATTGCAATCTGTTTCACAGCATCGCCTTGTTCCCCGCTCAGAATGCGATAAAGAATTTCGCGAATAATCAGGGGGGAAAGGATGGGAATATCCTTTGGTGTTTCTAAGAGACGAACAAGTCTCATGATGGCATCGAATAAGGTGTGATCCGTTTCGCTTATAAATAATCCCCGTTTGGAAGACTTTGAACTATGAAAAGATGAACCGGAATCTCTAAGTATATCAAATATCTGTTTCGGTTGAAAATCCAGGCGAAGGCACAAGTAAGGGGACGTGGATGATGCTTGTATCACTTGTCCGGAAATAGGTAAATCGACCGAAACGACGAGGTATTTGGAAACATCATAATAATAACTTTCCTGTCCAAGCGTCACGACCTTTTTGCCTTGAACTACGATACATAACGCGGGTTCATGAATGATGCTGATTGGCTCTGATACATTAGAAGCACGAATAAGGTGTAATGCTGGAATAGCAGTTGAGTGAACTCCGTCTTCCTTGGCAAATTGTTCAATCAGTTTTACTAATTCGGTTTGTTGCTTCCATATAGTTTCATTCTCGTATTCTATTGTCTCCATCTGATCTCCTCCTTCTTTCATTTTACTAATTAGAGTATAGCATTTTTTTCCACTGTTTCGTTTCGTATTTTTATTTTCTGGAGAAATAGGCAATGATTCTCCACGATTGGTCTATCGCTTATGTTTTCTTTTGTTACATAATAATACCAGTTAGAAAAAAAGGAGGATTATCTTGAAAGAAAATCAGAATCAAAAAAAGTTAGTAAATCAATCTTATGTAGGTATGTGGGTAACAGAAGATGGATATATTCGTCATAATCTTTTGCCAAATGGTCGTTACGATGAGGCGCGGGGCAGGAAAGAAAGTGCCTATACAGGAAGATATTCGATGGAAGGAAATCACATTTATTATGTTGATGATACTGGTTTTACTGCTGATGGTGAATTTCGTGATGATGTTCTCTATCATGCTGGCATGATTCTATATCGAGAAAAAAATTAATCTGGGAAAAGGAGATGATTGGATGTCCAATATTGAAGGAAAAGTTGTCGTTATTACAGGTGCAAGCAGTGGTATTGGTGAATGTTCTGCAAGATTACTAGCTGAAAAAGGTGCAAAGGTAGTGATAGGAGCAAGGCGGACGGAAAGATTAGAAGTTTTAACAAATGAAATTCGCTCGGCTGGTGGAAAAGTAGAGTACTTGAAACTGGATGTAACGGATAGAGATCAAATGGAAGCATTTGTCCAATTTGCGAAAGAAAAATATGGTCAAGTGGATGTAATCGTTAATAATGCAGGGATAATGCCTCTTTCTGCCTTAGAGGCATTAAAGATAGAGGAATGGAATCGAATGATCGATGTGAACATTCGTGGTGTTCTTCACGGCATTGCGGCAGGTCTTCCCGTTATGAAAGAGCAAGGATTTGGCCAGTTTATTAACATTGCTTCGATTGGCGCATATGAGGTATCGCCAACTGCTGCTGTTTACTGTGCTACAAAATATGCTGTCCGTGCAATTACGGAAGGATTGCGCTTGGAAGCCGGAAATAGTAATATACGGGTGACGCTTATATCTCCAGGTGTTACTGAATCCGAATTGGCTGACAGTATTACAGATGATGAAGCAAGACAAGTGATGAAGGATTATCGTAAGATCTCCCTTCCAGCTTCTGCGATCGCTAATTCGATTGTTTATGCTATTGAACAGCCGGAAGAAGTGGATGTGAATGAGTTGGTTATCCGTCCCGCGAGAAGTGCCGGGTAGTAGAGGCTTTCAGCCGCAGAGCAAAGCCACCAGTTAATACTGGTGGCTTTTGCCATTCAATAAGCAAATTAAGGATTAGGAGTTAAAAGGTTTTCTTCAGTAGTTCCTGTAGTATAGGTATCGTCTTCATACGTATGAAGCTCATAAGTGAAGGTACCATCACCATTATTTTCAATAGATGAAATTTCCTCTTTTTCCGTTAGGTTAGGAAAGACTTTTTTGACTGAAAAATCTTTTAGTGAAACTTCATAAAGTTGTCCGCCTTTTGATACCATTCCAAATGACATGCCAACAATGATAAACAATTGTTTATTATCAATCCATTCGACCGCTTTAATCGTATCCTGGCTTTCTTTATTCGCCAATGTAATCAATTGATAAGTATCCTTTCCTTTATCATGTAAAACAAGCGTTCCAATCCCTTCTTCTATAGCATATTGACCTCTTCCATCAATCAAAACCTCTTTTGTTCCATCGGGAGAACTTTCCCATTTTGTTGGAAATACAGGTTCATAATTATCTTTATCTTCTACCATTAGAAAAGATTCATCCTTTTGGACTGTATCAGGAGCATAAGAAATATCATCATTCTGAGAACTTTCTGCTGGTGGATTGGTTGGACTTTCAATGGGTTCTTCTTTAGAATCCGATCCAGTTTTGTCTTCTTGTTGAGGTGCGGTTTCCAGTTGATCGGATGTGTCCTGGTCTTCTACTTGTTTTTCTGATGAATTCTCAACATTATCACTACATGCCGTTAAAGTAATTATTGAAGCAATCAAAGTAGAAAGAATGGAAAACTTTATCAATCTATTCATTTCTTATGACCTCCTTTTTATATTTTTGTATATTATACTATATGCTTTTTCATCTTCAAAACAATCGGGAAAGTTATTAGTTGTGATGACAACTCTGGTTATCGCCATCTTTATGGCGCAGTGGGTAAAAGTGAAAAAGCATCAAAGCACTGTTTTTGGTCTTGGTTTTTCTTTGCTTATTAAAATTTATTCATTTTTACTTCACAATCATAGCGGGGCAGTTAACACGTTTCATTACCTTATGACTTACACTGCCTAACACCATTTCCTGTAATGTATTAAGTCCTCGGCTGCCAATTACTACGATATCTACATTTTGCTCATTTGCATATTTTACGATTTCCGGCCCAGGCTTACCACGAAGAATAGTTGTTCTGTAATTAACATCTGCTTCATTCAAAAATTGAATAACCTTAGAATTCTTTTTACGACGTTCTATATCAATCTCTTCAGTGGAATGTGAATGAAGAACATCTGATTTGGATTTATCGATATTAATTACATAAACCACCTCTATTATCGAATCTTTATTATATGAAGCAAGCTTTACGGACTCTTTCGCCGCACGTACAGCGTTCTCTGATCCATCTGAAGCCAATAAAATATGTTTATACATAGCAAATCCTCCCTAATTAATGTGATGAAGAAAAACCATCCAGCTTATCCATTATCTCTTTGCTTATTGCATCCATTTCAATAATTTCCACATTGATATTCTTTTCTTCCAATAGTTCCTTCACTTTTATTAAAGCACCTACACCAGAATCATCCCATATTCTCGTATGAGATAAATCAATTTTTATCCTTTTCTGTTGAATCTCTGCTTTTTTAAAATAATCTACAAATCCATCCGTCGATGCAAAGAAAAGTTGACCATGAACCTTAAAGCGATTGCCATCTTGATGTACTTTAACTGTGGATATTTTGACAACAAAGAAAATGGCACTCAATAATACCCCAATAAGTACGCCTTTTGATAGGTCATGGGTGTACACGACAATTCCAACAGTTGCTAACATAACAACTGCGTCTGTACGGGGAGCCTTTAACAAATATTTAAATGAGCTCCAGTCAAATGTTCCGATACTTACCATAATCATAATACCTACTAAAACCGGCATTGGTATCTGAACAACTAATTCTCCCAGTACAATAATCAGGAACATTAAGAAGACCCCTGCAACTAGAGTAGATAATCGTCCACGACCGCCAGATTTCACATTAATCACAGACTGTCCAATCATCGCACAGCCCGCCATTCCTCCGAAAAAACCTGTAATGAAGTTAGCAATCCCTTGTCCTTTAGCTTCACGGTTTTTATTGCTTTCTGTTCCTGTCATATCATCTACAATTTGTGAGGTGAGCAATGATTCCAGCAACCCGACAATTGCTAAAGATAAGGAGTAAGGGAAGATTATCTGTAATGTTTCCAAATTAAATGGAACATTCGGAATTAGAAATGAAGGTAGCGATTGAGTAATCGTACCAAGATTTCCTACCGTCTTTAATTCGAACCCGCCAAATATAGCTACTGTTGTTAATGCAACAATTGCTATTAATGGTGCTGGCACTACTTTAATGAAACGTGGTAAAGTGTATAATAAAACTAAAGTTACTGCAACAAACACATAAGTCATTGTGGAAATACCAATAAAATGTTCCAATTGGGCCATGAAAATAAGTATGGCTAATGCATTGACAAACCCAATCATTACAGCATTTGGAATAAACTTCATAACTTTAGCAACCTTGCACACCCCAAATAAAATCTGAATGATACCAGTTAAAATGGTTGCTGCTAATAAATAATCAAGTCCATGTTCGCGGACTAATGGAACCATCAGTAAAGCCATTGCACCAGTTGCCGCTGAAATCATTCCAGGTCGCCCGCCTGCAAAAGCAATGACAACAGCAATAATAAAAGAGGCATATAATCCAACCATTGGATCAACACCAGCTATAATAGAAAAAGCAATTGCTTCTGGTATCAGAGCAAGAGCAACTACCATACCTGCTAAGATGTCGCTACGTATGTTACCAAACCATTGTTGTTTTATTTTTTGCATAATAATCTCCTTCTCTTAATATCTTTAAACATTGTATCATCGAACGTACCAAAAAGGAACCTTTTTGGGAAAATGAAAGGAATGAATTCAATGAATTTTGGCTATACGAGGCCATTATATAATGATACCAAGTCAGAAATTCAGTTAAAACTACTTAATAATAGATGTGAAATGATCTTTAAAGAAAAACATGGCTCACCTAAAAAGCGACATCAACTAGAATCATTACTCATGAAAATGCAGCCTGGTGATTCGATTACAGTGGAAAGAATGATTGTTCTGGCTGATTCTTTTCATAATTTAATGGAATTATTAAAAGTATGTGAAAAGGACAATGTAAGAATACACTTTTTACGGGAGGGAATTCGAAGTGATCAGTTACTGAACATTCAGCTGAAGGATATCATGGTATTCATATTGGATTTTCAATCAGAAATAATAAAGCAATCAACAACCAATGGTATGCATCAGGCGAAAAAACAAGGGAAACAAATAGGTCGACCTAAAAAGTCAGATGATAATGTGAAAAAGGCGATTTCTATGTACCATGATGGGTGTAAACTGATAGATATTAAAAATCAAACAGGAATAAGCAAGTCTACCCTTTATCGTTATTTAGAATCTGAAACAGGACAGTGAACCTGTCCTGTTGTGGTTATTTTCTATCCTTAAACTGAATTCATTCCTTAAAACACCCCGTTGCAATGTTAATGATGGAAAAAGAATGAGGCAGCTTAGTGGGAAGGTTTAAAAATATAAGTTCACTTAGAATACATTATTCAAATGGGAACAGGTGAAATGAGAGAAATAGATATGATTTGTCCGTGTTTTATTCTTGAATATGCTGCGTTAAACAGTTTTTAATAGTCTTTAACGCTAGAATTTGATCAGTTCCTTCAGCCTTAAGACAAATTTCAGAGCCTTTATCAATTCCTAATGACATAATTTCCATAATTGAATCAGGAGACTTAGTTAATTCAACTGATTTTTCGTTATATTTGAGAGTAATGGTAGAGGTAAACTTACTAGCATCTGTTACTAATAAAGTGGCTATACGAGCAAAGCCGGAACTTGTAGTTACCTTATACTGTTTTGTAATCATTTTTCTACTCCTATACTTTTCTTTGGAATTCATTTACTTGATATAAAAAGGGAGCCAAAATATGTCCTATTACAAGACCCACACACATAGCGGGTCTTACAATAAGAAAAGCTTTTAACTTAGGCATTGAAGGTAAGCTGTCGAAAAATGTCATTTACATCGACATGAGAACTTTTCTCTATGATCTTCCCGTTAACAATACGTAATAGTATCATTAGTGAGAATTTAACAGTCTTCCCTGTTGCAGGAACACCAAGGAACGGAATCCCAGTATGTGTACCTTCAAGTATTAAATATACAGCTACTTGATCACTATCAGCCATTATCGAGTGGATTGGCATTTTGAAGTCTGGAAAAGAATCAAAGTTTTTCCTATCGGATTCTAAATACCTTCCACACCAGGAAAAGGAGTGTCTAGTTGTGGGTAAAACACAAAGTCTTTATGGCAGAAATCTTTAAGTGCCTCATAGTTCTCTTGTTCAATCGCTTCATAAAAATGGCGAACTAAATCTTTGTTAGCTTCAACTGACACCATGAATCCCCCTTAAACTAAAATGTGTATGCTTCTCCGTCATCCGGTACTAAAACATTAGAAGAGATTCCTTTTTCGTCAGCAAAGTTTTTCAATTCTTCTCTTGATAAAGTCCAATGGTTTACAGATTCCATATGAGCGGAGATAATTTTTGCGTTAGGAGCAGCCTTATAAACTTCATAGACATCGTCTTTACCCATTACTAGAGAACCACCTATATTGAATTGATTATCTCCAGCATTTACGACAATAATTTCAGGCTTATGTGTGTTAATTACGTCCTGAACAGCATCATACCAAACTGTATCTCCAGCAACATATAATGTACTCTCTGAGGAGTGTTTAAAGACAACGCCACATACATGACCAGCAGCTTTTAGAATTTCACCTCTCCCGTGCTCACCTTTTGTTTTAATCAATTGGATTTCTTCAAAAACAGTATTCTCTTGTAAAATCTCTACATTTTGGAAACCAGCATCGCTTATTGCTGATGCATCTTCTTCATTCTGCGAAAATAGTTTAATGTCTTTTGGCAATGCCTCAATAGCTGCCATATCCCAATGGTCAGGATGCAGATGAGTGACGATGACCGCATCGATATCCTCAATGATATTTTCTATGGATATTGGCAAGTCTACCAATGGATTCTTCTGATCTTGTCTCGGGGCATCAGGTAAGCCTACCTCTGGACCAAAAGCAGGCAAAGTCCCTTTTTCAGCTAACATAGGGTCGATTAAAAACTTTTTTCCTGCATATTCAATGACAAGTGTTGCGTTTCGAATTAGTTGAATATTCATCTATTAAAAACTCCTTTTCTTTAAAAATTGATTTGAACAATGTATATTCTATACTAAGACTGGAACAGGAATACATAGATTAAATAAAGTCTTTTGGTCATTTTACTTTATTTATGAAAGGAGTTAACAAAATGTTAGATAGGACGGATCTTCTTATCTTGGACGAATTATCCAAAAATAGCCGGATTAAGATGAAAGAATTGGGCGAGAAAGTCCATTTAACTGGACCAGCTACTTCAGCTAGAGTGGCGAAATTGGAGGGAAATGGGATTATTCAGGGGTACACCATTAAAATTAATCAAGAAAAAATAGGTTATACAATTCACGCAATTATACAAATTTATATGAAGGATACGAATCATCAACCTTATCAAACGTTTATAAAGAAACAAAAAGACTATGTGATAAATAACTATAAAGTTAGTGGAGAGAGTTGCTACCTTCTAGAATGCAAATTCCCCTCAAATGAGAAACTAGATGAATTTTTGGAAGGTTTGAGTAAATATGTGAGTTATAAATTATCAATTGTTATTAATAATAAATAGTGAACAAAATAACATTAAAGGGTGCACTGTATCAATTTTTGAAGGGACACTGTATATAAGGGTATTGATTATTAATGAAGGAGATAAATTATTATGACAAATCAAATAAAGCGTTTTGAAAACAAGGTGGCGCTAGTGACAGGTGGGCGTTCTGGGATTGGACGAGCCATTTCCCGCCGATTACGCGATGAAGGAGCGACTGTGATCACCGCGCAGCGCGGGGAAGATGAGGAATTTGAATCCATCGGGGCAGATTTCTCCAATCCGAATACACCCGAACAGATTATTAAAGAAGTTATCGGCCGCACTGGGAAGCTTGATGTGCTGATCAACAATGCGGGTATGATGCAGGAAGCTAAGATCGAAGAAATGAGTCTCGAGGATTGGCAACGTAACCTCAATCTTAACCTGACGGCCCCATTCCTGCTGATTCGCGCGGCGTTGCCTTACCTGCGCAAGACGTGCGGAAGTATCGTCAACACCGGCTCAGTAGAAGGGTTGGGTGCAAACCCCGGGCATGCAGCCTACTGCGCCTCGAAGGCAGGGCTCCATGGGCTGACTCGTTCGGTGGCAGTGGACCATGGCGATGAAGGAATAAGATGCAATGCGGTGGCGCCCGGCTGGATTGACACCGATCTAAATCTCGATATGATCGAAAATATAGCTGATGCAGAGACGTTCCGACGAGACATCGCACGTATCCACCCTGTAGGTCGTACGGGATCCCCTGAAGAAGTGGCAGCGCTCGTGGCTTTTCTCGCAGCTGGTGAGGCTGGGTTTATTACAGGACAGGTCTATACAGTGGATGGCGGTAGGATGACCAAGTTGAGCTTCCCATGAAAGAGAAATGACTCGTTATCTTAATTAGCTGCTTGATCAAAGGATCTTTGATATACACCATTATATTAATTGGTAAGTATGTTATTTAACATTTTATCACTCTCCAATTTACTTTTTTCAATAACTAATTATGTATTTATAAAATATCTTATTGTTATCATTTATTCTAAAAGAAACAGGTAAGAGCAGAGTCGAGGATTGCTGTAGTAATACAAATAAGTATTTCACGGGTTCTTAGTAATCTCTAGGCCAATGCCATTCGTTATTAAGAAGAGGGTACAGGGGCGCTTATAATAAAGGGGGAGCATTCTCATTTCGGACTATAAGTTTAAAATAACAGGAGCTGGCCTAACAATTCGGATAGAGAAAGATTTTTAACGTTTTTATCGTACGGAACATTCCAGATCAAGAGAATTGGGCGGATCAGGGCTGGGACTAGCTATCTCAAAGGGAATTATCGAACAGCATAATGGAAAAATAGGAGTCCAGTCAGAAGGGAATAATCATACCTAGTGATTTGTGTTACCTTGCAGTTAAGCTGATTTAAATGGATAGGAGTCTTTATTGTATGGTTGTGGAATGAGGGGTGGATGAAGATTTTCCTTCAGAAAAAGATTATATGAGAAATTTTGTGTAACCCCTTGCATTTTATTTTATATTATAATATGATATGAACAAGCTAATTAAATAATAACTGGACATGTGACTGGTCATGCAGGCAGGATCCATAAAGCAAGATAGTACCTGGTATTATACTGGGAGTACTATAATGCTTTATTGGATTCTGCCTTTTTTATATTAAATGTAAGTTACAGTCGAACATGCTAGTTAGACAGAAAAGGGGAATTCATATGGATTATCAAAAAACAGCATCTGCTATCTTACAATATGTTGGTGGACAAGACAATGTTGTTCATTTAGGACATTGTGCGACAAGGTTACGTTTCACCCTTCATAACGATAATAAAGTAGAGACAAAAGACTTAATGAAAATTGAGGGTGTTCTGAAGATTGTAAAATCAGGAGGACAAACACAAGTAGTTATTGGAAGTGATGTAGTAGAAGTTTATGAACAATTAATGAAAATGGGGAATTTTGGATCAGCCAATTCAAATGAAAAGCCAAAAGGAAAACGCAAAATTGGTGCTACCGTGTTGGACTTCATTGTCAGCGTATTTCAACCATTGATTCCAGCTATGGCTGGGGCAGGTATATTAAAGTCTATCTTATTTTTACTAACTGCGCTTAATGTATTGAGTGAACAAGATCATGTCTATTTAATTTTACGATATATTAGTGATTCTGTTTATTATTTTTTACCGATACTAGTAGCTATTACAGTTGCCAATAAGCTGAAGGTAAATCCAATCGTAGCAGCTGCTGCAATGAGCATTCTTTTGTTCCCAAATATGACAACATTAATGGGTGAAGGTGCTACTTTCTTAACGTTTGATATAACAAATGTTAATTATTCATCACAACTGTTTCCATCCATCTTAGGGGTTATTTTCTATTCCTATATGGAGAAGTTCTTTACGAAGGTCTCACCAAAAGCTGTTCGGGTATTCTTTATTCCCATGATGTCGCTATTATTAACTGTACCGTTTACATTAATCGTATTAGGGCCAATAGGTTTTACACTAGGTGTATGGTTTACTAATCTAATTCTATTCCTATTTAACAATGTAGGCTGGGTTGCTGTAGGTTTACTTGCTACTTCTTTACCATTTATGGTGGCAACTGGTATGCATAAAGCAACTACACCTTATGCTGTTTCATCACTATCAAGTCTTGGTAAAGAAGCATTAATGTTACCGGCATTGTTAGCGCATAACATGTCAGAAAGTGGTGCTTCACTAGCAGTAGCACTGCGTTCGAAAGATACTCAACAGAAATCAGTAGCCCTTTCAGGTGGGATCTCCGCATTTTTCGGGATTACCGAGCCCGCTTTGTATGGTATTACTTTGCAGAATAAACGGGTGTTGGGAACTGTTATTACTTCGAGCTTAATTGGCGGATTATTTGTCGGTTTCTTCGGTTTAGCGGGTTTCACTTTAGTAACACCTGGTATTGCTAGTATTTCAATGTTCATTGACCCAGATAATGGGATGAATATTATTTATGCTTTAATAGGGTTAGTAATTTCATTTATTACATCATTTGTGCTAACATTCTTCTTTTGGAAAGCAACAGATAGGAAAGAGGAAAATATAGATTTAGTTGAAACAGAAAAAGCCGATAAAACGAGTGAAACATCGGTAATTACTGATCAAAATAATGAAATAACAATCAACAATAAAATCAAACTGTACCAACCTGTAAGTGGAGCAGTTATTCCAATTACAGAAGTTAATGATGATGTATTCTCGAGCAAGGCAATGGGGGAAGGAATTGCAGTTATTCCAGATGCCGGTCAATTAGTGGCACCAGCGGATGGAACGATCAAAATGGTATTCAATACCAATCATGCATTAGGTATGGAAACAGAAGATGGTGTGGAATTACTGTTTCATATCGGAATTGATACGGTTCAGCTAGACGGTAAATACTTCGAATCCCATGTCAAAGAAGGTGACGAAGTAAAAACCGGTGATTTATTAGTAACATTTGAAACAGATAAAATTGTGGAAGCAGGATTTGACACAACTACGATGATAGTGATTACAAATCAGAAATAAGCGTAATCAATTTTTAAAAATATGAAATAATAAAGAAATGAATTAGGGAGGAAAATATACATGAAACAAGGATTTCCAGAGGGATTTTTATGGGGTGGAGCGACAGCGGCAAATCAATGTGAAGGTGCTTATAAAGAAGATGGAAAAGGATTAAGCACTGCGGATGTAATGACAGCAGGTGAGAAAGGTGTTCCGCGTGAAATAACAAAAAGAATTGATGAAAGTAAATATTACCCTAGCCATCAAGCAATCGACCATTATCATCATTTTAAAGAAGATATTGCATTGTTTGCCGAGATGGGCTTTAAATGCTACAGATTTTCTATTAACTGGACACGTATATTCCCGAATGGTCATGAAGCGGAACCGAATGAGCTGGGATTGAAACACTATGATGATGTGATTGATACATGTCTTCAGTATGGAATAGAACCATTA
Source organism: Gracilibacillus ureilyticus (assembly GCF_900111195.1). GTDB lineage: Bacteria > Bacillota > Bacilli > Bacillales > Amphibacillaceae > Gracilibacillus > Gracilibacillus ureilyticus. The sequence continues at coordinate 91,756 of NZ_FOGL01000015.1, forward strand.
GTAACCATTTCACACTTTGAAACACCACTAGGTCTTTTACAATATAATTCATGGCAAAATCGAAGAGTAGTTGACTTTTTCTTGAATTATGCAGAAACTTTGTTAAAGCGGTATAAAGGCAAGGTCAAGTACTGGATTACATTCAATGAAATTAATGTCATGTCTACTAAGCCGTGGATGGCTGGTGGAATAGAATCGAATGATGAACAAGATACGATGACAGCGGCTTTTCATCAATTATTAGCAAGTGCCAAAACTGTCCAGATGGCTCACGAAATTGATCCGCAAAACAAAGTTGGCATGATGTATGCAGGGCATATTGCCTATCCAAACAGTCCTGACCCGGAAGATATGCAAATGACAATGGACTTTATGCACAAAATGCTCTTTTATTGTGATGTACAGTGTCGCGGCTATTATCCAGCATACAAATTAAAAGAATTTGAACGGAAAGGAATTGAACTGCCTTTACACGCTGGTGATTTGGAAGATTTGAAGAATGGAACAGTTGACTTTTTATCCTACAGCTACTATTTAACACATGTGGTAGGAAAGGAAACAAGTTTAGATTTCCAGGGGCTTAATGGAGTAAAAACAGGTTATACTAACCCCTCTCTTGATAAAAGTGACTGGGGTTGGGCAATCGATCCAAAAGGCCTTCGGTATTCATTAAATTATCTATATGACCGTTATCAGTTACCATTGATGATTGTAGAAAATGGACTTGGGGCAATCGATACAATTGATGAAAACGGAGATATTCATGATTCTTATCGCATTGATTATTTAAAAGAACATATAAGAGAAATGAAAAAGGCAATAGATATTGATGGCATTCCGTTAATCGGATATACTTCTTGGGGGCCAATTGATATTATTTCTGCGAGCACTGGTGAAATGAGTAAACGATATGGCTTTATTTATGTTGATGTAGATGATAATGGTAATGGTTCTTTTAAACGTATGAAGAAAGATTCTTTTTACTGGTACAAAAAGGTGATTGAATCAAATGGTGAAGTATTAGAGTAAGGAAATATGAACATAGCTTAAATAGCTTTAGATAGAGTAGTTACTTGTAATTGAAATAAATACCAGTAGCTACACTTTCTCTTTCCAGAATTTTTGTGTCAGCATTCCATTCGTTCATGTAATCCTGATAGAAATATTATCAAAGGAAAGGAGAATAATAGTTGATACGGATAAAAAAAGTTTTAAATTCGAGCGTTGTATTGGCAGAAGACGATCAAAAAAAAGAATTCATCCTTTTCGGCAAAGGAATCGGTTTTGGACAAAAAGCCGGAAATGTCATAAAAGAAAACCAAGCTGATCAGATGTTTCTTCCGATTGATAATATAAAAGTGAAAGAATTTATTGGCTTGTTGGATTCTATTCCGGCTGAATTTGTTGATCTGACCCAGCAGATTGTCAAGTATGCTGAAGAAAATCTGCAGGCAAAACTAAATTCCAGTATCTATTTTATGTTAATGGATCATTTGAACTTTGCGGTTGAAAGATATAAGAAAAATATTAACATCACCAACAAAGTATATTGGGAAATAAAAAATTACTATCCGGACGAATTTAATATTGGAGTACATGCTGTCAAACTAATGAATAGAAAATTCGATATTGAATTACCGATTGAAGAAGCAGCAAATATTGCATTTCATATCATCAACGCGCAAGGTGAACAACAGAAAGAGTCAAAAGATGGTATGAAGTATGCAAAGATGATCGGAAGTATTGTTAACCTGACAAGGTATTCTTTCAATATCAATATAGACACGGACAGCATTCACTATACTCGTTACATCACCCATGTTAAATTTTTTGTTGAACGTTTTTATAAAGATGAGATGTTAGATGATAAGGATAATGTCCTGTTTAAACAATTAGCCAATTTGTATCCTCAGGCGATGGATGGGGCATTTAAAATTAAAGAATATATAAAGCAAGTTCATGACAAAACAATCCCGAATGAGGAATTGGCCTATCTTGCGGTGCATATCCATCGATTAATAACTTATAACCAACTTAATTAGAACAATAATACTAATAAAAAAACAGACACTACCTCTTTGTTGAATGCAAGCTCAGCTCATGTACCTTCTATCTGGATGAATTAAGACGGGTGGCGACGGCAGAAATTGATACAATTGATGTACAGGAGTCTTCCAAAGATATTGTTATTCAGTCCATTCATGATGCAGATGTGATTGTAACACGCTCTGACCTTGCTGAGAAATTAAAGGAGCTTGTTGATGTATCACAGAAGAAAATCATCTCTGTCGGTTCTACAAACGATGTTTCGTTACTGCTTAATATGAGCTAATTTGTTTAGAAAAGATACTTTTAGGGGAATTATTTTATATCTGAAAAACAAGAAAATCAGGCGGAATTTCATTTCTGTCTGATTTTTTGATTCAAAAAAATAGAATTGGTGAGGATTTTATAACTTTACAATACAGTAGGGGGGTATGGTATGATGTAGACGAAATAAAAATTGGGAGGCAATGAAAATGACAAATACAACACTTAATGTAGTAGGTATGACTTGTGGACATTGTGTAAGTTCAGTTGAAGGAAGCGTTGGAGAACTTAACGGTGTGGAGGCAGTAAAGGTTCATTTGGATGAGGCGAAAGTTGACGTAACGTTTGATTCAGAAAAAGTGGATTTGCAAGTGATTAAAGAGACGATTGAAGAACAAGGTTACGATGTTGTTTAGAAAGTGCTAAAGCTACACGAAGCATCCCGGTAAGTTTAGTGGGGTATAAAAACCTCGCTGATTAAAATCTCACTATATAGCACAATCTATATATAACAATGTGTTATCAATAAAGATAATTAAAGGGAGGAAAAAACAATGAATCACGGTGAACACAATCATCATCACCATCATCATGCCAAATCAGAGCTTAAGACAGATGTAACCTATGATAATGGAAAAATTATGATTAAGCTGGAAGATAATAATGGCGCTCCACCAGAACTTGCTGTACAACATGAGAAAGAGATGCATTTTATCATTATTTCTAATGACTTAGAGGAATATTATCATCTGCATCCAGTAAAGGAGAAACATGGACTCTATTCAGTAAACCAGGTGCTGAGCAACGGTACCTACCAGGCATTCGTTGACATTACACCAGAAAATAAGGAGTACCAGATAAAACCAAATACCCTTCAGGTTGGAACAGGGGAAACAAGGAAAGTAAGCCTCGGAGAAAAGGATAACTGGACGAAAGAACGTGGAGGCAAGACAGTGACCTTACATCCTGTAGACGCAATGGTCGGGGAAGAAGTTCCATTGGTCTTTGATACACAGGGAGAAAAATCAGATCCATATCTCGGTGCCCTAGGTCATGTGGTTATTATTGACGAGAACGTTGAACATTATATTCATGTACATCCGGAAACAGAAGTAACTACAACGTTTAATGCACATTTTCAAACCCCGGGCATGTACAAAATCTGGGCCGAATTTAAGTTTGGTGAAAACGTAGAAGTTTATCCATTTATCATTGAAGTAAAAGAATAAACAAGGAGGTATGGTTAGAGATGAACAACTATCAGCTGGAAGTTTACACAAGACCAACCTGTTCAGATTGCCAGGACTTAAAGAAGTTTCTGCAAAAGAATCAGATTCCACACAAGGAATATGATTTAGCACAACAACCATCAAAAGAAGAAGATCTTAAAAAATTAACAGGAAACAGGATTGTTCCAGCACTTGTATTTTCCCGTCGATCCTTTTTGGGTATAAAGAAAAAGTCAAAAAGTATGATAGGGTTCGAGAGGAATAAGGATGAAATAATGAAACTGCTAAATGTTGGGTAGGTCGCATGGAATAACCTGATTATTTTTTTATTCAAAATAATACCCTCCCCCTGTATAGTATCAAATTGTTATGAGAAGGAAGGGAAACAAATATGGAGACAGATGTACCAAAAATAAAGATCGCCGTAAATGGGGGAATCGGATTTGGAGCAAAGCTGAACGCCAAACAGCTTGTAACCATCTCCAAATACATGAATGAAGAGGATGAGCTGGAATTAACCACATTTCAACAGCTATATCTGGAAATTCCTGAGCATAGAAAAGACGAAATCATTGAGGAGCTGGAAAGCGTTGGGCTGGCCTGTTACCCAGTTGGGAATGTTGTCAAAAGTTTGCGAACATGTAATTTTTGCAAAGGGGAAGAACGAGAGGGGATGCCGATTGCAAAAGAATTAAACCGGCGATTTGCTGGAAAGCCGGTTCCTTTTACACTAAAGATGGCCTATACAGGCTGTGCGGTAGGCTGCGGTGAACCTATGCTCAGTGATATCGGTGTGATGAAATTCAAAGACCGTTACAATTTATATATCGGGGGAAAAGCGAAGGGGAAAGATGCCGAAGTTGGATATTTACTGAAGGAAGGTCTGACACCGGAAGAATTGTACGATACAGTAGATAAACTTATTGCAGCATATGCCGAAATGGGTAAGAAACGAGAGGCATTTTATAAATTCTGCAAGAGAGTTGATATCGATCAATTAAATGAAAACAAAATAATGTAATATTGGGGGTACATCATTATGTCAACAAATACAATTTCACAACCAGATCCAAATCGCTGGAAAGCACTGGCATTGTTATGCTTTGCGAATTTCCTTGTAATGATGGATTCGGCAATTATTCAGATTGCCCTGCCATCGATTAAAGAAACACTTGGTTACAGTCAGGAAAATTTACAATGGGTAATGAGTGCATTTCTTATTTTCTTTGGGGGATTCTTATTATTAGGCGGAAGGTTAGCAGATTTATTCGGAAACCGGCGCATCTTTAATTTTGGTGTTATCATTTTAATCATTTCTTCCTTATTTGCAGGAATAGCCTGGAGCGAAATGAGTCTCAACGTCTCAAGGGCAGTTCAAGGATTAGGATCTGCATTCATTGCGCCAGCTGCACTTTCCCTTATTATGATCCTGTTTTCTTCCAATAGTAAAGAAATGGGCAAAGCCCTTGCATTCTGGGGTCTGTCCGGGGCAGCGGGTGGTGCTTTGGGTATCGTTATGGGTGGTATCATTACAGAGTTTGTCGGCTGGCGCTGGACATTATTGATCTATGTTCCACTTGGTATCATTGTGCTTCTCCTGTCTCCAAAGCTTTTACAAAAGTCAGGAAGTAAAGCAACCGGCCGTGTCGATTATATTGGCGCAATATTAGTGACCATTTCTTCCATGCTCATTGTTTATGGAATTGTAACAGCAGAGCATAGTGGCTGGCAGTCCATCAATACCATTCTGCCATTATCAATAGGGGCTGTATTGTTCATCGTATTTATCATCGTACAGTCGAAAACAAAAGAACCGCTCATGCCACTTAATATTTTTAAGACACCGAATCTTGCGATAGGAAATATTTCTGTTTTCTTAATAGCAGCTTCATGGTTCCCGCTCGTATATATTCTTGTTTTATACTTGCAGCAGATTTTACAGCTCTCTCCATTTATTGCAGCGATGGCGATGCTGCCAATGCCAATTTTTATGGCCATCTTCATGGTTGCCATTGCGGAAAAAGTAATGGAGAAGTTCGGAATTAAGAAGACACTTGTTACGGGATTTGTCTTGCTTGGAGCAGCGGGGATTTTATTTTCCCAAACAGCCGGCGTTGATGGAAACTACTGGACAAATGTCTTGCTTGCTTCCTTAATAGCATCTTTAGGTAATGCCCTTGCCTATTTACCTGCTACAACAGCATCCGTATCAGAAGTGGAATCAGGAAGGTCAGGTATTGCATCTGGTTTATATAATACTTTTTACCAAATTGGCTCGGCGGTAGGTCTTGCTGTAATAGTGGCTATTGCCGGTGCAACTACTGCTTCAAGTACAGCAGAATCACAGACAGGTGCCTTGAATGCAGGCTTCCAGCAGGGATTTTTCTGGATAGGAATAATCGCATTGATTGGATTTGTGCTTGCACTTCTGTTCACACGATCTACAAAGGCTGGAAAAAACGAATAATGCCCTTGTGAACTTTTATTGAATGGAGCCGAAAGTTCTCTTTTATTTGACAATAATACCATAAGGGGGTATAGTATAAATATAATAAAAAAAGGAAGTGATTTATTTGGATAAGTTCTTACATGACCACCCAAGTAAACCTAGAACGCAGGATGAAAAGCAAAAAGTAATAAATCGTTTAAAACGTATAGAAGGACAAGTCCGCGGAATACAGAAAATGGTGGAAGAAGACAGGTATTGTGTTGATATTTTAGTGCAAATCAGTGCAATTCAATCCGCGTTAAAAAATGTTGGTTTCTCTGTCACAGAACGACACCTTAATCATTGTGTCAGTGATGCGATCAAGCAAGGTGACGGGAAAGCAACGATTGATGAATTAATGAGTGTAATGAAGCAGTTTTCCAAGTAAGGAGGGGAACAATTATGGGAGAAACAAATCATGCAACACTTGGTATAACAGGAATGACCTGTGCTGCTTGTTCAACCCGAATTGAAAAGGTATTAAATAAAATGGATGGAGTCGAAGCTCAAGTCAATTTAACGACAGAAAAAGCAACCGTAGAATATGATTCTAAGAAAACTTCCATTGAAGATATTACGCAAAAAATCGAAAAAGTTGGCTACGGTGTTTTAATGGAGAAAGCAGAGTTAGATGTGTTTGGAATGACTTGTGCTGCATGTTCAACCCGAATAGAAAAAGTCTTGAACAAGCAAGATGGTGTTAAGTCTGCATCTGTAAACTTAACAACAGAATCAGCATCAATAAAGTATAACCCTGGTTTGGTTAACCAGAAAGCAATTATTGAGAAAATTAAAACACTCGGCTATGATGCGAAGCCAAAAGCGGAAGCAGCAGAAAAACAAACACATAAAGAAAAAGAAATTAAGAATATGAAAACAAAATTAATCATTTCTGCTGTTTTATCTGCACCGCTTCTAGTAACAATGCTTGTTCATTTATTTAATTTGGCGATACCAGCTATCTTTATGAATCCATGGTTCCAATTCGCTTTAGCAACACCTGTTCAGTTTATTATCGGCTGGCAATTTTATGTTGGGGCATATAAGAACCTTCGTAATGGTGGAGCGAACATGGATGTGCTTGTGGCATTAGGTACGAGTGCGGCGTATTTCTACAGTTTATACGAAGCGTTTAAGACAATTGGCAATCCAGACTATATGGCGCATTTATACTTTGAAACAAGTGCAGTATTAATTACGTTGATATTATTTGGTAAGTATCTGGAAGCAAGAGCGAAGAGCCAAACAACGAATGCTCTGTCTTCTTTACTTAATTTACAGGCAAAAGAAGCACGTGTGATCAGAAATGGCGAGGAAACAATGATACCAGTCGAAGAAGTTGCCGTTGGGGATCGCTTGGTTGTCAAACCAGGTGAGAAAATACCTGTTGACGGTATTGTAGTGAAAGGAAGAACTTCTGTTGATGAATCGATGATTACAGGGGAATCTATTCCAATTGAAAAAGAAATAGATGCTAACGTAATAGGGTCAACGATCAATAAAAATGGTTCGATTGAAATGGAAGCGACCAAAGTCGGGAAAGATACAGCCCTTGCTTCGATTGTAAAAATTGTGGAGGATGCCCAAGGTTCGAAAGCGCCAATCCAGCGATTAGCTGATATCATTTCAGGTTATTTCGTACCGATTGTTGTAGGGATAGCCATTCTCACATTTGTCATATGGATCGCTTTCGTCGAACCTGGCCAGTTTGAACCAGCGTTAGTTGCAGCAATTGCTGTCCTAGTTATTGCATGTCCTTGTGCTTTAGGGCTTGCAACACCTACATCCATTATGGTTGGAACAGGAAAAGCTGCAGAGAATGGAATTCTGTTTAAAGGCGGAGAGCACCTTGAACGTACACATGCCTTAAACGCAATCGTGTTGGATAAAACAGGGACAATCACAAAAGGTAAACCAGAAGTGACAGACTTTACTGGTGATGAGGAAACATTACAGCTGCTTGCAAGTGCGGAGAAAGGCTCAGAACACCCGCTTGCAGAAGCAATTGTTGCCTATGCAACCGAAAAAAATATCGAATTGGTTGATGTGGATGACTTTACTGCAATACCTGGACATGGTATCGAGGTAACGATCTCAAACAAGCATATTCTTGTTGGTAACCGCAAACTGATGCAGAATCACCAAATTGATGTTGGCGGGGCAGAACAAGAATTGATTGATTATGAGATAGAAGGAAAAACAGCGATGTTAATCGCAATGGACGGACAGTTCCGTGGAATTGTTTCAGTCGCTGATACCATTAAAGAAACAGCACCACAAGCAATCAGAGAATTAAAAGAACAAGGCTTGGAAGTTATCATGTTAACAGGGGATAATGAACGAACGGCACAAGCAATTGCCAAACAGGTTGGTATCGATAAAGTAATTGCTCAAGTTTTACCAGAGGAAAAAGCAGATAAAGTGAAAGAAATTCAGGATCGAGGTAAAAAGGTTGCAATGGTCGGTGATGGGGTAAACGATGCCCCAGCATTAGCAATCGCCGATATCGGAATTGCGATAGGAACGGGAACGGAAGTAGCAATTGAAGCTGCCGATGTCACGATTCTTGGTGGTGAATTATTGCTTATACCTAAAGCAATCAAAATAAGCCATGCTACAATCAAGAATATCCGCCAAAACCTGTTCTGGGCATTCGGTTACAATACTGCAGGAGTCCCGATTGCGGCTTTAGGGTTATTGGCTCCTTGGATTGCTGGTGCAGCAATGGCATTAAGTTCAGTAAGTGTTGTCTCTAACTCATTACGCTTAAAACGAGTCAAATTATAAAGTCCACTGTAAAGGAGGTGATAGGCCATGGAAAAAACGTTAAACGTACAAGGCATGACATGCGGTCATTGCAAAATGTCAGTTGAAGGGGCATTAAAAGAATTAGATGGCGTGTCAGCTGCTGAAGTTAATTTAGAAGTTGGCAGTGTTGATGTTACTTTTGATGAATCCAAAGTAACTGTTGCTGCAATGAAAGAAGCGATTGAAGAACAAGGTTATGAGGTGGAAGACTAATATATGAAAAAGCTGGTTTTCAGTTATGGAAACCAGCTTTTTCATTATAGAGCTGTAGCCTGGGAACAGGAGAAGTGACTATCCATTTCTAATGTAGTAGAGTTTTTCATATTTCAGACCACCTTTTGTATTGTAATTCTAGCACGTAGTACAGTGAGGACTGAAAAAAATTTATCTTATCTTAATTGGGATCCCAGCTATATTAAGGGTGAAGGCTTTCTTTATTTTGACAAGAAATGAAGGTAAGTCACTGCGATATACAGTATCAATATATTCTTAAAGAAACAGCTTGCATAACGTAACTCACGGATAATCTTTCTTTCTTACTGATGTTTGACTGTATGCATGAAACTGACCTAAGCTGCTCCTGGGTGATTAAATCAAATTGCTTCCATTCATTTGTATAAAGAGAAATTATGTTGACAGCGACCGCTATTCAGTGATACTATGTACTTGTAGTAAGTAATACTGAATACCAGTAATAATGAGTACTGAGAAAATATAGAAAAATGGGTGAGAAATTTGGAAAATATCACAGAGATGCTGAAAGGAGTACTGGAGGGTTGTGTGCTTGAGATCATCAGTCGCGGCGAAACTTACGGCTATGAAATCACACAGCAGCTGCGCGAACTTGGCTTCACTGATGTGGTTGAGGGGACAGTTTATACGATTACGATGCGACTTGAGAAGAACAAACTGGTGGATATTGAGAAAAAGAAATCCAATGTGGGCCCCCCAAGAAAATTTTACAAACTTAACACAGCAGGTCAGGAAAGACTCGAAGTTTTCTGGGAAAGATGGGAATTCGTTTCAAGTAAAATTAATGAATTGAAATCGAAAGAAATCCAAAGGAGAAGATAACATGAGTATTATGGAAAAGATTATTGGTGATCTGAATGACAAGCGGGAATGGAAGGCGATGGAGAAGCGGGCAAAGGGGCTTCCCGTGGAATATTATAATGCCTATAAAGCTATCCAAAAATATATGTGGACTACTGGCGGTCTCACTAACTGGGATGACATAAACCGTATTTTTAACGGCATTATAGATATGTTTGAGGAAGGAGCAGTGTCTGGAAAGAAAGTCACTGACCTTACAGGCGAGGACGTAGCCTCATTTTGCGAAGAATTAGTGAAGGACGCGGCAACATGGAAAGATAAACATCGCGAAAAGTTGAATGAAACGATTGGGCGTGAATAGTTCAAGTAAAGGGGAATTGAATTTTATGATGCTAAAAAGAAAGCAGGCGGCTGCCTGCTTTCTTTACTCTATCCATATAACGTTCCATATTGGCCCTTGTCTTAAATGCGAATTTAATTTCTTTGCAAGCAAATCTGCAGCAGAGAAATCAGAAAAAGTTTTATTCAAATCGCTGTTTGAGTCTTTTAAGGTTTCTGTTTCCCCATTAACGTCTCGTACAATAACGAACATTGGGTCATCTCCTTAATTTCAGACTGATTTTTTGCTGTATCATAAGTATCTCATACAAAGAAGCAAGTGTAAACCAAGCATTCGACATATAGTTGATGAAAGAGTGAAAATTGAATATTGACAAATATGCTGGAAAAATTTATGATTTGGTTGGATGACCAAAAAGTGAGGTGAATAAATTGCATAAGCAGGATAAACGCCAACTGTTAATTGATGCTGCATACAAGGTATTTGCGAGAAAAGGTTACAAGGATGCTTCCATAAAAGAAATCGCAGAATATGCGGATATAACACCAGGGCTTGTTCACTATTATTTTAATAGTAAAGAGGAGTTATTTTTTGCTGTACAGGAAAAAGCGCAAAAGGAATACCATGCACAATATATTGATGCAGATAAAGATTCGACTTCTTTAAAAGAAGTGATGGAAGAGATTAAAAATCGCGCGATAGAGAATCCTGACTGGTATCGATTACGGTATGAAAGTTATGCTCATGGGATAAAGGATAAAGTTTTTCAGGAGAATGTGTCCGCTTTTTTGAAAAAAGGGAGAGAGAGCATCGAATGGCCATTAAATGAATTGGCTCCAGGAAAATCAGGGAATACGGAATTGGCGGGAATTCTATTGGCCTGTTTTGATGGCCTGGCATTACAGAAAATCGTCGATGAAGAATTTGATATAGACCTAGCATATGAAATTCTGTCAGAGCTGATTAGTACATATATCAAGAAATAAATTTTTTTAACTATAAATTGGTTGGGTGACCAATTAAGAGAGGAGGAAATAAGATGAGAAGATGGATGATAATAATCTCTTTTGTAATGCTGCTTGTGATGCCAATATCAGTCTCTGCTGCAGATTCAGAAGTGGATCAGATCGAAAAATATATGGAAGATGCTTTGGAAAAATATAATATTCCCGGAGCTTCGTTAGCTGTAGTGAAAGAAGGTAAAGTCATTTTTCAAGACAGCTGGGGGAAGCAAAGTGATGACACCGAAGTGACTGATCAGTCTTTATTTTTATTAGGGTCATTAAGCAAACCACTTACAAGTCTTGGGATTATGAGGATGGTTGAGAATGGGCAGATAGAGTTAGATGTACCTATTAAGATGTATATCCCGGAATTTATTTCAGAACGTTCTCATTTAGAAGATATTACAGTTCGCCAGCTGTTATCACATACAAGCGGATTTTCTGGCTATGCCGGATTGGAGGTTGCCGATCAAAATGTCCGGGGAGAGAATGCCATTCAGAAGGTATTAGAAAAGATAGATGATTTTTCGCTAATATCTTCACCGGGAGAAACCTATGAATATAGTGCGACGAATTATCTGTTGCTTGGATATATCATCGCATCCGTTTCAGGTCAATCATTTCCAGACTATATGGAAGCGGAGGTTTTCCAAGAATTGAACATGGAACGTACGGTGTCTACATATGAAAAGGCAGTTGAATTAGGCTATCAAAACGGATATCAGTCATGGTTTGGAAAGCCTGTAAAGAGTGAGGTTATTTATGATAACAGCGGCGCACCTTATGGTTATATGGCGTCAAGTGCCCAGGACCTGGCTAATTTTGTAGCTTTCTTACTTAATGAAGGAGATGGCGTTCTTTCGGAAGAAATGTTTGAGGAGTATGCAGCTCCACAGGTGGAACGTGGGGAAGATGCTTTCTATGGACTGGGCTGGTTTATTTCAACGAAAAAGAATGATCCTTATTATTTCCACAGTGGATCCACCCCAACTTCATTAGCGCAGCTGCTTGTAGATGAACAGGATGACTTTGGATTTGTGCTATTAACCAATAAACATAATATATCAGAAGTTTTACACACAACGTATATGCGGGAAGGCATTAAGCAAATTCTTGAAGGGGAAGGAGTCCCTCAGCTTCCGGATTCTAATTATTCGATGCAATGGATCACATTGGGAACAAGTGTAGTCCTTTCCTTATTGGTATTATGGAGCCTTTTTCTATTAATCAGGAAAAAAGTGGTGCGGACTAAGTTATGGGGAGGAACAGGTCTCTTTTCATTTATTATGGCATTTATTCTCATACCAGTTTTAACAAAAATATTCCATGCCCCATGGTACACTATGAAAGTGACAGCACCTGATATTGCCTTTTTCATTCAATGGACGGTAGGAGTGCTATTAGTTTACGGGGTGAGTGTATTGATAGTGACGTTTCGGAAAATAAGATGAGAGAATAAAAGATTGATAGAAAAAATAAATTGACAAAATACCCTATTGGGTATATAGTTGCTTTATGAACAAGTGGTATACCAACCACTTTTTATTTTAATCCATCTTATACCCGTGTAGGTATATGTAAGGATGTTAAAAACAGGAGTACAACGATAAAAACTTTGGAGGTTTTTAATCATGAAAAAAATTATAATTGTCGGCGGTGTTGCTGGTGGTGCGACTGCTGCAGCAAGACTGAGAAGATTAGATGAGAAATCACACATTGTATTGTTTGAAAGAGGAGAGCATGTCTCATTTGCGAATTGCGGGCTTCCATACTATATTGGGGAAACGATTAAAGACCGTAACAAATTATTTGTTCAAACGGTAGAAGGTATGAGTAGAAAATTCAATCTGGACATCCGCAACTTAACTGAAGTAAGAAAAATTGATCGTGAAAATAAAACAGTAGAAGTGAAAAACTTACAAACTGGTGAAACATACGAGGAAAGCTATGATGCACTGATTCTATCACCTGGTGCGAAACCAATTTTTCCGCCAATTGCAGGAATCAACGAAGCAGATAATATTTTTACACTAAGAAATATTCCTGATACTGACAAGATTAAAACATATGTGGATGAAACTAAGCCAAAAAAAGCTGTAGTTATTGGGGGAGGATTTATTGGTTTGGAAATGGCTGAAAATTTAGTAGATCGCGGTATTCATGTAACGCTTGTGGAGATGGCAAAACAAGTAATGGCCCCATTAGATGTGGAAATGGCAGCTATTGTTCATCGTCACTTAAAAGAAAAAGGCGTACATTTGATCCTGGAAGACGGAGTAAAAGCATTTGAAGATAACGGCATGAAAATAGTCTTGAACAGTGGAAAAGAACTGACAACTGATATGACGATGCTGTCAATCGGTGTAAAGCCTGAGAATTCATTAGCAGCAGATGCTGGTTTGGACATTGGTGAACGTGGTGGGATAAAGGTTAATGAATATTTACAAACAAACGATCCGGCAATCTTCGCTTTAGGAGATGCGATTGAGGTAACCGATTATATTAATGGCCAGCCTGCCATGATTCCATTAGCAGGACCTGCAAACCGCCAAGGAAGAATTGTTGCGAATAATGTGTATGGCAAGAATCAAGTGTATAAAGGCACATTAGGCACAGGTATTGCAAAAGTTTTTGATCTAACAGTTGCAACAACAGGGAATAACGAAAAGGTACTAAGTCAAAAAGGAATGGCATATCAAGTCGCTCACGTGCACCCTGCTTCCCATGCTGGTTATTATCCTGGTGCATCTCCAATTGCATTAAAACTGATATTTGACGGGAAATCTGGTGAAATCTACGGTGCGCAGGCGGTAGGTGTTGATGGTGTGGACAAGCGTATGGATGTAATAGCAACCGCGATTAAAGGTAAATTGACAGTACATGATTTAACAGAAATTGAGCTTTCTTATGCACCGCCATTTTCCTCAGCAAAGGATCCTGTTAATATGGCAGGCTACGTTGCATCGAATATGATTGATGACGGTATAGAAACCGTACAATGGCATGAAATAGATCAAATTATTGCAGATGGCGGTATACTGATTGATGTCCGTGAACCTGTTGAAAGGGAAGCAGGATTTATCGCAGGATCTATCAACATACCTTTAGGAGAAATTCGGGATCGTTTAGATGAAATACCTAAAGACCAAACGATTTATGTAACCTGTCAGGTTGGATTGCGTGGTTATCTAGCAACTAGAATTTTAACTGCAAATGGTTATCAAGCCAAAAATTTAGACGGTGGCTGGAAAACATATTCAACGGTCTTTCATTCTAATTAAGACAATAGAACCTCGCTGATACGATGCTTGCACAAATGGAAACATTGTTTAGGCAACAGATTCCAATTTTACGAAAGATATTACAGGCTTGTGCACAAACAATCGTAATATGGTAGTAACAATCAAACCGTAACATATTTTCGTAAAGAGGAATAAAAACAAGTCCCCTCTATCAATGTCTATCAATGGGGGCTTCAAATTTTTAGTGTTGACAAAATACCTATTAGGGTATATTATGGACCTTGTGAGAAAAAACTTGCGTTATAACAGTGTGGAAACCCACTTTTTATTTCAATTAATTAATACCCTATGGGGTAATTGGGATTAGGACTAAAAGGAGGATGAACATGACAGAAAACAAGAAAACAACGATCGTTTTATTCAGCGGGGATTACGACAAGGCGATGGCAGCTTATATTATTGCGAATGGTGCAGCTGCCTATGATCATGAGGTAACGATCTTTCACACTTTCTGGGGCTTAAATGCTTTAAGGAAAGATGAGAATATTCAAGTGAAAAAAGGGTTTATGGAAAAGATGTTTGGCAAGATGATGCCAAGAGGCTCAGATAAAATGGGCTTATCAAAAATGAACTTTGCCGGGTTAGGACCGAAAATGATTAAAAGTGTAATGAAAAAGCATAATGCGATGCCATTACCAGATTTAGTTGAGATGGCAAAAGAACAGGATGTAAAACTAGTCGCATGTACGATGACAATGGATTTATTAGGGCTTCAAAAAGAAGAACTGTTAGATAATATTGAATATGCAGGTGTTGCAGCATATTTAGGTGACGCTGAAGATGGAAATGTGAACTTATTTATCTAATTCATTATTTGCGGGAGGAAGAAAAAATGGAATATTTCATTTATGTTATTTATGCGTTCGCTTTGTTCTTCATTGTGAAAAGATTCATGCCTGTAAAGGGTGTTGATAATATCTCTGCAACAGAACTTAAAGCCGTGTTAAAAGACAAAAATAAGCAGTTTGTCGATGTTCGAACACCTGCAGAATTTAAAGGAAACAATATTAGCGGATTTAAAAATATTCCGCTTCATACACTAGGCCAAAAAGCAAAACATGAACTTTCGATTGATAAAGAGGTAGTTGTCATCTGTCAAAGTGGAATGAGAAGTCAAAAAGCATCAAAAACACTCAGGAAATTAGGATTTGCAAAAGTAACCAATGTAAAGGGCGGAATGAATGCCTGGAGATAAATGAGATTTTATATGATGAGGGGAGAGGAAAAGGATGAAAGAAATTTCTACTATAGAACTACAAAGTTTACTGGAAGAAAACAAAGAATTAAACATGGTGGATGTCCGTGAAGCAGCTGAAGTGGCAGAAGGGAAAATTCCCGGTGCAGTAAATATTCCACTAGGTTTACTGGAATTCAGAATGCATGAATTAAATAAATCAAAGGAATATGTGATGATTTGCCGTTCAGGTGGCAGGAGCGCTCAGGCAGCTGAGTTTTTGAAAAATCAAGGTTTTAAAGTAATCAATATGACTGGCGGAATGCTTGCTTGGCAAGGAGAAACGGAGTAATTTTTATAATCATAAATATACCCTTGTAGGTATTAGGAGGTTATCTTATGGAAAATGTAAAAGCGAATGTGTTGCTGGATGCGAAAGGGTTAGCTTGTCCGATGCCGATTGTGAAAACGAAAAAAGCGATCAAAGATTTAGATGCAGGACAAGTCATTGAAGTACAGGCAACAGATAAAGGATCCAAAGCGGATATGGAAGCATGGGCCAAAAGTTCAGGGCATCAGTATTTAGGAACAGTAATAGAAGGTGATGTTCTTAAACATTATTTAAGAAAAGCTTTGAATGATGAGGACACAGTGGAAAAGAAACATCCACTAACGGCTACAAACGAAGAATTAGAATCCAAATTAAATGAAAATATTGTCGTTCTCGATGTAAGAGAGTCAGCAGAATATGCATTTAACCATATTCCTAATGCTATTTCAATCCCTTTAGGAGAGTTGGAAGATCGTTTAAGTGAGCTAAACAAAGAGGATCAAATCTATGTCGTTTGTCGTACAGGGAGCAGAAGTGATTTAGCAGCACAGAAGTTAGCAGGCAATGGCTTCAAAGATGTATTTAATGTATTACCAGGTATGAGCAATTGGTCTGGCGACACGACAAAGCTAGAAAATTAAGACAACGAAACAATCACAGGAAGTAAGTGAATGTGCCAGAATACTTGTATCAAATATTATACTGCGGGGGGTAATTTGAAATGACTGTAAAGATGATGAGTGCGCATGAAGTGACGAAAAAGGTCTTTCAGAAAGAAGCATTATTTATTTTGGATGTTCGTAATGAGGATGCATTTGCTGATTGGAAGATTGAAGGGGAAAACTTTGAATATTTGAATATTCCTTATTTTGAACTGTTAGATGGGGTAGAAGAAATCATCGAAAAGCTGCCTTCTGATAAAGAAATTTTAGTTGTATGTGCGAAAGAAGGTTCATCGGTCATGGTAGCTGAAATGCTCTCTGAAGAAGGGTTAACAGTTTCTTATCTGCGAGGTGGAATGAAAGCATGGAGTGAACATTTAGAGCCAGTTAAAGTGGGAGACCTTAAGGGCGGCGGAGAAGTTTATCAGTTCGTTCGAATCGGGAAAGGCTGTCTTTCATATATGGTTCTTTCTAATGGGGAAGCTGCTGTTATTGATGCGACACGTATGACAGATATTTTCACAGACTTTGCGGCAAATAAAGGTGTAAAAATTACTAACGTATTTGATACACACTTACACGCAGATCACATTTCTGGCGGAAGAAAAATTGCTGAGCAAACAGGTGCCATGTACTGGCTGCCGCCGAAAGATGCTGAGGAAGTAACTTTTGAGTATGCAGCATTGGAAGGTGGAAATGTTGTAACAATAGGGAAGACTTTCATCGATATTCATGCATTATACTCACCGGGGCATACCATTGGTTCTACTTCCTTTATAGTAGATGAAAAATTCCTAATGTCAGGGGACATTTTATTTATCGATTCAATCGGACGGCCTGACCTGGCTGGAATGGCAGAAGACTGGGTTGGCGATTTAAGAGAGAGTCTTTATTCACGATACAGAGAATTATCTGAGGAATTAGTCGTGTTGCCTGCACACTTTATGATAATCGATGAATTGAATGAGGATGGAAGTGTTTCAGAAAAACTGGGTACACTTTTTATCAACAACCATGGATTAAACATTGACGATGAAGTGGAATTTAGAAAGCTGGTAACAGAGAATTTACCACCACAGCCAAATGCTTATCAGGAAATTCGGGAAACCAATATGGGTAAAATCACGCCTGAAGAAGAAAAACAAAGAGAAATGGAAATTGGACCAAACCGTTGTGCGGTCCGCTAAACAAAAATTCAAGAGGTATTATTTTTAGGAGGAATAGAAAATGGATGTAAATAAAATATTAGATGCAAAAGGATTAGCTTGTCCGATGCCAATTGTAAAAACAAAAAAAGCGATCAACGAATTGGAAACAGGTCAAATTTTAGAAGTACATGCAACAGATAAAGGTGCAAAGAGTGACTTAACAGCATGGGCGAAATCTGGCGGTCATGAGTTATTAAAAGATACCGAAGAAAATGATGTATTAAAATTCTGGATTAAGAAAGGTTAATAAGCAGGGAACCATATGGATGGTTCCCTTTACTTAAGGAGGTAGAATAAGATGGACATTCCTTTTATTATTACTGTATTTTTAATCGGCTTCATTGGATCCTTTATTTCTGGAATGTTAGGTATAGGTGGTTCGATTATTAAATATCCAATGCTATTATATATCCCGCCATTATTCGGTGTTGCCGCATTTACCGCACATGAGGTATCGGGGATTAGTGCTGTACAGGTGCTGTTTGCGACGATTGGTGGTGTATGGGCCTATCGAAAAGGCGGGTATTTAAATAAAACACTGATTCTGTATATGGGTATTAGTATTTTAATTGGTAGTTTCATTGGTGGATTTGGATCGAAATTATTATCAGAAAGTGGGATCAATTTAACTTACGGTATTCTCGCATTAATAGCCGCAGTGATGATGTTTGTACCAAAAAAGGGAATTGATGATATCCCGTTAGATCAAGTAACATTCAATAAATGGTTGGCAGCAATATTTGCGTTAATTGTCGGAATTGGAGCAGGGATTGTTGGTGCGGCTGGAGCGTTTTTATTAGTGCCAATTATGCTGGTTATTTTAAAAATCCCTACTAGAATGACGATCGCTTCCTCATTGGCCATCACATTTATTTCCTCAATCGGAGCCACAGTAGGGAAAATTTCAACAGGACAGGTGGAATACTTCCCGGCTGTCATCATGATTATCGCCAGTTTAATTGCATCACCACTAGGTGCAAATGTCGGTAAGAAAGTAAATGCGAAGGCATTGCAAGTAATTTTAGCAATACTGATAGCTGGAACTGCGATTAAGATTTGGATGGATATTTTTTAAAACAGATAATAAGTTGTTAGGCTCAAAAGATTTAAAGTAATACACGAAAAGGTTATTTATTTAACCTTTTTACATACGAAAAATTTTGGTTTCAATAATACCCTTAGTGGTATATGTGCTATAGAGGTTAATAAATTGAACAGAATAGGGAAAATTATCATGAGAGTAAGTCGAACTGGAAAGAAAACAGGAGGTACAATTTATGAGCATTACTGCAAATGAAGTGTTAGATGCTAAAGGATTGGCTTGTCCGATGCCAATTGTTAAGACAAAAAAGGCTATTACCAATTTAGAAGCAGGTCAGGTTATTGAGGTACAGGCAACAGATAAAGGGTCAACAGCGGATATGAAAGCATGGGCAGAGAGTACTGGGAACCAGTATCTTGGCACAATAGAAGATGGAGATGTATTGAAACACTATTTGCGAAAAGCAAGTGACATAGAAGAAAAAGCTGAAACAAAATACGAAGACGTGCTCAATCTGGATGAACTGAGAAACAAAGTCGATGGGGAAGAATCTATTTCAGTACTTGATGTTCGTGAGTCAGCAGAATATGCATTTGGACATATACCAGGAGCAGTGAACATACCTTTGGGCGAACTGGAAGAACGCTTTGAAGAACTTAATAAAGATGAGGAGATACACGTGATTTGCAGAACAGGCAGCAGAAGTGATTTAGCTGCACAAAAGCTTTCAGAAAAAGGTTTTAAGCATGTGAAAAACGTAGTACCAGGCATGTCAAGCTGGGAAGGGCAAACAGAAGGCAATCAATAATATTAGGAGGAATAGGAAATGGTAAATACAAAAGTAGCAATTATTGCAGCGAATGGTGGTCTGTTTGACGCATATAAGGTGTTCAACATTGCGAGTGCTGCAGCCGCATCAGATGCAGAGGTCGGAATATTTTTTACATTTGAAGGATTGAATTTAATCCACAAGGAAGCACATAAAAACCTGCCGCTTCCAGAAGGAAAAGAACATTTTCAGGAAGGATTCACAAAAGCAAACGTACCATCGATTGAAGAACTAGTAGAGATAGCTCAGGAAATGGATGTTAAATTAATTGCTTGCCAAATGACAATGGATGTGATGAGCCTGGAAAAAGATGCTTTTGTAGAAGGAATTGAAGTTGGTGGAGCAGCAACATTTATTGAATATGCGAAAGATGCTGATATCTCCCTTACATTTTAATGACCATCAAAATATCTAAAGGAGGCAAAGGATGACAACATCGATCACTACAAAGGATTTAGCGAAAAGAGTCGTGAATCATGAAAAAACACTGATTTTGGATGTCAGAAATACGGATGAATTTGATAACTGGAAAATCGAAGGTGGAAATGTAGAAGTTATTAATGAACCATACTTTAATTTACTTGATGGTATTGAACCTGTTTCTGGAAAGCTAGGTAAAGATCAGGAAGTGATTGTCGTTTGTGCGAAAGGCGGTTCCTCACAAATGGTTGCCGAATTATTGGAAGAGGAGGGTGGATTTACGAATGTCCTGAATCTGGAAGGTGGCATGAAGGCATGGAGTGAACATTTAGAGCCAGTGAAAATTGGCGATCTAAAAGACGGCGGAAGTCTGTATCAGTTTGTTCGCTTGGGTAAAGGTTGCTTATCCTACCTGGTGGAATCCGATGGAGAAGCAGCAATTATTGACACAAACCGGATGATTGATATTTACGAATCTTTCGCCAAAGAAAAAGGGATACAGATTAAACATTTGATAGATACGCACCTGCATGCTGACCACATTTCCGGTGGACGTGATTTAGCGGGAAAAGTGGGAGGAACCTATCACTTGCCACCAAAAGATGCAGCAGAAGTGACCTTTGATTATGCAGCATTAGAAGAAGGAAATGACATAGTGGTGGGAAACACAAAGGTGAAAGTACAGCCAATTTATTCCCCGGGACATACCATCGGAAGTACATCCTTAATTATTGATGATCAATACCTTTTAACTGGGGACATTTTATTTGTTAAATCCATTGGCCGTCCGGATTTAGCTGGTAAAGCGGAAGATTGGGTCAGTGACCTCCGTGACAGTCTTTATAAAAGATACAAAGAATTATCCGAAGATTTAATTGTCCTGCCAGCACACTACTCATTTGCAGAAGAACTTGGTAAAGGTGGAAGTGTGTCAGCGCGACTTGGTGACCTTTATCAGCAAAACGAAGGGCTGCAAGTAGAAGATGAAGAAGTCTTTAGAAAAATGGTGACAGAAAATCTCCCGCCACAACCAAATGCTTATCAAGAGATTAGGGAAACAAATATGGGGAAAATAACACCTGAGGATGATAAACAAAAAGAAATGGAAACCGGACCAAATCGTTGTGCGGTTCATGGATGAGAGGAGAATGAATATGTTTCATTATACAGTGGAGACAGAAAAATCAATGGAAGATGCAGTAAAGGCATTGGAAGAAAGCTTAATGAAAGAACAATTTGGAGTATTATGGCAGTTTGATATTAAGGCTAAATTGCAGGAAAAAGGATTAGATTTTAATCAGCCATATTTAGTGCTTGAAGTTTGTAATCCAAAAGAAGCACAGCAGGTTCTTTCCCAAAACCAATTGGCAGGATACTTTTTGCCTTGTAAAATAGTTGTCTATCAAGATGGAAGCAATGTCAAGATTGGCTTGCCAAAACCAACTGCTTTAATCGAATTGGTTCAGGACGAGTCACTGAAAGAATTTGCAGCAGATATTGAAAAAAGGTTAATTTCCTGTATTGATCGAAGCATATAAAAATCGATAGAAATGTATGATGAAACGGTAGAGGTAGATCGATTACCTTTATCGTTTTTTTACTTATTTTCATAAAACTTTCACATTACTTTATTATCCTAAAAGAGAAGGGGGTAGAATAGATGCCGTCAGCCTGGTTAATTGGATCTTTCGTTATTAAAAGCGAAATAGTCATTCTGATTGGGAGTTTAATTATAGGTCTACTTTTCTTTTGGCTTATTTCTCCCGATTGTAAGCAAAACACAAAAAAACGGATGGATGAATTGGGCAATTTATTGATTGTATTTGTTTTTTCGTTATGGATTGGTAAGATTCTCTTGAATTTATCCGCGTTTATCCAGGACCCATTGTCTATATTAGCTTATCCAAGCGACTCCAACGCATTTTATATTGCTGTCGTTTTGTCCATCATTTATGGAAAAATTAAGATAGCCAGAAGCTATAACGACATGGTCGATTTCCTGTACGCGTGGATCATTGTATTTTTTACAGCATCGATTACATACGTTTTTATTCAAATGATAATTGGAACAGCGGGATTTTCCTGGCAGTACTTGGGACTGCACGTTCTATTAATCATCATGTATACACTGCTGCAAGACAAATATTCTAAAGAAAAGCTTGTTTTCTCAGGGATAGTGTTATGGAGTTTGGGGCAATTGATTTTGTCAGATTTTTCTCATACTTATATTTTTCAATTTTTAATCAGCTTCTTGTTCTATGCTCTGATTTTTATTGGTACTATTATTTTCATTATGATCAGAAAGAAGGTGAAACAATGAGTGCGGCTGCTGATATAACAATATGGTTAGCTTTAGGTGCTGGAATTCTATCTTTTCTTTCACCTTGTACATTGCCGATTTTCCCAGCTTATTTATCCTATATAACTGGTATGACTGTGAAAGAAATCCAGGGCTCCCAGAAAATTAAGGTCCGCAGTAAATTACTGATTCATGCCGGTCTCTTTTTAATTGGTGTATCTATGGTTTTTTTAGGATTAGGAGTAGGTGTTTCTATTCTAGGAGAATGGGTTCAGGATCTGTTATCAGGAAAATCGGGAATCTTTTTACAACGCATTGCCGGTATTTTTGTTATCATCATGGGTTTGTTTGTTGCTGGCTGGATTCAGTGGAAAGGTTTAATGAAAGAGAAGAGGTTTCATTTTAACAAAAAACCTGTAGGATATTTAGGAACTATTTTTGTTGGAATGGGATTCGCAGCAGGTTGGACACCGTGTATTGGTCCTATATTTGCATCCATTCTTATTATTGCAGGGACTAACCCAGCGCAAGGGGCTGTTTATACCTTCATGTATGTGATTGGTTTTGCTATCCCATTTTTACTATTGACTTTCTTTATTGGTTCAACGAGATGGCTCGTTCGCTACAGCCAAAAAATTATGAAATTTGGCGGTGGAATCATGGTTGTTATGGGGGTACTTCTGTTTACAGGACAATTGGCGAAAATATCTAATTTATTGTTAAAACTAGTACAGGGCAGCTGGTTTGCTAATTTAGGTTGATAGGGGGATTTCTTATTATGAAAAAAATAATCATTACTGTTGTATTGTTAGCTATGTTTGGCTATGCTGTATTTGATCTGGTGAAAAGTGGGGACAGGAATCAATCCACATTAAACAATGAGGAAACAATAGAGGATCAGGAGAGCGATACGGTCACTGATCAGAGTAATTCTCCTGAAGTTACGGTAGGATTAGAAGTAGGAAACTTAGCACCGGATTTTGAACTGCAGACATTGAGTGGAGAAACCGCAAAACTATCAGACTATAGAGGTCAAAAGGTTATGCTGAATTTCTGGGCAACATGGTGTCCACCGTGCCGGGCTGAGATGCCGGATATGGAAAAGTTTCATCAGGAGAAGGATGTGGTTATCCTGGCTGTTAATTTGACTGAAACAGAGGCCTCCATGCAAGATGTTCATGATTTTACAGAGGAGTTTCGTTTAACTTTTCCTATTTTATTGGATGAAAAAATTGAAGTAGCAACAACCTATCAAATACGGCCGATTCCAACTTCCTATATGATTGATTCAAATGGTGTTATTCAATATCAGGCCTTTGGTGCATTAAATTATGAAATGATGGTAGCAGAATTTGAAAAGATGCAATAATTGAAAATTAGGTGATGTAATGAAGCAAACCATACTCATCGTGGAAGATGATAAAATGATCCGGGAACTTATTTCCATATATTTAACAAGAGCAGGTTATGAAGTGAAAGAGGCGGAGAATGGCGAAGCGGCTAAAGGTGCTTTCCTGACCTATCATCCTTGTTTAATTATTCTTGATTTAATGCTGCCTGTATTAAGCGGAGAGGAATTCTGCAAATGGGTAAGGGAACAAGAGAGGAATGAAGTTTCTATAATTATGTTGTCCGCTAAGGTACGGACAGAAGACAAAATAAAGGGCTTGAAACTAGGAGCTGACGGCTATTTAACTAAACCATTTGATGCAGAGGAACTCGTTGCTCATGTGGAGGCTGTCCTAAGGAGGACGGGGCAATTTTGTCAGAAGATATCTTATAATGGACTCTGTATCAAACCAAGGAAAGGTGAAGTGCTTCTTTACGATAAACAAATTCACTTAACGAAATATGAGTTCAATCTATTATACTTTCTTATGGAGAATCCAGATATCGTATTATCAAGAGAACAGTTAATTGAGCAGCTTTATCCGCATGCTGATCGTACGATATTAGACCGGACCATTGACGCACATATTAAAAAACTTAGAGAAAAGATTGAAGATCATCCTGCTTCGCCCACACGTATTCAGACTGTAAGAGGAATGGGGTACAAATTTGTTCAGTAAAAATAGTGACTGGCTGCCGAAAAAGTTGATTTTTAGATTAACCATAGTAAATACAACCATTGTTACCGGGTTTATCTTAGTGTCTGGTTTGGCAATCTATCAAACGGCCTGTTATTTAGTGAATGATATAGCCGCAGAAGGTCTGCAACAGGATCAGTTCAGAGCAACATTGTTTGACTATTTATTGCTTTTCAGTTTAATAGCTGTTGTGATCGGAAGCATCCTTCATTTTTATTTAACTAGAAAACTGATCAGGCCGTTGAGAGACTTAACTCAATCAACAGAAAAAATTAAAGAGGGACTTTATCCGGAACCAATTCCAATTCACAGAAAAGATGAACTGGGAGAATTCATAGCTATTTTTAATCAATTAGTGGAACAGTTAAAAATAAATGAACAACAGCGACAGAGGATGGTATCTGATTTATCTCATGAATTCCGAACGCCTTTATCTAATCTTAATGGTTATCTTGGTGCATTGAAGAGCGGTGTGATCGAAGGCGACCCGAAACTTTATCAATCGTTGTTAAATGAATCAAAGCGAGTGACTAAACTGGTTGAACAAATGGAACAGTTAAAACAATGGGATGTTGAATCAAAACATGCTGTATTTGAAAAAGAATACATAAATATAGCCGTTTTAGTGGAGCAATCTGTAGAAATGTTTCGCTGGTTATTAAATGAGAAAGATATTGGATTAGAAATCCAAACAGATAATCAGGAAGTGGAAGTCAATATCAATGGGATTTCACAGGTGATTAGTAACCTGATGGATAATGCCATAAGATATTATAAAGGGAAGAATCCAATTATTATTCAAGGGGAAAGTGTTGATAATGAATACAAAGTATCTATCAGTGGAGAGGGTCAGTATATTCCTCAGCAAGAACAGGAGAAAGTATTTAACAGATTACATCGCATCGATCATTCCAGAAGTCGTCAGTTAGGAGGAAATGGACTGGGATTAGCCATTTCCAGGGAAATTATTGAAAGACATAACGGCAAAATAGGGCTCACATCCAATGGTCATTACCATACATTTTGGTTTACTGTTCCTTTGAAAGAATAGAGAGAAAGGTATAATGACAGGGTAAAGAGTCTAAGACATAACTATTTTACCTACACTAAAACCTGAACAATCATAGAGATGTTCGGGTTGTTTGTTCATGTAATAGACTGGTTCTATTATCACTCCATTAAAATACTTCGCTTAGTATGTGCGTTCCTTTAATCAATAACATATTATATTGTTCGTGTTTTTGCTCGGACTTATTAGTTTGTCTCAACCTCTTATTTTAACCTTCAGTTATTGGTTCCCTATCTTCACTTAAGATGTTAAGTTGATAAGATTCTACTGTCATAGCTGTTGATACATGAGTATCAATTATTGGCAGTAGAACCAAAAGACGATTTGGTATTGTTGCAAAATAAACTTCATCCATTTCCATTGGTTTTTAAAGATGAATCAATGGAAAAATTAGGACTCCAATATTGGATAATTATGTTAAGATAAAGAAAGCGTTTAAAATTTAGTACCTATATTTCAAAGGTGGGGAGATTGATGATTAGAAGAAAGTTGATCACCACATTGTTAGCAACGCCTTTATCATTATTAATTATTTTTGGAGTTTTCTTTGGAGAATGGAAACAGCCTGTTGAGTTGGTGATAATGACGGTAACGTTTGGTCTGTGGGTTTCACCTTTTATCCTATTGTACGGGGTTCCGGTTACTTTTTTATCCGACTTCGCAACCAAACGATTAAGAGGTGGAAAGCGGACAATAACAGCGTTCTTCATTCATCTTTGTTTTGGTATATTGTTTGGATTTATCTTTCCAATGGGGATCGACTTTTCTTTAATTGGCATAAAACTTAACCTGGCTAGCATTTCTGCTATGATAACAGCATTGTTTTTCTGGGGAATAGACGAGTTACTTAGAAGAAAAAAGGTTAAATCGAAAGTGATTGAGAAACTAACATAATCTACAATCTATGGAGCGAGAATGGTTGAATAATACATATAGTATGGGCATATTCTTAGGGGAATACAGGGATAGATTGGATGAGGTGGTGCTAAGGATGAACATAGAAATAAAACCTGCAAAAGATCTTGGGGAAATTTCAAAAAAGAAAATAAGTGAGATATTTGTCGATGCTTTCGGAAAGGATCTGATTTTCTTTTCGAAGGATAAAACAAAATTGGTCAGAGCTTTTCAGCATATGTTTAATTTCGATGTTTTCTATTGTGCTTTAATAGATGGGGAAATAGCTGGCATCACTGCTTGTACTGATGGTAAGGTTCACTCTGTTTAAAAAAGCACCTGGGGTTTTACAAAGGGACTCTTGCTAATATTTTTTTAACACGTGAAATTCCACAAGCCCCCTATGGAGACTGGAGACAAATTTGCCTCTATTGAGTTTGTTGCAACATCTTCTGCGTTTAGAGGAAAGGGTGTGGCAACAGCTATCATGTCGTATTTGCTTACCCTCCATGAATATGATTATTATATCTTAGAAGTCGCCGATACTAATACAAATGCAGTGAAACTATATGAAAAACTCGGGTTTATGGAATTTAAGCGGGTAAAACAAAAATTCAGCAAGAAGGCGGGAATTAATTATCGTGTTTATATGAAATATGAAAAAGAAGCTGACAGGTTATAAATCAGGAGAAGATAGGATATATAAAGGATAATTCCTCGAAATGGATTAAAAAATTCTGGTGAAAGGCATGAAAACATGAAATCATTCACTTGAGAATCATTATCAATTATTGTATATTAAATAATAGCGATATAAATAATTGATTAAGGAGAAAATAATATGCAAATATACTGGACGAAAATAAATAAAATTATAGAAGAAACGCCCGAGGTAAAGACATATATGCTTGATTGTCCGGAAGGCTTTACATGGGAAGAAGGCTCCCATACTCACTTTGCATTGGCAGGGTTCAATGCCGGTGAAAAACCGAATCGCAGCCTGATCCGCCATATGTCCATCTCCACATTACCGCACGAAAATTCAATTGGTATTACGACACGTATTCGAGAGAAATGCTCTGAGTTTAAAACAATTTTAAGAAATTTGGAAGTCGGAAGTGAAGTGGCCATTTTTAAAACACATTCGAATGTTCCGCTAAAAAGAGAAAACAAGAATGTTTACCTGCTATCTTCAGGTGTTGGCCTTGCAACGTTCAGACCGATTGTACTAGATTATTTCGAAAGTGCTGACAATGTCAATCAGATTCATTCTCTGAACATCGATTCATCAAAAAATTACTTATTCGCGGACATTTTTGAAACTTCTGCTGATAAAAAGTTCACATCACAGTTTGTCGATAACCGGAAAGATTACTATGAACAAGTGAAAAATCTTGCAGCAGACAAGGATGGACTTTTCTATATTGTAGGAAGTGACGAGTTCCTTGTCCAAAACATGGAAATACTGCGTGAGATGGGCATTAAATCAGAACAACTTATGCTTGATAAGCGAAAAGATATGCTTGATGATTTTTTAACATCTGTTTATGAAAAAGAAATGCTGGAAAATACGAAATAATATTTTCAAAAGAGCAACGCTGACTGATAAGGTCTGTGTTGTTCTTTTTTTATGGGCTTGAGTAAATTTTAGGAAAATTAACAGATGATATGAATGGGAGTTAATGGTAATATGAAACAAACGGGGAGAATTGGTTAAGCTTTTATTAAATTTTTACGTAGATAGGGGGGAGAAGGTTGAAAAAATATACTGTATTTATATTAAGTTTTGTTTTATTTTATATTGTATTTCAAATTTTATCAGGTTGGCTTCTAACGGCTTTTTATACTCCAGAGTTATCTTCATTTAGCAGTAATGTGAATCAAGAAGTAGTTGTGTTTGGTCCGTTTTCTATTTTGCCTTTTTTGATAACTGTATTAGCTGCAACTTGTGCTTACCTTTTGTCTCAAAGATTATTTGTAACTGATTAAAGGTAATTGGAATTCGTTCAATAAGGAGGAAACATTAATGGATAATGAAAAATATCCACAAAAAAAAATAGACTTATTCTGGAAAGATTTTTTACTGAAAACAGGTAGAAGTGAATCAACTGAGTATTTAGAAGTCTTCCATTTTGAATTAAATGAAAAATTGGCAAATGAATTATTGCATCTTGTACTGATCGGACAAAAAAAGGCGACTGCAAGCAGTTTGTGGAGTTATCAGCTGGAAGGGGAGCATTTACCTGAGGTTGGAGATTTGAGTATTGTCACAGACTGGGATGGGGTACCGCACTGTGTGATTGAGACAACTGCTGTTACGATTCTTCCTTTCTCGGAGATGACTTATGACATTTGTAAGCGTGAAGGAGAGGATGACACTTTGGAATCATGGCGGGAAGGCCATATTCGTTTCTACAAGGGAGAAGGAAGTCAGCTGGGATATGAGTTTAGCGAGGATATGCCGGTAGTTTTTGAGGATTTTGAGGTAGTCTACCAGATATAATGGGGGAAAGCATACCTGATTGTTAGGTGACAAAATTGTAAGATTATTGAAAGATTCTTCGATATTACCGGGGATTTTCCTTTGGTATGCTGAGAATAGCTATTGCTCTTCGTTGGACAATGGCGCTGAGATAAATATCTAAAGGGAGACACGGTAATGAGACTGTCAGTAAAAATATTTATAATTATTGTTTTGAGTCTGCTGTTTAATGGTTTATTGCCAGAAACAGCTTATGCAGAAAATGAAGAGAAGATTCGAAAAATAGAACAACTGATTGAAGATCAAAGAGAGCTTAGCGAAATTCCTGGCATCTCTGTCGTGATTGTGCAGAACGGAGAGACAATGTATCAAAATGGATTCGGCTATGCTGATGTGGAAACAGAAACGCCTGTTAATTCTCAAACATTATTTGAGTTGGGATCAACGACAAAGGCATTTACAGGTCTGGCTATTTTGCAATTGGAAAAGGAAGGATTGATCAAACGGACGGATGATGTACGAACATACCTTCCGTGGCTGGAACTGAAATATAAGGAAGATCCTCAGAAAATTACGATTGATCAATTACTTCATCATACGAGTGGAATTCCTTCTGCCACAATCGTTCATATTCCTGAAAGTAATGATGAGGGTGCCCTGGAAAAGACAGTAAAAACGCTGATTGACCAGCCGCTAAATCGGAAGCCGGGAAGCACATTTGAATATGCAACCATCAATTACGATGTATTGGGACTTATTATTGAAAAGGTATCAAAGCAATCATATGATAAGTATATTAAAGAGCACATATTGGAACCTGCTGGTATGAGTAATTCCTTTGTTGGTTTGCATCAAGTAAATTCCGCTGAAATGGCAGCAGGTTATAAAATTGGATTTATGAATGAGAAAAAGTACATACCGCCAATTTATCGCGGGAATATACCTGCTGGATATATTATCAGCAATTCAAATGATATAGCAGAATGGATGAGACTTCAGCTTGGTAGCAAGGGAATTAATGAGATAGATACACGGATTTTTGAGGAATCCCATGTTGCTGATCAGTCTGTAGCACCTTTCGATATGGACACATACTATGCTGCTGGATGGTCAGTTATGGAAAAAGACGATCAGCGATATTTATATCACGCGGGACAAAACCCTACATTTTCATCTTATATCATCATGAAGCCAGATATCGAGTTGGGGATTGCAGTATTATCGAATATGAATTCGACTAATACAACGGCGATAGGTCAGGGCGTGATGGACGTATGGGAAGGAAAGGATGTTGATATTGATCATACTGATCAGTACCAGAAGCTTGACCAGATTGTATCCATTATATGCATAATTGTCGGTGCGCTTGGCGCTGTTTTCCTTCTTTTGTCGCTAAGAATTTTACAGAAAATAATTAATAAAGAACGGTGCAGAACATTCAATGGAATGAGGCTGACTCTATTAATCATCCATTCTTTGTTAGCAGCAGCACTCTTCACATTGATGTTTCTATTTCCGAAAATATTAGGGATGACATGGGACTTTATTAAGGTATGGGGCCCCGGCTCGATCTCGGCCTTTTTGTATGTTGCCATCTTCACCACTTTCATATTTTATATCTGGGGACTTATGCTGATTGTCACGATAGGTAAAGGCAGAAGAAGATGATGGAGATGAAAAAGAAAATCAAACTTGGGAAAGTTTTAAGAAATATATTGTTCATAATATTGGGAGCATTTGCAGTCTGGTTTATTTTAAGCAATATAATGACGGCAGTCGAGCAGGGAAAGTACCCTCCGGCAGGGGAATTAGTGGAAGCGGATGGCGAGAACATGCATCTTTTTACAAAAGGAACCGGTGATAACACTATCGTTTTGCTGAGCGGTCTGGGAACGGCAGCCCCAGTGCTGGATTTTGCTCCATTAGTAAATGAACTGGCAAAGAAACATAGGGTAGTTGTTGTTGAGTTGTTTGGATATGGATGGAGCGATGTGACGAAGAAAGAAAGGACAGTTGAAAATATAGTGGAAGAAATAAGGATGGCTTTAAAGGCTTCTGACATTGCAGGTCCATATATATTAATGCCACATTCCATTTCCGGAATATACAGTATGTATTTTGCGAATGTTTATCCAAATGAAGTGGAAGCTGTGATTGGCATTGATCCAATGCTGCCTCAGGCATTGGAGTATTTTAACGAAAGTGCACCAGATATCCCAGGATATATGAGTTATTTAGCACCAACTGAAATGGCGAGGTTAGCAACATATATTACCCCTGATAGCTTTTTACCAATCGCCGATGATGGGACATATTCTGAAGAAAACTTAAAAATAACGAAGGCGATTTCTGCATGGAAAGTTTATAATAAAAATGTGGTTTCAGAAGCCAATCAAATAAAAGATAATATAAACAAAACAGTTGATATGATCTTTCCGTCGGGGATGCCAGTTTTATTTTTAACAACAAAAGAAGAAAAGGCAACGGATGATGGCAAAAACAATGTGACTTTTTTAGAAACACAGTTAACCGATGCTCCTGCGAGTAAAATTGATATCCTGGAAGGGCATCATTACCTTCACTGGACCCGTTACAAGGAGATGAGCCAGGAAGTGAATCGGTTTATAGAAATTATTGATCGTGAGTAATGCGGAGGAGAGACTTGGTTGTTTGTGAGGGAATATGGAGTGATAAGATGAAGCGAAAAACGATAGACAATATTATTAAATTTATCTGGGCAATCCTGTTATTTACCTCATGGGTGATAATTTCGGTTATGGCAGGCATGGAAGGCGAATGGTGGTCACTTTTTCGCATTAACCCAGAGGAATACGGGATGTGGGCAATTGAGTTTTCCTATCTGAACATCGTCATCATTGCTGTTCTTTCTATTATTGGTGGGGGTACAATATTTCGGATTTTTGAAAAGCGAATATGAAATTAAAGAGGAGACTCAGATTTAAAAGAGCCTTTTTTGTGGCGCCTCCGAAACTCATGAGTAAAAATTTTTGGAGAGCGAAGTAGTTCAGGACGCTTCCGAAACTCATGGGTAAAAATTTTA
>NZ_FOGL01000018.1:0-22788 GCF_900111195.1 Gracilibacillus ureilyticus
TCACTGCAGATTTCGTCGTGATCTTCCCCTCAGGACGAAATCTTTCTCATGGTCACTGCAGATTTCGTCGTGATCTTCTCTTCAGGACGAAATCTTTCTCATGGTCACTGCAGATTTCGTCGTGATCTTCACTTCAGGACGAAATCTTTCTTCTGTTCACTGCAGATTTCATTGTGATCTTCTATTCAGGAAGAAATCCTCTCCTTACCCGTGCGGCATTTCGTTGTGATCTTCTAATCTCTCCAGATTCTCATGCTCTCCTACCCTATTTCCAAATACTTTTCCGCTCTGATCGCTTGATGAACTTCCCGGACGTTGCTCGCAGTCTCGCTTTCAGCAACAACCTCCGTCCTTCTGGTGTTCTTGTAAAAATGGCTTCTCCTTTCCCGATGCGTTTGTTCCATTTTTTCAAAAAGATATCTACATATTCTTTTTTCCGACTGATTTCCTCTGGAATGGCATGGTAATCATGACGTACCCACAAGTGTTTGCCTGATCTGCGATGGAGCAGATATCTGGGATTATCGATCGGATCTACCAGCTGTTGGACTGCCTGGAGAAAAACTTTTTGTTCTTGTGTACGGCCCTGTTCTAAATAGCCATACAGACTGCCTTCCCCGCCTTTGTTAATAATGATCTTGTTCTCGCGCAAAGGAGTCTCCAGTAAACCAATCTCGAATAATGTATCATAAATTGCTTCTGCCACCTGCTTCATTCTTGATTCAATGGACGAGTTAAACAAGAATATCCGCAGTGCTCGCCACCAGAAAGGGCTTGATATGATAAAACCAATCAGAAGACCCCATATCATCGCTGCACGGATTTCATCGATTGATTCATAATAATAGCCATACTCACCGATTGTATAAAAAACATTTAGAAAAATTGCAGCACAAATAATAAATAAAGATTTTAACGTATTACGCAACACAAAAATTGGCGGAAGCTGTTTTGCATTTATTTCTACTTCCTCTCTTTTCTTTTCTCCTTTATGGACAGCTTCCTGCCACTTTTCAAATAAACGCAATCGATCCCTTGCTCTTTCTAACATAATTTCATTTGTTTCCTTGATCACTTTTTGCTTAAATGGCGGTTTTGCTATGCTCAGTCGATCAATGCCTGATTGAATGATCGGGAGCTCTGCATCCACACCTGATAGAGACTGAAAGCGGCGCGTCAAAGACTCATAATCATAACCTCCATCATAAGCTTGAGTATCCACACAAACCAGATGCCAGATATTGGCTGCCTTCTGTTCATTCCCCCGCTCTGCACGGATCGCCCGTCCCCGCATTTGGTTTGTCAGCATAAAACTCCCGACATATGAAGCTAGGATTAACGTATTGACACTCGGCGCATCCCAACCTTCACCCAAAAGAGCTGTAGTACCGACAAGCACATCAATTTCACCACTGGCAAAAATCTCAGTCATCACTTTAACCATTTCCTGTCGTGATGTACCTTTCCATGTAATCATGCTGTAACGATCATCATGTACCAGTTTTTTTGCGGTGAATTGTAAATCATCTCTTTCCAAAAAAGATACTGCCTCATTTGGAACTATTACCACGGATCCCGTTAATACGCCTAATCGGCAATCTTCTGCTACATTTCTGCGCAGCTTTTCAAATATCGGAACAACACCTAACCGAATGAGCGGTTTTTGTTCTTCCACTTTTTGTGGCAAATCCTCCTGGTAAATATAATCAGCCAGCACAACTAAACGGAGTGCATCCTGTTGTGAATCTTTTTCCAACTTCACTATCTCTACGATACTATCTAGTTTGGAGGCACTATGTAAAAGTGTTCTCTGCATGGATCTTGTCGCGATCAACTTCACTCTACGCCGCTCAATCACTCCAATTGATGATAATTTCTTTTTGATTGATTTAAGAGGTTCTTCTTTCGGATCAACATACTTGTCACGATAGAGGAGAAAACTCAGTAATTCCTCAGTCCATTCCATGTCAAAGGAAGGCAGCTTAGATGCTTTCTCTTCCATTATTTGAAAAGGTTTTTCCCAGGCTGAACTGCCAGTTTGCTTTAA
Source organism: Gracilibacillus ureilyticus (assembly GCF_900111195.1). Lineage (GTDB taxonomy): Bacteria > Bacillota > Bacilli > Bacillales > Amphibacillaceae > Gracilibacillus > Gracilibacillus ureilyticus. Next base: position 2,048 of record NZ_FOGL01000018.1, read on the forward strand.
ATAAACAATCAAACTAATAAAACAGGAATAGCTGGCAAGCTTCTCTTCAACAAAATCCGCAGATAAGATCCAAGGATGATTCTCGATTAAAGCCTGGAACGCCTGACTTTTTAACAGGTCAGCTCTCACTTGTTCTGCTTCCTGATGAAAAACATCAATCGGTTCTTTCTCCCTTGGAGTAAGTGGTGACATCCAGAGATAGTCCTGATGCGGACATAAGTCCCCTTCTTTTACAAGAGCGGCTACCTCAATTTCTTCATCAATCGGCCCACACAATTCAATATATTTATCCCATTCCGCTTTTCCGACATCATACGGCGGAGTCGCTGTTAATGCAATTACAGCAGGATTATCTAATTGATTTCGCACATGCATCGTTGTTTTCCACCAGTTTGTCCTTAGGTGATGCGCTTCATCCAATACAAAAGTCTGGAACTTTTGCTCAAAAAGACGCTCAATTGCAGCATGTTTTTCCCCATTTTTCAGTGGAATATCCTCTTCTTCAAGATCATCCAATTTCGATTCTTCCCGTTCTGTTAATGTATCTTGAAATAATGCATATAACCCCTGGTATGTAGTAATCGTCATAAATGAAGGATTCTTAATATCTGTTGAAATCCAGTCAGGCTGCTGATCTTGTTGTAAAAATAGCTCTGTGAAACGATGCGCCCACTGATTACGGATCGCAAGTGTCGGGGCCACAATTAATGTAGGTTTATCAAGTCTTAGAATCACTTCCAACCCTAATACAGTTTTTCCCGAACCAGGCGGGGCGACAAGGTGCAGATGCCGATTTTCTAAATGTTTGTCCAGATGACGCAAAACATCCGCCTGGTAACTACGCCAGGAATAGCAAAATTGAATATCACGCGGAAAACTTTTCATTTTCCACACCCCCTCTCACATAAAAAAGCCGGTCTTTCCTTTAATGGAATGGCCAGCTTTTCCTCATATGATAACTTTTTCTAACTCATTCCTTCGTTTTAATCCAAGTATACAATAATAACCCCGCAATAATAATCATTTGGCCCAAAAAGATTACAGCATCCCAAAAATACGGACTACCGGATGGTGAAATCAGTGCGGGTAGGAGCCTAGAGAACAGATAGATAAATTGTGGAAGGATATATATAAATAATAATGCCAGTGTAATAGATACCCCGATTAAATAAAAAACTGCATACAATCGAATATAGACTTTTTCATCTTGAAAGATTTCTGTCTTGGGATTCTCTTTGACAAAAGGCAGCCATTTTCTAATCAATTGCTGACTGTTTTCCATAATATTATAGCAACCAGTAATATTTTCAAATAGATAATACAAATCTGTCTTCATATAAAAGCAGCATTGATAAATGGTTTTGATAAAAATATCCAGCACTACAACGGCCAAAATACTATCCACTATTGTTCCTTCCATTGGCACGAAAAAGCGCAGTGTGAGTACGATCGCTACAATCCACTGGTCAAAATAGATTCCGCCCAAATACAACAGATTCCGCTCTTTAGGCTGCAATTTCCATGCTGGAGACATGTCTGTTTCGAATACTATTAAAATGTAGAGACGATGGCCAATTCCTAATTTTGTCGGGAGATTATGAGCTCTCATTGCAAGAATATGACCGAATTCATGGATAAGTATGTGTAATAATGACAAAAACATATACAGCAATACGCTTATCATCAGTGAGTCGAAGATAAATATATCTTGGTAATTCGGAAAAAATTCCGGCTGAATAATCATGTACAGAATATTAATAAAAATTATAAGAGCAAGAATGATGATTGATCCACGGTGAAAAAAGAATCGTCCTACTTGTGGAGGTATCCACATAAACCCGGTTGGAGTTGAATTAGCTTTTTGCTGTTGCTGTTTCATTTCTTTTCCATCTATCTCTTTTACCAGTTCAAGATCAATGAGCTGTTCTGCAAATGCTAAAATATCAACTTCCTCTTCAGGATATCTTTCTTTTAATATTCCTTCTATCTCATCCAATGGAACCTGATCATTAATTAATTCAATTGCATCAATGCAAATTTTCGGCATTTCATAAAATTCACCGGAAATATTGTCTTCCACAATGTAATTTTTCTTATCTTTACGGAATGTAAGAGGATTAAGCGTTATATGAGAATTTTTGGAGATCATCTTCATCACCTGCTAATTATTTACATAAAAAAAGAAAAAGAGGTAGTCCGAAAACTACCTACCTGCAATTAATACTTCCAGCTTCCCCAAGCACACCACCAGCATGTTGTTTTCAATTTTTTTAATTTACGGATTTTCATTTATTTCACCTCTTTTCTTGTTATTGTATTTATCATGAAACTCGACCCAACTTGGATAAATTTCTTTAAACAGTTTAACAACCTCTGGGTCAAATTGAGTCCCGCTACCATCAATAATTCTCTGATAGGCAACCTCTAATGGCAGTGCAGCCCGATAAGATCTAGAGGATGTCATTGCATCAAATGCATCTGCCACTGATGTAATTCTTGTAAGTAATGATATTTGCTCACCTTTTAAACGATCTGGATATCCATTTCCATCCCAACGTTCATGATGATGCTTTATTACATCTATATACTCAGCAATTCCTTCGACATTTCGAACTGCCTCTGCTCCAACAGTCGGATGACTTTTTATTATTTCGAATTCTTCATCTGTGAGCTTCCCTTTTTTGGATAAAATGCTGTCAGGAATATGGACTTTACCTATATCATGTAAAAGACATGCATAGTAAAACGATTTTAATTCTTCTTCTTTAATCTGTTTGGCAGACTTAGCAAGCAATCTTGCATAGCCTGCAACCCTTTCACTATGACCTCTAGTATATGGATCCTTCAATTCCAGTGTCGCAATAACCCCTTTAACAATTCCCTCCAGTTGATTATCATAAGAAGTCTCAATTGCTCGTACATATGCTATAAAGCGGTATAGAATAATACTGGCGACAATTATCAAAATAATAGTTATGATAGCAGGCAGTATAGCTACAGGTTCCCATAAAGCCAACCCAACTATTAGATACTTCGCTAAAGTTCCAAGCGATACCAAATAGAAGAATGATTTATTAACAAAAATAGGAGAAAACAAAATAATAACAATTTCTGTTATATTCCCACTTCTATACGTAACATCGCTACTTGAGTAAAAAATAATTTCGGAAATGATATTTACAGACGTAAAAACAAGGAATAGTAAGTATTTTACCTGGCTTGTTTTCTCATTACGTATAAGGTAAATGGCTATTGGAATTAATATTATTAATACTAAGTAAACGAGAATACTGCTTCTTTCCCCATTATAGAGGGGATCTGTAAAATAAACTGTAAGATAATAATATACAACATCATAAAGAAAGAAGATCCCGTAAAACAACCATAAAAACCAGATTGTCGTTCGTCTTTCTTCCTTTGCCAGATTTGCGTATTTCTCTGAATATCGCATTCGTATTCCTTTCTTTTACAACCATTGATTAAACTTTATATAATTCTACTATATTTTCATTAAAATAGAAAGATAATTGTAAAAATATGTTGGTATTTTTTTGAAATTTAATATTTTCATGAAAAGAATTGAATTTACAGATAATAGAAAATATACTGTTTATAACATAAAAAAAGATTGGAGTGCGCCATAATGATAGATTATAACTCAAAGCATTTTTCGTGGAGAAGCTATGTTTTTCTAACTTTCAGTGTGCTGACTCCTGTACTTACTCTCATTTTGTTCCAAACTGATATTATATTCGATTTCTTCGGCACTACAGGTACTTGGCTTACTCTTTGTCTGATTTTAATATGCCTGGGGGGATCACTTATAATGGCTCCTTTAACATTGAAGCATAAAAATGAAAAAAGAACGATTGCCATAATCGCTTTGATTATAACCATCATTAATTTTTCCATCGTTCTTTTTCTCATCTGGTTTGCCATGCATTTCAGTGGCCCATAAAAGTAAGTTCATTTATGCATTACCTATTTAAAACCGTTGATTAATACCTTTCCGTAAATTCTACCTTTTCCCATTCCGACTCATTTATGAATTCATCGACAATATAGTTATCCTCTCGACCGGATTAATATTGCGATAACAACAATCGGTGAGATTAATAGTCCAATTATATATCTAATTAAACCACCAATAATAGTAATGAAATTTAAAATACCTCCCTCATTTCTCCTGAAATTCTCTTTCCTTAACTGGTAGACTTGCCATTCAACGTTATCCATATTATCTTCTCTTCTATCCCTGAAAAAATGATTTATGTAGACCATGGATATTGGCAAAAACGGCAGAGCTACAAATAAGTATACAGGAAAGAAATCCATTAAAGCATATCTCCAACCATCAAGGGACATGAACACTACAAAGACGATTAACATAGTGATAAACCCTAAAATATATACTTTGATTAACCTAGTTAAATAGTAACTCTTGAAAATGGTAAAAATTCTTCCCAAATAAATCACTCCTTTTTTCCATTATTTAGATATTATACATAAAAATATAAATTATATCATTAAATTTGCAATAAATTGTAGATTAGCTTGAAAAATGGTCGAATAATGATAGATAAGATTCTTCTCCTCCTAATTGATTCCTGCTAAGTTGTATTTAATTATAAAAATAAAAAAGCCTAATAAGATCCCTCTCATTAGACTTTTTTATTAAGCAGATGTACTGTTCTCTGATTCACTATCAAGTCGCTCTCCGTCCTGATCCACTGGATGCTCTATAATTACAACTGTACCCAGTCCTTTTTTACTCCGGATCAGAAAACGATAATTGCCATTAAAAATTAGTGATAACCTTTTTTGGATATTAGCTAGTCCGATATGATCTGTGGTGTATTGATTTTTATCTATCTTATGACGGAGCTTCTGTAAATTCGACCTGTTCATTCCCTGTCCATTATCGATTATAGTAAAGCGTATGTTGTGATGGCGTAATCTGATTTTAATTTTCACTTGTACCTCTGGATGTTGTTTTTCGTAATCCATTCCATGTTGTAAACAATTCTCGATTATTGGCTGTAAAACGAACTTTAACACTTTTACTTCTTTATCTTCTTCTGCATAGTCCCAGTGAACGTTAAATGCTTTATCTGATCTAATACTTAAAATTTCGAGATAATTTTTCGTGTTCTTTATCTCTTCCTCTAAAGTGACTGTATGGTTTTTTATTCGTAAGGAAAAATTTAAAACATCTGTTAATGTTTCGAGCATCTTTGTCACTTTATTCGGCTTCCCGGTAAGCGCCATTGCCCTCCAGTAAATGACAGCCAGCGTATTGGATAAAAAGTGCGGATTAATCTGATTTTGCAACGCTAATAATTCAGCTGACTGGAGCTGATATTTTTTATCCTTAAGTTCTTGTTCGAGATTGTTCTGGTCGATATAATTTTTCAGAATTCTGCGGACAATCAGCTGATATTCGTTATCTTTAAATGAGATGTTTTCAATTAATTCTTCTTCTTTTTGTTTTGTAGTATTGATAATTGAGATAATATCACTAACATGGCGGGCATTTTTTCTTGATAAATAATAAATCGTTGCAACACCTAATAATAAAGATAACAGAACGAAGGCAAAAGTTAAGAACCTTAACTGATTCGGCAGATAGTAGAGAATGCGTTTTTCAATCACTGAAAAGTATCTTAAATCATGTTCTTCCGAATAAAGTTGATTGACAATGTACTCTTTGTTGCCGATTTCTAATTCATATGTCTCCTGGTCATTGTCTGACAGTAAATCATGGATGTTCCATTTTTCACTGTGACTATTTCCGTAAAGCTTATTGTCATGCTGGTCCACTACAAAAATACTCTGATTATGATAATTGTTCAATTCATTCATCAGGTCTTCGAAGTAATTCTGATAAACATTCAGTACAATTAACCCTTCCGAAGCAGGTGCATTTGTCTTAAAAATGTTTTTATAGATGGTGATAACAGGCTCGGGCTTTTCAAAAGGAAATTGAGCAATCTGTCTTGTCCTGATCCAAGCCTCCTTCTCTTTGGATTCCGGATTGTATTCTGTAAACCATGATTTATCATACAAGGAGTCGATAGTTGTCACACCAGAGCGGGATGTCAACAACCTGTTTTTCCTGTTCGTGTAGTAGACATAAATGGAATGAATATATGGTGTGGCAATTTCCTTACGGCGCAAAGTTCCTTCACCATATTCAATATTTCTTTTTTGTTCAAATGTTAAATAATTCGAGTCGAGAATGTTTTGAAGAGAAAGAATCATATCAGCATTCCAATTATAATCAAGATGCAGCAAATGCATTTCATTTAACACTGTATTTGTTTGCTGTTCAAGCTGTTGCAATGTATTGAGATTATTGCTGCTGATCGATTCTTTCATATATTTATCTGTAATAATAATGGCAAATGAACCGAGAATGAATACCGGTATTAATAGTGGAAAAAGGAATAATACAATATTTTTAAAAAGAATTTTCTTATTCATTAGTTACTGTTTCTGCTTTTTTATTACGATATTCTCTCGGAGTTACTCCATAGTACTTTTTAAACATTCTCGTGAAATTTTTAGGATTGGTATAACCTACTAAATTGCTGATTTCATATGTTTTGTAATGGAAATCTCCCAGCATCTCTGCAGCTTTCCTCATTCTTATTTCTGTTAAGTAAGCGGAGAAGTTAGTTCCTGTTTTCTCTTTGAAAAAAGTACTGATATAATTTGGTGACATTTTACATAATTCGGCGAGATCATCTAATGAGATATTTGCATAATTCTTTTTCGTGAATTCCTTGATCGTGTAAATAATGTTTTCCGTATACGTGACTGTTTCCGGTGGAGCGGTCGATACGTTGGTGTCTAAGTTCTTCTTCAAGTTAGAAAATACTTCATGAATTTCTTCGTATTTACCTGGCTTTACGATGTAATCAACCACTCCATACCGGAGAGCTTCTTTCGCATAATAGAAATCTTTATATCCACTTAAAAAAACAATCTGGATCGGCTTTTTCTGTAAATTTATTTCCTTCGATAAGTTAATACCATCCATTACAGGCATTTTTATATCTGTCAAAAGAACATCGACTTGATGTTGATTAAGGTATTCCAATGCCTTCTTTCCATTCTCACAATCATGCACGACATCAAACCCTAATTGATTCCACGGAAAATAATTTCTCAGACCGCAGCGTATTTCTAATTCATCATCAACTAATAATATTTTATAAATGGCTAACGACTCCTTTCACAAAAAAGGTATCATTATTTTATGTTCCATAAAAAGATAAGATACCTTTAAATGTAAGCGCTTAAATTATTAGTGTATTTATTAATTAAAACGGCTTTTTTTGTTAGGGGAAACAATTATACTAAACATACAGATTAATTGATTATAACCAGTTTCATTTTAATAGAAAAGAATATCATTGGCAACTTGAGAAATGAAAGGGTGTTGGGATGAGTGCAGTAAAATTAACAGAATTAGCCCGTACGTTTTGTTTGTCGATATTGAAATTATTCTACTTAAATATGCTATGGCTACTGTTTACAATGTTAGGTTTAGTCATTTTCGGATTAGCCCCCGCTACTGCTGCATTATGCCAAGTTCAGCACCACTGGTTAAAAGAAAAACATGTCTCGTCGACATTCAGACTATTTTGGAAAGAATACAAACAGCATTTTATGAAAACAAACGGCTTAATGATTATCTTAATTTCAATCGGTTACATTATTTATTTCGACCTTCAGTTTTTTATGGATAAAGAGGGTTTATGGAACAGGTTGATCAGCATTGGAATTTTTATTCTGTCTATTTGGTACATGATCATCATTCTTTATATTTTTCCTGTTTATACCTATTACGAAGTGAAGCTGTTTAAATATATTCAATACGCTTTTATTGTTGGATTGCTAAATCCGTTTCGAACAATTGGAGTGGCATTCACTGTGGGTGGAATGGTATATCTTTCTTTATATTTTCCTCAGATTATGTTTTCTCTTGGAGTTAGCTTAACTTTTTTTATACTGATGATTATGGCAAATCAGGCAATGAATCAGGTTGCTGTTAAGAAAGAACGCTACAGTTAATAATTTTTGATTTAAAACAATTGGCATAATTGTTTTAAATAAATATTTAATCGTAAAGGGGAGAAATAATGATGCGACAAAAATGGAGTCAAATGGGATTTATGTGTTTATTCATTTTTATGATCGGATTTATGGCAGCATGCAGCTCTGACAATCAATCAGCAGAAACAAGTAATGGGACAGATACAGAATCAACTGATGAAAAAGTAGAGTTGCGTATGCTATGGTGGGGCTCTCAAGACCGCCATGACCGTACACTGGAAGTGATAGATCTGTATATGGAAGAAAACCCGCATGTCACAATTTCTCCAGAGTTCACTGGATGGGATGGTTATTGGGAGAAAATGGCTACGCAAGCTGCAGGGGAAAATCTTCCTGATATCATCCAAATGGACTACAAATATTTAGCAGAATATGCAGGAAAAGATTTACTTGCAGATTTAACTCCTTTTGTGGAAAGTGGTGTATTGGACTTAAGTGATGTGGAAGACACATATATTGATGGCGGTAAATTAAATGACCAATTATTTGCTGTTAATATTGGTGCCAATGCATTTGCGATGGCAGTAGACAATGCAATGTTTGAAGAAGCGGGTGTACCTAAGTTAGAGCCAGGATATACATGGGATGAATTAAAGGAAAGGGCGAAACAGCTTTCTGACAATTTGGGCGAAGGTGTGTATGGTGTTCAGCCAAATGCCGGCATTATGGCCTTCAAGCATTATTTAAGACAGCATAATAAATGGGTATACAGCGAGGATGGAACAGAATTGGGATATGAAGATGATCAATTATTAGTTGACTTTTTACAAATTACAGTTGACATGCTGGAATCTGGAGCAGCTGCACCACCAGATGTGTTTATGACTGCAGGTGCCAATGTGGAACAGTTTCCGATTGTAAATGAGGAAACAGCAGTGGCGATGGATGTACACAGCAATCAGTTAATCGCCATTGAATCTGCAGCCGGAAGGCCATTAGACCTTATGCTCCACCCATCATTAGAGGGAGGCGAACTTGGACATTACATTAAACCAGGACAGTTTTTATCTGTATCTACCCACTCAAAAGAACAGGAAGAAGCAGCAAAGTTTATTAGTTTCTTCACAAATAGTATAGAAGCAAATGAGATTTTGAACGCAGAACGTGGTGTACCAATTGCAGGCAAAGTGCGAGAACATTTAAAAGAAAATGCTTCTGATGCCGGCAAAAAGATGTTTGAATACGTTGAGCTGGCACAAGAGTACAGCCGTGAAATTGATCCACCAGATCCACAAGGTTCTACAGAAATTGAGTCGTTGTTTGAGAATGAGGTAGCAGACCCGATTTATTACGGAGAAATTACTCCAGAAGAGGCAGCAGAAAACTTTAGAGCAAAAGCTTCGGAGATATTAGCAAAAAACAAATAAGACTATAACAGAAGCCATCTATTTCCGCTAAGGTGGCTTCTGTATGAAATGCTGGAGGTGTCATTGATGGCAGATCAGATAAATGTAGCAAGACAAGCCAAAGAATCAAAGAAATTGAAAAATCAGCTGAAAACAGATTTTATTGGGTTTGGTTTTATCGCACCATGGCTTATTGGCTTTTTAGGTTTTATTATTGGACCGATGCTTGCTTCTTTATATTTTTCCTTTACTAATTATGATTTACTCACAGCCCCTACATGGATCGGGTTAGAGAATTATATCAACATGTTTACAAATGATGACCGGTTTTGGAAAGCAATTCGAGTTACCTTTATTTTCGTTTTTGGCAGTGTACCATTAAAATTGGCTTTTGCCCTCTTTGTAGCGATGCTTTTTAACAACAAGCGACGTGGCGTCGGGCTGTATCGAACATTATATTATGTGCCCTCCATTCTTGGAGGAAGTGTTGCAATTGCGGTTGTGTGGAAACAATTATTTGGGCGTGACGGAGCCATTAATGAAATTTTGTCAGTCTTCGGGATACCTTCCATCAGCTGGGTGACCAGTCCTGATTTCGCCCTATCCACATTAATTATATTAGTAGTCTGGCAATTCGGCTCACCCATGTTAATTTTCTTGGCCGGATTGAAAGCGATACCAAACGAACTGTATGAAGCAGCATCGGTCGATGGAGCGAATCCCTTTTTACAATTTATTAAAATAACCTTGCCAATGCTTTCACCTGTTATCTTCTTTAACCTGGTGATGCAGACAATTCAGGGATTTATGGCATTTACACAAAGTTTCCTTATCACAGAAGGCGGACCGATGGATAATACTTTATTCTATGCAGTGTACCTCTATGAAAAAGCGTTTGCTCATTTTGATATGGGGTATGCATCAGCATTAGCATGGATCTTATTATTAATATGTGCTGTCTTTACTGCATTTATTTTCCGGACTGCGAAAAGCTGGGTCTATTATGAATCGGAAGGAGGAAATTAATTATGAGGAAAAATAAATCACTTAAAACAGTTATTTATCATGGTTCTATTTGGTTGTTGGGCATATTGATGATTTATCCAATCCTCTGGACGATTGCCAGCTCGTTAAAACCAGAAAATGAAATATTTCGTCATGCTGCCTCCTTAATTCCTTCTGATTGGAAATGGGAAAACTATGTACAGGGATGGGAAGGCTTCGGAAACCTCAGCTTTTCTACATTTTTTCTTAATTCGGCATTTGTTACGACAATGGTGGTTATCGGAACTCTTTTTTCCTCCACCCTGGTTGCGTTCGGTTTTGCGAGGATAAATTTTCGGTTTCGAACACCATTATTTATTTGCATGATTGTCACATTAATGCTGCCACAGCAGGTCACATTAATTCCACAGTACATCCTTTTTCATAATCTGAATTGGGTGAATACGTATTTACCATTAATTGTGCCAGCATTTATTGGCGGTATTCCTTTTTTTATTTTCCTTATGATTCAGTTCATACGTGGGATACCGAGAGAGCTTGATGAGGCAGCATACATGGATGGTGCCAGCACATTCGGTATTTTCTGGCGAATCATTTTACCGTTAACCACACCAGCATTAGCGACAGTAGCCATTTTTTCATTTTATTGGACGTGGGATGATTTTATGACACCACTCGTATATTTAAATGATACGAAGCTTTATACCGTGGCATTAGGCCTGCAAATGTTCTCAGATCCTTCTTCTGTATCAGCCTGGGGACCAATGTTTGCAATGTCTGTTGCTTCCATTGTCCCGCAATTATTAGTTTTTCTGTTTTTCCAGAAATATCTGGTTGAGGGCATTACAGCAGGTGGTGTAAAAGGATAGCAGCGTTAGAAACTGTACTCGTTGAGGCAAAAGGCTGTGCTGAGTTAGAATTTATGCAATGTCTTTTGCCAATTCAATTACTATTGGTATAACCTATTTTCTACCTTTAACATAGTGTGTAGAATACAACTCTTCTATAAACCGGCTCCCTTTCCGTGAAAATTGCAGAAGCTCTCCCGGACCTTTTCCCCATGATTTATAGATAGTAATGGATGGTTTTAAATTATGCTCGGTTGCAAATTTTTTTAACATTTCGAGGATGTAAGTCTGTTTCGTAAACTGTCCAACTATAACACTTTCCAAGTAAGGGATTTGCCTGAATCGCCAGTCTTTCACTTGTTTATGTCTTAATCTTCCCATTTTCACGAAAAGTTCAACAGGGCTTATATATCCCTGTTCGCTGATCAGTGTTGGAGCATGTTTATATACACTTTGTTCTAATTTTTTCTTATTCATATAGCACCTTTCTCTTTATTCGACCCATTTCAAGCCATACTTTTCACAAAATCCTCTGGCAATTTCTTTATACCGTTCGTCCCGATAAGCATACCAGTTCTGTTCCAAATCGAGGTCCTCTATATTATCCCTAAACCTTCTGAATGCACCTCTTCCACGTATCGCACGCAGTAATTTATTTTTAGCTGCTTCATTTTCGACTGTATAACAAAATTCTTCTATTATACGATACTCGTGAATGTCAAATTCGTCCGGCAACTCTATGTAGTTTTCTTCATTCTCAAGGATGTCGTATGCAAGCTCCATTTGTTCCTGTTCCCAGCCATACATGTCATCAAAGGGTTCCCCGTCTTCGGCCTTTGTCATATACTCACTTAATACACTGATGACATTCCCTGTTTTCCTCTGCAGCAAATCAATATTGTCGGATGATTGCATTTCCATCGAGGTTAAAATTTCATCAAGTTTCACTTTTGCACCCATCGATTTCCAGGCCTCCGTGATAGATTTTATTCAGAATAATCATTATTCAATTCCCCAATTATAACAATATTAAGCAACAAAAAGTAGGGATTTTATAGAATAACAGACAACATTAATACTTCCTCAACTGCTCCAGCGTCCTCTCCAGATCTAACGTCCCGTCATTATTTAACTGAAGATAATCCGTCCTTTGGGCGATTGTCATCGTTTTCCCATTTCCTAATCTAGCCGGTCTTTCCAGTTGCAGGTCATGCCGCTTCGATTCATCAAGTACTTCCTTCATTGCTGCATTGCGAAGTTCTTTCCTGTTCTCCCCTTCTTTTGCAATGATCTTTACACAAAGTTTCTCCTCTTCCAGCTGGAAATAGTATCTATCATGGCGTTTGGAGCCCCACCAGAACCCTAGAAAACCTCCTGACTGGTTGGATACATAGTCCCAGTCCCCATCTATTTCTTTTTGGATTTCCTTGTAAAACCCTTGCCATGCATTACTGTTCCATTCCGAAACCCGCCTTGTTTGAAAAGAGGAAACTTCCTCCTCCAATTGCTGCAAATGCCGGTAATAATCTAGGAAAATTGTATTTGTGATCCCTCTGTTCCTTCCATTTTTTAATATTCTAAGCATCATTTGACGTGTAAACGGCGCATATTCCGCTTCGATTACAGAGCGATAATGACTCTGATCACCAATTTTATAGTAGATAGGCAATTGAGTGAGATCCGGATACTCATTTTCCACTTCTTCTCGATAACGGATCAGCTGATTGGAGTGATTTTTTGTGTATGTTTTATCCTCAATTAATATAGCATATGTATTGTTTATAATTGTAAGTATATCCAGTGATTTAAACTGCCGTTGGATGGTAATTGTTTCAATGACAGGTGCCGGAATGTTATGTAACGCAAAAATGGCTGAGATAAACTCATTAGCTGTTTCATACAGCAGCTTGTCCAGTGAACGGTATGGCTCCTCACTCCATGACATCAGCCAGCAAAGGAAGGCATCCTGAGACAGTTCACTTGTGGCAAATTCAAATAAATTCGGTCTCTCCAAATATGCAGAACGGCTGTCACGGGCATTTTCTATTAACTTTTCGATGTCATGATTGCCTTTGTATTCTTCCCATTCACTCTTGGCAAGTATTGAATCCACATGCATTGGCGGCCACAAAACGGAATCTCGCAAATCAAGAATTCTTGCATTTTGTTCAGGATAATACAATAACAGACGGTCTTCATCCTGCTGGGCAATTATCTCCGGAACTTCTTCCACCCTTTTTACATATCCGCATTGAGCCTTACAGATATAGGCAGGATATGTATCTATTAAAATATTTCCGGTTTCACTATTACTCAGTTCTTCCCATGCATCTTCGATCAGATTTTCCCCACAACATGGACATATTAATGATTTCAAAATAAATCTCCCCCTTTAATCTATAGACGTCCCAATCCATCAAAAACAGCATCATTTTTAATAATAATTCTATTCTATCTAATTTTTGGTATTTTATCCATACCGAATTGTTACTTTTTTACTATTTTTTAATTTTTCTATGATTTTTTTATGTATATAATTACCCAATTTCTAATCCGTTCATTGATTCATCTGAACCATAACCTTAGGATTCCATGATTATAAATCCCCTTCATCTCTATAATCAATCAAACCCATCAAAAAGTAGCACCATTTTATAAATTCATTCAAATCCCCTTAATTTCTGCCACAATTATTAACAAAAAATGTTCTGAATAGTTGATAGAATTACTGACTTTCTTGCTATATAGTTAGATATATAAGGAGTTGACGACATGATTGGTATGAATATTCGAATTTTGCGCAAGAAAAATAAAATGAGTCAGGAAACGCTGGCAGAGAAAGTAAATGTCTCCCGTCAAACGATAGCAAAATGGGAAAACGGCGAAGCTCTTCCTGATATTCATAAATGCAAAATACTTGCTGAACTGTTTGATATTACGCTGGATCAATTATCAAGTGACATGGATACAGAAGATGTTCAGCAGATGGGACCAAAAGGAAAGCATTTTTTTGGTGTGGTAAAGGTTGGCGAAAGAGGACAAATTGTCATTCCTAAGGATGCGAGGGAAAGGTACGGTATTCATGCCGGAGACAGGCTGATTGTGCTAGGTGAAGATGACTCACAGGGTATCGCCGTGTTAAAAAGTGAGACTTTTTTAGAATTTGCTGAACTGATTCGTAAAGCAGAAGATAAGGAGGAAACAGAATGAGCAAAATTGTCTTCTTTTCACTTCCCGCTCACGGACATACAAATCCTACCATCCCTGTTGTAGCGGAATTAACAGCAAGAGGTCATGAAGTCAGGTACTACTCATTTCAGGAATTCAAAGAAAAAATAAAAAATGCAGGGGCTGAGTTTATATCTTGTGATGCTTACCTGCCAGCTCTCTCAGAAAAAGAAATCAATCTAAAGGCAGGGAGAGATTTTGCTGCATTAATTGAAATGATGGTTGACACGGCAATTGCGATGGAAACAAAGGTATGTGCCGATTTAGAAAAATGGCAGCCTGATTGTATCGTTTCAGACTCCTTAGCGCTATGGGGAGAATTATTTGCTAAAAAGTTAAACATTCCATATGTATGCTCTACCACCACTTTTGCCATGAATCAGCACACCGCCAAGTTAATGAAACCGGGCATAAAAGAAATATTCCGAATGGTACTTGGTATGCCGCGAATCAATAAGAAAGTCAAACTGCTGCAGGCCCATGGCTATCAGGTGGATCATTTTGTATCACTGATTCAAAATGATAACAATACCGATACGATTGTTTATACATCCAAAACATTTCAGCCAATGGCAAATACTTTTTCCAGTAAATTTACGTTTGTTGGGCCATCTATTCGGCCTTTCCAAGCGGACCAGGTGGTAAATAAAAAAAGGAAAAGCCTTTATATTTCACTAGGCACTGTGCTTCAGAATAAAGGCTTTTACGAGAATTGTATTAAGGCATTTTCCGACAGTGATTATGATATAGTGATGTCCATTGGTGAGAAACTGGACATATCTGCTCTTGGAAAGATACCAGATAATTTTACTGTAAAAAAGTCGGTGGACCAGATTTCCATTTTGCAGCAGGCTGATGTATTTATTACCCACAGTGGTATGAACAGTGTGAATGAGAGCCTATATTTTGGCGTTCCAATGATTCTATACCCGTTTCACAGTGAACAAAAATTAATTGCCCAACGCGTAGTTGAGCTCGGAGCAGGGATGCTGCTGAAGGGTGATAAACCAAAGCACTTAGTGATGGCAGTTGATAAGGTAATGGGAGATCCGCGTTATTACGAGAATGCGAAGAAACTATCTCATGATTTTCAGTGTACAGGCGGAGCATCAGAGGCAGCTGAAATGATATTGCGGAAAATAGAGAACTGAGTTTTCATGGAAGTTGGGAATCGGCGGGTCATTGTTATTTTATCCCGGATATTCAAAAGCTATTATTATAATATATTAATGTCTTTAATCTTTAATATCTTTAAATATGTATTTACGCAAGCTGTATCCATTGCCATGACTGGGATTTGGACACTTAGCGGTAAGTATTTTACGAACCGGAATGTTCGTGTATTACTTACCACTTTTCATGGTCCAGTCAGTATTTTACGAACTCTGATCATTTATTGGGGTACGTAAACTACGAACTTATAGTAAGTGATTCACGAATCTTTTTTAATTCTTTCCCATTGAATTCTTTGCCTCATTGCCCTGTTTTTTTTTATTGCTGATTCTGATCAATCAGTTTCTCCAATTTCTCCAAATGGAAGGAATAATCAACAATGGAAGAAGCGATAATCATATGGCGAAGCTGCTGCTCTTTGTTCAGGTGATAAAATTCTAATACCTGATCGTAAAATTTGTTTTTTTCTTTTAAAATATTGCCCCCTATTCTCTCGTGCTCCTGTTTAATCTTGCCTGAATATTTTAATAACAAATATTCATGATATTTAATAAGTTCTTCCAGCTGATGATCGAATATTTTATTTTCATTTTTTAAAGTTTTATCCTGAAAATAATGCTCTTCAATATTATCTAACAGTTCATTACCCTCTTGTAAAACCTTAAGAAGCTGTTTAAACAAAGCCACTTCCTCTGTATTCAAACGTTTTGTCTTTCCAAACTTTTCACTTTCCTCGTCAAACATTCTAAACTGTGCTTCTAATTTTATTAAGTCTTTTTTGAACTTTTCATCAATCTCATGATAAGAAGATTCTTTCAGTTCATTGGATATTCCCGTCCTCATCAGTAATGACATGTTTTGAAAAGTATTGTTTACATCCTGAATAAATTTCTTTTTGTATTTTGGTGGAAATACTAAGATATTCACAATAATTGCCGTACATGTCCCGATAAAAATGGCGAGAAATCTTTCTAAAGCAAAATAGTAGTTTTCACTGCCTGTTGCACTCATAACCGCTAATGCAGTAACCAATGTTAAAGGGATAGTATTTTCCATTTTTAACTTTATATTCAGACCAATCATTAATGCGATGACAAACCCGATACTAATAGGGTTGACGCCAAAGAAATAAATGAAAAACAAAGCAATGGATGCGCCTAGTGAATTGGTAACGACTTGATCTGATAATTGCTTCCACGTGCGGTAAATAGAAGGTTGGACAGCCAAAATTGCAGCAACACCCGCGAAGAGGAAGTTTTCCATATTTAAAATCATACAAATATATATTGATATGGTCACAGCTAAACCAGTTTTTAGAATTCTGGGTCCGAAAATCACAGGAATCTCCCCCTCCAATGCGCCAAGTTGTATTTAGTAAAAATTTGTGCCATAGCTTTATCGTACGTAACATCATGAAAAATATCAAATAGATTACTGATATGCAAAAATTATTTATAGCAAAATCCTCTTCCTTCTATCCAGAGAGTTTACTTAGTAATAAATACGGGTATTTTGAATTGAAGATTCTAAATTATTTTTAGAGAGGTTGATAGAATTGACAGCCAAGAGATCCAAAAAGAAGAAAAAAGGAGTTATCAAGCTATTATCAGCATTATTTCTTATTTCCTGCTCTATACTTCTAATCATTGGGATAACAGGTTATGCATTTATAAAAGATGCACCGCAATTAAAAACCTCTGAACTGGAAAACGCAAAATCTTCCGTGATTTATGATATGAATGGAGAAGAAGTTGCCACGATTTCCGGTAACGAACACAGATTACCTGTAAAAATTGAAGATGTACCATTAATGGTACAGCAGGCCTTTTTAGCTGTGGAAGATGCCAGATTCAGAGAGCATAGCGGCATTGATATTCAAAGAATAGGTGGTGCCATTTTAGCGAATATACAAGAAGGGTGGGGTGCTGAAGGCGGGAGTACGATCACACAACAAGTTGTAAAAAACACTTACCTCACAGCAGAAAAAACGCTAAAAAGAAAAGCGCAGGAAGCCTATTTAGCCCTTAAAATGGAGGAAAAATATTCCAAAGATAAAATTTTGGAAATCTACCTGAATAAAATTTACTTTGGGCATGGTGCATATGGCCTTGGGGCAGCTGCAGACGTTTACTTCAATAAAAAAGTGGAGGACTTAACCGTCGAAGAAGCAGCATTATTAGCAGGACTACCTCAACGTCCGAGCGGATATGATCCATTTAACTATCCCGAAAATGCAAAGAATCGGCGTGATACCGTCCTTTCTTTAATGGCGGAGCACAATTTCATTTCACAAGAAACAAAGGAACAGGCCCAGAGCATTAGTATAAAAGACAGCCTGCATAACGAAGAAAAGAAGCAATCATACCAATATTTTATTGATCATGTAGTTGAGGAATTAATCGCACGTGATATCCCTGAAAATGAAATTTTTACTGGTGGATTAAAAATCTATACGACTCTTGATCCGAACGCACAGGCACATACTGAAAGAGTAATGACAGGGACAGAAACTATCCCTTTTCCTGACGATAACTTCAAAGCTGGTGTTATCCTGTTAGATACTAAATCTGGTGCTATTCGGGCTATTGGCGGAGAACGTAATCCTAAAGAACAAGACGTGAAAAGAGGGTTTAATTATGCTACACATATCCAAAGACAACCAGGTTCAACCGTTAAGCCTATATTGGATTATGGTCCTGCCATTGAATTTCTTCAACACTCTACATATCACCAAATAAAAGATGAAGAAATCGAAATTAACGGGAAAACATTTAAAAACTATGATGACGAATTTCACGGAATGGTATCAATGAGGGAAGCTCTGGTGAAGTCATATAACATACCTGCCATTAAAACATTCATGGAAATCGAAAAAAGCAAAAAGCTGGAATTTGCCAGTAAATTAGGAATTGACCTGGAACATGCTTATCCAGCTTATGCGATTGGTGGTTTTGGTGATGAGGATGGAGTATCTCCATTAGATATGGCTGGTGCCTATGCAGCCTTCGGTAACCAAGGAACCTATCACGAGCCATACAGTGTGACGAAAATTGTATATCCGAGCGGTGAATCAATCGAATTTCAACCTGAAGCTGTAAAAGCGATGGAAGAACATACCGCCTACATGATTACCGATATGCTGGTAGACGTTGTGCAAAGAGGGACAGGCAGGCTTGCCAATATTGAAGGACTTCCTCTTGCCGGGAAAACCGGGACAACCAATCCACCGGAAGGAATCGAAGAAGGCTCTACAGACTCCTGGTTCGTCGGCTATACCACAGAGTATACAGCAGCAGTTTGGACAGGATACCCTTCAACATCAACGGTGCAATATGTAACAAAACAGGATGCCCGCATTGCCAGATTACTTTTTAAAGAGATTATGGCAGAAGTGTCTAAAGATATTAACACAGAACCTTTTGCAAAACCGGCTACTGTTAAGGAAGTGGATATAGACAAACGAAATGGTCGAAAAGCTTCGGCTTACACTCCTGAAAGCAGCATCATTACAGAATTATTTGTAGAAGGAACAACTCTACCAACAGCATATGTACCTCGTCGAAGGACAGAAGAAAGTAACAACAATGTAAACGTGAGCCGTAATCCGGCACCGAAGAAAGACACGGAAATAGAAGAACCAAGTGAAGAAAACAATGAAGAAACAAATAAAGATACCGATGAAGAGAAAGAAGAAACAGAAGAGAAAGAAAAAGCTGATGAAAAGCAAAAGCAAGAGGAAACAGAAAAAGAAGAGAATGATGCGAACGATGTGAATGACTCTGATCAGTCAAACAATAACAGCCAGCCTCAAAAAGAGCCAGCGGAAGAGAAAGACACTTCCGAGGAGAAGGGCAAAAAACCGCAAGAGGATCAAGGCAATCAGAAGAATTCTGACAAAGAGGAAAAGCAAGAGAAAAAGGAATCAACAGATAGTGATGATGATAAAGCTGAAGTTAGTGAAGAGCCAGTAAAACAAGAAGAAAGCAACACCACAGAGGATGATAATGGCACAGACGGTGAAAGTACTGAGAAAAAGGAACCTTCCTCTTAATACATTTGGTTGAAATGAAAGGAAGCAAGAGCCTTGTTAAGGTTTTTGCTTTTTTTATGCATGATTTTAGCGATGAGATTTATGATTTAACGGATCTGCGTTAAAATTAGTGTAAATATCTACTCACGTTGTCCGCATAACTGATGGTGTGAAAAATCAATATATAATTAATGGAAAATGGATCAGTCACCTAAGAAACTATTTATATATCCACCAATATTATTACTAGTACTAGAATCTGGGTCGGACCGGTAATATCCGCTATCTCCACCTCTTTGGTAGCCTTCCACATAAGTACCATCCGAGCGATAATAACCTTCGACATAATGAGGTTCAACATGGTGAATACCTGGAGAATCATCTGTTTCATATTCTACATACTCATCATCATAATAGTAATAATCATCCTCTACGACAGGACTTGGTTCACCATCATTCAGCCAATGATAAATTCCTCCACCTATTCCTAAGAAGAATAATATACCGAAGGACAACTGCATAAACCCTCCCATTGTCTTACACAAAATATAGTGAGGATACTTTTCAGGATGTTGGTTCGAAGCTCTACTGGCAGCTTGACTATATAACTGAGCTCTTTTATTTTTACGAAAACCGAAACCAATGCGAAGCACTTAATCGGTTATATTCTGATTCAATAACATCTTCTATGAAAAAATATGACTTACCAAAGAACATCCATGTAATAAGACCCATAAGTAGAATAATGCCAGCTATTATCATTATTTTCCAATACCAGCCATCATTCCACAGCTCTATAAGTTTAGCAACATACTCCATTAACAGTCACCTCTAAGAAATATACAATAGTTCTATATTACTATATAAAAGAGTGTGAAATCTACTGTTTTTTCAGAGATCCATCAATAGACTATTTCAATGTGAGCAACATTAGAAAAACAATAACTCAAAAAATCTCAATCAGAAAGCATCTCATGTATACTGCATTAA
>NZ_FOGL01000018.1:23282-74961 GCF_900111195.1 Gracilibacillus ureilyticus
GCTCTCTTCTTGCAACTTTCGCTCTCTTCTTGCAACTTCTGCTCCTCTTTTTGCTAATTGGAGTGAATGCCGTCTCCCGCTCGATTCTTCCCAATGATATTCATTTCAAGATTTTCATTCATGGATACTTCTATCTTTCTATAATATATAGCAGTGAAAATTTTAGGGAAATTTCACTACAGAACTTAGGGACAGGTCCAATGCCCTGCCCCTACGCCTTCATATACTTTAGTTAATAAACTCCACTCGTTCTAACAAGTTATATAATGCCACTGCCATTTCTGCTCTTGTTGCATCATCATTTGGTGTAAATGCGCTATTATATCCTTGCATAATTTCTAACTGTAATACGGTTTCAATCTCCTCTGCTGCCCATTCCGGAATTTGATCCACATCGCTTAAATCAGCAAGAGAATGATCGTTTCTTTTCAGATCCGCACCAATAAATTCTGCGACACGGCTTAATATACTCGCTATTTCCGCACGGGTAATCGATTGATTTGGATGAAAACTTCCATCGGTATAGCCTGAAAGCAGGTCCGCTTCTACCAATGCCTGCACACTGCCTGCAAACCATTCATCCCCGGCCACATCAGTAAACGCAGGAGCAGCGGTATTTTCTGTTTCTAATGCCAGACTGACTGCTATTAATCTGGCAAACTCAGCGCGACTTATTTTTTTGTTTGGCTTATAGGTTTGATCCGCATACCCACTAACAATCCACTTGTTGGCTAATGTCTGAATGTGGTCTGTTGCCCAGTGGTTTGCTATATCACGTAATTCCGCTTCATTTTCCATCACGGTATACAGGGAATTAGAACGTCGCTTAATAACTACTGAATTGTCCGTGAAAATCGATGGAACAAAGCTTATTTCGTCTTGATCTTTTATTAACACAGCTGTTGACTTGTCTGGATCTGACTGCTCCTCAAGCTTCACGGAGCGTTCTACGTATTGATCAAAAGTCGATAATGACTGAACGTTCTCACCATTTATAATATTAACCTCATAACGGACTACCGGTCCTCGCACATCATCTGTAAAAAGTTCTGCCACCTCTTCATCCGGCAAAATTTCCATTAACACTTCCACTTCTGCATTTTCCTCTAACTCGCCTAATTCCTTAACAGGAAGTTGATAGCTTGCCAGATTACTTTCAATGTATACAGTAGCATTTTCATTTTTTTGTTTCATTGCTTCAATTATCTTTCCCACAATAGAAACGGTTACTAATCGTCGAAAATCTGCATCAAGCTTAATTTCTAACCGCTCGAGTTGAGAGCTCTTTTTAATTTGCTCCAAAATTATTTTAGATTGTAACGTTACTCGCAAAACTTCTTTCCCATTCTCATCTGTTTCTTCGCTAACTTCTATTGCATCACTGTCCACCACAATAATTCCATCTCCTTCATTAGGAGAAGGCGTATCCTCTTCTTTCATACCCGAATCAGAATCTGAAGAATCCGATGAGTCGTCTGAGGAGGAATCCGACCCGCTGTCACCAGGCTTATCTGTATCCATATCATCCTCATCTTTTTCATCACTTAACCGAATAACAACAGAAGACAATGGTGCTATTTCAATTGATTCTTTCGTCAGCTTAACCCCCTGCGGATCCGCAATTTCCTTCGTGCCTGCTTTGTCTCCTGCTACGACCACTTCTCCGTTTGTAAGATCATCTTTTAATGAAAGGGTCCTTGTTTGATTATCGGCATTGATAAACACATAATACTTTTCTTTAGCCTGAGAATCCTCTGTCTGATAAGCAACAACGAGGTCTTCCTTTTTGATCTCTGGAATATCTAATAATTTCACTTTTTCTTCGATATCTTGTTTTGTTGCAAGATGGAAAGCATCTGTTGAGCGCCTTAACTCTATCAATCCTTTTGTATAAGCTCTTGTTGTAGTTTCGACCGGATAAGCTGCTTCATTGGTTGCTTTTTCCCAGTCAAACATATTGACAGCATCGGTAGAATCATAGGAATCATGAATAAAATATGGATACTCGAAAGGATCACCATTTTCATCTGTTAACAAGGTAGATTTATTTGGCGGTTCTGCTACTTCTCCCTTATAATCCTCATGACGGAACTGCTTCGTACGCCCGTATTCCTGACCTGCATGAATAAAGGATGTACCTTGTGATGTTAAGACCATCAAATTACCTAATCGAATCCGTTGATGAATTTCTTCTTTATGTTCCACTGGATCTTTTTTAATCGATTGAGCGATCACATCGTGCAAAGTTAAGTTATCATGTGCGGCAATATATGTGACAACATCTCCCGGATCATCTGATGTAAAGTTACCTGGATTTGCAGTTATGTTGTTAAAAATCGTTTGAATATCCCTTGCCCCACCTGTAATAAAACGCGGTTGTCCTTCACTGCCAAAACCGGACTTTAATTCATTACGGAATTCATCGGAAAAAGAAGCAACACTATCTGTATCCTGCATCCAGTCCTGGTCCGCCGGCTGGACATCCGGATAATTCTCATCACCAGCAAAAGTCCGCCAGCCTTCTCCTATCATCACAATATTAGGATTCAATTGCTTTGCTTCATCATAGGCGATTTGAATACTTTCCGCATCATGGTCCCCCATCATATCAAAACGGAAACCATCGACCTTGAATTCATCCACCCAATATTTAACAGAATCTACTAAAATACGTCGGGCCATTTTATGGGTTGTGCCTAATCGCCCTCCACCAAAGCTTTCTCTTGGTGTACCATCAGCATTCATAAAATGATAGTAATTTGGTTCTAAGTCTTCAAAAATGTGTGTCTGTGCTGTGTGGTTGTAAACGACGTCTAAAATCACTCCCATGTCACGACGGTGAATCTCCTGAATTAAGTTTTTAAACTCTTCTATTCGCTTGGCGGGGTCTGTTGGATCTTCCGAATACATTCCTGTCAGTGAAAAATAGCTTTGCGGATCATAGCCCCAGTTATAATTATTATCGGCCGAAGAGTATTCCAGCATTCGTTCCCCATTGCTCATTTCGTCTGCAAAATAATAGCTCATAACAGGAAGCAGCTGAATATGTGTCACACCTAAATCTTCTATATAATCAAGCTTTTCAACAAAAGAGGCAAATGTGCCAAACTGTGCTTCCAGTTCTTCGTCAATCGATGGATCAGAAGTGAAATCACGGACATGTACCTCATAAATAATCGCATCTTCGCGCTTTTCAAAATGATCTATTTTTGCAAAATCGAGCTCCGGCCCAATTTGGCTTGGATCGACAATAGCCGCTTTCCCAACCTTATTACCAGCATTCGTCCATTCTGCCATTGATTTTGCATATGGGTCCAACGCTAGTACAGTCTCCCCTTCACGTTCAATCGCAAAATGATAATAGTAACCTAATAGATGATCAATTCCAGTCGTAGCCTGGTTTAATTCGGCTTGCCATACTCCTTTTTCACCTTTTGTCATAGAAATATTTTCTTTAACAATCTTGTCAGGATCATCTTTGTCATACAGTACTACCGACACATTGTCCGCACTTGGTGACCATATTCGCAAAGTAGCGTTTGAAGCATCATGTACTTCCAAACCTAATTTGCCATCATAACCGTACATTTCATCCTTTAATCTCCAGCCTGCAGAAGCAGTAGCCTTTCTGCCATCATGTGTAATAGTAAAGGGTGCTTTGTCTACAGCAAATGTTCCATGCAACAAGACTGTCTGGTCCACTTCAGAAATGGTAACAGATTGAATCGCCACGTCATTACCTTCTTTATCTGTCACTGTGATCGCTTCAGGCAGCTCTTCCGCCGCCAGTCCTGCGACAGACGTGT
Source organism: Gracilibacillus ureilyticus (assembly GCF_900111195.1). GTDB lineage: Bacteria > Bacillota > Bacilli > Bacillales > Amphibacillaceae > Gracilibacillus > Gracilibacillus ureilyticus. The sequence continues at coordinate 27,089 of NZ_FOGL01000018.1, forward strand.
AACTTAGTTCAATCTTTTTATCTGAGAGTATTTCCCCATTTACCAGACCTTCTTCTTTTACAAAATACGGATTCGTATAAACCGTGTCATCCCCTTTTCGAACGAAAATCTGTGTATGTTTGCCGAAGTCGGAAAAAGATAAATCTCCTGTCTGCCAATCGGTTTCTTTGTTCAAAAATAAGAAGTTAATTTGGCCTGGATTGTCAGCTAGTGGAAGATCAACATACGATCCTTTCAAGCCAAGTCGATCGTCTGCTAAAAAATGAGCGCCGTCTGGCCAGTTTTCTGTCGGCTGGCTCACGTCTCCCCATGTCCATAACCCGTAATTATTATAGGACTCCTCTTCCTGATAGAAATTCACTCTTATTTTTCCATCCTCTTCACTTAAAGGGCGGTAAGGGTAAACCTCATAATCTTCCGTAATCCAGACCTGGTTCATTTCCGGTGCAAGGATATCGGCAAATAGATCACCAGATAAATTTTCCCCACTGGTGTTATTCAGCAACATTCCTACCTGTTTGGCGTTTTCGTTCAATTCGATATCAACAAAACGTCCATACTCTGTTGTGTTTTCTTCCTTGAAGGATAATGCAGCATTTGGCCAGGCACCGACTGTTTCTGATGGATTTGTCACATCGCCCCAAACCCATAATCCTAATTCGTTATCGTTTACAGGAAAATGGACACGCAGATGCCCTGCCGGAACTTCTCCTGTTTCCGGAGTTGTTGGCTCTGGCTCCTCATCACTCGTCTCTCCTGATAAAAGAGTGCCATCTGCAACGGTTAATAAAGCTGTACCACCATCCGTTATTGCTGGTAAATCAAAGGTGATTACATACTCGCCCGATTCGGTTTCTGTCGCTTGATATGTTTTATTCGCATAATGGTCTGTCATAACTGCTGCTTTATTATCCACTTTCACGCGAATCGTTTGTTTTGTTTCTGCTACATTTAATCCGAGATACACTTTATCATTTTCATACACTCTTTCCACTAACAAGTATTGATCCTGATCAGAGCCTGCGACAGTTGTCCGCGTACCTTTTGCTAAAATATCTGAAAATTGATTACGGAAATCCAGGTTTTTCTGATAATGTGTCAGCATCTCATTATTTTCAACCTGATCCCAGGCAAAATTATAGCGATTGTCATAGATCGGCCAATTATTTGCCCCGCTCTGTCCTAACTCTTCTCCATAATAGATAACAGGCTGCCCTTTTGCTGTCAATTGCAACGTAGCTGCCAGTTTAAATTTACCTTCGTCACCTTGAAGGCTGTGTAAAAAGCCATCTTCATCATGACTGCCTAAAAATTGACCAAGTAATGCGGTATTATCAATTGTATTGTTTCTATCGGTCAATGCTTGATTCGCACTTTCCAGATTTCCATTAACAAAACTTGCTGCAGTTGCTTTAAATTCGAAGTCTAATAACGAATCCATCATTCCGGAGTTTAGATACCCTTGGTCATCAGACTTTCCAGCACCCCACGCTTCTCCAATTAATTGAAAGCTCGGTTTTTCTTTTGTTAATTCATTACGGAAATGCTGCCAGGTAGTATCGTCCACATGTTTTACCGTATCCACACGATAATACGCTAAAGAGTTTCCATTGCTTGTTGTCGATTTTTCAATCCAGTTTTTTTGCCATTCGACTAATTGATTACGCACTTCTGCTTCTTCTGTTTGAAAATCCGGCAGGCCGGACAATGACATGGTCTCATCATCAGATCCGGATTGTTCGCGAAACATTCCAGCAAAACGATCGCGGTCTTCTTCCGTTGGATATCCTGCTGGCGGATTCACTGCCGACTGATTCAGACCATAACCAGCATGATTCAAAACAACATCTGCCATTATTTTGATATCTCGTTCAGCTGCTGCATCAATTAACTGATGAAATTCCTCTAATGTACCTAAATGCGGGTTCAATTTTTCAAAATCTTCTGCCCAATAGCCATGGTAAGCAAAATACGAACCTTCTGGAACATTATGATTCACATCATAACCAACGTTTTCGACAATTGGTGTAACCCAGATTGTGTTTACTCCTAGCTCATCAAGGTAGTCGAGTTTTTCCATTACCCCTTTAAAATCACCACCCTGATACGTTCCCTGCTGGTTATCATAACTGCTGTAATTTAATTGATACGGATCATTGTTCGATGCATCCCCATCATAAAAACGATCGGTTAACATAAAATAAATGATTGATTCGTCCCAATCTGTCGTTGCTTCACTCACTTCCCTCGGTGCCACCGTTGCAGTCACTTCTGTCGAATAAGTACCACCTTGGTCATCTACAACAGTAACTGGAATTGTCTTACTTCCTGGTTCAATATCATGACTGACAGATAAAGTTACTTCATTCAGATCCGGTGAAATTGGCAGGAATTCCTCTCCACCCAATGCAGTCGTATCAGCATAAATTGACTGAATACCAAGCTCGGAATTGTTCGTAATATTCACAGACAATACAGCATGATCATTATAAGTGAAACTGCGATTCACAGATCCGTCAACCGTAATATCTGCTTCCCCCTCATGCTCTTCAGGAGGCTCTTCTTCTACTTCTGTCGATACATAATATGGATTGGTATATACTGTTTCATCCCCATCCTTCAGAAAAATCTGGCGGTGATTGTCCAGATCAGCAAAACTAAAATCATTTGTCTGCTGTCCATTTTCTATCATTTCGACAAGCAGAAATCCAATCGAAGCCGGATTTTCTTTTAAAGGAATGTCGACATACGCACCATAGTCTCCAACCTGTTGATCAGTAAAAGGATGCGCATCTGTCGGCCATTCCGTTAATTCTGCGGCTACATCTCCCCATGACCAAACTCCCCATGGCTGGTAGGATTCTGCATCTGTTTGGAAATGGACACGAATGATATTTTCTTCAAAATCCTTTGGCTCATAGTAATACACCTTTCCATCATTTGTAAGCCATACCTCATCCATTTGTTCAGACAATATGTCAATCGAAATATCATCTGTTAATCCATCTCCCGCACGATTATTAATTTTCAGTCCGATGTTTTGGGCGTTTTCTGTTATCGCCACATCGATATAGGCACCATATGGATCTGTTCCGCCCTCCTCAAACCAGGTACCATTCGGCCAATCACTCACCTCATCAGACGGGTTTACTACATCTCCCCATAACCATGCGCCAATATCAGATAAATCATAATTGCCAATGTCATAATGAATTCTTAACTCGTTTTCTCCTATCTGGTCAGCCTCTACCTCCTCTGCTGCTTTTACGGACCCAATAGGGGCAATACCTGTAAACAAACTAAAAACCATTGTTGCTATCATCACCCAGATGACAGACTTCCTTCCTTTTTTGTTCATCAATCCTGCTCCCTCCTTGAAAATGATTGTGCAACATTCATGCACTTTTATTGTGAAAACGTTTGCGCAAATGTTATAAAAAAATTACGCTAGATTGATTTATACATTAGCGCAATCGTTTTCTTTAATTAATATACAATATTTTTACTGAAAGCGCAACCATATGAAGGAGGGTGGATGTTACTTGGTAGAGTTGCCCGCATTTTACCCTATTATGAGGCTGATTTATCTCCTAAAATTCATGGCTAATATGTAACATAAAAGGGACCAAACAGATGAAAAGACTGTTCCCTTGGTCCCTTTTGTATTAGCCTCTTTTCCATACTCTCTGTCCTTCGGTTAAAAATACAGAATTTGGAGGGAGGATCTTCAGAGTGTGAAATTTCAACCAATGAACCTTACTTTTGTATTAAGAAAAGAGTTTACCAAAATATACATTATGAAGGCTATATATACGACTATTATTAAGATGGATGCCAGGATTAATCCCTGTTTGCGGATTTAGCATGCTTGCATTCCTGGCACTGCTAGGCCTGATCATTGGAATTATTTCCAGTCACTGTAGCTGCATTTACAATTATTAGAAAATTACCAATCCGGAATTCCTCTCATTAGCTATCCCTACCTCATTGTTGCATTCTTTTTACGCGTACAAATATTTATTACTATTACTCTTCATATTTTGTCATCGTATTCCACTTTCTAGTAAGCACTATCAATCGGAATCTCTTTACCTGACCATACTCGCTTGGATGTCCACTCCATTGGCGGATCACTCCAGAATGGGGCAGTTTCAGGTAACCCTAAAGGCAGGAATGCCGCCATACACAAGTAAGCACTTCCTGTAGATATATAGAATTCCCCGATTCCCGGTTGATGGCCACAGAATCCAATAGTTAACCAGCCAGAATCGGTAAAAGTTCCAGGTGCTTCTAATGTTCGTTTTATTACTTCGGTTAACGCACTTCTCACTTGTGCAGGCTGAATATCTCTTGGCAAGTCGTTGCGTAATCCATGCTGAGCTAACGTCTGAAAAACACCAAAACGATAGGCAAGCGATCTGCCAACAGGCGGAAAGGTACCCTCAGGGGATATCATTCGTTCCTGAATGACCGCATATCTCTGAGAGCGTGCTAGAATGTCTGATTTCCGCGCCTCCCATTCCACGTACTCATGACCTACTGTTTCTACTAAGTCTACTAACATGGGATGGATGACAAAGCTATTGTAATAATCATGGTGATATTCTGTTCCGTCACTATAGACTCCATCACCTAAATACCATTGGTCAAATTGTTTTATGGCAAAGTCGATTCGCATTGGATCCCAGTCTTTTTCCCCTGCTTTGTATAAAAATGCTTCTATAATTGCAGAAAACAATAACCAGTTGGAATAGAATGGTTTTCTGGTTCTAGTTGCTTTCAATGCAGTGATAACATTACTTTTCACCTTTGAATCAAGCTTTTCCCACAATTCATTCGGAGCTCTTAATAATGCATGCGCCAAAAACGCAGTATCTACAATGGGCTGAAAATCAACAGAAAAATTCATATAATCAGGTGACTCTGGATCTGTTCCTGCATCTATTGCGGCTCTTGCTAATTCCGCATAATTAGCTCGAAGCTTTTCTTCCTCACTATTTTCACACATATGCTCAAGCCATGGTGCCATGCCGACTAATAAGCGAGACATTGCCTCCAGGTGGGAGAACTGCTCACGATTAGTGCCTTCTTTCATCTCGACTGGCATTTCTTTTCTTAATATTCTGTCCCTCAAGTTTGTCAGAACAGGGGTTGCAATTTTTAACATAGATTCAATCCAATATTCTCGTTCTTGCTGTTTCCCCATGTTTATTCTTCTCCTTCTCCTTTTATTTGGTCACAGCCCTCATTCATGCAATAAATCTATCCTTTTATTCCACCTATCATAACACCTTTCACAAAGTACTTTTGTAAGAAAGGGTATAAGCAAAGAATTGGCTATGTGGCCACAACAATTGTAGCATATTTAACCGTCTCACCTATCGGCATTGCATCAACAGCACTCACCCCTGATGTCATATCGCTCGTACCGTTTGCAATTAATATTTCACGAAGGATCAGCTGTACCGGAAACAGTTCTCTGTCCTGTAAGGAAATCATTGCATCTCCAGCTCCCCATCTGGTAAAGGAGAAGCATAAACTGTGATGCAAACTAATAGTTGTCTGAAAATTTCTAACGCTCTCCTTTGAAAACGTTGACATGCATTTTTTGTTTTAGTAAACTTAAATAAATTTATCACGAACTTCTACTGTGATATGTTTACTTCACAACAGTGAGGATTGTCATCTGATGAAAACTAAGTATATATTATTTAATGGAATGTTACCTTTTTTGGGCATAACCTAAAAAGATTGAAACCGCGTGTTTCGTTCTTTTTAGGTTTTTTTATTGCAAAAATTAGAAAGGGGGGTTCAAATAGATGTGATTTTTTGCCGCATAGTTATTCCATTAGATGCTACTAATTTTGAGAGATGACACCCCGCAAATATTTTACATAAGGAGTGGTATTAACATGAAATTATTAACTAGATTCTTGATAACCGTTGTACTTGCAATTACTCTGGCAGGCTGTAATCAAACAAATGAAACTACTAACTCAACGGATGATAAGGATGAAGCTACATCTACTGTTTACTCCTATCAACAAGGTATCATCCAAGAGACAAACCATGGTGATGTTGAAGGTTACGAAAATGAAGAAGAGAATACATTAGTTTGGAAGGGAATCCCTTACGCAAAACCCCCGGTAGATGAATTAAGGTGGAAAGCACCAGAAGATCCGGAGGAGTTTGAAGGTACGTTCAATGCAACTGAACCCAGTGATATTGCCATACAAGCTTCTGCTGAAGGAGTTACAGGCAGTGAGGATAGTTTAAATCTTGATATTTACCGTCCAAATACTGATAAGACAGACCTGCCAGTGTTACTGTTTATTCACGGAGGAAATAACCAGACAGGAACGTCAGAAGAAATTACCGGTGATGCATTTGTAAATGATTTAGATGCTATTTTTATATCGATCAATTACCGTCTCGGACCCTTAGGGTTTAATCCTCTACCCGCTTTACGCACAGGTAATGAACTAGAGGATTCCGGAAACTATGCCTTGTTAGATATTGCTCAGTCACTAGATTGGGTGAAAGAAAATATAGAAAGCTTTGGGGGAGATCCAGATAATATAACAATTTCAGGTTTTTCTGCTGGTGGGCGTGATGTTATGGCAGCGTTAACTTCTCCTGTTTTCGATGGAAAATTTCAAAAAGCGATTGCATTTAGTGGAGGAATGACAATGGCTGACCAGGAAGATAGCGTGAAGGTCTTTGCTAAAGCAATTGCTCCACTAGTTGTGGAAGATGGAGTAAAAGCTACGGAAGAGGAAGCTTACGAATGGCTGCAAAAAGAAGAGGAGGAGGTAAAAGACTATCTATATTCCTTATCTGCAGAGAGGTTAAGTGGTCTAATGAATAATGCCGGAATCAGGATGAGCGTATTTCCTCATTTGTATAATGATGGTACTGTTCTTCCAGAAGAGCAATTTGATACAACGAACTATCATTCTGTTCCTTTAATGATGTTAACTGGAACGAGTGAATTCTCTTTCTTTGCATTGGGAGACCCTTATTTTTCGGCAAGTTTTGAAGATGGCAGTTTGTTTAGTAACGAAACCAAACGGAATGAATTCGAGTTTGCGAAAAAATACGGTAGTGAACTTTATCGTTTATTCAATACCCAAGAATCAGCTTTGACCATGTATGACAACTATGATGCGCCAATTTATACAATTGAAATACCTTTTGGTGATGAATTAACAGAAACAACAGATATGGATACTTTCGGATCATTCCATGGCGTATTTGTTCCTCTACTGGACAGTAATAATACAAGCTATTTATCAATGATTCTAGATTCATTTCAGTTAGAAGGTGCGAAAGACTTAAGCAGTCAGTTTAAAGCCTATTTATCTAATTTCCTCCATGAAGGCGATCCTAATGGAGAAGGATTGACTCAATGGGAGCCATGGACGAAAGAACAGCCGGCTAACCTTGTATTAACAGCAAATGAAGAAAAATCCGTGGCACAAATGTCTGGAGTCACTACCACTAAAGAAGATGTCATAGCTGAAATAGAGGCAGATACATCCATTTCCGATGAATCAAAAGAAAAGATCATTAATGAAGTTTTAAATGGAAGATGGTTTAGTGAGGAACTCGATCAATACTATGGCAATAGTAGTTTGTGGATAGAATAAATTAGGTGAAAAGGGACAATTCTGATAGGATCCCCATAAGGTAAAGTTATATATTGAGCAGATAATTGGCTGGTATGATTGAGTATTGAGCAAGAATCATACCGGCTGATTTCTTCACACGTTTATTATAGAAGATATAAACCCTTTTCTAACCGTTCCTCTAAAAAAGTCTGGACAACAAATCCATTGGGATCCGCCTCGCAGTTAGTGAAATTTTCAAATAGAAATAGCCTTGCTGATCCATTTCAACTCGTCCCATTAAATCTCCATTCAGCCCGCTATTTTGTTCAAATAAACTTTCCCATCCGACTATTCTGAATGAAGGACGAGAACGAGCCCCTTGTATCTCTTAAAGATGAAAAAATTAAAACTTGAATCTTTTTACAAATGTAAACGTAGATAAAGAAAGATTATAAGGGGAGGTGTATGATATGAACGCGGAAATTCTAATGTTAGTCGTAACTTTAATCATAGGCTATTCATTATGTATTATGGTCTTTACCAAGAGAGGTAGTGTGATTATGGCCTTTTATCTATGGTTTATTCAATTGGTTGTTGTGCTAGTTATAAGTATATTTATGCTAAACCTTGGAGTGATAGATATATTCACTTCAACATTTGGGCTTATTACAATACTAATGTTAATTCTAGTATTGACATATAAAAAAATCGAGCGCTGATAATTATCTATATGGTGAATCGTGAATCGAGTACTCTTAGAAATTCATTGCAATTTAGATTTAATGCAGTCTCTTCCGGCTCCCGGTTACGGATCTAGCGTTTCGTTCTCTAGTATAACCGATTCATTGTGACCACTATCGATAACTTAGTAACTCTCTTAAAGTAAAGAAATAACCTAAAAATGTCTGACTAGTCTACCTGTATCGTTTGCTGATCTATATCCAAATCATCCTTGTTGTACTAAATCAATAAAAACATTAGAAAAGCCCTGCAAAGATTTCACTTTACACAGAGCTTTCTTCCATTTTATGATGTAGAATTCAACAGTTCCTCCACCTATTTTCCTATGGGGGCAGTTCCAAGTGGAGCAATAGAAGAATGAAGTTGCGGTGCACTTTCTATGGGAATTCAATCTTTTCACTTCCTGTTTAATTACTGTTTGTAAGCAGTCCGTAGAGCCTAACCTTCACAAATCCTTTTGGAAGTAAATGCATAAAGTAATGCAGACCGGCTTCATAGTCACTGTTTTTTCTATTATGATACTTATAATCTTTCACGATAATCGGAATCTTGTCTTTTCCCTTTATAGGGTAAGATGATCAGATATCGCAATCCGGTGTGGGTAACAGCCGAGGTATTCCACGACAGCCTCAGGCCCTGAAAAAGTCTTTTCGTATAGCTATACCAATCTAGTTAATAACACGAGTATATCAACTTAGAATCACTGTAGATTTCCGTTTCATTAAATAATTCAAATCGGTATTGTTGATAATCATACAGATCTTTCCTTACTCTTATAAAAATGCTCGATCCCCACAGCTATCGTGGAGCGATTTCGTTCTTCTCTTGTTTCTTCTGATTTATGAATCGAGTGAACTATTCCTATGCTTTCTCCCATATAAAATGATTATTTTCATCTATAATGTTACCAATTGTAGGTACAATAATATCTGCCTTTTCCACTAAGTCCTTGTAAGTACTCGTTCCTGATAATACACCAATCGAAAGGCCTGCATTTGCATTTTCGGCCAATGTTAAATCTACTAAAGTATCCCCAATAACAGCTACCTGATTTGTCTTGATCCGGTATTTTTTACAAAAATCCAGCACAATACCCGGGTCTGGTTTTTGCGCAGGATAACGATCAGATGTTACTATAAATTCAAACATATCTCGAATACCAAGCGCTTCTAAACAGGTCATCGTTGTATTGTAATCATCTGCCGTTGCGATACCAATAATTATTCCAGTCGATTTAATTCTTGTTAATAATTCGGGCAAATCCTCTGTTGTTGCCTGTATTTCATGTATATATTTTCTTGTTAGCTGGTTTATTTTGTCGGATACCCATCTATTAACCACTTTCGGAGAACCTATTGGCCGATTTTGTGTGATTACTAAATTTAATGCATTGGTGATGTCATTCGTTGTTCCACCTGCTAAGATTCCTGCCGCATCAATCTGGCCGTCAGCAAAACCAATTGCCTTAGAGAATTCTTCAAACATTCGATTACTATCCGTATACTGATTGCTTAGTATCTGGAGCAATTCACTCATTGATTTGCTCCAAATACTATGAAAATTCATTAATGTTCCGTCCTTGTCGAATAAAATTGCTTTGATGTCAATCAATGATTAATAACCTGCCTTTTGTAATAATTCCTCCCAATTACGAATACTAGGTGTTTTTATACCTTGAAATATTGGGTTGGTAAATGCCACTAATTCCCCGTTCTCCTTACGTACTTCTAAGCGTATATACGCATACTCTTTCTCTATTTCAAACATTTTTTCTGTCAAACCTTCAGTTAATAGATTCGTTGACTCCACCCGTTCTCCATTTTTAATCCAGATAACTTTGCTGTCAGCTGGTACATTTTTGTAATGGAAGGAGTATGTTAGTTTACCAGTGAAAGTGCTGCCTAAACGAACCGGACCATTTTCATCCTGTATATCAAAGAAAAGTTCAGGACCTCTTGCTACGTAGGCTTCCCCCCGACGTAGCCCTGCTAAAACAGATAGAATGGATAAATTTTCTGCATAGATATAAGTTGCCGGATCACCAATCAACGATGGCGGGCCACCTTCCTGATAACTTTCTGTTGGCAAGTTATGGGAATCAGAGCCGCCAATCCCGTAAATTTTATGACCATCCAGCAATAACTCGTCCCATAATTTTAGCGCATGCTCTGTTGCTAGCGGATTATCCTGATAGGTTGGATCATTCCATATTTCAATCACATCCACTTCTCTAAGATCTGTCTGTTTAAATTGCCATTCCCACGGTCTTAATAACGGATGGTTGATCGAACGGACACCGTTTGCTTCCTTTGTTTCCCGTAATAGTCGATTCATCCCTACTTCACTTTCCATCCCGCCATCTTGACATGTTGGTCTCCAATCTAACCATTGGTCAACTCCTAAAGCATTAAAATGACCTTTTGAAGAAGTTATTTCAACACCTGGTATTACTAAAAGTTCGCTATCCACCCAATTCGTCGGGATCACATTATGGTCTGTTGCAACAAAGAAATCCAGTCCTTGCTTTCGGGCTTGTTCCATCCCTAACTCCGGTGTTAACTTACCATCTGAAATGGTTGTATGTGTATGGAAGTCACCTTTATACCAACGGGCTTCCTGATTAAATACTTTTGTCCGGTTCAATTGATTCAGGTGAAAAAATGGTTCTTTATTCTGTTTTGTCATCCAGTGTTGTTTCGGTTGCAGCTGAGAATCATGATTATTTACTTCTATCCTTAAGTCAAAATTACAGTTTCCACCATTTGAAAACAGCTCTATCGTCCACTCACCTGATATAATCTCACCTGGTACAGCACTATAGGAACATTGGTCAGGCTGTTGGGAAAGCTGGATTCTAAATGCTGATTCATTCACTTTTAAATATTGCGCCCTTAATTGGTTATTTGGATCCCATATCAGCAACATCATCCAGTCATGAACAGAAAAGTCACAGCTTAATTGAATGCTTGCATATGATTGGTCGATTAAGAAAACGTGCTTTGTATAGGGTGCATCCAGTTTAAATGTATATTGCAGATTTACATCATTAGCCATTTGTCCAGCTCCTTAATTATTTGTGAGAATCTCATCAAGTGCTTGTTGTGCTTCTTCTTTTGCATCACTCAATGCTTTTTCTGCCGGGATATTCTCTATCTCCACAAGATCCGCTGCTTTACTAATTGCATCAGTAATTTTGCCGCCAGTTGGGTCAATAAATGGAGTCGATGCTGTTTCCGCTTGTTCTAATGGTACTAAAATTTGCGGATTCTCTTCTGCAAACTGCTGAAATTCCGCAACATCTCTTGCAGATTTCCTCACAGCTATATAGCCAGTGTTCATAGACCAATCTGCTGTAACTTCCGGGCTTGTAAAGTAACTTAAAAATTTAAATGCTGCTTGCTGCTCTTCTTCTGAGGCAAGAGCTGTTATCGAACCTTGCAGCGCATCTGCCACTGGTGCCGGATCATCTCCTTCCCAGCCTGGCTGTTTATGTGCTGATACAATAGTGAAATCTAAGTCCCCCTGATCGCCACTTGAACCTGTATAACCTGCTGCTCTATTTTGCAGGACATCATCAATCGTTTTATACCAATATTCCCAACCTTGACCGCCATGCTGAAGCCCCATCACTTCATCTTCATGAATCGCTTTCCTAAAAAATTCCCATGTATCGATCCACTCTTCACTGTCAATCGTTACTTCTGTTCCATCTTCATTTAAAATCGTGCCGCCTCTACTTAGAGTTGCATCAATTAAATTACCGGATCCCCACATCGGCATCCAGCCGTATATTTCTTTTTCCTCTTTAATCGTTTCCGCTGCCTCTAATAATGTCTCCCAATTATTTAGTGCATCTGGTGAAATACCCAACTCGTTAAAGACATCTTCCCGATAGTATAAAACTTGAGTTGTGCCATATAACGGCAGGGCGAATTGTGTCCCATTCACATTTCCCTGATGATAAAATGCTTCAACAAAGTCAGATTCCTCAAAATCTGCCTGCTCTGCAATAAAAGAATCCATTGGAGCAAGCGCCTGCTTTTGTGCCAGTGCATTCACAGTGTCCGAACCAAGTAATACAGCCGCAGGAACTTGTTGCGCTGCAATAGCAGCTTGTAATTTTTGATAAGTTTCCGAATAATCGGCTTGTGCAATACCGGTGACAACCACCTCATCTTGACTTTGGTTAAATTCATCAATAATTCTTTTCATATTATCACCAAGATTACCACCAAGACCGTACCAGAATTCTATCTCTACAGCACTATTACTTGATTGACCGCCATCTGAATCGCCCTCACTAGCACTTGCTTCATCCTGATTACCAGAACAGCCGGCAACCATTAATAAAACAACCAGACCGTAAAGTGCCACTATTACATTTTTCTTAATAAAATTCATCATAACTCCTCCTATTTGTTTTATCCTTTAACACCTTGATCACTTATTCCTGAAACAAACCACTTTTGAGCGAAAAGAAAGAGTACCAGCAATGGCAATATAACAAAAGTACTTGCAGCCATAATTAACGGCCATTGCATTCCATACCCTCCTTCCTGAATGAAAAATTGTTGAATTCCTTGAGTAATCAGCATCTTATCCTCACTCTTGATAATCAATGTTGGCCATAAATAGTTATTATAATTTTGAACAAAACTGATCAAACCGAATGCTATAAATGATGGAAGTGTTAATGGTAAGAAGATTCGCCATAATATACGCCAATGATTCGCACCATCTATTTTGGCCGCATCTACTACATCCTTTGGAACTTGCAAAAACCCTTGTCTTAATAAAAATATCCCAAAAACACTTACTGCATTAGAGAGAATAATCCCTTCATAACTGTCTAACAGTTTTAAATCTGCTAATATCACATAGCTAGGAACATATGTAGCAGCAACAGGTAACATATAGGATGCCAGAATCAATCCAAACATAATATTCCTTCCAATAAAACGAAACTGTGTGAAAGCATAGGCGATCATTGCAGAGTTAATCAGCTGAATAACGACAATAACCAAGGCAGTACCAACACTATTTACAATGTACTGTCCAAATGGTGCCATGTTCCATGCTTCCGAAAAATTTCCCCACTGTGGATCACCAGGCCACCAAACCGGTGGGAATTGCCATATTTCTTCTTTCGTTTTAATCGAGCTAATCACCATCCATAAAAATGGAAAAAACATCATAATGCTTAAGCCAGTTAACAGGATGTATTTTGTTGTAACAGAAAATAAACGATGAATGGTCATTTCTATCACCTTCTTCTCTTATTGGTAATGCACCCATTTTTTTGCCAGCACAAATTGGATGAGCGAAAGAATAACAGTAATTACAACTAATACTGTTGCTAACGCAGTTGCTTTGCCCATATTGAACTCTTCAAATGCAAATTGATAATACATATATAATAGTGTTCGTGTACTTCCGGCAGGTCCACCTTGTGTCATAACCTGAATTTGATCATATGCTTGCAGTGCCTCTACGGTGGAGACAACTATTAGGAAAAAAGTTGTTGGTGATACAAGCGGAATCGATATGTGTAAAAACTTTTTGAAGTGTGAAGCACCGTCAACAGAAGCTGCCTCATACAGTGATACAGGAATTTTTTTCAATGCATTTAAATAAAAAATCATTGACCAGCCTAGGCCTTTCCATACTGTTACGATAATAATTGCTGGCATTGCCCATGTCTGACTGCTTGTCCATGGCAGGCCTTCCACCTGGAAAATGGAGAGAAGCCAATTGGCTAATCCTGCTTCGGGCTCGAATATCCATGACCAGACAATGGAAACAGCAACAGTAGGTGTTACCCATGGGGAGAATAAAATGGTTCGGAAAATACCGAAACCTTTACTATGTTTTACAAGTAACATCGCTAGCAATAGTCCGCCTAAAACTGTAGGGATAACAGTGCCTGCCGAAAAATAAAATGTATTCCACAGAACTTGATAAAAGCTGTCACTTTGTAATAGACTTACATAATTGTCTAAGCCTACTATTGTGTAAGTTGGACTGATATAATCCCAATCAGTTAAACTAATCCAGAATGACCGAATCATTGGATAAATCCAGAAAACGATCAGCGGAATCATTGCAGGCAAAGCAAATACCCATGGAATTAGCTGGCTCTGCAAACCTTTCTTTGATTTAGCGGGTTTGTTTTGCACTTCTTTATGTATAATGGTTGTAGCCACTTCGTATTCACTCCTTTCTTTTGTTCTTTTACCTTCAATGAATAGTTTACTAATGAATTGTGGATAAAGTATTAATGTATGTTTAATTTTGTGTAAATTACAACAAAATCACAACGAAACCCCACACATTATAAAATAAAAGATAACAATCGTGAATTGGTCATAAAAAAAGCACTACAATTATGAATTTATAATCGTAATGCCTGCTTGTTTGTAGTTATCTATTATGTTAGTGGACAAGGAACTGTCTGTTATAATCGCATCAATTTCATTAAAAGAACATACTTTTAATAGCGAGACCGCATCAAATTTACTGCTGTCAGCTAAAACATAGCATTTATTAGACGCTTCGAGCAGTTGCCGTTTCACATTCCATTCACGAATTCCATAGTCTGTTAAACCGGAATGTAAGGAGATACCACTCATACTTAAAAATAGGGTATCAATGTGAAATTGTGAGATAAATTGTTCCGTCATATCGCCAACCACACATAGCTCTTCATTTCGCAGAATTCCTCCAACAATAATGATCGAATAATGTGGCATTGTCGATAATTCATAGGCGATCGGTAAGGAGTTAGTTAGTATTGTTAACTGGTTAAATTTTTTCTTTAATACTTTAGCGAATTCCGTGTTTGTTGTACTGACATCCATCGCAATGGATTGACCTTCCTGTACAAACTGTGCAGCAATCTCTGCAAGTTCCTGTTTCTCTTTTACATTAAGCGTTTCCCTTGCAATAAAAGATTTCTCTTCTTTGTTTTCTTTTTCCAAAATCGCTCCACCATGTACCCTTTTCAGTTTGCCGACAGATTCCAGGTACTCCAGATCTCTCCTTATTGTCTCAACAGATACGTTATATTCTTTCACTAAATCGGCAACTCGAATCGAATGAAATTGATCCAGCTTAGCTAAAATATTCGATTGTCGATCTTTCAACAACATACATGAATCCTCCGTTCTATTGTGTAAATGCAATAAATTCCACATTATTATATCACAAATACCAATAAGCACTTATGTAAATATTTAATATTACAAAAAATATACAATAGTATAGCTTAAATAACTCAAACAGGGTCAAGACCTTGTCTTCATTTAGCATGTTTCACATATCTTTCAATTGCCAATCACAAAACAAAACGAAGCTTGATCGGGAGCTCCTGAAGATCACTTATGTTATGTCCTCCTAGAATGGCCAAAATATGTTTAAGCTTTAAGCTCTTTTAACGACTTATTTGTTGAATTGGAACAACTAGAATTAATCCCCTTTGACTTACCCCTTAAGAATTGAGGTCAAGCAATTTCTCGATACTTAACCACGAAAAAAACCTCCTATACAACAGATTTACACATCATAGTGCAATTCCATTATATAGGAGGGGTGATCCTCCGAATGGCAGAGATGGGTTTACTGCAAGGCAGGATTCATTGCGGTGCAATTTCTATTGAAGTACGCCGAGATGCCAACATGATATAGTTATCCGATGTAGTTCACTGACGCTTCTTTCATTTAAAACCGGAAACTGCTCATTAATTTTTTTATCCGAAAAAATCTTCTTTATTTATCCCATCAATGATTAACTCCCCGGAATCTGTCGTTAAAGTAATCTTAAATTGTGTGGAACTGATTTTCTCAGCTTTAGCTTCTACAGCAGCATTTTCTAAAGCATTATTAATATAACTCACTAATCCCTCCACTGTTTCCAGATCATATGTCAACTGGATTGTTGCTTTATTTGTTCCATCACTTACAGAGAATTCACGATTTCCAGATGTATCAGTATCTGTTCCGTGTGCAACAGACTGTTCAAAGAAGTATGTCCAGTCAGTACCTTCTAGTGTAAAGGAGGAAGAAACTCCAGACTGATATGTACCTATCTGGAATGTATCATTTGACCCGTTAGCGTATATAGGACGGTTCATCAGTGCATCTGAACCACCTTTATCAATATAGTACTGTTGAATATGGCTTTCTACCACACTTCCCATCGCTGCCCCTTTAGTGAAGTCTGTCGATAGTTTCCAATCAACGTATACTGGAATACGATCTTCTCCAATGACAATGGTGAAATCCTTTCGATTCCCAGTAAAATCACCGACTGTTACCGGTTTACTAACAAGTTTTGCCTGAGTTGCATAAACTGTTGAAAAATTGAAATCAGTTAACTCTTTACTCGTTATACTCATAGAGTCAATCGTTGTAACTGTAAATGAGCCCGCTCTAATTACCTGCCCATCCTTAATTACTTGAACTGTAATTGTGACAGGTCCACCTGCTGTAACTCCTGTTATCTTTATGGTTCCAGTTGAATCTTCAGTTGCTGTAGCAATCGCTTCGCTTGAAGATATAAGTACAAGAGATTCTCCGTTTTCTAGCGACACTGAATTACTTAGGTCAGTTTCGGCATCTTTTACTGTTACGTTCTGCAGTCCCGATAATGGTGTGACCTTGCTGTTTTCAAAAACTGTTATAGCCTGGTCCAATAATGCTTCTGCATCTGATAGTTGCTGCTCCGTTTTACTTGCTGCGCTATCTAAAACTAATTGTGCAGTATCTATAGCTGTTTTTAATACAGTTTTTGAGCCCACTATATACTGGCCAACTGATGTTCCTTCTTCTCCCTCCTCATAAAGATTTTCTGCTTCTGAAATTGTCTGAATTATTGCTGCAGGATCTCCAGCTGTTATTATGTTATTATTAAAGGTTGTAATTGCATTATTCAGAATTTCTGCAGCACTGTCTATTTCAGCTTGCGTTTTATTTATCCTGTCATCATAAATCTCTTCAGCAGTTGTGACAGCTGCTGCCAAATCTTCTTTATCTACCTCTGATACCTGTCCTACTTCTGTACCTACAGTCACTTCACTTAACAGAATAGTCGCTGTACTTAATTTTTCATATAAATCCGTAGCATCTCCTGCCTTGATTACTTTGCCGTTAAATAATGCTAGAGCAGTAGTTAAGGTTTCAGTGGCACTGTCTATTTCAGCTTGTGTTTTATTTGCCCTGTCATCATAAACCTCCTGAGCAGTTGCGACAGCTGCTGCTAAATCTTCTTTATCTACCTCTGATACCTGTCCTACTTTCGGTCCTACTGTTATTTCATTTAACACTTTAACTGCTGCAATTAATATTGAATTAAGTTCTATTACATTTATACTATTCCCGTCTTATACGTTATCTTTGTCTACGTTTTATAACGAGCCTTCACCATGCGGGCGACTTTCATCGCACACGGCGATCCATCAGCAGATAGCCGGAAACGCTTATTTCCCCTCCTTAGTTTACTATATAATCAATCTTATTAAGTCGAATTTTATTATTCTTTAGCGAATCTTTAACCACCCTTTAATATTCTTTAAAAATTATTTAGCAGCATGCGGAAGTAACCTCGCAGTTTTCATCTCCTAAAACATAGAGAAATACTCTGCAAAAAGACTTTTCGCAGAGCAATTATTTTATCCCTAATTTAAAATAATGGTATCTTCTCTGGTAGAATCGATATTAAAACTTAATGTGATTTTTCTTTCAGAAGCTTCTGCATCTTGAATATATAACTGCAGATTATCCTGTTTCATAATTGTGTCATCACTTATCATATTTCCTAACGCAACTAGCTCTAGCTGAATCTTTCCGGAGCCGACTGCATTTGCAAATAAACCGTCACCTGTATTCCAAAATTCAGCCTTATCCAATCCCGCTGAAATAGATATTAAACTATTGGATCCACCGATATTAGTAGGCCGTGTTTGGAAATCAGCATCATATATGGATAAGTCATCCCTTGCTGTGATTAATTGGACACGATCACCGGACGTGTTATCTTCCACTGTTAACCCTGTTAAAGTTATTGTATTGGTAGCTTCATCCCAGGTATAACCGAGCGTAGTATTAAGTGTTTTTTCTCCGGTAGTTTGGTCATCTGCTATGATATTCCCCACCTGATCGCGGATAGCTCCATTTACCGTCATGATTTCCAGTGTATCACCTTTTGTTACTTCACCAGTGAAAGAAACATGGACTCTTATCATGGATTCTCCTCCAGTTAATTCGCTGCCATCTGTTTTCGTTATCGAATCAATGGTGACACTCGAAGGATTGCCGTCAGATGTTCCATCACTTGTGACTGCTTTAATATCAGATTTATCAATCGCAAGTTTTCCATCGGTGCCGCCAAACACTCCTTCAGAAAAGGTAACATCAATATATCCATTGTTCGGTTGTACTACACTACTTATAATTTCAGGTGCCTTTGTATCCACTGTAACACTATTAACAGATGAAAAATTAGTATAATAGCTCCTATGGTTTCCTACTTCATCTGTTAAATCAAAGTGAAATACAGGTAACCCATTTTTAGTGCTGGAATCCACCGGAAAGTAAGCCCTCCATGTTAATGGATCCTTATCCCCTGCATCATCCAAGGTAACAGCATCGACCGTAACACCTTCTATATATGCCCTCATATTTGAAATAGTAGCCGCTTCAGCTGTACGAAACGATAAGGTAACGATATCACCTTCTCTCGCTATCTGAGAATGATTGGAATTATCAGATGTCATAGATTTTTCCGTTATCATAGGTGACTCTCTATCAATGACAAACGAAACAGTTATTGTGTTCCCTGCTTTATCTTGTACAATGAGCGTATAGTCACCATGTCTGTTGATGAATGTCCCGGAATCATACGGCTCTCCGTTTAATTCTGCTGTACCTCCTGTATAAACTGGCGTAACACCTGAGGCTCCATATGTGTTTCCATCGGTAACTCCAGTTACTTCCGGAAATACAGTATCAATTATGAACAGAACTACCGTTTTATTTCCAGCATAATCCGTCACAATTAACTGATATCTACCATCTTTTGTGATACTGTCCCCTAATAAATAAGGTTCTGAAGTATTATAGTTTCCATCATTATCAGAGTCCCTGTTTAAAATGACTGATTTTATATCAGAATCTGAACTATTTGGCCGGACACTTGAATTATAGAATTCGCCACTTGTAACACCGTTTATGATTGGTGCTGTTGTATCACTACTCCCGCCTTATACCATTTATATCTCTTAGTTTTATAGCGAGCCTTCACCATGCAGGCGACTTTCATCGCACACGGCGATCCGTCAGCAGTATGAATCTTTTCTTTATTTCCCCAATTTTTTATTTTGAATCCATTAAGTCCTTCCTGTTATACCAGTCATTTGTAACAGTTGCCCTGTCTTCCCTTGTTCAAAATAACTTCACCCTCCTGTCAGGTTAACTGTATGCCACCCTGACAGACACATAATAATGGTGCGCAGCAGAAATCAGAATCGTCAGCATCGCTTAATACCGCATGTTATAGTGTTGCCTTGGTGTTTTTCTCACGAATCGAATCTGTATATCATCTCTCCTTTCTTAATCCCTCCATATTAATCTAGTCCATTTTATCCACTTTAGCATAGTAACTTTAGTTATGATTTAATTCATTTTTTACAAAATGTTTCCCTCTATATACCATTCATAGTTTTATGTGAACTCAAAAGCGATATAAATGGTAATTTTGAACTAGTATGATTGAAAGTCGCATAAAATATTTGTAAAATATACTTAGATATCCATTAAAGTAGAGATAATTATAGTAAGGGGAATCGGGAATGGCAGAAGGACAAAAGCATTATATACCTGAAAGGCTCAGTACTACTTTTCATAGAATATTGAAGAAAAAAATAACGTTTATTAATGCTCCCGGGGGATATGGAAAATCAACCTTAACAAATCATTGGAGTATGGTAAGTGATTTTCCGTTTCGAAGCATGGAAATAACGGACTCCTGTAACAACCCACAAACACTACACCTTCATCTGACACGAATTTTGAACGAAACAAAAGATACCAGAAGCATAATTGTTATTGATCATGTTCACCGGGTGAAAAATAAAGAGGCAATAAGCTCCCTGCAGGAATGTTTATTAAAGGCAAGTCCCAACATTCACTTCATTCTCTTATCCAGGGAATCAATTACTCCCTTAGCACATATATCTGATATTCAATATCAAACCCTTCAATTAAATGCTAATGATTTAAAGCTCACTCAGGAAGAAACAATAGGTTGGATTTCCAACCATACATCCTATTCTATTGAAATATCTGAAAAGCAATTAGAAGAGATATTTACAGTTACAGATGGCTGCCCCGCTTTACTTCAATTAGCTTATCAGCATTATTCCCAAGGTCAACTTCCCCTGATTGATGAACAAGGAAGAGTTGCCCCTTTATTGGAAAAATTTATCGTAAATGAATGGATGAGTCAGCTTCCCGGTAAAGCAGTTAATCAGATGCGCCCTTTAACCATACCACCTTATTTATCATTGGATTTTGCAAGGGAACTTCTACAGACTGATGTTCATTCTCTCTTTAACACCCTGGAACATCATTTGCTATTAAATAAAGTGCTTGTGGAAAGCCGGTGGATGTATTGCTTCCATCCTCTTGTCAGAGTCATCATAAAGGAGATTTTACCCGATAAGAAATTTAAAAGACCAGTATATGAAAAAACCGCTTTATTCCTTGAAAAGGAAGGTTTCATAAAAGAAGCTTTTGATATGGCAATACTGGCAGATAAACCAGCGCTGGCTCTGCAATATTTAAAGAAGTTTGCCCCACAAGCACTTGAGCTAGAGGAATACGATACATTGCAAGGATGGTTTCATCGACTGGATCCCTTATATACTTCTGCAGATAAGGAGGCCGCTTCCCTTCAACATTGGACTTTAATCATGCTGAATAGAGCTGAAGAGAATGATAATAGTGGACAGAAAGCTAACCTTCTGTTGCAAACAGAAAAAGATACATGGACGCCATATTTAGCTCTAAATCAGGGAAGTATTCCTTTTAACCGTAATAGCTTCGGGTTTAACGGGAACATTCATGAAACAGTAAAAGAACTGCAATTTCCCCATAAAACTTCTGCATTTACTCCATATCGAAAGCTGGCAATTGCAGAAGCGCTTTATGAACAAAATGACAAAATAGCCGCTAGAGAGTACCTGGAGACTGTATGGCAATCAGCCATTGCAGATAAACACCCCGGTATCTCTATCCCTGCGTTATGGCTGGAACTTTTATGCCATCAATCAGAAGGGCGGATTAAAAAAGTACACTACCTTACCGAAGAGATATTTTTCCGCTCCCTCCAGACTAATAATCCTGTTTGGAGAAGAACTGGAAAAGCAATAAAGACATACACTCTACTGAATGAGGGCTTTCTTGAGGATGCGGAAGATTGGCTGGCAGAACAAAAGGAGTTTTTGCACATTCTCTGGAATCAAATGACAAGTTTTGAATATTTCACACTTACACGATCACTGCTGGCTTTTCAAGAAGTGGAAGAGGCGGATAATTTACTTCGCCGAATGATAACATCAACATCAGCAGACAAAAATATTGGTAATCATTTAGAGCGACGTTTACTTCAAACAATATGTGCAATTAAACTCGAACAAACGACAGAAGCAGAGCTATTATTAAAGGATGCATTAGAAGTCGGACACAAGTATGGATATATCCGCTCTTTTCTCGATCAGGACCCTACTTTATTTCTAATTTTTCCTAATGTTAAAAACGATCTTCCTAGTCATTTAAGCGAATATTGTACTAATTTATTGCAATTAGCGAATAAAGAGGAATCAAAGATATTGAATGATAACCCTGAAATGAAAAATGCTTTAACCCTGCACGAAATTGAAATCATCAAATATATCCAACAGGGCTTTTCTAATCGAAAAATCGGGGACCAGCTGAATATTACGGAAGGTACGGTTAAAGGCCATCTTCATCGAATTTATAAAAAGTTAAATGTAAGTAATAGAGTTCAGGCAGTGAAAGCAGCAGAAAATCAACTTTTATTGTAACGAGATAAAAGAGAAGTAAGTCGAATATTTACCCACTTTGATGAGTTTAATCAGTACTTGGATTTATTTACAAAAAATTATTATAATTAAGTATCAATCCACATATTTCAGAGAAAACAAAGGACACAACGAACGGCTCTCACCGCGAGTTGTGCCTTTTTTTAGAACTGCGCAAAACTTTGTGAATAACAATTTATTCCACTGTCACCTTTTCAAAAGGTTCGCCACTTTTATGTGTTTGAATATCTACCGAATATTCCGGGTATGCCTCTTTTAATTTGTTGGCATATGTCTCTGCAATCCCTTTTGCAGTCGCATTATCCATTGCTGAATCAACTTCCACATCAGCTATTACATACCCGCCACCATCTTCTGTAATAAGAAGGGATACATCTACAATACCTTCTTCATTCAACATCTCTTTTTCTATATCTTCATTATGCTGGGCAGATTCCGACTTATCCACGACTTTTTGTTCCTTTTCGGGTTCAGCTGCTTCTTCTGACTCTTTCTCTGTTGATTCTTCATTTTCTGTTTCAGGACTTTCCTGATTCTCTGATTCACTATCTGAACATCCCATAATTGTGATCATTGCAAGAAGCAACATTAACATCATTAACAAATATTTCTTCAATTGCTGGACACCTCCGTCATTTTTTATCTATCATTATTAAAAAATAGCTTAATAACTATACATTTTTGAAGTCACAAATTTAATTATACTAAATGTAAACAAAATGGCAAGAATTTAATTGTAAATTACACTTCAGCATTATTTAGATAACATAGAAAAAGGCCCTAATGGGATTTCACCCACCAGGACCTCTTTTAGTATGGTCAAAAAAAGTTGTATCTCATCATTCATTGATTCTCATTATCGCAGAGTTGGCTCAATATCCTGTAAATTATTAATAGGGATAATCTCGATTGTTTCAGCATTATTGCTCACATTTAAATCAAAAACAAGCCAATACTCGTCTTCTCCATCAGTTCTTGGAATACTGAATGTGTGATTTGGAGTGCTTTCATTCCCAAGGAAAACCGATACTTCTGCACCTGACAAGCTTAATGTACTCATACCAGAAAAATGATGAACATAGAATCTATATTCGCCATCTACCAATTGTCGGATTGTTGTTGTTTCAGGTCCATATGATTGAGTGTCATCCCAATCTAAGTCGGCATAGGTAATCCCGTTTTCGACTTCTTGCTTATTATAATAAGCAATATGGAATGGTTCTCCATCGATTCCAGGTCCTAATAAATGTGAATCTAAGTCACGTGGATCCTGGTCCCAAGTTAACATAATCTTTACTTCTGTAGACGCAGCTGCACGAATAGCAGTCTCATTTTGATTAGTTAAGAACACATCACTTGGTGCACTGCCTATCATATAGCTTGTAACAAATCCGTCACCAGATAATTCACCTGTATACATTCCAGCAGGTAAGTTAACTGAATAATATCCATTTTCATCTGTAGTTACTTCCTCAGCCACTACTCCTTCTTGTACACCATTTCCTTCACGAAACTTAATTGTTATCCCTGAAATCCCATTACCTTGTACATCTGTAATTCTTCCAGAGAAACCTGTTCCAATTTGATAAGAATCACTTACTACAGCTCCGCTTACTCTAGGAGAATTGGACGACACTGTAATCTCTACCGTTTTACCAATATTTCCATACAAAGGAATTGGGTCATAAGTTATTCGATTATGGTTACTATTTAATCGAACATTTGTTAATTCGTAACTTTCACCCTCAATCGTTGCAGTCACATTGAAATCAGCAATTGAGACACCTGTAATCACACTATCTGCATTGAGATTAATACTAGAAGCATTTGCATCTATTGAATTTAGCTGAATGCTATCTACATCTGAATAGCTGTCGGTTACATCCTCACCTCCGATATTTACAGATGTTGTATCAATATCTAACACAACATTTTGAGGTCTTTGAGATAAAGTAGAACCGTTGGAATTAATTTGCGCAAATCGGATATTCCCTTGACCAAGCACATGAGCAGCTGCATTTAAAATCAAGGATTCAATATCTGTTTCTTCACTTAGATCAATCTGAATATCGCTAGCACGAGAATTTATTGTCTCAAATTGACCCACAAGACGAACCTGTGCAGTATCCCCAACTGATTGCATTGTTTCTGACACTACTACATCTTCAAATCCATTTGCATTATTATCTAAGCCTTCTTCTTCAACAATTGTCGGTGTTTCTAGTTGTACTTCATATACTTGAGAATTACCTTGTGCAACAATTCTAACTGCCCCAGTATTTTTATTTACTATAACAGTTGCTAATACGGTATCATTAAAATATATACTATTTTCTCCACCACCATTAACAACCGTTTCACCATCTACGGTTACATTATTAAGTGTAACTTCACCTTCACCAATTCCTTCTGCTAATACTAAATTACCTGTAATATGTACATTGCTTAAAGTAACTCCAGGGCTATTAATTGTCACATCTCCATTAATCGTTTCTACAGAAGAAGCAGGACCGTATTCACCCGGAGCATTAATTTCACTAGGAATACTGTCATTAGGATTAATTAATTCAAATAATTCACTTAAAGAAAGATTTGGATTTTGGTATTTTAAAAGATTTAAGTCAACAATATCATACTTTACACCTTCCGAAATGATATTTTTAACTGAAAATCTAGCAGATCCACCTTCATTAAAAAAAGTATTAAAATCATAATCTGCTACTTCTTGTCCTAACCTTAATAAGTTCAAATCCAGTGAACTTATTACTTGGTTTTCACCATTCAATTCAATTTCCAATTGATCGATACCAGCGGCTTCAACCGGAACTTCAGCCACTACAGCAGGAGTAACTGCAGCAATCACCGCAACAGCACCAAGCGGTATCATTTTCTTATATTTCCTCATCTTTTCCCCTCCAAAAATATAGTATATTTAGACTAGTACCTGGTTATTATATCACATTAATTTTTCTAGGTATAGCTAATTATCCATAATATTGGTTATTCTACTTCTAATAGTTTAGATAAATCTCCATTACGACTGGGACAATATAACCACAAGAACATTACTTCATTCGATATTTTTACTATGTTTTAAGGCACTAATAATCCTAATAATCTCTATATACATGAAAAAATATTTGCAAAGCAAAAACCCTAATTTCATAAATAAATTAGGGTCTGGAACTGAACCAAAGTTCTTACATATTAAAGTCATCCGTTTGATAAGCTTACTATGTACTAAAAATATCCTTTACCAGCCAGAAAGGCCATTTCCCTGTCCATCTCTACAGAAGTTAATGTTAGCCCACATCCAACTCCCCCATTTGGTGCTTTTCCATCTTTCCACGTAATACCGGGATATGCAACACTAAAATTTTGGCTTTTCTCCACTTATGCTATATCAAATCCTTTCGATCGAGCCTTACCGTACGAGAGACTTTCGTCATATTCATTTATTCGGTATCCCAAGATCTTCTTCCTATTCCATCACTATTATAAGAAAAAAACAGGGTTTATGAAGCAGGGAAATCCTCCTACTTCTATCTTAATTTTGGATATTCCATGTCATTCCCGAAATCCCAAATTTCCGAATCCCAGCCAGTATAGATTTCTTCTTTACCAATCGTACTATCCGCATAACCTTTCTGCATTTGTTCAGAGGTACGTGGGTTGCCCATACCATTATCATAAGATTGACCTGTTCTTATTTCCTCATAGTAAGAATTAGTAACAATGGAGCTTCCCATACCAACTAAGCCACCAATAGAATTAGCAGTTCCAGCTACATTTCCAATTGCATAGGAATTAGTGATATAACCAAAACTATTACCAATCAATCCGCCTATAGCAGTACCAGCAACACTTCCAGTTACATTTCCGGTTACATTTCCAGTAGCATAGGAATCAGTGATATCACCTAAATTACTACCAATCATGCCTCCAATTGTATAGTTTCCAATTATACTACCAGTTGCATAAGAATGGTCAATAGTCCCATAATAATTGTAACCAATTAAGCCACCTAATGTAATATTTCCACGTACAGAATTAGTTGCATTGGAATCAGTGACGATTCCACTATAATTAATACCAGCCAATCCGCCGATTCCACTACCAGTGCCCGCTTGTGGGTCAAAAATAAAGGCTGTTGTTCCTGAATCAGCACTTGTCATAGTTATAGAAGAAGGATTATCAGGTACTGTATTATTTCCAATTACACTTCCAGATGCATTTGAATTGGTCAAGGTCCCGGTTTCATTCACACCAACCAGGCCACCTATAAAGTAACCATTTCCTATTACAGAACCAGTTACAAAAGAATGATCAATATGTCCATAATTTCGTCCAACTAACCCTCCTACACAATTGCGACCAGTTATACTTATATCCGATAGTTGAACATTTATTAGTTTGCCATCACTATGAAGTTTACGAAAGAATCCAACATCTTCTCCCTCAGGCTGGTTAATTGTTACATCACTTATAATAAAACCATTTCCATCCAATACTCCGTTAAACTCGAAGGGATCCCAAGTTTCACCGTCCATATTAATATTGGAAACCAACTTAAAGTGCTGTATGCTCTCAGCCTCATCTAAGTCTTTCATTAGTCTCAATTTTGCAATTGAATCAATTAGGTATGGATTTTCTTCACTTCCCAAAAGTGGTTTATCGCTATTTGTAACTTATACCCTTAGGCTTTCGTGTACACCTTCACCACACAAGCAACTTTCATCGCATACGGCGATCCATCAACAGTACTTTTTACTTATTTCCCCTAATCTATTTTATATTATTAATGAATAATATACCATTAGTTTATTAATATTTGATTACTTTACTCGGAAATCATTTTATTAGTAGGGAGGAGAAACCTTCTACTCGAAAGGCTGTTATGCTCTTCGAGACTTCTTTTTACTTATCCGAAAAAATGAGTGAGCAACTATTACATAATTTTCTTCTGCCAATGGATTGCCATAACCCTGGTATTTCGCATGTGAATCTAACCAATTTGTCTGACTCAGCGGTTGTAGAAGTTTTATAGATGTTGCATTGTTGACAGGAGTAGATTCTAGCAACGATGTAGGTTGCTGAGCAAACACAGCTAAGTTTGAGATTTCAAGTTCACCTTTCTCGTCTTATGATTTATTACGAGCCTTCATTATACATGCCTCTTTCATTGCATACAGCGATTCATCAGCAGTAATAGATCCTTGAACTTATTTCCCAATCAAACAATCTGGCTTGAATTTCTCAAATCCAAGTTCAGCATATTCTCTTACTATCTAATAGTCACAAGTTTACGTCAAACCAGTAAGTCCATCAATTGCATTAGCTGCATTTCCCAAATTGGCATAGATTCTTAAAGTCCCGTTGAAGTACTGACTTGAGAGAATGCCCCTTCCACTTCTAATTAGATTGAATAATGACAACATTATTTTTCTCTCCTTCTAAAGGGGTACTATCAAATAGGTTTTCCTTTAGACATTCCGCAAATAACCAATTCGATGATTCTTCGTTTTCTGTCACTAAAAAAAACAAAACAACATGCTAGACTCCTTCCCAAGTTCAAACTAGCAATTTGGACTTGTCCGGTGGTCGGCATTTTTCTTATTCTTTTTTTATACTTGTTATTACTTCTCTCCATAGAGATTCCATACTTTCCCTCTAAATAAGAATCCCTAACTTCTCTTAAAAGCTAGGTTTGTATGAATCCTCACATAAATAATGTAGGTTTATATTCACTTTTATCCCATCATTATAAAAAGCCTCGTAAAGCAATTATGCTCTACGAGACTTTCTGAGTGAAACAGGAAAACTGCCCCCGCGTTTCCTTTCTTCATTCTCTTGTATGAAACACTTGATAAACAGGTTTACTTAAACAAGATTTCCCATCTTGGGAGCAAATATCTTTAGATATGACCAGTTTATATGTTGAATTCGGCTCATAGAGTTCTAAAGACTTTACTTTTACTGTTTTGTGTTGATTGGTGAAAGAAAACTCTAATGGAAGTTGATTGTTCGAACTATCTATAATTTGTACTGTTTGATTATTAATCGAAGTAGCATCTACACTATTATTAAAATTAATTGCCCATTCCTGGTCGAGCGCAGCATTATAAATAGGCTCAAATGTCTCATTTTCTATTAATTCCTTATCTACCACATTCACTTCAACAAATGATGTAACAGAGCTGTCAGCGGATGAAATAGAGATAGTAGCTTTCCCAGTTGTTACTCCATTGATTACTCCTTCTTCATTAACTGTTACTACTTCATTATTACTAGATTCCCAAAATAATTGGTTACTCGCAGCCTCTGTTGGCAGGATGATTGGTTGAATTTTTAATGTTTCTCCTACAGTTAATTCAACTTGTGGCTGTTCTATAATGATTTGTTCGATTTCAGGAAACATTTTCTGTGACAGTTGATAAAAATCTATCAGGCCATAACCAAATTTTTCGTCCTTCCCAGCAGGCCCCAAATCAACTGATGTTTCCTGTATAGCAGGCATTATCTCATTTAATGTTACGTTCTGTTTCTCTGAGATTATGCTTGCAATAATCCCACTAACAATTGGGGCAGAAAAAGATGTTCCATTTTGATAGGTATATTGGTTGTTTTTCGTTGTTGTTACTATTTCTTCCCCAGGAGCAACAATATCCACTTTATCATTATATGTGGAAAAATTCGATAGATTGTTATACTGATCAATAGAGCCTACTGAAATCACATTATGATAAGAGGCAGGATACATATATTCGCTATTGCCATTGTTCCCTGCAGAAGCAACCACAATTATTCCATTATCAACTGCCCTTTGGATAGCATTATATTCTATATTGGAAAAATCCGGACTCCCAAAACTTAAATTCAAGACATCAACGTTCTGCTCAATGGCATAATCAATTGCTTCGACGATATCAGATAAATACAGCGAACCGTCAGAAAATCCTGCTTGCAACGGTAATATTTTTACATTACTTTTTCCAGTAACCCCGGCTATGCCTAAGTCATTATTAATAGAAGCTGCAATTACTCCTGATACTGCAGTTCCATGTCCATTCATATCATAAACTGCTTCTGATTCATCTATGAAATTATAACCATTTTGCAGAATTTTCCCTTGTAAATCTTCATGTTGAAGATCGACCCCTGTATCTATAACACCAACAACCACTTCTTCTCCTGGTTCTGTTAGTACTTCCCACGCTTCCGGGGCAGCTACTTTATCTAATGCCCACTGTAATTCATAATAAGGGTCACTTATAATAGTAGTGGATTGCACATAAACTTTTTTATTTTCTTCTACAAACTGGACATCTTCCATTTGCTCCAATTGGTTAATGATTTTCTTTTGATCTACATAATCATTTAATTCAACTGTTTCTACACTGTCGCTCTGGCTCAATAATTGAATCTTAGAAGAATTATTATTTGTTTCTTGTTTATATTGAATTAGAATTTCATTTTCTTTTCTTTCTTTTAAAATGTTTTCTTTTAACATTTTATCTATAGTATGATTCTCTGACGCAAAGACGGATTGGCTATTTAGAACGACCAGCAAAAGTGAAAGGGCTGTAATAATACTTAGAAGTTTTCTCATTTCATTCACCTGCATTTCATATAATTTTTTTCATCTAACTGTCAAATTCTCCAGATCTCGAATTAGCACATCTAAAACCGGATAATTATTTATTTTTTCCAACAATATTAATCTATGTAATAGACTCTTTACCCTATTTTCTTTTTCTTTCGAAGGAATTATCTCTTCATTACCTATTTGCCAGTTGATTTCCCGAGATTATTAACAAAGATTATATCTCTGCCATGAACTTATTCCTCCTTTAATAAGTGGTATTATTCATTAGAATTCTGGACACATAGCCATTAAAAAAGGTAATATAACTAATGCTATTATACTATTAATTAGAGAATGTATTCAATTACTTATATTACATAATCGAATGATAATATGACGAGAGACAGATTACATGATCATGATATATGTTTAAATAATAGCTGGATGAACGAATGAATCTTACATTAAAAGAGTAAATGGATCTTCAATCTCGTCTTATACCTTTCTTTAATATCAGATTTATAACGAGCTACACCATACAGGCGACTCTCATCGCACACAGTGACCCGCCAACAATTTTTATTTTGCTTATTTCCATATTTACTTTATATTACAAAAAAATCGACTACCTAAAAATCAAAATAGCCCTAATTCTAAAAAGTTGGTTGAGCTACTTTTGCTATTAAATTGCTATTCTCGCCTTGTATCACATTTTAATGATTTTCGCACGAGCCTTCACCCCATGCCGGCAGCTTTCACCGCACACGGCGATCTGTCAGCAGTTGTGCTTCTTTCTGCTTATTTCCCCAATAATATTGTATTGTAAACCAATTATTCTGCATAGTAACTTTAATTATGATATTCATACGTTCGTTTAGACACAGTATTGGCTCGAAATTAACTAGTAATTACATGTATCTTTCATCAGAAAAAGACCAATTCGCTCATCTTTAGCAAAGTGTATCCCTAATTGAGAACTCAATACTTCTGCACCTCCTACCTTTTTAATTATTTATATTGGAAAAGCCCTGCAGAGATTTCTCTCAACAGAGCTTTTCAACATCTTCATTATTTAGTTTAAAAATCACAAACACTAATAATCACTCATTTTCAAAGGTAACTTCAACTGTGACGTCCTGATCTACCAGTTCAAAAGTCCCCATTGCAACACCTGTTCCTAGAGGTAATTTTTTAATCTCATAATAATAGGTCCCTGGAATTAACGCATCCTTATTAAAAGGAGATGTCAATCGTAATTGTCTTTCTTCATCTGCGAAAAGAGACAAAGTTACACTACCAATGGGTTCACCTGTATTACTATTAATAAAATCTACTCCATATGTTTCACTATCAGGTGTATTAATTTCTATTTTTCCTATAGCTTTAGGCAAAGCGACTTTTGAATCGCCCATGTCTACAAATACATTATAAAACGTGTTTGGAAAAAGATATGGTATCGTAGCTTCATAGGTAATCACATTCGTAATTGGGTCAATCGAATAGCTATATTCAATGATTTCCGGTGCAACATATCCGCCACCAGTTGCTTCAACCTTTACATATTCGTAAATTTCTGGACTTTCCCAAGAAATGATAGCCTGATTATTTTCAATAGATTTCTTTTTAATGGTAAGCTCACTAGGTTCTGGGCTAATTATTTCAATGGGGCCATTAATCTCAAAGGTTGCAGGATCATAACCTTCCGCTTCAATAACAATTTGATATGTCTCTTCTTCAGAAAATAATACTGGACTAAATGACAAGACATAATTTCCAACAATGTCTTCAGCTAGTTCATCTGGAATGGCTGTTATACCGTAATCCATTCCCTCAACAAGTTCCTTCGAATCGTTTAATAATTTAACACTTGTTATATGTGATGACCAATTGCCATCATCAGAATAAACGAAGCTGGTCGGGTCTATTTCAATTTGCGTAAATTCTGGAGGTTGAATAATACTATTCTCGTCTTATGCCACTACATAGTGGTTTTCGATTCGAGCCTTCACCATGCAGGCAACTTTCATTGCACACGGCGATCCGTCAGCAGTAAATATCTTTATCTTAATCCCCATTGCTATCTTAATGCACTTTCTTGATTTGGCATAGTAACTTTAGTTATAATCTTATAAAGAAAAGCCTCGCAAAGCACAAAACAGTGACTCCCTACGAGACCATAATCGTTACATACCTAATTGCATCTCTTCTAAACTTGAATTTAATACTTTATCCTACCATTCAACAAAATTAGTTGTGGCTCCTGAAAAATTAGTGCCTGTTCGATTAGTATTCCTAAAATATCCATAAGCTAACCAAGCATTCTGAAAAGTTGCATTTAACAGATTGGCACCGTTAAATACTGCGTAACCTGCATCAGAATCATTAAGATTAGCATAGGATAAATCAGCATCACTTAAATTGGCATAAGTTAATTTGGTATTTTGCATATTATTAGATCTTACTTGTTGAAAAGTCCAAGATTTAATATTCCATAGTCAATTCTTATGCTCTTTAAAGGACTATTCTCACTTTCAGTAATTATATAATCTATAATGAGCCTTCACCATACAGGCGACTTTCACCGCACACGGCGATCCGTTTTAGCAGATTAATTATTTTCCACAATCAAAGAATATAACAAATTTTACATTATAGCAATGGACCTTCATAAATCTTTAACTATACCTTAATATAAATTTTATACATAATAAGAGAACAATTAGCAGACACTGAAGCTTTCTTACATATTTTGATAACGATAATGCAATAAATAATATGACGAGAGCCAGACTACAAGATCACGATATAATTAAATACACAGCAAATCCTTTAAAATACGATCATAAGTTATGAGTCTGTTAACATGATTGAATGTAGTGTAAGTTTCCTATTAAGCAAAAAAAACCCCACCAATGGTGAGGTCACAATAGACTTATTCCGCAGGTAGTACTGGTTCTATACCCTCATTAACTATTATTTCTTTATGCATATATCCATCTGCTTTAAAAATAAGTTTGGTTTCAAATGGAGGAGCACCATTAATAATGATGCGACCTGAGTTACTGATGTCATACGCATCAGAAGGAATTATACCTGATTCCAATTCAAAATCGTATTCAATACTTTCTATCGATGTTCTCCATTCTTCATTTTCGATAAATTCAATATAGAGAGTGGCTCCGTCAAATGAAGCACTTAGATTCGGTGCAACTTTACCGCTATTCTCGTCTTATACTTTTTCTTTATTTCAGTTTTATAATGAGTCTTCACCGTACAGGCGACTTTCATCGCATATGGCGATCAGTCAGCAATATAATTTCTTATTTTCCCCATCTCTATGATATGATAACTAATCTACTAAAACAATGGACTTGAAGGAATCTTTAAGTTGTCTTTAACTTAACTTAACTTAAACTCGATAATAAAAAGACCCCAAATTGTGATCACTTATTTTTGTATGTCGCATAAGCATCCTATTAAAAAAGAATAAAACCCACTGTTGGTTAAGATGTACCCTATTCTTTCTATTCTGTAACAATTACAATCCCACTAGATTCCTTACCATTTTGTTTTTTTAATTTAACACTTACGTCTCCCCCGGAAATTACATTATCATCAAAAGTTGATGCCGCTGAACTAAATTTAATAAAGGGAAGATCTAACTCTTCTGGAATATAAGTAATATAAATTTGATCCGTACTGGTTAAATTGCTTAGTATTGCGGAAGAGAAAGTAAGCGTTAGTGTTTCCCCACCAGCTTCAATAATAAGTTGGTCTCCTACTTCTAATCCTGAATCAGTCCACCTAGTATTTCTAGCAGCTCCATCAGATCTTAACTGAAGGCTAAAATAATTATCGCTATTGTCGTAAATGGAAATGTTTGAAGGAGATACATCATTCAACAATCTTTCGCTATTCTCGCCTTATACCTTACCTATCTCTCAGTTTTATAACGAGCCTTCACCATGCAAG
The DNA here is from genome assembly GCF_900111195.1 of Gracilibacillus ureilyticus. Lineage (GTDB taxonomy): Bacteria > Bacillota > Bacilli > Bacillales > Amphibacillaceae > Gracilibacillus > Gracilibacillus ureilyticus. The sequence continues at coordinate 61,114 of NZ_FOGL01000018.1, forward strand.
CGACTTTCATCGCACACGGCGATCCGCCAGCAGTAGAAACCTTTTCTTATTTCCCCACATATTATTATATAGTAATATAAATAAATGTCACTATATTTTTCAAAATAAAAAGCCTACGCTTTGTATGGCTCCAATGTTCTATTCATACTCTGATTCATCAATTACCTTACATTCTACAGCTCTCTTTACACGATTAATATCCCATAGACGATTCCCATCTAAGTCATATGAATTATAAAAATGCTCGATTCTATCAAACCACAGACTCTCTTGTTTCATTATTCAGAATTTGAAAACAAAGATCAGCATTTTCTGTTTCTAGTGATTCTAATCGTTGTTTTAGCATTTTCTCTTGCTCCGATGGATTTAACTCAGTATATTCCACTATTTCATTATTTTCTAGTTTGAACCAGCCTCCATATACTCCAGCTGGTAATGGCTGATCTGTCTCATATGGCAACTAATGTTCATAGGAAATGACGTCTGTGATTACTTTCAATAATGATAACTGTTGTTATTTCTTACCATATTCATTCATCAATATCCCTCCATATAAAATAATCCCTAACTCCTCGAGGAATTAGGGTATCAATATTCTAATACACTATTATAATATAAATTTATCTTTCTAAGAGAAACGGGTAATTAACTCAACTCATGTCAAAACAAAGAAAAAAGCCCTGCAGATTCCACAGCGCTTTCTATTTAAAATGTCTCTCGACAATATTCGATCGGTGACAGGCACCATACCCTAAAAAAACCCTGTTTTAAATAGTGAGGTTAAATTTTTATATTATGATGTCACTTCTACAGTTATCACATTGTCTTCATATCCAGTAGCCTTAATTGTCCAAACATAGGTACCTGTTGAAGAGTATGCACCATCTTCAAAAATAGCTATATCTGAAGCAGTAATAGATAAATTATCTTCACCTACAGTGTAAGTAACTAATGGCTCTTGATCTTTTCTTAGAGTTATTTCTGTTATTGATGCGGTATATCCAGTACCTCCTCCTCCTCTAAAATGTGGAATTGATCCAATAGAGTTAGTCATAATGGACATTGTTGGTGCTTCTAATTTCGGTATACTATTCTCGTCTTATACTTTCTCTATCTCTCAGTTTTATAACGAGTCTTCACCATGCAGGCGACTTTCATCGCACACGGCGATCTATCAGTAGTATTATTTATATTATTTTTTATTTCCCCTAATTATAGTATAAATTAGTTGAATGTAAAGTCTACTGTTTTTTTATTTTTCGACAAAAACTACTATCTTAGGACAACTTTATAAACAAAATAGGAAGACTTATACTAAGCACTCGTTTGGCTGGTTGGCATTTGCAGGATTATTCTTTTAATAGTGATAATTATTTTGTCTTATTACCATTGTTATTCAAATAAAATAATCCCTAACTCTTCAAAAGGAATTAGGGTAGTACGAATAATCAATATGTCTGATTGTAAATAAATTAGCTTTAAACCATATTATTATTTCAGTTGGTAGAACAAGCTTACTAAAGAGCTTACTAAACAAAGGTCTTCCTTTCAAAATCTTATTCATGTCTCTCTTTATCAATCACTTAGATTGCTTTCCGATAATTTCAAATAACTCTAGAGCATGCGTTGTACTACCCATCGAATTCTTAGTTGATTCTATTTCCATTTCTTCGGAAAAATCAAAAGAAAGTTCTACATCTTCATTTCCTTCTGACTCAATCACAAATGTTCCGCTATTAGATCCCGCAAATAGCTCTGGATTAAAGGCTAGGATATAGGTATTATTCTGATTCTCATATAAAAATTCGATTACATCCCAATATGTCTGTGGAAGTTCAGCTGGCTTTCCTTCCTCTATTAGTTTTCCTAGTTCTTCATATGGGATCTCTGGCTCGCCCACAAATTCCTGAAGGGAACTTATCAGATAGTCATCAGTTGCTGTTAACTTTTCTCCTTCATATCTCACACTAGTGATATTTTCCCGCCACTCGGGGTCATCTGAAAAGAAACTTAATGGTGCGCCACTAATAAAAGAAACATCATGAAATTCAGCAGTTGTTACATTCACACTATTCTCGCCTTATACCAATCGATTAGCAGTTGGCTTTCGATTCGAGCATTCACCATGCAGGCGGCTTTTACCGCACACGGCGATCTGTCAATAGTTTTTCGTCTGTTTCTCTTGCTTATTTCCCCATTTTTATTTCCTCTATTTAGTTAAAGTTTAAATAACTTTTCTTTGGGATATCTGAAGATTATTTGCCTTGCAACAAGCTATTGCTGTCCATTGTCCGGAAAGTTGCTGAAGGACTTAAATCAAAACTTACCACAACATCTTTATAACCAGTTGCTGAGAATGTCCACACATATGTTAATGCTCCATATTCGCCACTACCGATATAGGTTAGTTCTCCTTCAGAAATAATAAATTCTTCCATTAAATCTCCTTCAAGCCCACCTTCGTTGACAGTAATACGGTGAAGTTTGCTTCTCCAATCAGGATTATCTTCAAAAGTAAACTTAGGCGTTCCACCAACCTGAGCATTTAAAACAGTTAATTCAGGCGCTTCTAATATAACTGGTTCGCTATTCCCGTCTTATACCATTTGTTTAATGGCTTTCGATTCGAGCATTCACCATGCAAGCGGCTTTCACCGCACACAGCGATTCGTCAATAACACAGTTTTTATTTCCCTTCATGCACTAAGATCTTAATAACGAACAAATTAATTAAAAAAACTAAAGAAAATCAATAGTTCTTCATAAATTATAATTTTTCCTTAATAAAGAACAGTAACCTTAAAAGAGAGAGTCAACCACTAACAAAGTGATTGACTCTATTTAATTTTATTTTGGGGAAATAAGTGAATCATTACGAATGATTCAAACCACTGACTGGGTCCCTTCGCTACTATCTGTTTTATCCTTTTCCTGTATTACCACAGGAATACAAACGGCAGATGATCAACACTACTACGAACCCGCTGCCATCCTGCTAGCTTCACTGGTGCTAACTCACCTCTTCCAGCAGGACTTCAAACGTTCCATTCTGTCTATCCCTTATTTTGATGACCTTAGGCTCCCACTTTACCAGGTATGAGAACGACTCGTTTAACAGCCAATTATACGAATCGCCTGAACATTATTCCAAATATTCGGATGAATCCCTAACTCCTAGCTCAACCGAAGGATTCACTACCTCACCCTGCTTCCACATGGATTCGTTATCCTAGCCATAGTCACCTTTTAAAGAACCCCGCCTCACTCTGTGAGTACGACTTCACCTGACTTCGCCCCTTTGGGTTGTTAGCCCCTCATTGGACGCAGGAGGATTAGGCACATGCTATTGGACTGTTTGCATGATTTAGCATTTTACTAAATAATTCGACAGAACAGTTAGAAAAAGACCCCATGTGTAAAACTATGAAAAACAGTGAGTTAAAACATGAGGTCATTTCCACTTCTTTCGTTCATATAATAGAATATGAACTTATAAAGTAACGTTTCGTTTAATTTTTTCTCCCTTGGACCAATTAAGGAGCAGGGACCACAGCAGGAGTAACAATTACTGTTTCTTCAACAGTCTCAGTAGAAATATCTACAGGATTTAATCCAGCAGAATCATCAGTAATTATAATTCCCGAATTATCATCACCTTCAGGAATGATAGAGACTGTAGTTGATTGATTAATATTAATCTCAGAATCAAGAGTAAGAATCAATTGATTTTCACCTGCTATTACGGCACTACTGTTAATAACATTAACTGTAGTATCATTAACAGAAACTTTGAAATCATCAAGTACACTTGGGTTATCAGCAGATAATGCAGCTAAACCTTCGCTAAAAGTTAATTGAAGTTGAGTAGCATTAATATCTTCTGAATCATCAACTACGTATTTAGCTGAAACTAATTCAGGTGAAACATTATCAATAAGCTTGATGTTTTCTGCATGATTTGTTTTGGTATCTGCTGTAGAATCAGCTACAATAATTTCACCATCAGCAGTCTTAACATCTTGAGTAATTTCAAATTTGTAATCTGCATCTGAAACAACTACAAAAGATTCAGGAAGACGCACTTCTACGATCTCTTTTGAAGCATCTGTATAAACAACTGTTGAACCTTCTGGAAGTGCAGCATTGTCTAGTTTATAGTTATCTACATTTAATGCAGATGATGTTACTTCAACACCATAATCAACTACAATAGCGTTGTTCGGATTAGGAGTTATATCTCCACCAAATGTTAAATATGACTCTTCTGCACTAAAGTCAGCTGTTGTAGTGATCTTATCATTTTCATTTGAATTACCATCAACAATTGCACCAGCTTCAAATACAACAGTATAAGTACCCTCTTTTGGTGTTCCTGTAACAGTAACAGCAACTTCTGAACTGTCATCTGTTGGTTCGCCGTTATTAACTGCCACTGTAGGAGTAAGCTCAATTCCATCTGGGTCAATTACTTTTACCTTACTAGCATCTTCAAGAGAAACATCAACACCTTTAAAAGGTACAGTAACTACAGTATTACCCGTAATTTCTTCTACTGTATTTAATGAGCTGTTTAATAATACAGGTCCATCTGTGTCTTGAGAAAGAGTAACAGATTGTTCAACAGTATCTCCGTATAAGTTCACGCCATCTTGATAATTAGAAACTTCTACTGAAAGACTAATAGATTCTTCACCATCAGCATAAAGATTATTAGCACCAGCTGTAGAAGCTACATTAATTGTATATTCTTTTGCAGGGCCACCTTCTACCGGTGTAGCTACAAATTCTGTAGTACCCTTAAGTACTTTTACACTTGGTTGAGTAACTGATTCAGAGAAAGTAACTTTAAAAGTATCACTATCAACTGCCTCAATTGTATTAATAGTTGGTGCAGTAACATCGTCAGTTACTGTATATGATGTAGTTAGAGTATTAGATTCATTACCAGCAAAATCTGCAACACCAACAAGAGTAAGGTTGTGTGTACCTTGTTCTAAAGCCACTGTACCGGTTGCATCAACTTTATAAGTATAATCACCTGCATCTGTAGTTGTAGGTGTACCCAAAGCAATCTCTACTCCATCTACTCTCAAAACAGCATCCGTAAAGTCAACTTCTTCGTCAAAAGTTAAAAGAAGATCTGAACCTTCTACTTTTACAGTTTCTAATGAAGCAGCTGTGTTGTCACCACTGAATAAGAAAGTGTCTTCAAATTTGGAAACTTTTTCGTGATCAGTAGATAATACATTTTCCACAGTTACTTTGTATGTTGTAGAATTAACTAAAGTATCATTAGCAAAACGAACAATTGCAGATTTACCGTCTTCCTGTAATTCAATGTCACTAATACTACCGTCAATATTACCAACTGCTGATGGTGCTTCTGCAGTAAATGAATAGTTTGCTTGTGTTTCAGCTGAAGACTCAAGCACTTCTGTACTAAATTCTACTTTTACTTCATTAGCGTTAATCGCACTTACGCTTTCTACAGCTAGTTCTGTTTCAGAATCAACTGGAGTCACTTCATTAACTAATTCATCCAAAGATGCATCTGGATTTGCTTGTTTAGCAAGGTTTAAATCAACATTGCTATAAGTTTGTCCATCAATTTCGATAAATTCGATTGGAGAAACTAATGAACCATTTTCTGTAAAATAAGTAGAATAGCTTTCGTGTGACGGGTTGTTTTTGATTAAGTTTAAATCAAGACTGCTTACTTCTTCACCATTCTGTAATGTGAAGGATTCAATGCTTGCAGCCGCAGCTGGAGTCGCAGCAGTTGCTAATGCAACGGCAGTTATACTTGATGCTGATAAAACTTTTAATGTTTTTTTCATTTTCTACCCTCCAAAGTATATCTTTTAGTTATAAGTAATGTTAGTAGATTGAGAGTAATCCCAATCTACTAACGGTGTTGATATATTAATTAGTTTACTGTAACAACAGCAGCTTCAAGCTCACTTGGTTCAGCACTCACACCTGAAGCATAGAATACATCGTTGCTTTCGTTATAAGTCAATGTGTATTCTGTACCATCAGCAGTTGTTAAAGTTACAACAGATGCTGAAGTAGCACCATCTAATGCAGCAGTTGGGATACTAACGAATGAACCAAAACCACTTACATCTTCAGAAGCAAATGCACCTTGATCAGATAAGTCACTTAATCTTACTGTACCTTCATCCACTACACTCACCTCAACTTCTGCTGTAACAGCGCCGTTTACTCCATCAGAAACTTCTACTTCTACTGTGAAAGTTTCTTCTACACTTCCTGGAGTAATAGCTAAATCGCCATTTTCGTCAATAGCTACAGTTGATTCGATACCTTCGTTAACGATAACTGGGTTAGCTAAAGTTAAAGTATCAGAGTCAGTTGCTAATTGATCAGCAGAAATAGTTAATACTTCTCCGTCTACTACAAGCTCTTGAGTTGCAATTGCTTCTACAACTGGAGCTGCGTTACCTTCGTTGTCTTCGATGATTTCGAATTTTTCGTTGTCATCAGAATCTTTTGTATAAGTAACAATGTCACCTACAGTAAGTAATGAAGCGAAGTGGTTTTGTTGAACTTCATTATCAGATTCTGGAGTGAATAGATCGTCTCCATCATAATCAAATGTTTTCTCAACACCATCAACGTCACGGATAGTGATTTCAGTACCATCAATTGCTACAACAGTACCAGTGAATAATGATGTTTGATCACCAACGAAATCAGCTTCGATAGTTTGTTCTGGAACGATACGTAGGTTGTTTTCACGGTCATCACCAGTGTTCCATACGTTGTCGTCTTCAGTTACTGCAGTTGCAGTTACTTGTACAGCAGCACCCTCGTTACCAGAGATACTGAATCCATCTACACCAGAAGCGTCGTTGTTATGAAGTGTTAAGCTTCCGCCAACTTCGATAGTAGCTTCATCAACTGTGTTGATTAAGTTACCTTCTCCATCTTCATATACACCTAAGTCATTTAATACTACTGGCTCAGAACCAGTGTTTTTCACTACATAAGTTACATCATATTCTGCATCATAGTAGTTTCCACTTTGGTTTACACCGTAGAATTCAACTTCAAGATCTTCACCGTCTTCAAGTTCTACTTCAGTTTCGTCTTCTCCAACTACACCAAGAACAGCACCAACTACACGCTCGTCTTCGAAGTTAGTTGTATCTGCAACAAGGTTTGGTTCTCCTTCTTCAAGGTAACCAGCTTGTGTATTTTGAGCATTATTCTGATCAATCCACACAATTGGAGTAGCTACTTCATCATCTTGACCGAATACGAAGAATTCAGCTTTTCCGTCATCATCAAGTTTAAGTTGGATTTCACCTTCACCTTTACCTGATAAAACATCACCTAATAGGTCGTCACCGTTTGGATCATCATCAGAAGTTCCAATCCAAGCGTTTGTTTCAGTAGAGCGAAGTCCGTCGATATCTTCGTTAAGTGCAACGTTTACGATACCGCCTTTGTAAGCATCTCCGTCTTCATCAGTTACAGTAACAGTATATTTACGTCCATTATCAGAACCTGCTGCTGCTTCATCTTCGTCACTAACTAATCCAAGGCTTACAGTTAAATCTTCACCTTCAACTTTGAATTCATTAGTTTCCTGAGCACCTCTGAATGTTACAGAGTTACCAATAGTTTGAAGTTCAGTAGAATCTAAACGCGCGTTCTCAAGATCACGTTTGATTTCATCATTTTCGTCAGCTTCATTATAAGCACTGTCTAACCAAACAACTGGTGTTACTGTTGTGTTAGTTCCACTTACAGTGAATGTTGCTTCACCATTAGAATCTGTTTCGATGATTACTCCTGCTTCATCGTTATCAGTAGTCTGGTAAGGAGTTTCTGCTCCATCTTCGTTATCTGTATCGCCAACAACAGCGTCTACAACGTCAGATGGTTTTACATCAATGTTTTCAAGGAATGAAACATTTAATAATGCATGATCAACTGGTTCACCAGTTTCAGGATCTTTGAATGTTACTTTGTAAGTTTTCTTGTCTCCATTTGCTAGAGTAGTATCTGACTCTTCTTGTTCAAGTACAAGGATATCAGCTACACCCCAGTATACTTTGCTAAGTGCACGAACTTGAGGCGCACCAGTTGGGTATACAGAAACTGTATCAGTATCTGCTGCATATTGAGTATAAGAATATTCAGCAATACCATCTTCATTAGTATATACTTCTACTAATTGATCTTCGTTAAGGCTTCCTGTTGGAGCATCGATATTGAATGTTACTGGTACACCAGCTTCTTCTACACCGATATCAGCTCTTAAAGTGATTTCGTCACCAACTTTAGATTGGTTAGAATATTCTACAAAGCTGATTTCATCAGGAACTACAGAAGAAATACCTTCGAAAGTACCTAATTCTTCACCGTTTGCAGAAACTGTGTATTCTTCTCCACCTTCTTGAGCAGAAGTTGTAAGGATTACTACAGATGCGTCAGTTTGTTTAACAACCGCATTTGTTACGTCAAGTCCTTCAATAGAGAAGTCAATTGAATCTACATCAGAAACTGCTGCTTCGAAATCAACTTCTACAGTTGTGTTGTTAACAGCTGCGATTTGTTCTACACCATTTGCTAATGGTTTTTGTAGAGTATCACCGAATGCATAATCAGCGTTTGCTAATAACATAGCAAAGTCTGCACGTTCGATGTTTGCTTCAGGAGCAAAGCTTGTTTCAGTTTTACCAGCGATTAAGTTGTTAGCATAAAGAGTTTCGATGTATGGAGTATACCATTCGTCAGCTGGCACGTCAGTGAATGGGTGATCAGCTTCTTCAATTTCAATACCGTACGCTTGTACTACTAATGTAGCAAATTCCGCACGAGTTAATGAATCTGAAGGTTTGAATGTGTTGTCCTCGAAACCAGCGATAACGCCATCGTTAGCTAATACGTTAACGTAGTTAGCATACCATGCATCTGCAGCAACGTCAGTGAATCCAGCGCTTGTTGCAGAATCTGCATCATAACCTAGGATTTTTGAAAGCATTACTGCTGCTTCCGCACGCTCAACTTGTCTTTCCGGTCTGAATGTACCGTCTTCGTAACCAGTGATGATACCAGCTTCAACTAATGCATTGATATGATCAGCTGCATAGTGAGTGTTAGGTACATCCGGTAAACTTGCAGCAGCAACAGATGGTACTACAGCACTAGCTGCAACAGCTGCTGTTAAAGATGTTGCGAATACTTTTGACTTTTTAGAAATAGCCATTTAGAAATTCCTCCTCGTATTTTACAAATATTACTTACTTAATCTTGAAACTATTAACCTATGTAATATTTAATGAAAACAGTTCCAGACAAGTAAAAATTAAGCAAAAATTTTCTTCACTAATCAGTTTACTTAGTGCACCGACTAATGTCAAGTATTTTCGCTAATTTCATAGATTAATAAGTTCTCAACTTTTAACGCTTTTCAGACAATCGTAATACAGTGAAAAAATGACCCAAAATGATTACAAGTTTATTTCATTCTAGTATTGATTGCCTACTTGTGATGTCAAAAGCTAAAAGTATTTTATCAAAACTATTAAGCAATGTAAACACTTTTCCTTAATATATTTCATATTTTACATAAATCTCTATTTATATGATAGAATTTCCTTCTGTTCGACCATAAATTACTACATTGTTCCTCTGTTTCATCTTTTTTCTGACATCATTTTTAAAAGAATATTACAGTCATTACACCTATTCTAATTCCTTATATTTCTGTTATAATATCGTGGGGAGAATTAATAGCAAAATTGTCCATAATAACTTATGTATACAATGAAAAATTTAAAACCTACATTAATAAGGAAAGGAAGTAACATGTTGAAGCTAAAAAAATGGGTATGGATTGCAACAATTATACTGATTCTGGCCGCTATTCCCGGAATAATGGAAAGATGGAACAAAGAGACGAATAGTAATACATATAATATGATTATTCCGTTTCATGAAATTTATGAATTAACAAAGGATGAAAATCTGGATCTGGATGAGGTTTTAACAGAATTACGGGAAGCTGGTCTAACGACAATCTCCTTTGAACCTGATTCTCTATCGAAATGGGAAGAACAGGACATCATCAGTAAATATGAAGTAAAGGAATTACGTGACATTGTCCGGTTCCATGAAGATTCGGATGCGCTGGTTGATGATGAAACAGGATTCTACGTTACCGCTCCTGAAGAAGAATATTATGATGAAAAAATTAAATCCTTCTTCCAGCCTGTAGAGATTACGGTTGGCTCTGAGCGACTTTACTTTATTGATGAAAAGAATGAAACAGAGGACTCTCCTCCAGACGATGAACCGGCAGTTGAAGAAGAGGAACTTGTGACGGAGAGCAACAACCCGGAAATGGAAGCAAAAGCTGAGACTGAAGGTACATTAAAGGATGATTCCCAGTTTGAATCATATTTCGGCTATGATGAATCAAAAATCGATATGGTAAAAGAATCGGGATTTGAGTATGTCCTCCGGTTAGAGAACCAGGAATCGAGTAATGCTCAAACCATTCAGGATTTACTTCAATTAAAAGATGATCAGATTTCTAGCTTATTATTTTCCGGGGAAGAAGTAATTGGGCACCCAGATTCCAATAAAATGAAGAATTATGCATCACAGTTAAATGAAGCAGGTTATGATTTTTATTCGATAGAATTTGTCAACCAGTTAGGTTTGCCTACTTTCGCCTATACGAGCAACTTTGACTTTATTCGTCTCCACAGTTTGACGGTGGAAAGTGATTCGATAGCAAAATCCGTGCAGACAGCTGTCCGTGCAGTAAAAGAGAGGAATATCCGCTCTGTATTTATCCATGTACCGACAGAGGTGGAACCTGTGGAAAGTCTTGAAGCAACGGTCACCTTTTTAGAACGTGTGCCACAGCATATGCCTGACCAGTTCAGTCTTGGTACACCGGAACCGTTTGAAGAGATCAATGTTCCGTTATGGTCGACGATTGCTGTATTGTTAGCAGGTATTGGTTTCACTTATCTTGCATTGGAATTTATCCAGTTAATGTGGATCCGTATTGCAGGGGTGATTGTTACAGGACTTCTAACAGTTGGTTACCTCGTTACAAATATGACGTTAATGTTACAGGCATATGGCTTAGGCATTGCATTACTGACGGCAATCTTTGCGACGATACATTTCCGTAAAGCGCAGGGTAGTTTAAAAGATGTTTCATTGATTTATTTAAAGTCTATCGGGATCAGCTTTGCAGGGATTGCGATTATGATTGGTATTTTAAATGGAAGTGAGTTTATTACTGGATTCGCCCAGTTCCGAGGGGTTATTCTGGTCTATGTTATTCCCATGGTTGTTGTAACATTGTGGGCATTAGTGAAACCAGTGACCGATATGTATCACCGTCTGAGAGGAAGCACTGCTGAAAGGTCCACTAAACTAGCGGCAAAGCTGGCAAATGCAGAAGTGAAGTATTGGCATTTAATATTGTTGGCTATTGCAGGTGGAGTAATTTATTACTACATTACACGTACAGGTAATGAAGGTGTTGCCACAGATTTCGAAATTGTGTTCCGTCAGAAATTAGAAGAGTTATTGTATGTACGTCCAAGAACGAAGGAATTCCTGATTGGCTTTCCACTATTTATACTAGGTGTATATGTGATGGGGCAGCATGAAAAGTGGGGACGTTTCTTATTAATACCAGGAAGCATTGGTTTCCTGTCAATCGTTAATACATTCTCCCATTTGCATATTCCAGTATATATTTCCTTATGGCGTACAGCGTACAGTTTAGTATTTGGATTTCTGCTAGGTTTGGTACTGATTCTGATTTACAGATGGATTTACCTTAGTGTTGCAAAGCTTGTAAAGGCAGGGTGATAATGATGCATGTTGTACTATCAGGATATTACGGTTTTAATAATGAAGGAGACGAAGCAATACTGACAGCAATCATCCAGTCATTGCGCGAGATCAAACCTGATATGGAGATTACCGTTTTATCGAATGATCCAGCTTCTACTGCCGGCAAGCATCAAGTACAGGCAGTGAACCGCTGGAAGTTAAAAGAAGTAAGTAATGTATTAAAGATATCAGATGGATTAATCAGTGGAGGCGGAAGCCTCCTCCAGGATAAGACAGGGATGAAGTCTGTACCATATTACTCAGGTATTATGCGGATTGCAAAATGGCATAAGAAACCTGTCTTCATCTATTCACAGGGGATCGGCCCTGTCGATCACCCACTGAGCAAATGGATCGTGAAGTCAACCCTTAACAAAGTTGATCAAATTACAGTGCGGGATCGCGACTCACAACAATTGTTAACATCACTTGGATTAAAACAGGAGACGGTAATTGTACCAGACCCCGTATTCGGCCTTGATGCTCGTACTTTTTCTAGTAAATGGGTGGAAGATTCGGATATTACAGGTTCGTTTGTGACGGTGAGTGTGAGGGACTGGCCTTCTGATCAGCCGTTTAAGGAACGGATTGCTGGATGTCTGGATGGGCTTGTGCGGGATGGTTATTCGGTGGTGTTTGTTCCGTTTCATGGGGATGAGGATTACCGGTCTTCGAATGAGCTTGTTGGATTGATGGATGAGGATGCTTATGTGATGTCTGCTGATATTCCGATGGAGGAGAAGATTGCGGTGATTCGGGAGTCTTCCTTGCTGATTGGGATGAGGCTTCATTCGCTGATTTTTGCGAGTATTGTTTATACGCCGTTTGTTGCGGTGAGTTATGATCCGAAGGTGGATTCTTTTGCGAAGCTGATGGATCAGCCTGTTGGTGGGCATGTGAATCATGGTGATTGGGATAGTGGTTCGCTGCTTGAGGTTGTGAAGGGGCAGCTTGCTGTGCTTGATGAGGTGCAGGAGCTTGTGAAGGAGAAGGCTGTTGTTCAGCAGGCTAAGGCTAGGGAGACTGCGGAGATGGCGATTCGGGTGTTTGAATAGACTAGATGAGAGCTAGGTCCTTTTTGGGGGCCTAGCTTTTTGGATGGAGGTCTGTTTCTTCTTTTATTTTTTCTACTTCTTTTACTGTCGTTTTTGCAATGGCATCAATTTGCTCGGTGGATAGACCCTGGGTTAGCATTCGTTTAATCAGGTTCTTTCGTTCTTGCTTACGGCCTTGTTCTATACCTTGTTCTCGTGCTTCCTTTTCTCATAAGTCAGCTTCTATTTTAGCCTCTTCTTCGTCCAGTATAATTTTTAGTATTGCTTCGTATTCTAACATCTCATCCCGTGACGCACTTAAAATACCCCAGCCTTGGAAAGCATTTTTTAAAGTTTCATCATTCATGGCGATATCCTTCAATTCTTTATAAATGCCCTCATAAACTTTCCCACTCCGATGGTCGACTATTCCTAATAACAACATCCATCGTGCCAGCAGGTCATTCCACGGATCTAGCTTCTCCTGTTTCCAGTCATTAATTAATTTAGGCATTTCCAGAAAATTAAATTCCATCACATCTGTTAAAGGAAACAATTCCTTGTCTTCATGTAGTCGGAATGATGTATGGAAACGATTCATTTGTGGAAATAAATATAAATTCATAATCAGTTTTAAGATCCATCAGCCGATCCAGTGATACTCGTTTTAGAAGCTTAGTTTCCATTTTTTTCATCGCCCCAAAGCTTTATTTTCATTATAACATCGTTTCTGTATATATTAATTATTCTATCAAGCTTCATTCATGTTTATAATCATTTACTATAAAACAGCTGCAGTCTAGGAGTTAGAAAAATGATTTAAGGACAAATCTTATCATTGCTCTTCTCACTTTTCGTTCTGATTGCAGCTTCACAACCAAATCTCTGGGGTTGCATGAGGAGATTTCGTCCTGAT
>NZ_FOGL01000018.1:75796-106010 GCF_900111195.1 Gracilibacillus ureilyticus
CAGGTTCACAACCAAATCTCAGTCGTTGCAAGAGAAGATTTCGTCCTGACCGCGGCTTCACAACCAAATCTCTGGGATTGCATGAGGAGATATCGTCCTGATCACGGCTTCACAACCAAATCTTTGGGGTTGCATGAGAAGATTTCGTCCTGATTGCGGCTTCACAACCAAATCTCTGGGGTTGCATGAGGAGATTTCGTTCTGGTCACTCAAACATTAAAAAAGCCTGCAATCACCGAAAGATGATTACAAGCTTTTGTTCTTAAGAACGTTTTTTCATATTATCCACTAATGATAGTAGTGGGCGGTATTTTTCACTGATTAATCCTGTTACTTCTATGATGATTTCGACTAAGATTAGTAGCAGGAATAATGTGATACCAGATCCCCAAACGGTAGATCTTGTAAAGATAATTGCTGCTGCACTGAACAGGCAGCTTAGTGCATAAATGAAGATGACTGTTTCTTTATGCGAGAAGCCTAAGCGGATTAGGCAATGGTGTAAATGATATTTGTCCGGTGCCATTAATGGCTTACGCTGTATAGCCCGGCGAATGATTGCGAGCATTGTATCCAGAATTGGTACACCTAGAACGATGATTGGTACCATAATGGAGAAGAATGTCACGTTTTTGAATAACCCCATGATTGACAGGACACTGATCATGTAGCCAAGGAATAATGAGCCTGTATCACCCATGAATATTTTGGCAGGGTTAAAGTTGTATACTAAAAATCCTAATGTACTTCCAAGTAGTAAGAAAGCAACGAATGCAACGAATGTGTTCCCCATCATTAATGCCATTCCGGAGATTGTTGCCAATACGATGGAAGATACACCTGCAGCTAAACCGTCTAAACCGTCGATTAAGTTAACTGCATTTGTGATACCGATAATCCAGATTATTGTAATTGGTATTGTTAAATAACCAAATTCTATTCTGTCACCAAAAGGGACCATGATGAAGTCCATTTGAATTCCGCCAGCTACTGTGACAACTGCTGCCATTACCTGGCCCAGTAATTTCACTTTGGCTGGTAATTGGAATAAATCATCTAAAAATCCAACGATTGTGATGATTAAACCGCCGACGATAATCGGCCAAGCCTGCTCGCCGTTAGGTGTAAAGATAAGGAATCCGAGAAAGAAACTAAATACAATAGCTAATCCACCTAGTCTTGGCATTACTTTCGTATGCACTTTTCGTTCATTCGGCTGATCGACAGCACCGATACGAATAGCAAGCTTAATAACAAGTGGTGTAATGACTACCGCTACTAAAAAAGTTACGGCTAACGCTAAAAATCCCATATGTTCCTCCTATTATTCGCGTGTTCAAGTACTTCTTGAACCTCTATTATTCTATTTACTGCTAAATATAGTATTCTCTTTATTGTTAAAATCAGCGTGCACAAACCTCTGATTCATTATATATAACAATACTATAAATATCAACAGTCCGATATAACTAAAATGAAAATTTTTTTAAAAAGAAACAAACCGAAACTTCCTAAGAAAGCTCTCATTTTCCATTTGAAAAATTATTTATAGGAATAATATTGGGATTTTGACTAGGTGGATTATTAATAGGATACCCACCTAGTCTAGCAATACTTATGGTAAATAATGAAAGTTGCCGGTTATGCTTTTTTCGCAAAAATTCTTTTAATTCTTTCAGATAAGTTGTCAAAGTACGTGTAAATAACAGGGATCAGGACTAATGTGAATAAACTGGAAACAGATAAACCGAAAATAACGGTGATTGCCATTGGCTGCTGTGTTTCTGCACCTTCCCCGTAACCGAGTGCTAGTGGTACCATTGCCAAAATGGTCGTTAATGTTGTCATTAAAATCGGCCTTAGTCTAGTCTTGCCTGCTTCCATGATCGCCTCATGCCGGTCGATTCCGCGTCCGCGCAGAATGTTAATATAATCCACTAACACAATCGCATTGTTTACAACAATCCCTGCGAGCATAATCACCCCAATGAATGCAGTAATCGATAATGGCTGACCTGTAATGAACAGTCCGCCAAATACTCCGACTGCTGTTGCCGGCATGGAGAACATAATAATTAATGGATACAGGAAATTCTCGAATTGAACGGCCATTACTGCATATACTAAGAAAATCGACAAGATAAGTGCAAGCCCTAAATCAGCGAATGCCTCCATCATATCTTCTGCTTGACCGCCAATAGTATACGTATATTCATCACTTGGAAATTGCATGCTATCTAATACATTTTCTATATCTTCTGTCACACTGCCAAGGTCTCTGTTCACATAATCTGAAGTGACATTCACCTGACGCTGCTGATTATTTCTCGTGATGGTTGCAGCACTTTGTTCTTGTTCAAAATCCGCAATTGTCAGCAAGGGCACCTGAGTTCCCTGCTGATTCTGAATGAGCAGATTTTCCAGGTCATTAATAGTGGATCTTTCATCTTCCGGATAAATGAGTCTTACGTTAATTTCATCACCTGCTTCACGGTATTGCATGACTGTTTGACTTGTGAAGCCTAATTGAACCTGGCTCATTACTTCCTGATAGGTTAGACCATACTGTGCTGCCAGTTCGCGATTGACGATGATATTCATTTCCGGCTGGGTTTCTGAAACAGATGTGGTTGGATTATACACACCATCTACATCTTCTATTGCTGTTAATACCTGATCTGCCAATTCTTCCAGCACATCAAGTTCCGGACCGGAAATCTGGATCTGGATGGGGTCTCCTGAACTTACCCCGCCTGAACCCATTTCACTTACCGTAATTTCGGCTCCTGCGATAGATGCCAATTCTTTATCTAATTCCTGAACAAGCTCTGTTGTCGATTTTGCCCGCTCGTCTGCAGGGACTAGCTGCAGTGTGTAGGAGCCGCTTGAAGATCCTGTCATCATAGCAGAGGATGGATCACCACTGCCGACTGTTACATAGCTGACATCAATCACATTATCGTACTCCGCTAATTTTTCATTTACCTTATCTGTTATTTCTAATGTCTTTTCTTCTGAAGTGCCTGTTGGTGTTTCCACTGAGATACTTATTTGCCCTTGATCTCCTTCAGGAATAAACGCTGTTCCGATAAACGGAACGAGACAGACACTTCCGATGATTGCAGCTATTGTGACAGCAATCGTTGTTTTACGGAGCTTTAATGCTTTCGCCAATATTTTCGCATATCCATTTGTTACCCGATTAAGAAACCGGTCAAACCAGTACCTTCTGCCACTATTTTCCGCCATTTTCGATAAAAGTTTGGAAGATAGCATCGGTACTAATGTTACGGCTACAACGAGTGATGCGATCAGTGAGAAAGAAATGGTAAGCGCAAGCGGTGTGAATAATTCGGATGCGATACCTTCCACAAACACGATTGGCAGGAATACTACCAATGTAGTTGTCGTTGACGCTATTACTGCTGGTGCTAATTCTGACGCACCTTTTGTTGCTGCTTCTTTTAATGAATAGCCCTTTTGCCTATATGAGACTATATTTTCTAAAATAACGATCGAACTGTCGACCATCATCCCGATACCGAGCGCGAGTCCACCCATTGTTAAAATGTTCAGTGTCTCGCCAGTAAAATACAGCAGGACAAATGTCGAAATAATCGCGATTGGAATCGATACACCAATAACAATGGTTGCACGGAAACTTTTCAGGAAAAGCAGCAGAACAAGCAATGCAAAAATCCCGCCGAAGATCATGTTCTGGATTACTGAATTAATCGACTGCTTAATAAATTGGGATGTATCTACAACTAATTCAAGCTGGACATCAGATGGCAGATCCTCTTGGAGGTCATCCATTGCTGCAATAATATTGTCAGATACTTCGACTGTATTGCCATCTGACTGTTTTAAGATGCTTAATACGACTGCTTCTTCATTATTAACAAGGGATGTTCCGTTTTTCTGAAATGTATCTTTTACTGTTGCGATATCCTGTACTTTAATTTTTGCACCCTGTGGTGTTGTGATGATGCTGTTCGAAATATCCTCAACCGAATCATACGAACCATCAATTCTCAGTTGTAAATCTTTATCTCCTTTTTCAATCGAACCTGCAGATGCGGACTGGTTAGCTCCGCCGAGGGCCTGCTGGATTAACTGCGGGCTGACGCCATATTGATTCATTGCTGAGCGATCCAGTTCAAGGTCAATGATTCTGTCCTCTCCACCCTCAATATTTACGGAAGCAACACCACCCTGCCGCTCGAAATACGGCTGAATACGGTCTTCTGCTAAATTTTGCAATTTGGCAATATCACTGCCTGTTAAACCAACCCACATGATTGGCATTTGATTTGGATTAAAACGTAACACACTTGGATCATTTGCCCCTTCTGGTAAAAATGATTTCACCTGATCCACACTTTCTCTCACTTCTAAAAGGGCATTATCGAGGTTCGTTCCGTTTTGAAACATAATGATGACAAGAGATGAACCTGACTGTGACTGTGACTGGATCGTCTCTACCCCTTCAATCGAACTTAGTGCACCTTCGACAGGGGCAGATACTAAGTTTTCTACTTCAGCTGGTGCGGCATCCGGATAACTCGTAGCGACAACGGCAATTGGCAAATCAATTTCAGGGAAGAGGTCGATTGCTAAGTTTCTTACGGAGATGACACCCATAGCAATAATCGCAAGAACAATCATGATGACACCAACCGGGCGTTTCACCGATGTATTGACAATCTTCATGATTATTCCTCCCCTATTACTTCAATTTTACTGCCATCTGTTAATGTTAAATGGCCACTTGTAATAACCTGCTCACCTTTTGTCAGCTCTGCTTTTACGGCAGTTGTTTCAGATTGTGTTGCCTGAACCGTTACCTGGATTTTTTTCGCCTGGTCATTTTCGATTGTATACACATATGTTTCATCATCTGACTCTACAAGTGCAGATGTCGGGATTAATGTCGCATTCTCTACAACTGTCTCTTCTAAATGGACGGTTGCAATCACACCTGCATTATAGTGAGTTGTGGCATTATCGAAGGACAGGTCTATCGAAAATAAACCGGACTCATTTGCACTATTTGCAACATATTCAATTGTTGCTTCATGTGTTTCTTCTTCTGCGCTTTTCATATTCAGCACAACCTGCTCGCCTTTTTTAAATAAACCAAGCTGTACATCAGGAACTTGCAGCTGAACTGTTAATTGTTCCAGATCAATGATGACCGCAAATGGTTCCTGGTTGGACACAATGGAACCTTCTGATGCGGATAGCTGTGTAATCGTCCCATCAGCTGTTGCTTCAATGTTGATATTTCCTTGCGGGCTCTGGATTGTAGCCAGTTTATCACCTTCTTCGACTTTATCACCATTCGCCACGACTAATTCCGTTACTTCACCAGCAACTGGCGGCAAAACCGGAATGGTCTGATTAGGCATCGTTCTTCCGTAAAAAGTTCGGGTCATTTCCAAATTTCCTTCTGTTACTTCACCAACCTCGACAGACGTGATCTGTTCGACAGTTTCTTTCTCTGCATTGTTTTCTGAACATGCAACTAATGTAACAACAGTAAACAACAATATTAGTATTAATCGTTTCATTCGTTTGTCCCCTCTCCATCTTTTTCTAATAATTCTTCACTTAAATGTTCGCATGGCTGGCTTAATTCTTCATATTCACATAAATGATCGAGCATCGATTTCAGAATGATTTTTTTCGGTGCTTCTTTTACTGCTTCTTCCTTTATCACTGCAATGGCGTCAAATAATTGAGCCTTTTCGCTTTGGTTTACTTTCAGCTCATCTATTTTGATTGAGAGATGCTCGAATAATTTTTCCATTTTTGTTTTGGAATCTTTGGTATAGTATTTCATATCTTTTATTGTAAATAATGGCGGATTTCCTTCTGTCAGAATCGTTTGAATCAGAATGTCCATCCTTTTAATCAGTGTTTTCGCAACAGTTTCCGGATCAAACGTCATCCTATGTAATGCAATCCATTTAAAATAACTGTTCATGATTCCATCGAAGTGAATCGCAACATCAACAATATGATCGTTCAGTTTTTCACCATATATGGCAGTTAATCTGGTTTGTATCCACTCAAAGCCTTGTTTGTTTAACTGAAAAATCAAATTGTCCAGTTTTTCTCCAATATTGATATTTTCCCGGAAGTGGACGAGCAGATATTCTTTATGATCGCGAAACAGTGTAAATAATTCCGTTACCTGCTTTTCTAATTGTTCATACGGATCCGTTATTCCTTCGCTTACTTTGGCTAATTTGTCAAAAACCGTCTTCGTATAATATTCAAAAATCGCAATTAATAAATCATCCTTTGATTGAAAATAAAGATAGAAAGCCCCCTTTGATACATTTGCTTTTTGTACAATCTCCTGGATGGAGGTTGCGTGATATCCCTTTTCAGCAAATAATTTCATACTAATTCCAATGATTTTTTCCTTCTTTTCATGCATTCTAAGCATTCCCCACTTTCTTATACGAAAAGGTCAGTCAATGGTTTCATTTTTTTAGAATGACCAGTCAGTCAGTGTGGGTAAAATATATCATGTTATTCTTTCTGAGTGCAATTATTCTGCTCTTTCGGAAGTGTGGGGTCGTGATGATGGGTTGTGTGAAGGGCGTCAGTTTTTATTCTTCATGATAGGAGGGGATTCTTTTCTTGTGATGATTAAGCACCTTTTATTCTTCACAATGCGGAGCAGCTTCACTTCTTCTGATGATTAAGCACCTCTTATTCTTTACAACGCGGGGCAGCTTCACTTCTTCTGATGATTAAGTACCTTTTATTCTTTACAACGCGGGGCAGCTTCACTTCTTCTGATGATTAAGCACCTCTTATTCTTCACAACGCGGAGCACCTCGCTTCTTCTGATGATTAAGCACCTCTTATTCTTCATAACGCGAGTGGGCATCACTTTTTCTGATGATTAAGCACCTTTTATTCTTCACAATGCGGGGCAGCTTCACACTTCTTCTGATGATTAAGCACCTCTTATTCTTCATAACGCGGGGCAGCTTCACTTCTTCTGATGATTAAGCACCTCTTATTCTTCATAACGCGAGTGGGCATCACTTTTTCTGATGATTAAGCACCTTTTATTCTTCACAACGCGGAGCAGCTTCACTTCTTCTGATGATTACTTACCTCAACTACCACCAACCTCTTCTCACCCGTCACATCATGAAAAAAAGCCACCTTTGGAAGGAGGCTTTTTTTAAGCATTATTGATTTTCTTCTTCAGTTGTGTTTTCTTCTGGGTTTGTTTGCTCTTGATCGCCATCTATAGCGTCTTCCATATTTTCTTCTGTTTCATTAATACCTTCTTCGACACTTTCGCCTAATCCTTCACCATTGTTATCTGTGGTACCATCAGGCTCCTGCTGTGTCTCGCCTTGATCTCCTGTATTGCCATTTTCAGGCGCTTGATCTTCTCCAGTTGTGTTATCCTCTGGAGCTTGTTCATCTGCAGGTGCTTGCTCGTCTGCAGGTGCTTGTTCCTCTGTTGGTTCCTCTTCGTTATTCGCACCACAACCAAATAATAGACCAACTGACAGAAACATTACACCTAGAAATTTTACATATTTAAATTCCATAGTAAAGTCCTCCTTTCCAACATATCTTCCTCGTTAGGATAGCCACTTTTCAGTCAAAATATGCTTGAAAGAAGGAAAAATATTTTTCAGGTATGTAGTTATTTTACAGCAAAAGTGATCTCCGCTTCACAGGCAAGTTCTGATCCAACGGTTGCGACAGCTTTCCCTTTACCGATCGGGCCTTTAATGCGGATAATTTCAACCTCTAATGTGAGCTGATCACCTGGTTTTACTTGTCTTTTGAAACGGCACTTATCGATTCCAGCAAGAAATCCAATTTTACCTTTATTTTCTTCTTTGCTTAAAATTGCTACAGCACCAACCTGTGCAAGTGCTTCTACAATTAATACACCAGGCATTACAGGGTAATCAGGGAAATGACCTTGAAAGAACGGTTCGTTGATTGTCACATTTTTTATCCCGACAACTCTTTTTTCCTCTTGTTCTTTAATTGCATCAACTAATAAAAATGGGTAACGGTGCGGGATGGTTGCTTTAATTTGTTCAATATCCATTTGTATTTCTCCTTCCGGTTTGTTTATTTCTCACTAAGAAAAAGTATAACAAAAAGGGTTGGGAAATCCTATATTTTTCCCACAGCAAAAGCCCAACCAAATCGGCTGGGCTTTTTACTATTTTTCGACCCTGACAAAATCGATGATGTGCTTCCATGTTTCCAAGCGCAGGACATCCAGTGGCTGGCCATCTCCAAGAATACTAAATCCAATAATGAGACCAATCATAAGTGCAAATAAACTTAGTACGATAACGATTAACAATTTTAGCCATACAGGAATTAAGCGTCGAACATACTTTTTATTCTGTTTTCTCTCACGGCGTTTACTTCTTTTCTCGGCTGTTTTTTCTGTACGCTTATTTGCTTCAGATCGTTTATTTTGCTTATTAGTTGGTGTTTCTGATTTATTTTCCTTAGACATTAGAAATGGCTCCTTACTTCATTAACTAGCGCAACTGATTAATTAAACCGCGCATCTGGTCATGCATCGAAATGCTTTGTGCATTAAACTGATATGCCCGCTGTGTCTGAATTAACTCTGTCATCTGTTCTGAAAGGTCTACATTGGAAGTCTCCAGCGCTCCGCCTTTTACCTGGACATCCTGCTGCGCTACCGCTGCAAAAATTTCATCTTCATTATAATTGGCAAGTGTCTCTGCAGATAAACGGAAATTATTGCTTCCTGTTGCTTCAAGCAGCCTTGGGCGAATAGCTTCAACGATCGAAAGCTGCCCTTCCACCTGCTGGACACCATTACGTGTTACTTCAATATCGCCATTCTCATTTATCTTCAGGTCTTCCATACCCTCAGCGATCATAATCGGACCATTATTACCGATTACCGGATTTCCGTCACTAGTTACAAGCATCAATTGTCCTTCCACTTCTGACGGATTTAAATAAAAATTACCGGCTCTTGTATATCTTGTTTCCTCTATTCCATTTTCAACGACACTTATTTGAAAAAGCTGGTTTGCATCAAGTAAAGCAACGTCCAATGCCCTGTCCGTATTCTGAATCGAACCTTGTTTTAAATTAATATTCGTATGACCTAATCTGGCACCGGCACCTACCCGGATACCATCAGGCGTGAGCCTCTGGTCATTTGCTTCTTCTGCATTAATTTGCTGGGATAGTAAGGAGGAAAAATTCACTTCCCGGTTTTTGTACCCATGCGTATTAAGGTTTGCAATGTTATTTCCAATTGTGTCGATCTTTTGCTGTAACTGCCCCATCGTAACAGATGCCTGTATTGCCATTCTGCTCATCGATTACGCCTCCTTCCTTAACCTAACCTCGCTATTTCATTGACTGCTTTATCTAAGCTTCGGTCATATGCCTGGACGACTTTCTGGTTAGCTTCAAATGCACGGTATGCTTCCATCATTGCCGTCATCGTCTGTGATGTATCCACATTCGAATTTTCCAGATAACCCTGCTGTACATTAAACTGTAAGCCTGCTGTTGCTCTTGCGTCAACTAACGGGTCTGCTCCTTCAGCAAGTTCCAGTAAGTCATTCCCATTCTTGATTAACTGGTTCGCATCATTGCTGTAGGCAATCCCGAGCGGAATCTGTGCCCCGTCCAACTGGAGCATCCCTTCCGGAGTCAGTTCGAATTCCAGTCCGTCTGTATTGATGGTATTACCTGCTGCATCAAGCACATAATATCCTTGATTTGTTGTTAAGTTTCCTTCACCATCGACAGTGAAATTACCATTTCTCGTATATCGCACTTCTCCATCTCCATTTTGAACAGTGAAGAAGATGGAACCATTTTCATCAGGTGTTTCACCTTGTACTAATGCGAAGTCTGTTGTCATCTCTGTCTCTTGTAAAGTCCCCTGGGCAAAGTCCGGTATCGTTTCCTGTACATATACCCCTGTATTAATTGCCCCAATTTCTGTCATTGTTCTTACTTTGCTTTGATTGCTTACAGGGAAATTCTGATTTTCCATCCGTTGAATTAACAGTTCAGGGAATGCACGTAATGCTGTTTGATCTTGTTTATAACCAGGTGTCAGAGCGTTCGTCATATTGTTTGACAGGACTTCCTGTTTTCTCTGTTGTGCCATCATCCCGGTAGTTGCTGTATAGAATCCTCTTAACATTATTTTACACCTCTATTTTCAATGAAAAATTGGTCCGTGAAGTACGATCTGTCGTTTATGTATCAAATCATACGATGGATTTTTCTAATTTATCGATATTATCTAACATAATGCCAGTTCCTTTAGCGACACAGCTCATCGGCTCTTCTGCTAAAAGTACCGGTACTCTCAATTCTTCCGCTAGTAATTGATCAAGTCCGTTAAGTAAAGCACCACCACCAGTTAAAATAACACCTCTGTCAATAATATCTGCAGAAAGTTCCGGTGGAGTTTTTTCTAACACTGTTTTCGCACTTTGTACGATAATTGCAATAGATTCTCTCAGTGCTTCTTCTACTTCTTCTGAATGAATCGTAATGGTTCTCGGTAAACCACTTACCATATCACGACCGCGAATATCAATTTCTTCATTACGGTTACCTTGGAAAACAGTCGCCACATTTATCTTAATATCTTCCGATGTGCGTTCACCGATCAGAAGTTTATATTTCCGTTTTACATACTGAAGAATTTCAGCATCGAATTTATCCCCAGCCATTTTGACTGATTGGGCTGTTACGATATCTCCCATTGACAATACGGCAATATCTGTTGTTCCGCCGCCAATATCTACAACCATGTTTCCACTTGGCTGAAAAATGTCCATTCCTGCCCCGATTGCAGCGATTTTCGGCTCTTCTTCAAGGTATACTTTCTTCCCGCCGGATTTCTCTGCAGCTTCACGGATTGCTTTCTGTTCCACTTTTGTGATATTGGTCGGGCAGCAGATTAACATTCTTGGTTTTGATAAAAAGCCTTTCACATTAATCTTATTAATAAAATATTTTAACATCGCTTCCGTTACATCAAAATCAGCGATAACGCCATCTTTCAATGGACGAATTGCTTCAATGTTTCCAGGTGTACGACCAACCATCCTTCTGGCTGCTTCTCCTACTTCAAGCACTTTTCCGGTATTACGGTCCATCGCAACCACAGATGGTTCGTCCAGTACGATACCTTTTCCTTTCACATGAATAAGTACATTCGCTGTACCTAAATCAATACCAATATCCCTTGAAAACATGTTGTCAGATCCTCCCTAATTCCTAATTGCTTCGTATCCGTACATATATATTAATATCCGTCTATTATAATTTTTGTTATAGTAGAACACAATGCCTCTAAGTATATATAATAGCACAAAATCAAATATTTAGTTACTAATTTTGTAGAAAAAAGGAAAGAATTTCACTTTTATATTGCAGGGATTCGTCAACTGGCGGTTACATTAGGATAATTTTGTCGGAGTTATGTAATAGGAGAGGATCAATGGATTATTATTTCAGTAATAACTGGTCAGTATTTTCCGTTTGCGGAGGTTCTTTTTTGCCATGTAACTGGTACTTCATCTTTGTTGCTTCACCACCACGCAAATGTCTGATCGACTTATGGTGGCTAAGAATTTCCTTTACTTCATTTGCTAATTCCGGATGTATTTCAGGCAATCTTTCGGTCAAATCTTTGTGGACTGTACTTTTGGATACGCCGAATTCTTTTGCAATCACTCTGACTGTTTTCTTCGTCTCCACGATATGTTTCCCAATTTTCAGTGTTCGTTCCCTAATATAATCATGCATTACACTCGCCTCCCTATGTTGTCAGTCCAAGGTGTGAACAGAGACAAGTTACTGTTTCGCTGTATGAAATTAATAATAGTTATGAACAAGATAAGTAAGTGGACAAAATCTCTCGAGTTACAGGAAGTTCCGGTATTCTCACCTTAGACAAATTGTTCATGATTTGTACCATTGTATTAGCAGAGGCGTTCAATTATACCTAGATTTTACAGCAGAACAGCAAGAAGGCAGGGTTCAATACCCTGCCTTCCCTTTTAACCAACATCGCCGAAATCCGGATCTGCTATTCTCTCTATCATGTAAGACTTTCCTGGCATATCCCTGGCTCCTTTTTATATTATTTTATTTCATCGCTAAGTATTCTGGTAAGTCTTGCTCACTTAAAATCCTTGTATTTCACATGCCTTTAGTGGCAACTTAGCAAAAAAGTGATCCCCGCGCTTGTTCATAAATTCGTGATAGGAATGGATAAAATACTGCTGCTTATTTGTGACAAGTCCAAAGTAATACTTTGTAAATGGTGTGGAAATTGAAAGTCTCTCCAGGATGGCTTTCGCACCGGTTTTATTCCCTCGAGCAATTTCCAGATGTGCTTTTTCCACAGGATCATCTGTGTCCACTCCTTCCACTTTGCCAAAGTGTGCACAAATAAAAGGATAAGCATATGAAGAAATGAACCGTTGCATTTTTTTATCCTCAAACATTTTTGCAATCTCTAGTGCTTCGTCAATATGATAGATCGCTGAAGTAAAATCTTCGTAAATATAACTAAATGCTAAATAGATATGCAGTTTTGCTTTCTGTCTGAAATGGTGGGGGTACTGTAGAACAATATAGGCATTTCTTCTTGCTAAAATCAGTTCATTGCGTTTCCAATAATAGATAAATAACAAGATGTGTGTTCTAATGTTGAAGGATGTTGCTAAAAGAGGGTTCTCAATCTCGTGAAGCAATGGTTGTAATTTGTTCAGGTAGTAGCCAATTCTGTCATACTGATTGACCTCTATATCAAGTTCCATCTCAATAAAATACTTTAAACATTGCAGTTCTGCATTTTCCGCCGGCAGAATCGAAACAATGTCACGGATCGCATTTTTATCCTTTTTCCTGTTGATGTCCGTCATTACCTGATAATACATGGCATAACGTTGGTTCAAAACATTGTCGCTTGTACTATTTTTCTCTATTAAATTTTGCAGCTCTCTTTCACAGCCGTTCACATAAAAAATTTCCAGTGCAAGCCGGTGGTCCAGATCGGATTCGGAGTGCATACAAAATTCCTTTACAAGCTCCAGCACTTTCACTTCATCATGCTCGAGACTAATCATTGTCATAAACTGATGAAGCTCCAATTGGTAATTTGATTCTAAATATTTATCGATTATCCCATCATATCTGTTTCTATCGTTCATTTTCCTTCTCCTTTCACAATTATCAATTATTTCATATTCGAGAAATATTGCAATAACTTTTCAGTGAAAATCGTTCGCCAAATGGTCACCTCAATCGACAAATATTGGCAGTTTCTTGATAAAATTGACGGTATTCTTCTGAAAACTAAGGAGTGAATGTAATATATGATGAATTATTATATGATGGCAGTTAATATTCTGAAGGTTTAACATGTATGTTATTTACACAATATTCTAACCGCTCATTCAAGTCAATCTTTTTTTACAAAAAAAAGAAGACAAGCCGGTTTGCTTGTCTTTCAGCTATTAAGCATTTCCCATTGAATTAGAAGATGATGGGGTATTTTCTTCTGTAGCAGAATCATCTTCCTCTTCTGTTTCATCTGATTCCGAATCAGATTCCGCTTCATCTGTTGTATCATCTTCCTCTTCTGTTGCAGAACCTTCATCTTCTTCTGATTCTTCCGATGCTTCTGGTGCTGGTGCAATGATTTCATTAATCGGTTTATTGATGAATGATTCCGGGTTTACCGGTACACCATCTTTTCGTACTTCAAAATGTACATGAACGCCATTGTCCTGACCAAGGCTGTTTTGTCCGGCAGTACCTATTGTTTGTCCCTGCTTTAATTCCGCACCTTGTTCTGTTAGCACTTCACCAATGCTAGCATAGTAAGTTGTAACGCCTTCTTCATGTTCCATTTTGATGACATTGCCGAGTAAGGGATCACTTTTAATCTCAGTGACTTTTCCGGATAATGCTGCCATTACATCAAATGCCTGCTGGTCAGCTGTTGAAATGGCAATACCGTCACTTTGCTGATATCTGTTCTGATGTAAAATTAATCCTTGTTCCTGTGTTGATTCATCCGCACCATAATCATAAAACTTTGTCACAATTTCAACTTGCAGATCTTCCGCTACCGGCATTTGCAAAACTTCCTGCTGCTGCATTACCGGTTCTGCGTCTTCATCCTTATTCATATCAGGACCTGACTGATTTTCTTCTAATTGATTTTTCATTTCATCTGCCAGCTCAGGTACCTGATTGGCTGCGTTTTGATACCAGAGAACTCCGGAAATCAGCAGTGCAGCAACAGCTAAATATAGTGCAGGAAAGAACCATTTTTTTCTGAAGATACGTTTCCAGTTATTTTTTGAAACGTTTTTGTTTTCCTCCATTATGCATCACCTCAGCAACCATTCTGATCAAATGGAGGAAAATTTATACATGAATAAAATAATTTTTTTCGAAAAAGCTAACTATTTGATTGAACGAGCAAGGTTGGTGCGGCCTGTTCCAATGTTTCTATCGTTGTTCCTTTATAATAATACGTAATAATATCCTGATAATTCTTGCCTTCCAGTGCCATTCCATTCGCACCGTACTGACTCATACCGACACCATGGCCATATCCTTTCGTTGTAAAAACGAAATGATCATCTTTTCTTGTGATCGTAAAATCATTGGACGGCAGGTTCAGCATTTCCCGTACTTCTCTTCCTGTGAAAGTCTTATCAGCAATGGTAGCTGTCTTTACACGGTTACTAGCCGTTCTCGTAATTTGAAAATCCTGAACGTTATTGGACAGGTTCACTTTTAATTTCTGTTCTACTTCACTTGCGGTTAAAATGATCTGATCGCGGAATTTTGGCGATAATTCTTCATCCCATGGACTTTCTACTGTTTTTAAATATGGCAATTCATTTGTCCAGTAATTCTCCGCATTTTCCGTATAACCATTACTAGTGGAGAAGAAAGCCGGTGTAATCGGTTCTTTATTATAAGTAATAATCTCGCCCTGTGTTGCTACAACTGCTTCGGTAATTTTGTCCATCTTCCAGTGATAATCAGATCCCCAAATCTGACGTAATTCCTCGTTATTTTTAAATACCTGATGCTGTACAGTGTCCGTTACATCTGCTTCGCCTGGCAGCTCTTTGATGGTTTCCTGCATTAAGTAACGTACAATGTACGTTCTAGCAGCTAATGCCTGAGCTTTTAATGCTTCCAGTTCAAAATCTGCAGGCATTTCAGATGCGACCACATGAACAACATAATCTTCCAGCGGGACTTGCTCCACTTCATTACTCTCTGTCCGTAATACATTTACATGGAATGGTGATTCAAGTGTCTGCGTTGTAGTTTGAGCGGGTGCTGTTGGGTTGGCAGCTGTTTCTACAGAATTAGCTGTTGTCTCATTTCCCTGAAAAGGAATAACGAGAATGGTTGGAATCAGAAACATAATCATTAACAAAAACGCTGAGCTAATGATTACGAGCAGCTTCCAATTAATGTTGCTGGATTTAATTCTTTTTTTCGACATGAATAACCTCCTCTTTCATTCCATCTAATCTATCTATATTAGGTGAAATGAAAGATTAGAACATGGTACATGCTATATTTTTTAATAGACCTTACTGATGAGGGAATTCTGTGGTAGATGTTGAAACTAAAAAAAGAGGATAAGCTCTTCAAAAGCTTTCCTCTTTCTCATTATTGCACTTCTACTTTATTAAGTGTAACAGGTTCTATAATGACTTCTTCTTTTACTCTCTCGATATCTGCACCTATTTGGGCAAACTTTTTCGTAATATCAACATATCCGCGATCAATATGATGAAGGGATGTTACCCTTGTGTAACCTTCAGCAACTAATCCAGCCAAAATAAGCGCTGCTCCTGCACGTAAATCGGTCGCTGCTACTTCTGCCCCTTGCAAGCCGACAGGACCCTCTACAATGACGCTGCGTCCCTCTATTTTCAGCTTGGCATTCATTCTGCGAAACTCTTCTACGTGCATAAAGCGATTTTCAAAAACGGTTTCTGTAATGACACTCGTTCCTGTGGCATTTAACATAAGTGCCATCATTTGGGATTGCATATCTGTAGGGAATCCCGGGTGCGGCAATGTTTTAATATCAGTGGACTTCAATTTGCGTGGACCGATAACACGGATGCCATTATCTTCTTCGATAAAGCGGACACCCATTTCTTCCATTTTCGACACCACCGAACGTAAATGGTCAATTTCTGCATTTTCGATTAATACATTTCCGCCGGTAATTGCTGCAGCTACCATAAAAGTTCCTGCTTCAATTCGATCAGGAATGATGGTATGCTCTACCCCATGTAAAGTATCAACACCGTGAATTTTAATTGTTTCCGTTCCCGCTCCAACTATTTGTGCGCCCATTTTGTTTAGATAGTTAGCTAAATCTACTATTTCCGGTTCCTTTGCAGCATTTTCTATTGTTGTTTTTCCTTTTGCTAAAGCTGCAGCCATCATAATATTCTCTGTTGCACCAACACTCGGCATATCAAGGTAAATTTTTGCCCCTCTTAATCTACCATTTGTCGTTACTTCCACAAAGCCATTGCCAACATGAACATCTGCACCCATTGCTTCAAATCCTTTTAAATGCAAATCAATGGGACGAGAACCGATTGCACAACCACCTGGTAATGCTACTTTTGCGTGACCGTATCTTGCGAGCAGTGGTCCTAAAACAAGGACAGATGCACGCATTTTTCTGACATACTCAAACGGAGCTTCTGTTAGTAATTCATTTGTTGCATCAACTGTAACTGTGTTATTTTCATAATTTACGTCTACATGCATATGCTTCAAAACTTGATTGATTGTGTGAACATCTGCTAATGCAGGTACATCATGGATGGTACTTTTTCCTTCACTTGCAATTATACTAGCTGCGATGACAGGCAAAACGGCATTTTTTGCACCTTCCACTTTCACAGTGCCATTTAGTTGCCTTCCACCACGGACGATGATTTTTTCCAAGGCTCATTCTCCTCTGTAGTCCATATTCATTATTATTAATATTCAGTAACTAGGATAGGTGTTCCTATTATGAGAGTTGTTTGATGGTCTTCTGTATTCTTTAATGCGATTTGAGCATTGATAGGCTGGTTGTCAATCTCCATAATCTGGTCCCATTCCGGGGTGTAACCTGTCCAAGTGGTAAAATGTTTATCTTTTAGTTGCGTTTGTGTGGCGAACTGTAACTTTTTCGTAATCTTTTTAATTAAGCAAACAATATCAATAATATCATCACTTACAGCTTCGATACAAGTAAAATTTTGAGCATTTGATGTAAATAATTCATTAGTAATTCGAGATAATTTCTCAGCATAGTAATTTCGTACTTCTTCCGTAAAGGAAAGTGACGATATTTCATAAATTATTTGATATTGGTTGCTGCCGGTCTCCACAATAAGAATACTTTCGTTTGCTCCGTTCTTATTCTGTCCGTCTGCCACAAACTTTCTGGCGCCATCATCTGTCAACTCTATAAAGGAATACCCCTCTATATTTCTTATGAAACTATTAATATTTGGAATTTGCCTTTTTTCACGGATAATCATACTCCAAGTCTTCAGTCTGAAGCCATTGCTCTCTGCAGCCTCCACCATATCTTCTAACTCTTTTAATTGATCATTTTGTTTACTGACAAGTGTATCATTCCATATAAAAATTGTAGAAAATAATATTATTGCAATTAAAAAATACTTCATTTCCAGCACTCCTTTAGTTTAATTACTTTACTAAAGAGTGTTGGCAGGAAATGAAGTATTTAAACGGTTTTTCTTTCGACAAATTAGAGAATAATAGATTACTAGAAGATATAAACTAATTGCTGTGCCCATGACAGGAAGTCAAGGAAAAAGTTGCTTACAGTGGAACCAATAGCAATTGTGATAAAAATGATCAGAACCCGTGCTTCCAATACTTTATTCCCGCGGAAAAGCTGATCGAAATTTAATGATTGAAGTACTTGCCATGTAATTGCGATAAAAAACAGGTGGGAGAACATCCCGATTAAACTGTCCTGCAGGAGTGTTTGTTCTAACATATATATCCCTCATTTTTCTGTTGATTCATTTCTTCACATATCATAACATACTTTTAATCTGTACCGGAAGTTTCGCTATTTCCCGGGAAATTAAAACAGCAATCGACTTTGTTTTGAGGTGCGAGGATGGAATTTTAACCGCTTTTCTTCATTATAAATATACTCCCATAGAAAGAGGCTGCTCTCACCAGGTGAGGCAGCCTTTTTCTATTTTATCTATTTTCTACAACGTCGAGTCGATTGAGTGCACGTTTTAGTGCATGCTCTGCCCTTCTGAAATCAATTTCATCTTGTTTAGCTTGTAAACGGCGCTCTGCGCGTTCTTTGGCAGCACGTGCGCGTTCCACATCGATTTCGTCTGGACGCTCTGCTGATTGTGCAAGGATCGTTACTTTATCCGGACGAACCTCTAAGAATCCTCCACTAACCGCAATGCGTTGTGGATTAGGACCTTTTAAGCGTACAGCACTAATCGATAATGGTGCAACTAGCGGAATGTGTCCTGGTAATATACCTAGCTCTCCACTTTCTGCTTTACAGCTAACCATTTCAAATGTATCTTCCAGAACAGGGCCATCTGGAGTAACAACACTTACTGTTAGTGTATTCAACAGAACCCCTCCTAAAGGCTGGATTAAAACGGGATGAGGAACCTGTCCTCATTACGCCATTTGTTTCGCTTTTTCTACTACTTCTTCAATGCGTCCAACTAAACGGAAAGCATCTTCCGGAAGATCATCATATTTACCTTCAAGAAT
Source organism: Gracilibacillus ureilyticus (assembly GCF_900111195.1). Taxonomy (GTDB): domain Bacteria; phylum Bacillota; class Bacilli; order Bacillales; family Amphibacillaceae; genus Gracilibacillus; species Gracilibacillus ureilyticus. Next base: position 94,676 of record NZ_FOGL01000018.1, read on the forward strand.
CTCTTTGAACCCTTGAACGGTTTCTTTTACAGGTACATAAGAACCTGGCTGGCCAGTAAACTGCTCAGCAACGTGGAAGTTCTGAGATAAGAAGAATTGGACACGACGAGCACGAGATACTGTCAGTTTATCCTCATCTGATAACTCATCCATACCTAAGATTGCAATAATATCCTGAAGCTCTTTATATTTTTGCAATGTACGCTGTACTTCACGTGCCACTTCATAATGCTCTTCCCCAACAACAGCAGGATCAAGTGCACGGGAAGTGGAAGCAAGCGGATCTACCGCAGGGTAAATACCTTGCTCAGAAAGTTTACGGTCAAGGTTTGTTGTTGCATCCAAGTGAGCGAAAGTAGTTGCAGGTGCCGGATCCGTATAGTCATCGGCTGGTACATAAATCGCCTGAATAGATGTAACTGAGCCTTTATTTGTTGATGTAATACGCTCTTGTAACTGACCCATTTCCGTTGCAAGTGTCGGCTGGTAACCAACGGCAGATGGCATACGGCCAAGAAGTGCCGATACCTCTGAACCTGCTTGTGTAAAACGGAAAATATTATCAATAAATAATAGAACGTCAGCGCCTTTTTCATCACGGAAATATTCAGCCATTGTAAGACCTGTAAGCGCAACACGCATACGCGCTCCTGGCGGTTCGTTCATCTGACCGAATACCATCGCTGTTTTCGAGATAACGCCTGAATCTTTCATTTCATAGTAAAGGTCGTTCCCTTCACGAGTACGTTCCCCTACCCCTGCGAATACGGAGATACCACCGTGCTCCTGGGCGATGTTATTGATAAGCTCCTGGATTAGTACGGTTTTACCTACACCCGCACCACCAAACAGACCGATTTTACCACCTTTAATATATGGTGCTAATAAGTCTACTACTTTAATTCCTGTTTCTAAGATTTCCGTTTCTGTTGCAAGATCTTCAAATTTAGGTGATTCACGGTGAATTGGATCACGGCGAACATCTGCAGCGATTTCTTCATCTAAATCGATCTTGTCACCTAGGACGTTAAATACACGACCCAATGTTGCATCACCTACTGGTACAGAAATAGGCGCACCTGTATCCGTCACCTCTGCTCCACGCTGGATACCATCTGTTGAAGACATCGCAATCGTACGAACAGCATCATCACCTAAGTGAAGCGCAACTTCAAGCGTTAATTCCTGTGCCTGGCCTTCTACCTGATACTGGACTTTTAACGCATTATATATTTCCGGGAGATGTCCGTCTTTGAATTTTACGTCGACAACCGGTCCCGTAATTTGAGTAACGTATCCTTTTGCCATCAAATTCCCTCCTAACTAATTATTTCATTGCCTTCCGAACAATATCCTTATTCTAATGCAGACGCACCACTGACAATTTCGGTGATTTCCTGCGTAATCGCTGCTTGTCGCGCACGGTTATATTGCAGGGACAAGTCTGAAATAAGCTCATCAGCGTTGTCTGTTGCACTTTTCATTGCAGTCATACGAGCAGCGTGCTCACTTGCTTTACTGTCAAGCAATGCCCCGAAAATCAGGCTTTCCGCATATTGTGGCAATAATACATTTAAAATTTCCTGTTGATTTGGTTCATATTCATACATACTAGTAGAATTACCTGCTGATTTTTCAGTCAAATCAGTTAATGGCAATAATTTTTTCGATGTAACTTCCTGTGAAATTGCACTAATAAAGTGATTATAGAAAATGACCAATTCATCAATTTCTTCATCAATAAACAGTTGAACCGTTTCTGATGTTAAATCTTTAATATCAGCAAAGTTCGGCTGGTCAGAAAGCCCGGTAATCTCTTTCAGGACAGGAATTCCCCGTTTCTTAAAGAAATCACGGCCCATTCTTCCAACAGCAATAACTGTATATTCATCCTGAGATTGATGACGTTTTTGAATGGTACGATATACTTCACGAAGTACTCCACTGTTAAAAGCACCTGCAAGACCACGGTCAGATGTAATAACAAAGTAAGCTGTTTTCTTCACTTCGCGTGATTGAAGCATTGGGTTTTCCGCATCCTGTGCACTGCCTGCAATGCTTGAGACAACTTCCTTGATCTTATCACTGTATGGATAAAAAGCTTTGGCAAACTGTTCTGCTTTACTTAGCTTGGAAGCAGATACCATGTGCATGGCTTTCGTAATTTGCTTTGTCTTTTGCGTGGAATTAATCCGTGTTTTAATATCTCTAAGTGATGCCACTTTTGTTTCACCGCCCTTTCTTTCTCGCAGGTAAGCATTCTGATCGAATAGTTACCTGCATATTATCCACTTCACCTTACCGGTTTAGTTTCGTTAAAGGTTGACGATCGTTCATCTATTATTGAGAAATGACGAATTGTTTTTTGAATTCTTCGATTGCATTTTTCATATCGCCTTCGTCCGCTAATGCGCCAGTTTCTTTGATTGTGTTAAGGATATCTTTCTTGTTCTGATCCATCCAGTTAAGGAACTCTTCTTCAAAACGAGTGATATCTTCCACAGGAATATCATCAAGTAAACCTTTTGTTAAGGCAAAAATGATCATTACCTGTTTTTCTACAACAAGTGGCTTATGCAAACCTTGCTTTAATACTTCTACAGTACGTGCACCACGATTCAGTTTCGCCTGTGTTGCTTTATCAAGGTCTGATCCGAACTGTGCAAATGACTCAAGCTCACGGAATGATGCTAAGTCTAGACGAAGCGTACCGGCAACTTTCTTCATCGCTTTAATCTGTGCAGAACCCCCTACACGGGATACAGATAAACCTGCATTGATCGCAGGGCGTACACCTGAGAAGAATAAGTCTGACTGTAAGAAAATCTGACCATCAGTAATCGAGATTACGTTAGTCGGGATATATGCTGAAATGTCCCCTGCTTGTGTTTCAACAAATGGAAGGGCTGTTAATGAACCGCCGCCTTTTGCATCACTAAGCTTTGCCGCACGCTCCAGCAGACGGGAGTGTAAGTAGAATACATCCCCTGGGAATGCCTCACGGCCTGGAGGACGACGTAATAATAGAGAAAGCTCACGATATGCGTTCGCTTGTTTTGATAAATCATCATATACAACTAGAACGTGTTTGCCATTGTACATGAACTCTTCACCCATTGATACCCCTGCATATGGTGCAAGGTATTGAAGTGGTGCTGGTTCACTGGCTCCGGCAGAAACAACGATTGTATAATCTAATGCACCATACTTACGAAGAACTTCAACCGTACCACGCACTGTTGAATCTTTTTGTCCGATAGCAACATAAATACAAATCATATTCTGATCTGCCTGATTAAGAATTGTATCGATCGCAACAGTTGTTTTACCAGTTTGGCGGTCCCCGATGATTAACTCACGCTGACCACGCCCGATTGGCACAAGAGCGTCAATCGCTTTAATACCTGTTTGTAACGGCTCATGTACGGATTTACGATCCATTACACCAGGAGCTGCTGCTTCAATTGGACGTGTTTTCGTTGTTTCGATAGGACCTTTCCCATCAATTGGCTGTCCCAGCGGGTTAACTACACGACCGATAAGCTCCTCACCTACTGGCACTTCCATAATACGACCAGTACGACGAACTTCATCACCTTCACGAATTTCTGTATATGGTCCAAGGATTACGATCCCGACATTGGATTCTTCTAAGTTTTGTGCCATACCCATGACACCATTTGAAAATTCTACAAGCTCACCAGACATGACGTTATCCAGCCCGTGTGCACGTGCAATACCGTCACCGATCTCGATAACTGTACCAACATCATTTACTTCGATGTCTGATTCATAGCTTTCAATCTGCTGTTTAATCAGTGCACTGATTTCTTCAGCTTTAATGCTCATGCCAATTCACCCCTATCGTCATTAATTTACTCTTGCAATTTTACGTTCTAACCGATCAAGTTTCCCTTTGATTGTACCATCGTAAACCGTATTTCCGATTTTAATCTTCATACCGCCGATAACAGAAGGATCCACCTTGTTCGTTATTTTTAATGCTTTTACATTTAATTTCTTAGTGAAAGTAGTTTCTAATTCCTGTTTTTCCGGCTCCGTTAACGGGCGGACAGATAAAACAGTAGCCTGCTTCGTACCTTTTGCTTCATTGGCAAATGCCACGAATTCATCCACAATTTGCGGAACGACCGATACTTTATGGCGGTCAACAAGTAACGAAAGTGTATGTAATACATCCTTCGAGAAGCCTGTGAACGCTTCATTGAGTAGTTCTTTCTTTTTAGAAGCATCTACATTTGGATGTTGAAGGAACTTAACAAAATCAGCATTTGTTTCGAATACTTCCTTCACTGTCAGTAATTCCGTTTCCAGAAAGTCTAATGTCTGTTTTTCATCGCCGATTTGAAAAAGAGCTTCTGCATAACGTTTTGCTACATTTGCTTTACTCATCGCTCTTCTCCTACCTCTTTGATGTAGTCACTGATCAACTGTTCCTGATCTTCAGCGCTGATCTCTTTTTCAATAACTTTCGTAGCAATCTGGACAGATAATGTCGCAACTTGTGCCTGTAATGCTTCGATTGCTTTTTCTTTTTCCCGTGCAATATCTTCCTCAGCAGATTTCTTCAGACGCGCTGCCGCATCCTCTGCTGCCTGGATAATTGCCTGCTCCTGCTGCTGTCCTGCTTTTTTCGCATCTTCAATTATCTGTTGTGCTTCCTGTCTAGTTGCTTGTAATTGTTCGTTTGCTTCTTTTGCCGCTTTTTCCGCGTCTGCACGGTTTTTCTCCGCTGTATCAATTTCGTTTGCTATATAGTTTTCACGTTCTTCCATTTTGGTCATCAATGGACCCCACGCGAATTTCTTTAATAACCATAGCAATACTGCAAAGCTGACAAGTGCGAAGATCATATCACCGACACGCAAACCACCGATTGATGCTTGAATGACGAGCTCACTTGCGAATAGTTGCACAGTGTTCACTCCTTCCTGCAAATAGTTTTCATCTATTTATTGACACATTTCGTTTTACTATTAATGTTGTTTTAATGCTTGTACTTCCTTCTTTACAAAGGAATGGCGAAGATTGTCTTAGACGAACTTCGCCATTCTTCTAGATGTTGTTCAAAACGTCCGGTAAAAATGACACATCGAATTTCTTCGTTGGCTTGGCTTTCCGTTGCTCACGTATAAAAGCATACGTTCCGCTACTCAAATCTTCGCCGCCTCGAACTTCTCGGTCTTTTTTTTCCTCCTTTTGAACACACACTTATAGAATAAAAAATATTAGCTACCCATTACCATAAAGGCAATTACAACGGCGAAAATAGGAATCGCCTCTACTAGTGCTACCCCGATGAACATTGTTGTTTGAAGGGCACCTCTTAATTCTGGTTGACGTGCAATCCCCTCTACTGTACGACTTACGATCATACCATTACCTAAACCAGCACCAAGTGCCGCTAAACCAATTGCTATTGCAGCTGCTAAAGCTCCCATGTTTTGTTTCCTCCTTTAAAATGTATAGAAAAGTAATATAAATTATTTTAATGGTCTGAACTCACTTTATGAGACATATAAACCATTGTTAACATTGTGAAAATAAATGCCTGAATTGCCCCGATAAATAAACTAAACCCTTGCCATGCCATCATCGGGATGATTGACACAAACGTAAACGGGACAGCGATAAACGCCATTTTTGTAATAAGACCTAATAAAATCTCACCAGCAAAGATGTTACCGAAGAGACGCAGACCTAATGTTAATGTGTTCGTGAACTCTTCAATAATTTTAAATGGCAGTAAGAACGGTACAGGTCTGACATAATCTTTTGCATATTCGCCAAAACCTTTTACCTTAATACCATAGTAATGCGTTAATACAACCACCATCGTTGATAAAGTTAATGTGATCGCCGCATCTGAGGTAGGTGATTTCCACCATAGTGTGTGGCCCCATACCCCTATTGTTATAACACCTAAGATGTTACTAACAAAAATGTAAGTAAGTAATGTTAAACCTAGTGGTAAAAATACTTTTCCTGTTTTCCAATCCATTGTGTCATTGATAATGCCTTTGACAAACTCAATGATCCATTCCATGAAATTCTGAAACCCTTTTGGCTTCATTTGAAGATTTCTTGCTGCAAGTACACAGATAATAAATACGATTACAGAAGAAACAAATGTCATTAAGACAGTAGATAAGTTAAAGTCCAGCCATGGAATGCCAAACAGATCTTCATACAGTGGTGATTCGTGATCCAATTGCTTCACCTCACTTCCCTTTGCCAGTCTTATTATTAAATAAAGCAAAATCTATCATAATAACAACATAAGTTGTCATTAATCCCAAAATAACTGCAATAAAATGGAAATATTCTTCATAGCGCATTGCAATCAGTACTGCTAATGCTGCGGTTGCAAGTCTTGTAAATGTCCCGATTCCTGAAGCTCCTCTTCCCTCTGAAACGGCTTGTCCAAATCGGTTTATTTTACGTTGCATTACCCATAGGTTATAAAAACTTAATGCTGTCCCAAGGAGGAGTCCGAGGAAGATACTAGGATATGGTGTGAATCCCCAGCCTAGTACAAAAAGTGCAAGAAGGTAGAACATCCATTTACGTTGACGGGTTATCATTTTATTGTATTGGTCCATCAATCTTCGTCTCCCGTTAGATCTTGTACGAAATGAATGGTTCCGTATAAACCGGCTCCCAGCCCCAAAAGTAGTCCGATCACTAATAATAGTGGTGTTGTGGAGAATTGCTTATCAAGCCATCTGCCGATCAAAAGGCCCACTAGCGGCGCCCCAGCAAGCTGGGAAATGATGCGGCTGTAAACAGCAAAACCTTGATATGGTTTCTTGCGGTCAGGTGTTGTCACTTGATCACTCCTATGTTTAGAACAAGAGCAAACTTTTATGTATTATCATAAGACAAAATTCGATGCAGTGATTTAGATCACACACCTGTAAACCTTATCATCCACACTAAGATAGCATACAATAGGGGTACGCCTATTGTCAATCGATTTTAGAGACAAATCATAAGAATATACGGACAAGATAAAAGGGATGTCCCTGCACCCCTTTTAAAATAGCTAATTTGCTATTGTCAGACAATTTCGAATAAAATGTGACAATTACTTCGAGTTACGAAACACCTTGACAGGCATTACTTTTCGACCATGATCATTGTCTGATATTGATAAGCTTCGCCCCGTTCAGGCGCTACCGTGATGTTCGCAATATATGCCCCAGCCTCTGGCAATTGTTTGTCTGTCAGCATCCCCTTCAATACTCCTTTTGGTACATCTTTTCTTTCGACAACTGTCTGAACAAATGCATACGTGTTGGCATCATACAAATCTATCGTAATATCACTTTCCTCCTCCACCACATACAGCTGATAATGGTAATGCCCATCCAATAATTCAAAGTAAAATTCCAGCCCCATTGCCATCGGTGCTTTCGCTTCCTCTGTCAGCCAGAGATATGGAATGCTGTAATCATTTAGCTGTAAATATCCTTGCATAAAAGCCTGTTCAGCGAGCCCATCCTTCACAACTGCTTCTATCGTTATTCCTTTCTTCTCATTCGGTTTCAGTGTAAAAGATCCCGGCAAATAAAAACGGATCGCCTGCTGCTGCTCAGGCTGCTGAAAAGTGTAAGTTACCGGTTTGTCTGATATGTTCTCAATAACCATCTTATGCTCACTTCTGTCTGAAATAGAAGTATTTTTTCCTATATTATAAAGAGAGTGATAAATAATGGTATCTGTTGACAGCACTTCCTCCACATCAACCTTCCCTGCCCCTTGTTCTGTCGGCAGAAAACCGGCTAATGGATCAGCTGTTGTAAGAAGTGCTGCCTTTATCTGGCCAGGTGTCCAGTCAGGATGCGCTTCCTTCAGCAATGCTGCAACACCGGCAATATGCGGTGCCGCCATGCTTGTTCCATTATAGCTCGCATAACCGCCAGGCACTGTACTCATAATGTTCGCGCCCGGGGCGACAACTTCCGGTTTGATCGACCAGTTAACCGTAACAGGACCTCTTGAACTGAAATCTGTAATTGTATCAACCACTTCTTCTGTTTTCAATTCAAGAAAGGCTCCGCGTTCCTCTTTCAGCCATTTCCCCGCTTCTTTCGACACAGCTGCAACAGGTATATTAACTTCCTGCTCCACTGCCCCTTGAAAAATCCCTTCTTCATTATTGGCGATAAGCAATGCCGATGCTCCTCTTTCTTCTGCTTCCTTTGCCAATACAGTGAAAGGGGTTTTCCCACGTTCGACAACTAGCACGTGATCCGCCGGGAGTTCGTCTGGTGCTGTGTCATTGTGGGCTACTTGCAGATCTCGCTCATGTGACCATGCAGGTGTGCCCTGAAGTGGTAACAGCTCTATTTTTTTTCTGGAAAAAGATTCGTATAAATATGGCTGCTCGATTGGCGGTGTGGAGGCACCGACGGAAATGACGGATTCTGCGGTGGCGGGTGATCCGATTGTCCATGGTTCCGGGCCTGTGTTGCCGCCTGCGATGACGACGGTGACCCCATGCTCTGCTGCGCGGTTGACGGCAACGGAGGTGGGCCAGTCCGGGCCGTTGATCGTATTGCCTAATGAAAGGTTCAGCACGTCCATCCCGTCTTTGACTGCTTGTTCGATGGCTGCCATCACTTGTACACTCGTTCCGCTTCCGCCCGGGCCGAGTGCCCTGTATCCGTAAAGTTCGGCATCTGGTGCGACGCCTTTCATCTGGCCGTTTGCACCGATTATACCTGCCACATGGGTGCCGTGTGAGGTTGGAATTCCCTGATCTGGTGTTGTTTCCATCGGATCCTCGTCAAAATCGACCAGATCAAAGCCACCCTTATAGTTTTTTTGCAAGTCAGGATGTGTATAATCAATCCCTGTGTCGATAACACCGACTTTCACTCCTTTTCCTGTGTAGGGGATGTCTTCAGGAACGATGAACGGAACACTTTCATTAACCGGTGATTGTTTTGTTGTTTTATATGTAGTGACAGGATAGTTCTGTTTAATGACACCTGTTTGTTCCAGTCTGGATAATGTCTGCTGATCTGCTTTCAGTGCAATGCCATTAAATATCGTGTCATAAACCTCCAGAATTTCCACCCGCGGATGTCGGGCTTCGATCTCTTCCGCAATTTCATGAGGGTTACCCTCCACTTCGATTATATAGGAAACCGGATCCTGAAAAGCGGACATAATCAGCATGACCAGCCATAATCTCATCTCTATACACCCCTTTTCCGTTAGTGTGTACATGAGCGGGTGAATTATGAAAGAAAAAAAGCCCTGAATAAATCAGGACTTAGAATGATGACGGCTTTTCATTTGTTTTGTTAAAAAAGTAGCGGATCGCATCAGCTATTCTTTCGGAGGCCTTGCCATCACCGTACGGATTCGATGCGCGGGCCATCTCGCGGTGGGCTTCCTCGTCTGATAAGAGCTCATCAGCGAGCTGGAAGATGTTGTCTTCATCTGTTCCTGCCAATTTTAGTGTACCTGCTTCGATACCTTCCGGGCGTTCGGTTGTATCTCTTAGTACAAGGACAGGAACACCGAGTGACGGCGCTTCTTCCTGAACACCACCTGAGTCAGTCAGGATCAGATGGGCCTGTGATGCAAAGTTATGGAAGTCGACTACAGCGAGTGGCTCGATCAGACTGATTCGCTGATCATTTCCAAGAATCTCGTTGGCTGTTTCCTGAACGGCCGGGTTAAGGTGTACAGGATAAACGACATGAATATCCTGATGCTTATCAACAAGACGTTTGATCGCACGGAACATTTGCTGCATATTCTGGCCAAGGTTTTCGCGGCGGTGTGCTGTCATTAAGACAAGACGTTTGTCCCCGACTTTGTCCAGTACAGGGTGAGTGTAGCTTGTGTTGACCGTTGTAGATAATGCGTCAATTGCGGTGTTCCCTGTGATGAAGATGGTCTCTTCTTTCTTATTTTCGTTGATTAGATTTTGGCTTGATTTCGTTGTTGGCGCAAAATGCAAGTCTGCCATCACACCAGTTAACTGGCGATTCATTTCTTCTGGATACGGTGAATATTTGTTCCATGTTCGTAATCCTGCTTCAACATGCCCAACCGCAATCTGGTTATAGTAGGCAGCAAGTGATGCGGCGAAGGTTGTCGTTGTATCTCCATGAACGAGTACAATATCCGGCTTTGTCTCCTGCATCACCTTGTCCAGACCTTCGAGAGCTCGTGTCGTAATCTGGGCAAGGGTTTGTCTTGCTTTCATGATATTCAGGTCGTAATCTGGAGTGATGTCAAAGATACTGAGCACTTGATCGAGCATCTCTCTGTGCTGTGCGGTAACTGTCACAATGGCCTCAAATTGCTCTGGGCGTTTTTTCAATTCAAGTACAAGCGGCGCCATTTTTATTGCTTCAGGTCTTGTCCCGAAAATCGTCATCACTTTAATTGGTTCTGACATTTGATACACCTCTTAAATTTATTTTGTTCCAAATAAACGGTCGCCGGCATCACCGAGACCTGGGATAATATAACCTTTTTCATTCAGTTTTTCATCTAGGGCGGCTAAATAAATATCCACATCAGGATGCTCTTTTTGAATGACTTCGACACCCTCTGGTGCTGCGATAAGACACATTAGTTTTATGTTTGTCGCTCCGCGTTTTTTCAGGGAATGGATCGCATCATTTGCCGAACCGCCTGTTGCAAGCATCGGATCGATCACAATAAGCTCACGTTCTTCTATGTCTGTTGGCAGCTTAATATAATATTCAACAGGCTTCAATGTTTCAGGATCACGGTAAAGTCCGACATGTCCGACTTTTGCAGCAGGGATCAGTCTGAGAATACCGTCAACCATTCCAAGACCCGCTCTCAGGATTGGAACAAGTCCGATTTTTTTCCCGCTGAGAACTTTTGTCTTAGCTTCCATTACGGGTGTATCGATTGTTGTTTCTTCTAAAGGTAAATCTCTCGTTATTTCAAATGCCATTAAAGCAGATACTTCATCAACTAATGCACGGAATTCTTTCGTTCCTGTGTTTTTATTTCTTATGTAGGTTAACTTATGCTGAATAAGCGGATGATCTAGCACAAATACTTTGCTCATTTAAATGATCTCTCCTTTTTTTGTTTTGGGTATTGCTGCAAGTGTTCATCCTTAAGATTGTACTGAAAAAAAGAACCCGTTTCAAGTGTGAATCAAAATTTTAACCGGATTGTAAAGATGAGGCTGGTGATTTATCAGTCGGTAATTTGTCAACCGGAGCGGCTCCCGAACTACTCTGCTCTTATTTTTCCCGGGCACCAGGGCTTTCAGAACGTCTACGATCTACTTCGCTCAAATTTTTCC
>NZ_FOGL01000022.1 GCF_900111195.1 Gracilibacillus ureilyticus
CTTACAGTACAAACTAAAAGAACAAGGGAAACAACTGATCAAAATTGACAAATGGTTTCCATCTACTAAAACTTGTTCGTGTTGTGGAAATACCCAACCAATGCCTATGAATGTTAGGATGTATGTTTGTTCTTGCGGACTAAATCTTGATAGAGACTACAATGCTGCGCTAAACATAAAAAAAGAAGGCATTCGCATATTAACAAGTGCCGAATGAAAGGATAAACTCTTGGAACAAGAGGGTTAGCTTGGTCTATTTCGTCAGCTGCCAAAAGGGACGATTACCCAAGAAGCCCCCACTTCAAGCAACCCGTAAGGGTGGTAAGTGGTGGGAGTAGTTCACTTGGTTATGGAAGTTTCGATAAAGGAGAATGGACATATGAAAACAGAAAAAGAAATAATGCTCGCAGGGGAAATGTACAATCCTGCTGATCCGCAATTAATGGGGGAACGGGAGAATGCGCGCCGTCTTGTAAGACTATATAACCAAACGTTAGAAACAGAGATTGATAAGCGGACAGAAATGCTGAAAGAATTGCTTGGCTCTACGGGAGAGACTGTTTATATGGAGCCGAATATTCGGTTTGATTATGGCAGTAATACATATGTTGGGGAAAATTTTTTCGCAAACTTTGACTGTACGATACTCGATGTTTGTGAAGTGAGAATTGGAGATAACTGTATGCTGGCACCCGGTGTGCAGATTTACACAGCAACACATCCAATTGATCCAACAGAACGCAATTCGGGAAAAGAGTATGCCAAGCCGATTACAATAGGTGATAATGTCTGGATTGGCGGAAGTGCGATCATAAATCCAGGGGTGACGATTGGCAACAATGCGGTTATTGCTTCAGGTGCTGTCGTGACAAAGGATGTACCGGATAATACAGTAGTTGGCGGCAATCCTGCCAGAGTAATCAGGCAGATTGAAGTATAATTTTTCTGCCTATTCATTCAGAAATAAAACCATCTGTTCTTCGTCATAATAAGTATCTTCGAATTTCATGGCATTTTTTTCGAAAGAAATTACTTGAAATCCTTTGGTGGAATATAGGTTTTTCGCACGTTCATTTGTTGCAACAACAGATAAATAAACTTGTTCAAGTCCTTCCAGCTGCCTTGCATGCTGGAGGGTTTTTGTTAATAATGCTTTTCCAATTCCTTTTCTCTGATGACCTGGCTTGACATAAAAAGCAACGATAATTGCGCGGTGATGTAACTTGATTAATGATTCTCTTCTCAGTGTGATCATTCCGATAAGAGATGTTTTGAGAAAAGCACCAAAAGTGTAGCTGCCCGTATTTTCTAAAAACTGACTGTACCTATCGATATTATTTTTCTTCTCTTCTTCATAGCTGACGGCAAATGCGGTAGGGCAGCTTTGCAATGCTTCGAGACGCAGGGTGCGATATTTTTCTGAATCTCCTGCTGAAAGCTGTCTGATTTCCATTAGATCATTCCTTTAACTGGTTTCTAGTTCCCTGATACACTGGTAAAAGCTGTCTCAGTTCCGTTGATAAACAGTCTGACCGTTTCATAATTCTTATCAACGTCCACTTTATAAAATCTTTCAGGATTTAAGGAAGTGCCGGAAATTTCACCTTCATAAAGAAGATCCAATGTATCCTCATTTACTTCCAGTGAGAAAGATTCATCACTGTAAGCGACATCGGAACCTTTGAAATAGACAAACAATGATTCATCTTTATTATCATAATAAAGGTGGACACCATTTTCATCAAATGATTGTATATCAACAGGCGGCGCTTGTTTGCTCACTTTTTCGACAGACTCATATGGGTTAGCATTACAACCTGTCATGTACAAAATGCTAAGCAGTAGAATCAATAATTTTTTCAATAAAAATCCCCCTTGGAAGCGATTCATTACATGAATGTATTATATCATAATGGTAAGGTGATTTTTGGTGAAAGTTTCTTATGAATGCGCGCTCACGCTATGGGGAGGTGAGGGTGTGGGCGGATGTTCCTTACTTGCACCATTAGGATACCGTTTTTTGGAGGTTTATGTTGAAAAAAACTAGATACTTTAAGAAGATATTCGAGTTTGATGGTAAGATGTTTATAGGGAGGGGGTAACTATGAATAAGATAGATATTGTTATGATGATATATGTAACTTTTATGATTTTAGCTACTGTTATAAGCGTTAAGTATGGTTCGGCAATGATTAAGAAAACAGGATTATTTCTACCGCAAACTCTTATTGCAGGCACTGTTAACTTAGTATTAGGTGTGTTCGGAATAATAGGATGGCTTTTCTATTCTTGGGGAGTTAATGAATTCCTTTTCTTTGGAGGATTAGTGTCAGGGGTGGGTTTATTGGTTGTTGGAGAAGTTGTTTTGCTTTCCATCCTATTTTCAAGGCGTAATAAATGGATACAGATATACCATGATAGTTTAAATGGAAGCAGCAGGTAAACTTGGAATTCGAAATAAAAGCCTTCTGAATTGCTGCAAAAAACTATATTCAACTTAATCTTTGAAAATAAATTAAAATCGCTATAGCGGGTACGAATATCTAATTTAGAAACCAGACAAACATGGATCGAATGTTATTTTTGCCTTTCGAATCAGCTGGAAAAATACAAAAAATGGTTCCGAGCTTTTAAATTAGCTTAGAACCATTTCTGTCACTTGTGGTGCCCTTGGTGTTATAATCCTCCCAGTTTAGTATGCTGAAATCTTTAGTTCTGAGGTGGGGACTGAAGAAAATAAGATTAATAATTGAGAATACCTGAAAGTGTGCAGGCATTCCAATGGTCTCCAACGGCACTCAGCCGCCGTCCGAAAACCTTGAGCACCGAATTTTAATCAGCGAAGGCATTCAAAACCTGTCCAAAAGCCATGAGCACTGAATTTTTAAACACGAAGGCATTCGCGCCTGACCTTCAGCTAGAGCTGTTCCCGCACGATGCTGAATATCTCAATCCAGTGCAATTTCCTTATCTCTCAGTCAACTGTTTTTACTATGTTCTTTAGCCATTCATTAATATTTAAATAGCATGGCAATCATTTCGTGGCCGGCACCGATTGTCCAGAATAGTACAGTATCTCCCCGCTTGATCTGGCCGGATTTTATTCCTTCATAAAGACAGATGAGTGGGCTGCTTGTTGTGGTGTATCCGTATTTGTCCCCAACATAAATGATCTTTTCCCAATTCATATCAAAATGATTCTGGATTTTTTTAATGTTGGATAATGCAAATTGAGAAAAACAGAAGGAATCGACATCATGAATAGTTAATCCGTTTCTCTCCAGCAATTCCTCTATCATTTCACACGCGACTGGAATAGCCATGGCACCATCGAATGGAAGGAAATCAATGTAGTCCTCTATGCCTCTTGATTGGGAGAACCCTTTCGGAGGATAGACAATGTTATCTTTATTGCTCGAATCCACTTCATAAATAGAGTCAATAAATCCAGTGTTTTCTTCTTCTGTCTTCACCAGAATAACGGCTGCCGCAGCATCGGCGAAGTTAGCATATGTAATTTCCTGTTCTGGGTTTGCGATTAAACTGTTCGCATCTGATCCAATAACAAGTGCTGTATTTAGTTGATCGTTTGTCATCATATACCGTGCAGCTGTATCAATGGAAGCAGTCATTCCCGCACAGCATGCATTTGTATCAAGGATCATTGTACGGTTATGGGCACCGATCGCATTATGTACATACATGGCATTGGTAGGTAACGTTTTTTCGGGAACTTGTGTGGAAAATAGAATCATGTCAATATCTTTCCCGGTTAGTTCTGCCTGTTTTAATACTCTTTCAGCAGCTTCAATTCCCATTGTTAACGTATTTTCTTTGTCATTATCGATAATATAACGTTCGTCTCTTCCCATCACTTCAAGAAAATGCCGAATGTCTTTACCCTGCTTTTCAAAATGCTTGTAATAGAAATCGTTTGTTACGACATTATCTGGGTGATAAACCGCAACTTCTTTAATCTGGATGTTGTTCTTTTCCATGTTTCTCTTTCTCCTTTTTCTTCTCAGAAATTTCTCTGTTAATAATAAAATGAAGAGCCACTCAGCAAGAATGGCTCTTATTCTCTATAGATTAAGATGCAGCTTCTGTTACTTCTGATATTGCCTGAAGGCCTGCATTTCTTGATATTCTGGTTAATTGCATTTTTAAAATATTATTCTCTTTAATCATATAGGTGATCTTTTTAAAGCCTGTGTTTTTATACATTTTCATTACTTCTTCCAAATTTGCACCCATCTCTGGTGTTAGGACTTTCATCTCGGTACAATCTACCATTAGTTCAAATTCCTCGCCATTTATCGGACCAATTTTAGCGTTATATTCCTTAACAAACAGCTCCGCATCTTCCATAGTCATTTTCCCCGCTACGGCCATATTGACTACTTTTTTTGATGGATCTACTAAAATTGTGGTTTTACTCATTTTCTTATTTTCTCCTTTTATGTATGATTATATAGACCTAAATCATTATACCATACGTTTTATATTTTGGGATAAAAAATGTCGAAAAAATGAATAAAAAGTAGTTTTATTTTCCCTTAATAGGTATAAAGGCACATTTTTTGAGGGGTCAGTCTATTTTTATATCTGGATTCTAACATTTCTGTCAAAAGAATAATAAAGTTATTCATCATCACTAAAAGCAGTGGGGAGGCCTTGTTTGAAGAATAAGTCGGGTTTGATCATCAAAGGAGGTAGTGAAATACTCGGGTTTGAAGAATAAGTCAAATAGCCGGACGGTTCAATGAAGAATACATCCGGCGTGCTTTTCTGTCCATCAACTGAGGCAATTTTTTCTAAAAAATCGAGCAGATTAATGGTTATTGATATGCTTTCATACTTTTACGGTAGTAAATTATTATCCGGAGAAAATGATACAGCCAGAATAATAATCCCGCCAGTAACAGTGTTCGGGTAATCCCTGATAAGCTCCAGGAGATGAAGGGCTCCTCATAATCGAGGGTGTTGGCGTACAGTGCAATAGATGAGATCAGGATAATATAGATGCTCATACTAATATTCATTTTAAAAGCCCGTTTTATTGATTGTTTTTGTTCTTTCATATCATATGAAAATTGCGGAATAGGCTCATTCTCCCTATATGGCATTGCCCAAATCGAGTAATTTAACACTGTGACATTTGAAGAATATTTCAATTGCCATCCGACTTCTTTATGTGCAGAAAAAAAGGATGGCTGCACTTTGTATTCAAAAACACATTCATATTTTATTGTGGTGGGCGCTGTCTTCCGAAAAGTAAAGAGTGTTGCTGTTACTTTTTCAAGTACATAACCTTCCAATGCCAGCTGTTCCAGCCACTTGCTGGTTTCCTCGAGACGATACATCCATCCTGGCTTTAGTTTCCACACTTTTTTTCCATTGGATACTGGATCAATTGTTGCATCCATCTCAAGGACTTCAAATCGCCGGTAGGATTTGAAAATGTAAGCAGCAATACAGGCAAGTGCTATCGCTTCACCGAGAAATAACAATAAAAGCCAGATATTTTGCTGATCCATGAATGATAAAATAATGAAGCTGATCAGCAAAATTGGCATCTGCAAGGCAAGCTGGAATATTACTATAGCTACAGCTGTATATGCATGCGTACGATTCCGCTTCAAGATAGAGTCTCTAGGTGGATATATTTGAATAATTTCAGTTACATTAGAAACGAATAACCACTTTCCTGCAGATGCAGCGATATTCCATCCTTCATTTTTAAGAGTTTCAGGTAAAGTTTTGGCATATTGTATCCGGTAATGGATCTTCTTTTTCTCACCTTTTTCAAAAGTAAATACTCTTGACCACAGATTAACATCAGTGACATGCCAGCCTTGTTCTGCCATGATGGAGAGCCATTGTTCGGTCTTGTTGATCTGATAACTCCAAAATAATCTTGCTTTTTTTATGATCATTTGAAATCCTCCTCGTAACGTAAGACATTGGCATGAACTTCTTTTAATCGTTCCATTTCCACCTGGATTAACTGTTTTCCCAACTGGGTAATTTCATAAATGGTTTTTCTTTTTTCATCTGCATAAATGGTGATAACTTGATCCCTTTGCATTTTCGTCAAGGTTCCATAAATAGTTCCAGAACCTACCTTTACTCTGCCATTTGTCATTTCCTCTACACGTTTGATGATGCCATATCCGTGTCTTGGTTCTGTTAATGACAATAAGATGTAGAAAGCAGTTTCTGTCATTGGCACATATTTTTTTATCACTTTTTTCAAAATATTCAGCTCCTAATATGTCGTGTTGTGACATATATCGTAAATTGACTATATCACACTGTGACATAGTTGATCAATAAAAAGTGAGCAAAAGTATGGAAGAAAGATCCATCATATTATCTTATGTTTAGGTTTTTGGCATGTTTTCCCTGACATTCTTTCAAATTCTGTCTAATATAGACGTTTGCAGGGCACACCTCTTCTCACGCTGTCATATGATACATTGACTAAGTAATACCCTCTTACTATAACGCCCTAAAGTCAGCAAGGAGGGGTTCACATTTGAAAGACAATGACTACAAGCCGAAGCAATTACTAACGAAACGAGAAAGAGAAGTATTCGAATTACTAGTACAAGACAAAACAACGAAGGAAATCGCCCAGGAACTTTTTATCTCACAGAAAACGGTGAGAAATCATATCTCAAACGCAATGCAGAAGTTGGGTGTTAAGGGGCGCTCACAAGCTGTAGTAGAATTGTTGCGCATGGGCGAATTAGAGCTTTAACTGAACTAACCGAAAACCAGTTATCACTTTTGGCGGATAGCTGGTTTTTCTGTTATAGAAAGAAAAGACCAGTGATCCCATCCATGATCACTGGTCCTTCTGATTTTATACTTCGAATTTTTTTACTAAAAGCTGCAGTTCTTCGGCTAATCTAGCTAATTCCTCTGAACTTGAGGAAACTTCCTGCATTGTACTTGATGATTGTTGAGCGGAAGCAGATGTTTCTTCAATTCCTGCTGCGGATTGTTCTGAAACAGAAGCAATTTCCTCAACACTTGTACTCATTTCCTGTGTATTGGAAGTAATTTCTGCTAATGTTTCGGAAATGCTTTGAACATTAATCCCCATCTTGCTTACCGCATTTGTGATTTGGTCAAAAGTCTGCCCTGTCTGCTGAATCTGGTTCGTTCCTTTTTCTACTTCGTTATACCCATTTTCTAATGCACCCACAACATGCGTTGTTTCCGACTGGATAGCTGTAACAATTCCGGTGATTTCGCCAACCGATTCTGATACTTGCTCTGCCAGTTTTCTTACTTCATCTGCCACAACTGCGAAGCCTTTTCCATGTTCCCCGGCACGGGCTGCTTCGATCGCTGCGTTTAATGCTAATAAGTTGGTTTGTTCGGCGATTTCTTCGATCACACCTACAAGCTTTGTTACTTCTTTTGATTTATTGTCCAATCCTTTCACACTTTGGACGGAACCTTGAATCAACTCATCAATGACTCCCATCTGGGATACAGAGGAACGCATCATGTCGCTTCCCTGCTCGGTTAATGCAATGACATCATTAGACGAATTCGTTACTTGTTCACTCTGACCAGAAGATTGATTTACTTTTTCGACAAAAGTACTCATATTGTCTGCCAAATCACTTGCATGATTGGCCTGTGATTCCGCACCTGATGACAATTCTTCCATTGTTGTGGAAATTTGTTCAGATCCCTGCATCACTTCATTGGCTGATTGTGTCAGTTCTTCGCTTGATCCCAGCACTTTATCTGTCGCATCGGTTACAGAAGTAATCAATGTTTTTAACTGGGACTGCATTTCATTTGTTGCACGGACTAATTCTCCGATTTCGTCTTTACGTTTGCTCTTAAGTGTCTCGCCACGGAGATTTCCTGCAGCCACTTCTTTTAACCGCGTAGCAAGCTGTGTCATGGGTTTACCGATTGCACGGCCCATGAAAATACCGACAGCGATTGCTATAATGACTGCTATGATACTAATTATAATGATAAATGTTTCTAAGATATTAGAAAGATTTTGACTTTCTTCAAATGCTTCTTCGGCAAGTTCATCATTCAACGTCCTTAATTCCTGTAACTCTGCTCTTGCTGCACGGAAAACTTCCCCACCTTGCTGTATCCCTTGAATAGCGGTATCATATTCCTCTGCCTTTATGGCTGCAACATTTGCCTGCACGATTTCAGAAAAGGCCTGCCAGTTTTGGATAAAATCATCAAGGACACGCTCTTCCTTCATAAATTCATAGGAACCGTAACTTTGCAGAATTTCATTTAACTGCTCAATATTCTCTAAAGCTTTCTCGGTCCTCTCTGTATCCTCATCCACAACACTTGTCAGCATTTGAACTCGTGTGTTTTCCATTAATTGAGTCATATCAATTAAATAAGAGGTAGACTTTAATCTTTCATTATACATACTATCTGTACTACTGTTGATTGCAGTTAATCCAAGAAACGCTGCAACTCCCAGTATTACAACTACCACTGCCAAAATCATGTACGACATTACCAATTTCCCTGTTATTTTCAATATTGTACCCCCAATTTTAGTTTCACGGTGTAATTGACGACTGTAACTTTAGATCTAGTAAAATCATCACTAAAAATATATCGACATATTATGACAAATGTTTAGTATATTCAGTATATTTTTTCAGGGAAACCTATTTGTTCTTACACGTGAAACTTCAGATAGCATATGATGACAATATGGACAAATGCTAAAGGAAGAACTGTGATGAAAGAGAATTCTCGGCAACACTGTGTAAAGGTGCTAAAACTATATGACTGGATTAATAAAGTCAGCGGCATCCAATTAAAAAAACCGATCAATAATCAAAAGCTTGTGACAGATAAAATATGCGGGAACTTTTCCGTTTCATGCGAGAATAATCAACAGTTATGGTCAGTAAAAGGAAAACTATCTGTTTCCGGTTCTGTGACGGTATATCATCAAATCGGTTCTGATCAGCTCGACGTTATCGTCAATGGGGTAACTGTGGCGAAGGTAGGAAAAGGCGAAGAGATCGCTCTCGATTTTTAAAGTTTAAAGTCGCTTGAGCTCCGTTGCAGTGGACGGAGGAACAAAACATGCAAAGGGAAATACTGTATTAGCATTTTTTATACATTATCAAAATTTAATCCAAAGTATTGTCATTTATTTTGCTTTTTATCTGATAAGGATGGTAATCCGGCAGAAACACTGTTATGTGAAGAAGTCAGTCAACGATCGGGAAGAACCACTGTAGAAATGGTGCACCAGAATGGGGAAAAAGTTACACTGCAAAAGGTGACTGTTTCTAAAAAGGGATATATTACGGTACAAATATGGCAGAAAGGGAAACTTTGTAAGATTGGTACAATCCCGTTTCAACTGGTGGAAGAATTAATCCTTTGTGCTCCTACTGGAACGCATATCGAATGTGAGGTTACTGATTTCATGTGTTCAGCAGAAATAACGAAGGATTGTATCAATATAGAAATTCGAGTTTGTCAGCAGGTAAAAGCAGTGGCAGAGGCGATAATAGAAGTGGAAGCTGATTTATGTCAGCCTCGTTCTTTTACTGAATCAAAACTTATCTAGTCGGATGCTCAGTCAAGCTATCCCCATACACATATATTAATAGTGACAGCCATCAATTTGTTCTTTGACCTGAAGAAAGGAGTCCTTTTATGTGTGGAGGAGGATGTTGCCCGGATCGTCCGTTTGTTAGTGACGAAATTTGCGGGAATTTCAATACAACAGAAGCGGCGGTACCATTAACCGTTTATACAAAAGAAGCGACTGTGTTTGTATCAGGGACAGTAAGTGTTTTTTATGATCGTGGTACAGATGCTACGATCACTGCGACAGTGACGGATAGTGCAGGAGTTACCACAGCGCTTACGATTCCACAGGGAAATACGATTTCACAAACTTTTGATGATATTGCTTCATTATCCATTGATACAGCAGCTGCTACCGGTAAGTACTGTTTAACTTTGCATTATCAGACTTAAGCGAAAGCCCATCTGAGTTTCTCGTTTCAGGTGGGTTCTTCACTTCAGAAAAATGGACAACTATCCTGAAGAAGGGGGAATTATTATGGGAAATTGCTGTTGTGGCACCTCATCTTCTTTTTCCCAGAACCAGTTTTTCTCAACCCAGACAGAAGGATCAATAAATATCCCGTTTGGCGTCAATATGGAAACAACGGTTTTGACACTTCCCGTCACGACAACCTTTGACTTGCAAAATGTAAAACTGGATTATGCAGTACAGCTTGCATTTTCACTTGCGGCTGGCAATCCGCAATATGATTACGGAGTGAGAGCCCGATTAAGAAGGGATGGAATTCTGTTAGTGACACAAACTCTGCAGCAAAGCGGATCAAGACCTGGCGGAGCGGGAGCGAGTGTGAGGCGGGAGCATATTCCTAATACATGGGCAGATGATGAGGCACTGGCAGGTGCACAAACATATACCGTGACACTGGAATTTTTTCAGCGTGCCAATGCCAATACTACTTTAGCAGCAGAAACCCGTTCCTTAAATGCAATCATGTTTGGATTATAACAGAAAGCAGGATATCCTGTTCATGATATTGGGACAATCCCCCATCCAGGCTATAGTTCACTATCATAATTCCTCTTTGAAAGGTTAATAATATTTTTAAATAAGCTTTCCATGAGCTTCATTTTGACTTATTTCCATCATTCCCATATAATAGATGGTCTGTGATTTAAACGTAAATACTAAATAACTTAATGATAGAGGTTATGTGGAATTAAAACTTAGGAGGAATGTAATGGAGGACCAGAAGAAGAAGAAAAGACTGGATTGGATCGGATTGGTAATAAGCGGAGGGCTGTTAGTTCTGTTTGTTATTGCTACACGATTAAATAAAGGTTTAGTGGATCAGTTGATTAGTGATTCATTTTCATTTACAGTAAAATATTTCGGAGCATATTGGCAAGTGTTATTGCTGGTCATGTTTGTGATTGGATTGATCTTAGCTTTTTCTAAGTATGGAAAAGTACGACTTGGTAAGATCGAACGGCCGGAAAATAGTAATTTTCGCTGGATTGCGATGATTTTATGTACACTTTTAGCAAGCGGGGGAGTATTCTGGGCGGCGGCAGGACCGATGTATCATTTTCTGACAACGCCCCCTCAGTTTTCTGGTGTAGAATCAGGATCAATGGAATCCGCTTATCCTGCAATGGCACAGAGTTATTTACACTGGGGCTTTTCGGCATGGGCAAGTTTGGGAACATTGACGACAATTGTGCTGATGTATGCTCATTATCATAAAGATCAGCCGCTCAAGCCGAGAACGCTTTTATATCCTATGTTTGGCCGAAAAATTAATAAAAAGAGTTTTATCGGCTCATTAGCTGACATTGTATCAATAGTGGCGGCAGCAGCTGGAACGATCGGACCAATCGGCTTTCTTGGACTGCAGGTTGGTTACGGATTGCAGCAAGTGTTCGGGTTTTCGAATACGTTTCTGACACAGTCGCTGATTATACTCTTTTTGGCTGTGATAGCTTCGATTTCCGCTGCTACAGGGGTGGAGCGCGGCATTCAGTGGCTAAGCCGGATAAATGTCGGGCTTGTCGTTGTTTTAATGGTAATTATGCTGATTCTTGGGCCGACGATGTTTATAATCGATTTATTTATCGGATCGGAAGCTTTTTACATACAAAACTTTCTGACAATGAGCTTGTACAGGCTGGATGAAGCCTGGCTGGGAGCATGGATCATTTTCTTCTGGGGGTGGTTTATCGGTTATGGGCCGATGATGGCGATATTTATCAGCAGGATTTCCCGCGGAAGAACGATAAGAGAGCTGATTATTGCCGTTTCTCTGATTGCACCGATCGTGAGCAATTTCTGGTTTACGGTTGTTGGGGGATCGGGTATCTTTTATGAAATGGAAAAACCGGGATCTGTTTCAACTGCGCTGAACGAAAGTGGCATGCCGGCTGCTGTAATGGCGATTCTTAATCAGATTCCAATGGGTATCGTTTTGGCGATCGGCTTTATCATTGTGTCAGTTATATTTGTAGCTACAACGGCTGACTCGATGTCCTATACTGTCGCAGTTACATTAAGCGGATCAGATGAACCGGACCGTTTTAACCGTGTTTTCTGGGCATTGATGTTTGGAATTGTCGCTGTGGCATTGTTAGCGATCGGTGGTGAGTCGACTGTCGGCACTCTGCAGAACTTTATTGTAGTCACAGCTGCCCCGGTTTCTTTACTTCTGCTTCCATCATTATGGGATGCACCGAGGATTGCTGCGAGAATGGCGAAAGAACAGAATATCGTGGAGAAAAAATGATAGAAAGCTGCCTGTGATCCGGGCAGCTTTTTTTGTTTGTGAAGTGGTGATAGATTCCCACAGGCCTGTTAAAAATACATCTGCCTGTACTTCGTCGGTGTCATCCCTTCGTTTTCGAGAAACAGTTTGTTAAAATAACTCGGATTCGCATAACCGGAACGTTCAGCAATCTCCTTGACGGTTAAATTCCGATCCTCCAAAAGCAGCTGCTTGCTCCATTGCAGCCGGCATAAAGTAATAAAAGCCATTGGCGTCATTTGCGTGACCCGTTTAAATAATCGGCAGAAATAATACGTGCTGACGCCGGTTTCTTTAGCCCAGTATTCCAGATCAAACGGTTCCGGCGCTTTTTCCTGCATTTTCGGTAACAGCGCCTGAATACGCAAATCCAATTCCTGTTTCGAGCCTGACTCTTTTGGTACAGCAAGGTTAATAAAATTGGACAAAAATGCATAAGTGAGTGTGGATAGCTGGGTTAACTGCAGAAAGCTGTGTTGCTCTGCTTCCTGTAACAGTTGCTCGTGCGCTTTTTCCAGATGATCAATTGTCGGCAGTCTCCATAAAGTGAACCGGGCAAATCCAATCTCTGATAAGAAGCTGTGTAACGTTTTTCCGTAAAAATGGATCCAGCGAATACTCCATGGGTCATCAGTGCTGCTGTAATACTTTTGTTCCTGCTGGGGAAAGAACAGAAAAGCATCCCCTTTTTGTAACGTATATCTTTTCCCGTCCATCTCGACAAAACCCGTGCCACCAATGACAAAATGTATGCTGATATTATCGAGTGAGCCTGCATCCCTGTATACTTCATGCTCTGCTGCTGACAAATAACAGCCGACCGATTCAGGCAGGATCATATATTCATGTTTTTTTAATGTTGGCAATAATACTTGGCGGTTCACTTTATCACACTCCAGGAGGACAATATTGTGTTAGCTTACAGCAAAAAGCTTCTATTTCCATATTAATAGGAATCGCTTATAATAACAACAAAGTTATAGAGGAGAGTGAAAAATGACAGTGAAATGGGGAATTATCAGTACAGCCAATATTGCGCAACGGGCGGTCATTCCTGGCATAAAAGAATCAGAAACAGGAGAAGTGTACGCGATTGCGAGCCGGAATGTTGACAATGCCAAAGAAACGGCGGAAAAATTAGCGATTCCTGTTGCTTATGGTAGCTATGAAGAGTTATTAGCTGACCCTGATATTGAAGCCGTTTACATCCCGCTGCCGAACCATTTACATAAAGAATGGTCGATCAAAGCAATGGAGGCAGGCAAGCATGTACTCTGTGAAAAGCCGATAGCGCTAAATGCGAAGGAAGCAGAGGAAATGATCGATGCAAGCAAAAAAGCTGGCGTCATATTGGCAGAGGCGTTTATGTACCGTTATCATCCAAGATACCGGATGATTGAAGAAAAGATTCAGTCAGGCGCAATCGGGGAAATCCGCGGAATTCATGGTGTGTTCACATTCAACAGTGCGGGAGCGAAGGAGAATGTCCGTTTTAAAAAAGAATGGGGCGGAGGATCTTTGTATGATGTTGGTGTATACCCGATCAGTGCGGCGAGAATGATTTTAAAACAGGAGCCAGAAGCGGCAACAGTTCATGCCTTGTTTTCCGAACAGCATGGAGATGTAGATATGATGGCATCAGGCTTACTGGAATTCGAAAATGGGGTGGCACTAACATTTGATTGCGGCATGTGGGCAGATTTCCGCAACCGGTTGGAAATCCTGGGGACAGAAGGCAAAATCGAGGTTCCATCCGCTTTTGTTGTCAATCAGAATGAACAGGATCATTTTTATGTTCACACCTCTGAAGGAACGGAAGAAGTGGAAGTGCCATATGTGAATCAATATGCACTGCAGGCAGATGTGATTGGCCAGAGTATCCGGAGTGGAGAAGAATTACCGTTTCCTTCAGATGATGCGATCCAGAATATGAAGGTGCTTGACGCATGTCTTGCTTCAGCTGAACAAAGAAAACGAGTAGAAATTAAGAAAGGATGATCAGAATGAAAACGATCCAGATTAACGGGCTCGATAAGCCTGTAACCACCTTAATTCAAGGTTCTGATTATTTTAAACCAGATATTTATGAAAAAGTTTGTCAGGTGCTCGATCGTTATGTAGCCATTGGCGGCAATACGATCGATACTGCCTATGTTTACTGTGGCGGGGAAAGCGAGGTAGCGATTGGCATGTGGTTAAAAGAACGGGATAACCGCGAGGATATCGTGATTTTAACAAAAGGTGCACACCATGACCAAGATGGACCGCGTGTGAATCCGGATGCAATCAATCATGATCTTTTCGAAAGCCTTGAGAGACTTGGTACCGAATATATTGATTTATATGCATTGCACAGGGATGATCCCGATGTTCCGGTAAGTGTAATTATCGATGCACTGAACGAACATATCGAGGCAGGCAGGGTAAAAGCAATTGGTGCATCGAACTGGACAACCGCACGAATCGAGGAAGCTAATGAGTATGCTTCCGCAAACGGTTTAGTCGGATTTTCATTCAGCAGTCCGAACCTGAGCCTTGCTAAAGTAAACGAGCCATTTTGGAAAGGTTGTGTATCCACAGACCGCAATGGTTTAAAGTGGCATGAGAAAACACAAATGCCGATTCTTTCCTGGTCTTCCCAGGCGCGAGGATTTTTTACCGGCAAATTTACACCAGATGACAGAAGCAACAAGGATCTTGTCCGCGTATTTTACAGTGAGGCCAATTGGGACCGTATGAAGAGAGCAGAGCAAATGGCCGAAGAAAAAGGTGTTACCGTTATCCAGATTGCTTTGGCATATGTACTAAATCAGGCTTTTCCGACATGTGCATTAATTGGCGCAAGAAATGATCACGAACTTGTCTCCTGTTTCGAAGGATCGGAAATTGAATTAACACGTGAAGAAGTAGAATGGCTGGAAAATGGCGAGCTGGCAGATTGATTGTCAGCTTTTTTTATGTTCGATTTTAACTTAGCTTTTTCGCATAATAAGCATGATCTCCGCCATCTCCTCGCGTTAAGTTTGTCCCTAAATATTCTCCTCCAAAAAATTTCTGCATTTTTTTTAAAAATTGACGCTCCCTTTCGCCGATTAGTTTTGATTATAGATATGAAAGGAGGTTGTAATGGGACAGGAAAAGAAAGCTGCATTACAAAAAGTTGTCACTCAACTCAAGCGGAAAGGATACTGCATTGATTATGCCAAATCTTTTGTCAATAGGAGGAGTATTTATATGAATTCTAACCATTTCCCCTCATCGCAAAAACCACTCAAAGTAATTAAGCTCGTCGGTTATTCTGATTTAAACAAGGACAATGATTACAGTGTTGCCAAACGGCCATGCATGAAGCAGTGGCAGGATCTGGACAAACCAGGCTTAACAGAGCAGGAAGCTGACCAATGGCTCAAGCAGTCTGGATGGACCGGTTTTGTCATCCCTGATGGCTATATTGTGATCGACATTGATGAAAAAAAGGAAGGGAAGGCAATATTTGACGCACTGCTTTCCGCAAATTTTCAGTTCCATGCAATCAAAACAGTTAGAGGATATCAGTTCTTTTTCAGATCGACAGGAAAAGTGACCGGCCAGGATGCGAAAGTGCTCATGGCAGGTGGCTTTATTGGTGATTACCGACTTGCCGGGAAAGGGCAGGTCGTTCTGCCAAGCGTGAATACAGAAGGGCGCGAGTGGGTCCATCTCGCTGAAAAGGAATTAGATGAAATGCCTGTCTTTTTTGAAAAATTAAAGAAGCTGACAGATGAACGTCCATTTCCGATCCCTGTTGTAGAGGGCACGCGCAATAATACGATATACAGCCATTGCTGCCGGTTGATTGAGTACGGATATGCCAAGAAAGAAGTCACCTATATTTGCAGTTTTCTGAACCGGTTTTTTTGCACCCCGCCAATGAATCACAAGGAATTGACCAATACATTAAAAAGCGCGCTCCATTTCCAGCCATCAGGCACCAATTATCAGGTACAGCCCGCAGCAATGGAACAGCCGAAAAAATTTAACCGGACAGAAATGGGCAATGCGGAACGTCTCGTTCACCGCAATGGAAAGGATTTAAAATATTGTGTCGAATTTGATGGCTGGCTTATTTGGGATGGAAAGACATGGGGCGAAGATAAACGGAAAAAAGTCGAGCGGATTGCGATTCAAACATTTCGTGAAATGTATGGCGAGGTGCAGCAATTAACCGATACTGATGAGCGGAAAGATTTATGGAGATGGGCACAGTCAAGTGAGAGAAGCTCAGTTTTTCTTAACAGTATTGCAAGAGCGGAGGCCATGCTGCCAGTTAATCAGGCAGAGTTAAATAAGGATAGCTTCAAACTGAACTGCGAAAATGGTGTCGTTGACCTTAGGACAGGGGAGCTGCTTGAACATCAGCGCGACTATTTGATGACAAAAAATACCCACATCCCCTATGATCCGGAGGCAGAATGTCCGAATTGGCTGGCTTTTCTTCATAGTATTTTCAAAGATTCCAATGGACGGGTAATGGTGGAACTGATTGAATTCATCCAGCGCTCTGTCGGCTATGCACTAACAGGGGACACGAGTGAACAGGTTGCCTTTTTTCTCTGGGGAACAGGCAGAAACGGAAAAAGTACCTTAATGAATACAATCAAGCAGCTTTTGGGAGATTACGGCAAGCAGACGAATGCTGATACGTTTACTACAAGAAATAATGAAGGTGGTGCGAACAATGATATAGCAAGGCTTCACGGGTCGCGCCTCGTGTCAACGGTAGAATCAGATGATGGGCAGAAATTATCAGAGGCCTTAATCAAACAGCTGACAGGCGGAGAACCGGTCACTGCACGTTTTTTGCGCAAGGAATTTTTCGAATATGTGCCGGAATTCAAGATCTTTTTCACAACCAACCATAAACCGATCGTAAAAGGTGATGATGAAGGGATCTGGCGAAGGATCCGCTTAATTCCGTTCGATTATACGATCCCAAAAGAGGAAGTGGACAAGCATCTCCCGGAAAAACTGCAGCGAGAATTGCCAGGTATTTTGAAATGGGCAGTGGACGGCTGTCTGGCATGGCAAAAAGAAGGACTCGGTGAACCGGATGAAGTGAAACATGCGACAGATGAATACAAAGAAGAGATGGATTTGTTATCGAGTTTTATTGAGGAATGCTGTGTGATGCATGGAGATGCGAAAGTTTTAGCGAATACGCTCCATCAGGAATATATGGAATGGGCAGAGAAGAATGGAGAATATCCGATTAGAAAGCGTCCATTTAATAAACGGATGGTGATGAAAGGATTCCATAAAAGAAAATCCACAGGCAATAAGACTTACTTTTTCGGAATCGAGTTAGCAAAAACAAGTTACCAAATTACCGAAAATGACCAAAAAAGTGGTAAACCGCCACATAGAGAAATATATGAGGGGAATAGGGAAAACCGATCACTTTTAGTAACGAATGGGCAGAAAGGTAACTCTGGATTAATCGAGGAGGAGTTTTAAATGCTAAATAACCTCCTTGATAAGATATATGCTCATAATATCCAAATCGTATTAACTAAAAATAAAAGAATAAAAATCATCTATAAAAAAGATAAAAAAATAGAAAAATTAAAACAAGAGATAAAAGAGAATAGGAGAAACATAGCCAAAAGATTAGCAGAAAATCAGAAAGCAATCGACAAAGGGTTTCATCTTTATGAACATGGAGATCTGTACGAATACCGCTATGGCTATCTTTCCTATTTGTATATAGAGAGGAATGGGGATAAGCTGGTTCTCGTGTATCGCCTGAATTATCACAAGGGGAGCAGCAAGCCATACCGCACTGTTATCATCGGAGAATACTGTTCCTTTGAGGAGGGATTTAACGAAGCAGTCGGCTTTCTTAATTGGCTCGAGGATGTAAGAAAATGAATATAATATTGGAATATTATGCTATAATTAATGGGTGAATGGAAATAAATCAAATTGAAAAATAATTGAAGGAGATTCATAGAGATGTCAAATAATGATTCAGATTCTTTTCGTGATATGAATGGCAAAGAAAAAATAGTAACAGTGCTGGCGATTGCGCTTTTGATTATCTTTGCAGTCGGTTTTGTCATCGGACTGTACTTTTTCGGAATCGCCGGAGTGTTTCAACTGCTCGGAGTCCAATATACTTCGATTTGGGCCCTGGTCATTTTTGTTGTAAGTTACTTCCTGTTAGGCATCATCGCGGAATTATTTTTCAAAGTTTTCTATAAATTAACTGTAAGAAAAATAACAGGAAAAGCACAGCGATTCTTTATCCGCATAGGTTTCGAAAGCACATCTAACTGGCTCGTCCTGTTCACCGTCGATGAGTTTATGAACAGTATCACCATCTCGTTCCAAACCGAGCTGATAATCGCACTACTGCTCGGAGTGCTGGAGTGTGTGCTAGATAAGGAAGATGATAAGAAAGAGATGGAGAAGATGGAAGGGTATGCTGATCAATGAGGATCAGCAAGCTGGATGAATGAGAGGATGGAAAGTTGCAAGATGAGAGCAGAAGTTGCAAGTAAGAGGCGAAAGTTGCAAGAAGGGAGCGGAAATTGCAAGTAAGAGGGAAAAGTTGCAAGAAGAGAGCAGAAGTTGCAAGTAAGAAGGAAAAGTTGCAAGAAGAGAGCAGAAGTTGCAAGAAGAGAGCAGAAGTTGCAAGTAAGAAGCGAAAGTTGCAAGAAGAGAGCAGAAGTTGCAAGTAAGAAGCGAAAGTTGCAAGAAGAGAGGGAAAGTTGCAAGATGAGAGCAGAAATTGCAAGTAAGAGGGAAAAGTTGCAAGATGAGAGCAGAAGTTGCAAGTAAGAGGCGAAAGTTGCAAGAAGGGAGCGGAAATTGCAAGTAAGAAGGGAAAGGTGCAAAAAGAGAGCAGAAGTTGCAAATAAGAGGGAAAAGTTGCAAAAAGAGAGCAGAAGTTGCAAATAAGAATTGGAAGTTGAAAAAGATTATTAATCTATCGGCTGCCGTCTCTCTGTTTTTGCATCCATCAATAAGAGATTAAGAGAAGGGATATCTATGTTTATTGGTCAGGAGTATTCTGTAATTAGTATTATTATCACTGTAGCAATTGCGATAACAGCATTTTTAAATTCTGA
Source organism: Gracilibacillus ureilyticus (assembly GCF_900111195.1). Classification (GTDB taxonomy): domain Bacteria; phylum Bacillota; class Bacilli; order Bacillales; family Amphibacillaceae; genus Gracilibacillus; species Gracilibacillus ureilyticus. Next base: position 19,472 of record NZ_FOGL01000022.1, read on the forward strand.
AAAATTGTTAAAAAATAAGTTTCTGCGTTATTTGCAATGCAGTCTGTTTGTATTTATATTTTTTTCAATGAATTCTTTTTTTATTTATTACATGCTTGTTAATAATCTTTTTGCTTTTAATATTCATACTTTCGCTTTGATTTCAATTTTAATGCTCCCCTCCATTTTACTTATAAGACGCTTAATTGCAACACTTAAAATATCTGAAAAGGATAATTGAAATCAACAATGTTGACTATCTTTCAGTTCATAATGCTACTTATTTAAAATAAAAGAAATAATGAAAATATATAAATATACCGATATCGACAACAGGAGCATTCCGGAGCTGATTACAGCTGTTCCCATTCCACCCCAGCCGCCAATAACAAAGGAAGCTAAAAAAACAATACCAAAAGATACTAATGAGATATTCGCAGCTTTTTTTAAATCCTTCATGATTAGCATAAAAATACCGAAAATAACTAGATTAGAAACAAAACCAATTCCAACAGGTATGAAAATATCCAACCGATCTTCCTCCTATCATATTTGTAATCAGAACACTCATGTATGTAACGGATGATCCTTTTTAAAATATTGTGTGCGATTATCAACAATACACTGAATAAAGCTAGCAATTCTGAAGATTATTTAACATTTTTATCCATTCTATCACCATATCTTATGGTAAATCAAATATTTTCTGTGTCATAGTTTAGATGATGATTGCTCGAATTTAGTATCATTATCATCTGCAGAACGAATCTTTTGCTAGATGAAAAAATCCAGGGAGTGAAACCAAGAATATGGAATATAATGAATTTAAAATTAGTGATGATCCGTCTTTAATAAATTTGGATACCATTTATGAATTTTTGCAGAAGAGTTATTGGGCGAATAAAAGGCCTAAGGAAAAAATCAGGAAGTCTATCGAAAATTCATTATGCTATGGGGTGTATCATGGGGAAAAACAAGTCGGTTTTGCCCGTGTGATTACTGATTATGCAACGATGTATTATCTTGCTGACGTATTTATTGACGAAGAATATCGAGGAAACGGAATTGGAAAAAAGTTAATCGAGGCGATAATTAATTCAGAAGATTTAAAGGATTTATTTGGTCATCTGTGTACAAAGGATGCTCACACTCTTTATGAACAATACCATTTCAACCGGGAAACAGAAAAAGTGATGATTCGTCAGCCTGATTTTTTGCGAAATAGATAAGAAAGCTCCACTTTAAAGGAAGTGAAACCTGTCATCAGGGAAGTAGATCTAAATTAAGGAGGCTGTTATGGATTGGAACTGGCAAGATTCTGAGAAAATTAAACCTCGTAGAAGAAGCAGATTTAGAATATATCTTGGCACAAAATACTACCGGATCAAACGGAGAATCGAATGGTTCACCACTAAAAAAAAGTATGCCACCACCATCGATGAAAAACCATATCCATTCCTCATCAAAAAACATCAATCCATCATTAGAAGACAACTAAAGGATGTAGACTTATGGTATCAGGAGAACAAAATTGTTAATTTAAAAATTGCTGTGAAAAAGATGAATGGAATCATTATCCATCCTGGAGAAACCTTTTCCTACTGGAAACTGATCGGAAACACCACAAAACTTAAGGGATACAAAAAAGGGATGGTTCTCTATTACGGAACTTTTAAAGCAGGAACAGGTGGCGGGCTGTGCCAGCTGTCGAATCTCATCTACTGGATCACTCTCCATACACCGCTGACAGTAATCGAGCGTCACCGCCACAGCTACGACGTTTTCCCAGACTCCAATCGGACCCAGCCATTTGGCAGTGGGGCCACTTGTGCCTACAATTATTTAGATTTACAAATCCAGAACCGGACTGATAATAGTTTTCAGCTTTGCTTGGATGTAACGGAAACTCATTTGGTGGGCGAGTGGCGTGCTATAAATGCAGAACCGATGACCTACGAAGTATATCAAAAAAGCCACAGAATTACACATGAACATTGGGGCGGTTATGTCAGGCATAATACGATCTACAGAAAGGTTTTTAACGGGAAGCGTGAGCAAACAGATGATCAATACATTACGGAAAACCATGCGCTGATGATGTATAACCCGCTTCTTCATTATGAAGACAATGACCAAAAATAAACGGGGGAAGAGGTCATACCAGTTGAATTCTATTTGGAGATCATCTGTACTCATTCATCTTTAAATTAATTACTTTCGGTTCTAAGATCAGGCAGCTGTTAGCAAGCATAAGTCGCATTACTAGAAAAGGAGAATTTTTTCATGGGAAATTTTAATAGACAGAAATCTATCAGCCAACCAAAATTAGTATTACATCTCATCATTTTTTTAATCTGTTTCATCAGTGTTATCCTGCATGTCATATACTCGCCTGTACCTTTGGTCTCAATAACAAAGTTTACGATTCAATCGAATTTGATCGTTTCCTTAACATTTTTATTCAGCAGCTTCACTCTTTTGAAGCGGAAGGACGACGATTCTTTACTCGCATATTTTAAAAATGCTTCGGTTCTTTTTATGGCTGTATGTATTCTTACCTACCACTTCCTGCTTGCCAGTGGCGGGGAGTATGAGGGATTCAGGATTATCACTAATTTTACATTGCATTATCTTATACCGATACTCGTATTTCTGAATTGGCTGCTATTTGAAAGTAAGCAAAAATACCGTTTCCGATCTATCTTATACTGGATGATTTTCCCTGCCATTTATACTGCTGTTTCACTGTTAAGAGGATTGGTGGATGGTTTTTATCCGTATTTCTTTTTTAATCCGAACGGCGAAATTCCTGCAGGTGTCGGCAGTTATGCCAATGTCGGGCTGTTCATTGTCGCTTTTTTACTCGTTCTGGCCGTTTTTGGTGCAGTATTGATCATATTTAACAGACTGTTTATCTATTTCAGCCGAACTCCTCAACAGGAAGTAAAGAAAACGAAAGTGCTGTGAATGCGGAGAGAAAAGGGTTTATGCTAAAATGGAAGTAATTATTCAGGCAGGAAGGATGAAACCAACAATGGACTTCGACACAGTGATGCAGGAACTTGAAGCATTAGGAAAAGAACGCACGAAAAAAATCTACCTTTCCAATGGGGCACGTGAGCCGCTTTTTGGCGTGGCTACAGGTAAGATGAAACCGATCGCCAAGAAAATTAAAATAGATCGGGACTTAGCAGAGGAACTTTATGCTACTGGGAATTATGATGCGATGTACTTTGCCGGCATTATTGCTGACCCAAAAGCTATGACAGAGGCAGATTATGATCGCTGGATGGATGAAGCCTATTTTTACATGCTGTCCGATTATGTCGTTGCAGTAACCTTATCAGAATCCGATATTGCACAAGACGTTGCCGATAAATGGATCGCAAGTGGTGAGGAGCTGAGAATGTCAGCAGGCTGGAGCTGTTATTGCTGGCTTTTGGGGAATCGAAAAGACAGTGAGTTTTCTGAAGGTAAGCTCTCTGATATGCTCGATATGGTAAAAAATACGATCCATCATGCACCAGAGCGAGCACAGATATCAATGAATAATTTTCTGTATACTGTAGCAATTTCATATGTTCCACTAAATGAAAAAGCACTTGAAACCGCAAGGGAAGTTGGCCCCATAGAAATCAAGCGGGAAAAGAAAAAAAGCAGCATACTTCATGCGTGTGAAAATATCCAAAAAGATATGGATAAAGGCAGACTCGGTTTCAAGCGCAAGTATGTGAGATGTTAACGGGTGGCTTTAACTCGAACTTTTTCAAAAAAATCAGAGCATTTCTTCTAATATGGAAGAAGTGCTTTTTTTAGAAGGTGAAGTATGTTATTTCAATGGCTATGTTTTAGCATATTACCACATTTCAAGGTACGTAACCTTCATCCTGCTCTCAGGATATTTTGTGGTTTCTATCTATAGAAGTAAACGATAAAATAGAGAATGCACGTTCGTGTAAATAGTGATATAATAGAAAAGGATAATGTTCTTTTAAGGCAAGGTCGGCTAATCCCCGTTAGAAAGGGGATGACACTTATGAGTATGTATGAAAGCTTTATGGAGGCCTTCTGGAGGAAGGTCATGCAGGCGTTGCCACAGGACTTGGCGAAATTAGCCTGTAAACCTTTCTTGATTGCATTGCTCGCATTGATCCATTTCTTTGATCAATAAAAAATAGACCTCCCTATTTGCCCTGAACATTAATTAGGAGAGGTCTATCACCCTTAATAGAGTCGATCCCTTTGGGGGAACCGCTTATCCATAACCCGCAGTTCCAGCTGCGGGTTATTAGTTTATACATTTATATTCAAATCATAACATAAAAATGAACTCAAGTCATATCTAGCGAGGGAAACAAATATGAACATTAAAATAAAAGAAATAATGGCAAAAAAGATACTAACAGAAGCAAAAGGGTATTTAGATGTGGGATTTACCCATTCGCTAAACCCGTATAGTGGCTGCGGTTTTTCCTGCTTGTATTGCTATGTCAGAGAAATGCCGATTCAAAAATTCAAAGACGTTCCATGGGGAGAGTGGGTCGAATTGAAAACAAACGCTGCAGACAATTACCGAAACGAAATCCAGAGACTTCGCAAGAAAACGAAGCCTGTGAATATCTTTATGTCCTCAGCAACCGATCCTTACCAGCCTATTGAACGTGAAGCAAATATCACACGTGGATTATTGCAGGCGATGATCGAGTCACCTCCTGAATTTCTCCAGATCCAAACAAGAGGCCCGCTGATCAAAAGGGATTTAGATTTGCTGCTTCAATTAAAAGAGAAATGCAAAATCCTTGTTTCCATGACAATTGAAACAGATAGAGAGGATATCAAAAGGCTGTTTGCGCCATATGCCCCTGGAATTAAATTACGTTTGACCGTTTTGCAGGAACTTCACGATGCGGGCATCCCGACCCAAGCATCCATTTCTCCTGCTTTGCCATTCACTCGCGATTTTCCAAAAGTATTGGAGGGGAAGGTTGACCATATTTGGATTGATACATTGAGCATAGGGGATGGTTCAATGGGAAAACGCTCCGAAAGATTAGGAATGCCTCGGTTATTCAAGGAAAACGGACTGGAAAAATGGTATCAGAGAGATTTACATGTAAAGGTAGAAAAGTATTTTAAGAAATATTTTCCCAGTGAAATGGTAAGAGTTTCGAAGCATGAAGCATTCCCAAGGTAAAGCGACCTCAGTTATTTCGGTCGGTTTTTGTTAAATATGTTAAAATATAGAAAACAACCATTTTGGAGAACTTTTCATTTCAGTTTGCGCTGAAGCATGACTCCCAGGGTGAAGCAAGGCACTTTATACTGGGCAGAAGAAAAACTCTTGCGATGATGAAAGGTATATATAGATTGTTTAGATATTTTTGTATGGACTTGGATGAAAATGATGTAATGAAAGAAGGGGGCGAAATGAATGATCATCAGGCTTGCTGAAGAGAAAGATATGGAACAGTTAACTAAGATGAGATGGGACTTTACCATGGAGTATGATGTTAGTAAAAAGGGTGCTTCATATACGGACTTTGAGACAGAATGCCACTCATTTTTGAAAAGCGTGATTAAAAATAATCAGTGGTACATTTGGGTAGCAGAGGACAATAAAGAAATTGTCTCGCATATTTACATCAATTTAGTTCAAAAAGTACCACGCCCTGGCAGAGTAACTTATCCTTTTGCATATATGACAAATGTGTATACCACTCCAGCTTACAGGAATAAAGGTATTGGAAGTAGAGTTCTTTCCACAATCAACAGATGGGCTAAGGAAAATAATATTGAGTTTGTTATTGTATGGCCAAGTGAAGAAGGAACAAATTATTACAAGAAAAATGGTTACCAACATTGCACTGAGCCAATGGAATATTTTCCTTCTTGAAAATTTCCATTCAAGCTTATCGTAAACAAGCGAAGTCTCTCACTTAAATAAACCATATCCTAGGAGTGAAAAAATGCCATTGACTTTTGCACATCCAGCAGCAGTATTACCTTTTTCAAAGAACAGTAAATACATAGATTTTCTAGCTTTAGTATTGGGCAGTATGGCACCAGACTTTGAATATTTTCTTCGAGGGAGACCGGCAGGAGAGATTGGACATACACTCGCTGGTTTTTTCGTTTTCAATTTACCTATCATTGCGATCGTTTACTTGATTTATAGAATTGCCATCCATCGAACGTTATTTAGTCACTTGCCAGCAGTTTTGGCAGTTGCTTCTCCTCAAATAGCAAGTTCATCTATTTTGCTGAAGCTCATTGTTTTCTTGTATTCTGCCATATTTGGAATGATAACACATGTAGTCTGGGATTCTTTCACTCATTTAGACGGTTTCATGGTGAGGAATTTATCGATACTTAATTATACCGTTGATATTTTCAATTATAATATTCCTGTCTTTAAATTCCTGCAGCATGGTGGCACGATTGTTGGTATTACTGCGATAATCGGATATATGTACATTCGTGCAGCGAAGAATAGGATGAACGGAGAACGGGTGGTCAGCCCCAAACAGAAACTGGCATATTGGAGTCAAATCTCAATAATATCCATACTCATATTTGGTGTCTGGTACCTGATTGATAAAGTATCGATAGCATCCTATGGTATTTTGGTGGTTAGGATTATCGATTCAGCTTTAATTGGATTGTTGCTTGTTTCCATATATTTCAACTATCGCTATGGCAGAATTGATTAATTTTAAAAGGAAAGGCGGATATTTATGAAAGTTAACATGTTATCGTTAGAAAACATTGAGGAATGCACCAGACTGTACACGGAAGTATTTAATGGTGAACCTTGGAATGATGGTTGGGAGGTAGAAGATGCCAGGGAGAGATTGTTAGAAATTTTTAGTAATAGAAAATTCCTCGGTATCGGGATATGGGATGATCAACAGGAAATAATAGGGTTTTTAGCAGGTTATACAGAGAAATGGTTGGATAGCAGTCACTTTAATCTTATCGAGATCTGTGTAAGGTCAGACGTACAGGGTAATGGAATTGGCTCACAATTACTAAATGAATTAGAAGTTCTGTGCAGGAAAAACAAGGTCAGCCGTGTCTATTTATTAACAGCAAGAGATGGCCAGGCAGAAGCATTTTACAAAAAGAATGGATTTTACGTTAGTCCAAAAATGATATTGATGTCTAAAGGGTGGAGCAGATAATGGAAAACGAATACTTTGTAGGCTGGGGAACTTTGGCGTTAATTAATGCCGGACTCGCCCAAGGGAAAAATCGGACGGGGCTGAACTGGTTTTTACTTTCAATAATATTAGGTCCATTCGCAACACTGATTTTGTTATTTGTTAAAAAAGAGATCAGCACAAAAAAAATTAATGCGAGCCAAGCTCTGATAAAACTAAAAAAGGGGCGCTAAATATTGAAACTAAGACTGGAATTATTTGTTGAAGACTTAGAGAAATCAGCCGAATTTTACTGTGATGTTCTGGGCTTTCATGTATCAGAAGAACAGAAGAATAATTATATCCCTGTTAAAAAGGGTGACGTAGTTATAGGGTTAGGACAAATGGAAAATTTATCTGCAGACCATCCCGTCAAAGTTTCAGGCAGTGACCAGGCCCCTGGCTTAGGGGTGGAAATCGTTCTGGAAGTGGAGAATATAGAGGGAGCTTATCACGATGTAGTTGCCAAGGGATATCCTGTCCAAGCAAAATTAACTGAAAGACCTTGGGGGATGAGTGATTTCAGAGTCATTGATCCTGACGGGTATTATTTAAGGCTTACATCAATATAACCAAATTTTGCAAGGAGGATACTATTATGGTTTCCATTATCATCATTTTAATCGTTATCCTGATTCTGGATCTTATTTTAAAGAAAACTATTATAAAAATGAGGAATATAGAGGTATTGGATCCAGAGAAAAAGTATGTAAACAAGCTGCATAAATATGGTGAGAGAATACTTTCTTTGGTAAATATATTGATTATAGTCTTAGCGATGTCAGAATATCCTCATCTGAGACCACTTATTTTTATTGGGCCGGGGATTTTGGTGGCATACCGCACCATCATGGAATGGAAGAATGCGAAAGAAACTGGTACATATCTCATAAGTGCGTCAACTAGCGGATTATTTTTTACTGGATCCATCGTTTATGTCATCATTCATTAAAATATGTGGACACATGATTGGAGCATCTCTCCTCTTCTGAAGAAATGCTCCATTAAGCGTAAGATAACAACTTTATAAACTATCAGGAAGATAATGCTCATACATTTGAACCGCATTTGTGCTTTCTCGTAATGTGGCAATTGTTTTCTCATTTGGTTTAGTATAGATTACAGGATAATCTTTCTCTTCGAATTCTTCTTGAACAGAGAATGCTAATTTTTCTTCATTTATTGAAAACTCTGCCTTCACTCCTGGTTTGTTTCCACGGGCATCTATTCTTATCCACCGATTGAGAGAATGAAGAAACACTCCATTTAACGTATGTAACGAATAACCCTTCTCTGGAGTGTCAAATAGCATTAATCTTTGGTAACAAAATCCAGTCGGAATCCCTGCTGATCTTAATAATGCTGCCAACAAATTAGATTTAGCATAACAAATGCCTTCTTTATTTTTCAGTACTTCTGAGGCTTTACAAGTAACTTTGGTGCTTTGAATATCCCAAGAATGAGAAATATGATCCCTTACAAACTCAAAAGCCTTTTTAACTTTTTCTACTTCAGTCTGTTCATCAGTGAAAAGTTCCACTACTTTATCCTGGATGATTGAATGGGAGTAATCTACCACATCTAATTCTATCAAATAATCTTCTAGACTAACTGATTCTGGTACCAATTGCATTTATTAAACAACTCCTTCATCAACTTGTTGCATAATTATACAACTTAATTAATTTTTATACAATAAAAATGTTGGATGTTTATTTCGATATAGCTTACCTTCATTTGACATCCTGCAAGCTAATGCGGTGATAAACGAATATTTATAAAGCGGAAAAATGGCCGAACAAGAAGGAACTGATACCTATTGTGTCGAATATAGTATACAGAGCTATAATCGAAAGGATGAGAATGTTGAATTTATCGATCATTAACAGCACCAGAACGAATAATTTTAATGATAAAGATATCATGCAAAAGATTACTGAACTGTGGAAGGAAGCCTCTCCACATCTACCTGAAAATGAGAATACATACGGTGTATACCATGAATATGAGAGCGACTATAAAGGTGATTATTCTTTAAGCATAGCAAAGGAAGATGAGATAGGATCCATAGAAATACCGATGAACGCAAAATACAAAATTTTTTATGTAGACACGACTGATGAGCAAGGTGTTTTTCATGCTTGGAGTAACATATGGGAACAAGAAGAAGCCGGGCTTATAGAAAGAGCCTATACATTTGACTTTGAAAAATACCTCCCAAATGGAGAGATAGAAATTCACATTGCGATAAAGTAACCGGCCATTATTATTCTGAAAACCTATTTAACTTTAGAATGTAGATTTCTCCATTGTTATCGTTCTGATAATCCTGCTGGAGAAGCCCATATATCGCACAGTCTTTGTATTGATTTTTGTAATTAAGGATCATGTGTCTGACTGTGCCCTCTTGTTCCATTCCGGCTTTTCTCATAACTTTTCCTGATGCAGGATTATCGGTATTGTGTTTGGCAGATATTTTGTGAATGTTCATGTACCTGAAACCGAACTCTACTACAGCTCTCAATGCTTCCGTTCCATAGCCCTGATTCCACCATTGGTATCCGATCGAATAACTGACTTCACAATTACCAGTACTCGTATCAAAATGATCTAAATCAATTTCACCAATCAGTTCACCTGTTGATTTCAGTTCAATCCCCCAGTAACAAAATTCTTTCCTGTCATATTGGCTGAAAATATGGTTTAACCATATACGTGTATCGCCAGTTGTCTTGTGCGGCGGGCTAATGCGATTCCGAGAAATCCTTTCATCTGAACGCCAGTTATTAAATACACTCAGCGTATCTGACTGATCCAGCTTTCTGAGGATTAACCGGCTGGTTTCAATTATTGGAGAACCAGAATAGCGAATCATTATCACACCACCTTGAAATTACTTCTCAAAAAAGATTTAATAGGTCTTTAAATTCTTTAATAACATAATCATATTCAGTTACTTCACCGAAACCATACGTTGCATAAACAAATGGAATTCCAGCATATCGTGCCGCATTTAAGTCACCTGATGTATCCCCTATATAAACAGGGCTTGATAAGTTGTTCCTTCTCATTATAAGTTGAATATTTTCCCCTTTGGAAAGTCCTGTTCTTCCTGGATTTTCATAATCTATAAAATACTTATCCAGATTATGAAATTGATAAAAAGATTCAATATATCCATCCTGACAGTTGCTAACGATTAAAAGATTGTATTTTTTTGATAGTTTGATCAATACATTTTCAACATCTGGATAAAGATTGCCTCCTTGTTTCTCTATCCATCCTTTTTCTGAAAGAATGAACTCAGATATCACATACCTCCGTTGATCTTCACTTAGATCAGGAAATAATTTTCTGCAGATGTCTGGCATTTGTAAACCCATAGTTTTTTCCAGATCTCCCCGTGTTAATTCTCCTTTAATTCGATCATGTCTCCTGATACAGCTATTCCAGGCATGTAAAACTGTATCAATCGGGTCCCAAATAGTTCCATCCAAATCGAAAATCAGACTATCCATTAGTCGATTCACCTCTTATCTCAGTAATCTATAGAAATCAAATATTCATCCTATTAATTCGCTATTCTCTGTTTTTCCCCTTTCATGAAAAAACGGAAACTTTCATGTAATCCAGTAAGTGAAGTGGCTTTGCCCATTCCAAAAATCCTTAAATGTCCGTTTTGTTTCCAAAGGGAGTGATTGACAGTTTGTGTTAAAATAGATGGTAAAACGATCTCTAACCTAACCAGATTTTAACAGAAGGAAGGTAGTTTTTAAATGAAAGTTAGAGTGAAAATTTTTATTGGAACGTTATTAGTCTTATTGGTTGCCTGCACCCCGGATGGGGCCGCAAGTGATAGTACAGATCAACAACCATCTTCCTCGCCGGTGCAAGAAACACCAACCAATGAAACGAATAAAGAAGATACTGACACTTCTGCAGTGAGTTTGAAGGAGGAATATCTTCAGAAGCTTAATGCTGCCAAACAAGAAATGGATAAAATGCAAGAAAATCCTGAAGATAGTTCTACCTATGCACTTAAAAAAATAGAAGGTGAACGGTTTGATGTTTGGGATGGATTGTTAAATGAAGTTTACGGAGTCCTTCAAGACCAGCTTTCCCATGATAAGATGGAACAGTTAAGAGAAGAACAACGAGAGTGGATAGAATATAGGGATAATACGGCAAAAGAGGCATCGCTTCAATATGAAGGAGGCACGATGGAGCAACTGGAATATGTTGCCGTCATGAATGACCTTACAGAAGATAGAACGTTTGAACTAGTGAATAAATATATGAAATAAGTTTTACCAACAAGAAAAAGGAAGTGCAATTTATGAAAAAGATAATCTTAATGACTCTCACAGCAATCTCATTAATTACTGTCAGCGCTTGTTCCAATCCCACAGAGAGTGGGGAGTCCACAGAACCTGAGGAAACTCCTGACACATCCATTACAGAGAATGGAAATGATAACCAAGAGGCAGATCAATCAAATGTTCCAGACAGCAGTTCAACTGATTTTGATCTGAAAAAATATCTGACGGAAAATTATCCGTTGGAGCACACCCACTATGTCATTGAGAAGTGGGAGAACGAAGGCACAGAAAGATTAGATTATACAGTAAAGATCGAGCCAGATTCGAAAGAGTTTGCTCAGGAAATAAATGAGTTTTTTCAAAACGGGACACCTAATGAAGATGAAAGAACCCGGAGCATGTTCGAAACAGCTGAACAAATCATGAATGATTTTTCGGAAATAGATAATAACGTACACATTGATTCTGTTAACTGGGTATCCAATATTGATGATTATTCTGTCATGCTGATTCAGGATTATGAAAACAGCAATCAAGGCGGACAAGATAATGACCCGTTATCCGAGTATTCCAGTGAACAGATTGAATATGCTCGAGTCTGGCTTCAGCTTGGCCCCAATCAGGAAATCGATGAATTGAATGTCTGGCATATCGAAGCAGGCGAACCGCTAAATCCAACTGACGAAAAAAGTGCTGCCTATCCGGAAGATGTAATCCAATTAGCAGGATCGCGCCTTGTTGACGGATCAGTGACATACAGCGGAAACGGCGATGGCACGGCGATTATACAAAAGTAGATGAGAGTTTTTACACAGATATCATAGAAAATACAGAGCTGGTGTACGTCGATCCAGGAGACGATGAGAAAGTTATAGAATTGATCGGGAGGATATTGAACCATTAACAGGGACGAATGAAATCCATGCAGAAAAAGATTAAGTCGCATTTGAACTAAATGCGGCTTTTCTAATTTTGAAATAGAATAAGCTTATTATAGAAGGAAAGCTCGGATCTACGTAGAACTATATAATACAGTCTAAATTAGCAGGTGAAAAAATGCCAAAACCAACTGTCACACTTACTGAATACAACCCAGACTGGGTAAATCAATATAAATATGAAGCAAAGCGGATTATAAAAGCGATTGGTGATAAGGCAGCCGGAATAGAGCATATTGGCAGCACGTCGGTCAAAGGGCTTGCAGCAAAGCCGATCATCGATATTTTAGTTGGCGTGGAAGAATTAAAGATTGTTAACGATTTGATAGCTCCATTAGAAAAGATAGAAAATGAATATGTTCCTAAACCGGAATGGACAGACAGATATTTTTTCAGAAAAGGCGTATGGGGCAGAGGCACGTGCCATTTACATGTATGTGAAATAAACAGCAGGGAATGGGTGGAGAAGCTGTTATTTCGCAATTATTTGAGAAAAAATCCACAAACAGCGGAAAAGTATGCTTCGCTTAAAAGGGAACTTGCAGTCGAATATAATGATGACCGGCCGGAATATACCCGGAGAAAAGAACCATTCATTTATGACATACTTGTAAAAGCCGTATTTGAACAAAAAAAAGAAAGAGGATGAAACGATGAAAATAGAAGATATATATGGTGATTTGCCAACATTAGAAACTGACAGGCTCATTTTAAGGAAAGTAACAATGGAAGATGTGGAGGATATGTACATATACGGCTCGGATGAAGAAGTCTCGAAATATGTAACATGGGACACGCACCAGTCATTAAAAGATACAAAAGGTTTTGTGCAATTTATATTAAATCAATATGAAACGGGGCAGGTTGCTCCATGGGGCATAGAGTATAAAGAAAATAGGAAGTTCATAGGAACGATTGATTTCATCACATGGGAACCGGAACATAATCGCGCCGAGATTGGTTATGTCATTTCGAAACAATACTGGGGGAAAGGTCTAACTGCAGAAGCGGCCAGGGAAATCATTCGTTTCGGTTTCAACAGCATGGATCTTATCCGCATTCAGGCAAGATGTGTTAGTGAAAATACGGGCTCCAAACGTGTAATGGAAAAAGCGGGAATGTCGCTCGAGGGGATTATGAGAAAGGGAATGGTGATTAAAGGAAAGCATCGCGATATCAAGCTATATTCGATAATAAAAGGGGAGTGATGCAATGCTGAGTGCAAACAAATGCGAGGTGAAACTTGCTGCACATTCGGATAACTGGGCTAACCTTTTTCAGGAAGAAAAGGAATTGCTTAATAATTTGCTCGGGGAACATATTCAGGATATCTAGCATATAGGAAGTACAGCCATTAGCGGCATAGCAGCAAAGCCAGTAATTGACATAGCTGTAGGAGTTCTTCCAATGAAGGATGCTGGAAATTTTGATAAAGAAAAATTGAAAGCATTCGGCTATTATCATTTGCACCGTGTTCAGATAGAGGGAAAAGTAGTTTATGCTAAATTTTCAGATATGAAAAATCTCACCAAGACGCACATCCTTCATGTAGTAGAATATCAGGGGAAATGGTGGAATGAACACATTTTTTTCCGTGATTATCTGCAGAATGATCTTGAAGCTGCCAAAGAGTATGAATCATTAAAGAATAAATTAGCCATGGAATTTCCAGAAGATGAAAAGGCCTATACTGACGGAAAAAGGATGTTTGTTGATGAGATACTCAGTAGAAGATGAGCAAATGTTGGTTAAAGAGATGGATGAAAAATCAGCAAGAGAAATTCTGAGCTGGAGATATGAACAGCCGTATGATCTATATAATAATGAAGCCACCGAAGAATCGTTAAATGAACTGCTCGATGGTTCTTATAAGGTTGTCATTCTTCATGACGGCACTGTGTTTGGCTTTTTTTGTACTGGAAAAATGGCACAAGTACCTGCTGGACACAATTTTGGAGCATATAATGATAACTGTGTAGATGTCGATCTAGGCATGAATCCTGATTACACAGGAAAAGGCAATGGCTATACGTTTTGTTCATTTATCATTGAATTCGTTGCCAGAATTTTTCCTAATATACCTGTAAGACTGACTGTTGCGACATTTAATAAAAGAGCCATTCATTTATACGAGAAACTAGGATTTGAAAAAAAGAACCAATTCTCCAATGGATCAACAGAATTTATTACGATGCTAACCGTCTGTCAGACTCCCACTGATTAAAAGTCTCACTATATCACAATGGAATTTTTTAAAAAGGATGTGACAAGTTTGTCAATCGAAAAGGAGTACTTAAAAGTGGTTCGCGAAAGGTTTACTAGTATCAAAATGCTGGGAGAAAAAACGATGGAGCAATTATCTGATGAGGATATTTGCTGGTCTTATAATGGAGAGTCTAACAGTATTGCCGTGATTGTAAAGCATATGAGCGGTAATATGATTTCAAGGTGGACCGATTTTCTTGAGACAGACGGAGAGAAGCCTGATAGAAACCGGGATATGGAATTTTCAGAAGATATGCCAACAAAGTCAGAGTTGATGCAAGTTTGGCAAAAAGGATGGGATTGTTTATTACATGCAATAACTAATTTGTCAGAAGAAGACCTGGTAAAAAAAGTATCCATTCGCGGTGAGAGCCACTCGGTGATCGAAGCAATGGAGAGACAGGTGAGCCATTATTCTTATCATATTGGTCAAATGGTGTATCTCGGCAAGATGATAAAAAATGACCAATGGAAAAGTTTAAGCATACCAAAAGGACAATCCGAAGAATATCTGAAGCAAATGCTAGAGAAGCATGGGAAATAACGTTTTTAAGTCAATTAATTGTTGGCTGACGGGACCCCAGATGGCTTACTGACCTTACGGGAAAGTGATGAATATAATGGATACCATTAAAAATGCTTTCAACGTCAACAATACTAGATTCTTAGAATAAGAAGAGGTCATTCTTAAGCACTGTTTTCATCGACTATGCATCATTCTGTCGGTATCTAGGCGGTATACCCAGGTCGTACATGTACAGTTTTACTGGTGAGATTGTTCCGAGTACTATTCTGGATCAATTTATCCAATATTTAGTATAATGATAACTGAGAACAAAAGTGAAACCGTCACTTATAATTGGGGGCATGGGTTATATGGAAAATCATCATTCTTCATCCGAATTGGGTGAATTTATCAAATCACGCCGATATAAGCTTCAGCCAGAAGATACGGGGATCAAGTCATTTCCCAGCCGAAGACGCACCCCAGGACTTCGAAGGGAAGAAGTCGCCTATCTCGCCAACGTGAGTGTAACTTATTATACCTGGCTGGAGCAGGGTCGCGAGAGGAATCCTTCCCCTGAAGTTTTGTCAAATATCAGCCAAGCGCTGCAACTGAACGAGGATGAGCGAAAGCACTTGTTCGACCTGGTCAAACGTGATCCGGTTAGTAACCGCACGGCACCGAGGCAAGAACAACCTGATGTCGGGTTTCTGCAAAACCTTGTCAATCAAATGCGTTATCCTTCTTTTATCGCGAATGAAGTGGCTGATTTGATCGCTTGGAATCGGGGAGCGGAGCTTATTGTTGGGGACTTCGGTCAACTGCCGGAAAGCAGACGAAACATGGTCATGCTGACGTTTCTGGATTCGGCGTACCGAGAAAGATTGGTGAATTGGGAAGACTTCGCCCGCTATATGACGGCGTTGACCCGGGCAAGCCTCGTCCGTAATAAAGATAACCCTTCGTTCATGAAAAGATTTGAAAGTTTGAAACGGAGCAGCAAGGACTTCGTGCGTTTCTGGCAGCAGCATGAAATACGGCAAAAAAGCGCAGTCCCAGTTCGTTATCTTCTTCCCGACGGACAAGAAATGGCGTTCACGATCCATTGTGCGTTGGTGATTGACAACGATCCAGGACTGCATTGGTGCTTTTTCGTTCCGACACCAGGTTCGGGAACGGAGGAGAGACTAGCGCTCCTGCTGGCACAAGACACCGATTTGGCCCCGTAAGCTTAGCCTGTTAGTCCCTTTAATAGTATAGACATACTGTGGTTAGCATTTACTGATGTTGGTATGATGAATACAACTTCAACTATAAAGGAGTATTCTTATGAAACCATATCAATATAAAGGCAAACTGGCTGTGGTCACCGGATCTTCCTCCGGAATTGGCGAGGCGTATGCGAAAGAGTTGGCGTCAAGAGGCTGCCATGTCGTACTGACCGCGCGTTCCAAAGATAAGCTGGAAGCGTTGGCAGGCGAAATTATACGAAATTACGGCGTACAGGCGCATGCCTTGCCCGTTGATTTGTCCCAGGCAGGTGCTCCGTGTCAACTGGCCGAACACATCGCCGAACTCGGACTGACGGTCGATATTCTCATCAACAACGCTGGCTTCGGCACATATGGACGTTTTGAGGACATGGATTCGGAGCGCGAGCAGGAAGAGATTATGCTGAACAACGCAGCGCTCATCGACCTGACGCATCGTTTTCTACCCGGCATGCTAAAACGTAAGGACGGAATTGTCGTAAATGTAGCTTCGATGGCGGCATTTGTGCCTTGCGCTTATTCAGCTGTTTACGGGGCTACCAAAGCGTTCGTGTTATCCTTCTCCGAAGCGTTGTGGGCGGAAACCCGCGAACGGGGTGTCCGCGTGCTTGCCTTGTGCCCAGGCGCGACGGATACAGGCTTCTTCGATGCGGTCGGCAGTCAGGACATGGCGGCAGGCAGCACTATGTCTACCCCGGAGAACGTAGTACAAGCCGGATTTCACGGAATTGACCGGGGAAACAGTTATATCGTTGACGGGCGCAACAATTACATGGCGGCCCAAATGGGACGTTTTCTTCCTCGTCGCAGAATAGCTTTGATCATGGAACGTATTTCGCGTCCGAAAAAGCACACTGAGGAATGACGCTGGAGAAACACGGAAACACTGGGATGGTTTTCGTACTTCATTGGTGTCTTGTTGAACGAATGGACTAAGTTACTAATAAAGAGAAAGGAGGCATCAAAATTGCGAGGCTTATCTTTCGAAATCCCAAATGCTTATGGAAAGTACTTATTTGATATATTAAATGGTACTAATTTAAATGAACTAACTTGGAAAGTTGGTGGTGGAGAATCATATTTTATTGAAAATAATACTTTAGGAAAGGCCTTATTTCCAACGCCCTGCTTATTAGATGGAAGAGTGCTTTTCAAAGAAATCTCAAAAGAGAATTATTATCTTATATTTATTGATTTAAAGGGATTCGCAAAAGAGTCAGAGGTAAGAGAAATTGCAACATACCAAGAATTTGTTGAGAGTGAATGTCAATTTATACTACTGTTAGTCGATTCTTCCTATGTAACTATTTATGCAAAAGACGAAATGATTATAAAGAAAATATTTGCAAAGGCAGTAACTGCTGGTTATAAAAATATAGAATATATAACAGATGAAAATGATGAAAGAACAACGTTGATAGCTTTTTAATTTGAAAAGGTCCTTTAAGGAGATTCCGAACCAACTGGAAATTCCTTTGTGGAGAAGCTCTTCAATATATTATAAGAGATGAGGTATTCTATGAAATTTAAATCAATCGTATCTATCATACATATTTTCTTAATATTGTTTCTGGTTGGAATGTTTTATGTGGAAATGGCATTATATTCCGTTTTGCCACCAGAGCAAGGTGGCATGAGTTATTGGGTAAGGTTTCAGAATATTTGGTATAGTTCTCCTGCGTTTTACGGCATTATCATTTTCTTTCTCTCCTTCTTATTTTGGGCTTTTAAAAGAAAAAGCATTCCTGTCTTTTTGCAGAAATGACCCTATAGGTGGGAAAAAATATTACTTTCTTTTCACTATTATATAACTAACCATTATGTTTGAGTGTAAAATTATTTGGAAGCTAAAATAGTGAATTCCCATGGAATATTTTCATTTTTCCAGCCACGATGCTCATCAAATTTTTTGTTCAAAGCACACCTTAATACAGAATTGTCAAAGTTCATAAATGCTTATAAAAGTGCAAGTTCTCGTCTGATAAAACGTGACTTCCTACAAATAAGAAAAAAGCTATGGAAAGAAATGTTTTGGTCGAGAAGTTTTTGCTTACTAACTACTGGTGGATCTCCAATCGATGTAGTTAAAAAGTACATTGATAATCAAGGTCTAAAGTGAGGGGAAAACAATGTTAGTCAATAAAGCGTACAAATTTCGTATCTATCCAACCAAAGAACAGGAAATCTTAATTGCTAAAATAATTGGATGTAGTCGTTTTGTATTTAATCGCTTTTTAGGGCAATGGAACGATACATACAAAGAAACTGGCAAAGGATTAACTTACCATTCTTGTTCTGCTGAATTGACACAACTAAAAAAGAAATTAGTATGGCTAAAAGAAGTGGATAGCATTGCCCTTCAATCCTCACTGAAAAACCTTGCTGATTCTTATACCCGATTTTTCAAGAAACAAAATAAAGCTCCACGCTTCAAGTCTAAAAAGAATAAGGTACAATCCTACACGACGAAAGAAACAAACAATAACATTACCATTGTAGACAGCAAAATCAAATTGCCGAAACTTGGTCTTGTTCGCTTTGCCAAAAGTCGTGAAGTACATGGTCGTATCCTTAATGCTACTGTTAGACGAAATCCCAGTGGTAAATACTTTGTATCCATTCTTGCAGAAATAGAAGTACAGCCATTGGAGAAAACGGAATTATCTATTGGTATAGATTTAGGTATCACTGACTTTGCCATTCTTTCTGATGGTCGCAAGATTGACAATAATAAATTCACATCAAAAATGGAAAAGAAACTAAAACGTGAACAGCGAAAACTTTCAAGACTTGCGTTACATGCTAAAAACAATAGTATTAACCTTCTTGATGCAAAAAACTATCAGGAACAAAAACGTAGAGTAGCTAGATTGCACGAAAGAGTAATGAACCAACGTGACGATTTTCTTAACAAGTTAAGTACAGAAATAATCAAAAACCACGATATTGTCTGTATCGAAGACTTGAACACCAAAGGAATGTTACGGAATCATAAGTTAGCAAAATCACTCTCTGATGTATCATGGTCTGCCTTTGTAACTAAATTAGAATACAAAGCGAAATGGTACGGTAAAACAATCGTGAAAATAAGCAGATGGTTTCCGTCTAGTCAAATATGTTCCGATTGTGGACATCAAGATGGCAAGAAATCTCTTGAAATAAGGGATTGGACTTGTCCTGTTTGCCACGAACATCACGATAGAGATATAAATGCCAGCAAAAATATCCTAGCCGAAGGTTTAAGAACCTTAGTTTTGGATTAAAAAAAATATAGAACCGCAGGAATCTACGGGGATAGCTTGGTCAATAAGAGAAACCTCTGTTGGCAAAGAAATACGCTAACAAGTACGCTCTGTTCCCAAGAATCTCCCACTTCAAACAACCCGAAAGGGTGTTAAGTGGTTAGAAGTTCAAAACATACGTCCCCATTTTTTAATTCTTTATCAAAATAATTAGCTTGGATGTGGTATTGATTTTTCGCATCAGAATCTTTAACGATACATCTTCTTAAGGGATGGAAATCACTTAAGATCAGAACTCCATCTTCTTTAAGTATGGAAAATAGAATGGACATAAATTTATCAATATCATTAAAATAATGCAAAATTCCACCTTCTAAATAAAGCATATCAAAATGACTTCTATACTTTTCAATGCCTATTTCATAAATATCTGTAACAATATAATCGATGGATGTATTAGCACATTCAGCTAATTCCAATGCGTATTTTTGATTTTCCTCTGAAATATCAAATACCGTTACTTCAGCACCTAATAGTGCTAATGGTACTGCTTTTCTTCCATTTGAACCACAAATGTTGGCAATATTTTTACCTGCAATATCTTCAAAATACTCTTTATGTTTTGTTAGCTGTGCTTTTGGGTTTTCTAATATTTGTTTAGCCTTTTCCTTTGGTGAACCAAATTTTTTGTTCCAAAATTCGTATGCTCGATATTCCCAAGCAATTTTATTTTTCATACTTTGTTCATTCACCTTCCCCATATTCCTCCCCATCATCAAAAATGTCTTAAACCTTCATACTAAGATGATACCAGAAAGTTACAAAAAGAACATGGCAGTTTTGGTGAAGAAAAAATTAATTATTAGAATGAAAACGCTCAGAGTAATTTTCCGAGCGTTTTAGTTTGCTGTTCTTTTATCATTTTTCACTTTTCCATAGAACTTGATCGGAATCAATTTTTATTTCATAGAAACATCCTATACTGGAGTCATCAACAAGGAATACAAATGAAAATGAATTTGATACTGGAGGGAATCAACATGCAAAGATATATATTAAGTAAAAAGAACTCCATTACCCTGATCAGTGCAATATTGATTGCACTTGCATTCTTTGGACGATTTTCCATAGACAATTGGGCGCTTATCATTGCATCTATTCTTGGTGTAGCACCAATTGGAATTCAAGCCTATCAGGCATTAAAAGTAAAAGTTGTCAGTATTGATGTTTTAGTTACCATTGCAGTAATTGGGGCAGTATTGATTCAAAATTATGAGGAATCAGCCATCGTTACTTTCTTATTCTTATTTGGTTCTTACTTGGAGCAACGTACCTTGAACAAAACACGTTCGGCCATTAAAGAATTAACAGAGTTGGCACCAGAAAGTGCTTTAAAGCAAATGGAAAATGGAGAATATGAAGAGGTTGATGTCGATGATGTAGAGGAAGGTGATATTTTATTAGTCAAAACGGGTGCAAAAGTACCTGTAGATGGAACCGTGTTAATAGGTGAAGGTCACATCAATGAAGCTAGTATTACCGGAGAGTCTGTTCCAGTAAGGAAAAAGGTTGATTCTGAAGTATTTGCGGGAACAATTTTAGAAAATGGAACGATCCAGATTCGATCTGACCGTGTAGGGGAGGATACAACATTCGGTAGAATTATTGAATTAGTGGAAGAAGCACAAGATTCCAAATCAGAAGCAGAGCGATTTATTGATCGATTCTCTAAATTTTATACACCAGCTGTTTTAGTCCTTGGAATTATTGTTTGGCTATTCTCAAAAGATATAGAACTAGCTATAACCATTCTTGTCTTAGGGTGTCCAGGTGCATTAGTTATCGGGGTTCCTGTATCTAACGTTGCTGGCATCGGAAACGGTGCACGTAATGGTGTCCTACTAAAAGGTAGTGAAGTTATCAATGATTTTAGTAGAGTAGATACAATCGTTTTTGATAAAACAGGTACATTGACAATAGGAAACCCTGAAGTTGCCGAAAAAGAATTTTACGGAAACAATCCTGAAGATGTTCTAGGATACTTAGCAAGTGTGGAACGTGAATCGGACCACCCACTAGCAAAAGCTGTCTTACAGAATATTGGCGAGACAACTCTCTCTACTGTTGAAGAAACCGAAGTCATTAAAGGTGGCGGAATTGTAGCAAAAATAGGTGTTCATCGTATAGCAGTTGGTAACGTAGCTTTAATGGAAAAAGAAAATGTGAAATTAAGTGAAAAAGCTAAAAAAGACATCGTACGCTTTGAGAAAAATGGGAATTCTCTTGTGTTAGCTGCTGTCGACGGAGAATTAAAAGTTTTGATGGGTATTCGGGATCAAATCCGTCCAGGGGTTAAAAAAGATCTTCAAAAACTAAAATTACTTGGAGTCAAAAACCTAATCGTTCTTTCAGGGGACAACCAAGGAACCGTAGATTTAGTTGCTAGAGAACTTGAATTAACAGAAGCACATGGTCATATGCTTCCAGAAGAAAAATCTGCATATATTGAACAAATCCAAGCAAAAGGCCAAACCATTGCCTTTGTCGGTGACGGAGTGAATGATAGTCCTTCATTAGCCTTAGCGAATATTGGTATTGCCATGGGAAGTGGAACAGATGTTGCAATTGAAACATCGGATGTCGTTTTAATGAATTCTGACTTTAGTCGTTTACCACACGCATTAGGATTAACAAAATCAACTTCAAGAAACATGAAGCAGAACATCACCATAGCCGTTGGTGTGGTATTAGTCTTACTTGCCAGCCTACTATTTAGTGAATGGATGAATATGTCAATAGGCATGTTAGTTCACGAAGCAAGTATCTTAATGGTCATCTTGAATGGTATGAGATTGCTTCGATACCGGTTGAGAGAATAATTTTAATAGAAAGCGGTCTTGATGAATGATAAAGGGGAAGTATTCAGGTAGAAAGAACAAAATACTCCCCTACTTTTTTCTTAAAACTTGATTTGCATCAATTTCATTTCGTTGAACCTGAGCTATACTTAAATTGTAAAGAAGAAGAGGGAAAACAAAAAAATCAAAGATAAGATGAAAGGAGAAATAATTCATGCAAAAAGCAGTTATTCAATTAGAAACATTATCTTGTCCATCTTGTATGCAAAAGATTGAAAATGCGGTGAAAGGATTAAACGGGGTTAATCAAGATAGCTTAAAAGTATTATTCAATGCCAGTAAAGTAAAAGTAGATTTTGATTCAGAAACGATCACCATTAACGATATCAAAAAGGCAATTGAAGACCTAGGATATCCCGTCGTTAAATCAAAAGTAAAATCTGCCTAAGACAAACACACATAACAAAAATTATTTAAAGAAAGAGGGAAATAATAATGTCTGAACAAACATTTAACGAAATAATAACAAACCATTTTGAAAAACTGGATTTATACACTACTGCGATTACACGGGCCCATGGTAAGAACCATCCAGAAGCCTTTGATGTACGTGAATTATTCGAAAAAATCAGTAAAAAGATAAAAGACGCAGGTACGAACAAACCTGACTTAGATGCTGAATTTGCTCAATTACGAAAAATCACAGACAACTACACCATTCCTGGAGATGTTTGTGAAACATATGCAGGCACCTACGAAATGTTATCAGAAGTAGATAATGCCTATCAGGCTTAAAATAACTCAAAAACAAAAGAATAAACTTGGTTTACGGTCGTTAAAATAAGAAAGGGGAAATGATTCATGCGAAAAGCAGTTATTCAATTAGAAACATTATCTTGTCCATCTTGTATGCAAAAGATTGAAAATGCGGTGAAAGGAGTAAACGGTGTTCATCAAGGTAGCTTGAAAGTATTATTCAATGCCAGTAAAGTAAAAGTAGATTTTGATTCGGAAACAATCGCCATTAACGATATCGAAAAGGCAATTGAAGATGTAGGATATCCTGTTATCAAATCAAAGGTTAAACTTGATTAATCGAGTAAACAAAATGAAAGCCTAAGAAGCTTTCTTAGCTTTTTATATTAAGGAGAGGATATTTTGGAACAAAACCAATGTTGCCATCACAAACATGGGCATGCAGAATGTATTCGTATCGTTCCCATTTTCAACCATCTTGAAGACTCACAAATGGATTTGATTGCGGAATCTGCCAAGACACTTCGTCTGCAAAAAGGAGAAATATTATTCCGTGCAGGTGAGGAAGATGATACCTTATATATTATCAATTCCGGTAAGGCTAGGATTTACCGCTTATCGGATTCTGGAAAAGAACAACTTGTTCGCATGTTAAATCCCGGTGATTTTACAGGGGAAGTGGCCATTTTCCAATCTGGAAGTATTCATGAAAATTATGCGGAAGCACTTCAAAATACATCTATTTGTTTAATTAAACGAGAGGATTTACAGAAGTATTTGGTGGAATATCCGCAGATCTCAATAAAAATACTGTCAGAAGTAACGGCACGTTTGAAGGATTCTGAAAAACAAACCACACAAGTAGCGATTGAAAACGTAGAATCCCGCATTATATCTTTTTTAGCTGAAAATGTTGAAAAGGGAAATGGCAATAGTCCAACTGTTACCTTACCAATGTCAAAAAAGGACTTAGCCTCGTATCTTGGTACCACACCAGAAACAATAAGCCGTAAATTTTCTACACTGGAAGGACTTGAATTGATTAAACAGTTACCGAGGAAGAAAATTAAAATAATGGACTTAGATCAATTGTTACTTCATGCTAAATATAAGTAGAGTAGCTTAATGTAACAGGTGTGTTTCACTATTTTTTGCTGACTTTATTAAAGAGGGGGATGAAATGAATAGATTATTTACAAAACTAATAATAATTTTGTTGTTAGTTGTCTTAAGTGCTTGTAATACAAATTCAAACACTATTTCTGTTGCAGAATTAACTGACAGAGAAAATACTATACTTTCGACTACTTCAGATAATTCAATTGTATTTGATTTTGAGATAGATGGTGAATACAAAGAATTAACTGTATGGATTGAAAAATATGAAGCTGGTAAATTGGTTGATGATCGAATAAGTAAAATAACAACTCAAATAAACGAAAGTGGGTCCATTATCTTTTCAACCCCCCAGAGCAGTAATACAGAAAACCAAAAAACATTAAATATTGGAATTGGTAGTAATGGTATTATCGGATCGACAAATGGTTACGACGAAAATTCCGATGATTTGGATAATATGGCAAGTGTGATAGGAAATTTTCCAGAAAAACTAAGTTTAAATCAAGACAAATTAGTGTTAGCACACATTTGTTATTCTAACGATAAGAATGGGATGCGCTCTCTTGCGACAGAGTTTTATGAAGATCCTGCAGGTAATATAAATAAGTTGAAGGAATACGATGTCGCTTATCTTCTTATAGCTGAGTTTATCAAGTAAGGTAATTAAATTAAAGGGTGCTTATCTGGAACAAGCAGTTGTCGAGAATGGTAGATTTATAATACCCTAAAAATAAATGTTAATATGGAGTAGGAATTACCTCAATCAGATCAATGATATTTATTGGGAGTGGTTAAGTGAATAGAAAAGCCTTTAACATAATTGGGTGGATTCTTCTTTTAAGTTTAGGTATTTCGTGGATAGTATTTGGCTATTCAAGTTGGTACTTATTAATCATTTCACTGGCTTATCTTTCTTTTTCAATTAACGATGGCAGTATAAAGAAATTAAAAAAGATAAGACAGATGTCCTTATTGCAGGTAGTTATTATATTGCTGGCCTTTATTGCATCGGTGGGTATTGTATTTGGTCTAATCCAATTAGCTAATTACCTAATAAACGATATATTCCACTTAACTGGCGGAATAAAGACAATCAGCGTGATTATTGCTGTAATTCTTGCAATATACCCTGTAAAGTTTACTTTTGGCAGTGTGATTTATAAAGTGATGAATGATACAAGATAACCCGGGGAAAACTAAATAAATTCAACCTGATCTAACACAGGCTAGTTTAAGTAGATTAGGGTTCTGGAGTATAATTGACAAGGATATCACAGGGGAGATAGTAAATCATGAAAGAAATATATGAATATATAAGTGAACCTCATTTAAGAAAGTATGCAGAACTTGCTGTAAGAGCTGGTGTGAATCTGCAAAAAAACCAATTATTGATTATTCATAGTGATATACAAAATGCTACATTTGCACGTCTAATCCAAACGATAGCTTACGAGGCAGGAGCTTCAAATGTATTTATAGATTGGACAGATGAACAGTCTGCCAAAGAATTTTACTTAAAAGCCTCTGATAGTGTGATCGATCACTTTCCTGATTGGCAGGCTGCACGCTTTAAGGAGTGGGAGGATGCAGGTGCAGCCTACATACATATTATTTCAGAAAACTTAGATGTCTTTAATGAGGTTTCCTCAGAAAGGATAAGTCGTTTCCAAAAAGCAACACGTACCAAATTGAGGGATCATCATGCGAAAATTAGGTCCCATGAGGTACGCTGGTGTCTTCTAACTGTTCCTAACGCTACATGGGCAACGAAAGTATTTCCCAACCTAAGTCAAGAAGAAGCACTGAAATCATTATGGAAATTGATTTTACAAGGAGCTCGGGCAGATGGGGAAAATCCTGTTCATGATTGGCAGAATCACAATAGAGCCTTTGAGTCTCGAAAAAAATTCCTAAACGAAAGCCAATTTAAAGCACTGCGTTTTACAAACAGCCGTGGAACGGATTTATTCGTTGGTCTGCCTGAAAACCATTGCTACATCGGTGGGCGTGTGAAGGATAAGAATGGAATACCTTTCTTTCCAAACATTCCTACGGAAGAGATATTTACTGCTCCCCATAAAAATAAGGTGAACGGAAGATTGATAGGTACGAAACCGCTTATCTATGAGGGAAGTGTCATCGATGATTTTTATCTCATTTTTAAGGATGGACGGATTACCGACTATTATGCCGCTAAGGGACAAGAAGTGCTACAGGATCTCATCGAAACAGACGAAGGCTCCCATTATCTAGGTGAAATTGCCTTGGTCTCTAATAAATCACCGCTTGCTCAGACAGACACACTTTTTTACAACACCTTGTTTGATGAAAATACAGCCTGTCATATGGGAATCGGAAATGCTTCTCCTTCTAATATTCAAAATGGCAGTGACCAATCTGAGGAAGAGTTGAAGGCAGCGGGTCTGAATACTTCACTTTTGTTAGTCAATCTGACATTTGGCAGTGAAGATATGAAAGTGGTGGGCATGAAAGAAGGTGGAACGGAAGTCCTGTTAATGAAAGATGGGGATTTCCAATTCTAAATTGGCCACAGAGATAACGGATTGTTGATGGATTAGACTTAGTGTAAGTTGTATTGAAAACAAACTTGGCAGCATTTCTACAATAAGTGAAGATTATGTGTTATGTATGTGAATGTATTTAAACAAACGGGGAGCTTATTTAAAGAAAAACGTATATCTTCTTAGGAATCAATTATTATAAAACTTGATAAAGGGTTAAGGGAATTCAACTATTGAATAGAGCAATAGAAGGCGATTATCAAAAATGATTGCCTTCTTTTTTTGCAGAAATTCAATATCTCCCTTTGGAATATTATGCTAATATTGATTTATTGAAAGAAAATGGCAGATTAGTAGAATGAAAAAGGAAAATGGTATTAATTAAAATATTTGAAAGGAAGTTGTTCGGATATGATTCGTGAAGCTGAAAGAGCGGATAAAGAGCAGATTTCTGAACTATATCGCATGTTGATACCGAATAGTAAGAAAAGAAATGTCCTTGAAGAACAAATAGAGAAAATTAGAAAGGATCCTAATAATTTTTTGCTTGTTTATGAAGAAGAAGGAGTATTGTTAGGAACTCTGACACTCAATATATGCCTGCAAGCCTTACATGGTGAAAGCCCGTATGGAATTGTAGAGAATATCATTGTTCATGAAAAACATCAAAGTAAAAAAGTTGGGAAGAAATTATTACAGTATGTCGAGCGGTATTGTAAGTCAATAGATTGCCATAGAATCATGTTATTAAGTAGCTCAAAGCGACATAGAGCTCATCAGTTTTTTGAAAGAGAAGGATACAACGGTACAGTAAGCAAAGGATTTAAAAAATATTTGAAATAAGTTTAATATATTCGTTTAATTCTGTAATGTATTGGTTCGATTCTTTGAAGAAAGTGGTTTGGAAGGTGCACAATTAACGCCTTAAAGTTTAAAAAGGATTTTGCCAGGTGATTTTATAAAAGACTGAAATGATTAAGTGGGTGAGGGTCGTGGAGGTATGGTTGAAAAGAGCAACAGATAATGATGCAGAGTTAATCTTTGATATGCAAGTTGAGGCATTTATGCCATTGCTCAATAAGTATGAGGACTATGATACAAATCCAGCAAATGAGACTATTGACAAGGTGTTAATGAGAATAAATAGACGTGATGGCGGTTTTTATAAAATAATGGCTGATAACAAACTTGCAGGAGCTATCTGTGTTTTTTGGAAAGAAGATGTAAAGTTTTGGATTAGCCCGATGTTTATTTTACCTGCTTATCAAGGAAAAGGAATAGCTCAGAAGGCTATAAAATTAATCGAAGAAATCTTCCCTCAAGCCAGCAGTTGGGAACTGGCTACCGTATTAGAAGAAACAAAAAATTGTTATTTATATGAAAAAATGGGTTATTACGAAACAGGTGAAAAAAAGAAAATAAATGATAAAACTACTGTTGTTTTCTATAAGAAAGTCCTTTGAAAAAACGGGTGTTACAGTTAAAAAAGGCAATCATCAACTAACTTGCGATTTCATTAACCAAAAGGAAAGGGTTTACAACGGTCGATTGCCTTTGTTATAGTTAACGTAATCTTTCAAATGGGGTGAATGGAATGTTTTACCGTCTTGTTCGAAGTATCTAGGTTTTCGGGCTGGAAAAAAACGCGTGCCAGCCATCAAGGGAGAAGTATGCCCTTTTTAGAACCTGAATTTTGAACAGTGTCAGTAGTCATTTCTATTACTACGAAAAACAAGGCACTGATTAATAGTGGCTTGTTTCTTTCCATTTGAGAGGCGGTTAAATTAATGAGTGAATTTGATTATAAGAATTTTTATGAAAAGGTCGGGAACATAAACGGTTGGGACTTTAGCAATATCAAGTCTATCTCTGAAGGTGTAAAGTGGGAGCTTTACGATGAAGTAATTAAAAGATGTAAAAAAACAGATATTCTCTTAGATATTGGAACGGGTGGCGGTGAAAAGCTACTTAGTATTGCATCATCGCTGTTCCTTTTGATTGGAATCGATTTATCCCGCAGAATGGTGGAAACTGCTTCAGCCAATTTGAAAAAATCTAAAATTGTGAACGTAAAATTTTTTCAAATGGCTTCTGAAAATTTGCAGTTTCCCACGGGTATGTTTGATATAGTCACAAGTCGTCACGCCCCCTTTTCTTCCAATGAAATAGTTAAGGTATTAAATACTGGCGGTTGGTTTCTGACACAACAAGTAAGCGAATCAGATAAATGTAATTTAAAAGAAGCATTTGGCAGAGGACAGGCACATGGAAAAATTGATGGAGAACTTAAAGAAAAGTATATTCACGAACTTAAGGAGGCAGGTTTTTCAAAGGTTCAATCATTTGATTATGATGCGAAAGAGTATTTTGAAAGACCAGAAGACCTGATTTTTTTACTGACACACACACCAATCATTCCAGACTTTGGAGAAGATAAAAAAGACTGGGAATTACTGAAGGATTTTATCGAAAATAATAAAAGTGATAAAGGAATACAAACGAATTCCAAAAGGTTTCTTATAATAGCTGAGAAATAAGAAGAAGCGATATGAGGCAATATTAAAAAAGGTGATCATTCATTGATCATCTTTTTTACTTATGGAATATTATGTTAGGATAGAGTTAATGAATGAGCAAAAGTAGATAAAGAAAGATTAATCATTTTGGGAGTGATACATTTGGGGAAGAAGGCATTTCATCTATATAACATGATTATTTTGATTGTATTATTATCGTTTAACGCATTAGCATTATTCGGGGCTGGAATGAGTGAGGGCGGAATTTATTCCTATATGTGGTTTGGTGTCTGGGTTTCATTTGCAGCATGGCTCATTTTTTATATTATTCAATTTCTACGTCCAAACAAAATCTGGCGAATTTCCTGGTTTGTCATTATGGTCATATTTCTCTACTTTTGGGAAACAGGTCTTGGTGCAAGGGTCGGTCAGATGGTTGTTGGTTAATGACAAAGAGCTATAATACTCTTGCTTAGTGCTTTTGTAATATAAAAGTCGCAGGGCTTTATAAAAAGGTATAATCCATTAATAAATAGGGGGAGTACTTTTGAAGAAAGCATACCTAATATTATTTATAATGATAATTTTTCTAAGTGCTTGCAATAGTAATACATGGGTGTTGGAGAAAGATAGATTAAGCGAAACGGGAAGTGTAAAAGACTATGTAGAACAGCTGCAAAATGACCAAACAGATTTTCGAGGGTTCAGAGTCTTTACGATATCAGAAGGTAAGAAAATGGTAGTTGTTTCAACTGGTACGAGTAACCAGACTCTGGAATTTATAGACGCCAATGTAGCCGATAACAGCACAACGATAACAGTTGAGGGAAAAAGTAGTGAGACGGATGAAGAAAACGCCTATATTCTTATAGGTATTGATGAAATAAAGGGAGAACTTTCGGTGGTTAGTGAGAGCGGGGAAACATATTCAGAATATGAATAAACGATTTTAAAAAAATGGAATTAGGAATTACATTGACAGGGTAATTTTGAAACGGGGAGTGGTCTCATGCCATTTGCTATAGGTTATGGAATTGCAATCTTAGGGGCGATAGTAGCCTCTCAACTAAGCAAGGGAAAGACTAAAAAAAGAAAATACATCGTATGGGGAATCACCCTGATGGTAGCTATATCACCATTCTTATCTTTTGCACTCGGTTTAACCTACGCGGTAATTGAGAAGAGTGGATTTGCTGCGTTGATTGCATTTTATATTTTTCCGGTAATCTTCTTAATTGGGCTGATAATGTTACTTGTTGGGATTTTTAAGAAAAATGAAACGGAGTGAGTAAGGAATTACATGCTGGGGGAAAAAGCTAAACAAGGACATCCATGTCAGGTTAGTAAATAAAGGGGAGTAATATGAAACAATTATGGGAAAATTTCATGACGGTAAAAGGCTATTTACTAGAAGGAATTTATGCAAATAAACTTGATACTTACAAGGTGAGAAATGACATTATTCTTCACTCTGTTGAACCGTTATTGAGTTTTAGAAAAAACAATTCTTCTTCTTCTGACATAAAGTATTGGAAAGTGGACTGGATCGAGGACAACACAGGTGACGACATTTTGCTACTTAAAGAACAAGAAACCCCTGAGCCGCTTGAATATGAACTAATAGATAACCCGTTTCATAAACATATTATCATGAGTTCTAGTTTCTCGGTTCCACATACATTAGTAAAAAAGGTATCTGGTTACGGTTTTAAGAACGATAATGGTGATAACTTATACTCAATTGTGCTGGAACTTGATGATTTGTTCATCACAATCGAGACGGGAGCAGTCATAACAATAAAGATTACAAGTCAGGAACCTGGTGATTTAGGTGATCTGATTTTTTCAGCATAACTTCAATTTTGTATTTTCCCTCAGAAGTGGGCGGTGGAGTTTAACAAAGCAATCAATGATTGTCTGTAAAAATAGCATTGATGTTTGATAGTAAAAGAGAATTAATACGTTAAGAGAGGGTTAAACAATATGGAATTTGATTTTGGAAACTTTTCCATTGTTCTTCCACCATTACATATTAGCATTATTGCAATAATTGTTATTTTCATGTTAATTAGATGGAGTAAGCAATTAGAAACACGACGTTTCACCGTTTTCTTTTACTTCCTGGTTAGCTGTTACATTGCTCCAGTTTATTCCCGAGGTACAGATGATGGGGTCTTTGTTTTATGGCTCCCTTTAGGATTTATAGTAATTGTGCTTTACTTGTATAGCAGCAAAAGGAGTCATCCATCTAAAATAAAAGCAAGTATCTTAGGACTATGCATAGCTGTTTATCAGTTAATTCTTCAATATGCCGGGTGAATAGTTGAAGAAGGAAATCAGTAAAGATGATTACCTTCTTTTTTAAATCCAATGTTCCTCTTGGAATATTATGTTAGCAGTGAACTATTCAAGTAACGGGGCAGGATAGCACAATAAGCAATAATGTCAAATAATTATCAAAAAGTAAAAATTATTTATTGAAGGTGAAAAAATTGAAGATCAAAATTTACTTATTTTTATTGTTTTCTTTAACAATTATTGGCTTACTCTTTATAACAAAAAGAACATTTAAGTCTAATGTGGGATACGCAATCTTTAAACCAACAGGAGTTAAACACGAATTTACTCTGGTTGATTTAGAAAAGAAACAAGTGATTGGTACAGTATCTTATAAAAATAAAACATATATGACTGTCGTTGTGGATGTAAGCTCAGATACCGTTCAAGTAGAAGGAAGTGTTGATGAATTAGGGGATTTATCAATGAACCGTGATTCTTACATAGATATGTTCAAGCAACATGCCAAATTTTTCATTGAAGAAAATATTGCTAATCCTAAAAAGTATTATGAAGAATTAAAACAACAATCATCTTAAACAAACTGGTGCAAATTTTCAATAAGGAATTGTCAATGCGGCAGCTCTTATTCAACAAAAGGCAGTAAAGTTTATTTTATATTTAGTTAGGGATTGTTAGGTAAAGGACAAACCAGATAAATACTTTAGGGAATGAATAATTCTTATGTCTAATTTATTTTGAGCGTCACGGTAAAGCTGAAGATGGATTCCGTGGTGGTTGGAGCAAAAGAGGACTTACAAGAAGGAGGAACCCAGCAATTGAAAAAAATTGGGTAGCTTTTCTCCAATAATAATCTATTTTGTTTTTGACTATATGGAAATTTTAGTCTATTCCTACTATCCACTAAGTACAAGAGCGTTCCGACGCCTTCGATCGTTTAATCATCAACCGTTTAAACATTATTATAACTATAATAATTGATATTGAAACAGAGTTACGTCTAATCATGAAAAAGAAATCTGAATAAGAAATCTCCATCCATTACACCTAACATCACTATAAAAGAAATAATAAATGAATAAATTCCTGTCTTAACTAATACTTTTTTCATCAGAAACTCTTTCTTTAGATCTGTTTAAGATTTCTATTAACGAATTCTCTTCTTTTATTTTCGCTTCGACTTCCTCAAGATGATTGATTGCCTTTCTTTTTGAAACAATAAAATGGAATATTATGTTAGTATTGAATTAGAGATTTTGAGCAAACGTGGCAGTAATGTTTAGCTATGAAAGGTGAGGGGAGAAAATGAAAAAGGCAATAAAGTTTATCTTTAGTATTAGTTTTATATTTTATGCATTTGTATTGGCAGTTCTCTTATTCTTAAATAGAGTTGGTGGTATGTGGTCTACTGAACTTTCGTTGTTAGAAACTATAAGATTCAATTCCAATTTTGTTCCATTTAAAACAATAAGTACATATATTCAAGCATTTTTGGATGGTAGTATGAATGCTGATATACCTATAAAAAACCTCTTCGGTAATTTGTTTATGTTTTTACCAATGGGCATATATTTACCTTTTTTCATTAACAAAGCAAATAAACTGAGGATATTCACTGTATTAATGACTACAGTTTTATTATTTATCGAAACAATACAATTAGTTACAAGAAGAGGGAGTTTTGATATTGATGATTTCATCCTAAACATAATTGGTGCGTTCATAGGTTTGGGAATTTGGAAAACAAAAATTGTTCAGCGAATACTTAAATAATAATTATTTCTACATAAACAAACGGTAGCGTATTTGAAATAAGCAGATATGCTTTTTACCTACTGAAGTGAGGAATAATACTTGTGAATAACGTTGGGGAAACTATGTTAGAAGAGCGTATGCGGCAATTGCAAGTAGTGCTTTCAACCACAAACAATTCTGATTATCAGATTGAAAGCTTTGAATTGAGTTATTATGAAATTAAGATAAAGACGGCTTTGTTAAAGTACAGATGGAAACGAAGATAGTCCAGATGTAAAGAAAACGGTTGGGGCAATACTGGAATGGATACTAGTACAACAACCCGTGCTGGAAGTATGCTGAAACCTGGTGAAATTACGGATTTGGAGCAACTGGTTCATCAATGGGTCCAGGTGCTACGATATTTTTTTTCATGATCTGTTACTGGTTGTTATATTAAAATTAGTTTCAAAGATTGTCTTAGCGTATTATTTTGTTAAAAAGTTGTCTATACCTCATAATTATAAATAAAAAGGATGTTTGCTATGATTCCAGCTCAAACAGCATTTAGTCTAAAAGGAATTGGTATGTTATTACGTCTAGTTGCCGTTGTATTCTCCAGTGTAGCAACGATCCTATCTATGCTCCTGCCATTGATTTTCTATTATCAAATTTCATGGCTAACCTTAGTGGCAAATACTTCCGTGCTTTTGGTAGGTGCTATTTTGATTCATGGTGTTTTAACGCATGTATTAAATGATATAGCGGACCACCAATCGGGAACAGATCAATATAGTCCCGGCATACTTTCTGGTGGAAGTAGAGTGATTCAAACGAATACAATGACGCTAACCATGCTAAAGCAGATTGGAACATTGATGAGTGTTTTCTTAATATTTATAGCAATTCTTTTTACGGTATTCGGTTATCTTGAATTCGCCATTTTAACCATAGTTGGTATATGGGGTGCAGTGTCGTATTCTTTGAAGCCATTTCAATTTGCTTATATTCCTTTTATAGGAGAATGGTTTAGCTTATTTCCTACTATGCTAGCGATAGCCATTGCCTTGCCATGGATTTTGCTAGAATCGATACCAGTTTGGGCATGGCAAAATGCGTTCGTTAATGCCGTTTGGTGCATGGGATGGGTCATGGTTCATCATATTCCTGACAGACATGCAGACCAAAAAGCAAAACCAATGAAACGAACATCTGTCGTATGGGCAGTAGAACGTATGGGAACGAAAGGAGCTAAATTTCCTGTTTTACTTTACTTCATGATTGCAGGATTGCTGATCATCTGGATTGCTTTTACTCGCCCGGTTGCTGCAACAGGTGTTGGGATTATCTTAGTTTATGCAATCTGGATTGTCTTAAGAGTAAATGGAGAAGATGTAGAGGAATTAACAACAGTTGAGAAGCAGCTGCTTTTGCTCGCTCTTGCTATCGCAATATGGTTAGGTATTTTTGTATAATAAAGTGAGCCTTCCATTGGTCGGGGGGTTGTCCTGTTAAGTATGTGATTAAAGGAGTAAGGTAGATGAATCAAAGGCAGTGGAAGAAGTGTTTCGAGGGAGGAATGGTAATAAATGAACAAACCTATAAAGGATATAAAAATTGTAATCGGAGCCGGAGAATACGTTAATAACCCTGGATGGATTCATACACAGGAAGAAGAATTGAATTTACTAGACGAAAATACCTGGCAAAACAGGTTTGCTAAGAGTTCCCTTTCAGCAATATTAGCAGAACACGTGTGGGAGCATCTTACATATGAGGAAGGTCTGGAGGGCGCAAAAATATGTTGGGAATATCTTAAGCCTTCAGGATATATCCGGTGTGCAGTTCCAGACGGATATTTTCCAGATGAATCCTATCAGGAAATAGTTCAGGTAGGTGGCCCCGGGCCAATAGAGTATCCCGCATCCAGCCATAAAATCGTGCATAATTATCAAACATTAACAAAAATGTTTGAAACCGCAGGGTATGAAGTTAAATTGCTTGAATATTGTGATGAACAAGGTGATTTTCGTCAGAATGAACGGAACGGACAAGATGGTGTCATTTTTCGCTCCAAAAAGTATGATCCTAGAAACCAAGGTGATGAGCTTACTTTTCCTTCATTAATCGTTGATGCTGTAAAATCGGGATAAATGGAAGAAAATATACTTAAGGCAGCGATTCAGCTTTACGCCTATTAAACGTCATCCACCAAACGATTAAAAACAAATATCCTATTATGGTAAATACAGACCATATGGCTCCGTTCTGAAACTGACTGACTAAGTGTTCGAATTCATTCATGTTTTCTGCTCTGTCAACACTGTTAATGACACTAACAACAGGAATGATAACAGCGAACAGAATCGCTAAAATAGATCTATATATTCTTTTCTTTTTAGTAATAGAAATAATTGCAGAGACGAATGTTGTTAACAGAAACAAATAATAGATAGCCCAAAACCAGTTTGGTAGAGTTTCTCCGTACATTATCCTATCCCCTCCGAGTACAAGTAATCCCATTATTAACTATCATAAACATATATTAACAGACTAAGTATTACAATCCCTAATAAACCTAAATTGCAAAAACTCATAAAAAGCCATTGTATAATAATTCAAAATTATGTATAATTATTCAAAACTCATAAGCAGGGAGGATATTGTATGTACATACCAAAAGCATTTGAAGTGAATGAAAAAGGGAAAATATATGACTTCATCAAACAAAACAGTTTCGGTGTGTTATTTTCCGAGGAGGAAATTGGACCTTCTGCCACCCACTTACCCTTTCTAATGGAAGAAAAAGAAGATGGAAGTGCCGTGTTTCCACGGTGCTAACCGTCTTTAAGACTCCCACTTCAAGCTTTGAGTACCACAAAGAAGCTAAGTGGGAGTAAACAGACGCTAACACCCTGATAAGTTTCGCTAATGACCAGTGGGGGTCCAAAACCCCCACTGATCAAAGTCTCACTTTATTAAGCCATATGGCGAGAGCAAATCCACACTGGAAAAAATTAGATGAGAAAGAGGTTCTTGTGGTTTTCTCTGGTCCGCATGCTTATATTTCACCAACCTGGTATATGGCTGAAAATGCCGCCCCCACATGGAATTATTCAGCAGTCCATGTTTACGGAAGGATAAAGCTGATTAACAACAAGGAAAAACTTTTGATGATGCTCAAAAAAACGGTGAATTTCTATGAAGCTGCAATCGATGACCCATGGGAAGTTCCATTAGAAAGTGAATTTATCAACGCGTTAATTAATGGAATTGTAGCGTTTGAAATAGTAATTGATAAAGCGGAGGGAAAATGGAAGCTGAGTCAGAACCACTCGGTCGAGAGACAGAAAAATGTGATCAATCGTTTAAAAAAGAGCAATGCCTACGATTCATTAGAAATAGCAAATCTGATGGAGCAAAATTTGAAGGGGGGAGAACGGAATGAAGCTGCAATTCAAGAATACTATCCCAAGTAAAACAGACTTTCATCAATTATTTAAAACGACAGGCTGGGATGCTCATCGTAAATTTTCCGAAGATAAGCTGATGAATGCGATTAGTAATAGCTGGTACTTGCTGTCTGTTTATCATAACGAGAGGCTGATTGGTTTTGGCCGTGTCATTTCTGATGGGGTATATCAAACATTTATATGTGATATGATGGTTCACCCCGACTATCAAAATAAAGGGATTGGAAGCAAGGTTTTCCGCATGCTGTTAGAAAAATGTGAAGAAAGCGGAATAAAGTGGGTTCAACTATCCTGTGCCAGAGGAAAGACAGGCTTTTATGAAAAATTTGGCTTTAAGCATAGACCGGCAGATGGGCCAGGTATGCAAAAATTTATCTGAAAGAGGGGGAGAGATCAGCGATGCTATATGATTTAAAAGGAGAGGCAGGTATGGCGCCAATTGTCGGCATGTTATATTCCGCCGTAAAAGAAAACAGCCAGCGATTACAATCAATTACTACTGGTATGACACTGGAAGAAATAGATTACAAAGGACCGGGCAATCAATTTAATTCAACAGCCCAGCTAATGAGACATATTATGTATGTGGATCTCAACTGGGTATACAGGATAAAAGGTCAGCCGCTTCCTGATCTGTTACAAGATCATTATGGCCCGATGATAGATAAAGATAATCGCCTTCCCCATATTAATGGGATATCCTGGAACATCATGAAGATGTCATCAATCAGTTGAAAGAGAGATGTGCGCAATTAACCGATACAGATCTGGATAAGGTGGTTGCATTTGGCCATGAAAAGGAAAAACATGCAACAATCCGCTGGGGCATCTGGCATATGGCTGACCATAACCGCTACCATCAGGCACATATTAACCAGCTAAGAAAGTGGTACCGGGATTCTAAATAGTAGTAGAAATGTATAAAACCAGCCTTCAAGCTTAATGTTGATATTATAAATAGAACTTCCAAATGCATGAAAGTTCTAATAGGTAATATAGTCTTATGAAACTAAACTAGCATTAGATGAACAGGATGATTGTTTGTCTACGCAATCTGTTCTACTCTACACTTCTGGCATAGAGGATATTCAGCTAAGAAAGCAGCCATTCTTTGCTTCATTTCTGCAAATGAAGTACCGTAAAAATATAAACCTGAATCTGTTGGACCTCCCCAAAAGCTGTAAAATCGTCCTATACCGTTGAGTTCTTGGTTAATTTTTTCAATCACATAATTAATATCACTAGTTTCATACACTTCTTCTGGTAATTCTGTTCCATTTAAATAGAGTGCCAGACCTTCAAGCGTTCCAACAGATTGCTTGAATCCATTGCCTAGCAGAAGAGATCCCTTTGGTACGCCGATTTCATTAATAATTTGGAGGACTTTATCAACATTTTCCTTCTTGTTATCTTTAAGAATTATTTCTACATCGCAAGACTCTATTTCGCCTGTTTCCTGTAGCATTGTTCCACCACCGTCCGTGGTACCGCATTGACTATCTTCTAAAG
Source organism: Gracilibacillus ureilyticus (assembly GCF_900111195.1). GTDB lineage: Bacteria > Bacillota > Bacilli > Bacillales > Amphibacillaceae > Gracilibacillus > Gracilibacillus ureilyticus. The sequence continues at coordinate 57,975 of NZ_FOGL01000022.1, forward strand.
CTTGATTAATAGGATCCTCGAAATACTCGTCACGGTCAATAGGTTGTAACCGAGCATTAAGTTGCAGTGTGAAAAGATACTGATTATTTTCCATTTTTACCTCCTATGATTTTTATATTTATTGAACCAAACTGCTTCATTAGCTGAAGAAGATCTTACGTTATCACAAATTTAGTTAATCTAATAGTATCATAAGTTTCTCAGTTTTGTAATAATTTCCCTTAATTATGTCATTTTTCTTAACTTCTTTCCTTGACATTAGATCCTTTCTATAACGTTTAGCCTTTTCCTGAACAAATTCTTACCTTCGCCCAGTTAAATTATCGACTTATGATCGCCATAAAACTATTTTGCATGAAACGGTAAAAAATAGGGTAAGTGTAAAAGAGAAGCAATCAAAATATAAATCTATCGAAATATAGGGAGGACATATGAGTTTAGAAGAAGTATTCAAAAACCAGAAAGCATATAAGCAAGCTTCCCACTCAGAAACAACAGAGGGAGACTATGGAATGGTTTCCTGTGCGATTGAAGAAGCGGCGCAAGCGGGAGAGCAAGTATTGAAAGACGGCGGGAATGCAATTGATGCAGTTGTAGCCATGCAGCTTGCATTAATTCCGACAGAGGCAATGAACACGAGCATTGGAGCTGGCGGTTTCATTGTTTATTATGATAATGAAAAGAAAGAGACAAAGGTTATCAATGGACATACAAAGGCGCCTTCCGGGGCGAGACCCGATTTATTCCATAATGAAAATGGAGAGATCATGCCATTTGACGAGCGTTCTACAAGTCCGTTGTCCGTTGGGGTACCCGGTATTATGAGGGCAATGGAGCTTGCGCTTGAAACATATGGTTCCATGCCGCTGGAACGCCTAATTGATCCAGCGATACAATTAGCGGAAGAAGAATTCGAGATTAACCGGCTATGGGACCGGACGCTCGATATTTTTAAAGACCGATTAGGAGAAGAAGCCAAGAAACTTTTCGTACCAAACGGAAATCCGCTAAAAGAGGGAGATAAATTAAAACAAAAGGACCTTGCAAAAGCATTGAAGATTATCCGTGAAGAAGGTTTTAAAACAGTATATGAAGGCGAACTTGCCGATGCAATGGTATCCACGCTAGAAAAACAGGGCGGTATTTTAACAAAAGAAGATTTAAAAAATTACAAAGCTACGATTGATGAACCGTTCTGGGGAAGTTACAAAGATTATGATCTAGCATTTCCTGGACCCCCTAATGGTGGCGGCTTTGCCGTATCACAGCTTTTGAAAATATTGGAGCCGATGGATATTTCGCAATATGGCATTCATTCGTGGGAAAAATATCATATTCTAGCCGAAATGCTAAGAATCGTACTTGCTGACCAGCAGACACACTTAGGAGATCCGAATGTGGTAGACATCCCGATGGAAGGGCTGTTTCATCCTGACTATATTGAGGAAAGACGAAATGTATTTTCCTTTGATCACAGGAAAGAAGATATTCAGGGAGGAGATCCGTGGAAATACCAGCAAGGCGGTCCGTCAAGGGAAATGAAGAGAGATGATACGAAGAAAGGGATGGATACGACCCACTTCACAGCAGTTGACCGCTGGGGCAATATTGCTGCATGTACTTCATCAATTGAGCGGATTTTCGGATCAGGTATTATGGTAGAAGGCTACGGGTTCATGCTCAATAATGACTTGACCGACTTTAATCCGGAACCAGGCACAACCAACGAATTGAATGCTAACAAATTTGCGGTAAGTTCGAAATCACCTACGATCGTTTTTAAAGATGGTAAGCCGTTCTTCACACTAGGTTCACCAGGCGCTTCCACGATCGTTGGATCAGTTGTCCAAGTATTTCTGCATGTGCTGGAATACAAGATGGATTTACGTGAAGCCATCGCAGAAACGAGAATTTTTAATAACCCGGACACTTCGATGGAATGGGAAGATGGAATTAATAATGAAGCGATGGAAAAATTAAAAGAACTCGGCTATAAGTTGGACCGCAGTTTCCAAACCCAGACAGCTGATGACAGAATTGGTGACATTCAGGCAATTATGATTGATCCGAATACTGGAAAATTATACGGAGCTACTGATTCACCAAGACCTGGACAGGCAATCGGGTTAAAGAAGGACAGTAAGTAAAAAATGATTAGGGGAAAAAGGCAGGCTGTTAATGATAGCCTGTCTTGTTTTTATATATTGATGATGGCTCGAACCAATTGTGGATCCGGTCTTTTTTTTAGGAGATTAAATGTTATAATGGGTATATTAGGTAAATATAGGAATTGATTATTGTATAAACAGGTTGAACATTTTATTAAAACTTGGCCAAGGGAGGAATTAAATTGAGCTTTAGAACTGTCGCTGCACTAATTGGCAGTATTCTAATTTGTAGTTTTGGCTTATTCCGGTTATTGAATGAAACGCTTTCCGCCACACCTTTGTTTGTTGCCTATGTATTCATTATTACCGGGTTGATTGGAGCAGTTGTTAACGCGGTGAAGTTAGGGAAATCGAAATAGACGGGAGATCCGTTCATGTATATTAAAACGAGAAGATTATTGATCCGTGATTTTGAAAACTCAGGTTGGGAAGAAGTATATGAACCCCTGTCTTAAAAGTTTTATTAGATAACATGGTATAACAAGGGAAAGGAGATCCAGACTTTCATAATAGACTGGATACAGCCTTTTATGTTAGTTCTATTAACAGGTGCAATCGCTTATTTATATATTTTCTGATGCGATTAAAGACAAAATAGTTGAAGAAATTTCATTTGATCGAAAATGCGATGATGGTTTTCGTGTTTCATTAATACCGAATGTTTTACTAAGTTCCAATGCAGAGGGAAAAATTACCGTCTCTAACAAATAATAATGGTATTATAATCGCTATTAGGTAAACGTGGTATAATTATGGCATTTTAACGTATCGATTGTTGAGTTTTATTGAAGAATAGACGGGGATTATTATCTAGTGTGATTTAGTGCTTTTCGTTTCAGTTTAAAAATTTCTTTATCGTGGTCAATCAATTTGTGTTGAATATAGTCCATCTTATCTTCCATGTTATCCATCCGTTTTGTTAATTCAGCATGATTATCATCTACCTTCTTGGATAGCTGGTTAATAGAACTCTGATTTGCATCTACCTTCTTGGATAACTGGTTAATAGAACTCTGATTATCATCTACTTTCTTGGATAGCTGCTTAATAGAACTCTGATTATCATCTACTTTCTTGGATAGCTGCTTAATAGAGCCATGATTTTCATCTACTTTATCCGACAATTCTTTAATAGCCTGAAGAATCATATTCACTTCATTATTTCCCATCATATCTCGCCTCCTTCCAATTTTAACCTGCATGAAAGACCTCTATTTGCTACTATCCACATTTTACTACAAATTTCGTGAATAGTCATGTGCTAATTTTTAGGTGAACTGAATGGAACCAAATTTTTTAAAACCTTAATATCTATCAATCCCTCACTGTACAAAATTCTCACTTCATCAGTTATAATGGAATTAACAGGTAATTACGGAAGATCCAAAACCCACACTGATCAAAGTCTCACTTTATCGAAATATACGAACTGTCCCTATGTTTCCGGAAATTGAGATTTGTAATAAATTACTTCCGAGGTGATCGAATGGCGATAAAGGGTATCAATCATTTCTTATTTTCCGTAACTGATTTAGAAGTTTCTATTGAATTTTATCGACAAGTCTTTGATGCTAGATTGTTGGTAAAGGGGAGAAATACGGCATACTTTGACTTAAATGGGATGTGGTTAGCATTAAATGTGGAAAAAGATATTCCCCGTAATGAAATAAACCATTCATATACCCACATAGCATTTTCCATTGCAGAAGATGAGTTTGATGACATGTACAAAAAATTAAGAGTATTAAAAGTGAATATTTTACCAGGCCGTCTAAGAGATGATAGAGATAAACAGTCAATTTATTTTACGGACCCGGATGGTCACAAGTTCGAATTTCATACTGGCACATTACATGATAGGCTTGATTACTACAAGCAAGAGAAAGGATACATGGAGTTTTTCGATTAAGAACGTACTCCATTTGAGAGCTAGAAAACTGAAGATGTATAATAAAGTAAACGAAATTTCCTTTTAGAGATGGTGATTAAATGCAATGGAGTAAAACGAAATCAATTTTAGAAAGTTTTTTGTGTGAAAAATTAAAAGGACGGATCAAAATATATGCAACGGTTTATCGAAAATTTCATGATGGACCAAGTAAAGTATGGATTACCTTTGATAACAAAGAAATACTAAGCGCTTCTGACGTTACCTATGCAGTAAAGCATGAAAAAATGTACCAGCAAATGAAACAAGACAGGAAACTGAAAAGTATTCCTTATAACAAGGATTGGGATGTAATGTTTAACTCTGAAGAACGAAAGGAACAAGTTAAGGCTTCAGACGATACCGAAGAGATAATGATCAATCAAAATATATTTGCAAGTTATCATTTATATGCACCTTTCATGGAATATGGTTTATTGTCGATAGAGGAAGCGATAAATTCAGAGAATATAATTATTAAGGCATATTCCATGATGGATAGAAGGTTAGGTAAAAGAAGATTAGAAAAGCTAATATTTGATAAAGATACACATCCATTGATTGTGGATTTTTACAATATAAGATGTGAATCGGAAGGTATGAATTAGTTTTTTTGTCAATCGGGATAATACAGGAATAAGCTTGCTTTTTTTCCTTTGGTGTGGGTGTTTTGAGAAAAGAAGTATTTAGATAAGATACCCTGCGCCATAATAACTTAATAGAATTGGAGTGATCTCAATGAATACTAAGCCTTATACAAACGAATACCATCCTGCATTGGATAAATATATTCATCTGGTTCCTGATGGAAATCTTGTAGATATCTTAGAGGAGCAACAAAAAAATTCAATATTAATGTTACAAGATCTTAGTGAACAACAAGCAGAATTTAAATATGCAGAAGGAAAGTGGTCAATCAAAACAGTAGCAGGACATATAGCTGATGTAGAACGTTTATGGAATTACCGGATCCTTCGCATAGCTAGAGGAGATGCGCGAGAGTTACCAGGCTATGATCGGGACATTTTTGCAGTGTCAGCTTCTTTTGATAAATTGCCTTTAGTGAATATACTGGAAGATTTTACGGCAGTAAGGCAGTCAACGATCACACTTATAAAAAATCTAGAGGAGGAAGCATTTTTGCGTCTTGGGCTATTCAATGATCATCCACTTTCTGCACGAGCAGCTGCTTTTGTTATTGCAGGCCATGAAGCCCACCATAGAAAGATTATTCAAATGAAATACCTTAGCCAATTAACAATAGAGTAAAGTAATATTTTGCAAAAAAGGGGGAGTCACCAATAGCTTCTAAAATAAATAGAAATTATATTTGGATATATTTTTTGTCATTTTATCTGTTATGGTGTTTAAGAGAGTTATGGCTCGTTCACTATCTGGATCAGCTGGATCCTGTCACAGAAGCCATCACCTCAGCTATAATAAAAATAACGATTTGGATCATTCCGGTCTTTCTTATAGTGAAAATGCTGGAAAATAGAGACCCGCTATCATATTTAGGATTACGCCACAACATCACGAAAGGATTAAAATGGGCAGGCTGGACATCTGCAGTCCTTATTTCCTTTTATGTCATCTTGAATCTCATCATATTAAATAACCCGGTTAACTTTAAGCTAGGCATTTCCGATTGGCTCAACACCATTTTATTGGTTGGTATTACAGAAGAAATTGTCTTCAGAGGTTTTCTGTTAAAAAAGTTAATGCACTCATGCCGTTTCTGGTTGGCTAATACGATAACTGCTTTGCTTTTTGCATCCATACATTTTCCTATCTGGTTTTATAAAGGGTTGTTTGAATTTCCTTACATCATCAGCCCGATCATGAACGCCTTTGTGCTCGGATTGATATTTGGTTTCATCTATAAGAAAAGTAATTCGCTCTGGTCTGTAATAATCATTCATTCATTGTATAATCTGCTCGTGTCTGTATTTTACTGACAGATTGATCATAAATTAGAATGGCTCATTTTCGCTTGAACTAGTTTCAATTACTCGCAAAGCAGGTGCATAACATGAAAAATGCATGGTTTGTCTCTTTTATAAGGATTCCGCTGCTTTTGGTTGCGCTCATGACCATTTATATATTCATAAATGGATTCGGCTACGAAACGAATTTCCCTTTCCAGCCTGAACTATCGACCATTTATTTTACTATTGTAAATATCCTTTGTTTCTATCTTTTACACCGTATATTAAAAAAAGAAGGACGCTCGATTAAAGATTTAGCCGATTTTCAGCCGAAACGGTTAGGGAAGGATATTCTTCAGGGATTTTTGTGGCTTTTCCTATTGTATATTCCATTCGCTTTAACAGTTATGGCGACAATGTTCATCATGTATGGTGCTGACTTTGTTAATCATTTTGAAACAGTATTTGCCGGTGATGCAGGCTATGATGCTGCTCAACGCCCAGTTTCGCTCTTATGGTTTGCCGCAATTATTTCACTAATCTTCCCGTTTCTCAATGCACCGATTGAAGAGTTTATGTACAGAGGCTATGCCCAAGCTAAGTTCCTGAAAAAACATAATAAACCATGGATCAGTATTCTTATTCCCTCGTTCGGTTTTGCCTTACAGCACGTGATGTTGGCTGCAAGTATCCAGGGAGCGGTTGTCTTTGCAGCAGCATTTTTCATTTGGGGAATTGGAAGCGGGATTATTTTTCATAAACAAAAACGGTTGTTTCCTCTTATCATCTGTCATTTTATAGTGAATATTTCATTTAGTGTGTTTCCGATCGTATTTTTGTTGTTGGGAGTTTACTAGAGAAATTGCAGCAGTTTTGCGTAATTTTCCTCAATGTACTCCACTCTCAATCTAATATTTTTACTATCTACACATATATCTAAATAGATGAATATAATTTAAAATTAAAACCAAGTTGTCATATAGGAATAATGTATAGTAAAATATAGAAATAATACATTGGACGTAAACGTGGAGGACTATTTACTCCTCAGGGAGGATGCTGAAGTTAATGAACTGGGAAATTATTTTTGTTTTAACAATAGTCATCTTAATGATGGTTGCATTAATAAAAGAAGTAACACGACCGGATATGATCGTATTTGGTACACTTACGATTTTTCTTATAACAGGTATATTAACACCAGAGGAAGCAGTTGCAGGATTTTCTAATCAGGGGATGTTAACGGTTGCTTTATTATTTATTATAGCCGGCGCTATACAGAAAAGTGGTCTCGTCGATAGGGGCATGGCTCGTGTATTAGGCAAGCCAAAATCCCAGCAACGGGCATTGTTGAAACTTTTAGTGCCAATTTCAGGTTTTTCCGCATTTTTAAACAATACACCAATTGTTGTCACCTTAACCCCTATTATCCGAAAATGGTGTAAGGAGCACAATATATCGCCTTCAAAGTTTTTAATTCCCTTATCCTATGCTTCCATTTTAGGCGGCATATTGACATTGATGGGGACATCAACAAATCTGGTCGTTCACGGCTTAATGCTCGACAGAGGGATGGAAGGTTATTCGCTTTTTACATTAGCAATGGTCAGTTTGCCAGCTTCTGTTTTAGGCTTGATTTATCTTGTTACAATCGGATATAAAATTCTTCCGAACCATAAAGGGTTAACCGAATCATTTAGTGAGAAGAGTAAAGAGTATCTGATCGAAGTGATTATCGAAGAAAACTATCCTTTTTTAGATAATCCATATGTCGGAAAAACTGTGGAAGAGGCAGGTCTGCGTAATTTAGAAGGACTTTATTTAATTGAAATAGTCAGGAGAAATGAAAAGATTTATCCAGTGAAAAACTCGACGAAAATAAAATCAAATGATCATCTAATTTTCACGGGAGTTATTGATAAGATTGCGGAATTACAAAATAAAAAAGGTCTCAAAATAAAAACGGGGACAAATTTGTCATTAGATAAATTAAATAATGGAACAGGACAATTAGTGGAAGTGGTCGTTTCCCATCAATCTTCCTTGCTTCATCAAACAATTAAAGAAACACAATTTCGTGCAAAATTTGATGCCGGAGTAATTGCTGTCCATCGCAATAATGAACGAATCATTAGTAAAATAGGTGATATTGCGTTAAAACCCGGAGACACTCTTCTGCTTTTAACAGGAGGAGACTTTTATGAAAGGGCATCGTCAACGAATGATTTTTATGTTGTAACACAACTAGAAGAGGATCATCCGCTTTTAAATAAATTGGATGGGAAAAAATCATGGTTCTCTATTATCACCTTAATTTCTATGATTCTATTAGTTAGTTTAGACGTTTTATCCATGTTTAAAGCAATGAGTTTGACGGTGATTTTATATTTTGTATTTAAAATTATTTCACCAGATGAGGCGAAGAAAAATATACAATTTAACGTGTTATTGCTTATTGCTAGTGCGTTTGGGGTAGGGGAGGCCTTATTTAAAACAGGGGCTGCTGATTGGGTGGCGAACAAAGTTATATCACTTGCAGATCCATTTGGAATGATTGGTGTCCTAATTTTCCTCTATGTATTGACGGTCGTGTTTACAGAAATGATTACAAATAATGCGGCAGCTGTATTAATGTTCCCTGTCGCTGTCGAAGCAGCGAATCGGTTAAGTGTTGATCCGATGGCTTTTCTTGTATTAATTACAATAGGGGCGTCTGCCAGTTTTCTGTCACCAATCGGTTATCAGACGAACTTAATAGTTTATGGACCAGGCGGATATAAATTCTCTGATTATATTAAAGTAGGTCTGCCACTAAGCCTGATAATGATGGTAACAACCATTATCATGGTTAATATTATCTGGATTAACTAGTTGCTAAGAAAAAATTAACAGGGCGATTGTTCAACAAGAATGATCGCCTTAAGTGATAGCTGGTAAGATAGCTTATGTTTGCCTCTAATGTAAAACATATTAATCTCTGAAAAATTGCGAAAAATTATGATAAATAAAAGTCTTTTTTTAAATTATGGAGGGGAAGTTATGTGGGTATTACTAGGGGTTATTGCAATAATAGCAACATTTATAAATCTTTACAGGTATTTAGCAGGAAAGGATTATAAGCTTGCTATGGCGATGGGCTTATCATTTACAGCATTAACACTTTGCGCAGAATACAGTCTTGTATCTGATTGGGTAGAAGTAGAAGACTGGGCAGCTTTAATGGATGTAGTACCAGGCATGGAAAGGGCATTATGGTTTTTGACAATTGTTTCTATTTTATTAAATATAGCACCTATACTTTTAGAGCGAAAAGGGAAGAAATAATGAATTATTGTCACATCACTTACATATGCAATTCACACAAACAAAAATTAAACTTTAACATAGCTTTTGCGAAAAACAAATGCCATATGATGTTATTATGAAACTAGGATTAATAGTCTGGTTAATGAATGAGATGAGGTGAGCAGGTGAAGATAAAAGCGATAGTTTTTACTCTCTTTTTACTGTGTATGCTTTTTCTTTTAAGATTTTACTATGAAAAAATCGATCCTCATACTCATTATTTGGAGAATCTTTTTGCTTATTTAACAGGCGTGCTTGTTGTTATCTTGTTTATGATAATCCTGCTGATAAAGAAACAGCATAAAATTAAGTTAAGCGTATGCATCGTTCTTTTTCTCAGTGTCTTAATAGTTGGTGTCAGCTTCTGGGGAGTCCGGCCATATTATATTGTTTATGAGGAGGTTCCTAAAAGGATTGAATTATTAGAGTCTCACCTGACAGAAACTTATCCAGACAGAACTTGGGAAATTACACAAAGTGACTCCACTTTCGAAAGTCATTACTTAATGTTAGTGAGATTCGATGATGAACCAGATACACTTTATCACTATTTCATAAGTGACGACGTGATAACAGGAGAAAAGGAATTGAAAAGCAGTGGCAGCAGAGATGCTAACTAAAACAAAATTTCTGTCCAAAACGCGGGAACTAACGAAAGAAAGCCCAGTATGTTTCCACACCGGGCTTCTTGAGGTTAATACAACGGTTAGTCTTCCACTTTTAAATTTAAAAATTTGTTGATTGTTTTCACATATTCCTCTTTTGGGTAGGCATTATATAATCGGCTAGACAACCGGACAGGATCACCAAAAAAGTATCTTTCATATTGTGTTTGTCTTGTGCCAAAACTGCTCATTGTCAGGTCCCACGCTAACCGGAAAATCTTCACACGGTCCTCAGCTGTCCTGGTTGCTCCTTGAAGATATCTATCTAAATCTGCTCTAATATTTGAATGGAAATCCTTTTCTGTCGGTAAGGTTACCAATCCACTCGCACCAATTTGCTGGATAATTTCGCAGAACCGTGGGTAAACATTTGGGAACACATTACTCGCTACCTGAAGCGGAACAATACTTGGACGCATATATCCCCCCTCATCAATTTTGGCATCATTTTCTGACTTTTCTAATAAGGCTCTCATCGTTTCCAGTCCAATAATGATTTCTGATACTTTATCTTGAATATGCTGATACTCACTAACGTTAATGGTTTCGATTAGCAATTCAGCAATCCCTAAAATAAATTCTGTCTTCACAATTTGTCTCGTCACTACTTGATGGGTTGCAAAGGAGTGAAAAGAACTTTTAAACAAAAAGCTGTTAGCTACTTCATCATTCTCATAATAAAAAACACGATCCCATGGTACCAGCACATCATCAAAAACAAGAATGGTGTCCATTTCTTCATATTGTGAACTTAGAGGATGATCAAAAGAAGACTCCCCTCCTATAAGAGATTGCCTGCAAATAAATCGAAGTCCTTTTGTATCGGAAGGAATGGAAAAAGCGAACGCTTCATCCAGATTAGGTAATGATCTGGGAAAACTGAATACGAGTACTTCATCAGTTAAGCCACCTTGGGTAGCCAGGAGACGTGCACCCGTAATGACTAATCCCTCATCATTTTTTTCTGTAATTCTGGCAGAGATTGGTTCTTGAGTAAGCCCTAAGTAAATTTCAGAACGATTCACTTGTGGAGCGATAAATGAATGGGTGAATGATAAATCATTTTCTCTCGCTAGTTCGTATAAGGATTGTAAATTTTCGGGGAAACAATTTTCTTTTCCTTTTATATATGATGCGGAAGAAGCTAAACTCATTATAACGGTGTTTAAGTAATCCGGGCTTCTCCCTAATATACCGCCAGTATGCCGTGCCCAGTGTTCCATCATCTTGCGTCTGCGAATGAGATCTTCCTTCGTTTTTGGCTGTAAGTAGGATAGACCAACCGATTCTCCTGATTCTGGAGATAAATAAGTCATTTCATCTTTTAGTTCAAGGGTATTCTGCAAGTCATAAAGAGAAGCTTTTGTCTGAATAATTCCTTTAAAGGCAAAATGCTCAGAAATCTTACCACTAATTTTTTCTCCGTTAAACCAGATTTCTGTATCCAGCTGATCTATGCGATTAATAAAATCTTTTCCATTGATTGCGCCCATGTCGTCACACCCTAAATATAAAAATGACCAAAAGTTAAGATAGTCTTCCTACATTTTATTTTCATATACGGGATAATGTGTCAGTTAAAGTAGATGAAAGAGCAGGAAGAACGGAGTGTTTATTAATTTTCTTGATCAAACAAATGGAATATTATGTTATTATGAGAGTGAAGTTACGGCTAATGGTATCCTCGAGAAGTAAAAGAATCTGATCAGATGATTTTACATAAATGTGAAACAAGGTACCAATCATGAGAAAGGTGTGTATGACTTGGAACAATTTGAGCATAGTAACTTATTGTTATCTGCTGCTATATTTTTCTTATCTATCTATTTCACATTCTTCTTCATTAGAAGATTTGTGGAGAAAAGTGATGGTGATTTTTCAAGGACTGAAAGACGAAAAAGCACGTTTTCATTGAAAAGGTTTATTTTCACGTTGGCATATTCAGTAATGGTTGCGGGTGTTATGTACTTAATGACTAATGACAATCCAGGAACGGTCATTTCTTTCGTAGTATCCTCTGTCATTGGAGCATTTCACTCTGGAGACAGCCGCGAATCAGAATACAGGAAATCTAAGAATCGGAAAATTTTCAGATATATCGCTTATTTCACCTTATTCTGTGTGCTGTTATTTATAACCTTTACATCAAATGCTGATAATCTTAGTAAAATTGCTGCATGGTTGATTTTACTCATGCTATATTTTTTGGGAAAATGGGAGAAGAAGAATTTCACCTCTGCTGCCACTAGCAATTAAAGTGTATAAGCTTGTTGAAGGCAACATCATGCCCTCTACAAATCAAATATCACAGTTGATGTCGTCCGGAACGTTGGGCGATTATTTTTTTGATGGGAAATGATGTTATAATAAAGAAAAATTAATGTTAGAGGATAAAAGGAGATAAAATGATTACCATTACAAAAGCAAAAATAGATGATTTAGATAAACTAGTTGATATAGACAATATGGTTATTGGAAGCAAAAACAGAAGGAATATAATTCAGCAATCGATTCAACTGGAACAGTGCCTCATCTCTAAAGAAGAAGAGGAGATCACAGGATTCTTAATTTATGATACTAACTTTTTTGAATGTGCTTTCATCTCCTTGATTATCGTTTCACCTTCCCACAGACGAAAAGGTTTTGCGAGTGCCCTGATAAATTATATGGTGACGATATCTCCCACAAATAAAATATTCTCTTCTTCCAATCGTTCAAACGTGAGTATGCACAAAGTTTTTGAAAAAAATGAATTTATCCGAAGTGGAATAATTGAAAATTTGGATGAAGGGGACCCTGAGATCATTTATTTTAACGAACTTCCGACAGAAGTCTCCCTCTTCAAGCGTGTGAAGGCCGTAGTCCAACGTTAAGGGGGAGATAAATGTCGGTTGGGAGATATCCCAAAGGAGTTGTTTTTATCGAACTTATGTTCTATAATGAAGGTGAGAAAGGGAGGTGATTGGATGTGACGAAACTTAACAAGGCATATAAGTTTCGATTGTATCCAACAGAGGAACAGGCTTTGTTGATGCATAAAACCTTTGGTTGTGTTCGCTTTGTCTATAACAAAATGTTAGCGGAACGGAAAGCAATGTATGACAACCTAAAAGATGATAAAGAAGCATTAAGGAA